>NZ_JBHVVP010000004.1:0-493125 GCF_042882605.1 Streptomyces sp. NPDC058198
CCTTGCGGTAGGTCGGGGTATCAACATATCTGGCGTTGACTTTTGGCACGCTGTTGAGTTCTCAAGGAACGGACGCTTCCTTTGTACTCACCCTCTCGGGCTTTCCTCCGGGCTTCCCTTCGGTCTTGCGTTTCCGACTCTATCAGACTCTTTCGTGTCCGATTCCCCGTCGGAGCGGGGTTGTTGCCTTCCAGTTCTTCGCTTTCGCGTTTCCCTTTCCGGCGATTCCGACTCTACCAGATTCATTTGGCTGTTCTGCCTCAAGAATTCTGGTGGCCTTTGGATTGGCCTTTTGTCTTTCGACGGACGCGACATTATCAGAAACATTCGTGCCGATTCACATCGGCCTTCGTCCATCTGAGTGTCGAATCGAAGGGGCTCCACAGAAACTCGATTTCCGTCGGGAGCCGCGTAGATATTTACCACCGCACTCGGAGCTTGTCCAGCTTCGAGGCAACCGTTCAAATCTACCTCCCCACGCTGGCCGTGTCAACGGTCTTTGTGGGGCGAAGAGGAGACTAACAGGTCAGAGACGCGCTACGCACATCAGGCGGCGGTGGGAAGTTCGGCGCTCCGGTCCGCTTCCTCCACATCCCCTGTCTCGCCGGTCCGCACCGCTCGGCCGCCGAGGATGTAGACGTATGCCAGGAAGACCACTTCAGCGACGACGCCGATGGCGATGCGCGCCCACGTGGGCAGGCCGGACGGGGTCACGAAGCCTTCGATCACACCTGACACAAAGAGGACCAACGCCAGGCCCAGGGCCATGCCGAGCGCGGCCCGCCCCTGCTGGGCGAGGGCGGTACGACGGCTGTACGGACCCGGGTCGATGACCGTCCAGCCGAGCTTGAGGCCGGTACCGGCGGCGACGAACACCGCGGTCAGTTCGAGCAGACCGTGCGGAAGGATCAGGCCCAGGAAGGTGTCGAGGCGGCCGGCGGACGACATCAGCCCGATGCCGACACCCAGGTTGAGCACGTTGACGAAGAGGATCCAGATCACCGGGAGACAGAGGAAAGCGCCCAGGACGAGGCACATGGCGGCGGCCTGGGCGTTGTTCGTCCAGACCTGGGCCGCGAAGGACGCTGCCGGGTGGCTCGAGTAATACGTCTCGTACTCGCCACCGGGCCGGGTCATCTGGCGCAGCTCGTCGGGGGCCGCTATCGCGGACTGGACCTCGGGATGTACTCCGATCCACCAGCCGATGACCACGGCGAGGAGCGTGGAAAGGAGCGCGGTCGGTATCCACCAGCGCCGGGACCGGTAGACGGCCGCGGGAAAGCCCGCCGTCAGAAAGCGTGCGGCGTCGCGCCAGGTGGCGCGGCGGGTGCCGGTGACCGTGGCACGGGCGCGGGCCACGAGCTGGGTGAGGCGCGTGGTGACCAGGGGGTCGGGAGCGCTGGACTGGATCAGGGAGAGATGAGTGGCCGTGCGCTGATACAGGGCAACAAGTTCGTCCGCCTCGGTGCCGCTGAGGCGGCGCCCGCGGCGCAGGAGATGATCCAGGCGGTCCCACTCGGCGCGGTGGGCTGTCACGAAGACATCGAGATCCATGGTCGGCTGCTGCTCCAGGCACTGGGTCCGTACGGTCCGTACTACTGCGGCGCGCTGCGGGCCAGCTTGGCAGACTGAGCTTTCCAGGGGCAGGGAAGGTCGGCGAAGGGTGGGCACCGGTGAATGAGCTTGTGACGGGCGATGCGGTCGTACTGGGGCTGCGCCCGGCGAAGCTGCCGAGCCGGGCGCTGGCCATGGCGATCGACCTTGTGGCGGCCTGGGCCGCCTACCTTCTGGTGTCGCTCGGGATCGTCCTGGCGACGAGCTCACTGGACGATGCGGCGGTCATGGCGCTGTCCGTCGCGACGTTCCTGCTGGTGCTGGTGGGTGGTCCGATCGCGGTGGAGACCCTCAGCCATGGCCGTTCGCTGGGGAAGCTGGCCTGTGGTCTGCGGGTCGTACGGGACGACGGCGGGCCCATCCGGTTCCGGCACGCGCTCGTGCGCGGGGCGATGGGGGTGGTGGAGATCCTGATGAGCTTCGGGGTCGTCGCCTGTGTCGCGTCGCTGGTGTCGGCGCGGGGGCGGCGGATCGGGGATGTCTTCGCGGGGACTCTGGTCGTACGGGAGAGGGTTCCTGCCACCCGCATGGCGACGGTCCCGCCGCCTCCGCCCTGGCTCGTCGGGCGATTCGCGGAGCTGGATCTTTCCGCCGTGCCGGACGAGCTGTGGCTCGCGATACGCCAGTACCTGACGCGGATGGGGCAGCTCGACACGGGCGTGAGCTGGTCGATGGCGGAGCGGCTCGCGGGCGATCTGGCTATGCGTACGGGAGCGCCGGCGCCGCAGGGGGTGCCTGCCGCCGCGTACTTGGCTGCCGTGGTGAACGAGCGGCAGGCGAGGGATGCGCGACGGGCCTTCGGCGCCTCCGCGGCCCCGGGCCCCGTCCCCACTCCCACTCCCCCTCCCATCCCCGCCTCAACTCCCCCTGCGCCCGCGGCCGGACCGGCTGTCGGGTCGGCGGAGCAGACGCCGGGCGCCGGGTCGCCGTCGGGCACGGGGTTCGCCCCGCCGGCGTAGGCGTGGTCGTCGTCAGGTCAGGGTCGAGGGCGGGGTTTCGAGGTCTTCGAGTTCGATGCCGGGGGCGGACAGCACGACGTCGCCGGCGAGGTGAATCGCATGTTGTTCACCGGTGTCCAGGGCGCTGACCTGGTACTCGTCCACGGTCAGAGGTCCGTTGTCAGTGGGGTGCGCTTCACTGTTCACCAGGGCCCAGGACTGGTCGAGGGTGCGGGGGGCGAGCACTGGGTCCGTGAAGGCGACGAGGCGGACACGAGTGGCGGGGGAATCGGGGGTGAGGCGCAGAAGCCGGGCTGTTGCCACGAGGAACGCGGGGGATGTGCCGGTGAAGGCATGGGCGCGGACGTTGCCTTCGGTGGCGTGGGTGCCGGTGGGGTCGGTACGGACCCAGGTGACGCCGTCGAGGGCGGCGCCCCGGACCTGCCAGCTCGCGGCGTTCAGCTCGAGACGGATGGGCCGGCCGAGTTCGTCGAGGGCCAGATCGACGGAGCCGGCGTGGTCGCCGGAGGGAGTGGTGATCTGGGAGACGTAGCGCCAGCCGGAGGGACCTGGCGCGCAGTGGAAGTGTTCGTCACCGAGAGGGGTGTGGTCGTGCGGATCGTGCAGCGAATAACGGCCGCGGGGCATGGGGTCCTTCTGGTCTTGCGAGCGCTCGGCGACTGACACGGGACAGGCCCCCGACACGGGGGTGCGGGGGCCTGTCCGGTACCGCGGGTACCTGTCACTGGGGGCGCGTCAGTGGCCCGTCAGCCCGTCAGTGGGCCGAGAGTGGATCAGTAGCGGTAGTGGTCGGGCTTGTACGGGCCCGCGACGTCGACACCGATGTAGGCGGCCTGCTCCGGGCGGAGCGTCGTGAGCCTCACACCGAGCGCGTCGAGGTGGAGACGGGCCACCTTCTCGTCCAGGTGCTTGGGGAGCACGTAGACCTCCGTCGGGTACTCCTCCGGCTTGGTGAAGAGCTCGATCTGGGCCAGGGTCTGGTCCGCGAACGAGTTGGACATCACGAAGGACGGGTGGCCGGTCGCGTTGCCCAGGTTCAGCAGGCGGCCCTCGGAGAGGACGATGAGCGTCTTCCCGTCGGGGAAGGTCCAGGTGTGGACCTGCGGCTTGACCTCGTCCTTGACGATGCCGTCGATCTTGGCCAGGCCGGCCATGTCGATCTCGTTGTCGAAGTGACCGATGTTGCCGACGATCGCCTGGTGCTTCATCTTGGCCATGTCCGCGGCCATGATGATGTCCTTGTTGCCGGTCGTGGTGACGAAGATGTCAGCGATGCTGACGACGTCGTCGAGCGTGGCGACCTGGTAGCCGTCCATCGCCGCCTGGAGGGCGCAGATCGGGTCGATCTCGGTGATGATCACGCGGGCGCCCTGGCCGCGCAGGGACTCCGCACAGCCCTTGCCGACGTCGCCGTAGCCGAAGACGACCGCGACCTTGCCGCCGATCAGGACGTCGGTGGCGCGGTTGATGCCGTCGATCAGGGAGTGGCGGCAGCCGTACTTGTTGTCGAACTTGGACTTGGTGACCGCGTCGTTGACGTTGATCGCCGGGAACAGCAGGGTGCCGTCGCGGTGCATCTCGTACAGACGGTGGACACCGGTGGTGGTCTCTTCGGTGACGCCGCGGATCTCGGACGCCAGGCGGGTCCACTTCTGCGGGTTCTCGGAGAGGGTGCGGTTCAGGAGCTGGAGGATGTAGGCGTACTCCTCGCTGTCCGCGGTGGCCGGGTCGGGGGCCTTGCCGGCCTTCTCGAACTCGACGCCCTTGTGGACCAGGAGGGTGGCGTCACCGCCGTCGTCCAGGATCATGTTCGGGCCGCCGGTGGGCGTGTTCGGCCAGGTCAGAGCCTGCTCCGTGCACCACCAGTACTCCTCGAGCGTCTCGCCCTTCCAGGCGAAGACCGGGACGCCCTGGGGGTCGTCCGGGGTGCCGTTGGGGCCGACCGCGATGGCGGCGGCGGCGTGGTCCTGGGTGGAGAAGATGTTGCAGGACGCCCAGCGGACGTCGGCACCGAGAGCGGTCAGGGTCTCGATGAGGACGGCGGTCTGCACCGTCATGTGCAGGGAGCCGGTGACCCGGGCACCGGCGAGCGGCTGCGACGCCGCGTACTCCTTGCGGATCGACATCAGACCGGGCATCTCGTGCTCGGCGAGATTGATCTCCTTGCGGCCGAACTCGGCGAGCGAGAGGTCGGCGACCTTGAAGTCCTGTCGGTTGGCGACAGTCGTCATATCGAGCTGCTCCTCGTAAAGGGGGTCGAGGGTGGGTACGTACGGCTGGCTCTGCGGCGGCGGGCATACGAATGCCCGGGCGCTCGCGGCGCAGTCCGTCGGAGGCCCTCTCTCCCTCGGACGGTCCGCGCGGGCGGACCGCCCGACCGCCATCAGCAGCGACGTCTGGCTCTGGGCACGAATCTACACCGATCGACCCAGCGGCCCACAGTCGATCGAGAAAAGGGATCCATGGAAAGAGAGGCCTCAGCGCCGCTTCAGTGGTCGGCGTCCGGAGTCTCGCCGCCGGGGCTCTTGGCGGGGTTGGTGCCGGACGCGGCCGCCGACTCGCTGTAGATGTCCGGCTCCAGGTAGATCACCCGGGCGATCGGGACCGCCTCGCGGATCCGTGCCTCCGCCGCGTTGATCGCGTGGGCGACTTCGGTGGCCGTGTCGTCGTGCCGCACCGCGATCTTGGCCGCGACCAGCAGCTCCTCGGGGCCGAGGTGGAGCGTACGCATGTGGATGATGCCGGTGACCACGTCGCCGTCGACGAGCGCCGCCTTGATCTTCTGCACGTCCTCCACGCCTGCGGACTCACCCAGGAGCAGGGACTTCGTCTCGGCCGCCAGAACCAGCGCGATCAGGATGAGGAGGATGCCGATGCAGAGGGTGCCGATGCCGTCCCACACGCCGTCACCGGTGGCCAGGGACACGCTCACGCCACAGAGGGCGAGCACCAGACCGACCAGCGCGCCGAGGTCCTCCAGGAGTACAACGGGGAGCTCGGGGGCCTTGGAGCGGCGGATGAACTCCGTCCAGGAGCGGGTGCCACGGGTGAGGTTGGATTCCTTGATGGCCGTACGGAACGAGATCGACTCCGCGATGATCGCGAAGACGAGCACCCCGACCGGCCAGTACCAGGCCTCGATCGCGTGCGGGTGCTTGATCTTCTCGTAGCCCTCGTAGATGGCGAACATGCCACCGACCGAGAAGAGCACGATGGAGACGAGGAAGGCGTAGATATAGCGCTCGCGGCCGTAGCCGAAGGGGTGCTCCGGGGTCGCCTCGCGCTTCGCCTTCTTGCCGCCGAGGAGCAGCAGCCCCTGGTTCCCCGAGTCGGCGAGGGAGTGCACGCTCTCCGCGAGCATCGAGGACGAACCACTGAAGAGGAACGCCACGAACTTGGCTACTGCGATCGCGAGGTTGGCGCCGAGCGCCGCCACGATCGCCTTGGTTCCGCCTGACGCGCTCATGGGTGCGTTGTGTCCCTTCATCGGTACTGCGGCCCTGGCGCCGCGGTACGGCGGCACATTGTTGCAGCCGTGTGCGTGGCCGGTTGCTCAGGCCTTCACTGTTGCCCGGAAAACGGTGCCTGTACCGGACAGTTCGGCCTTCTCTCCCGCCGGGACGAAGACGGAGGTGCCGGGGGTCAGCGCGAAGTCGTTCGCGTAGGGCGTGCCGGCCGTGCAGAGCAGGATCTGCGGCACGGGGGCCGTGAGGTCGCGCGGCGCCCCACCTGCGGCCAGGGAGTAGCGGGACAGACGGAATTCATCGACAGGGGTGTCGTAGAGCTCCTCGCCCGAGGGGGACGCCTCCGGGCGCAGGACACCCGGCTCGGTCGCTTCGAAGCGCACGACACGGAGCAGTTCGGGGACGTCGACATGCTTGGGCGTGAGGCCGCAGCGCAGGACGTTGTCCGAGTTGGCCATGATCTCGACGCCGAGGCCGTTGAGATAGGCGTGCGGGACGCCGGCGCCGAGGAAGAGCGCCTCGCCGGGCTGC
Source organism: Streptomyces sp. NPDC058198 (assembly GCF_042882605.1). Lineage (NCBI taxonomy): Bacteria > Bacillati > Actinomycetota > Actinomycetes > Kitasatosporales > Streptomycetaceae > Streptomyces > Streptomyces sp. NPDC058198. Next base: position 6,569 of record NZ_JBHVVP010000004.1, read on the forward strand.
AGTTGCACGTAGTTGAGCAGCATGGCGGCGATGACGCCGGGATCGCCGGGGTAGTGGTGCGCGATCGACACGTACGGCGTGTAGTCGCCGCCGAGTCGCTCCGCGGCTGCGGCGGCCTCGGTGACGGTGGCGGCCATCTCGGCCGGGTCCGCGGCGAGGACGGCGGTCAGGACCTCGCGCAGCGCGGCCTCTTCGGGGTGGGCGTGGAGGAGGTCGACGTACGGCTTGAGCGAGTCGACGTCCAGCCGCGCCAGGAACTCGGCGGCCGCGTCCGGGGCGCGGAAGCCGCACAGGCCGTCGAAGGGCGTGAGCGCGCAGATCAGTTCGGGCTTGTGGTTGGCGTCCTTGTAGTTCCGGTGCGGGGCGTCGATCGGGACGGCCCGGTGCTCCTCGTCGGCGTAACCCTCCTTCGCCTGGGCGAGGTTCGGGTGGACCTGGAGGGAGAGCGGGGATCCCGCGGCGAGGAGCTTGAGGAGGAACGGCAGGCGGGGGCCGAACTTCCGGACCGCCGCCGCGCCGAGTTCCGCCTCGGGGGCGGCGTCGATGGCGGCGGAGAGTGCCTGCTCGCCGGCGCCGCGGTCGAGGCGGGACGGCGCCCCCGGGTGGGCGCCCATCCACATCTCGGCCTGGGGTTCGCCCGTGGGGGCGGTGCCGAGCAGTTCCGGGATGAGAGTCGTGGATCCCCAGGCGTAGGGGCGCACGGTATTGGCGAGGCGGTCCATGGGGTGAGCCTTCTGGTACGTGGTGACGTGCGGGTGACGTGCGGCCGCACCACGGGTGTTGCGGCGGTGGACGTGTGGTGCCGGGGCGGGTTCAGCTCATACGGGGGCGCCCCCGGCGAGGGCCAGGTAGAGGGTGGCGAAGTCGGTGACGGCGATCAGTTCGGCGAGGGCTTCGAGTTCGCTGCCCTCTTCGGGCTCCAGCTCGCTGATGGCCACGTCATGCCCGCCCGCGAGCTCCCGGGCGGCGGGGGCCGCGGTCAGTCCGCCGGCGGGCCGGTTCCTGAGCAGCACGATCCGGGCGCGCAGGGCCTGGCGCTCCTCGACCCGGTCACGGAAGAAGTCGTCGGCGGGACCGGCGCCGCCCGCGAAGTCGCCCGCGAGCAGCGCGCCGTGGGCCATCAGGGCTTCGGGGAGCTCGGCGGCGAGCGCGGGCCGGCCGGTGAGCTCGGCCAGTACGGCGGCGAAGCGGCGCCCGGCCGGGGCGGCGGCCGTGCCCTCCGTCCAGATCAGCGGGAGGCTGTCGGCGAGCTCGGCGGCGAGGGTCTTGGCCGGGTTGCTGTACGTCGCGATGGCCGGGCCGCAGCGTTCGGCGGCGCGGTCCAGCCGGTCGGCGACGCGCTGAAGCGTCTCGGTCGGCGCGGTGAGCAGGCCGGCGCGGTCGAGCAGCGCGAGCAGGGGGATGAGCAGGGACCAGAGGGCGCCGGGGCCGGCCACCAGCGTCCCTTCCCCTTCGTACTGCTCGTTGGGAGTCGTCGCCATGGGGACGACGAGACCGTGCGTACCGTCGACCGCCTCGCTCAGCTGGGACCGGCGCGGGGCGACGGTGACGACCGTGCAACCACGGCGGTACGCCTGCTCGGCGAGGAGCGCGAGGCCGGGTTCGCTGCCCTCGGTGGTGGCGATCAGCAGCAGGTCCACGGGGCCGACCCAGCCCGGTAGCGCCCAGCGCAGCGCGCCGGCGGCCGGGGCGACGCCGGTGGGGCGGATCCGGACCACGGGCGCGGCGGCTCCGGCGAGGGCGGCGATCAGCTCGGCGACGGCGGTCGCGGCGGCGCCGGAACCCGCGATCAGTACGGCGCGGGGGCGGCCCTCGGGGGTGAGCTCGGCGACGCCGGCCTCGGCGGTGTTCCGCAGCGCGGTACGCACCCGGGCGCCTGCCTCGGCGGCCCCACGCAGCAGCCCGAGCCGGTCGGCATGGGCCAGGGCGTCGGGAGCGTCGAGCAGCGACTCGTCGAGCATGGGGCCTCCTTACCCGGGGCGCCGCGCGGTTTTGCGCGGGGCGCCGTGCCTTTACGCGGGGCGCCGCGCCTCGTCGACGAGGAGGACGGGGATGTCGTCGCGTACCGGGTAGGCCAGGCCGCAGTCCTCGCTGGTGCAGATCAGCTCGGGGGTGTCGGCGGCGGTGCGGTCGCTGAGCGGCGCGTGGCAGGCCGGGCAGGCGAGGATCTCCAGGAGGCCGGCTTCGAGCGGCATGGGGGTGGTGTCCCTTCAAACAGACGGATCGAGCCCCGTCAGGGTAACGCCGTCCGGCGGGGGTGCGGGTACGGGTTGTCGCCGGGTGCGGGGTCGCCGTCCGGCGGGGGGTGCGGGTTGTCTTGGGCGGGGGCCGGTTCTCGGGTGCGGGTTGTCGCCGGGTGCCGGGCAGGGGTGGTGTCCTGGACTGCATGATTTACGGCGCGTGCGGACCGGATCCCGGGTGACACGTTGTCGAGCGCCACAAATCACGCTCTACGTCCTGGACACCACCCCTACCCGTCCCCCTCCACCACCCGCACAGACCCCCCGGCCCCAAGGCCCACGAGCCGCTTGGCGCGGGCCCACCGGCGGGAGGGGGTCGGGGGTGCAGGAGGTGCGTGACCGGACGTAAAGCGTGATTTGTGGCGCACGACGAGCCGCACCGTTCAACCGGCCCGCACAGCGCCGTAAATCATGCAGTCCGGACACGCACCTCCGGAACCCCCGGCACCCGCACCCCAACGAACAGCCCGCACCCCCAACCCCCGCCGGACGGCGCTACGCGCGGATGAGGGACAGGACCTCGTCCCGCGCCTTCCCCATCGTCGTCTCGTCCCGCGCCTCCACGTTCAGCCGCAGCAGCGGTTCCGTGTTGGACGGCCGGAGGTTGAACCACCAGTCCGCCGCCGTCACCGTCAAGCCGTCGAGCTCGTCGATCGTGACCCCGTCACGGTTCGCGAAGGCCTCCCGGACCGCGGCCATGCGGCCCGCCTGGTCGTCGACCGTGGAGTTGATCTCCCCGGAGTCCGCGTAGCGGTCGTACGAGGAGACCAGCTCGGACAGGGGGCCGTCCTGGCCGCCCAGCGCCGCCAGGACGTGGAGCGCGGCGAGCATGCCCGTATCCGCGTTCCAGAAGTCGCGGAAGTAGTAGTGCGCGGAGTGCTCGCCGCCGAACACCGCTCCCGTATTGGCCATCTCCTGCTTGATGAAGGAGTGGCCGACGCGGGTGCGGACCGGGGTGCCGCCGTGTTCCCTGACGACCTCGGGGACCGACCAGGATGTGATCAGGTTGTGGATGACCGTGCTGCCCGGGTGCTTGGCCAGTTCGCGCGCCGCCACCAGCGCGGTGATCGCCGACGGGGAGACGCCCTCGCCGCGCTCGTCGACGACGAAGCAGCGGTCCGCGTCGCCGTCGAAGGCCAGGCCCAGATCGGCGCCTTCGGCGCGGACGCGGGCCTGAAGGTCGACGATGTTCTTCGGGTCGAGGGGGTTGGCCTCGTGGTTCGGGAACGTACCGTCCAGCTCGAAGTACATCGGCACCACGTCGAGCGGCAGTCCTTCGAACACGGTCGGGACCGTGTGCCCGCCCATGCCGTTGCCCGCGTCCACGACGACCTTCAGCGGGCGGATCGTGGACAGGTCGACCAGGGACAGCAGGTATTCGGCGTAATCGGACAGGGTGTCACGCTGCATGATGTGCCCGGGCTTCGTCACCGAGGCCGGGGGGGCGTCCGCGAGCCAGCCCTCGACCAGGGCGCGGATCTCCGCCAGGCCCGTGTCCTGACCCACCGGCGCCGCGCCGGCCCGGCACATCTTGATGCCGTTGTACCGGGCCGGGTTGTGCGACGCCGTGAACATCGCGCCGGGCAGGTTCATGTCCCCCGACGCGTAGTACAGCTGGTCGGTGGAGCAGAGCCCGATGATCGTGGCGTCCGCGCCGCGCGAGACGGCGCCCCGGGCGAAGCTCGACGCGAGGCCGGGCGAGGAGGGCCGCATGTCATGGCCGATGACGATCGCCTCGGCTTCGGTGACTTCGACGAAGGCGGCGCCGAAAAGCTCCGCGAGTTGGTCGTCCAGCTGATCGGGGTACACCCCACGCACGTCGTACGCCTTCACGATCTGCGACAAATCGGCCACGGCCAACCCTCCAGAGCTTTCTGTCACTGCGGTCACTTCAAACTACCCGTACGGGTACCCGCTCGCAGTTAAGGAAGCATCCAGCCCAGCACCATCGTGCTCTGTCCCAGCACGATCAGACACATCACCAGCAAAAGCCCCAGACTCCACGGCAGCACCTTGCGCAGCAGGTCTCCCTCCTTGCCGGCGAGCCCGACCGCCGCGCAGGCGATCGTCAGATTCTGCGGGGAGATCATCTTGCCCAGCACTCCCCCGGAGCTGTTCGCCGCGGCCAGCAGCTCCGGCGAAAGACCGGACTGCTGCGCCGCCGTCACCTGGAGCGCGCCGAAGAGCGCGTTGGCCGAGGTGTCCGAGCCCGTGACCGCGACGCCGAACCACCCCAGGATCGGCGAGAGGAAGGCCAGTCCCGCACCCGCCGCCGCGACGAAGTGACCGATGGTGGCCGCCTGTCCGGAGAGATTCATGACGTACGCGAGGGCGAGGACCGAGATGACGGTGAGGATCGCGTACCGCAGTTCGTACACGGTCGCCGCCCACTCCCGGGCCGCGTCGCGCGCGCGAACGCCGAGCACGACGGCGGTGAACAGGCCCGCGAGCAGGACGAGCGTGCCGCCCGTCGCGACGAGCGGGAGGGAGAAGACATTGGCGCCGACCGGGTTGCCCTCCGCGTCGCCGACGTTGAGGAACGGCCAGTCGAAGAGCCGCGTCGCCCTCGCGAGCAGTTCCTTGACCGGCGGGATCTGCGCGAGGGAGAAGATCACCACGATCAGGGCGTACGGGGCGTAGGCGCGCAGCACTTCGCGGCGCGGGTCCTCCCGGTCCAGGTCCTCGCTCCGTACGCCGGTGAGTACCGCGGCGCGCACCGGTTCCGCCGCGGGCCTGCGCGCCGAGGGGATCGCCACCAGCGCCGCCGCTCCCGCCAGCGCCGCGCCGATGTCGGCGAGTTGGGCGGAGACGTAGTTGGAGGCGACGAACTGCGCGACGGCGAAGGCGACTCCGCACGCCAGCGCGGGCACCCAGGTCTCGCGGAGCCCCCGCCGGCCGTCGACGAGCAGGACCAGCACCAGCGGTACGACGAGTGCGAGCAGCGGCGTCTGCCGTCCGACCACCGAGGCGACGGTGTCCAGGGGCAGCCCGGTGACCTGTGCGAGTGTCACCACCGGCGTGCCCATGGCGCCGAAGGCCACGGGCGCGGTGTTGGCGACGAGCGCGACGACGGCGGCCTTGACCGGGTCGAAGCCGAGTGCCACCAGCATCACCGAGCAGATGGCGACCGGCGCCCCGAAGCCCGCGAGCGCTTCGAGCAGCGCGCCGAAGCAGAAGGCGATGACGAGCGCCTGGATACGGGGATCGTCCGAGAGGCGCCCGAAGGAGCGCCGCAGGATGTCGAAGTGATGGGTGCGTACCGTCATCCGGTACACCCAGAGGGCGTTGACGACGATCCACATGATCGGGAAGAGGCCGAAGAGCACGCCCTGCGCGCCGGCCGAGAGGGTCTGGCCCAGGGGCATGCCGAAGGTGAGCCAGCCGACCAGCACGGCGACGGCGAGTCCGATGAGCCCGGCAAGGTGGGCTTTCATACGGACGGCGCCGAGCAGGATCAGCACGGTGGCCAGGGGCAGCGCGGCGACAAGGGCGGAGAGGGCGAGCGAGTCGGCGACGGGTTCCAGTTGCTGTACGAACACGACAGTCCTCCGGATTCCGCGATACGGAAACTGATCTCTCAGTAGGTGGGAGGAAATGGTCGTGTCCGCGCCAAGCGAAGGTCAATGGCCCGCACAGGATCCGTACCGGAAATCCCCGTCAGGGAGAGCGGCGGCGGAAGAAAGGTTTCCGCGTCCAAAGGAAGCAGCGCTTGTCGCTCAGGAGCTACGGCTCAGGAGTCGGGAGAGCGCAGCACGCGCAGATGTCCCCGGCGCCCGACCTCGGCCGGATTCGCGCCGCGCGGCCCTTTACTGCCGCCCTCCGCAGCGCGCTCCTGGGGCCGGGCGGCTTCCCGCACGGCGTTGGCGAGCGCTTCAAGATCATCACCACTCGGGCGCGCGGGAGCCGAGCCGTCCGTCAGACGGACGACCTCCCAGCCGCGCGGAGCGGTCAGCCGCTCGCTGTGTTCCGCACACAGGTCGTAGCAATGAGGCTCGGCGTAGGTGGCGAGCGGGCCGAGGACCGCGGTCGAGTCGGCATAGACGTACGTCAGTGTCGCGACAGCAGGGCGGCCGCACGCGGTGCGCGAACAGCGACGTACAGGGCTCACGACGTTGGACGGTACCGCACTCTTGAGCGGGCCGCGACGACTCTCCACCAGGTCACTCCACCGTGTCGCGCCACGACATCCGGCCCGACATGGCCGGAAGCAACTGCCCTGACCTGCGGGGGAGGAGAAGTGACCGGGCGGCGACAGCCCGTGACGCGGTCACCACTTGGGGCAAAACCCGTCATTGAAGGCGAGATCGCCGATCGCGCAGATGTATGGAATCGAGCCCAAGCTTGGCCGGAATGCTCAATATGCGACATGCCGCCCGAGGGGGCGGCGGCCACGATCGTCGGGGCCCGGGAGGGCTACCCTGCGTGAGTGATGGACAGTCCTGTACCGCCCCGCCCGACCGAGCCACGGCCACGCCGCCGCGACCGCCACGGCCGCGGGATGCGTGGGCCCGTCGCCCCGCCCCAGGTGCCGCTCTCCGCCAGCCGCTCGGAGACCTTCCGTGATCTTGTACGGGACTCCGTGGACCGCCTCGAGCGACGCTGGCCACAACTGGCCGAGGTCGAGTTCCTGGTCATGGACGTGCCCAGCACACAGGACGAGTCCGTGCCGCTCGGCAGCTCGGTCCCCGCGAGCAAGGAGCACCCGGCGCGGATCCTCGTCTACCGCCGGCCCGTGGAGATCCGTACCAAGAGCCGCGACGATCGCGCGCTGCTGGTGCACGAGATCGTGGTCGAGCAGGTCGCGGAGCTGCTCGGCCTCGCACCCGAGTCCGTCGATCCGCGGTACGGACAGGAGTGACCGGACCCTGACCTGCCGGCCCGGACCTGACCCGGAGTGGGTCAGGGCCGGGCATGGACTAGTGCCGCGACCGGGAATGTTTGCCCGTCGAGGAGCGGCGGCCGGTGCGTGCGATCGCAAGGCGGCCGGAGGCCCTTGTAGCGGAGCTACTCGGGTCTTTGGCCAACGCGGCGAGCGTGCGTGCTGGGCGTCGCGACGGGGCAAACATTCCCGGGAGGGGCACTAGCCTCGGCCGCCGAGGATCGACAGGTCTTCCTTGGCCTTCGGCACGGACACCGTCCCCCGGTCGTCCGGCAGCGTCTGCACCGTGAACATCGGGACGCCGTCCTCCGGCAGGGCGAGCGTGCGCGCCGCGTGCACCGGACCACCCGACTCCGGCTCGATCGTCAGCGCGTACGAGCCCTTCAGCCCGTCCGGCACGGGCGGCGTGACGGCCAGGGTCGTACCGGCCTTGACGACGTACGTCTTCACCACCGGCTCACCCGCCTCGCTGCCCGCCGAGGCCGTGACCTTCACCTTCGCGGTCCCGCCCGGCGCGGTCAGCGAGAGTGTCGAGCCCTTGGCGCGGTTGTCGGCCGCGGTCGCCCGCGACCCGATCGGCCCGGTCGCCGGGATGAACGCGATCTCCTGCTTGGCACCCTTGCCGCGGACCACGCGCAGCGCCGCGACCACCGGGGTCGCGCGCCCGTCCTCGGCGGGGCTGAGCAGCAGCGAACCCGCCTCGCCCTTGGTGACGTCCGCCAGGTCGAGGGCCGCGGTCATCCCCGACTTGACGTGCAGGGTCTCCTGCCCGGCCGGGGTGATCGTGCCGTCGGCGCCGGCCAGCTGCACCTTCAGGTAGGCGTCGTCCGCACCGGGTGCGAACGCCACCAGACGTACGTCGGTCGCGTCCGCCGGGATGCCGGGCATGACCACGCGGCCCGCGGGATCGGCCGCGGCGGCCAGCCAGTCGCTCCCCGTCTTGTCGTCGGCGGCGCGCACCACGGCGCCGACCCGGCCGGTCCGGGTAGTGACGTGGACAGTCACATTGGCGGCGGCCTCGGTGGTCAGGGTCGAGAGCAGCACCGGGACGCTGGACCTGGCGGGCACCGGAATGCCCTCGCCGACCTCCGACTTGAGGGCGCCGTCCTTCCCGTACAGCTCGATGTCGGCGACGGCCGCCGTGTCGTCGGGGTTGGTGAGATGGACGTAGTCCTGCCGCGATTCCTCGGTACCGGCGCCCGGGAACCAGAAGCTGGTGTCGGGCGCGGTGCAGGCCGTGCCGAGCAGGCCGCGCGCGCCGCCCACGCTGACGGTGGTGGTCTGCTGGGTGGCCCAGCCGGGGGCGAACCGGCCGGTGGCGGTGCCGACGAGGGCGGGGGCCGCGGCGCCGCTCGCCTCGGCGGTGACAGGCTTGCCCGGCTCCTTCAGGGCGACGAACGCCTTGTCCTGCGCGGGATCCTTCTTGGCGTCCTTGGCCTTGTCGTCCTTCTTGGCGTCCTCGTCCTTCACCTTCTCGTCCGCCTTCTTGTCGTCGGCGGTGCCCGGATCGGCCAAGGTGAGGGTGGATTCCTTCAGTTCCGCGGAACCTGTCGTGTCGCCGCCACCTTTACCACCCGCCGGGGTGAACGAGGTGTACGTCGTCTCCGCGATGTCCGACGCGCTCGGCGCCGGGCAGAGCAGGCTGGAGCGCTCCACGGGCAGCCGCGCCGGAGCCTGGGCCGCCGCAGCGCCGGCGCCGTCCGGCGCGGTCAGCGCGGCGATCCCGGTGATGGCGGCGAGGGCGGTGGCGGCCGCGATGAGGGAGAGAGTCGTACGGTTCACTGGTTGCTGCTCCCGTCGGGGCGCGGACGCTGCTCGTTCTCGGTGCCGTCGGCGTAGGGCTGCTGTCCGTAGCCGTACGGGTCGTACTGCGACGGGTCGTACGGCACCTGGCCCTCCTGGTACTGGCCTTCCTGATACTGGCCGGCCGGGTACTGCTGATACGGCTGCTGGTACTGCCCTTCGCCGTACTGCGCGCCCTGGTACTGCCCGTCCGGGTACTGGTTCTGGGCGTACTCCGCGCCGGCGTACGTCGTGCCGTCCCAGTCGCCGTACGGCTGCTGCTGGGGCACCTGCTGCGGAGGCACCGCCTGCTGCTGGGGCACCGCCCCGTACGCCGTCTGCTGGTCACCCTCGGCGGACTGACCGTACGGATCCGGCGCGGGAGCCGCGGCGGGCATCGGCGGTACGGCCTCCTGCCGCTCGGGCTCGTACTGGCCGGACTCGTACTGGCCGGTCTCGTACTGGCCGGTCTCGTACTGGCCCTCGGCCTCCGCCGCCGCCCGCAGCCTGCGGGCCCGGCGTCCTTCTCCCTCGACCGGCTGCGCCGGAATCTCGACGTCCTCCTCGGGCAGGTCGTCGTCGATCTCGCGGCGGCGCCCCGGCAGGGCGAGCACCAGCAGCACGACGGCGAGCGCGCCCTGCACCCAGATCCACGCGGTGTGGGTGACCGGGCTCTCGTACGTGAGGTCCAGCCGTCCGCCCTCGGCGGGCAGTTCGAAGCCCTGGGCCCAGCCGTCGACGGTCTTCTTCGTCAGCGCCTTCCCGTCGAGGGTGGCCTGCCAGCCCTCGGCGGCCCGGTCCGCGATCCGCAGCACCCGCCCCGCGGCGCCCGCCGGGAGCTCCGTGTGCGCCTCGACGGGTGAGGAGGCGACGGCCAGCGACTCGCCCTCCCCCTTGCCGTCGACGATCGTGGCCCGCGAGATCTGACGGTCCACGCGCCACAGCGCGCTGCCGTCCAGCTGGCTCAGCCGGCTCAGGCCCGGGGTGGCGTCGAGGACGCGGCTCATCTCGCGCGGCGCCCCGTCCCGTACGAGTACGTAGCGGACCGCGAAACCGCTGAGCTGGTCGGTCTGGTCGGCGCCGGATCCCGCGACCAGATTCGCGACGACCTTGTCGAGCCGGGGGTCGCTGCCGCCCGCCTCGGTCAGCTCGGCGTCACCGAGCCGGCCGCCCGAGCCGCGGACCAGGGTGTACGAGACCTCGGCGGCGGAGCTGCCGCCGAGGACCAGGGTGCGCGGCTGGTCGCGGGTGACGCTCTCCTCGGCGACGAACGCCGGGACCTGGACCGGGTCGCGGCGCTCCAGCGGTCCCGCAGCTCCGCTGATCATCCAGCCGAAGGCGGCGAGCAGCGGGGCGACGGCCGCGGCGGCGGCGATGAGCGCGGCGACGGGCTGGCGCCAGCCGAAGCTCTGGGCGGCGACGCGCTCCCGGGCGCCGTCGGCGCCGAGCACGGCGGCCGCGATCAGCGCGAGCCCGTAGACGAGGGTGGCGGGTCCGGCCCAGCCGGAGTTGTTGGAGAGGACGGCGAAGATCAGCGCGACCAGGGCGACGGCCCAGGCGGCGCGGATCGCGAACTGCCGCTCGCCGCGCAGCAGGGCGGCCAGCGCGGCCAGGACGACCCCGATCAGCAGGATGCCGCCCGCGGTCCTGGGGCCGCCGGGGCTCATGCCGAGCAGATCGATCGCGGAGGCCGATCCCGTACCGAACTCCAGGCCGGCCTCCCGCAGGAAGGCGGCGGGATCGGTCAGCAGCGAGAGCGACCAGGGGGCCAGCAGCAGGACGGGGGTGCCGACGGCGGCCAGGACGCGCGGACCGTACGCGGCTATCTCGTCACGGCGCAGCGCGAGGACACCGAGCCCGGCCAGCAGCGCGAGCGGCCATACGACCGGGGTGAAGGCCATCGCGAAGGTCAGCAGGAAGGCGTATGCCCAGGTGGCACGCCAGCTGCCGCGGCCTTCGCCGCGCATCCCGTACGCGGCGACGGCCGCGCGGGCGATCAGCGGCAGCAGGACGGCCAGCACGGCGGTGCCGAGGCGTCCGGTGGCCAGCGCGCCGGTGGCAGCGGGCAGGAAGGCGTACGCGACGCTCGCCCAGGCCCGCAGCAGCCGCGACTCGACGAGGGGCCGTGAGGCGAAGTAGGCGGTGAGTCCGGCCAGCGGCACCGAGCAGACGAGCAGCAGGGTCAGCGCGAAGCCGGTGGAGCCGAGGAACAGCGCGGAAAGGGCGGCGAGTACGGCGAGATAGGGGGGCGCGGTCTGGGTGCCGCCCGTGCCGACGGGATGCCAGCCGTCCGCGTACCGGGACCACAGGTCGGAGACGTCCGCCGGCGCGGGCAGCAGGGCGCCGCCCGCGAGCGCGCCGCCGCCGAGCAGTCCGCGGCAGGCGACGAGGGAGACGACCAGGAGGATCGCGAAGAGGACGGGGCCGGGCTTGTGCGCGAGCTTCTTCAGCCGGGCGAACTGCTCGACCTCCATGAAGTCGGCGTCGTCACCGCCGGGGCCCGACTCGACGGCGCCGTGCCGTGAGCCGCCCGCGTCGGCGTCGGAGTCGCCGCCGAGGCTTCCGGCGATCTGCTCGACCGTGGCACGGATCGTCGCGCCGGGCGGCGGGAAGAGGGGGCGCAGCTCGGCCGGCTCGACCACTCCCTTGCCGCGCTGCCGCCGGGCGCTGATGATCTGTCCCGGCCGCAACAGGGTGCCGAAGAGTCCCATGACTTCGTCGACGGCCTGGCCAGGTGCCTTGCCCACCAGATAGGCGAGGGTGCGCAGCAGGGTGCCGAGGACGAGCCGGAGCAGTACGTAGGGGAGGACGGCGGCCCGTGCGTTGACGAGCATGGTGTAGACGGCGCCGGCCTTGTCGACGCGGTGCGGGTTGACGACGGAGCGGCCCGCGCAGTCGACCGTACGACGCTCGCGCGCGGCCGCCTCGGCGTGCCGCAGGACGGCGTCGGGGGCGATGAGCACCCGGTGTCCTGCGGCGTGGGCACGCCAGCACAGGTCGACGTCGTCGCGCATCAGCGGGAGTCTGCGGTCGAAGCCGCCCAGTTCGTCCCAGACGTCGCGGCGGATGAGCATGCCGGCGCTGGAGACGGAGAGGACGGTACGGACCTGGTCGTGCTGCCCCTGGTCCTGTTCGCGCCGGTCGAGCCCGGTCCAGCGGCGTCCGCTGTTGGCGATGGAGACGCCGACTTCGAGGAGCTGCTTGCGGTCGTACCAGCCGCGCAGCTTGGGGCCGACGATGGCGGCGTACTCGTCGGAGTCGGCGACGCGCAGCAGCTCGGCGAGGGCGTCGGGGGCGGGCGCGCAGTCGTCGTGGAGGAGCCAGAGCCACTGCACCGGTTCGCCGTGGGGCAGTTCCGGCATGTCGTACGCGTCGTCCCGCCAGGTCCGGTTCACCGGATCCCAGCCGCTCGGCCGCTTCAGATACGGCAGATCGTCGGGGGTGAGCACCCCGGCGGAGCGGGCGGCCTCGTCGACGGCCGTGCCGAAGCCGGACCGGCGCGCGAGATGCAGGACGCGGTCGGCGCCGAGCGACTCGGTGAGCAGCCGGGCGGAGTCGTCGGCGCTGCCGGTGTCGGCTGCCATGACGTTCTGTACGGGGCGTTCCTGGCCGAGCAGCCCGGCAAGGGCGTCGGGCAGCCATCGCGCACCGTCGTGCGAGACGAGTACTGCGGTCACGACGTGCCGCGGAAACTCGGGGGCGGTGGCGGGAACGAACGCGGCGGTGGTGGGGGACATTGAGGTAACGGGCCCTCCGGCCGGGGGGTCGCCCCGAAGGGGCGTTGGAGCGTCTTGGATGGGGGCCCACACTAACGGCTGGCAGCAGGACGGTCCGCCGCCTGCGGGGAACGCGCAGACTGCGGACCGTTCGTTACGTACGAGTTTGTGGCGATTCGTCAGGGGGTCCGGCCGGCCCCGGCGGTCGTCGACGGGTCGGTTGCCGCAGGGCGGCCGGAGCGCGTCGGGCGGCACCCGGAGCGCGGTCGGGTCGCGGTCGGACCGGGTCCGGAGCGCGTCGGACGACGGGTCAGATCGCGGCTTTCTTGAGCCGGCGGCGCTCACGCTCGGACAGCCCGCCCCAGATACCGAATCTCTCGTCGTTGGCGAGGGCGTACTCAAGGCATTCGGAGCGGACCTCACAGGCGAGGCAGACCTTCTTCGCCTCGCGGGTGGAGCCACCCTTCTCGGGGAAGAAGGACTCGGGATCGGTCTGGGCGCACAAGGCGCGCTCCTGCCAGCCGAGTTCCTCGTCCGCGTCCTCGACCAGCAGTTGCTGGAACAGCTCGGTCATGTGCGCCCCTCGTCTGTCTTTTGCGTCCCCGTGATGTGGCCGCTGTCGATTTCCGGCCGAACGACACGAGTGAAATTACAAGTGTGTGGCTCCGGGCCAGTCAAGCCGAGATCTGCTATTGGTCCCGGTATTCACTCTGCGGAACCAAGGCTATGCGGAAAGTGTTCAAATCACCAAAAACCTGACACATGCCACTGGCCTGCCCGCATCCACCCCCTCTCACCCGGAGAGACGTCACGAACCCCGACCTTGTTGCGGATCCGGCCACGGAAGCGATCCGGATCACAGTCTGGTCACGAGGGTGCGACGGTGTTTGCGAGCGCAGTCGCTGGCCCATGTCTCCGCAGTTGAAGGGGCACAAACCTTTCTCCGATCGCAGTAACCGGATGAGGTGAAACATTACCGCCAAATCGGGCATTGAGTTGACATCGACGAACGCATTCGTCACCTTTGGTTACATGCCAGCGATCCCCGCGCACACCGCGACCCACGTCCGTGGATTCCGCAGCGCTGTCCAGGCTCGCTGTTGCTGTTCCAGCTGTTTCTGTTGCAGCTGTTGATGCCCCCGGGCTCCAGCCACTGCGGCTAGCTCTCCCGTCGCCACGCCCGCGCTCCGCGGCACCTGCCGCGTTCCCGCACCGCTCCGCGACGTTCCCTGTGAACTGCTCTGTGACCTGCTCTGCGACACCCCCGCACGTCATTTCTGCCGAGGAACCACCGCACCCATGAACAGCGACAGCGACCTCCAGATCGCCGGCGACCTCCTTGAGGTCCAGCATCTCCTCCAGCCCGCCCGGGAGCACCCGGCCACCGTGGCCGAGTTCGCCGGGCTCGCCCGTACCCTCGCCGCCGACCGCGCGCAGTGGGCCCCGCTCGTCCGGTACGACGCCGTCAGCCGCTGGTACCACCGGCTGCGCACCGGCCCCGGCTACGAGGTCTGGCTGCTCTCCTGGGTGCCGGGCCAGGGCACCGGGTCGCACGACCACGGCCGCTCCTCGGGCGTACTGACCGTGCTCGCCGGTGAACTGACGGAGCGTACGGAGCGCGGCAGCCGCGCCCTCACGCCGGGCGCGCAGCGCGTCTTCGCGCCCGGTTATGTCCACGAGGTCATCAACGACGCGATCGAACCGGCCGTGAGCCTGCACATCTATTACCCGGGTCTGACCGAGATGCCGATGCACTCCGCCCGCTGCGCCCCGGCCGCCCAGGATGTCGTACCCGCCTGACAAACTGCACAGCATGCGCATTGTGGTTCTGGCCGGCGGTATCGGCGGCGCCCGCTTCCTCCGCGGCCTCAAGCAGGCCGCGCCGGACGCGGACGTCACGGTGATCGGCAACACCGGTGACGACATCCATCTGTTCGGGCTGAAGGTCTGCCCCGACCTCGACACGGTGATGTACACCCTCGGCGGTGGCATCAATGAAGAGCAGGGCTGGGGGCGTACGGACGAGACCTTCCAGGTCAAGGCGGAGCTCGCGGCCTACGGGGTGGGGCCCGAGTGGTTCGGCCTCGGCGACCGCGACTTCGCCACCCATATCGTCCGTACGCAAATGCTCGGCGCGGGCTACTCGCTGAGCGCCGTCACGGAGGCACTCTGCGCCCGCTGGAAGCCGGGCGTGCGGCTGCTGCCGATGTCCGACGACCGCATCGAGACCCATGTCGCGGTCGATGTGGACGGCGAGCGCAAGGCGGTGCACTTCCAGGAGTACTGGGTGAAGATGCGGGCGTCCGTCGACGCCCAGGCGGTCGTCCCGGTCGGCGCCGACCAGGCCAAGCCGGCGCCGGGAGTGCTGGATGCCATCGCCTCCTGCGACGTCATCCTCTTCCCGCCGTCCAACCCGGTGGTCAGCATCGGCACGATCCTGGCCGTCCCCGGTATCCGGGAAGCCATCGCCGAGGCGGGCGTGCCGGTCGTCGGCCTCTCCCCCATCGTCGGGGACGCCCCGGTGCGCGGAATGGCCGACAAGGTGCTCGCCGCGATCGGCGTGGAGTCGACGGCCGCGGCCGTCGCCCTGCACTACGGCTCCGGGCTGCTCGACGGCTGGCTCGTCGACACCGTGGACGCGGCCTCGGTGGCCGAGATCGAGGGAGCGGGGATCCGCACCCGGGCCGTCCCGCTGCTGATGACGGACGTGGATGCCACCGCCGAGATGGCCCGTGCGGCGCTGACGCTGGCCGAGGAGGTGCGGACGTGACGTCGTACCGAGTCCGCGCGCTGCCGGGACTGCCGGAGGTCCGCCCCGGCGACGACCTCGCGAAGCTGATCGCGGCCGCCGGGCCGGAGCTGTCGGACGGTGATGTCCTGCTCGTCACCTCGAAGATCGTCTCCAAGGCCGAGGGCCGGATCATCGAGGCGGCCGACCGCGAGGCGGCCATCGACGCGGAGACCGTACGGATAGTCGCGCGGCGCGGGCCCCTTCGGATCGTCGAGAACCGGCAGGGGCTGGTGATGGCGGCGGCCGGCGTGGACGCCTCCAACACCGCGCCGGGGACCGTGCTGCTGCTGCCCGAGGACCCGGACGCCTCGGCGCGGGCGATACGGGACGGCCTGCGGGACGCGCTCGGGGTGGACATCGGAGTGATCGTCACGGACACCTTCGGGCGGCCCTGGCGCAACGGTCTCACCGATGTCGCGATCGGCGCCGCCGGGGTGCGGGTCCTGGACGATCTGCGCGGCGGGACGGACGCCCACGGCAATCCGCTGAGCGCGACGGTCGTCGCCGTCGCCGATGAGCTGGCCGCCGCGGGCGACCTGGTGAAGGGCAAGGCCGAGGGCCTGCCGGTGGCCGTGGTGACCGGCCTGTCCCATCTCGTCGGCGACGCGGATGAGGGCGCCAGGGCGATGGTGCGGGTCGCGGCCGACGACATGTTCCGGCTCGGCACGTCCGAGGCGGTACGGGAAGCGGTCACCCAGCGGCGTACGGTCCGCGACTTCACCGACGGCGCGGTCGACCCGGGCTCGGTCCGCCGCGCGGTCGCGGCGGCGGTCACGGCCCCGGCCCCGCACCACACGACGCCGTGGCGCTTCGTTCTTCTGGAGTCTCCCGAGTCCCGCACGCGTCTTCTGGACGCGATGCGCGACGCCTGGATCGCGGACCTGCGCCGCGACGGCAAGTCGGAGGACTCCATCGCCAGACGCGTCCGCCGTGGTGACGTCCTGCGCAAGGCGCCGTATCTGGTCGTGCCCTGCCTGGTGATGGACGGCTCCCACTCGTACGGCGACGCCCGGCGCGACACCGCGGAGCGCGAGATGTTCGTGGTCGCCATGGGCGCGGGCGTCCAGAACTTCCTGGTGGCGCTTGCGGGTGAGCGGCTCGGCTCCGCGTGGGTCTCGTCGACGATGTTCTGCCGGGAGGTCGTCCGCGAGGTGCTGGACCTGCCGGCGGACTGGGATCCGATGGGCGCGGTGGCGGTGGGCCACGCGGCGGGCCCCCCGAAGGACCGGCCGGCCCGGGAGGGGTCGATGTTCATCGAGGTGCGCTGAGAGCCTGCCGGGTGGCCTTCGACCGGAGAGCGGACCCTACAGCTGGGCGATGTTCCTGATCGCCATGCGCGGTGCGCGGCGGGCCGGTGTGTGCCCGCTGAGGAGGATCAGCCGGGTCGCGCGATGGCGCTGGCCGGCGTACGGGGCGAGGAGTTCCAGCATCGCCGCGTCGTCCGCGTCCCGGTCGCCCGCGAGTGCGTGGCCGACGATGCCGGGAAGGTGGTAATCGCCGACGGTGACGGCGTCGGGGGCGCCGTTCGAGCGCTGGACGACCTCCGCCGAGGTCCACGGGCCGATGCCGGGGATCAGCTCCAGCCGGGCGGCAGCCTGTTCCGGGTCCATGGCGGCGGCCTCCTCCAGCCTGCGGGCCACCCGGACGGCGCGCAGGATCGTCGAGGACCGCTTGGCGTCGACGCCGGCCTTGTGCCACTCCCAGGACGGGATCATCGCCCAGGTCCTGGCGTCGGGCATGACGTACAGCCGCTCGCCGGCTCCTGGGCCGGGCGCGGGCTCCCCGTACGTCCGCACCAGGAGGCGCCAGGCGCGGTACGCCTCGACGGTGGTGACCTTCTGTTCGAGGATGGACGGAATCAGGGATTCCAGTACGAGTCCCGTGCGGCACAGGCGCAGCCCGGGGCGGCGGCGCTGGGCCGCGACGACGAGGCGGTGGCGGGGGACGAAGGCGTCGGGGTCGTCCGACTCGCCGAGCAGGTCGGGGAGTTGTTCCAGCATCCACTCCGCGCCCGCGCCCCACGCCTCGGCCTCCACGCCGCCGCCGCGCGCCACGACCCTGAGCGTGCCGGGCCCGGCGGGGGTCAGGCTGGTCCGCCAGACCGAGCCGTCCGGGGCGGCCCGGAAGGTCGGATCGCCGGGTCCGCGCCGCAGCGGCCCGAGGACGAGCCCGAGGTCGTAAGGACCGGTCGGCGTCCACCGTCGCCGGATCCCGTCCACGGGCTGGGCGGGACGGGGCGGGGGTACGGGCACGGGCGCCGCGTGCGACGGCGGCGCGGAGCGCGGACGGGGGGCGAAGCGGCCTGCCACGGGTGGGGTCCTCGGGGGTCGGGGTCACTCACGAGGGTAGGCGGTGGCCGCGGCGGAGCGTTGTCCCCCACCCCGCCCGGAAGCCGGGACCGGCCCCGGACCCCCTGGGAAGCGAGAGCGTGTCCGCTACTCGTCCGACGAGAACCTCACCGATCCCGGCGGGAGCGTCGCGTCGCACCAGACGCGGATGCCCTCCCGCAGTTCGTTGTCCGCTCCCACCACCGCGCCGTCGCCGATCACCGCCCCCGACAGGACCGCACGCGCACCCACCCGCGCACCCGCGCCGATCAGCGAGTCCGTGATCATCGCGCCCGGTTCCACGACCGCGCCGTCCAGCACCGTGCTACCCGCGATCCGGGCTCCCCCGCCGATCACCGCGCCCGCGCCCACCACCGTGCCGCCCGTGAGCTTGGCGTCGGGCGCCACGGACGCCGTCGGCAGGACCAGCCGCTCGCCGCAGCGGCCCGGTATCGCCGGGGACGGGGCGCGGCCCAGCACCAGGTCCGCCGAGCCGCGGACGAACGCCTGAGGCGTGCCCAGGTCCAGCCAGTATGTGGAGTCGACCATGCCCTGCAGATGCGCGCCGGCGGCCAGCAGATCCGGGAAGGTCTCCCGCTCCACCGAGACGGGGCGCCCCACCGGAATGGAGTCGATCACCGAACGGCGGAACACATACGCCCCCGCGTTGATCTGGTCCGTGACGATCTCCTCCGGCGTCTGCGGCTTCTCCAGGAACGCCGTCACCCGCCCGCTCTCGTCCGTCGGGACAAGGCCGAAGGCCCGTGGATCCTCGACCCGCGTCAGATGCAGCGAGACATCCGCCCCGGACGAGGCGTGCGTCCCGACGAGCGCCCGTATGTCGAGGCCGGTGAGGATGTCGCCGTTGAAGATCAGCACCGGTTCGTCGGGCCCGGAGCGCAGCAGGGAGGCGACATTGCGGATGGCACCGCCCGTCCCGAGCGGCTCCCGCTCGGTGACGTACTCCAGACTCAGCCCGAGTGACGAGCCGTCACCGAAGTGCGGCTCGAAGACCTCGGCGAGATACGACGTCGCGAGGATGACGTGCTCGACGCCCGCCGCACGGGCGCGGGCCAGCTGATGGGTGAGAAACGGGACGCCGGCCGCCGGCATCATCGGTTTCGGAGTGTGCACCGTGAGAGGCCGCAGCCTGGTGCCCTTGCCGCCGACCAGGAGGATCGCTTCTGTCACCGTGTCGTCTCTGCTTCCTGCTGGGGCCGGCGCTTCCGTACATCTGACGAACAGCCGTACACCTGACGGACATCCGTACATCCGTACGTGCGACCGGCCAGTCTATGCAGCCTTTTCGGTACCTCCCCGGTCATACGCCCTGCGAGCCGTACATTCCCCTAGTCATGCTGCCGATCAGCGGCCCTGGTAGGTGGCCGAGGACGTCCGGATGGGGCCGAGCTTCTCGTAGAGGCGGCTTCCTGGGCAGTCGGTGGCGAATCCGTCCCGATGCCCCGAGATGGCGTTGAGCCGGACCTCCGTGCCCTTCTGGTACTTGTTGCTCCCCCCGGACGTCAGCGCGACCTTCCCGCGCGGGTCGATTCCGTGGAGCCCGAGCTTCCACGCGGTGAGCTTGGCGATGGCGGTCGTGACGGCCGCCGGCGGATCCGTGCTGCTGTACGTTCCGAGGACGGCGATGCCCACGCTGTTCACGTTGAAACCGAGCGTGTGGGCGCCCATGACGGGCTCGGCCACGCCACCGGCCCTTCCCTCGTAGATGTTTCCGCACGTGTCGATGGCGAAGTTGTAGCCGAGGTCGCGCCAGCCACTGCTCTCTACGTGGTAGCGGTAGATACCGCGCAGGACGGAGGGCGCCTCCTCGCAGCTGTAGTTGTTTCCCGTCGCGCTGTGGTGGACGAAGGCCGCCCGGACGGTCGCGGTGTAGCCGAACTCCGTCTCGCGGAGCGTCTCGTCCGCCCCCCAGCCCTTGCGCGTGACGATGCGCGGGCGCCCTCCGATGTACGGCTTCGCGGAGCCGGTGAGACCGGCCTCCGTCTCCTTCTTCGACAGGGCCGGGATCTCGGTGGCGCCCATCTTCACAAGGTCCGCGTTCACCGCCCAGCTGGCGGTCTCCTCCAGGGTCAGCGGGACGGGAGGGTCGTCATCGCCTCCGCCCGCCGGTCCCTGCCCCGGATCCACCAGATCCAGGCGCAGCCCCTGGGGAAGCCCCTGGGGCAGTGGCGCGCGGGAGCGCCCGGCCGTGGCCGCCTCGCCGGTGCCCCGTACCCGGATCGCGACGCCGTCCGAGTCGCCGACCCAGAGTGGGGCTGTGGCGCCGCGCACGGTCACCGAGCCGCGCTCCTCGCTGCCGAGGTCGGCGCCGTGCTCCTGAGGGCGCGTCTCCAGATCCCGCCAGCCGGACCAGCTGTGCGTACCGGTCGCGCGGGTGCGGACCTGGACCGTTCCGCCGAGCTCGGCGGCGGCGTCGTCCCACACGGCACCGAGCAGCGAGAAGGGTCTGACAGCACGCTGGGCCGACCCCTGTTCCGTGGTGACACCGCCCGTCCGGTCCGCGCCGCCGCCGGTCAGCGGAATCGACTGGGTGGAGCCGGGCACGGCCGCCCCGTCGCGTGGGGCGCCCGGCCGCGGCTCCGCGTGCCGGGACACGGCCTGCGGAGGCGACGCCTGTGCGGCGGCGGCCACGCCCGACGGCAGCGCCAGCGGAAGGACCAGGGCGGCGGTGCACGCGACGCCGATCGAGGGTGCAAGGGAGGCACGCATGTGCCGATCCTGTGGGCGCCAGGCCGCCGCCGCCCGTGGGACGGCTGACGGCCCGCCGGTCCAACCGGTGTACCCCGTCACCGGTACGGCGGCGGCCGCGCGGACCCGCCGCGTACCCTTTCCCGGATGAACGCCAGCGACCGCACCCCCGCCGACCTGCTGCGATCCGCTCTCACCGCGGACCCGGCCCGCCCTTTGGTCACCTTCTACGACGATGCCACCGGCGAGCGCGTCGAATTGTCCGTGGCCACCTTCGCCAATTGGGTGTCCAAGACCGCGAATCTGCTCCAGGGCGATCTGGCCGCGGCGCCGGGCGACCGGCTCGCGCTGCTGCTGCCCGCGCACTGGCAGAGCGCGGTGTGGCTGCTCGCCTGCTCCTCGGTCGGCGTGACGGTCGAGATCGGCGGCGACCCGGCCGACGCCGATCTCGTGGTCAGCGGCCCCGACACGCTGGACGCGGCGCGCGCCTGCGGCGGCGAGCGGGTGGCGCTCGCGCTGCGGCCGCTCGGCGGCCGCTTTCCGCAGCCCCCGCAGGGCTTCGCCGATTACGCGGTCGAGGTGCCGGGCCAGGGCGACCGCTTCGCCCCGTACGCCCCGGTGGACCCGGACGCACCCGCGCTCAGCGTCGGCGGTACGGAACTGACCTCGGCCCAGCTTGTCGAACGGGCCCGCGCGGACGCCGGGGAGCGCGGCCTCGCGCCCGGCTCCCGGCTGCTGTCCGGTCTGGCGTACGACAGCTGGGAGGGGCTCTCGGCCGGACTGTTCGCGCCGCTCGTGGCGGGCGGGTCCGTAGTGCTCTGCCGCAACCTCGCGCAGCTGTCGCCGGAAGGGCTCACCAAGCGTGCCGAGAGCGAACGCGTGACCCACACCGCGGTTTGACGAGCGCCTGGCAGGCAACACGACCATCCGCCGAGACGCAGGTGTCCGGCGCACGGCGGGCAGGGCTCGCGGGGCCGGACGACAACCGCCTGCATGATCGGCGATAGGTGCCGTCCGGAGCACAACCAAGCACGGGGTTCGTCCGTCTACCCCAGCAACCGGCGGCCCAGTGCGCCGCCGACGCCTTGAAGGATGGACGCAGACGTGACCGACAGTGCTGGCACGCCGGCCGAGCAGGACAACCCGTCCGAGAACGAGCGGCCGGCCGACGCGCCCGGGGCTGACGACGACGGTGCGGCGGACGCCACGTCCGCGGGCTCGGACGAGCCCGCGGACGAACCGGCGAAGCCGGATGCCGAGCGGAACGGATCCGGGGAGACAACACCCGGATCCGAGGAGATACCGGACCCGCCCGAGACAACAGCAGCCGGGTCCGAGGAGATACCGGACCCGCCCGAAACGACCGCAGCCGAGTCCGAGGAGACAGCCGACCCGCCCGGGACAACAGCGGCCGACGGCCCGGAGGCCGCCGCCCCGGTCACGGCCCACGCGGACGCCGCCGCCGATGGCGCCGCCCCGCGCCCCCACCACAAGCGCCGCTGGCTGCGGTGGACCGCCCTCGGCACCTCCGTCGTCGTGCTCGCCGCCGCCGGAGCCGGCTGGTGGTTCTACAAGAAGCTCGACGGCAACATCACCACCGACACCACCGCCGCCGCCGAGCTGCGGACGTACGAGAAGGAACGCCCCACCCCCATCGCGCTCGACGCGAAGAACATCCTGCTGCTCGGCTCCGACAGCCGCTCCGGCGACAACGGCAAGTACGGCCGCGACGACGGCGGATCGCAGCGCTCCGACACCACGATCCTGCTGCATCTCGCGGCCGACCGGCAGAGCGCGACGGCCATCTCCATCCCGCGTGACCTGATGGTGGACATCCCCAGCTGCCTCAAGTCGGACGGCACCCGCAGCGGGGCACAGTTCGCGCAGTTCAACTGGGCCTTCGAGTTCGGCGGCGCCGCCTGCACGATCCGTACGATCGAGAAGCTCACCGGGATCCGGGTCGACCACCACATGGTGATCGACTTCAGTGGGTTCAAGGACATGGTGAACGCGGTGGACGGCGTCGAGGTCTGCCTCAAGGAGCCGGTCGACGACGAGCAGGCGCATCTCGAGCTGCCCGCGGGACGCACGAATCTCAACGGGGAGCAGGCCCTCGGGTTCGTACGCGCCCGCCACGGCATCGGTGACGGCAGCGACACCCAGCGCATGGACCGGCAGCAACGTTTCCTCGGCGCCCTGTTCAAGAAGGTGCAGAGCGACGGGGTGCTGCTCAACCCGACCCGGCTGTATCCGGTGCTGGACGCGGCGACGAAGTCCCTCACCACCGACCCGGGGCTGAGCTCCCTCAAAGATCTTTACGATCTGGCGCGTTCCATGCGGAGCGTACCGATAGAAAAGGTGCAATTCCTCACTGTGCCCCGGCAGCCGTACACCGCGGACCCGAATCGCGATGAACTCGTGCAGCCCGCGGCGAAGAACCTCTTCAAGAGGCTGAGCGAAGATGATCCCGTCACGGTCTCGCCGTCCGGTAAGTCCGAAAAGAGCGCGGACTCCGGGAAAAGTTCTGGCGACAAGGCCGGGGACGACAGCTCTTCGACCGAAGAGAAGTCGGGCGATTCGGACCAGAAGGGCCCCAGCCCGACCCCCACATTCACGGGCTCGAATGCCGCGGCGGGCATGTGCGAGTAAAGCAATACCCAAAGAGAACCCGGCAGTCTATGAAGATTGGGCGGATTGCCCGCTTGTAAGGAACGTGGAATGTGTCACGCGCGTCGCTAGACGCTGAACTGGGCGGATAGTGTGACGCGATCCGGTGCGTCCGGCCGCGAGGTCGCGCACTGCTGGATCGAAAGACCGAGCGCCTTCGGGGGAAGGCGCCTCGCGTGGCACCCGACGGAGGATTCAGGCAACCGTGGATGCGCATAGCCGTAAGGCGGACGAAATCGACCCCGCCGACCAGTGGGTCCTCAACCCGCAGACCGGTAATTACGAACTGCGACTGGACCACTCCGCAGGGCAGCCGCCCTCCCCCCGCCCGCGTGGCGCAGGCGCCGGAAGAGGCGCTCCGAGAAGTGACGCCCAAAGAGCGGATACGCCGCGAAACAGCGCTCCGCAAAAGGGTTCCCCGCGACCTTCCGGCGAAACGGGAGCGGAAAGCGGATCACGGTCGGGATCCGGCCCCCGCCGCGGCGCCGCCGCCGGGGCGCCGGGCACCGACGTACCGGTGCAGCGGGGCAGCCGCCGGGCCGGGAAGGGCGCGGCCGAGGCGCCGCCCGCCGCCGCGGGCCGCCGCAAGCGCAAGCCGAAGAAGTCGGGCAAGAAGAAGGCGCTGCTGTGGACCGGCGGTGTGTCGGCGTTCGTACTCGTCGGCGCCTCCGTCGGCGGGTATCTCGTCTATGACCACTTCAACGGCAACATCGCCACGATCGACGTCCAGGGCGCGGGCAGCGGCGGCTTCAAGAAGGACCAGGCCGTCAACATATTGGTGATCGGCACGGACAAGCGGACCGGCTCCGGCAACGAGGGCTACGGCGACAAGAACAGCGTCGGCCATGCCGACACGACGTTCCTGTTCCATGTCTCCAAGGACCGTACGAACGCGACGGCGCTGTCCATCCCGCGCGACCTGATCACCGACATCCCCGACTGCGAGACCAAGACGCCGGAGGGCGACAAGGTCATCCCGGGGACACAGGAGACGCGGTTCAACGAGAGCCTCGGCCAGTCCGAGCGCGACCCGGGCTGCACCATGCGTACGGTCAAGGAGCTCACCGGCCTCACGGTCGACCACTTCATGATGGCCGACTTCAACGCGGTCAAGACGATGTCCACGGCGGTCGGCGGGGTCGAGGTCTGTCTCGCCAAGGACATAGATGACAAGGACTCGCACCTCAAGCTCTCCAAGGGCATCCACACCGTCGAGGGCGAACAGGCGCTGGCGTTCGTCCGTACCCGGCACTCGGTGGGCTTCGGCGGTGACCTGAGCCGGATCGAGATCCAGCAGCAGTTCCTCAGCTCGATGATCCGGAAGATGAAGTCGAGCGACACCCTCACCAGCCCCAGCAAGCTCTGGAAGCTGGCGGAGGCCGCGACCAACGCGCTCACGGTCGACTCCCAGATCGGGACCATAGAGAAGCTCCGCGACCTCGCTACGGAGCTCGCCAAGGTGGACCCGAAGAACATCACCTTCGCGACCGTGCCGGTGGTCGACAACACGGACGGCGCGACCGTGCTGCTCAACGAGGCCAAGGCCAAGCCGTTGTTCGCGATGATGCGGAGCGACACCTCGCTCACCGAGGTGAAGCAGAAGGAGGCGGCCGCCAAGAGCGAGCAGGCGGCGCTCCTCAAGGGCCCCAAGGCAGACCCGGCCGATGTACGGGTCGACGTGTACAACGGCGGCGGTCCGCAGGGCTCCGCGCAGGAGACCCTGGCCTGGCTGCAGAACGACGAGGGCGTGCCGAAGTCCACCAACAAGGGCAATGCCCCGGCGGACGTGGCCAAGACGACCTTGGCATACGCGCCGAACCAGGCCGATCAGGCGCGCGCCCTCGCGGCCATGATGGGCCTGCCCGCGGAAGCGATGAAGCAGGGTACGGAGGACGCCGAGGGGCTTCAGGCCATGTCGCTGACCCTCGGGGCGGACTTCAAGGGCGCGGGAGTGCCCATCACCGGACCGGCGAAGGCGCCGGAGGGTGTGCAGAAGGTGGAAGCGGACAAGCAGGTCTGCGCCAAGTGACGCCGGAGCGCCGGCTCATACGGACGGCCTGACGAGGGGGGTCTGGTGGGTCAGAGCGGTGTGAGACGGGAGGGGACGCGGCAACGCGCCCCACAGGCCCGGGAGCTGGGCTGGGACGACAGCCTGTACGAGGGTGAGGGAGCGCGGCCGGAGAGCTCGGGCGACGACCGGGACGCGGGCGGCGAGGACGGTCACGGCAGGAGTGGGCGCCGCGGCGCCGCCGGCCGGCGGCGCGGCAGGCGCGGCGCCGGGCGAATACTCCGCTGGGCCGCCGCCGTGCTGTCCCTGCTGATACTCGGAACGGCCGGCGCCGGTTATCTGTACTACCGCCATCTCAACAGCAATATCCGCAGCGGCGAGCGCAGCAACGGCGCCGGCGGCCTCGACAAGCCCCAGGCCAACGCGGCCGGCCAGACCCCGCTGAACATTCTGCTGATCGGCTCCGACAGCCGTAACAAGCCGGAGAACGTCAAGCTCGGCGGCAGCAAGGACACCGTGGGCAACAAGCCGCTCGCGGATGTGCAGATGCTGCTCCACGTCTCCGCCGACCGGAAGAACGCCTCGGTCGTGAGCATCCCCCGTGACACCCGGGTCGACATCCCGGAGTGCAAGGACGCCAAGACCGGCGAGGTCTACCAGAAGACCAACGCGATCATCAACAAAACGCTGGGGCGCGGCGGCCCCGGCTGCACCCTGAGCACCTGGGAGAGCCTGACCGGGGTCTACATCGACCACTGGATGACGATCGACTTCTCCGGTGTGGTGCGGATGGCCGACGCGATCGGCGGCGTCGACGTGTGTGTGGAGGACAACATCTGGGACCGGGGAACGCCCCTCGCCCCCGGTGGCTCCGGTCTGAAGCTGACCAAGGGCACCCACCAGATCAAGGGCAAGCAGGCGCTCCAGTGGCTGCGCACCCGGCACGCGTTCGGAAGCGACCTCGGCCGGGCCAAGGCCCAGCACATGTACATGAACTCGATGATCCGCGAGCTCAAGTCGCAGAGTGCGTTCACCGACACCGGGCGGCTGACCGATCTGGCGGAGGCCGCGACCAAGTCGCTGGAGGTCTCCAAGGAGGTCGGTACGGTCAAGAAGCTGTTCGACCTGGCCATGCAGCTGAAGGACGTGCCGACGAACCGCATCACCATGACGACGATGCCGACGGTGCAGGACCCGCAGGACCAGAACCATCTGGTCGCCCAGGAGGCGGACGCCGACAAGCTGTGGGCGATGCTCCGCGACGATGTGGCCTTCGATTCGAACGGCGACAAGTCCACCGGCAAGAAGAAGCCGGCCGAGCGCGTCTCCAAGGACCCGGCCGCGGCGCCCGCCGAGACCGGGGTGATCGTGCGCAACGGCACCGGTGGCGAGCAGAGCCCGGTGCAGCGCCGCGCCGCTGACATCGCCGAGCAGCTCAACGGCAAGGGCTACGCGCTGGCCAAGGCCGACTCCCTGCCCAGTCCGCAGGAGAAGACCACGGTCAGCTTCCCCAGCGCGGATCTGGAGGGGGACGCGCAGGGCGTGGCCAAGGCTCTCGGGATTCCGCTGAGTTCGGTCAAGCTGTCGACGGACGTCTCGGGGGTCACGCTGGTCGTGGGCGCGGACTGGCGCACCGGCCCGTCGTACCCGCAGGAAGCCGCGCCCGAGGCAGGCTCCATCCCGGACACGGCGGACGCCCTCAACGGGGCGGAGAAGGACTGCATGCCCGTGTACGCGCCGTACCGCTTCTGAGTCCGGTTTCCTTACGCTAAAAACGCCGTGCAGAAAGACGGGAGCGCCGTCCGGTGAATCACCGGACGGCGCTCCCGCTGTGCGTGACCCCTACGCCTCGACCGGCGCCGCCGCGGGGCGGCGGCTCGCGATGACCTTCTTCGCGAGCGAGCGCGGACTCGTCAGGAAGCCGTACCCCCACGACATGTGCATCGTGGCCAGCGCCACCGGGATCTGGAGCCGCGCCGTGAGCGGCAGGCCCTTGCCCGCCGGGACCGACCCCGCGGCAATCGCCGCGAGATAGCCCGCGGGGACGAGGAAGCCCCAGGGTGTGAGCACCGCGCCGACGACGATGCCCGCGGCTATGGCGCAGACGGCCGTCGGCGGCGCGAGGTAGCGCAGGTTGATCGAGCCGGAGTGGTAGCGGGCGACGACATGACGCCAGCGGCCGTAGTCCTTGTACTGCTTGGCGAGCGCCCTGACCGAGGGCCGCGGCCGGTACTGGACGCGCAGCTCGGGGGAGAACCAGATCGCGCCGCCCGCCTCGCGGATACGGAAGTTCAGCTCCCAGTCCTGGGCGCGGATGAACTCCTCGTTGTAACCGCCCTGCTGTTCCAGCGCCTCACGCCGGAAGACACCCAGATACACGGTTTCGGCGGGCCCGGCCTGGCCTCCGGTGTGGAAGGCCGCGTTGCCGACGCCGATCTTCGAGGTCATGGCGGCGGCGACCGCGTTCTCCCAGTCGTTCTCGCCCTCGGCGTGCATGACGCCGCCGACGTTCTGCGCGCCGGTCTCCTCCAGGAGTCCGACGGCGGTCGCGATGTAGTTCGGCGAGAGCATGCCGTGGCCGTCGACCCGCACCACGATGGGGTGCTTGGACGCCTTGATCGCGGCGTTCAGCGCGGCCGGGGTGCGGCCGGTCGGGTTGGGGACGGTGTGGACGCGGGCGCGGCTGTCGGACGCGGTCTCCCGTACCAGCTCCGCGGCGATCTCGTCCGTACGGTCCGTCGAAGGCCCGAGCGCGATCACCACCTCCATCTCGCCCTCGTACTCCTGCTCCAGGATGTGCCGGACGGAGTTCCTCAGATGGCGTTCCTCATTGAGCACCGGCATGATCACGGAGACCGCGGGCGGCAGGGCAGGCATGTGGTCCTTCGGGGTCCTTCGGGGCCCGGGGACCGGCCTCGGCCAGGGCTTCACACGGACCATGGCCGGCCTTCGGGAGATGGCGGTTTGACCGCCACGTTACCGCGAACGGGGGACAGCGACGCGCGCCGCCCGGTTGCCGACCGGTGTCACTGATCGTATGGGCCTACTGCTCCTACGATCCCCCTGCCACCGTGGAGGTGTTCCCCGTGCCCACGCCGCCCCGCTCAGCCCGCCGCCCCTCCCGCCCCTCCCGCTATGCCCGTCCCTCCGGCTCCTCCCCCCTCTCCTCCCCGCCTCGCCGGCCGGCCGCCCGTACCGGGAAGCGCGCCGGACGCCGGGCGGCGGGGAACAGCCGGCCGCGCTGGGGGATGCGGATGGCGACGACCTTCTCCGTACTCGTCCTGGGGGCGGGCGGGATCGGCCACGCGGTGGTGACCAGCCTCAACACGGGGATCGGCCGGGTCGACGCGTTCAAGGACATGAAGAACCGGCCAGGCGCGGGCCACGGCCTGAACTTCCTGCTCGTCGGCACGGACGGCCGCGACAAGATCACGGATGACGAGCGGCAGAAGTACCGGCTCGGTGGCGCGCCCTGCCACTGCACCGACACGATCATGCTCGTCCATCTCTCGGAGGACGGGGACCGTGCCAGCGTCGTGAGCGTGCCGCGCGACAGCTACGCCGAGCTTCCCGAACACACCGACGGAACCACGGGCGAACACCACAAGCCCCACCCGGTGAAGCTCAACGCGGCGTACGCGGAGGGCGGGCCGAACCTGACGGTCAGGACCGTGGAGCAGATGACCGGCGTGAAGATCAGCCACTATCTGGAGGTCGACTTCGCCAGCTTCATGAAGACGGTGGACGCGCTGGGCGGGGTGGAGATCTGTACGCCCCGGGTGCTGCGGGACTCGTACACCGGCCTCGATCTGACGGCCGGCACCCACCAGCTGAACGGCGGCCAGGCGCTCCAGTACGTACGGTCCCGGCATCTCGACGGCGGCGCCGACCTCGGCAGGATGCAGCGCCAGCAGCGCTTCCTGGCCGCCCTGATCAGCCGGGCCACCAGCAGCGGAGTCCTGCTGAACCCGGTGAAGGTCAGGGACGTCACCTCGACCATGCTCAAGTCGGTCCGGGCCGACGCGGGCTTCGGTACGGAGCAGATGCTCGCCATGAACGAGGCGATGCGCGGCTTCTCCCCCTCCTCGTCGGAGTTCACGTCGGTGCCGGTCTCCGGTGACGGCAAACAGGTCGACGGGATCGGCGCCACGGTGAGGTGGGATCCGGTGAAGTCGAAGAAGCTCTTCCAGGCGCTGCGCGAGGACAAGCCGCTGACACCGGAGCGGCCGGCCGGCGCCCGGCCACCGCAGCAGCCGCAGAACGCGCGGGGCCCGGAGCCGGAGACGCGGAAGAAGGCCACACTGGTCGAGGTGAAGCCGCAGCAGATCCGGGTGCAGGTCTTCAACGGGACGCGTACGGACGGGCTCGGCAAGCGGGTCGACGACGCGCTGCGCGGCACCGGCTTCGTGACGACCCGCGCGCCTCTCAACTCCGACGGGGGCGATGTGCGGCGCACGGTCGTGATGTACGACCCGCGCTGGGACCGCTCGGCGAAGTCCCTGGCGGCCGCGCTGCCCGGCAGCGAGCTGCGCCCGGTGGAGCAGCAGGGCCCGACGCTCAAGGTGGTGGCGGGGACGGACTACCGGGCGGTGACGCCGGTACGGGCCGAGGAGGCCCCAAAGGGCCCGTTCGCCACGGTGACCGGCGACCAGGTCGTCTGTCCCTGAGCGGGGGCGGCCGGCCTAGTCGTCGATGCCGTCGGCCGCGCGCTTCTCCCGTAGCTCCTTGATCGCGCGCCGCCGGGCGAGCCGGTGCGTACGCCGGATCTGCGCCTCCTGGTAGCGCCGCCGGTCCCGTTCCGTCTCCGGGACGACCGGCGGGACGGCGCGCGGCTTGCCGTCCGCGTCGACGGCCGCGAAGACCAGATACGCGCTGCCGACCTGCGTCGCCGGGGTGGACTCGTTCCAGCGCTCGGCCAGCACTCGTACGCCGACCTCCATCGAGGACCGGCCCGTCCAGTTCACCTGCGCCTTCACATGCACCAGGTCGCCGACGCGCACCGGCTCCAGGAAGACCATCTCGTCCATGGAGGCGGTGACCGCGGGCCCACCGGAGTGCCGGCCCGCGACGGCCCCGGCCGCGTCGTCGACCAACTTCATGATCACGCCGCCGTGCACCGTACCGAGAAGGTTGGTGTCACTGCCGGTCATGATGTGGCTGAGCGTGGTCCTGGACGCGGAGGTGGGCTTGCCCGGAATCTCGGTCTCCGGACGGTGGGCCTGGTCTGTCATGCCGTCCACCTTATGCGCGGGTCCGGCACGCTTGTGCGAGGGTCCGGCACGGTCCGCATTGCATCAGGTTGGCAACAGGCCCGACCCGATTTCCCACCTGCCCTGTATGGCGCACCGGCGAGCCCTGCACACTGGTTCGTATGAATGACTGGCCCGATGGGCGGAACGGCGGCCGCGGCGAGAGCGGCGACCACTACGGGCGTGGCAGCGCGGGCTCGCAGCCCGAGGGCGCGCGCGTGATGCCGCATGTGCAGCCGCGCGGCGTCCCTCAGCAGTCGCGGGGATACGACCAGGGCTACGAGCCCGGGTACGACAGCGGCTACAACACGGGCCAGGTCTACGGCGGCCCGCCCGGCGGCGGCGGCCACAACGGCGGCCCCCCGCCCCCGCCGGGCGGCGCCCCCGGCCCCCGGTACGCCCCCGACTGGCGCCGCCGTATCAAGCTCGGCGCCCTGACGCTGGTCGTCGTGATCCTCGGGGTGTCCATAGGCACGTACTTCTGGGCGGACGGCAAGCTTCAGCGCGAGGTGGACCTCTCCAAGGTCATCGAGCGCCCGAAGACGGGCGACGGCACGAACTACCTGATCGTGGGCTCCGACAGCCGCGAGGGCATGTCCGCCGAGGAGAAGAAGAAGCTCCACACGGGCTCGGCCGACGGCAAGCGCACCGACTCGATGATGATCCTGCATGACGGCTCCAACGGCCCGACGCTGATATCCCTGCCGCGCGACTCCAATGTGACGATCCCCTCGTTCCGCGGCTCGCAGTCCGGCAAGCTCTTCCCGAACACGGGCCGCCAGACGAAGCTCAACGCGGCCTACGCGGAGGACGGCCCCGAGCTGCTCGTCCGTACCGTCGAGTACAACACCGGGCTGCACATCGACCACTACGTCGAGATCGGCTTCGCCGGCTTCGCCAATATCGTGGACGCGATCGGCGGGGTGGAGATCGACATCCCGAAGGCGTTCAAGGACAAGAACTCCGGCGCCGACTTCCAGGCAGGCAAGCAGACCCTGAACGGCGAGGAGTCCCTCGCCTTCGTACGCACCCGGTACGCCTTCGCCAACAGCGACCTGGACCGTACGAAGAACCAGCAGAAGTTCCTCGCGGCCCTGGCCTCCCAGACGGCCACCCCCGGCACGATCCTCAACCCCTTCAAGCTCTACCCGACCATGGGCGCGGGCCTGGACACCCTGATCGTGGACAAGGACATGTCCCTGTGGTCCCTGGGCCAGATGTTCTTCGCGATGAAGGGCGTCACGGGCGGCGACGGCAAGTCCATGAACATGCCGATCTCGGGCAGCGTGGGCGGCAACCTCGTCTGGGACAAGGCGAAGGTCAAGGAGCTGGTGAACCAGCTCAACAACGACGAAAAGGTCACGGTCTCCGACACCCGCTGACCAAGCGCCCGGGCGGAGACATCAGGCGGGCACCCCAACGGGTGCCCGCCTGACCTGCACGGATACCCCCTGTTGAAGGAGTCTCCCCAGGATTCCCCATGATCGTCGGGAACTCCACCCCGGTCAGGCCGTACCCGTGGGCTTCTCAGGCTCCCAGGCCCACGCCGGCCTTCTTGACGGCCCCGACTGCTGGGCGCGAGGGTCGTGCAACAAGTCGCAACATGCTCGACGCGGGAGAGGTAGCTATGTCTCTACTGTTCTTCGGCAAGGACCCCGACACGGACGAGGACCACTGCCCGACCGTGTGGGTGGACGACGAGAACGCTGACCTCGTCTTTCAGGGGTGGAAGGCGGACGACGTGACAGAGAAGAAGTGTCTGGAGGTCGGCCCGATCCCCGGCACCGAAGCCGTCATTCGGATTCCGGCTCGGATGGTGGCGCAGATCAGGAAGGCGTGCGATGCCGCAGAACGCTCAGCAGCCGAGCTTCGCTGAGTGCATCCGGGACACGGACGGCTCGGCGGTCCACCTGGAAATGCGCGACGACTACGGCGACAACGAGCGGTTCGCAGCATGGCGACGCGGCGACCGGATCGACTGGGACGACCGGTCGTCATGGTGGCGAGGGTTCCACGACCAGATCACCGAGGCGGTTGCGCGCGGCGTATCCATCCGCCGGATCAGAATCGTCAGCGAGCCGGTATCCGAATACATTCGTTGGGAGCACTACATGACCCGGGCCAACCTCGCCGCCGGCGAGCAGGTCCGATGGGTGCCCCGGCGTCTCGCTTCAGACCTCGTGCTCCCCTGCAACGATTACTGGCTCTTCGATGACCGGCTGGCGAGGGTGCACCACTTCGCCGGGGACGGTTCACTCGTCACGGACGAATTCACCTCGGAGTCAGACATCCTGAAATTGTTCGCCGCATCGTTCGAAACCGCGTGGGAGCGTGGCATCCCCCACGAGGAATACCAGGTCTGATCGTCCCCCATCAGTCAGCTCATGCCTTCGTCTCCCTTCTCCCGTGCCCAGGCCGCCCGCGAGTCCGTGGCCGGACGGCTCAAGGAACTACGCCTGGACGCCGACCTGACGATGCAAGGGCTGGCAGATCGGTGCGACTGGAACAAGGCGAAGACCTCGCGCATCGAGGCCGCCAGGACGGCCCCTTCAGATGCCGACATCCGAGCCTGGTGCGCGGCCTGCGACGCCGGGGAGCAAGCGGCTGACCTCATCGCCTCCTCGCGCTCCGCAGACTCGATGTACGTCGAGTGGCGACGAATGCAGCGCACCGGCTTGCGCAGGCTCCAACAAGCGAACGTCCCGCTGTACGAGCGCACGCAACTCTTCCGCGTGTACTGCGCCCGGGTCATGCCAGGTCTTCTCCAGACCCAGGGCTACGCCCACGCGCTCCTGTCACTCATCGCGGATTTCCGCAGCCTCCCGAACGATGTCGGCGAGGCCGCCGCGGCCCGCGTGGACCGGTCGCACATCATCCGTGACGGCCTTCACCGCATGGTCATGCTCATCGAGGAGGACGTTCTCACCCACCGCATCGGCGACGACGCCGTGATGGCCGACCAGCTTGGGTACCTGCTGACCGCGATGTCCTATCCGGCCGTCTCGCTCGGCGTCATCCCGCGATCCACGCCCCGCGTCATGTGGGGTCCTGAGACGTTCACGATGTTCGATGACAGGCGGGTCCACGTCGAGTTGCTGGCCGCGAAGGTCACCGTGACGACGCCGACGGAGGTGGAGGTGTACCAGAAGGCTTTCGCTCGGCTGGCCGAGATGGCCGTGTACGGCCCCCGAGCCCGGACCCTGATCAGCAGGGCGATCGACGCCCTCGACTAATTGCTCTGCAACAACCTGCAACAACCTGGACCAGCAACTTCGTTAGTTCGTAGCGTCGTTGTCATGACGGACGACGAAGCCCCAAGAAGATTGCAGCTCGCCGGTGGTGCACGTCTGGTCGGCGACCGTGTGGCGGTGAGAACCAAGATGTGCCGCCACTTCTGATGACCCGTCACGTCGTATCCCGCGATCAACAGGAAGCGAGTCCGAGATGGGTAAGAAGGGCGGAAGCCACTCCGGCAAGCCGGACACCTCCAGCAGTGACGGCCACCGGGACAAGCCGCCGGGCCCGACCCGACCGTACGAGCCCCCGCCGAAGAAGAAGTGAGGCCGGATGACGACACCGCAGCAGCTCCTTCAAAGCCTGCTCGGAAAGGGCGCGCTGCCGCTCGAATGGCAGGACGCCGTGGCGTCAGTGGACCGGGCCCTGTTCATCCCCGAGGTGATCGTGGGCGGTGACTTCGCCGAGGACCCGGAAGAGTGGTTGCGGATCGTCTACGCGGACGGTCCGGTCGTGACCCAAGTCAACGACGGGAAGCCCACGGCGGGCGACGCCTTCCGGCTGCATACGTCGTCCTCGTCCATGCCGTCGATCATGCTCGAAATGCTCGCCCTGCTGGATGTGCGGGACGGGCATCGGGTTCTGGAGATCGGCACCGGCACCGGTTACAACGCCGCATGGCTCTCCCACCGCCTGGGCGAGGCCAACGTGACCAGCGTGGAACTGGACGAGACGGTACTGACCCTGGCCAACGAGAACCTGAAACGGGCGGGGTTCCACCCGACGACGATTCTCGGCAACGGCCGCGACGGCCACCGTCGGGGCGCACCGTACGAGCGGATCATCTGCACCTGCACCATGCGGGACGTGCCGCAAGCGTGGTTGGAGCAGTGCCCGAACGGGCGGATCGTCACCCCGTGGGGCAGCAGCTTCTTCAGCGGTTCGTTCGCCACGCTGGATGTGGTGGACGGGAAAGCGCGGGGCACGTTCTCCGGCTGTCCGGCCTTCATGTGGGACCGCACCCATCGGGGCGGGGCCGGGCGCATCTCGGACCTGTACCACGCGGAGGAAGGGGAGAAGGGGACGACGGACATCGCGCCCCAGAACGTCATCCAGGACGATCAGGCGTTCTTCATCGGCCTGAGCGTCACCGATGCGTGGTTCCGGTGGTGCGACGCGGACGACGACAGCGGGGAGGCCACCTTGTGGTTCTTCTCTGACGACGGCACGTCGTGGGCGACCGTGGAGTACGTCCCTGACGCAGAGACGTACGAGGTGGAGCAGTACGGCCCGCGCTCACTGTGGGACGAGGTACGCAACGCGTTCCTGTCGTGGCACGACCTGGGGAAGCCGGAACGGTCCCGCTTCGGGCTGTCGGTGGATGGCAATGGCCAGTGGGTCTGGCTGGACGACCCCGCCGAGCGGGTCGAAGTCGGCTGACCCAGCTCATGGAGCAGGGTTACAGCACCCGGGAAGCGGCCCGGATCGTCGGCATCAACCTCCGCACGGGCTCGCGACTTGGGCCCGCTCTGGGGGGCTCAGACCAGCCACTTTCCTGCGCGCATCAGCGTTCGCCCGGGCATTTCGGGAACCGTCCCCCATGCCTGCAGGAATTCCGGAACGACCCGGAACCAGACATATGAGGGGTGGTCCTCCCGCGGATCCCAGCCGCCTTTCGCGGCAAAGGCGTCGCCCACCTCGGCCGGAAGTTCCTCTCGGGTCAGCATGCGTGCGATGCCGTGGACCAGGACCACGTCCCTGGTGTGGCCGAAGGAGAGGCGGACCCTCCCCGAGGCAGCCAGGTTGTGCCCAGTCGGGTTGGTGTCGCGGGTGGAGAGCCATACAGCCTCGCCATCCCACCAGAAGGCAAGTGGAACGAGGCACGGCTCGCCGGTGTCGTCGGCGGTGGCGACCCACACATCGTCGTCCCGGGCGAGCCGTTCCAGCGCCTCGCGCTTGCGCTGCTCCGGGCTGCGGGGACCGCTGGGACGAGAATCAACTGACGTCATGGAACGAGGCTATGGCTTGATCCTTTACGCCACATCCGTCAGCGGAACTAGGACGCAGGGATTAAGTCTCGTGGGCATAGCCAGTTGGGGACCAGGCTCACGACACACGGCCCACGATCGTCGCAACACACAGCGTGTTGCGACGATCGCTGGAATACGCCCAGTGCCGGGGGCCATGGTGTCGCTTAGGGAAGGTTTCGGGCCATCACTATGCGCTGGACCTGGTTCGTGCCTTCGTAGATCTGGGTGATCTTGGCGTCGCGCATCATGCGCTCCACCGGGTAGTCGCGGGTGTAGCCGTAGCCGCCGAGCAGCTGGACCGCGTCCGTGGTGATGTCCATGGCGGCGTCGGAGGCGAAGCACTTCGCCGCGGCGCCGAAGAAGGTCAGGTCCTCCTTGGCGCTGCCCGCGGAGACGCGCTCCGACCTGGCGGCCGCCGCGTAGGTGAGCTGGCGGGCGGCCTCCAGCTTCATCGCCATGTCGGCCAGCATGAACTGCACGCCCTGGAAGTCCGCGATCGGCTTGCCGAACTGCTTGCGCTCCTGGACATAGCCCTTGGCGTAGTCGAGCGCGCCCTGCGCGATGCCGAGCGCCTGGGCCGCGATCGTGATGCGGGTGTGGTCCAGGGTCTTCATCGCCGTGGCGAAGCCGGTGCCCTCCGCGCCGATCAGCCGGCCGGCGGGGATGCGGACGTTGTCGAGGTAGACCTCACGCGTCGGGGAGCCCTTGATGCCGAGCTTCTTCTCCGGGGCTCCGAAGGAGACGCCCTCGTCGCCCTTCTCGACGACGAACGCCGAGATGCCCTTGGTGCGCTTGTCGGGATCGGTGACGGCCATCACCGTGTAGTAGTCGGAGACGCCGGCGTTGGTGATCCAGCGCTTCACGCCGTTGAGGACGTAGTGGTCGCCGTCCCGTACCGCCTTGGTCTTCATACCGCCCGCGTCCGAGCCGGCGTCCGGCTCGGAGAGGCAGTACGAGAACATCGCGTCGCCCTTGGCCAGCGGGCCGAGGTACGCCTTCTTCAGGTCCTCGGAGCCGGCGAGGATCACGGGCAGCGAGCCGAGCTTGTTCACGGCCGGGATCAGGGAGGAGGAGGCGCAGACCCGCGCGACCTCTTCGATGACGATCACGGTGGCGAGGGCGTCGGCCCCGGCGCCGCCGTACTCCTCGGGGACATGGACGGCGTGCAGGTCGGAGGCGACCAGCGCGTCCATGGCCTCCTGCGGGAAGCGGGCCTCTTCGTCCACCGCGGCGGCGAATGGTGCGATCTTCGCCTCGGCGAGCGCTCGCACGGTCTCGCGGAGCATGTCGTGCTCTTCGGACGGGCGGTACAGGTCGAAATCAGCCGATCCGGCCACGGTCTTTCACTCCCCAAGATGCTAACTACCGTTAAGTAACACAATTTTAGGGGGCAGAGCCGCCGCAGGCATAGGTGAGTTTGCCGACAGCGGCCGGACACAGGGAGATGTGCCCCTGCGGAGCCCCCGTGACGCGCGGCTATGCTCGGGCCCGCACCCGCCCGCATCTCTCTGGAGCACCTCATGGCCCTCAAGATCACCGTGATCGGCACCGGCTACCTCGGCGCCACGCATGCCGCGGCCATGGCGGAGCTGGGCTTCGAGGTCCTCGGTCTGGATGTGGTCCCGGAGAAGATCGAGATGCTGTCCGCGGGCCGCGTCCCGATGTACGAACCCGGCCTGGAAGAACTGCTGCGCAAGCATGTCGCCGGGATCGAGGGGTCGAGCGGGCGGCTGCGGTTCACCATGGACTGGGCGGAGATCGCGGAGTTCGGCGATGTGCACTTCGTCTGCGTGAACACCCCGCAGAAGCACGGCGAGTACGCCTGCGACATGTCGTACGTCGACTCCGCGGTCGAGAGCCTCGCCAAGCATCTGGCCAGGCCCGCGCTGGTCGTCGGCAAGTCCACGGTGCCGGTGGGCAGCGCGGAGCGGCTCGCGGCCCGCATCGTCGAACTGGCCCCGGCGGGCGGCGAGGTGGAGCTCGCCTGGAACCCGGAGTTCCTGCGCGAGGGCTTCGCCGTACAGGACACGCTGCACCCGGACCGGATCGTGGTGGGCGTACGCAGCGAGCACGCCGAGCGGGTGCTGCGCGAGGTGTACGCGACGCCGGTCGGCGAGGGCTCGCCGTTCGTGGTCACGGACTTCCCGACCGCCGAGCTGGTGAAGACGTCCGCGAATTCCTTCCTGGCCACGAAGATCTCGTTCATCAACGCGATGGCGGAGGTCTGCGAGGCGGCAGGCGGCGATGTCGCCAAACTGGCCGAGGCGTTGGGGCACGACGAGCGGATCGGCAAGAAGTTCCTGCGCGCGGGGATCGGCTTCGGCGGGGGCTGTCTGCCGAAGGACATCCGGGCGTTCATGGCGCGCGCCGGCGAACTGGGCGCGGACCAGGCACTGACGTTCCTGCGCGAGGTCGACTCGATCAATATGCGGCGCCGCGGCCACATGGTCGAGCTGGCCCGCGAGGCCGTGGGCGGTGACTCGTCCTTCCTCGGGAAGCGGGTCGCGGTGCTGGGCGCGACCTTCAAGCCGGACTCCGACGACGTACGGGACTCCCCCGCGCTCAATGTCGCCGGGCAGATCCATCTCCAGGGCGGCCAGGTGACGGTGTACGACCCCAAGGGCATGGAGAACGCCAAGCGGCTCTTCCCGACCCTGGGTTACGCGGACTCCGCGGTGGCGGCGGTGCGCGGCGCGGACGTCGTCCTGCACCTGACGGAGTGGAGCGAGTTCCGCGAGCTGGACCCGGCGGTCCTGGGCGAGGCGGTGTCCCGCCGGCTGATCCTGGACGGCCGCAACGCGCTGGACCCGGAGCTGTGGCGCGCGGCGGGCTGGACGTACCGCGCGATGGGGCGCCCGCGGGCCTGACGACCCCTGCCCGCCGCTACTCCGCGGTCGTGCGGCGGGCGCGGTAGGTGCGCATTTTGGCGCGGGCGCCGCAGACCGACATCGAGCACCAGCGGCTCCGGCAGGCCGGGCTGCGGTCGTAGTACGCCCACTGGCAGTCTTCCGCCTCGCACGCCTTGAGACGTGACCAGGTGCCGTCGGCGGCAGCGGCCGCGATGGCCGCGGCGATACGGGACGTCAGCGCGTCCGGGTCGCCGGCGGGGCGGAGCGCGGCCGCGCCCCGGGCGTCGACCGTGACCCGTAGCGGGGCGTCGGCGAGCAGCCGGTCGAGATCGGCCGTCGAGCGGCCCGGCGGGCGGTGGCCCGCGTGGACGAGGCACACCGTGCGCAGCGCCTCGCGGAGTTCGCGGGCCGCCGGGGTGTCCCCTTCGGTGAGACCGAAGGCGGCGCGGCCGTCCGCCGTATCGAGGGTGTCGGCGCCCGTCTCGATGTCGAGCGTGTTCACCAGGGCCTCGATCAGGGCGAGCCCTCCCGGTGCGGGCGGCCTGTCATTCATGGTTGCGACGTTACCTCTTATACGGGAGCATGCAGTAACCGTTACCCCTTGAAGGGGTTTAGCAGTAACAGCCGAAGCGAGGAGAGAACGCCATGGCCATCGCCACTCTGGGCACCGTCGTCCTGGACTGTCCCGACCCGGTCGCGCTCGCGGGTTTCTACGCTCAGGTGCTGGGCGGTGAGGTCGAGGACGACGGCGACGGCTGGGTCGAGCTGACCGGCGCGCCCGGCACCACGCTCGCCTTCCAGGTCGCGCCCGGCTTCGTACCGCCGTCCTGGCCCGCGCCGGAAGGCTCGCAGCAGTTCCATCTGGACCTGAAGGTCGAG
Source organism: Streptomyces sp. NPDC058198 (assembly GCF_042882605.1). NCBI lineage: Bacteria > Bacillati > Actinomycetota > Actinomycetes > Kitasatosporales > Streptomycetaceae > Streptomyces > Streptomyces sp. NPDC058198. The sequence continues at coordinate 45,929 of NZ_JBHVVP010000004.1, forward strand.
GACCTGGACACGGCGGAGAAGCAGGTGCTCGCACTGGGCGCGACGACCCTGGACACGGCGGACGCGTCCCGCACGTGGCGCGTCTACGCGGACCCGGCGGGCCACCCGTTCTGCCTCTGCGCCTGCTGATTCGCCGTCCGGCGGGGGGTACGGGTGCGGGTTGTCTTGGGCGGGGGCCGGTTGTTCGGGCGCGGGCCCACCGGCGGGAGGGGGTCGGGGGTGCAGGAGGTGCGTGACCGGACGTAAAGCGTGATTTGTGGCGCACACCGAGCCGCACCCGGGATCCGACCAGCACGGCGCCGTAAATCATGCAGTCCGGACACGCGCCTCCGGAACCCCCGGCACCCGCACCACGACGAACTGCCCCGCACCCCGCCACCACGCCAGACCGCGACTACACGCGCACCCCGTCCAGGTCCGTGATCCGTGCCTGCGAAGGACCCCGCTCGTCCCGTAGCCCCCGCGCCACCTCCTCCGCCGCACGCAGCACACGCACCGCGTTCTGCCACGTCAGCTTCGACAGGTCCGACGTGGACCACTTCCGGGACAGGAGTTCCGCGATCAGGTTCGGATAGCCCGCGACATCCTCCAGCCCCGTCGGCGTGAAGGCCGTGCCGTCGAAGTCGCCGCCGATGCCGATGTGGTCGACCCCGGCGATCTCGCGCATGTGGTCCAGATGGTCGGCCACCGTCGCCGCTGTCGCCATCGGGCGCGGGTTCGATGCCTCGAAGGCCTGGTGGATCTTCATCGCCTCGGGCGTGGTGTCGAGGGCGTGCAGGCCGTGCGCCCGCATGTTCTCGTCCGCCCTCGCCGTCCAGGCCACCGCCGCCGGGAGGATGAACTTCGGTACGAACGTGGCCATCGCGACCCCGCCGTTGTCGCGCAGCAGCGCCAGCACATCGTCCGGGATGTTGCGCGGGTGGTCACAGATCGCCCGCGCCGACGAGTGCGAGAAGATCACCGGCGCCTCGGTCACGGCGAGCGCGTCGTGCATCGTCGTGACGGCCACATGCGAGAGGTCGACCAGCATGCCGGTCCGGTTCATCTCGCGGACCACCTCGTGGCCGAAGGCCGAGAGGCCCCCGACGCCCGGGGCGTCCGTCGCCGAGTCCGCCCACGCGATGTTGTCGTTATGGGTCAGCGTCATATAGCGGACGCCCAGAGTATGGAGGGCCCGCAGCGTGGCGAGGGAGTTGTTGATGGAGTGGCCGCCCTCGGCCCCCATCAGCGAGGCGATCCTGCCCTGGCGGCGCGCGGTCTCCATGTCGTCCGCCGTGCTCGCGCGGGCCAGGTCCTGCGGGTAGCGGGCAAGCAGCCGGCCGACCACGTCGATCTGTTCCAGCGTCGCGCTCACCGCGTCGTCGCCGGCCATGTCGGACCGTACGAACACCGACCAGAACTGTCCGCCGACCCCGCCCCGCCGTAGCCGGGGGAGGTCCGTGTGCAGATGCGCCGACTGGTCGTCGGCGATGTCGAGCCGGTCCAGGTCGTAGCGGACCTGCTCACGCAGCGCCCACGGCAGGTCGTTGTGACCGTCGACCACGGGGAAGGTGGCCAGCAGCTCCCGCGCCTCGTCGAGGAAGTCCGTGGCGCCCGCGGCCGTCGAGCCCACGGCCGTCACTTCCCGAACCCGAAGTGCTCCGAGCCTTCGACCTTCGCGCGCAGCCGCTTGCCCTTCGCCGTGGCCTGGTCGTTCAGCTCCTGCTGGAATTCGCGGATCCGGGTCTGGAGGTCCGGGTCGTGGGCCGCGAGGATACGGGCCGCCAGCAGGCCCGCGTTCCGGGCGCCGCCGACCGAGACGGTGGCGACCGGCACACCGGCCGGCATCTGGACGATGGACAGCAGCGAGTCCATGCCGTCGAGGTACTTCAGGGGTACGGGAACGCCGATCACCGGCAGCGGTGTCACCGAGGCGAGCATGCCCGGCAGGTGGGCCGCCCCGCCCGCGCCCGCGATGATCGCCTTGAGCCCGCGCCCGGCCGCCTCCTCGCCGTACGCGATCATCTCGCGCGGCATCCGGTGCGCGGAGACGACGTCGACCTCGTACGGGATCTCGAACTCGTGGAGGGCCTGCGCGGCGGCCTCCATGACGGGCCAGTCGGAGTCCGAGCCCATCACGACGCCAACTACGGGGGAAGTCATTCGGTGATCGTTCCTCGGAGGTAGCCGGCGGCGTGGCGGGCGCGCTCCAGCACGTCGTCCAGGTCGTCGCCGTAGGTGTTGACATGACCCACCTTGCGGCCGGGCTTCACGTCCTTGCCATACATATGGATCTTCAGCTGGGGATCCCGGGCCATGCAGTGCAGATAGGCCGCATACATATCGGGATAGTCACCGCCGAGGACGTTGCACATGACCGTCCAGGTCGCGCGCGGGCGCGGATCGCCGAGCGGCAGATCGAGCACGGCGCGCACATGGTTGGCGAACTGCGAGGTGATCGCGCCGTCCTGGGTCCAGTGCCCGGAGTTGTGCGGACGCATCGCCAGTTCGTTCACAAGTATCCGGCCGTCGCGGGTCTCGAAGAGCTCCACCGCGAGATGGCCGACGACGCCCAGCTCGGCGGCGATACGGAGCGCGAGCTGCTGGGCCTCGCCCGCCACCTCCGGCGAGAGGCCGGGCGCGGGCGCGATGACCGTGTCGCAGACGCCGTCGACCTGCTGCGACTCGACGACGGGATAGGCGACGGCCTGGCCGTGCGGGGAGCGGACGATGTTGGCCGCCAGCTCCCGTACGAAGTCGACCTTCTCCTCGGCGAGGACGGGGACACCGGCCCGGAACGGCTGCTCGGCGTCCTCCTCGGACCGTACGAACCAGACGCCCTTGCCGTCGTAGCCGCCGCGCACCGTCTTGAGGATGACCGGGAACCCGCCCACCTCGGCCGCGAAGGCCACGGCGTCGGCCGGGTCTGCCACGATCCGGTGACGCGGGCAGGGGGCGCCCAGCTCGGTGAGCCTGGCGCGCATCACCCCCTTGTCCTGGGCGTGCACGAGCGCGTCCGGGCCCGGCCTGACGGGGATGCCGTCGGCCTCCAGGGCGCGCAGATGCTCGATCGGCACATGTTCGTGATCGAACGTGATCACATCGCAGCCGCGCGCGAAGTCACGCAGCGTGTCCAGATCGCGATAGTCGCCGATGACGACATCGTTCACCACCTGGGCCGCCGAGTCCTGCGGGGTGTCACTGAGGAGCTTGAATCTGAGGCCGAGGGGGATGCCCGCCTCGTGGGTCATACGGGCGAGCTGACCGCCGCCGACCATGCCGACTACCGGGAACGTCACGCTCCCAGGGTATCCGCCGCCCGGCGGGGCCCGGTCCGCCGCGCCCTGCCCCGTACCGCCGTCGCCCGGTGTCGCGGACCGTTACGCGCAGTCGCCCGGCCGGCCTCATGAGCCGGTCGTTAGCATGGCCCGGGTACTGACAACCGAGCGGACGGGGCTGAGCGGGCAGATGAGCGAACGGGGCGCACTCCGCGTGCGGCTGGACCGGCTCGTGCGCGAGGCGGCCAAGTTCGGCGCGGTGGGCGGCGCGGGGCTGCTGGTCAATCTCCTGGTCTTCAATGTCGTACGGCACACCACCGAGATCCCCGTGGTGCGGGCCAGCATCCTGGCCACCGTCGTCGCCATCGCCTTCAACTACGTGGGCTTCCGCTACTTCACCTACCGGGACCGCGACAAGAGCCGCCGCACCAAGGAGCTGACGCTCTTCCTGCTGTTCAGCGTGGTCGGCCTGGTGATCGAGAACGGTGTGCTCTACGCCGCGACCTACGGCTTCGGCTGGGACACCCGGCTGCAGAGCAATGTGTTCAAGTTCCTCGGCATCGGGATCGCGACGCTCTTCCGCTTCTGGTCCTACCGCACCTGGGTGTTCCGGGCGCTGCCCATCGGCGGCGCGGAGCCGTCCGACGCGGCGTTCCTGGAGCGGCGGCGGTCCAAGGACGACCTCATCCGCTGACGCGTACGCCGTCCTTCCGCAGGTCAGCGGACCGGCCGCTCCGGTTCCTTCGCCGGCGCCGTGCGGGTACGGGCCTCCCGGCTGAGGAAGAGGGCGAAGACCGCCGGCTGCTGCTGGAGCAGCTCCAGCCGGCCGCCGTCCGCCTCCGCCAGATCGCGGGCCACGGCAAGGCCGATCCCGGTGGAGTTGCGGCCGCTGATGGTCCGCTCGAAGATCCGCGCCCCGAGGTCCGCCGGTACGCCGGGGCCCTCGTCGGTCACCTCGATGACGGCCTGATTGCCCGTGACCCGGGTGCGCAGGGCGACCGTACCGCCGCCGTGCATCAGCGAGTTCTCGATCAGGGCGGCGAGTACCTGGGCGACCGCGCCCGGGGTGGCCACCGCCCGCATGCCGTGCCGTCCCGAGCAGACGATGGCCCGTCCCGCGCTGCGGTAGGCGGGGCGCCACTCCTCGATCTGCTGCTGGACGACCTCGTCGAGGTCGAAGGCGACGGCGGAGCCCGTGCGCGGGTCGCGGGCGTTGGTGAGCAGCCGCTCCACCACGTCGGTCAGCCGCTCCACCTGCGTCAGCGCGAACGTCGCCTCTTCCCTCACGGTGTCCAGATCGTCGGTGGCGGAGATCTCCTCCAGCCGCATGGACAGCGCGGTGAGCGGGGTACGGAGCTGATGCGAGGCGTCCGCGGCGAGCCGCCGCTCGGCGGTGAGCATCCGCGCGATCCGCTCGGCGCTGGCGTCGAGGACATCCGCGACCCGGTCCAGCTCGGGCACCGCGTACCGCTTGTGGCGGGGGCGCGGGTCACCGGAGCCGAGGCGTTCCGCGGCCTCCGCGAGATCGGTGAGCGGTGAGGCCAGCTTGTTGGCCTGACGCACCGCCAGCAGTACGGCGGCGATGACGGCGAGCAGCGCCACCATGCCGATGATCAGCAGGGTGCGGCCGACCTCACGGGTGACCGAGGAGCGGGCCTCCTCGACGGTGACGTTCTCGCCCTCCTCGCCGCTTTTGACGGCCCGGATGACGCTGCCGCTGGGGCGCTCACCGATCTCGATCGGGGACCGGCCCGGGATGTCGATCCGGGCGTACCGTTCGACGTCGACCTGCTTGGCCAGGACCTCGGAGGTGATGTTCTCGCCGCCGAGGAGGCGGCTGTCGACGATGCCCACCAGGCGCAGCGCCTCGGAGTCGACGCTCTCCTGCGCGCTGCTGCTGATGGTGCGGGTCTCGACGATGACGAGCGACACCCCGAACACGGCGATGACGACGAGCACCACGGCGAGCGTGGAGTTGATCAGGCGACGGCGCAAGGTGCCCTCCGGGCGGGATGACGCGACGTAGGCACTCCTGGTGGCCGCGAGGGCGTCAGCTCTTCTCGAAGCGGAAGCCGACGCCCCGGACCGTGGCGATGTAGCGCGGGTTGGCGGCGTCGTCGCCGAGCTTCTTGCGCAGCCAGGAGATATGCATGTCGAGGGTCTTGGTGGACGACCACCAGGTGGTGTCCCAGACCTCGCGCATCAGCTGGTCGCGGGTGACGACGCGGCCCGCGTCACGGACGAGGACCCGCAGCAGGTCGAACTCCTTGGCCGTGAGCTGGAGTTCCTCGTCGCCCATCCAGGCGCGGTGCGACTCGACGTCGATCCGCACGCCATGGGTGGCGGGGGCCGGGGAGGGGTCGGAGGCGCCGCGCCGCAGCAGCGCCCGTACCCGCGCCAGCAGTTCGGCGAGCCGGAACGGCTTGGTCACGTAGTCGTCGGCGCCGGCGTCCAGGCCGACCACGGTGTCCACCTCGTCGGCGCGGGCGGTCAGCACCAGGATCGGTACGGCGTGGCCCTCGGCGCGCAGCCGGCGGGCGACTTCGAGGCCGTCCATTCCCGGCAGGCCCAGGTCGAGTACGACCAGGTCGACCCCGCCCTGAAGTCCGGCGTCCAGCGCGGTCGGACCGTCTTGGCGGACCTCGACCTCGTAACCCTCCCGCCGCAGGGCGCGAGCCAGCGGCTCCGAGATGGAAGCGTCGTCCTCGGCGAGCAGTACACGGGTCATGGGGTGATGGTAGACCGCACGGGGCAGCCCTCGGGCAGGTCTCGGCGAGGCCATGGCATCTGGGGTGCAATTCGCTGAATTACCTTCGAATGCAGGCATTCACTTTCAGACCTACCTGCGATTCGCCTCTCATGCTCTTCCATATCCCACTGCGTCATGTCATAGGGTGTCGAGACGCCTGTAGTACTAATCGGGGATCTTTGCTCTGCTGAGCGCCGAAGGTCCCTTTTCCGCGCCGGCGCCGCGCCGGTACGGACCCCCTCTATCTGCTGCCATGCCGGGCGGTCGGCTGGGGGACGGGGGGAACGCCCTACGCGGGCGCCGCCAGCTCCGCCCAGACCGTCTTGCCCGCCGCGCCCGGCGTCCTGACGACGCCCCAGTCGAGACAGAGCCGCTGCACGATGAACATGCCGTGGCCGCCGGGCCGGCCCGCGCGGTGCGGGGTACGGGGCGCCGGCTGTCCGGAACCACGGTCCGTGACCTCCAGCCGCAGCACTTTGGAGCTGCACGAGACGCGCAGCCCTTCGGGGCCCTCGGCGTGCAGACAGGCGTTGGTGACCAGCTCGGAGACGACCAGCAGCACATCCTCCGCCGCCGCCCGCCGGTCCGCGGTCTCGGCGGGGAGCCATCCCCAGTCGTGGAGCGCCTGGCGGGTGAAGTCGCGCGCCAGCGGGACGACACCGCTCGCGCCGGACAGCGCGAGCGTCCGTACCCACCCGTCGGACGTCGCGGAAGGTGGTACCGCATCGTCCGGCTCGGGGCCGATGTCGCCCGGCTGAGGCTGCCGGGTGGTGCTCATCAGCGCTTCACCTCACCGATTCCCGATTCACCGATTTGCGATTTCATCAATACAGAGAGTGCGGGGTGCTGTGCGCCCTGCCGGGGGTCTTCTGCCCCTACGAATCGTGACAACACCCACCTCCCGGTACGGAAGTGCGGACGCGCGTAGCGAACGGAGCGCACGGGCCGGAAACCGGGGCCGCGGGCTCAGTCGGCGAGGGCGTCGTGGAGTGAGTCATGAACGGTGAAAACGGCGTCCGCCCCGGTGATCTCGAAGACTCTCGCCACGACGGGCAGCATGCCGGCCAAGTGGACCCCTCCCCCGGCGGCGTCCGCCTTGAGGCGGGCGCCGAGCAGCACATTGAGCCCGGTGGAATCACAGAACTCGAGCTCGGAGCAGTCGACCACCAGCCGCGCCCTGCCCTGTTCGAGCGCGTCGTCCAGAGGTACGCGCAACAGCTCGGCCGTGTGGTGATCCAACTCACCGGCCACTGTCACGACCTCGCTCCGGCCCTCGGTCCGAACCTCGACCTGAAGCCGGCCCCGGTTCGCGCTGCCGACCGTCTGGCGGTCCATGCCCGTCCCTCTTCGCCGTGTCGTACGCCGTTGTCAGATGGTGTGTCCCGAATGGCGTGTCTCGGCGTCATCACAGGTCGATGACGCCGGTCGAACATTACGCCTTTCACACGCCGACCGGTAGCCGAACTCCCCAACAATATGGACATACCGAACAATTAACACTTGCAACTGTCCCTGCCGACCGGGTAGGGCTAGTAACGACACAACCGACTCGGACGGCTTTGGAGGCGCCGCACACCGTAGCGACGCGTATTGGCTTCGGCAGCCATATGCCGAGAACGATGGAGGAGACCCATGTCACCCCGGCTCGACGAAACGCGTGCCCCGTACGCGCCGTCGACAATCCCGCCCACACCTTCCGAGGCCGACGTCACGCCGACGACCGGCATGGAGGGCCTGGAGGACCTGCCCGAGATCCCGCCCTTCGACGAGGTGGGCGCGCTGGATGCCCGGGCCTTGTCGAAGACGCTCTTCGCGCGACTGGAATCCCTCGAAGAGGGCACGCACGAGCACGCATACGTCCGCAACACCCTGGTCGAGCTGAACCTCGCCCTGGTGAAGTTCGCGGCCTCCCGGTTCCGCACCCGCAGCGAACCGATGGAGGACATCGTCCAGGTCGGCACGATCGGCCTGATCAAGGCCATCGACCGCTTCGAGCTGAGCCGCGGCGTCGAGTTCCCCACCTTCGCGATGCCGACCATCGTCGGCGAGATCAAGCGCTTCTTCCGCGACACGTCGTGGTCGGTGCGCGTCCCGCGCAGGCTCCAGGAGCTCCGCCTCGACCTCGCCAAAGCGGGCGACGAACTGTCCCAGCAGCTCGACCGCGCCCCCACCGTCGGCGAACTCGCCCACCGTCTCGGCCTCACCAACGACGAGGTCGTCGAGGGCATGGCCGCGAGCAACGCGTACACCGCCAGCTCGCTGGACGCGCAGCCCGAGGACGACGACAACGAGGGCGCGCTCTCGGACCGGATCGGCTACGAGGACCACGGACTCGAAGGCATCGAGTACGTCGAGTCGCTGAAGCCGCTGATCGCGTGCCTTCCGCAGCGGGACCGTAAAATTCTCTCCCTGCGCTTCGTCGCCAATATGACGCAGTCGGAGATCGGCGAGGAGCTCGGCATCTCGCAGATGCATGTGTCGCGGCTGCTCTCGCGCACCCTCACCAAGCTCAGGAAGGGTCTGACGCTGGAGGAGTGACCTCCCGGCGGCCGGTGGTGCCGCTGACGGACCGTTGCCGTAAGGGCCTGCCCCCAAGGGGCGGGCCCTTACGCGTTGTTGACCGAGCCGTCCGGTACGGACACATTGCCGTCACGCTCGCGCGTGGCGATGACGGCGGTGGTACGGGGCGGAGCCAGAAGCCGCCGGTCAAGGGCTGAACAACTACTGTCCGAAGCCGCCCGGTCGCTTATAGGATCACAAAGTTCATCGGAGGGCCCGTGGCGAACGCGGGCATCGGCCGCGCTGGAAGGAGAGTCCCTTGACCGCGTCACACCGGATGGATCCGACGGGCGGCTGTCCGCACGCCGCCAACGCCGCGCTGCTCGCGAAGGGGGCCGTGGCGGAGGTCCTGCTCCCCGGTGACGTACCGGCCGCTGTCGTGCTCGGGCACGAGGCGCTGAAGGAGTTCATCGGCCATCCGGATGTCGCCAAGAACGCGCGGCACTTCACCGCGCTCCAGGAGGGGCGAATTCCGGACGGCTGGCCGCTGAAGACCTTCGCCACCGTCCAGGGCATGGTCACCGCGGACGGCGACGACCACCGGCGGCTGCGCTCACTGGTGAGCAAGGCGTTCACGGTCCGCCGGGTGGAGGCGCTGCGGCCGGGGGTCGAACGGCTCACCGCCGAACTGCTGGACGGCCTGGCGACAGCCGCGGCGGAGAACGGCGGCGTCGCCGACCTGCGGGAGCATTTCGCGCTGCCGCTGCCGATGAGTGTCATCAGCGAACTGCTGGGCGTGAAGAAGGAGTTCAGGGACCGGCTGCATGTGCTGTCGACGCTGGTGGTGAGCACGGACATCGGCCCCGAGGAGGCGATGGCCGCGAACCGCGAGATGGTGGCGGTGCTGGGCGCGGTCGCGGCCTCCTGCAAGGAACATCCGGGCGAGGACCTCACCAGCGCGCTGATCGCCGCGCGCGAGGAGGACGGTGACCGGCTCAGCGAGGCCGAGCTCATCGGCACGATGCTCGTGATGATCATCGCGGGCCATGAGACCACCCTGAACCTGATCACCAACGCGGTCCGCGCGCTGTGCGCCCACCGCGGCCAACTGGACCTGCTCCGGGCGGGCGGGGCCGACTGGGCGGACGCGGTCGAGGAGACCCTGCGCTGGGACAGCCCGGTCAGCTACTTCCCGTTCCGGTACCCGACGCGTGATCTGACCGTGGACGGCACGGTGATCCCACAGGGCACCCCGGTCCTGGCCGGCTTCTCGGCGGCGGGCCGCGATCCCGCGGCCCACGGTCCTGACGCGGACCGCTTCGACCTCACCCGGCGCTCCGCCACCCGCCATCTCTCCCTGGGCCACGGCGCGCACTACTGCCTGGGCGCGCCGCTGGCCAGGATGGAGACGGCGATTGCGCTGAAGCAGCTGTTCGCCCGCTTCCCGGAGCTGACGCTCGCGGCGCCGGAGGCGGAACTCCCCCGCCAGCGCAGCTTTGTGGGCAACAGCGTCCAGAGACTGCCGGTACGGCTGGGGCAGCCGGCCGCCGGCCGGGCCTAGCGTGCCGGCCGCGCTTGGGGTGCCGGCCGCGCGTCGTGTACCGACCGCGCTTCGGGTGCCGGTGGCTCTTCGGGCGCCGGGGTCACAGGCGCAGTCCGACGACCAGGGCGAGCGTCACGCCCAGCGTGCAGACCGCGACGACGAACCAGGCCTGCTGTTTCGCTTCCGGGGTCACCGGTCACTCTCCGGTCGGGTCGGCAGGACGATCACCGGCGGAAGTCCGTGGCGGGCGATGAACAGCCGGGAGGGCGGGGCCGCGGGCGTAGGGCACTGAGGTCGCTCGGGCACCGTCGTACAGGTCGGGTCGTTCATGGTCGGTGTCGTCCTTCGCGTTCGTGCAAGTAGTCCATGAAGGTGCGGCACATACGCGCCAGAGCGCGCATGTGGACCCAGTGCGCCATGGCCCCGTCCCCGGGTCCGCAGTAGCTCAGGTCGTACCAGTCCTTCAGCGCGCCCTTGGCCCGTACGGTGTGCTCGGCCTCGGGAACCCGTTCGACGCTCGCGACCAGGCGCGCGCCGTGCGCGACGAGCCGGGCGGTGAGATCGGCGATCTCCTCCGGGGGCGGCATCATGCGGTGCGGCGCCAGTGCGCGGTCGGCGTCGAAAGCGACGGCATCATGGTCGAGGGCTTTGGTGTGCGCGTTTTCGCCTGTGCCACCGGCTCTGTGGTCTGTCACTGTGTTCACCCTGGCCCCCGTCTTCGTGCGATTCAGCATCCTCGAAGAGATAACCGCGTAATAGCTCTCCCCGAGTACCGTGGGGAGCAGGTCTGATGATGAAAGCCATGAACGCATGGGGGAGTTGAAGACATGGCGAGTAACTCACGCATACCCAATTCCGGACTGGCCGGCCTGCTCGAACAGGCGAAGTGGTCCCGTTCGCAGTTCGCCCAGATCATCAATCGCATGGGTGCCGAGGCCGGTCTCGAGCTTCGTTACGACCAGTCCGCGGTGTCCCACTGGGTCGCGGGCACTACACCGAAGGAGCAGGTCAGAGCGCTGATCCTGGAGGCGTTCGCACGCAAGCTCAAGCGCCCGGTGACCCATGCGGAAGCCGGCCTCCCGGTCGCGTCCTCCGTCCGTGGCGCTGCCGCGTCCGCCACCTCTTCGGGGGGCGACACGTTCGAAGAGCTGGTCGAGATGGGGCGGGCCGACATGGACCCGTCACGGCGTGGCCTGATCGCGGCGGGTCTGTTCTCGGCCGCCGTGGTGGTGCCGCTGTTCCCCGATCTGGCGCAGGCCGCCACCGCGCCGGCCGTCCCCCCGGGGAAGAGGACGGTCAGGATCGGAGCCGCGCAGGTCCAGGCGGTGCGCACGATGACGGACCGTATCGCGAACATCCTGGACGAACTCGGCGGCGGTCACGCGCGTCCGATGGCCGCCGCGTTCCTGGTGAACACGGTCATGCCCTGGCTGAAAGCGGAGGCTGCCGAGGGCATACGGAACGACATGCTGGCCGCCGCGTCCGATCTGGTCTATCTGACCGGGTGGATGGCGATGTACGAGCGCGCCCACGGGCTCGGCCAGCGCTACTACCTCAGGGCCCTGGAGCTGGCCGGCGCCGCCGAGGACCACGTCACGTACTGCCGCACGCTGCGTGGCATGTCCCTCCAGGCGTCGAATCTCGGCTACGGCAAGCGGGCGCTGGAGCTCGCCGACTCGGCCGCCGAGGCGTCTCCGAAGGCGGAGCCGCGCCTTCAAGCCTTCCTGTCGGGGCAGCAGGCCCATGCCGCCGCGATGGTCGGGGACAAGCGCCAGGCGTTCACCCGGCTGCGGGAGACCGAGGCCGCGCTGACGAAGGCGGACAACCGGCGGGACTCCATCGGCGGCTACGACCAGACCGCGTATCTCTTCCATGTGTCGCATGTGCTGTACGAGTTCAAGGACCTGCCGGGGTCGATCGCCGCGCTCCAGCAGTCCCTGAGGGCGCAGCAGAAGAACGAACGCCAGGGCCGGGTCCACTTCCTGGGCGTACTGGCCCAGAGACAGCTGGAAATCGGCCATCTGGAAGCCGCCTGCGGGAGCTGGTGGCAGTTCCTCGATGTCTACGAGCATGTCTCGTCGGCGCGTGGTGACGAGCACTTCGAGACGATGCGGCGCCGGCTGAAGCCGTATCTGAAGAGCCTGGCGGTACGGCGGCTGGGGCCGAGGATCGACGAGGTCGCCGCGCTGAAGGGCTGAGAGCCGCGGGCTGAGGGGCTGGGCGCCGGGGCCCGGGTGGGGAAGTTTTTCAGTGGACGCGCGGAAGCCTCTCAGTGGACGCGCTTGCCGCGTTGCCAGACCGAGGAGACGAGGGGAACTCCCGGGCGGTAGGCCAGATGGACATGGCTCGGGGCGTCGAGGAGGGTGAGGTCGGCGCGGGCGCCGGGGGTGAGGCGGCCGATGTCCGTGCGGCGCAGGGCCGCCGCGCCACCGGCCGTCGCCGACCAGATCGCCTCGTCCGGGGTCATGCCCATGTCCCGTACGGCGAGGGCGATACAGAACGGCATCGACGAGGTGAAGGACGAGCCGGGGTTGCAGTCCGTCGAGAGCGCGACCGTGGCGCCCGCGTCGAGCAGACGGCGGGCGTCCGGCCACTCGGCGCGGGTGGAGAACTCCGCGCCGGGCAGCAGCGTGGCCACCGTGCCGCTGTGGGCGAGGGCGTCGACGTCCGCGTCGGTCAGATGGGTGCAGTGGTCGGCGGAGGCGGCGTCGAGTTCGACGGCGAGCTGGACGCCGGGGCCGTACGACAGCTGGTTGGCGTGCACGCGCGGATGCAGGCCCTTCGCCCGGCCGGCGGTGAGGATCGCGCGGGCCTGGTCGCCGTCGAAGGCGCCCTTCTCGCAGAAGACGTCGATCCAACGGGCGTACGGGGCACAGGCGTCGAGCATGTCGCCGGTGACGAGGGCGACATAGGCGGCGGGGTCGTCGGCGTAGTCGGGCGGGACGATGTGGGCGCCGAGGTAGGTGACTTCGTCGGTGTGTTCCCGTGCGATGCGCAGGGCGCGGGCCTCGTCCTCGACGGTCAGGCCGTAGCCGGACTTGGTCTCCAGGGTGGTCGTGCCCTGGCGGAGCGCCTCGGCCAGATAGCGCGCGACATTGGCGCTCAGCTGGGCGTCGGTCGCGGCGCGGGTCGCGGCGACGGTGGTGCGGATCCCGCCGGCGGAGTAGGCGCGGCCGGACATCCGGGCGTTGAACTCCCGGGTGCGGTCGCCCGCGAAGACGAGGTGCGAGTGGGAGTCCACGAACCCGGGGATCGCGGCCCGGCCGCCGGCGTCGACCGCGTTGTCAGTGGCGGGTGCTTTGCTTGATTCACCGACCCAGACGACGCGGTCGCCGTCGATGACGACGGCCGCGTCCTGGATCAGACCGATGGGGGTTCCGTCACCGAGGGAGGGGTCGTTGGTGACCAGACTGGCGATGTGGGTGATGGCCGTGGTGGTGGCGGTGTTCGTGGTCGTGCTGCTGGTCGTCATCGCGGGGGTGTTCTCCTTCGGCGGCTCCGGCCGCGTCGGCGGGGTCAGCCGCGCAGGGCTGCGATGGACTCGGCCAGGGCCGCGGGGACGTCGGGGACCAGGGCGTGGACCCCGTCCCGCACGATATGGCGGCCGCCCACGACCGTGTGGCGTACATCTGCCGCTGAGGCGGCGAATACGGCGGTCTCCGCGCCGAGCCGTGGCGGCGGGCCCGCTGTTCTGACCGAGTCGAGCGCGATCGTCATGAGGTCGGCGAGCGCGCCGCGCTCGATCCGGCCGGCCTCGGGCCATCCGATCGCCGCGTGGCCGTCGGCGGAGGCGGCGTGGAGCAGGGCGGCCGCCGTCCAGTGGCCGCGGCTGCGGGAGCGCAGCCGTTCGTCGAGTTCCATGGCGCGGGCCTCTTCGAGGAGGTCGATCACGGCGTGGCTGTCGCTGCCGAGCGACAGCGGCGAGCCCGCGCGCTGCAGCCGGGCCGCGGGGCCGATGCCGTCGGCCAGATCGCGTTCCGTGGTGGGGCACATACAGGTGCCGGTGCGGGAGGAGCCCAGCAGGGCGATGTCCTCGTCGGTGAGGTGGGTGTTGTGGACGCCGGTGGTGCGGGCGCCCAGGACACCGTGGTCGGCGAGGAGCCGGGTGGGGGTGCGGCCGTGGACAGCGAGGCAGGCGTCGTTCTCCGCGGTCTGTTCGGAGAGATGGACATGGAGCGGGGCGTTGCGGGCCGCGGCCCATTCGGCGACCGTGGCGAGCTGTTCCGCGGGTACGGCGCGTACGGAATGGATCGCCGCGCCGATCCGGGCATGGCCGCTGTCCTTGAGGGCCGAGACGCGCTCGGCCCAGGCGTCGGCGGTGCCGTCGGAGAAGCGGAGCTGGTGGCGGTCGGGCGGCGCCCCGCCGCGCCGCTTCGTGAGGCCGGAGGAGAGATAGGCGGTGTCGAGGAGGGTGATCCGGATCCCGGCCTCGCCGGCCGCCCCGATCAGGGCCTCGCCCATCGCGTTGGGATCGTCGTAGGGCGTGCCGCCCGGCGCGTGATGGAGGTAGTGGAACTCACCGACGGAGGTGATGCCGGCCAGCGCCATCTCGGCGTACACGGCGCGGGCGAGCGCGTGGTACGAGTCCGGGGTGAGCCGGGCGGCGACCCCGTACATGACCTCGCGCCAGGTCCAGAAGGTGCCGGAGCCGACCTGGACGGTGGAGCGCAGGGCGCGGTGGAAGGCGTGGGAGTGGGCGTTGGCCAGGCCGGGGAGGGTCAGCCCGCGCAGCACGGTGGCGCCGGGCGGCGGGGTCTCGGTCCTGGTCCTGACCTCGCTGATCCGGCCGTCCGCGGTCTCGATGACCACACCCGGCTCGACGTGCGTGCCGAGCCAGGCGTGTTCCAGCCAGTACGTGGCGTCCGGGTGCCGCTGTGGCTCCTGGGTCGCCGGGGCCCCCTGCGGGGCCGCTGTCGGCCGCGTCATGCGCACGCGAGTCCTTCCAGTACGTCGGCGAGGGCCAGGATCCCGGCCACGCAGTCGTCCTCGGCCGCCGCCTCGGCCGGGGAGTGCGAGACCCCGGTCGGGTTCCGTACGAACAGCATGGCGGTGGGGATGGAGCCGGAGAGGATCCCCGCGTCGTGTCCCGCGCCGGTGCCGAGGACGGGGGGCCGGTCGCCGAGGATCTTGCCGAGCTGGTCCCGCAGGGCGTGCTCGAACTCGACGACGGGGGTGAGGGATTCCCGTACGACCCGCAGCTCGATACCGGCGCGGTCGGCGCTCTCGCGGGCGGCGGCCTCGATCCCGGCGACGACGGTGTCCAGGGCGCTCTGGTCGGCGGCGCGGGAGTCCAGCCAGCCACGGACGAGGGAGGGGATGGCGTTGACGCCGTTGGGCTCGACGGAGATCTTGCCGAAGGTGGCGAGGGCGCCGGCGAGTTCCGCCTCGCGGCGGGCGGCGAGGACGGTCTCGGCGTAGGTCAGCATCGGGTCGCGGCGGTCGGCGAGGCGCGTGGTGCCCGCGTGGTTGGCCTCGCCCCGGAAGTCGAACCGCCAGCGGCCGTGCGGCCAGATCGCGGACGCGATGCCGACGGGGTCGCCGGACAGGTCGAGGGCGCGGCCCTGCTCGACGTGCAGTTCGATGAACGCGCCGATCCGCGCGAGCCGTTCGGGGTCGGGCCCAATGGTGGACGGGTCGTATCCCGCGGCCTCCATCGCCCGGGGCAGCGGGACGCCGTCCCCGTCGCGCAGCTCGTGGGCCTTCTCGACGGTGAGCTGTCCTGCGGTGAGCCGGGAGCCGACGCAGGCGAGCCCGAAGCGGGCGCCTTCCTCGTCGCCGAAGTTGGTGACGGCCAGGGGCCTGCTGAACCGCGCTCCCCTGCGGCGGAGTTCATCGAGAGCGGCGAAGGAGGACACGACACCGAGCGGCCCGTCGAAGGCGCCGCCGTCGGGCACGGAGTCCAGATGTGACCCGGTGACGACGGCGTCCCCGGCGAGCGGGTCGCCGAGCCAGGCCCACTGGTTGCCGTTGCGGTCGAGTTCGTAGGCCAGCCCGCGGCTCTCGGCCTGCGCCCGGAACCAGGCCCGGCAGTCGGCGTCCGCGGCGGTCCAGGCGTACCGGCGGTAGCCGCCGCTGCCGGAGTCACGCCCGAGGGGGGCGAGATCGCGCCACATCTCCTGGAAGGAGGCGGTCCTGGCGGAAGGACCGCCCGCGGACCCGTCGTCGTGCGTCACGCGTCCTCCCGCATGGGGACGCGGACGGCGCGCTCGTCGGCGACCGTTTCCGCGAGGTCGTAGCCCGCGTCGACATGGCGGATGACACCCATGCCCGGGTCGTTCGTGAGCACGCGGCGGATCTTCTCGCCGGCGAGCTTCGTGCCGTCGGCGACCGAGACCTGCCCGGCGTGGATGGAGCGGCCCATGCCGACGCCGCCGCCGTGGTGGATAGAGACCCAGGAGGCGCCCGAGGCGACATTGACCATGGCGTTGAGGAGGGGCCAGTCGGCGATGGCGTCGGAGCCGTCGAGCATGGCCTCGGTCTCGCGGTACGGGGAGGCGACCGAGCCGCAGTCCAGGTGGTCGCGGCCGATGACCAGCGGGGCGGCCAGCTCACCGGAGGCGACCATGTCGTTGAAGCGCTCGCCCGCCTTGTCACGCTCGCCGTAGCCGAGCCAGCAGATCCGGGCCGGCAGGCCCTGGAAGTGGACGCGCTCGCCCGCCATCTTGATCCAGCGGTGCAGGGACTCGTTCTCCGGGAAGAGGTCGAGGATCGCCTTGTCGGTCTTGTGGATGTCCGAGGCCTCACCGGACAGCGCCGCCCAGCGGAACGGTCCCTTGCCCTCGCAGAAGAGCGGCCTGATGTAGGCGGGCACGAAGCCGGGGAAGGCGAAGGCGCGCTCGTAGCCGGCCAGCTGGGCTTCGCCGCGGATGGAGTTGCCGTAGTCGAAGACCTCGGCGCCCGCGTCCATGAAGCCGACCATCGCCTCGACGTGCGTGGCCATCGACTCACGGGCGCGCAGGGTGAAGTCGGCGGGCTTCTCGGCGGCATACGCGGCCATGTCGTCGAAGTCGACGCCGAGCGGCAGATACGCCAGCGGGTCGTGCGCGGAGGTCTGGTCCGTGACGATGTCGATGGGGGCGCCCTCGGCGAGCATGCGCGGCAGCAGCTCCGCCGCGTTGCCGAGGAGGCCGATGGAGAGCGGACGGCGGGCGTCCCTGGCCTCGGTCGCCAGCTGGAGCGCGTGCTCCAGGCTGTCGGCCCGCACATCGAGGTAGCGGTGCTCGATCCGGCGCTCGATGGCGCGCGGGTCGCAGTCGATACAGATCGCGACGCCGTCGTTCATGGTCACGGCCAGCGGCTGGGCGCCGCCCATGCCGCCCAGACCCGCGGTGAGGGTGATCGTCCCGGCGAGCGTTCCGTTGAACTTCTTCTCGGCGACGGCGGCGAACGTCTCGTAGGTCCCCTGGAGGATGCCCTGCGTGCCGATGTAGATCCACGAACCGGCCGTCATCTGCCCGTACATGGTGAGCCCGAGGGACTCGAGCCGCCGGAACTCCTCCCAGTTCGCCCAGTCGCCGACCAGGTTGGAGTTGGCGAGCAGCACGCGCGGCGCCCACTCGTGGGTCTGCATCACGCCCACCGGGCGGCCGGACTGGACGAGCATCGTCTCGTCCTGCTTGAGCGTCCGCAGCGTGCGCACCATGGCGTCGAAGGAACGCCAGTCGCGGGCGGCCTTGCCGGTGCCGCCGTAGACGACGAGCTTGTCGGGGTGCTCGGCGACCTCGGGGTCCAGGTTGTTCTGCAGCATGCGGAGGGCGGCTTCCTGCTGCCATCCCAGGGCGCTCAGTTCCGTACCGCGCGGTGCCCGTACGGGGCGGGGTCCTGACATGGCGATGCCTCCTCCAAGGTGGATCTGTCACGGTGGATCTGTTGGCCTATCTATTCACATCCTGACTGGATGAATACTTGTAGTCAACAGCTGCGTGCCCGACCTGCGGATGATTGGCTGACGCCCATGGCTTCGGTTCAGCACAACAGTCAGAGCCCGGATCACGGCACGCGACACGGCGCCGACGGGCACACAGCCGCGGACACCGGCGCGGCGGCCCGCCGCGACCGGGCCGTCAGGGCCGCCGTGGAGCAGGGATTGATCACCGCTACGGAGCCGGTCGTCGCCCTGTTCGACGTGGCCGGAATCCGGTCCTCGGCCGCCGCGCTCCACAGCGCCTTCGAAGAGGTCACCGCGCCCGGCACCCCCGTCCTGCACGCCTTCGCCGTGAAGGCCGCGCCCCTCGTGCCCCTCCTGCGGCTGCTCTCCGAGCACGGCATAGGCGCCGAGGTCGCGAGCCCGGGCGAGCTGGCCCTCGCCCGCGCCGCGGGCATCGGGGCCGGCCGCACCGTCCTCGACTCCCCCGCCAAGACCCCCGCCGAGCTGCGCGAGGCCGTCGCCCTCGGCATCGCCGTCAACGCCGACAACCCGCAGGAGCTGGAGCGCATCGATGCCCTGGTCCGCTCGGGGCCGGCCTCCTCCCCGTTCGGGCTGCGGGTCAATCCGCAGATCGGCGCCGGCTCGATCGGCGCCCTGTCCACCGCGACCGCCACCTCCAAGTTCGGCGTCGCGCTGCGCGACGAAGGCGCCCGCGCCTGGGTCGTCCAGGCGTACCTGGACCGCCCCTGGCTGACCCGGCTGCACACCCACTCCGGCTCGCAGGGCGTCCCGCTGGAGCTCATGGCCCAAGGCGTACGAACGGTGTACGAGCTGGCCGAGGAGATCAACGCGGCGGCCGGGCGGGCGCAGATCGACACCCTCGACATCGGCGGCGGCCTCCCGGTCAACTTCGCCTCCGACGAGGAGACCCCGACCTACGCCACGTACGCCCGGCTGCTGAAGGACACCGTCCCCGGCCTGCTGGACGGCCGCTACGGACTGGTGACCGAGTTCGGCCGTTCGCTGGTCGCCAAGCACGGCACGGTCCTCGCCCGCGTCGAGTACGCCAAAACCTCGGGCGGCCGCCCCATCGCGGTGACCCACGCGGGCGCGCAGATCGCCACCCGTACCGTCTACGACCCGGTCTCCTGGCCGCTGCGCGTCGCCGCGTACGACCCCGAGGGGCATCCCAAGACCGGCCCCGCCGTCGCCCAGGACGTCGCGGGGCCGGCCTGCTTCGCGGGCGACCTGCTCGCCGAGAACCGGTCGCTGCCGCTGCTGAAGCAGGACGATCTCGTCGCCGCCCTCGACACCGGCGCGTACTACTTCACCAACCACTACGCCTACAACAGCCTGGTCAGGCCCGGCGTCCACGGCTTCACTGCGGCGCCCGACGGGGTGCGTTTCGCGCTGCTACGGGCACCGCAGACGGTCGAGGAGATCGTCACGGAGTCGGGCGGGGCGTACGTGGACGCGCTGCTGGACGACTGAGGCGGGACGGCCGAGGCCCTGTGCGCGGCCACGGCGGACGCCCACTCCTTTCCCGCAGGCATCAGTCGCCCCGCACCGGGCAGAAGCCTCCCCACCTGATCCGGGGGAGGTTTCCCATGGCCGTATCCGATCCGTCCGGCGCCGTGGGCGCTGCCAGTACCGGCAGCGCCCACGGCAAGGGCAGCGCAGGAAAGAACGCCGAAGAACCGGGGCTCAAACGGGCCATCGGGCCCAAGCTGCTGATCCTCTTCGTCATCGGCGACATCCTGGGCACCGGCATCTACGCCACCACCGGCAAGGTCGCGGGCAAGGTGGGCGGCGCGCTCTGGCTGCCGTTCGTGATCGGTTTCGTCGTCGCGATCCTGACGGCGGCCTCGTACGTCGAGCTCGTCGGCAAGTACCCCAAGGCCGCCGGAGCCGCGCTCTACACCCAGAAGGCCTTCAAGGTCCCCTTCCTCACCTTCATCATCGCCTTCATGGTGATGTGCTCGGGCCTGTCGTCCGCGAGCGCCGCCGCCCGCGCGTTCAGCGGTGACTATCTGGCCGAGTTCACCCACGCCGTACCGCCCACCCTGGTCGCGATCCTCTTCGTCCTCGCGCTCGCCGCACTCAATCTGCGGGGCGTCTCGGAGTCCGTGAAGACCAATGTCGTCCTGACCATCGTGGAGCTGACCGGGCTGGCGATCATCCTCGCGATCGGCGGGTACGCCGTGCTCTCGGGCGACGGAGATGCCTCCCGGCTCACCGAGTTCGAGGCGAGCGGTACCGGATTCGCCCTGATCACCGGTGTGCTGGGGGCCACGGCGCTCAGCTTCTTCGCGTTCGTCGGCTTCGAGGACTCGGTCAATATGGCCGAGGAGACCCAGGATCCGGGCAGGACCTTCCCGCGCGCGATCTTCATCGGGGTGGCGGTCACCGGCACGATCTACGTACTGGTCGCGCTGGTGTCGTCGCTGCTCGTGGACTACCGCACCCTGGAGGGGTCCAGCGGGCCGCTGCTGGAGGTCGTGAAGGCCGGCGGACTCGACTTCCCGCCGAAGCTCTTCGCTCTGATCGCGCTGTTCGCGGTCACCAACTCCGCGCTGATCAACATCATGATGGCCTCGCGGCTCTGTTACGGCATGGCCAACGAACGCATCCTGCCCCGGGCCATGGGCCGGGTGCTGCCCAAGCGCCGTACGCCGGTCGTCGGCATCGTCTTCGTCTCGCTGCTCGCCGTCGGGCTGGTGTCGACCGGCGAGATCGAAGGGCTCGGGGACACGACCTCGTTCCTGCTGCTCTGTGTGTTCGCGGTGGTCAATATCGCCGTGCTCGTACTGCGCCGCGACCCGGTCGGCCATGACCACTTCCGGGCGCCGACGGTCCTGCCGGTACTCGGTGCGATCACGGCACTGGTCCTGGCCAGCCCGTTCGCGGACCGCGCCGCCGAGGTCTATGTCCGGGCCGGGGTGCTGGTGGCGATCGGCATCGGGCTGTGGGCGGTCAACAAGGCGGTGCTCAAGGTGCGCGGCGAGGAGTAGCGGCCCTGTCGGCGCCCGGCATGTTCCGATGGAAAATGCCAGAACTCCTCCCCATCGAACGAACGTTGCGTAATCTCACGGTCACTGCCGCACGACAGTGCGTCCGCACGCCCGGCTGTGAGGGGAGTCCGCGTGCCCGGAATCGACGCATGCTTACAGGAGGCCATGAGCCTGCCAGGAGCGCGCGGAGCGGCCATAGTCGACTGGACGAGCGGGCTCGCGCTCGGCACGGCGGGCGAGTCGCCCAACGGTGACCATGAGGCCACCGCGGCCGAGACGGCCGAACTGGCCAGGGCCGCGGCGGAGTACACGGCGTTCGCCCCGGACACACCCGCCCCGGACGCGCCCGGCGAGGAAGCCGCCGGCCAGGGCCCGCCGGATCACGCAGCGCCCGGCCACGCAGCGCCGGATCACGCAGCTCCCGGCCATGGAGCGCCCGGCCGGGATGCGGCCGACAAGAGACCGCCCGTCGAGGACCTCATCGTCACCACCCGCGTCGGCTATCACGTCCTCTGCTTCGTCGAGACGACGTTCGACAGCAGCGTCTTCCTCCATCTGTGGCTCGACCGCGACACCGGCAATCTCGCCCTGGCCCGGCTGCGGCTGCGGCAGCTCGCCGAACGGCTGGTGCTGGCATGACGACCAGGGCCACCACGAAGACCCCCCTGCCGTCCGCCGTCTCCCCGATGCTCGTCCGGCTGGCCGGCGAACGCGCCACCGGCGCCCTGCTGCGCGACCACGGCACGCTCTATCTCGCCGACGGCCGCGTCGTGCACGCGGAGAGCCCCGCCGCCCCCGGAATCGACGTCCTGCTGACGGCGAGCGGCCGGCTGCCGCGCGCGGGCTGGGAGGAGGCGGTCGACCGGGCGGGCACCCGCCGCGAGGTCGGCCGGTTCCTGGTCGACAGCGGCCGGCTCGGCGACGGCGAGCTGGAGATCTGCCATCTGGGCGCGCTGTTCGACGCCGCCTTCTTCGCTCTCGCCCCGGGCAGCGGACCCACCCGCTTCCGCTCCGGAGTCGCGCACTGGATCGGCCCCGTACGGCCCGTCGCCGCGGCCGCCGTCGAGCGCGAGACCGCGCGCCGACGCGAACTCCTCGACCAGGTCTGGCCGTACGCGGCCGTCGACACCGCGCCCGTGGTGGCCCGCAGGCCCGCGCCGGGACAGGCGGTGACCCGCCGCCAGCGCGCCCTGCTGGCGCTGGCCGACGGCGTGCGGACCCCGGTGGCCATCGCCTGGACACTCGGGCGGCCCGCGTTCCACACGCTGCTCGACATCCGGCGGCTGGCCGCGGCCGGACTGGTCGAGACACCCGACGAACCGGCGGCGGTCACCCCCGCCGCGGTTCCCTCCTGGGTCGCGACCGTCTCGGCCGACCCGGACATCGCCCTGTTACGCCGGCTCCGCGACGCTCTGGAGGCAAGTCTGTGACTTCTCGCTCCGTCCACCGGGCCCTCGCCGCGCCGTCATGAGGCGCGCTCTGCGGCAGCGCGCCGAGAGGAGACAGCTGATGACGGCGGAAGCCGATGTGCTCGGCGAACTCAGACGCCTGCGGGCCCGGCTCCCCCAGCTCACCGGGGCGCTGGCGGCCAGCACCGACGGTCTGGTGCTGGCGCAGGACACGGCCGGCGTGGAGGCGGAGGGGGTGGCCGCGCTGACCGCCGCCGCGCTGGGCGTCGCGCTGCGGCTGACGGACACCACCGGCCAGGGCGGTTTCAAGGAGCTGCTGATCCGGGGCGAGCTGGGCTATGTCGCGACGTACGCCGCGGGCTCCTCGGCCGTTCTGACCCTCCTGGCGGAGCCCCGGATCAATGTGGGCCGGCTCCACCTGGAGGCCCGCCGGTCCAGCGCCCGTATCGGCGAGCTGGTCGACGGCGCCCTCGACCGGCTGGAGAACACCTGATCCCCGGCTCCCCCGACACCCGCGAACACCCGCGAACACCCATGACACCCCGAACGACCCGGGCGTCCGGAACTCCCCGGACCCCGTCAGACGGAAAGGAAGTGCGACATCCATGGCCAAGACCGAAGCCGCCCTCAAGGAAGCCACGACCGTCATCGAAGGCGCCCTGGGGGCCGCCCTCGTGGACTACTCCAGCGGCATGGCCCTCGGCACCGTCGGCGGCGGCAAGGATCTCGATCTGACGGTCGCGGCGGCCGGCAACACCGATGTGGTCCGGGCCAAGGTCCGCGCCATGGAGCTGCTCGGTCTCCAGGACGAGATCGAGGACATCCTGATCACGCTGGGCAGCCAGTACCACCTGATCCGGCTGCTCAAGGGGCGGGGCAACAACGGCCTGTTCCTCTACCTGGCGCTGGACAAGTCCCGCGCCAATCTGGCGATGGCCCGCCATCAGCTCGGGAAGATAGAAGCCGAACTGGAGGTCTGAGCGCCCCCTTGGGCCCTGTCCGGCGGACAGGCCCCAGGCAGGATCGCCTCAGCGGCGCCGTGCCCCGCCGGGCACGGCGTCACCGGCCCCGGTGCCCGTGGTCCGGTAGCCCTTCACCTTCTTGCCGACGGGCTGCCCGGACCCGGCCCAGTCCGTACGTACCCACAGCAGCGCCTCGTCCCGGCGCTCACGCCGCCCCAGCCAGGCCGCCTTGAGCCACAGCCCGGCGCCCGCGCCCGCCAGGGCGAGGCCACCGGCGGCAGGCAGCGCGAGGGAACTTCCCACGGCGACGAGGAAGGCGAGCAGCAGCCACCAGCGGTGCGCCCGCCGCCAGTTCCGCAGCGTCACGGCGCGGTCCTGGAGGTAGTCGAACTTCCCGGCTCGTGAGGCGCGTTCCGCCCACTCCGTATATCCACGCCGGCGTACGAGCGCGACGGCCGCGGCGCACCCGACGAAGAGCGCCGCGCCTACGTAGACACCGATCCTGCGCCCGGTCAGGCCGGGGAGGACGACCCCGATACCGGCGGCTAGCACCCCGAGCCACCACAGCGGAACCGCGCCGGCCCGCACGATCACGGCCACCCGCGCCAGAGACTGCCCACCACGCCCCACGATCTGCCTCCTCATGCCTGTGTGCGGCATTCCACCTGTGTGGCGGGCAGATTAATGACGTTCTCTGAGCATTTCCTGAGAACGGCGGAACCCGGCGGCTACTCGACAAAAAGCCCGCGCGCCGCGGCCCGCGCGTCGAACTCCTCCAGCCTCGCCTGGGCGTCCGGAAGGTCGTCGCACATCGCCTCCAGCAGCACCCGGCCCAGCAGCATCGGCGCGCAGGCCGTGTCGAAGGCGAGGCCGGTGCCGACGGCCGCCGGGATCAGCAGGTCGCTGTGTTTGGCGACCGGCGCGAAGGCGGAGTCGGCGACCGTCACCACCGTCAGCCCGGCCGCGCGCGCGTACGCGAGGTTGTCCACGACCTCCTTCGGATGGCGCGGCAGCGCGAAGCAGAGCAGCGCGCTCGCGCCCGCGGTGCGCGCCGCGTCGATCCGGTCGGGGAGCATCGTGCCGCCCTCGTCCAGCAGCCGTACGTCCGGATGGACCTTGGCCGCGAAGTAGGCGAAGCCGCGCGCCTGCGAGGAGGCGGCGCGCAGGCCGAGCACCGGCAGCGGACGGGACGCGGCGAGCAGCCGTCCCGCCCGCTCGACCGGTCCGGGGTCGGCGAGCAGCTCGGCCAGATGCCGCAGGTTCTCGATCTCGCCCTGGACGGCCTGCTGGTACTCGTTGTACGCGGACGCGCCCTCGTCGGGCTCGGCCGGCGCGACCTCCCGCAGATGCCTGCGCAGCGCCGGATAGCCGTCGAAGCCGAGCGCGACCGCGAAGCGGGTCACGGACGGCTGGCTGACCCCGGCCAGCTCCGCCAGCTCGACGCTCGACAGGAACGGCGCGTCCGCCGGCCTGCGCACCATGCTGTGCGCGATGCGCCGCTGGGTGGGGGTCAGCCGGTGGCCCTCGAAGAGCTGTTGCAGTCGGGCGGCAGGGCTGTCGCTCATGCGATCCCCCTCGTCAAGTCGTTCGTCGGGCCGATGGTCTGACCGGCCGTCAGCTCGCTCGTCAGGTCGGTGAACCGGTCGAGCAGCGCGGCGGCCGCCGTCACATCATCGGTCAATGGCCGGTCGGTGACCGCCTCGTCGAGTACGGTCTCGGCCAGTTCGAAGGCGCGGCCGACCGGGAGACCGGGCTCGGGCCGCAGTCCGCGCTGGCGAAGGGCCCGTACGGCGGCGACCAGTTCACAGCCCACGACCAGGCGGTACGCGCTCCCCGCGCGCAGCGTCTGGCGTGCGGCCAGCGAGGCGAAGCTGGCCTGCTCCTCCACGCCACGGGACAGTACCGCGTGGCCCAGCGAGGCGGGCGCGGAGAAGGCCCGCAGATCGCCGAGGGCGGCCCCGGCCGCGTACTCCAGGATCATCACGCCGGAGCTCGCGGCCTCGGCGTCGGCGAGGAAGGGCCGCAGCCGGGTGAAGGCGGGCTCGTTCAGGGCGGAGAGCCGGGAGCTGGACAGCCGCGCGGTCTGCACGAGGGAGAGCCTGAAGTGGTCGAGCGCCAGCGCGATCTGGGCCAGGTAGAAGCCGCCGTGGTGGTAGGCGGCGGGGATCGGTTCCGCCTCCGTACCCGGGCAGATCAGCGGGTTCTCGGCGGCGGCGTTGATCTCGACGGCGAGGGCGTTCTCCAGCGCGTCGGCGGCGTCGCGCGCCGGGCCGTGGATCTGCGGGACGCAGCGGAAGCCGTACGGGTCCTGGATGCGGCCGAGCGGTGGTCCCGGCCGTTCGGGGGCGCCGAGGATCCGCCGCATGCGGGCGGCGACGGCGTACGAGCCGGGGTGCGGGCGGGCGGCGTGGACGGGCTCCGCGTACGCCTCGTACGAGCCGTCGACGGCCAGCAGGGAGAGCGCGGCGACCAGTTCGGTGGCGGCGACGAGCCCGCGCAGCTCGTACAGGGCGAGCGCGGACTGTCCCAGGGTCAGGGCGTTGCTGCTGATCAGGGCGAGCGCGTCGTTGTTGTCGAGCAGCTGCGGCGCGGGAGCCCCGCCGCCCTGCCAGGGGTGTTCGCCGGCGAGGGCGAGGCCCATCTGCGCGAGGGCCGCGATGTCGCCCGTACCGACCGAGCCGAATTCGTTGACGACGGGGTACGCGCCGGACTCCAGCGCCTCGCAGAGGGCGGTGACGACGGTCGGCCGCAGTCCCGCGCCGCCGGCGAGCAGCTGGTTGGCGCGGACGGCGAGCATGGCGCGGACCTCGCGGGCCGGCAGGGGTTCGCCGATGGCCCCGGCGTGGCTGCGCAGCAGACGCAGGCCGTGGTCGGCGGCGGCCTCGGTGGGCACGGCCTCGGTGCGGTTGGCGCCGACGCCGGTGGAGCGCCCGTAGACCCGGCCCGAGGCGGCCAGCTCGCGCGCGACGTGCCAGGTCCGCTCGACGCGCTTCATCGCCTCGGTCCCGGGTACGGGACGTGCGGCGCCGTCGGCCAGCCGTACGACATCGGCGACCGGGAGGCTCTGTCCGTCCAGAACGACGATGGCCGGGCTCGCATACGGCGAGTCCACCATGTGGGACGACATCATGCGTAAACGCCTCCTTATCGGACGCTCCGTCTTGCCCTGCGGCCATCCGTAACCAGCGATTTACCTCGGGGCATTGACAATCTATTCAGCCACCAAGAACTCTGCATGACTATATGCAAGCCGGGCAAGGGACGACTGATGATCAAATTTGACGCGGTGAACAAACGCTTCCCCAACGGCACCACGGCGGTTCACGACCTCACCCTGGAGATGCCGGAGGGCGGTATCACCGTCCTGGTCGGGTCGTCCGGATGCGGTAAGACCACCACCCTCCGCATGATCAACCGGATGGTCGAGCCGACCTCGGGCACCATCCGGCTGGGCGGCAAGAACGTGCTGGAGCAGGACGCGGCCCAGCTGCGGCGCGGCATCGGCTACGTGATCCAGCAGTCCGGCCTCTTTCCGCACCGCACGGTCCTCGACAACATCGCGACCGTTCCGCTGCTGCTGGGCTGGGGCCGCAGGAAGGCCCGCGCGCGAGCGGCGGAGCTGCTGGAGACGGTGGGGCTGACGGCCGAGTCGGGCAAGCGCTACCCGCACCAGCTGTCCGGCGGGCAGCAGCAGCGCGTCGGCGTGGCCAGAGCGCTCGCCGCCGATCCGCCGGTGCTGCTGATGGACGAGCCGTTCGGCGCGGTCGACCCGGTCGTGCGGACCCAGCTCCAGGACGAGCTGCTGCGGCTCCAGCAGGAGTTGAACAAGACCATCGCCTTCGTCACCCACGACATCGACGAGGCCGTACGGCTCGGCGACCGGATCGCCGTCTTCCGCACGGGCGGCCATCTGGTGCAGTGCGCGGCGCCCGCCGAGCTGCTGGCCCGCCCGGCCGACGACTTCGTCGCGGACTTCCTCGGCGCGGAGCGCGAGCTGAAGCTGCTCTCGCTGACGACACTCGCGGATGTGCCGCAGCAGCGCGCCACGACCGTACGGGCTGACGAGCCGGTCCCCCGCACGGGCACAGGACCGCATCTGGTGACATCGGCCCGGGATGAGCCCCTCGGCTGGCTCGACCCCGACTCCGCGAGCGGCGCCGGCCGGTCGGGCGACGCCCCGCTGCTGCCGGTACGCCCCTTGCGCGACACGGACTCCCTGCTCGCGGCGCTGAACGAGTCGATCGCCTCCCCGACGGGTCTGGTGGCCCGCGTCGACGCCGACGGCGTCCTGACGGGCGTCACCTCACGCGAGACGATCCACGAGCACGCGGGCCGCCGCCACCACGAGGCCGCGCGGCCGGCCGTGGGTCTGTCGAAGGCCGGGAGCGGGACCGTATGACCATCGAGTGGGCGTGGATATCCGACCACGCGGGCGATCTCACCACCCTCACCCTCTCCCACCTCCAGGCCGCCCTGACCGCCGTGCTCCTCGGGCTGCTGATCTCCCTGCCGCTGGCCGTCGTCGCGCACCGGGTCCGCCCGCTGCGCGGCTTCCTCCTCGGGCTCTCCAACGTCCTGTTCACGATCCCGTCCATCGCGGTCTTCGTCCTGCTGCTCCCCGTCTCGGGGCTGACCAGGACCACCACCGTCATCGGGCTGACGATCTACACGCTCGTCGTCCTGCTGCGGAACACCGTCGAAGGACTCGACTCCGTGCCGGCCAGGGCCCGTGAGGCGGCCGTGGCCATGGGCACGCGCCCGCTGCGCACGCTCCTCACCGTCGAGCTGCCCCTCGCGCTGCCCGTGATCATGGCGGGCGTACGGATCGCCACCGTCATGTCGATCTCGCTCGTCAGCGTCGCCACGTACATCGGTGACGGCGGCCTCGGCCAGCTCTTCACCGACGGCTTCCAGCGCAACTTCCCCACCCCGGTGATGGCCGGCGTCGTGCTGACCCTGCTGCTCGCGCTGGTCGCGGACGCGCTGCTGGTGGCCGTGCAGTACGTCCTCACCCCCTGGACCAGGCAGCACGGCCGGCAACCGGCACCGCGTGGGAGGGCCTGACTCGACATGTACGAACTCTTCAAGAACCTCGGCTCCTGGCTGGTGTCCGGCGAGCAGTGGACGGGGCCGGACGGCATCGGCCACCGGCTCGCCGAGCACCTCCAGTACTCACTGCTCGCGACCCTGATCGCCGCCGTGCTCGCGCTGCCCCTCGGGCTGCTCATCGGGCACACCGGCCGGGGCGCGTTCCTCGCCATCAACCTCGCCTCGTTCGGCCGGGCCCTGCCCACCGTCGGCCTCGTCGTGCTGGTCTTCCTGGCGAGCGGGCTGTCCATGACGCCGGTGTACGTCGCGCTGGTCGCCCTCGCCGTCCCGTCCATCGTGACCAATACGTACGCCGGGATGACCGCCGTCGACCCGGAGGTGAAGGACGCGGCGCGCGGCCAGGGCATGCGCGGCCGTCAGGTGCTGCTCCAGGTCGAGATACCGCTCGCGCTGCCGCTGATCATGACCGGGCTGCGGCTCGCGCTGATCCAGGTGGTGGCGACGGCGACCATCGCCGCGTACGTCAGCTTCGGCGGGCTCGGACGGTACGTCTTCGACGGCCTGGCCCAGCGCGATCTCGTCCAGGTACTGGGCGGGGCGGTGCTGGTCGCGGCCGTCGCCGTCGTCCTCGATCTGGCGCTGTCCGCGATCCAGCGCGTCCTCTTCCGCCACCGCACCGCCTGACCGCCCGACCGCCCGAGGAGAACACTCCGATGACGCCTCAGATGACCCCTCAGACGATCCCTGCCAAGAACTCACGGATGAACTCACGCATGAACCGCAGGACCCTGCTCGGCGGCCTGTTCGCCGCGGCCTCCGTACCCGCACTCGCCGCGTGCAGCAGCGGTATCACCTCCCTCGACAGCCAGGGCGGCGGCGGTGGAGGAGGCGGCTCCAGCGCGGGCGGCATCACCATCGGCACCGCCAACTTCACCGAGAACCAGATCCTCGGCTTCCTCTACGCGGCCGTGCTCGGAGCCGTCGGCGTGAAGACGACCGTCCGCCCCAACCTGGGCACCCGCGAGATCCTCATCCCCGCGCTCAAGGGCGGCGACATCGATCTGCTCCCCGAGTACCAGGGCGCACTGCTCCACTACCTCTCCCCGAAGGCGACCGCCACCGAGGAGGGCGAGATGCAGAACGCCCTCGCCGTCGCGCTCCCCCCGGGCCTGCAGGTCCTCCCGTACGGCAGGGCCGAGGACTCCGACGCGTTCGCCGTCACCCGTGAGACCTCCGAGAAGTACGGCCTCAGGACACTCGCCGATCTGGCGAAGCAGAACGGCAGGCTGGTCATCGGCGCCGCGCCCGAGGTGAAGAAGCGGGTCGTGGGCGTCATCGGGCTCAAGGACGTGTACGGCGTGGAGTTCAAGGAGTTCAAGTCGCTGGACTCCTCGGGGCCACTGGTGAAGGGCGCGCTGAAGAAGGGCGATGTGGATGTCGCCAACCTCTTCACCACGGACACGGACATCGCCGCCGAGGGCTGGGTCGTCCTCACCGACCCCAAGAACCTCGTCCCCGGCCAGCACATCGTCCCCCTGATAGCCGACCGCAAGGCCGACTCCACCGTGCGCAGGGCGCTGGCCCGGCTGGGCAACGCGCTGACGACGGAGGACCTGACCGAGCTGAACCGCCAGGTCGACAAGGACAAGAAGGACCCGGAGGACGTCGCGGACGCCTGGGCCGCCGACCACGGCCTGACGAAGAAGTAGCGGGCCGGGTGTGCCTCGGGGCCCGGGCTCCCCCCGGCGCCCTGAGGCGTACCGCAGGTGAAGACGGGGGCTAGCCCCAATGCCCGGGCCGGCCCGGCTTCGTACCGTATGGGTCATGGAAGC
Organism: Streptomyces sp. NPDC058198; assembly: GCF_042882605.1. Taxonomy (NCBI): domain Bacteria; kingdom Bacillati; phylum Actinomycetota; class Actinomycetes; order Kitasatosporales; family Streptomycetaceae; genus Streptomyces; species Streptomyces sp. NPDC058198. The sequence continues at coordinate 76,107 of NZ_JBHVVP010000004.1, forward strand.
CCGTGACCCTGAGCTCAAGAAGGAGCTCGACGCCACCCTTCAGGCCCGCAGCGAACTGGGGGCGGAGTACGAGTCCGCGCTCATCGAATCCTTCCTGGAGAAGGTCGAACAGCGTCTGGACGGCACGATCGACCGCCGTGTCCGGCGCCGGCTCGCCGAGCAGCAGATCTCCGTCGCCCGTGGCAGCCGCTCGCCGGGCCCCGCCGAGGGGTTCGGCGAGCGCTTCGGGTTCGGCGTCATCTCGCTGATCCTCGCCATCCCGCTGTCCGCCATCGCCGCGGTCCAGACAGGCTTCAAGGGCCTGTTCGTCTGCTGGCTGGGCATTGTCGCCGTCAACACGGTGCACGCCGCGCGCGGCTGGCCCTGGATGTCACGGAAGAACCGCGAGTCGTCCGACTGGGAGGACTGACCGAACGGGTGGTCGCGCTGAACGGATGGTCGCGCGGAACGGGTGGTCGCGCGGAACGAGTAGTCGCGCTGAAACGAGTAGTCGCGGGGACCGCCGCACCCCCGTTACCGGGGGGCGGGACGACGGCGGTCCCCGCGAGGGACACGGTCCGGGTCAGGGCCGGCTTACGTGTCCTGGCGTCCATGGAGGTCCGGGAGCCGCTCCGGAGGTCCGTGACGCCGACAACCACCAATGTGCCGTACGCGTGTTAAGCGGGTGCTGCGCGGACGTGTCGCGCTCGTACCACTTTCACGAATCCGCGTCTCCGGTGGCTGCCGAGGACGCTACTTCGCGTCCTTGGAGAGGTACGCCAGCAGATCCTGCCTGCTCACGACCCCTGTCGGCTTGCCCTCCACCAGCACGATCGCCGCGTCGGCGCCGTTGGAACCGCTCAGCGCCGCCATCAGATCGGCCACCGGTTCGCCCGAGCCGACCTGCGGCAGCGGGGAGGACATGTGCTTCTCCAGCGGGTCGCCGAGCGAGGCGCGCTGGGTGAAGAGCGCGTCCAGCAGCTCCCGCTCCACGACCGAGCCGATGACCTCCGCGGCCATGACGTCCGGGTGTCCCGCGCCCGGCTTCACGATCGGCATCTGCGAGACGCCGTACTCCCGCAGGACCTCGATGGCCTCGCCGACCGTCTCCTCCGGGTGCATGTGCACGAGGGTCGGGATGGGCCCCTCCTTGTGCCGCAGGACATCGCCGACGCTCGCCGAGTCGCCGCCGTGGTCGAGGAAGCCGTAGTCGTTCATCCACTCGTCGTTGAAGATCTTGCTGAGGTAGCCACGGCCGCTGTCCGGCAGCAGGACGACCACGACATCGTCCGGGCCGAGCCCCTCGGCGACCTTCAGCGCGGCCACGACCGCCATGCCGCAGGAGCCGCCGACGAGCAGGCCCTCCTCCTTGGCGAGGCGCCGGGTCATCTGGAAGGAGTCCTTGTCGGACACGGCGACGATCTCGTCCGTCACCGTACGGTCGTACGCGGTCGGCCAGAAATCCTCACCGACGCCCTCGACCAGGTAGGGCCGCCCGGAACCGCCGGAGTAGACGGACCCCTCGGGGTCGGCGCCCACGATCCGTACGCGCCCCTCGCTGGCCTCCTTGAGATAGCGGCCGGTGCCCGTGATGGTGCCGCCGGTGCCGACGCCCGCGACGAAATGGGTGATTTTCCCGTCCGTCTGATCCCACAGTTCGGGACCGGTCGTCTCGTAGTGCGAGCGGGGGTTGTTCGGGTTGCTGTACTGGTCCGGCTTCCAGGCGCCCGGCGTCTCACGCACCAGCCGGTCGGAGACGTTGTAGTACGAGTCGGGGTGCTCGGGGTCGACCGCCGTCGGGCAGACGACGACCTCGGCGCCGTACGCCCGCAGCACATTGATCTTGTCCGTGGAGACCTTGTCAGGGCACACGAAAACGCACTTGTAGCCCTTCTGCTGGGCCACGATGGCGAGACCGACGCCGGTGTTGCCGCTCGTCGGTTCGACGATCGTGCCACCGGGCTCGAGCTCACCGCTCTGCTCAGCCGCCTCGATCATGCGCAGGGCGATCCGGTCCTTCACCGAACCGCCGGGGTTGAAGTATTCGACCTTGGCCAGGACTGTCGCCTGAATGCCTGCGGTCACGCTGTTCAGCTTCAGCAGCGGGGTATTGCCAACCAGACTGATCATCGAGTCGTGGAATTGCACCGTAGTCTCCGGGGTCTCCGTGATGGTCCGGCCAGCGTATGCGTACGCGCGCGAGATTGGGCGACAGTCCCTACGGGGCAGTTAGCTGAGGTACGTACTCGTGCGTACGGCGAGGAGGAGGTGGCTCGGACTGTGTCAAGGGCGAGAGTGGCGCGGCGCATCGCCGCCGGCGCGGCCTACGGCGGCGGGAGCATCGGCCTGCTCGGAGCGGCGGGCATCGGGGTGCTGCTGGCGGAGGTGCAGCTGGCGAAGCGGTCGGTGGGCGGCGGGGTGGCGCCCCTGCCGCCCAGCGGGGACGGCTGGTACGGACTCGCCTTCGGGCACACCGCACCCCTGCGGATGGGGATGCTCGGTGACTCCACGGCGGCCGGCCAGGGCGTACGCCGGGCCGGGCAGACACCGGGGGCGCTGCTCGCCTCGGGGCTCGCGGCGGTCGCGGAGCGGCCCGTGGACCTGTGGAACGTGGCCCTGCCGGGGGCCAGGTCGGACGATCTGGACCGCCAGGTGACGCTGCTGCTGTCGGACACGGCCCGTGTCCCCGACGTCTGCGTGATCATGATCGGCGCGAACGACGTCACGCACCGGATGCCGGCGACGCGCTCCGTGCGCTATCTCTCCGCGGCGGTACGGCGGCTGCGCACGGCGGGGACGGAGGTGGTGGTCGGCACGTGCCCGGATCTGGGCACGATCGAGCCGGTCTACCAGCCGCTGCGCTGGCTGGCCCGCCGGGTGAGCCGCCAGCTGGCGGCGGCCCAGACGATCGTGGCGGTCGAGCAGGGCGGCCGTACGGTCTCGCTGGGTGATCTGCTCGGCCCAGAGTTCGCCGCGAATCCGCGGGAATTGTTCGGTCCCGACAATTACCACCCCTCGGCGGAGGGCTACGCGACCGCGGCGATGGCGCTCCTGCCGACGCTGTGCGCGGTGCTCGGCCTGTGGCCGGAGACGGATCACCTGGACGCGTCGCGCGACGAGGGCATGCTCCCCGTGGCGAAGGCGGCCTCGGCGGCGGCGGCCCAGGCGGGCACCGAAGTCACCGGAGTCCGCGCGCCGTGGGCGCTCCTGAAACACCGCAGGCGCCGTCACCTCCCCACCGCGGAGGAGGCGACCCCGACGGAGGCCCACCGGATCTGATCCGGCGCGCGCGGCACACCGGACGGGCAGCGCGGCACACTGGACGGGCTGGTGGAAGCGGAATCAGACTCTCCGACCCGCTTCTGCCCGCCCCGCACCCCTCCGACCGGGTGCGCGACTGAGCAAGCGCTTAGAAAAGAGGCCCGCATCACACGTCCGGCCCGGTGACCCGCGCACTACGTACGGGTAACTTCCCAGGAAGCCTGCCTTCTCTCCTCTGGAGCCGTGATGCCCGAAGCCGTGATCGTCTCTGCCGCCCGCTCCCCCATCGGCCGGGCCTTCAAGGGCTCGCTCAAGGAACTGCGGCCCGACGATCTGACCGCCACGATCATTCAGGCCGCGCTCGCGAAGATCCCCGAGCTCGACCCCCGCGACATCGACGACCTGATGCTGGGCTGCGGGCTGCCCGGCGGCGAGCAGGGACACAACCTCGGCCGGATCGTCGCCGTCCAGATGGGGATGGACCACCTCCCCGGCTGCACCATCACCCGGTACTGCTCCTCCTCCCTCCAGACCTCCCGGATGGCGCTGCACGCCATCAAGGCGGGCGAGGGCGATGTCTTCATCTCCGCCGGTGTCGAGATGGTGTCGCGGCAGGTCAACGGCTCCTCGGACGGCATGCCCGGCACCCACAACCCGCTCTTCGCCGACGCCGAGGCCCGTACCGCCGCCGTCGCGCAGAGCGAGGGCGCGCAGTGGCACGACCCGCGTCAGGACGGCCTGGTCCCTGACGCGTACATCGCGATGGGGCAGACCGCCGAGAACCTGGCCCGCCTCAAGGGCGTGACCCGCCAGGACATGGACGAGTTCGGCGTACGGTCACAGAACCTCGCCGAGGAAGCCATCAAGAACGGCTTCTGGGAGCGCGAGATCACGCCCGTGACCACCCCGGACGGCACGGTCGTCGGGAAGGACGACGGCCCGCGCGCGGGCGTCACCATGGAGGGCGTCCAGGGCCTCAAGCCCGTCTTCCGCCCCGACGGCCTGATCACGGCCGGCAACTGCTGTCCGCTCAACGACGGCGCGGCCGCGCTCGTGATCATGTCCGACACCAAGGCGCGCGAGCTGGGCCTGACCCCGCTGGCCCGGATCGTCTCCACCGGCGTCACCGGCCTGTCGCCGGAGATCATGGGGTACGGACCGGTCGAGGCGTCCCGGCAGGCGCTCTCCCGCGCCGGGCTGACCATCGACGACATCGACCTCGTCGAAATCAATGAGGCCTTCGCCGCCCAGGTCATCCCGTCCTACCGGGACCTGGGCATCCCGCTGGAGAAGCTGAATGTGAACGGTGGCGCCATCGCCGTCGGCCACCCCTTCGGCATGACCGGCGCCCGGATCACCGGCACCCTGATCAACAGCCTCCAGTTCCACGACAAGCAGTTCGGCCTGGAGACCATGTGCGTCGGCGGCGGCCAGGGCATGGCCATGGTCATCGAGCGGCTGAGCTGACCCGGACCGAACCGGGCCGCATCCGGCCCGGTTCGGTCCGAAATATGACGGAGGGTAGTCGGGCGAGCCGGAAAGACGCTCATCAACCCCACCGAGCCCCAGTCGTGACTGAATCTCCCCCAGGATGTGACCTAACCCTGGGGGAGATTCGTTTGCCCAGGTCAGAGATGCATTCAGACTAAACCTAAGGCCCAAAGACCTGTCCAATTCGTGACGTAATGCACTGACAGCGGGCATCCGCCCCCTACAAGCTGAGGTAGGAAGTCGGGGGTATCGATCGGAATCGGGAGTAGTCAGTGAGCGCCATGTCTCTTGCCTTGCTGCTGACCACAGCTGCCGCCACGGCGGTGGGCGTCGCCGCCCTGCACGCCGCTCATGGGCTGCGCAGGCAGGTCACCGCGCTGCGCAGTGAACTGGCCGCGGCGAACCCGAGCGGCCTCGTCGCCACTGTTCCGCAGGCCAGAAGCGCCAACCACACCGACGACATACGCACCGCCGTCGCCGAGGCGCTCGCCGAGGAACGCGAGCGCGAGCTCGCCGAGGCGCGCGCCTTCTGGGCGGCGCAGGAGGCCCGGGACGCCACCGACGCCCCGTCCCTGCTGGGCGGGCTGGCCGGCCTCGGCTCCGAGGACGGCCCGTTCTACGTGCCCCGCCAGACGGACTTCGCCGGGCTGGAGGCGCTGGATCTCGACGCCGCCGAGGGGCTCGACGACTTCTCCGACTACCCGGACCTCACCGAGGTCGGCGGGGTCGGTGAGTTCGCCGAGGACTCACCCGAGCTGGCCGCCGCCCGCCGCAGGCACCCCTCGCACCCCGATTTCGTGCCCGTACAGACACCCGTTGTCAACGACCATGAGCGTACCGTAGCGCGGCTCGACGAGCTCGCCGAGACCCGTACGGCGCTCGCCGACGTCCGTCCGGGGCCGCTGGGCACGCTCGATGTGTACGTCTTCGCCGACGGCACGACGCTCTGCATGACCCCGGGCCACCGCGAGACCGCCGAGCGGCTCGCCGAGGCACTGCGCGAGGGCCACGCCCCGTTCCTGCTGGGCGGCTCCGGTGTCTCCGGCGCGTACGCCCTGACGTTCTCGTGCGGCGGCGGCAGGAACGGCGACGACGCCGATGCCGGTGCAGATGCCGATGCCGATGCCGCTCCGGGGCCCGATGCCGGTGCCGGCGCCGAGGGTGCGGAGCACATCTACATTCTCGCGGACCGCGTCATAGCGTCGCTGTAGTCACGACCCGCTCGACCGACCTCACGGCCTCGTCCAGCTCGACCGCGGACGGGGCCGCTCGCAGCGCCTCGGCCAAGTCCGCCGCCGCGACCGTGAGTTGGTCCGCGACCACGAAGACACCCGCGTCCGGCATGATCCGCGGTTCCGCACCGGGGTCGTCGAGCCGCTGGGCCCGTACGGACAGCTCCCTGGCGAGCGCGAGCGCCTGCGCGGCGGCGCCCCGCTGCAGCCGGCTCTGCGGGGCCGACCGCAGCCGGTCGGCGAATCGGTCCACGGCGGCCGTCAGCGGCGTTGTATCGAGCACGCGGGCGACCCTACGCCTGTCCGGGCCCGGCACTGTTGCCAACAGGCCCACGCTCAGGCACGGTGGCGTGAAGGACCAGTACGCGCACAGCGTCCGGAGGCGCCGATGTCACTTGTCTTCTCCGAAGAGACCCATCGCAATCTGCTCTCCCGTATCCCGCAATGCACCGGTCGTGAGGTCTCCGACTGGCTCCGCACCGTCGAGGACGGCCCCGCTCTCTTCCGTTTCGAGGAGAAGGTCAGCTGGCTGCGGGGCGAATACGGACTCGCGTACGGACACGCGAAAGCGCTCGTCCACGAGTACGACCTGAGGCGGGCGGCCCGCCGCCTGCTCTAGGTCTTCTGTCCAGTTCAAGCGGAAGGGGTCCGCGGGCATCAGCCCGCGGACCCCTTCGCACTGCGTGAGGCGTCAGTCGTTGCCCTGCAGGATGGAGAGCAGACGCAGCATCTCCAGGTAGATCCACACCAGGGTCAGCGTGAGGCCGAAGGCCGCGAGCCAGGACTCCTCGCGCGGAGCGCCGTACGCGACGCCGTCCTCGACCTGCTTGAAGTCGAGCGCCAGGAAGCACGCGCCGAGGATGATCCCGACGATGCCGAAGATGATGCCGAGGGCGCCGCTGCGGAAGCCGAGGCCGTCACCGCCGCCGAAGACGCTGAAGAGCATGTTGGCGACCATCAGGAACACGAAGCCCATGGCCGCGGCCATCACGAAGCCGTAGAAGCGGCGGGTGACGCGGATCCAGCGCATCTTGTAGGCGAAGAGCACACCGGCGAAGACCGCCATCGTGCCCAGCACCGCCTGCATCACCACACCCGGCGCGATGTAGGTGCTGACCGCGCTGCTGATCACGCCGAGGAAGACGCCCTCGAAGGCGGCGTACGCCAGGATCAGCGCCGGGGTCGGCTTGCGCTTGAAGGACTGGATCAGAGAGAGGACCAGCGCCACCAGCGCGGCGCCGATCGCGATGCCGTACGACTTGCCGAGGTTGGCCTCGTCCACCGGCAGCAGGACCCACGAGAGGACCGCGGTGAGCACGACCGTGCCCAGCGTCATGCCGGTACGGGTCACGACGTCGTCGATCGTCATGACGTCGGTACGCGCGGGCGCCTGCGGGCCCGCTCCGTACTGGGTGCCCTGCTGCGGCGCGTAGGGGTTGGTCGCGTACGGGTTGGTTCCAACAGCGGGGCCCCCGGCCTGCGGCGCCGCGTTGAAGCCCGCGTGGCCGTTGTCGCGGCTGAAGCCCCGTCGCGAGAAGACCGGGTTACTGCTCCTCATCTCACTCCTCCATGGCCACCCTGCGCGGCCTTGCGTCAAGAGTAATGGCCGGGCAAAGCGAACACTCTAGTGCTCGGGGAGGATCTTTCCAGGATCGTGACGTCACCAGTGTGCCGCACATCACACCCCCGCCCCCGAACCCCGCTCCGCCAGGGCCCCTTGCCACCACGTGCCCGCCCCCGCCTCTCCCAACCCCCCGTACGGCCGGTCGAGTGACCCCGGTACGGGCCGAGCCATCCCGCGCCCCACAGACACCACCGAGCAGACCACACGCGGCCCACCACCCAAGAGGCAGCGGTTCCGCCACGTTCGGGATGGGCTCGGAGCGGACCGGGCCGCCCGTCAGCCGCTCCAACTCGACGCGCTGCGGCTCCAGCCAACGCCCCGCTGGAGGCGTCAACCCGAGCCGTACATCCCACCCTCGGCTCTGGACGGCCTCCATCACCTGCGCCACGTCGAACGCAGGCGGCGCCGCACTGCTGTACGGACGCACGTCCGCCGGCTGACGCTTCGTCATCGGGGGTTTCCGACTGGCGGGCACCGTCGCGGTTACGCTGTCGCGACGGTGCCGGTGTGCCCGTGGTGCTCCCGCAGGGGATGTCGGGCCGGCCGAGGAGCCGCCATTCGACCAGGTCAGTCCTGGTGCGCTGCGTTGTGCCCGGAGCCGGACTTGAACCGGCACGCCCGCGAGGGCAGCGAGGTTTAAGCTCGCCGTGTCTGCATTCCACCATCCGGGCAGGGCGCGCGGCTCCGCGTTGGCACAGGAGCCTATCGGGGCGCGCGCCCCGAATTCGCGGGCGGCTACCCGATGTTGTCTTATTTTATTGACGTCTGAGGGTGCGTCAGGGCACCTGACGGGCCATCGGCACATGCCGGGCGCGGGTGGTCATCTCATATCGAGGCGTGCGGGAATGACGAAAAGTCGCCGCCCGGTCACTCATTCGGCACCATCTGCCGGCGGCGAAGCGTCTCAGGGGTGGCGTCATACCCGAGGAGGAGAGCGTGCCCCGGTGGTCCGCCCCGAGGGGGCCCCGCGAACGGGCACCGGGAGGGACGACCGGGGGGACCGGCGGGCGTGACGATGGAGTGGTCCCCGCAGCGCGTCCGACAGGAGAGTTCTCCCGTGACCACCACCCAGATCGCCCACCGCGCAACCGCCGTGGCCGCCCGTGCCTCCGAGCTGTCGAAGGTCTACGGCCTGGGCGAGACCCAGGTGGTCGCCCTCGACCACGTCACTGTGGACTTCCGACAGGGCGAGTTCACCGCGATCATGGGCCCCTCCGGCTCCGGGAAGTCCACGCTGATGCACTGTGTGGCCGGCCTGGACAGCTTCAGCAGCGGGTCCGTACGGCTCGGTGAGACCGAACTCGGCACGCTCAAGGACAAACAGCTCACCCAGTTGCGCCGGGACAAGATCGGCTTCATCTTCCAGGCCTTCAATCTGCTGCCGACGCTGACGGCTCTGGAGAACATCACCCTTCCGATGGACATCGCGGGCCGCAAGCCCGACCAGCAGTGGCTGGACCAGGTCATCACGATGATCGGGCTGTCCGACCGGCTCAGCCACCGGCCGACCCAGCTCTCCGGCGGCCAGCAGCAGCGGGTCGCCGTCGCCCGCGCCCTGGCCTCGCAGCCGGAGATCATCTTCGGTGACGAGCCGACCGGGAACCTGGACTCCCGCTCGGGCGCCGAGGTGCTGGGCTTCCTGCGCAACTCCGTACGGGAGCTGGGGCAGACCGTCGTCATGGTGACGCACGACCCGGTGGCCGCCTCCTACGCGGACCGGGTGATCTTCCTCGCCGACGGCAGGATCGTCGACGAGATGGAGCGCCCCACCGCCGACGGTGTGCTCGACCGGATGAAGGCCTTCGACTCCAAGGGCCGTACGAGCTGAGGCGGTTGGACCCGAGGCCGTACGCGCTTGAGCCGTCCGCGGCCGAGCCGTCCGCGCCGGCGCTCCCGCCGCCCGCCCCTTCCGCCCGACCGGCACCTCTCACCAGGACTTCCACCATGTTCCGTACCGCCCTGCGCAATGTGCTCGCGCACAAGGCCAGGCTGCTGATGACCGTGCTCGCCGTGATGCTCGGCGTGGCCTTCGTCTCCGGCACCCTGGTCTTCACCGACACCCTCGGCAACGCCTTCCAGAACCAGTCGGCCAAGAGCTATAAGGACGTCGCCGTCGGCGTCACCTCGTACGACCCCCGCGACGCGGCCGACCCGAAGCTCGACCCCGGCATCAGCGCGCGGACCGTCGACACGATCCGGGCCGTCGACGGTGTCGCCTCCGTCACCAGCCGTGTCGACGGCTTCGCCGGCGTCGCCGGCCCGGACGGCAAGCTGATCGGCAGCGGCTGGTCCAACACCGGTTCCAACTTCGTGCCGGGCAAGGACGGCAAGGACCCCTCCTACACCTTCGCCGACGGCTCGGGGCCCACCAGGGACAGTCAGATCGCGCTCGACAAGGACTCCGCCGCCAAGGGGAAGTACCGGGTCGGCGACCAGGTGCGCGTCGCCACCAACGGGCCGGTGAAGGAGTACACCCTCACCGGTGTCTTCACCACCGAGGACGGCGCGGTCAACGCGGGCGGCAGCCTGGTCCTCTTCACCACGGACATCGCCCAGAAGCTCTATCTGGAGCCCGGCTTCTTCAAGGACCTCACGATCACCGCGGCGCCCGGCGCCTCCGACACGAAGATCCTCAGCGAGGTCAAGAGCCTGCTGCCGGAGAACGCCGAGGCGCAGACCGGGGCGCGGCTCGCCGCCGACCAGGCGACGCGGACCGAGCGGGGCCTTGAGAATCTCAACCAGATGCTGCTCGCCTTCGCGGCCATCGCGCTGTTCGTCGGAGTCTTCCTGATCTCCAACACCTTCACCATGCTGGTCGCCCAGCGCACCAGGGAGCTGGCGCTGCTGCGCGCCGTCGGCGCCTCCCGCCGCCAGGTCAAGCGCTCGGTGCTGGTCGAGGCCGGGCTGGTCGGGCTGATCGCCTCGGTGATCGGTTTCGTGCTCGGTGTCGGGCTGGCGATCGGACTGCGGTCCGCGATGGGCCAGTTCGGCGCGAGGGTGCCCGCGGGGCCGCTGGTGATCTCGCCGACCGCGATCGGCGCCGCTCTCGGCGTCGGTGTGCTGATCACCCTGCTCGCCGCCTGGCTGCCGGCCCGCAGGGCCGCGAAGATCCCGCCGGTGGCGGCGATGGGCAGCGCGCACGCCGTGCCCACCACCAAGTCGCTCGTCGTACGCAACTCCATCGGCGGCGGGCTGACCCTGATCGGCGCCGCCGGGATCTTCGCGGGCGCGGCGGCGGGGTCCGAAGGACGGCTGCTCATCGGCGTCGGCGCGTTCCTGGCGATGATCGGCATCATCGTGCTGATCCCGCTGCTGTCGCGTCCGGTCATCGCGCTGGTACGGCCGCTGCTGCACCGGGTCTTCGGGGTGTCCGGCAAGCTGGCGGGCCAGAACGCCGTGCGCAATCCGCGCCGTACCGGAGCCACCGCCTCGGCGCTGGCCATCGGCCTCACCCTGGTCACCGCGCTCTCGGTGCTCGGCGTCACGGTCGGTCAGGCCGTGGACAAGATGACCACGGACAACATCAGGGCCGACTACATGGTGACGATGGCGAGCGGCGGCGGGCTCGACCCGTCGGCGCTGACCGCGCTGGGCGAGGCGCCCGGCGTGAGCGCCCTCTCCGCGCAGCAGGCCACCGGCCTGAAGGTCAAGAACGAGTTCCACTCCGCTTCCGCGGTCACCCCCGGGGACATCGAGAAGGTCATCAGCCTCAGCACGGTCACCGGTTCGATGGACACGCTCGGCGAGGGCGGTATCGCGGTCGACGAGAAGACCGCGAAGTCCAACGGCTGGAAGGCCGGGGACACCCTGTCGGTGACGTACATGGACGGCAAGGCGGCCCGGCTGAAGGTCGGCGCCACCTACAAGGAGAACGAGTTCCTCTCGCCGGTGCTGATCTCGAAGGACCTGCTCGCCGCGCACGACTCCAAGCCGTACATCCGCGAGGTGTACGTGAAGACGGCCGGCGGCGCGAGCAAGGCCAATGAACAGGCCCTGGTGGACGCGCTGGGCAAGAATCCGGCGATCAGCGTCATGGACCACCAGGACATCAGGAACACGTACAGCGGCTTCATCAACACCGCGCTGAACATCATGTACGGCCTGCTGGCGATGGCCCTGCTCATCGCGGTCCTCGGGGTCGTCAACACCCTGGCGATGTCCGTCTTCGAGCGGCAGCAGGAGATCGGCATGCTGCGCGCGATCGGCCTGGACCGCCGCAAGGTCAAGCGGATGATCCGGCTGGAGGCCGTGGTGATCTCGGTCTTCGGCGCGGTGATCGGTGTCGCCCTCGGATCCTTCCTGGCCTGGGCGATCGGCCAGACCATCAAGTCCGGGATCCCGGGCTACGCGCTGGTCGTCCCGTGGGAGCGGATCGGGCTCTTCCTGGTGCTGGCCGGCCTGGTGGGGGTGCTGGCCGCCCTGTGGCCGGCCCGCAGCGCCGCGAAGCTGAACATGCTGACGGCGATCAAGACCGAGTAGGCCCTCTCCGGACCGCGATACAGACGCTACGCACCGTACGGACGAGAAGGGCCGGACCGTCCGTACGGGAAAGGGCCGGACCCCGCAGCGGGGTCCGGCCCTTCGTCTGTCACGCGCCGTACGTCAGCGGCCCCAGACGCGCGCTCGCGGCGGCATTCCCGACGCGCCGCTCTCCGGGGTCCGCACGGCCAGGACCTGATTGACACCGATCTTGTTGTGCTCGAAGGACAGCGCCGACGCCGCCATGTAGAGACGCCAGACGCGGGCGCGTCCGGCGGAGGTGCTGCGTACCGCCTCGGCCCAGTGCTCCTCCAGGTTGGTCACCCAGCGGCGCAGGGTCAGGGCGTAGTGCTCCCGGATCGACTCGACGTCACGGACCTCGAAGCCCGCCTCCTCCAGGGTCGCGACGGTCCTGCCGAGCGGCGCCAGCTCGCCGTCCGGGAAGACGTACGCGTCGATGAACTCGTCGATACGGTATTCGCCCTCGTCCTTCTCGGGGCGCCGGGCGATCTGGTGGTTGAGCAGCCGCCCGCCCGGCCTGAGAAGGGCGTAGAGGTCGTCGGCGTACTGCCGGTACTGGACCGAGCCGACGTGCTCGGCCATGCCGATGGAGGAAATCGCGTCGTACGGGCCGTCCCTGACGTCCCGGTAGTCCTGGACGCGGATCTCGATCCGGTCGGTGAGCCCCTCCTCCGCGATGCGCTTACGGGCGTACGCGGCCTGCTCCCTGGAGAGCGTGATCCCGGTGACCCGGGCGCCGTACTCGCGGGCGGCATGGATGGCCATCGAACCCCAGCCGCAGCCGACGTCCAGGAGTCGTACCCCCTCCTTCAGAGCGAGCTTGCGGCAGATCAGGTCGAGCTTGTCGCGCTGTGCGTCTTCGAGACTGAATCCGGGACCGGAGTCCCAGTAGGCGCACGAGTAGACCATGGAAGGCCCGAGCACCAGCTCGTAGAAGTCATTTCCCACGTCGTAGTGGTGGCTGATCGCCGCCTTGTCGCGGCGCTTGGTGTGCAGCGCGCCCTGCCGCCGCCGGATCTCCTCGGGGGGCGGGGCGGGCGGGGGCCAGGGGCCCGCGATCTGGATCAGGCCGCGGGCGGCGGCCCGCATGAGGGGGTCGCGTACGGGATGGACCGCGTCCTTGGCGTCCGCGCCGCGCTCCCAGATGAGTCCGGCGAGCCGGTCGAGCAGCGCGTACAGATCGCCGTCCACATCCATCTCACCGGCCACCCAGGCGCGCGCCAGGCCCAGTTCACCGGGCTTCCACAGGAGGCGGCGCAGCGCGCGGCGGTTGCGGATGATCAAGGTCGGGGCGTCCGGGGGGCCCGATTCACTGCCGTCCCAGGCACGGATACGGACCGGGAGCGGGGCTCCCAGCAACTCTTCGGCAAGAGTGGTCAGCCGCAGCGCGGCGTCGGCCATGGCGTACACCTCCGTGATGGTGGATTCCGGGCATGCTCAACACCACGTAAACACCGGACGCCTACCGATGCAGTCCCGGCGGTTCGCAATGGGACGGCAAAATACCTGCACTCACCACACACTTCCGTGGGGTGAGGGACCTCTGTGCCGGGGCCGCTCCCGGGGCGCCGCGCCGCGCGGGAGACCGGGTCCGGGGTCCGGACGGGGCGTCAGGGCCGTGCGGCGGGCGCCTGCCTGCTGGGCCGTCGGAGTCACCGGGCGTACGGCCGTCGGAGTCACCCGGGCATACGAGAGGGCCGCCCGCACCACGGATGGCGGGCGGCCCTCTCGGGGACAGCGGGCGGGGTCAGGAAGCCTTGGCCTTCTCCTGCGCCGGCCGGGCGGCGGCTGCCACCGGGGCGGGCTTGGCGGCCTCGTAGAACTCCTCACGCGGCGTCTGCATGGCGCCGAGCGAGACGACCTCGCGCTTGAGGAACATCGCGAGCGTCCAGTCGGCGAAGACACGGATCTTGCGGTTCCAGGTCGGCATGGCCATGCCGTGGTAGCCACGGTGCATGTACCAGGCCAGCCGGCCCTTGAGCTTGATCCGCACCTTGCCCATGACGATCATCGCAACGCCCTTGTGCAGGCCGAGACCGGCGACCGCACCCTTGTTGGCGTGGCTGTACTCCTTCTGCGGGAAGCCCCGCATACCGGAGATCACGTTGTCGCCGAGCAGCCGCGCCTGGCGCAGCGCGTGCTGGGCGTTCGGCGGGCACCAGGCGTTCTCGACACCGGCCCGGCGGGACGCCATGTCCGGGACCTGGGCGTTGTCGCCGGCGGCCCAGATGTAGTCGGTGCCCTGCACCTGGAGCTTCTCGCTGGTGTCCACGTGGCCACGGGGGCCGAGCGGCAGACCGTAGCGGGCGAGCGCCGGGTTCGGCTTGACGCCGGCCGTCCAGACGATGGTGTTGGAGTCGACCTGGAGGCCGTTGTTGAGCATCACGTGGCCGTCCACGCAGGAGTCCATACCGGTCTTCAGGTAGATCTCGACACCGCGGCCCTCAAGGTGCTCCTTGCCCCAGCTGCCCAGCTTCGGGCCGACCTCGGGAAGGATCTTGTCGGCGACATCCACGAGGATGAAGCGCATGTCCTCGCGCTTCACGTTCGTGTAGTACTTCGCGGCGTCGCGGGCCAGGTCCTCGACCTCACCGATGGTCTCCGCGCCGGCGAAGCCGCCGCCCACGAAGACGAAGGTCAGCGCCTTGCGGCGGACCTCCTCGTCGGTCGTCGAGTCGGCCTTGTCCAGCTGCTCCAGAACGTGGTTGCGCAGGCCGATGGCCTCCTCGATCCCCTTCATGCCGATGCCCTGCTCGGCGAGGCCGGGGATCGGGAAGGTACGGGAGACGGCGCCGAGCGCGACGATCAGGTAGTCGAAGGGCAGCTCGTAGGCCTCGCCGACGAGCGGCGCGACCGTGGCGACCTTGCGGTCCTGGTCAATGGTAGTGACCCGGCCGGTGAGCACCTCAGCCTTGGGCAGCACGCGTCGCAGCGGGACGACGACATGCCGGGGCGAGATGCTGCCGGCGGCAGCTTCGGGGAGGAAGGGCTGGTACGTCATGTACGAGCGAGGGTCGACGACCGTGACGGTCGCCTCCCCGTAGCGCATCTTCTTCAGAATGCGACGAGCTGCGTACAGGCCTACGTACCCACCGCCTACAACGAGGATCCTGGGACGCTCCGTGGTGCTCATGCCATCGAGTATCCACCCCGTTTGGAGGGGGTGCTCGTGAGCCCCTTCACAAGGTATTGGCCCCCTGGTGCTACACTGCGCGGCTCGCATGATCGAGATCACCTGCCCGCAGGGGAACCAGAGGGCACCCCGGGTCGTTGCCCACCCCTCGTGAGCTGGCCCTCCGCCCCTTCCGACGAGTGGACCAGACCCCCGATTCATACGGTCGTAACGCGCCCGGAACCACCCGTTATAAAGGCGCCGTCACCCTGCGAGGCCCCTGGACGGCCCCCGGGAACCGGAAGAGCGGCCAAGAGGGGTCTTTTCCTTGTGAAGAACTTCACGAAGTTTCTCGCGGAGGCTGCGCCGGGCGGCCCTGAGCGATGGACCAGGCGATCCCGTCGAGGATGTCGTGCTCGCTGACGACGACCTCCCGGGCTCCGGTCCGTTCCATGATCGAGAGCAGTACGAGCGCCCCCGCGCCGATGACGTCCACGCGTCCCGGATGCAGGACCGGGATCGCGGACCGCTCGTCGTGGGTGGCCGTGAGCAGGCGGCCGGTGATCTCCTCGACCTGCTCGAAGGAGATCCGGGAGTGGTGGATGGCGGCGGAGTCGTACGCGTCCAGTCCGAGCGCGATCCCGGCCACCGTGGTCACGGAACCGGCCAGCCCGACCAGGGTGCGCGGCTCGCGCAGCGGGACGGTCTCCTCGGCGAGGTCGAGGGCCGCCTCGATGTCGGCGCGTATCGCGGCGATCTGCGCGGGCGTGGGCGGGTCGCTGACGACCCCGTCCCGTACGAGATGCCGCTCGGTCAGCCGTACGCAGCCGATGTCCACGGACCGCGCGGCCCGCACCCGGTCCTCACCGACGACGAACTCGGTCGAGCCGCCGCCGATGTCCACGACCAGACAGCTGTCCTCGCCCGGCAGTTCCTTGGTGGCGCCGGTGAAGGAGAAGGCCGCCTCCTGGTCGCCGGTGATCACCTCGGGCTCCACACCCAGGATGTCCAGGACCCCGCGCACGAACTCGTCGCGGTTCTCCGCGTCGCGCGAGGCGGAGGTGGCCACGAAACGGATCCGCTCGGCGCCGAGCCACTTGATGACGGCGGCGTACTCACGGCAGGCGGCGAAGGTGCGTTCCAGCGCCTCGGGGGCGAGCCGGCCCGTCCTGTCCACGCCCTGACCGAGCCGGACAATCGTCATCCGCCGGTCGAGGTCGGTCAGTTCGCCCGTGTCGGGGTGCGCGTCGGCGACGAGCAGCCGGATGGAATTCGTCCCGCAGTCGATGGCGGCGACCCTGGTCATCCGGTGTCCCCCGCCCTGTCTTCTTCCTGGCCGTTCTCTTGCCGGCCGTCCTCTTCCGTACCGTGCTCTTCTTTGTAGGGCGTCACGCACGGGCCCTTGCTCCACCATTCGGGCAGCATCGCCAGCGCCTCGTCGCCCAGCGGGTTCACCCCGGGGCCTGCCGCCAGCGAGTGGCCGACCAGGACATGCAGGCACTTCACCCGGTCCGGCATGCCGCCCGCGCTGGGGAAGCCCTCCAGCACCTCGATGGCGTCCCGGCGCGCGAGGTAGTCCTCATGGGCCGCGCGGTACGCGGCGGCCAGCTCGGGATCGGTCGCGAGGCGCTCGGTCATCTCCTTCATGACGCCGTTCGCCTCCAGCGTGCCGATGGCCGAGGCCGCGCGCGGGCAGGTCAGGTAGTACGTCGTCGGGAAGGGGGTGCCGTCGGGAAGCCGCGGGGCGGTCTCGACCACGTCCGGCTGTCCGCAGGGGCAGCGGTGCGCGATGGCGCGCAGTCCGCGCGGCGGGCGGCCGAGCTGTTCCTTGAACGCCGCGACATCCGCCTCGGTGGGCTCGGTGCGTTCGGTCTGCGGAGGGGGCGTGTGCATGCCTGCCTTGGTTCTACAGAGTTCTACGGTCGGGTGGTTCTACGGTCGGGTGCTATCTGCCGGGGCGGTCGGCGTTGTCGACGCCGTCCAGGACGTTCGAGTACCAGGGACGGCCGGCCGTCCCCTGCTCCTCGCGCTCCTGCTTCACCGCTTCCGGGTCGATCATGGTGTAGCCGGTCTCGCCCGGCAGCTGATAGTGGAGATGCTCGCGGGCCAGCCGCTGGATGTACGCGTCGTCCTGGAGCCGCGCCTTCTCGTCGCGCAACTCCTCGACCCGCTGCTTCGCCTCGCGCGTCAGCCGCTGCTGGTCGGCGATCTCGTTGCGCTGCGACACGTACTGCCGCATCGGATACGCGAGCGCCACCACCAGGGTGCAGAGGATCAGGGCGAGGAAGGCCGCCCGGCCGGTGAGCCGGGAGCGGCGGTCCTGCCGGCGGTTCTGCGAGCGGTAGACGCGGGCAGCGGTCTGCTCGCCGAGCAGCCGCAGCCTGGTCGCGGTGGAGAACCGGTCCCGGTTCCCGGCCATGGCTCGCCTCCCCTGTCACGTGCGTACGTCCCCGACACGGTACGGGACCGCGGCCGGGGACGCTTCGCTACGCTCCGCCTTCGCGCCCTGTCACCTGTTCTGCGGGCGCGAGGCGGAGCTTCCTCACTACGCGGAGCGGAAGCGCGGGAACGCGCTGCGGCCGGCGTACACCGCGGCGTCGTCGAGGATCTCCTCGATGCGCAGCAGCTGGTTGTACTTGGCGACGCGCTCGGAGCGGGCCGGGGCGCCGGTCTTGATCTGGCCGCAGTTGGTGGCGACGGCGAGGTCGGCGATCGTGACGTCCTCGGTCTCACCGGAGCGGTGGGACATCATGCACTTGAAGCCGCTGCGCTGGGCCAGCTCGACGGCGTCCAGGGTCTCGGTCAGCGAACCGATCTGGTTGACCTTCACGAGCAGGGCGTTGGCGGAGCCCTCCTCGATACCGCGCGCCAGCCGCTCCGGGTTGGTGACGAACAGGTCGTCGCCGACGATCTGGACCTTGGCGCCGAGCTTGTCCGTGAGGACCTTCCAGCCGGCCCAGTCGTCCTCGAAGAGCGGGTCCTCGATGGAGACGAGCGGGTACGAGGCGACGAGCTCCTCGTAGTACTCGGTCATCTCGGCGGCCGAGCGGGACTTGCCCTCGAACGCGTACGAGCCGTCCTTGTAGAACTCGGACGCGGCGACGTCGAGCGCGAGCGCGATGTCCTTGCCGGGGGCGTAACCGGCTTCCTTGATGGCTTCGAGGATCAGGTCCAGCGCGGCCCGGTTGGAGTCCAGGTTCGGCGCGAAGCCGCCCTCGTCGCCGAGGCCGGTGGAGAGCCCCTTCTCCTTCAGGACCTTCTTGAGCGTGTGGTAGACCTCGGCGCCCCAGCGCAGCGCCTCGGAGAAGGACTCCGCGCCGATCGGGGCGATCATGAACTCCTGGATGTCCACGTTGGAGTCGGCGTGCGAGCCGCCGTTCAGGATGTTCATCATCGGAACGGGCAGCAGGTGCGCGTTCGGGCCGCCCAGGTAGCGGAAGAGCGGAAGGTCGGAGGCCTCGGAGGCGGCGTGCGCGACGGCGAGGGAGACGCCGAGGATGGCGTTGGCGCCGAGCGACGACTTGTCCGGGGTGGCGTCCAGGTCGAACATCGCCTGGTCGATCAGGCGCTGCTCGGTGGCGTCGTACCCGACCAGCTCCGGGCCGATCTGCTCGATGACGGCGAGGACGGCCTTCTCGACACCCTTGCCCTGGTAGCGGTTCTTGTCACCGTCGCGGAGCTCAAGGGCCTCGAACGCACCGGTGGAGGCACCGGAGGGGACAGCAGCACGACCCGTGCTGCCGTCGTCGAGGCCGACCTCGACCTCGACCGTGGGGTTGCCTCGGGAGTCAAGGATTTCCCGGGCTACGACGACGTCGATGGACGGCACGAGCATCTCCTTCTGGGATGTGACGCTTGAGTGCAGGGTCTTCTTGGCCTTGCGGCAAGAGCCTAACCGCTCGGGATCGTCGGCAGGCCGGTGCCCGCCCGCTGAGACCGTCCGGCCCTCGGAGGGCGGGGCGGACAGCGGAAACCCCGGCCCGGCGCGTACGGGGGAGAACGCGCCGGACCGGGGTGGTCGGGGGTCGGCCGGGCCGGCCGCCGGACCGGGGTGGTCGGGGCCGGCCGGGCCGGGACGGGTCAGCTCAGGTGGAGCAGCTGGCCCGGGTGGATGACGTCGGCGTCCTTGACGATGTCCTTGTTCAGCTCGAACAGCTTCTTCCAGCCACCCTTGACCTGGTGGGCACCGGCGATCTTGGAGAGGGTGTCGCCGGACTTGACCTTGTACTCGCCGTCGCCCTTCTCGACCGGGGCGGGACGGCTCTCGCCGCGCGAGGCGGCCTGCGCGTCACTACGGGCGGGCTGCTCCGGCTGGGGAGCGGGCTGCGCCTGCTCCTTCTGCTGGGGAGCGGGCTGCGCGGCGGAGTCGGCCGAGCCGCCGTCGTACGCGGCGTTGGACAGATTCACGCCGCAGCTGGGCCAGGCACCCTTGCCCTGGCCGGCCAGGACCTTCTCGGCGACGGCTATCTGCTGGGACTTGGAGGCCTGGTCGGCCCTGGCGGCGTAGGCGCTGCCGCCGTACGCGGCCCAGGTGGAGGTGGTGAACTGGAGGCCACCGTAAAAGCCGTTGCCGGTGTTGATGGACCAGTTGCCGCCGGACTCGCACTGGGCGACCTGGTCCCACTCGGACGGGGTCGCGGCGGAGGCGGACGTGGCACCGATCAGCGGGGCCGCGACGACGGCACCGGTCATGCCGGCGAGAGTGGCGTAGCGAACAGCCCTGGACGAGGACGGGCGACGGTGCTTGGCCTTGCTGGAACGCAGCATGGAGCTTCTCCTCACCGACGCCTACGAGGTCAGCTGTCGGGTTCGGGCCAAGTGAGTTGCCCGGCCGCGCGCTCTCGCACACGACTTCACCCCAAGCCGGTCGTCGGCCGTCTCTCGACAGCCGGGGCCGGCACGAACCTTTGGGTCCCCCGCTCCTGCCTTCGGCGCTTGACGCGACGATTACTCCCCCCGACCGACGGCAGGATTCGGCGTGACGGTCGACGAGGCCCGCGGTGCGAGCGGTTCAGACCGTAATCACAGGTCCACCGGATATCCAAAGGGGTGCATAGGTGAGAAAACGCCCTTATCCCCCGGCGGATCGCGGGCGTTTACGCAGGTGAGAGATCCAGTGAGTCAACGGACGGAGCAAAAGGCCCGAGTTGCGGCAAAGAGACCCTTGTCTCACTTGCACAGAAGCGGACATAGGGTCTCGAACTACCCCTACTTCACGCCGAGATCAAGGGTCTGGCCAGGGAGGATGAGGTCGGGGTCGGAGCCGACGGCGTCCTTGTTCGCCTCGTAGAGCGCGGTCCAGCCGCCGGGCACCTCCTGCTCGTCGGCGATGAGCCAGAGGCAGTCACCGGACTGGACGGTGTACGCACCATCCGCGCCGTCCGCCCCACCGTCGACGCCGTCCCCGTCGCGTGTCGATCCGTCACCTCGCGAGGCATGACGCCCCGATTCACGGTCTTCGCCCGAATTGCCCGGAGCGGACTCTTCCGGGGCCGCGTCGCCGCGGTGCTTGCCGGTGGCCGGATCCGTACGGTCCGCGCCCTCCGCGTCGGAGCCGTCGGAGCCGGAGCCGCCCGCGGACCCGGAGGGGGCCGGCTTGTCCGTCTGCTTCTCCGCGCCGTCCGAGGACGTGCCGTCCGAAGTGGACGGGGACTTGGACGGGGACTTGGACGGGGACGTGTCCGCCGGATCGGCGCTCCCTCTGTCCTTCGGGGTTCCTGACGCGTCGGGGGTGGCCCCCGGGTCGACGCCGGGCAGGGCGCCGTCGTCCGTCAGCCCCGAGATCGCCGCACAGCTGAGCCAGGCCGTCGGCCCCTGCGCGGCGAGCACCTTCTCGGCTATCGCGATCTGCTGGGAGCGGCTCGCGAGGTCGGCGCGGGCCGCGTAGTCCCCGCCGCCGAAGTCGTCCCAGGTCTCCTGCGAGATCTGCAGTCCGCCGTAGTAGCCGTTACCGAGGTCCGCGCTCCACATCCCGCCGCTCTCGCACTCGGCGACGTGATCCCAGGTGGTGGCATCGGCCGCGACGGCGCCGGTGGCACCGAGCAGCGGGATCGCGAGCGCCGATCCGGTCACCCCTGCCGCGACGATCAGGGCGGGGGCCTGGCGAGGTCGACGGTGCCGGCCGTTCGCGGAGCGCATGCGGTTGCCTTCCGTGAGACTGTCAGTTCGACTACGGCGTGTTGCTGCTGAGTCGTCGGTGAACGTAGCGGTACTCGAACGCTTGTCACAAGTCGATGCAGCAGAGATCACGCGAAAGTCACAGTCCTGACGTTCCGTCAGCCGGACAATGGCGTGAACTGCACCGGAAGCGTGCGCAATCCACGCATGATGAGCCCTCCACGCCATCGCAAATCAGCAGGATCCTGGGCAAGCCGTACATCGGGCAGCCGGGTCAGCAGCGTGGCGAGCGCGGCCTGTCCCTCCAGCCGGGCGAGCGGGGCGCCGAGGCAGTAGTGGATGCCGTGTCCGTAGCCGAGATGCTGATTGTCACGCCGAGCGAGATCGAGCGTGTCCGGATCGGCGAACCGCTCCGGGTCACGGTCGGCGGCGGCGAGTACGACCAGGACGGGATCGCCCGCCGCGATCCCCTGTCCGCCGAGCGTCAGCGGCTCGGTGGCGTAGCGCCAGGTCGCCATCTCCACGGGCCCGTCGTACCGCAGCAGCTCCTCGACCCCCGTCGCGAGCAGCCCCGTCTCCCCCGCGTCGAGCGAGCGCTGCAGCCGCGCGCGCTGCTCGGGGTGGCGCAGCAGGGCGTACATCCCGTTGCCGATGAGGTTGACCGTGGTCTCGAACCCCGCGAAGAGCAGGATGAAGGCCATCGCCGCGGCTTCGTTCTCGGTGAGGTGCTCGCCGTGGTCGCTGGAGCGGATCAGACCGGAGATCAGGTCCTCGCCGGGGTTCTCCCTCTTACGGTGGATGAGCTCGGCGAGATATCCGCGCATCTTCTTGACCGAGCGCGCGACCCCGCCGCGCGGCCCGCCGCCGTGCCGGATCATCATGCCCGCCCAGTCCCGGAAGTCGTCCTGGTCCTCGCGCGGCACCCCGAGCAGATCGCAGATCGCGTAGATGGGCAGCGGGAAGGCGAAGTCATGGATCAGGTCCGCCTCCCCGTCCGCCGCGAAGCCGTCGATGAGCCGGTCCGTCAGCTCCTGTACGCGCGGGGCGAACTCGGCGACCGTACGGGGCGTGAACGCCTTGGACACCAGCCGCCGCAGCCGGGTGTGGTCGGGCGGGTCGATATTCAGCAGGTGCGTCATCAGCTCCGCCTTGCGCTCCCCCGGGATCCCCGTCTTCCCCTTGGCATGCGCCGGTCCCGCGTGATGCGTGGGGTTCTTGGAGAGCCGTGGGTCGGCGAGCGCCTGCCTGGCGTCCCCGTACCGCGTCACGAGCCACGCCTCGACCCCACTGGGCAGCGCGGTCCTGTGCACGGGCGCGTGCTCGCGCAGCCAGGCGTAGGCGGGGTAGGGATCGGTGGCGAACTCCCAGGTGAAGAGCGCGGGCACCTCATCGGGTCCGTCGTGCGCGGGGGCCGGGGCGGCGGCAGGCTGATCGGGCATGCCCCGACAGTAACGGCCTGATCAGACGCGGATCAGCGGTGGATCAGCCGCGGATCAGCCGCGCTCGGGGTGGCCCTCGGCGGCGCGGATCGCGTCCCGGTAGGTACGGGCGGCGACGCGCAGGGCGGTTTCCGGGTCGACGCCGGTCTCCTCCGCGCGTACGGCCAGGGCGAGCAGCTCGTACCCGATGCCCTCGCCGCGCGGGACGGGGACCTCCAGGGCGGCGGTGCGGGCGCGGCCCGCGAGCTTGGAGGCGAGGGCCAGTCCTGGCTGGCCCAGCGGTACACCGTCGGTGACCGAGTCGCGCTGCTTCTCGACCGCTTTCATCCGGAGCCAGTGCGCCTTGACCTCCGCCGGGGTCTCGGCCGTCTCGTCACCGAAGACATGAGGATGGCGGTGGATGAGCTTGTCCACGATCGTGCCGGCGACATCGTCGATGGAGAACGGCTCGATCTCCTCGTCCAGGCCGTCCTGGGCGATCCGGGCGTGGAAGACGACCTGGAGGAGTACGTCCCCGAGCTCCTCGCGCAGTTCGTCGCCGTCGCCGTCCTCGATCGCCTCGACGAGTTCGTACGCCTCCTCGATGCCGTACTTGGCGAGGCCCTGGTGCGTCTGCGCCGACGACCACGGGCACTCGACGCGGATCCGGTCCATGACCTGGACGAGATCGAGGAGCCGGGCGCCCGGCAGGTCGTACGAGCCGGGGAGCAGCTCCAGGTCCGGCATCTGGACGCGGCCGGAGCCGGCCAGCCGGGCGAGGCCGTCGGTGAGCGGCCCGTCGGTGCCGTCGCCCTGGCTGGAGGGGACGACCACGACCGTACGGCCGCCGGCGCAGGCGTCGACCAGCTCTTCCGCGCTGGGCGCGGTGTGCTCGACGGTGACGCCGGCCTCGCGCAGATACGGCAGCTGCGGGTGGCCGGCGTCGGCGCACAGCACCCGGTCCGCGGCGTGCAGCGTCTGCCAGGCGGGCCAGGACAGCAGGCCGGGAGCGACCCGGTGGCTGGCGGTCAGCAGGACGATACGGCCGGGGGCGGCGGGAGCTTCGTCTGTCACCACTCGAACCTACCTCCGGCCGCCGGCCGCGCCGACCTCAGGCTCCGGTCGGCTCCTGCTCCGGCGTCTGGCGGGTGACCTGGGTGATCCAGGGGGTCTTCGCCGCGCCCAGCTGGACCTGCTTGACGTCCCAGCTGCCGTAGCGCGGATTGACATCGATCCCGAGCTTCTCGGACGTCTTGGTCAGCTCGGCGAGGACCGTCTGCTGGCCCTGCGGTGTCGTGGTGTTGGCGCCGATCGCCTGGGCCAGCTTGGTCAGCAGGACCTCACGGCGGATCGCGGCGTCGATCTGGCCCTCGGAGAGCGCACCCTGCTGGAGCAGCATCGCGGCGAACTGCTTCTCGCCGCCCGACTGTGCGGCGGCCTGCTGCCGGGTGCCCTGGATCTCCTTGCGGCTGATCTTCACCCCGGCGTCGGCCGCCGCCCGGTCCAGGATCCGGTCGAAGATCATGCTGTTCAGCTTGGCCTGGCTGAGCTGCCCGGTGTTCTTGATGAGCTGCGCGGCCTCCGGCGAGGCGTCCTGCGCGTCCCGGACCTCGCGTACCTCGGCCTGGAGTGCGGACACCTCGATCCGCTCCCCGCCGACGACGGCCGCCGCTCCCGGGTGCGCGTCATTGCCGCAGGCGGTGAGCAGTGGGGCCGCGGCGAGAAGCGCGACGGAGATGGAGAGCGCGGTGCGACGGCGGCGGTGCAAAGGGGCCTCCCGGCGTGATTGTGCGGCGATGCACAAGGCCTAGCAGTGACCGATGGTAGGCAGTCCGCGTGGTCCGGGCCACTGGTTCGGCCAACGAACCACGGGAAGATTGGCGCAGGTGGTGCGGTTCGGGCCCCGACGCGGCCGGTAACCCGCCGCGGAACCATCGCCACGGCCCTACCGGCAGTTCACCCCGCGGTCACCTGTACCGAGGTTCTGTTCATTCTGCTGATGTCGCCCCGTTCACCGGACGCCGCCTACTGTCCTTCTGCCGGCGCGCTGCCGCCGTGCCTTTCTTCACAGACCCTTCGAGTCCCGCCCCGGCGCCGGGCCGGATGCCCGCCACCGGTGCCGGGGCCTTCCGTCGCACCGCCGCATCCGGCCCCGCCGGGCGTACTCACGCGCCTCTCGCGCACTGGCGCCGACGGACGGAACGAAACGGAATGACTCACGCGACACTGGCTCGGGTACCGGATCCGGCACCCGAGCCGGAGAGCCCGTCGGTGCCCCCGGCGGCCGCCGCCCCGAAGCACGACCGTATGCGCGCCCTGGACGGGCTGCGCATCCTGGCGGCGCTCATGGTCTGCGTCTACCACTACGCGGGCAGGGGCGGCCAGATCAGCGACGTGTGGAGCCAGTCGCCCAAGGAGCTGTTCCCCGATCTGTCCGCGGCCGCCGCCTACGGCTGTCTCGGCGTGCAGATCTTCTTCGTCATCAGCGGCTTCGTCATCTGTATGAGCAGCTGGGGACGGTCGCTCGGGGACTTCTTCCGCTCGCGCGTCTCCCGGCTCTACCCGGCGTACTGGGCGGCCATCGTCCTGGTCACCGCCGCGTGCGTCGTGCTCCCCTCGGTCAGCGAGCCGCTGCGCCTCAACGAGGTGCTGGTCAACCTGACCATGCTCCAGCAGCCGATGGGCGTGAACCGGGTGCTGGGAGTGTGCTGGACCCTGTGGGTCGAGGCGCGCTTCTATCTGCTCTTCGCGCTCTTCGTGGTGTGGAAGGGCGTCACCTACCGCCGGGTCGTGATCTTCTGCTGTCTGTGGACCGTGGCCGGCGCGCTGGCCGCCGTCGCCGACCAGCCGCTCGTCGACGAGATCGTGATGCGGGAACACGCGCCGTTCTTCATCGGCGGTCTCGCGCTCTATCTGATCCACCGGTACGGCAGCGATCTGCTGCTCTGGGGCATCGTCGGCACCAGCTGGCTGCTCGGCCAGCGCTACTCGACCGTCGCGCTGTGGAACCCGGACGCGACCAATGTCTTCCAGGAGCGCTCCCCGTACGTGATCCTGCTGATCGTCACCTTCGCCTTCGCGTCGGTGGCCGCGGTCGCCCTGGGGTGGCTGCGCTGGGCGAACTGGCGCTGGCTGACACTCGCCGGGGTGCTCACGTACCCCTTCTACCTGGTCCACGAGCATCTCGGCTGGTTCGCGATCACCATCCTGCACCGGCACTTCGGCCTGGACGCGAGACTGACCCTGGTCGCCACGATCGCCTCGATGCTCGTACTGGCGTGGCTCATCCACCGGCTGGTGGAGAAGCCGTTCGGGCCGCGCCTCAAGCGCGCGATGAAGCTACAGGCTGGACGGATGCGGGCGTAGGTCCCCGTCCGGGTCGCGTCCCTGGTCGCGCGCCTGGTCGTGCCCCTGGTTGGGGTCGTGCTCCCGGTCCGGGCGCAGCAGGATCGTGCGCGAGACCACGAAGGTGATCGGCACAGCCGCTGCCGCCGCGATGAGCGGCGCGTAGCGGCTGCCGAAGTGCGCCACGTCCACCAGCAGATAGACACCGCTCGTGGTGATCACGAAGTTCGCGGCGTTGGTGAGCGGGAAGAGCAGGAACTTCCGCCAGGTCGGGCGGGTGCGGTAGGTGAACCGGCTGTGCAGGAAGAACGAGCCCGTCATGCTCAGCAGAAAGGCGAGCACGTGCGAGACGACGTACGGCAGCCGGTTCAGCAGGAACAGATAACACGCGTAATACGTGCCGGTGTTGACCACGCCGACCAAGGCGAACCTGACCATCTGCAGCCGGACCGTCATCTGCGTACGAGCTCTCCCTGAGTCTGCCCGGCCCTGCCCCCGGAGCGCGGTGTGGCCACCAGGAAGTGTGACATGGTCCCCGCCGGCCGCCACGGGGGCCGTCCGGGCCGGGGCGGCCCGGACGGGCTCCGGTTATTTGACGATTTCCAGAGTGGCCATCATTCCCTCGTCCTCGTGATTGAGGATGTGGCAGTGGAAGACGGTTTTCCCGGTGTAGTCGCTGAACTTGTTCCTGATGACGATCTGCCCCCTGGCGGGGACGTTCGCGGTGTCCTGCATGCTGCGCGCGTCATACGGGCGGCCGTTGACGCTCATCAGCTGGAAGTGGTTGGTGTGCACGTGGAAGGAGTGTTCCTCGTCGCTGTCGTTGCGGACGGTCCACTCCTCCACCGTGTTCAGCCGGGACCGGACGTCGATGCGGTCCATGTCGAACTGCTTGCCGTTGATGTAGAACTTGTCCCCCGCCGCGTTCTCGGAGAAGACCAGGGTGCGCCGGGCGGCGAGCGTCGCGTTGTCCAGGTCCTCCCTGGGCGCGAAGGTGGCGGGCAGCTCCACCGGTGGCACCGCGGCTCCTTCCGAGACCACGGTGGCCAGTTGCTCCTTCGGGAACTGGTTGCCCGCGGACCCGGTGCTGTACGCGAGCGTCTGCAACTGGGTACGGCCCGCCGGACCGCCCCGTACGAGTACGTCGTACCGCGCGCCCGCCGCGATGAGGAGCGAATCCGCCGACCAGATCCGGTCGACGGGGCTGGCGTCCTGGGCGATCACCTGGAACTTCTGCCCCTCCAAATGGAGTTTGTAGTAAATATTGGCGCTGATGTTGGCCAGCCGCCAGAGCTGATATTCCCCCGGCCGGATACGGATGACCGGTTTCAGCTGGCCGTTGATCGTGCGCGTGGTGGCCGAGCCGATGTGCAGATCCTTGGTCTTGATGCTGTCGCCCTGGACCTGGAAGTCCTTCAGACCGATGACATGCTCGGTGATGTTCCGCAGGGACGGCGGCAGATACTGCTTCAGACCGTCGACGATGATGGCGCCGGACATTCCCCCGGCGACCTGCGCCGCGGACATCGGGTGCGCGTGCGAGTGGTACCAGTAGGTGCCGGGCTCAATGGTTTTCAGGAACTGGTACGAGTAGTGGAATGTCTCGCCCGGATGAATATGGACGAAGACATTGTCGGCGTTGCCCGACGGCGATACGTGCAATCCGTGCACATGCACGTTCGTGTACTTGTCCAGCCGGTTCCTCACCTCCAGTTCCAGCTTGTCGCCGGGCCGGATGCGCAGGGTGGGCGGCATGTAGCGGCCGTTGTACGTGAGCGCCCAGAGCTTGCGGCCGGCCACATCGACCTGACGCCTGCTCACATCGAGGCGCGCGCGCAGCAGCCCGTTGCGGCTCACCCACTCCTCCGGATCCTGCAGCGGGGCGCCCGGGGTCTGCGCCTGCGCCGCCGCCGACCGGCCGCCGCCACCGCCGCTGCCACCGCCGCTGCCGATGTCCGTATCGTCGCGGCTGGCGCAGCCGCTCACCGCGACGGCGCAGGCCAGAACCAGCGCCGCGGCGAGGCGGGTCAGGGTGAATCTGGACCGCATCACACCTCCAGGGGTGGGTGCCGCACGCCACGGACACACGTGGCCGGTGCGTCATCCACGGTCCGTGGGGTGCGAGTAAGGGAGTTGAACACCGAGAGCAGACCCCGATGTGCCCTCAGGTGTGTGGCATTAGCCCAGGAGAGGGCGCCGTCAAATCCCCCTGGATCCCGGCGAGAACAGCCTCTCTAGAGGCCCCGGAACTGCTGCTGGTGGTCGAGCGAGCGGCGGAGCTCGGCCGGGAGCGGGTGGTACGGGCCGTAGACCCGCTCCGCGTCCCACAGCAGGTTCTGCAACTGCTGCCGCGCCGCCGGGTGATCGCCCACCGCGAGCAGCAGATGCCCGACGCGGTGCCGGATGTCGAAGGCGCGGCCGGGATCGGTGCCGAGCGGCTGCCCGTTCTCGTGGTACGGGAGGACCGCGCGGTATTCGGCCAGCGCGGCGGCCGCCTCGCCGAGCTGCTCCAGGCACTGCGCGGCGTCGTAACGGAACTGGAGCGTCTGCGGATCGCCGGGCCCGGCCTCCGCGGCCCGGTCGTCGGCGAGCCGGCGTAGCTCCGGGAGCGCGCGGCGGTACTGGCCGTCGTCCATCAGCGTCGACGCGTACTGCTTGCGCAGGATGCGGACGACCGGGGAGTGCTCGCCGTGCTCGGCGGCGGCCGCCGGGAGGATGCCCCCGAGGATGTCCACGGCCCGGGTGATGCTGCCCTCGCCGAGCAGGCGTTTGACCTCGTCGACGGCGGCCGCGACATCCGGTCGCTCCGCAGGGACCGGCGGCTGCTGCGGCGCGGGCACGGACGGCGGGGTGGTGGCCCGGTCGGGCCAGGGGGCGTGCGGGCGCAGGAAGGGGCGGGTCGGGTCGAGCGGACCGGTCGCGGGGCCGCCCCGGGAGGGCAGCAGCGGGGCGAGCTGCTCGTACACCTCCTGGGCTCCGGCCGGGCGGTGCTGCGGGTCCTTGGCGAGCAGCCGGAGGACGAGCTCTTCGAGCCGGTCGGGGACCTCGGGTCTGAGCCGGCGGACGGGCACCGGCGGCTCGTACAGATGGCGGTGGAGCACACCGAGGACGGTGGAGCCCGCGAACGGCACATTGCCGCTGAGGAGTTCGTGCAGGAGCACACCGAGGGCGTAGAGATCGGTGTACGGGCCGACCGCTCCGCCCATCGCCTGCTCCGGGGCCATGTAGGCGGGGCTGCCGATGGGTGATCCGGTGTGGGTGAGGCGGGTGGTGTCGGTGTCGATGACGGACGCGACGCCGAGGTCGAGGACGGTGATCGCGCCGTCGGGCCTGACCATCACATTCCGCGGTTTGAGGTCGCGGTGGACGATGGGCACGGCGTGCACGGCGGCGAGTACGGCGCACAGCTGGGCGGCGACCGAGACGGCCCACGGCCAGGGGTACGGATCGTGTTCGGCGAGATGGTCGGCGAGGTCGGCGCCCTCGACGTACTGCATGACGAGATAGAGGTCGTCGCTGTCACTGCCCGCGTCATGGACGGTGACCAGGCCGGGGTGGTCGACCTGGGCGGTGACCCGGCACTCGCGGACGAAGCGGCGGCGCATCTCGTCGGCGCCGGTGGCGGCCGCCATCCGGTCGGGGCGGAGCAGTTTCACCGCCACGCGGCGGTCGAGCCGCTGGTCGTACGCCGTCCAGACCTGGCCCATACCGCCCTGGCCGATGACGGTGGACAGCTCGTAACGGCCGGCGATGACCCGTCCGTTCACCGGCCTTCCTGGCCCTTGCGCAGGATGTCACTGAGCTCGTCCAGCTCGGCGCGGACCTGGTCGATACGGGGAGGCGTGTGCGACGGCTGGGACTGGACGGACGGCGGCTGGACGGGCGGCGGCTGGACGGGCGGCGGCTGGACGGAGGGCGGCCGCACCGGCGGAGGCAGGACTGGGCGGACCGGCTCGGGCGGCACCGGCTGCGGCTGGGGCCGCGTCTGGGCGGTGGCGGAGAACGGCGGGTAGCCGTAGCCGTATTGCTGCTGCTGCGGTGCGTACGGACCCGGCGGGGTCCTGCCGTGCACGGCGAAGTGCTTGATGTCGGCGACCAGATAGTGCGTCGTGATCGCGATCGACATCAGGAAGAGCAGACCGATGAGGGCCATGTCGATGTCCCGCGGCTCCTCCGTCTCGCTCCCGCCGATGAATATCAGCGCGCCGAAGGCCAGGATGACGGTGACGCAGAACAGCACCCAGTCGAGCGCGCGGCTGCGCATGATCGCGATCCGCAGCATCGCCACCCAGCCGAGGAACCCGACGCTGAGCATCGTGATGGCCACGAGCAGCACCCTGAGCGTGACGAGCACGGCGGGGTGCGGTCGCCGCCGGGGCGTCGGCGTGAAGCCGGGGCCGGGGCCGTACATGACTGCTCCTGGATGCCTGGTCGAGGTGGGCACGGGATACGAACGCGGATCCGGATCCGGGATCCATGTCGGAATCCGGGACGGTACGGGACGAGCGTATACACCGACACGGACACCCGGCCCGGAGTTGTACCGAACCGATGTCGAGCTGATCACATCGTGACGGTGCCGTCCGTCAGTCCGTCGTACAGCCCTTGCGTCAGCTGCTCCCCCAGCCGTCCCGTGAGCCTCAGCGCGTCCTCGAACGCGGCGAGCGCGCGGAAGCGTTCCCCGTACCGCCGCTGGTCCGCGAGCGGCAGCCTCGGCAGCTGGAGACGGCGTACGTCGAGCCGGGTCGCGCTGGACGCGTAGCTGCTGGCCTGCCGGTTGTTGGCGGTGCCGCGCAGGAAGCCGGCGAGGAACCACGGGTCGAGGGTGGCCGGATCGGGGCGCAGCAGCTGCAGGTTGCGGCCGAGCGCCGCGCCCGCCGTGGCGGCGTCGACGACCCGGGCGACCGCGCCGCCGCCGAGGACGGGCACGACGACATCGCCCTCCTCGGTCCGTACGGGCTCCTCGGCCGCGCCCTCGGGGAGCGTGCCCGAGGGGGCGCGTCCTGCGAGCACGTCCTGCTCGGTGAGAACGGGCACGGGGGTGGCGGCGGTGGTTCCCGTACCGCCCGTGTGCAGGACCAGCGCGCCGGCGCGGGCGAGTTCACCGACGGTGGTGGCGAGCCGGTGGGCCGGCTGCGCCGCTCCCGCAGGACCGGCGGGCCCGGTGGTCTGCGGGGTGAGCTCCACCGTCAGCCGCAGGGTGTCGGCCAGCCGCTCCCGTACGCGCGCCAGTTCGGCCGCCCCGCCACCGGCGGCCGGGGGCGGGAGATGCCGGGCGGGGGCCAGGTCCACGTCGTCGTCGAGGAGTTCGAGGACGGGCACCGCACGGCTGACGCCCGGCTGCTCCTCGACCGTGCCCTGCCGGTCGAAGGGCTGCCAGGCGTCGAGGACGGCGGCGTGGACCGTCCCCCAGTCGACGTTGTCGCGGCCGCCGCCCGCCGAGAGTTCGGCGGTGTCGACGAGCAGCAGCTCGGGCGCGGGCCGGCCGCCGGCGACGGGCTTGCGCAGCACCCAGAGGTGGAGCGGGATGCCGTACGGGGGCGCGGCTCCGGCGGGCAGGGCGACGACGGCGCGCAGGGCGCCGCGGCGGAGCAGATCGGCGCGGATCCGGCGGCCCGAGCGGCGGGACGCGGCGGCGGGCGGCATCAGCAGTACGGCGGCGCCGCCGGGCCGCAGTCGGGCCAGCGCGTGCTGGACCCAGGCGAGTTCGGACTCCGTACGGGCCGGGAATCCGTACTCCCAGCGCGGATCGTAGGCCAGCTCGTCATGGCCCCAGTTGCGCTCGTTGAACGGCGGATGGCAGAGCACGGTGTCGACGGTGAGCCGGGGGAAGGCGTCGGCGCGCAGGGTGTCCCCGGCCCTGGCCCTGACGTCGGCGTCCGTGTGCAGGGCGAGGCGCAGGGCGGTGAGCGCGGCCGGCTCCGGGGCGGCTTCCTGGGCGTACAGGGCGGCGGGATGCGGGACGGCGCGCAGCAGGGTGCCGGTGCCTGCGGCGGGGTCGAGGACGGTCACGCCCTTGGTGGTGGCGCCGGCCAGCGCCGTCATCAGCGCGGCCGCCTCGGGCGGGGTGGACGTGTACTGACGGGGGTTGGCGTCCAGATGCCGGCCGAGCAGGAACTCGTACGTCTGACGGGCGCCGCGCTCCGCCGCCAGTTCGGCGACGCCGCGCAGCAGCGGGACGGCGGGCAGCAGTTCCCGGGGCGCCGGGGTGTGAACAGCCCGGTCCGTGGGGGGTCCGAAGCGCGGGGTGAGCACCTCTTCGAGGGCCGCGGGCAGCAGCTCGGCGAGGCGCGCGTCGGAGGCGGCGGCCAGCTCCAGCCACTCCATCGGCCGTTCCCGTACGAGGAGCAGGACGCAGCCCGCGCGGACCAGGGCGGTGGCGGCGCCCGCGGGATCGCCGGAGAGCTCCTGCCAGACGCGCTCACTCAGCGGAACCTCGGCGAGTTTTCCCTGCTCACGAAGCCACTGCTCGACCTCGCCGAGCGCGAAGGCAGGGCTGGTCTCGGTGCCGCCGACGGGAAGCGGGAAGTCGGCGTGCCGACGCCGCCAGTTGGAGACGGCGGCCCGTCCCACCCCGGCGAGCCGGGCGATTCCGGCAGCCGTCACCTCTGCTGCGTTCTCCGGCACCTGGCTGCCTCCTTCACCGCACGACCTGTGGTGGCGCCGAGCATAGCGGCGCGGGCGGGCGAGAGGGATTCACAGCGTGGACTCATTCAAATCCCGTGAACCGTGTTGACTCGGTTCACAGCATCTGTTGTTATTGACGTATCGCTACACGGGACGGCCTCGAAGGCCCACCTCCCGCTGTGCCGTCAGCTTCTCGCCTGTTCCTTGCGCTTCTCCTCTCCTCTCCTTTCCGCCCGTTCCAGACGTCTCCTGGAGATCCGTCATGTCTGTCACCGCCGCTTCCCGTCCCCGTCGTATCCGTCGCGCCGTCCTCGGCACCCTCTGCGTGGCCGCCGTCCTCACGCTCCCGGCCTGCGGCCCGCTCGGCCAGGACAGCAAGGACCCCAAGACCACCGGTAAGACCACGGGCAAGGGCGGCGAGGAGAAGAAGGCCGCGCCCTTCGCGGACCTGTCGGGCCCCGAGATCGCCGAGAAGGCGTCCAAGGCCACCCGCGGCGCCTCCTCGCTGACCCTCAAGGCCGATCTGCAGGACACCGAGGAGGGGCACATCGTCTTCGACATGGCCCTCAGCACCAAGGGCGACTGCACGGGCACCATGTCGATGAACGACGAGGGCAATGTGATCATCACGAAGGTCGGCAAGACCGTCTACATGCAGTACGACGAGGAGTTCCTGCGGGCCCAGGCCAAGGGGGAGCCCAAGGCCGAGACCGACGCGGTGGTCAAGATGCTCGCCGGCCGCTGGGTGAAGACCGACGCCACGTCCCCGGACGCCAAGGACTTCGTCACCTTCTGCGACCTGGACGAGCTGCTGTCCGCGTACGAGGGCGGCTCGGTGGCCCGCAAGGGACCGCTCGGCACGGTGAACAACCAGCCGACGATCGCCCTCACCGAGACCGACGGCAAGGACAGCTACACGATGCACGTCGCCACGGAGGGCGAGCCCTATCTGCTGAAGGTCGTCTCCACCGGCACCGACCCCGGCACGATGATCTTCAGCGACTTCAACAAGCCGGTCCCCGCCAAGGTCCCCGCCGACAAGGACATCCTGGACCTGGACAACCTCAACGGCTGACCCCCGAAGGCTGACCCCCGAAGCGCCTCCGGCCCGGGAAAGGGCCGGCGCGTAAGGTGCCCGGATGATTGCGGTACCGGAGGCGTTCGTACGGAGCACCGTCGAGCGCGAAGGAGCGCCCGGAGCGGCGTGGCTCGCCGAACTGCCCGGGATCGTGGACGAGCTGCTGGAGCGCTGGGAATGCGCACCGGACGGCGAGGTCATGCACGGGGGCGTCGGGGTGATCGTCCCGGTGCGGCGGCGGGCCGAAGGGACCGCTGTGCTGAAAGTGTCATTTCCGCATCCCGGCAACGTCCATGAGCCGGACGCGTTCGCGGCATGGCGCGGGCGCGGCGCTGTCCTGCTGCACGAGCGCGACGACGAGCGGTTCGCGATGCTGCTCGAACGGGCCCGGACATCGACCCTGGCGGAGGTCGAAGACAGCGACGAGGTGGCGACGGCCGCAGGGCGGATCAATCGCCGACTGGCCATCCCCGCGCCGCCCGGCCTGCCCCGGCTGCGGGAGCAGGCCGCCACCTGGGAGGAGCAGCTCCGCAAGGACGCCAAGGAGCTGACGCACGCCCTGTCGGGTCACGTGGTGCACGCCGCCGCCGCGACCGTCCGCGAACTGGGGCGCGTCCAGCCGGACATCCTCATCCACGGCGACCTGCACGCCCGCAACATCCTGCGCGCCGACCGCGAGCCGTGGCTGGCCGTCGACCCCAAGGGGTACGTGGGAGACCCCGCCTACGACGGCGGCACCCTGCTCAAGACGCGCGCGCTCACACTCCTCGCGGCGGACGACCTGCGCACAGCTGTCCACCGCCTCCTGGACATCTTCGCCGAGGCCGCGGAACTCGATCGCGAACGCGTCCAGCGGTGGGCCCAGCTCCACGCCGTCCAGGCGGCGTTCTGGGGCCGCCGCCACGGATTCCGTATCGCCCGCAACGGACCACGGCTGGACCGGCTCACCCAATTCGTGGACCACCTGGCGGAGTTGCTCACGGAAGCGCGCTGAGATCCGCACCGCTGGACCATCGCCCCCGAGTTGCCGAAATCACGGGCAGCATCCCGCCGAGTGCGGATGGACCCCCCAGAACCTTCGCTGGCTGCTGGCCACCGTCGGGCCGGTGAGCATCTCCGAGTTCGGCCGCAACGTCGGCATCTCGGCCGCTCCGGTCCACCGCCGCGGCGGTTTCCACGACGCGACGCAGGCCCTGTTCCCGCACCTGGAAGTACTCATCGCCCAACGGCTGTTGTTCGGCATCTGCTCCGGCATCGCGCCGGACGGCATCGAGGACCTGCTCACGCAGGACGTCGACTGAGCCGGGGACTCACGATCCTGCTCTCCTACGTCAAGATCAGACGATGATGGCGACGCGTCGGATCGCGGCCTGGGGAGGCGAAGGCGATGTCAGTGCTCCGCGAAACAGTCGGACCCCAACCAGGGACCGAGGAAGGGGAGGAGTCCGTGAACGTGCTGCCCGAGATTGCCGGACGTGATGAATTCGCTGCTCTGATCATCAGAACCGACTACAACGACGAGGCGACATGGCAGGCGGTGGTGGCGGAGGCGACTCAGCCGTGGGGAAACAACGGCGAGTTTGAGGCCCATGTCCACCTGGTCGACGATCCCGTCTGCGCTGGGGCCACACCCGACGCCGTCCTCACCGCGGTGAGACGGGACGAGGACCTCAGCGTGGTCTTCATCGCCGATCGCGCCACGATGCAGTCTGCCCGCCGCGCTCTTCTCGCCCTCACCACCTCGACCGAGGACGAGGATCTCGACCCGATGTACTACCAAGAGCTCATCGACTCCCCGCCACCCCGCGAGTTCCGTACTACTCCGGCCGCCGTCCATGACGTGCACGCGAATCTGTCGATCGCGAACCTGGATTTCGAAGACTTTGCCGAGGCGGCACTCGCCGGTCCCGAAGGCATCCTGCGGCCCTTCTGAGGAGCCACCGGCTACACACCGATCCAGCTCCTCGACGAGTTTCTCGAGAGCCCGGAGCGCAATGGCGAGGCATTCCCGGCACCGCGTGCGCTCCAGACGAGCCGACTGATCCCCCCCACACAACATGATCGGAGACCTGATGGGCCTCACCTGGGTGACTTCAGCCGGCGGGCCGTTGATCCTGGTCGCCGAGTCAGCCTGCACACAGTGGGGTGGAACGCCGCGCAACTACCCCGACAAGAAGGCGATTACGGACGAGCCTGCGAGGTCGAGGGCTATGTTGGGCAGATCGATGGTGGCACTTCGCAGGCTCTGGTCCTCGGGGACATGCCCGCACGAACGACATTCCTCCCCCAGTTCAATGTCCTGGTCCGTGAGATCGCGGGCGACGACGAAGCAGAGCTGCCGGACCTGGTCGCTGGACTGCTGCCCAACGTGGACTGGGAACCCGGGCCCATTTGGAACGTCGCGGAGCCAGTCATCCTGTTCGACTCGGTTTACGACTCCACCGAGATCGAGAACGAGGAGCACCTACGCATCGACCTCGTGATGGGCGAGTACGTCATCGAGGCCGGTTACATCGAGACACCCGGCGAATACCTCATCCTTGTGCGGCTCACACTAGTCTGAGCCGCTGCCTCGGATGCTATGGACGAGAGCCCGGCGTCACCCGGGAATGTGGCTGCGTCACGCTCGGACTGTCGCAACGCAACACGCTCCGATACCAAGGTGGCAAACGCAGCCTCCGAGCTCCGCCAGCTCAATGACAACACGCAGTCATCCGCACACGGCCTCTGCGGACACAAGGCACACGTTCGCCGTCTACACGTTCGGTCTGCTGCTGAGGCAGGCGATCCGGGCGATGGGAATGAGCGGGGACCGGCGCTTCACGCTGGCCACAGACCCGACAGCCGGCGGCGGCTCTGTCCCTGCCCAGATGGTTAGAGGCTCGGCTCGCGGAGGGCCCACGAAAGGCCGTAGTCCGCGTGGTCCCGGTAGGCCATCACCGAAGCCCGGCGGATCAACGCGGCACTGGTCGATTGTCGTCGTCCGCGTCAGCAGGTGAATCCGCAGCGCTGTTCGGAGCCAGGGAGCGGATGCGGGGTATCGGTGAGGGCAGTAGCCAGAGCAGTGACAGGGCTCCGCCGACAGCGGCAATGAGGAGGGTCGCCCTCAGGCCGATGAGGGTAGCGAGCAGCCCTCCGACGATGGCGCCGACCGGGCGTATGCCGTAATTGATCGTGCCGTACGCGCCGGCCACGCGACTGCGCATGCCGTCGGGGATCACAGCGGCCTGGAGAGAGTTGAGGTTGACGTCGAACAGCATGACACCGAAGCCGGACAGGAATTCGGCCGCGGCCAAGGCGCCGGCACGGAGCCAGAGCGGACCGCCCGCGGCGGCGGCAATGGCGATCGGCGCCGGGAACAGCACCGCGCCAACGACGATGCTGCGCCCCACGCCGAACCGCCGCGAGAGCTTCGGGGCGGACACCGCGCCAAGGACGGAACCGGTCGCGCCGATCCCGAACGCGATGCCGATCGCTCCCGCCGACAATCCGAGGCTCCGGTTGGCGAACAGCACCATCAGCCCACTGCCCGCGACAAAGGTGAAGAAGTTGACGGTCGCCGCGCATCCGAGAGTCGCCCGCAGCACTGGGTGACGGACAACGAACGACAGTCCCTCTCGGGCACGTTGCAACAGCGAGGGCGCCCCTGCACTGCCGGAGGCGGCCGGCGGTTCGTCGACCGAAACCCGGCCGACCAGGACCGCTGACACCAGGAAGGTCAGGGCATCCACGACGACGGTGACGGGTGCGGTCAGCGCCTGTACCAGAGCGCCACCGATGGCCGGTCCGGCGACATACGATGCCGACCGGCTGGCGCTGAGCTTGCTGTTCGCGTCGACGTAGGACGCCCGCGGCACGAGGCGCACGAAGAACGGCGGATAGGCGGTGTTGAACAGCACCCCGGCTGTGCCCATCAGCAGCGCCACCGCATACAGCTGTCCCAGCGTCACCGCCCCTAACAGGTAGGCCGCCGGGACACTGAGCAGTACTGCGGCGCGCACCAGGTCGGCAAGGATCATCAGACGGCGCTTGTGGGCTCGTTGGTCGACCCATGCCCCCAGGAAGATCGCGAGCAGGTTCGGGGTCCAGATCAGTGCGGTCAGCCACGCCACCTGGTTGGCCGAGGCGTTCAGGGCGCTGATGGCGATCAGGGGCAGGGCCAGTTCGGTGATCCTGTCGCCTAACTGTGAAACCGACTGACCGGCCCAGAAGCGGCGGAACCGTCGATCCCGCCACAGCGATATCGCTGCGGTCCGGTCCGGGCTGTTCACGACGTCTGCCCGGTCTGCTCCTCGGCACCTTCCGGCAGGACGTAGCGCATCAGCCGGACGCCGCGGCCGTCCGCGGGCCGCTCGGCCGGATCGCGAGTCACGTACGGCGCGAGAACGCGCTCGATCCCGTCCTCGATGGCGGCGAGTTCCTCAGCCGAGACGACGACGCGGGTGTTGGCCAGCCCGGCCAGCCTGCCCCACGCCGGATCGAGTTCGGGCTCGACCTCGGCAGCCCACTGGCTCGGGAGGTCCGCATAGCGCACGAACATCTGCTGCGACAGCACCCGCGCGGCTGACCGGCCTTCCTCATCGGCCGGGTCCTGCGGTGCCTCGAATCGGAAGCCTCGTGCCACGGCCTCCCACCGTCGCTGGCGTCGGTCCGGGCCCGGCTCACTGTCGCGGACCAGTCCGAAGCTCGCCAAGTGGCGCAGATGCCAACTGGTCACCGACGGCGTCGCTCCCACGTCGGGCGCGAGTTGCGTCGCGGTCGCAGGCCCGTGCCGGTGGAGGTGGTCAAGGATCGCCAGCCGAACCGGATGCGCCAAGGCCCGCATGGCTTGGGGGTCAGTGATCTCGATATCGCCCAGGCGATTATGGGAGGCCATGACGTGAGAGTCTCCTCTCACAATTTGTGAGAGTCAACTCTCACGTCTGTGCGGGGCGACGGTCTCGGTCGGTAGGTTCTCGCCAACAGCCTCGGTGCGGCGCCCGAAACGGCGACGGCCCGGTTCGCCACACTCACCCGGCAGCGGCTCGGCCAAGAAGCCACGGCGAGTCATCTGATCGCGGGCCGCGGCATCGTAGAGATAGAACGGCCCCTCCCAGCCGATGGACGACGAAGCCCGCTGGCCCACCGCCCGACGCCTGCTGCACGACGACAGAGAGGAAACGCACCAATGGGTATTTACGTGTCGGTCAGAGGATGGCTGGAGTGCGACAAGAAACAACTCGCCGCAGCCCAAGAAATCATCTCCTCTCACGAAGACGATCATTACTCCAACGGATGGGGCACACCTCGCCAGCACGTCAACTGGACTCACTATCTGTTCTACGGCGCCGACATCCGCGAGTCGGCCCTGGACTGGCTCGTTCACCAGATCCGAGACATAGCGAGGATCCCGGCCTCCGACGACGACGGAGA
Organism: Streptomyces sp. NPDC058198; assembly: GCF_042882605.1. Classification (NCBI taxonomy): domain Bacteria; kingdom Bacillati; phylum Actinomycetota; class Actinomycetes; order Kitasatosporales; family Streptomycetaceae; genus Streptomyces; species Streptomyces sp. NPDC058198. Next base: position 115,303 of record NZ_JBHVVP010000004.1, read on the forward strand.
CCGCATCAGGGGCCTCTTCCTCGCCGGCCACGAAGTCGATGGCACGGCTGAATGGCAGGTTCGCGAGGGCCAACTCTTCATCTCGTCAGGCGACAGCAGACACCGTTACCTCGACGGATAGCCGACCCAGGAGGTCGATCACAGCCGGCTGATGGAACGCGTCCAAGAACGGGAGCGCCAAAGTCATGGCTCGTCGTCCGACCCAGCGGTCCTGATCGCCCAGCGCCCGCGCGAGGGACTCGGCCGCCCCCGCGTCCAGATCCTCGCCCGCCAGGTGCTCGCACGAAGGTCCGCGGACGAGGAACCGGCTCTGAGCACGCTGCGGACAGCTTGGCGTGAATGTGGGCGACTGTGTCGTCCATGGGCGCTTCTTTTCAGATGCAGCCACACCCTGTGTGTGCCGCGTTCGCCGACATCCTAGGCGGAGACGGCCCACGACTGAGCGCGCCGCCTGTCGGTTGCGCTCTGTCTCAGCCGCCGCACTGCGTCAGCATCATCTTCTTGTCCGCCGCGGTCACCGGCAGGTCGTACTTGAGAGAGACCTGTGCGAAGCGCACCGCGTACGAACAGCGGATCTGCTTGTTCGGCGGTAGCCAGGAGGCCGGGCCCGAGTCGCTCTTGGAGCCGTTGGTCGGCCCGTCGACCGGGATGAGGTTGAGCGGGTCGTTTATGTCGGCACCCGTAACTGTCTCAGCGATCATCCGGTTATGCATGCATACAGCTTGTCTCACGACGGGTAGGACGGCATGCGTACGGAAGAGGCAGCAGGGTCCGGCAGTGCACCTGAGGCAGTAGTGGTCCTGCATCGGACCGCCGGCCGACCGGCGACGTCAGAGAGCTTCGGCTTCGATGCCGAAGCGGTCCTGAAAAGAGCCGGGGTCCGCGAGGGGCGACCGTTCATCCTCGCCCCGGACGGCAGCTACGACCTCGAACTGAACCGGTTCCTGCGGGACATGGAGAACTGGGGCGTGAGATCGAAGAACGGGATCATCGGCTACAGCACCGACATCATGCTGTACTGCCGGTTCCTGTACGAGTCCCGTTGCGGCAAGGCCATCTGGCAGACGGACGGCGCCGACCTCCGTGCATACAAGGGCGTACGGCTGCACGGCACCGGCCCGGGCAGGGTGTCCGTGGCGACCTGGAACCGTTCCATCGCCGCGCTCGACAAGTGGGTTCAGTGGTCGCTGTACGAGGAGCTGCTGCCTGCGGAGCCGTTCCGGTACGTCGACAAGACTGTGGTGTCTCCGCAGGGACCGAAGCGGGTGCGGGTCAACGCGGACGCCGAGCCCGAGGTACCCCGGCAGCCGATCAGGTTCCTGTCTCACGAGGACTTCATGCTCTGGCGGGACGTCGGCCTCCGGGGTCTGCTGCCGGATGGCTCCCCGGACGCAAGGTGGCGGGGCCGCAACGGCGAACGCAACGCCCTCTTCGCCGATCTCCTGATCTGCACCGGCATGCGGCTGGGCGAGGCGGCCGGCCTTCTGGCGACGGAACTGCCGCCGGTCACCGGCAGACGCGTGATCGGCGACATCACCGTCTCGGCCGCCGTGGCGAAACGGAACAGAGCACGCACGGTGTATGTCCGCCCCCGGGTAGCCCGCGACCTGCACCACTACGTCGGCATCGAGCGCGACGAGTTGGTGCAGCGGCGACGCACTCAAGGCGTGTACGAGACGTGTGCCGATCTTCTGCCGGTACGCCGTGCGAACCGCCACGCGTTGGCGATCGAATGCGGGTCCACCTGGTTGTACTCACGGATCGGCACGGCGGACCGGGCACGGCTTATGCAGGTCGACGGTCAGGGGCTCGCGAACGGGCCTCTATGGCTGTGGCTGGGCGAGAACGGACTGCCGCTGCGGAGCAGTACGTGGCAGTCGGTCTTCCGGCGGGCGAACGAGCGGTGTACTGGCTTCGGGCTGGACTTCGACGTCCACCCACACACACTGCGGCACTCCTTCGCAGTGCACATGCTCGGCCTGCTGCTGCGGCAGACCGTCCGGGCGCTCGGCATGCGGGAGGACCGCCGGTTCACGCACGCCGAGGTGAAGCGCCTGCTCATCGGCAACCCTTTGCGCAAACTACAACTGCTGCTCGGCCATCGTCATGAGGCGACGGTCTACACGTATCTGGACGTGCTGGACGAGGCCCAGGAGATCGTGCTGGCGGCTCTCGGTGACTGGGACGAACAGGCCGCCGCGTTCGAGCAGGTCCGCCTGGGCACGGAGGAGGACCGGTGAGCCCGCGCCGCGTCCGCTTCCCCGCCGTTGTCGACACCCCTGCTGCCGCGGAGCCGGTGCCGTCGATCGGTCCGGTGGTCTTCACTGTGGATCTGAGCGGGAGCCCCGAACGCATCGACCTGTCCGGACTCCCGTGCCCACGCCTCACCCGGGCCCTCGCCACCGCGCTCGCCGAGGTCATCAGCCTTCCCGGATCTCTGCGTGACCGCAGCGCTGTCCGCTACGTCGTCAAGCGCGTGCGGGAGTTCATCCGGTTCACAGCCGCGGCCCTCCCCGAATCCGCCGACGACCTGCGGCTGGGCGACCTGGAGCCGGACCTCCTCGACGCTTTCGAGCTGCGGCTGATCGCCCAGTACGGGGAGGCGAGCAAGGAGCCATACCTGACCATGACGTACCTCGTGCGACTCCTGAAACTGGTGCACGAGGCACACCCCGCCGCCTTCGACGCCGCGTTCCACGCTCGCTTGGGATTCACCTCGGCATCGGCCAACCGCGTGACGAAACCGCTCGACGCCTATCCGTTCCCGGTGCTGGACGCCCTGGAGAACGCCGCCCGGGAAGACGTCGCCCGTATCCGCGACCGGATCCTGGAAGGCGAGAAAGTGGCCGCTACTGGACGCGACCCTCATCAGCACGGCTGGGACCGGCTGGAGAACGTCCTGTGGCACATCCTGAATCGCGGGCCACTGACGGCAGACGACATCTCGTACAAGACCCTTCGCCCCTGGGGCGGCAAGAAGGAACTCAACGGCCGCCTGCACCTGAGCCCGCGGGACTTGGTGCCTTTCCTTGTGCTGCTGGCCTGCCAGACCGGTATGGAGCCGGAGTGCATCCGGCGGCTGCGGTCCGATTGTCTGGTCAGTCCGGCACGCGGCTACGTCAGCGTCGCCTACGTCAAGAAGCGCGCTGCGGGCTCCACCCACAAGACGATCAGGGTCACCGACGGCGGCTCCCTGCGCTTTCCCGGTGGAGTGATCCGGCTGGCTCTTCGTCTGACAAAACGGATCCGTGAACTGATCGGTACTGATGCACTGTGGTGCGACGTCAGTGGGTTCGGGCATCCCCGCGCGCCCTTCGACGGCCTGCACGCCTGGTCGACCGTGACCCGGGAGTGGATGTCCGAGCACGGGCTCGACCGCCTGAGCGACCGCAGCGGACTGCCGGTCGTCCTCGATCTGCGCCGCGTTCGCAAGACGGTCAAGTCCCGGCAATACCTGCGCGCCGGCGGGGTGCTGGAGGACTTCGCGTCGGGCCACACGCGGCCGGTCGCGGCGAAGCACTACGCGGACATCGGCGCTCACCACGAGACCCATGAGCAAGCGGTGGAGGCGGGCCTTGAGCAAGCGCTGCGCGCGGCTCTGGTCCCGCCGGTGGTGCTGTCGGACGACGGTGACCGTCTTGACGACGGCGAGGCCGCGCTGAGCGCGAAGGAGATCGAGTCCGCGATCTCGGGTGAGCAGGACGTGTGGCTCGCCTCCTGCCGCGATTTCTTCGCCTCCCCGTTCGCGCGCAAACCCGGGGCAGCCTGCCCGGTCCCGGCCTGGGGGTGCCTGGAGTGCCCGAACGCGGTGTTCACCAGCCGCCACCTGCCGAGTCTGCTGTCCTTCCTGGACTTTCTGGAGCGGCAGCGCGAGGAGTACCCGACTGCCGAGTGGAACGCGCGGTTCGGGCTCGCGTGGGACCGCATCGTCCACGGCGTCCGGGCCCGCTTCAGCACCCGCCAGCTCACCACGGCGCAGGCCATCGCCGAGGCCGATGGCGTCCGTCTGCTGCTGCCCGAATCGTTCCTGGAGGCCATCACATGACTGCCGTGCCGAGGCCCAGAGCCGAGCAGCAGGGCCTGCCGCCCTCCGAGGAGTTCGCCCTCCCTGAGCGGCTCACACTCGGCCTGCCGAGCCGGGGGCCGCTCCTATCCGACGACACCTGGGACCTGCGGTGCGTGCTCCCCCGTACGTGGCGAACGTGGCGGCTCGACTTCACGCAGATCTTCGACCCGGTGACGCGCCACACGGCAAAGGAGTACGTCGCCTCCCGCCTGCGTCGGGGTTCGCTGGGCCTGGGTCCGATCAAGGCCACGGCGGCGGCTGGAGAGTTGCGGGTCTTCGTCGCTATCGCGGCGGATCTACGGGACGAAGGCGCCTCACGACTGTCCGAGGTGAACCGAACCCATCTCGATGCGGTGCTGAAGAAGTGGAAGAGCAAGCCGCACACGGCTGTCCGTAACGTGACGCTGCTCAAGCAGCTCTCGGCGCACGGACCATTCCTGTCCGAGGACAGGCTGAGAATCCTGCCGTGGAACGGCCGCAGCGCCTACAGTCTCGCCGGGATGCAACGGGTCAAGGGCGAGAACGCCACTCCCCGCATCCCAGAGGAGGTTCTCGCCCCTCTGCTGCGGGCGGCGGTCTTCTACGTGGAGACAGCGAGCGGCGACATCCTTGCCGCACGCAGGGAGATCATCGCACTCCAAGCAGCCCGCAAAGGCCGGAGTCTCGGGCACGGCCAGGCCCGGGCGCGAGTGCTGGCCTTCATCGCCGAACGTCGCACGGCAGGCCGGGGCATCCCCGCGGTTCCTCGCGAGACGGCCCATACCGTGCCGCACGCCGTCGCCGTCAACGGAGTACTGCAGGCCCCCAACCACACCCTCATCTCTCTCCTCGCCGGCTGCGGAACGGCCGAACACCTGCGAGCGCTGATGGTCGAGGCCGGGGAAGCCATTGGATACGAGGAGGGCGGGCTCGACACACGGCTGTCGGAGTGGCCAGGATCGGACAAGCCATGGCGGTCACGGCTCAGCCCCTTCAGCCTGGCCAACGAGCTGTCCTTCCTGCGCACCGCGTGCTGGATCGTCGTCGCCTATCTGTCGGGAATGAGGGACACAGAGGTGCGTGAGCTGGGCCGCGACTGCGTGCTCACCGAACGCGGGGCCGACGGGCGGACCCGGTACAAGATCCGCGGCAGGGTCTTCAAGGGGAAAACACGCAGGCTCAGCGGAGAAGAGGCCGAGTGGGTTGTCCTTGAAGTCGTCCACCAGGCCGTCGCCGTTCTCCAAGAGGTCAACGACGACCCCGGTCACCTCTTCGGCTACGACGGGGGTGGCCGCGACGGGCACGTGCTGCTGAGCAATCTGCCCCGGCGCATCCGAGCCTTCCGGGATCACCTCAACGAGCTGTTCAGCACACCGGATGGCCTCTACGTGCCCTTGGCCACGGCGACACCCAACGATCCCGGCCCAGGCGGGGATGACACAGCGGAATCTACCGCGCTCCCCTGGGCCTTCGACACCCGGCAGTTCCGCCGGACCCTCGCCTGGCACATCGCCCATCAGCCATTCGGCGTGGTCGCGGGCGCCCGCCAGTACAAGCATGCCGCGATCACCATGTTCGAGGGATACGCGGGAACCTCCGCCTCCGGCTTCGCCGACGAGGTCGCCGCCGAGGAAGCTGTAGCCAAGCTCGACTACGTCGAGGACCTTTACCACGACTGGAACGAGGGCGGGCGCTCGGCAGGCGGCGCCGCCCAGCGGATCGAGGCCGAGTTCGACCGAATCCGCAGCGAACTAGGCGGCCTGCCCGGCGTCGTAGCCAGTCCCGCCCGGCTCCGGACGCTGCTGCACCATCTGACGAGGACCCTGCACCCCGGTGTGCTCAACGACTGCTTCTACCAGGCTGAGACAGCCGTGTGCCGCAAGCGCGCCAAGCCTCTGGGCCGTCCCGTCCCCATGCTCGACATGTGCACGCGTTGCCCCAACTCACGCCGCGCTTCCGTCCACATGCCCCGCCTGGAGCGAGCGCGGAACATGGCGAAGGCCGAACTCGGCGAGGCCACCGGACTCTCGCATCTCCAGCAACTGGCCATCACCGAACACCTGGCCACGCTCACCCGCCTGATCGCCGAGATCGACCACGAGGACACCTCACGATGACCGACTCCATGGACGAGACCCTCCGAGTCATCCGTACCGCCTTCGGACGCCTCACCCGAGAGAACTCCGACCTGACCGACATCGACCGAAGGATCATGCGCGCCTTCGAGCAGCTCATGCTCGGCCGGCCCGGGATCACGGACGGCCGGACCTCGGCGGTGAACATCTGCGCCGAGGCCGGTGTCTCCAGAGCCTCGTACTACCGCTCGCCGGTCTCGGCGGCGATCAAGGAAATCCTCGGCGCCCCGCAGGCCAAGCGGCCCGAGGCCGACGAACTCAGGCAGGAGATCGCCCGGATCAAGAAGGCTGTGCACGAGCTCCGTATCGAGAAGGCCGCCGAGATCCGGGAACTGCGATCGACCGTCGCGGCGTACGCGAACCAGATCCAGACCCTCACGCTCAGGAACGCCGAGCTGGAAGCGGACTCCCGTCGCCTGCAGTCCCGGAACGCGGAGAGCCAGGACGGTGTGATCAGGCAACTTGAGCGCCGACGCGAACCTGCTCCGTCGTCTCCGCCGGTTCAGACGTGACGCGTCGATAATCTGTCGGCTGACTATCAGCCCTTCGGCTCTTCCACTGGCCGCTTGCTCAAGAACTGCTCCGCGGCCTCGACCGCTTCCCTGTTGAGCTCCTCAATGGAGACGCCCCAGCTCTCCTCCCAGCCGTCCAAATTGTGCGCACAGTGGACGAGTGGTTCGAGGTCTTCGGGATAGTCGAGGTCGTAGGCGATGTCCGCCCAGATGAGATACGTGCCGGTGGCAGGATCGATGGATCCGTCGACGATCTGACCAGCGATCCAGTGGGCCATGGCCCACTTTGCGGCCGTGGGGTCAGCCGGCAGGCGGAAGAGCAATCCCAGCTCCTCCAGCACGTGGTCGAAAAGCTCTGGAGCTTCGGGCTCTTCGCTCCGCAGGAGGCCTGCCAACATGGCGAGCGAGGGACTCTCGATTCCAGCGACCAGTGCGTCCAACCCCGCCTGGATTAGCCGGTCAGACCCAACATGCCTACCGAACGCCCTCTCGCGCGCGATATGGCTGAGATGTCTCCGGGCATCGTCCTGGGTCATTCTTGGGCTCCGTCGATGGTCAGGGGAGCACTCTTGCACGGCCGCCGAAGCTTTCACCATTGAGTTCCCAGGCGCCCACCTGGCGATCAGAACGTCAAGGTCCGCTTCCGTTGCAGACCTGAAGCCGACAAAGCCGAACATCTGGCGCCTGCGTATCTCAGGCACCGCACTGCTTGAGCATCATGCTCTTGTCCGCCGACGTCACAGAGAGCTTGTACTTCTCTGCCACCTGCGCGAACCGCACCGAGTACGAGCAGCGAATCGCCTTACTGGGTGGCAGCCAGGATGCCGGCCCTGAGTCTCGCTTGGCGGAGTTCGTCGGGCCTGAGACCGGCAGAAGATTCAGCACGTCGTTCGCCAACTGCTCCCGCTTGTCCTTGTCCCAGTGGGCGGCACCCATCTGCCAGGCGTAGGACAGTGGCACCACGTGGTCTATCTGTACCGCCGACGCCTCCGCCTTCTTCCAGGAAATGTCCTTGGCCGTGTACGGATCGTACAAGTTCATCGAGACGACCACGCAGGTGGAACCCGAGCGGAACTGGACCTTCTGACCATCCCGTTTCAACAAATCGTTCCGCGTGTCACAACCGTTCCTGGCCAGCGGCACGCCGTCCGCCGTATCCATCCACGCGTAGCCGAACTTGTCCCGTGCGTACCCCGTCTTCGGCCCTCGCCCCTTGGTATCAAGCTTGGCGATCAGGTCACGAGCCGCCGCTGTGTCCTTCGCGGAAGAGATCGCTGCCAGCCCCGGCTTTGTGCCGTCCGGATCGGCAAGCGGACTGATGCCGCGCGCGTCCGACACTGGCGGGCCGCCACCAGGCGACTGGCTCTCGCTGGAGAGAGGGCCTTCCTTACAACCTGTCAGCAATGCCCCGAGCACCAGCACGGTACAGATGAGGGCCCTTCCACGAGCAGCCCGGATCATGTGTTCCGTCACTTCCCCACCTTCTCGCCGACCACCGAGCCGAGACAGTTCCCGCGTGAGACATGGCTTCGCAGTACGGGGACCAATCCCCTGAGACACCACAGCGTGAGACACCTACGCCGCCAACATAAGGTCGTTGGCGATCTGCTCGCGCTTGGATTCGTTCCAGCGGGCGGCGCCCATCTGCCAGTCGTACGACAGCGGCATCACATGGTCGATCTGCACCTTCGTCGCCGACTGTTTGCGCCACTCGATGGACTTCCCCGTGTAGGGGTCGTGCAAGGTCATCGAGACGACGACACAGTCGGACCCCGAGCGGTAGCGCACCTGCTGACCGTCCCTGGCCAGCAGGTCGTTCCGCGTGTCGCAGCCGTTGCGCGCGAGGGGCACCCCGTCCGCCGAGTCCATCCAGGCGTAGCCGAACTCGTCCCGGTCGTAGCCGGTCTTCGGGCCCCGGCCGGCGGTGCGTACCGTGTCGATGAGCCGGCGCGCGGCCTTCTTGTCGGGCTCCGAGGTGATCGGCGCGAGCCCCGGCTTCGTACCGTCGGGGTTGCCGAGCGGACCGGCACCGTGGCCGGTTCCCGAGCCGGTTCCCCGGTCGCCGCTCGCCGCCGACTGCCCCGGATCCGGGACGAGTTCCTCCTTGCAGCCCGCGAGCACGAGCAGGGAGAGGGCAACGGCCCCTCCGCAACGACACGTTCGCGATATCCGTACCCGAAGTCTGCGCACGTCCGCACCTTACGTCCTGTGCCGGACGGGCCCGGCACAGGACGTGTGCCCCAGTTGTCAGCTGAGAATCGTGGTGAGGAACTCGCCTGTCCACACCAGCAGTTCGCGTCCCACCACCGGCTTGCCGCCGATCTTGCCCGCCGTCGGGCGCGGGACCAGGATCTGGTGGGCGCCCGGCTTGATGACCGTACGGGGATGGAGCCGCTTCAGCCGCAGCTCCTGGGACTCCCTCAGCTCCACCGGTGCGAAGCGGATGTTCGGGCCCTGGAGCACGATCTCGCCGACGCCGCACGCCCGCGCGAGCATCCGCAGGCCCGCCACCAGCAGCAGGTTCTCCACCGGCTCCGGGAGCTTGCCGTAGCGGTCGGTGAGCTCCTCGCGGACCGCGGTGATGTCCTCCTCCGTATTGGCGGAGGCAATCGCGCGGTACGCCTGTAGACGCAGCCGCTCACCCGGCGCGTACTCGTGCGGGACATGCGCGTCGACCGGAAGCTCGATCTTGACCTCCAGCGGCGGTTCCTCCTCCACCCCGCCTTCGAGGGAGGCGCGGTAGTCGGCGACCGCCTCGCCCACCATGCGCACATACAGATCGAAGCCGACGCCCGCGATATGACCCGACTGCTCGCCGCCCAGCAGATTGCCCGCGCCGCGGATCTCCAGGTCCTTCATGGCGACATACATGCCCGCGCCCATCTCGGTGTGCTGGGCGATCGTCGCGAGCCGCTCGTGGGCGGTCTCGGTCAGCGGCTTCTCCGGCGGGTAGAGGAAGTACGAGTAGCCGCGCTCCCGCCCGCGCCCGACACGGCCGCGCAGCTGATGCAGCTGCGAGAGACCGAAGTTGTCGCCGCGCTCCACGATCAGGGTGTTGGCGTTCGAGATGTCGATCCCGGACTCCACGATCGTCGTGGAGACCAGCACATCGAACTTGTTCTCCCAGAAATCCACCACGACCTGCTCCAGCGCCTGTTCCGACATCTGGCCGTGCGCCGTGGCGATCCGGGCCTCGGGGACGATCTCGCGCAGCCGGGCGGCGGCACGGTCGATGGACTCGACGCGGTTGTGGATGTAGAAGACCTGGCCCTCGCGCAGCAGTTCACGCCGGATGGCCGCGCCGATCTGCTTCTGCTCGTACGGCCCGACGAAGGTCAGCACCGGATGCCGCTCCTCCGGCGGGGTGGTGATCGTCGACATCTCGCGGATGCCGGTGACGGCCATTTCGAGCGTACGGGGGATGGGCGTCGCGGACATCGTGAGGACGTCGACATTGGCGCGCAGCTTCTTCAGCTGCTCCTTGTGCTCCACGCCGAAGCGCTGCTCCTCGTCGACGATGACCAGGCCCAGGTCCTTGAACTTGGTCTCGGCGGAGAACAGCCGGTGCGTCCCGATGACGAGATCGACCGAGCCCTCCCTGAGCCCCTGGAGGGTCGCCTTCGCCTCCGCGTCCGACTGGAAGCGGGACAGCGCCTTCACGACGACCGGGAACTGCGCGTACCGCTCGGAGAACGTGCCGAAGTGCTGCTGCACCAGCAGTGTCGTCGGGACCAGGACCGCGACCTGCTTGCCGTCCTGGACCGCCTTGAAGGCCGCCCGTACGGCGATCTCCGTCTTGCCGTAACCGACATCGCCGCAGACCAGCCGGTCCATCGGGACCGTCTTCTCCATGTCCTCCTTGACCTCGGCGATCGTGGAGAGCTGGTCGGGCGTCTCCACGTACGGGAAGGCGTCCTCCAGCTCCCGCTGCCAGGGGGTGTCGGGGCCGAACGCGTGACCGGGGGCCGCCATCCGCGCCGAGTAGAGCTTGATCAGGTCGGCGGCGATCTCCTTGACGGCCTTCTTGGCGCGCTGCTTGGTCTTCGTCCAGTCCGCGCCGCCGAGGCGGTGCAGCGTCGGGGCCTCGCCGCCGACGTACTTGGTGACCTGCTCCAGCTGGTCGGTGGGGATGTACAGCCGGTCCCCGGGCTGGCCGCGCTTGGCGGGGGCGTACTCGACGAGCAGATACTCGCGGGTCGCGCCCTGCACGGTGCGCTGCACCATCTCGACATAGCGGCCCACGCCGTGCTGCTCGTGGACGATGTAGTCGCCCGCCTCCAGCGTGAGCGGATCGATGGTCTTGCGGCGCTTGGCGGGCATCCGCGCGCCGTCCTTGCCGGCCGCCTTCTGGCCCGACAGGTCGGTCTCCGTGAGCACGGCCAGTCCGAGGGCCGGGTCCACGAAGCCGTAGTCGATCGAGCCGCAGGCGACATGTACGACGGCCGGGGCGATCTCGGCGAGGCCGCCCGCGGTCCGCGCGCCGGGGGTGTCGAGCCGGGCCGGGATGCCCTCGCCGCGCAGGACCTCGACGGTACGGGACGCCGTGCCGTGGCCCTCCGTGACGAACACCGTCCGCCAGCCGTCCGCGAGCCAGCCCTTCGTGTCGGCGAGCGCGCGGGCGGTGTCGCCCCGGTACGACTCCGGGGCGTGCATCCCCAGCGTGATGGACTCTTCGGAGAGCTCCTCGTCCACGGCGAACGGGGACACCGACCACCACATCATGCCCAGCTCACGCGCCCGGTCCCGGACGTCCGCGATGCCCCACAGCGAGGCCGCGCCCACATCGATCGGGGCCTCGCCGCCACCCGCGGTCGCCGCCCACGACGCCTGCAGGAACTCCTGGCTGGTGGCCACCAGGTCCGCCGCGCGGGTCCTGACCCGCTCCGGGTCGCAGACCAGCGTCATCGAGCCCTTGGGCAGGACGTCGAGCAACAGCTCCATGTCGTCGACGAGGACCGGCGCGAGGGACTCCATGCCCTCGACCGCGATCCCCTCGGCGATCTTGCCGAGCAGTTCGCCCAGCTCCGGATGGAGCTCGGCGAGGGCGGCGGCCCGCTCCCGTACCTCGGGCGTCAGCAGCAGCTCCCGGCACGGCGGCGCCCACAGGCCGTGCTCGGCGACCTCCAGGGAACGCTGGTCGGCCACCTTGAAGTAGCGGATCTCCTCGACGTCGTCGCCCCAGAACTCCACCCGCAGGGGGTGCTCCTCGGTGGGCGGGAAGACATCCAGGATGCCGCCGCGGACGGCGAACTCGCCGCGCTTCTCGACCAGCTCGACCCGGGCGTACGCGGCGGCCGCCAGCGCTTCCGTGACCTCGTTCAGGTCGGCGCTCTCGCCGGTGCGCAGCGCGACGGGCTCCAGCTCGCCGAGGCCCTTGACCTGCGGCTGGAGTACGGACCGCACCGGCGAGACCACGACGCTGACCGGACCGGCCGACGGGTCGTCCCGCACCGGGTGCGCGAGCCGGCGCAGCACGGCGAGCCGGCGTCCGACGGTGTCGGAGCGTGGTGAGAGCCGCTCGTGCGGCAGCGTCTCCCACGACGGGTACTCGACGACGGTGTCCGGGTCCAGCAGGGACCGCAGGGCCGCCGCCAGGTCCTCGGCCTCCCGGCCCGTGGCGGTCACGGCCAGCACCGGCCGCCCGGCCTCACGCGCCAGCGCGGCCACCGCGAAGGGCCGCGCGGCGGGCGGTCCCACCAGGTCGACATGCATGCGGTGACCGTCGGTGGCGGCCTTCACCGCTTCGGCGAGCGCCGGGTCCTTGGTGACGGCGTCGAGCAGACCGTGCAGGCTCATGAAGGGGGTTTCCGTCCGGGTCCGAAGAGCGAGGGGCAACGCGAAGGGCCCGACACGTCTCACGGGCCGGGGTCCTCCAGCGTACGACGCCGGTGTGACACCCGGGACCGGAGCGCGGTCGCGGGGCGAGGCCGCACGGTCACTGTCCGGGCGAAACCGGGAATGATCTCACCAGCTCCGGTCATTGAGCGAAGGAAAAGACGCGAAAAGACGCGGCCGTGACCGGCGCGGCGTGAGATTCCGTAGATTCCGACGCGAGATTCCGCAGATGGGGATGGTCAGCATGCCTCTTGAGGGTGAGTACGAGCCCAGTTCGTTGGCGATGGCACGCGAGCAGGTCGAGGTGTACGAAGGCTCGGGCGGTACGGAAGGGACGACGCTGGGCGGCCGCCCCGTCATCGTCCTCACGACCCGGGGCGCGAAGAGCGGCAAGATCCGCAAGAGCCCGCTGATGCGGGTGGAGCACGAGGGAGCGTACGCCGCCGTGGCCAGTCTGGGCGGCGCCCCCAAGCACCCGGTCTGGTACCACAACGTCGTGGCCGACCCCCGGGTGGAGCTCCGGGACGGCACCGAGCGCTGGGACATGATCGCCCGCGAGGCCACCGGGGAGGAGAAGGCCATGTGGTGGGAGCGCGCGGTCGCGGCCTTCCCCCCGTACGCCGAGTACCAGGAGAAGACGGACCGCCGGATCCCGCTCTTCATCCTGGAGCCGTCACCGACCCCGCACTGAGCGCCGATGGGCTGACGCCGGACGGCCCCGCACACCACGCGGTCCGGCCCCGGTGGGCGTTGGAGGACGCCCACCGGGGCCGGAAGCCCCCACCGTATCGCTCCGCTCCCCCGCTCCCTGTTACTCCGTGGCTATCGCGGTTACTCCGTGGCTATCGCGTTGAGCACGTTCATCCGGCCCGCCCGGAAGGCCGGGATCAGGGCGGCGAACAGGCCGACGAAGGCCGAGGCCACGAAGACCGTCAGGATCGTCGGCCACGGGATCTCCAGGACGCCGAGGCCCTCCAGGGCCAGCAGCTTCTGGGCCGCCGTGCCCCAGCCCATGCCCAGGCCGAGACCGAGCAGGGCGCCGAAGAGGGCGATGACGACCGACTCCAGGCGGATCATGCGCCGCAGCTGGCGGCGGGAGAGACCGATCGCCCGCAGCAGACCGATCTCGCGGGTCCGCTCCACCACCGACAGGGCCAGGGTGTTCACCACGCCCAGCACCGCGACGATGATCGCGAGGGCCAGCAGGCCGTAGACGATATTGAGCAACTGGCCGATCTGGTCCTTGAGCTGCTGCTTGAAGTCGGTCTGGTCCTGCACCGTGTACTGCGGGTAGGCGGCGAGCGAGTCCTTGAGGGCCGCGTACGCCTGCTTCTCCTTGCCGTCCTCGGCCGCCGCGAACATGATCATGTTCTTGGGCATCTTGTCGGCGGGCACGTACCGCTCGGCGGTCGAGATGTTCGTGTACATCGCGCCCTTGTCGACGCTCGTGTCGTCCGAGGTGATCGCCGCGACCGTCAGCCGGGCCGTCTTTCCGCCCGGGAAGACGACCGACATCGTGTCGCCGACCTCGACGCCGTGCTTCGTGGCGTACGTGTCGCCGACCGACATCGCGTCCTTCCCGTACGCCGCGGACAGCTCACCCCCGACGGTCTCGCGGCGCAGGTCCTGCGCGTACGTCGGGTCGGCGGCGACCACTCCGACGCTGTCCGTCTTGCCCGCGGGGTCGGTCAGCTCGACGTCGACCCACTTGTACTCGGTGACGTACGCGATGTCCGGCGCCTTCTCCAGCGCCGCCTGGGCCTGCGGCATGATCGGCTGGCCGTTGCCCGACTGGATGATGAAGTCCGCGCCGACCGACTTGTCCAGCTCTTCGGTCGCCGAGGCGACCATCGAGGAGCCGACCACCGAGAGACAGGCCACCAGCGCGAGCCCGATCATCAGGGCGGCGCCGGTCGCTCCCGTACGCCGCGGGTTGCGCAGCGCGTTGCGCTCGGCCATCCGGCCGACCGGGCCGAACATGCGCAGCACGACCGCGCTGAGCACCCGGACCAGACCGCCCGCGAGCAGCGGGCCGATGACGACGAAACCGATGAGCGTGAGGACCACGCCGAGGCCGAGGAAGAGCGAGCCCTCGCCGGCCTTGTCGGCCTGCGTGGAGACGAGCAGGGCGGCGGTGCCGCCGCCCGTGAGAACCAGTCCGATGCCCGCCCTGATCCATCCGGCCCGGCCGTCGGCCGGCGTACCGGCGTCGCGCAGCGCGGCCATCGGGGAGATCTTCCCGGCCCGCCGGGCGGGGATGTACGCGGCGAGGACGGTGACCACGACGCCGAGCACCAGCCCGATCGCCGGAGTCGTCCACTTCACCGTCAGATCCTGCGTGGACAGCTCCATGCCCATGGTGGCCATGAGCTTCATCAGCCCGACGGCGAGCCCCACCCCGGCGGCGACACCGGCTATGGAACCGAAGATCCCGAGCAGCACCGCCTCCAGCAGCACCGAGCGGTTGACCTGCTTACGGCTGGAGCCGAGGGCCCGCATCAGGCCGATTTCCCGGGTCCGCTGGGCGACCAGCATCGAGAAGGTGTTGACGATCAGGAAGATGCCGACGAGGAAGGCGATCCCGGCGAAGCCGAGCATGGCGTACTTGATCACGTCGAGGAAGGACCCGACGTCCGAGCGGTTCGCGTCCGCGGCTTCCTGCTGCGTCTGGAGCTTGTACGGGCCGTCGCCGATCGCGGCCGCCACGTCCTGCTTGAGCCGGGTGTCGCTGACGCCGTCGGCGGCGGTGACGTTGATGTGGGTGAACCGGCCGGTGTCCCCGAGCAGGGCGCGCTGGGCGGTGGCGGTGTCGAGGAAGACGATGGCCGCACCGGGGTTGGTCACGGTGAACGAGGCGATACCGGAGATCTTCGCCGTGAGGTCGCCCGTGACCGCGATGGTGCGCAGCTCGTCACCGATCGCGAGGTGGTGCTTGTCCGCGGTGTCGGCGTCGACCATCACCTCGGTGGGGCCGCGCGGGGCGTGGCCGGAGGTGATCTCCATCGAACGGAGGTCGTTGCGCGTCCAGTTGCCGGCGATCGTCGGGGCGCCGCTGGTCGCGCCCACGTTCTCGTTGTCGGCGTCGACGACGGTCACGCTCATGCTGCTGACCGCGCCCTCGGCGGACTTCACGCCGTCCGCCTTCTCGACCGTCGCCACGGCCGAGGCCGGCAGCGACTCGGGCTTGCCGGTCTGCGAGACCTCGTCCGCGCCCTTGGCGGCCTTGGGGCTGACCGTGACATCCGAGGAGGTCGCGGCGAAGAGCTTGTCGAACGTGGTGTTCATGGTGTCGGTGAAGACGAGCGTGCCGCACACGAACGCCACCGACAGGAGGACCGCGACGGCGGAGAGCGCCATCCGTCCCTTGTGCGCGAAGAAGTTGCGCATCGAGGTCTTGAACACGGTCACGACGTCCGTCCCCGCGCGTCGAAGTCCTTCATACGGTCGAGCACGGCGTCGGCCGTCGGCCGGAACATCTCGTCCACGATGCGGCCGTCGGCCAGATACAGCACGCGGTCCGCGTAGGACGCGGCGACCGGGTCGTGCGTGACCATCACGATCGTCTGGCCCAGCTCGTCGACGGACCGGCGCAGGAAGCCCAGCACCTCGGCGCCCGCCCGCGAGTCCAGGTTCCCGGTCGGCTCGTCACCGAAGATGATCTCGGGCCGGGCGGCGAGCGCCCTGGCCACCGCGACGCGCTGCTGCTGGCCGCCCGAGAGCTGGGTCGGCCGGTGCTTGAGCCGGTCGGCGAGCCCCACGGTCTCCACGACCTTCTGCAGCCACGGGCCGTCCGGCTTGCGGCCGGCGATGTCCATGGGCAGCGTGATGTTCTCCAGGGCGTTGAGCGTCGGCAGCAGGTTGAACGCCTGGAAGATAAAGCCGATCCGGTCTCTGCGCAGCTGCGTGAGCCGCTTGTCCTTGAGCTTCGTGATCTCCGTCTCGTCGAGGTGGATCTCCCCCGACGTCACGGTGTCCAGACCGGCGAGGCAGTGCATCAGCGTCGACTTGCCGGAGCCGGACGGGCCCATGATCGCGGTGAACTGCCCGCGGTCGATGTCCACATCGACATGGTCGAGCGCGACGACCCGGGTCTCCCCCGAGCCGTACGCCTTGACGACCTGCCGCGCTCGCGCCGCGACGGCCGTACGCCCTCCAGTACCCCCGTGCCTGGGAATGGTCACAGCCGTTGTCACGGTAAGTCTCCTATTTCGCTTGATACTTCGATGAGGCCGGTAGACCGGTGAGGATCGATTCACCGGTGCCGTCGTCGGGTGTGTGATGAGTCTGCTGTCTTCAGGGGCCCCGGCGCGCTGGTGCGCAGCGCAGTCTTCGCCTGGGGTTTTCCCCACCCCCCTGCTGCGGTGAGCCCCCGTCGGGGGCCGTCCGCAGCCGTAAGAACAAGGTAAAGAACGGGCGCCCGTCTCCTCGTCCTCCAGCGGGACGAACGGTCCCTGGCCAGAAGTAAGGACAACCCCCTAGGGGTCTCCCCCTTCAGGTGGAGCCCCTGGGTGGAGCTGATGGGGGAGTTCCTGGGGGAACGCGTCGGGGGAACCCGCGCCCTCCCGCCGCGCGAGGTGCGGGTGAGAGGGTGTCCCCCAGGAGATACGTGCACAGGGAAGGGATCTTGTGAGCGGCGGCGGAAGTGGCGGCGGAAGTACCGAGGACTCCGGACGGACGGAGGCGATACCCGAGGCCCCCGCGCCGGCCTCCGCGCCGGTTTCCGCATCGGGCCCCGCGCCGGCCTCCGCGCCGGTTTCCGCATCGGGCCCCGCGACGGGCTCCGCACCGGGCTCCGCACCGGGCTCCGCACCGGGCCCCGCGCCGGCTTCCGCACCGGGCCCTGCGCCGACCTCCCCACCGGCCCCCGCATCGCCCTCCGCACCGCGCGAGCGCAAGCGCGGCCGCGGCCCGGTCGTCGCCGCGCTGATGCTCGGCATGGCGCTCGCCGCCCTGGACGGCACCGTCGTCTCCACGGCCGTCCCGCAGATCGTCGGCGACCTCGGCGGATTCGCCGTCTTCTCCTGGCTGTTCTCCGGCTACCTGCTCGCCGTGACCGTCACCCTGCCGGTGTACGGAAAGCTCTCCGACACCCTCGGCCGCAAGCCCGTCCTCATCGCCGGCATCATCCTCTTCCTCGTCGGCTCACTGCTCTGCGCCACCGCCTGGAACATGGCCTCCCTGATCGCCTTCCGCGTCGTCCAGGGCCTCGGCGGCGGCGCGCTCCAGGGCACCGTGCAGGTCATCGCCGCCGACCTCTACCCCCTCAAGGAACGCCCCAAGATCCAGGCCAAGCTGTCGAC
This sequence comes from Streptomyces sp. NPDC058198, assembly GCF_042882605.1. Taxonomy (NCBI): domain Bacteria; kingdom Bacillati; phylum Actinomycetota; class Actinomycetes; order Kitasatosporales; family Streptomycetaceae; genus Streptomyces; species Streptomyces sp. NPDC058198. The sequence continues at coordinate 133,130 of NZ_JBHVVP010000004.1, forward strand.
GGTCTGGGCCACGTCGTCCGTGGCGGGTCCTGCCCTCGGCGGACTGCTCGCGGGCTACGCGGACTGGCGCTGGATCTTCCTGATCAACCTTCCGGTGGGCGCGGTCGCGCTCTGGCTGGTGGTCAAGTACCTGCACGAGCCGCGCCGTACGCCGCCGACTCCCGACGGCGCCCGTACCGCACCGGCGCTCCGGCGCCGTATCGACTGGGCGGGCGCGCTCGCCGTCTTCGCCACCGGCGCGCTCCTGCTCACCGCCCTCGTTCAGGGCGGGGTCGCCTGGCCCTGGCTCTCCGCGCCCTCGTTCGCCTTCCTCGGCGGCAGCGCGGTCCTCGCCGCCGCCACCGTCGTCATCGAGCGCCGCGCCGCGGAGCCGATCATTCCGGGCTGGGTCTGGCGCCGCCGTACCATCGCCGCCGTCAATCTCGCGCTCGGCGCGCTCGGCCTGCTGATGGTCGCCCCGACCGTCTTCCTCCCGACGTACGCCCAGTCCGTGCTGGGCCTCGGACCGATCGCCGCCGGCTTCGTCCTCTCCGCCATGACGCTGAGCTGGCCGGTCAGCGCGGCCCTGTCCAACCGCGTCTACAACCGCATCGGCTTCCGGCAGACCGCCCTCATCGGCATCTTCCTCGCCATGCTGATCCTGCTCGCCTTCCCCCTCCTGCCGTTCCCCGGACAGGCCTGGCAGCCGGCACTGATCATGCTGCTCCTCGGCGGCGCGCTCGGACTCTTCCAACTCCCCCTGATCATCGGGGTCCAGGCGACGGTCGGCTGGTCGGAGCGGGGCACCGCCACCGCGTCCATACTCTTCTGCCGCCAGGTCGGACAGAGCGTCGGCGCCGCCCTGTTCGGCGCCGTCGCCAACGGAATCATCGCCTCCCGGCTCGCCCACCCGCCCACCCCGGGGCTCCCCGACGACCTCGACTCGGTCTCCCACGCCCTGGAAAACCCGGCCACCCTCACCACCGAGGCCGCGGACTACCTGCGCCGCGCGGTGGACGCGGCGGTGGACCACGTCTACCTGGGCGCGGCCGGAGCGGCCGCCGTCGCCCTACTGACACTCCTCTTCGTAGCCCCCCGCCGCTTCCCGGTCCTCCCGGACAAGGACGGCGCCTGACCGCACGATGACGTCCGAGGATGGTAATCATGAGAAGGGCTCTCGCCCTCCCCCTGCTGGTGGCCCTGCTGCTCGGCGCAAGCGCCTGTAGTGACGAGGGCGGGGACTCCGCGCCCAAGGATTCCGCCGCTGCCCAGGACTCCGCCTGCGAGGAACTCCTGGGCGACGCCGGCCTGAAGTGGCTCGAAAGCCGCACAGGAGGGCCCGGGAAGGCACACATGAGGAGCGACGACGGCCTGGAGGAGGCGCGGACGCTGTTCTACGACCAGGTGCTGGGCTGGGATCCGGACAGCGACGGTGTGCCCTCGTTCGTGACGGCCGAGGTGTGCAAGGCAAGGACGGACGTCGCAGATCCCCGGAAACAGCTCGCCCTCCAATTCGGCGCCTCCCTCTTCCCTTTCGACTCTCCTTTCGACGCGGAGTCCGACATCCAGGCCGAGCCGGCCGTGACTCCGGTCGGCCCCGATGTGAAGCTGGTCCACGGGAAGGACCGCGACGGAACGGTTCGCTATCGCGTGTACGTCAAGTGCCGGATCGCCGGGGCACCCGCGGAGCAGGAGAACGAGATACCGGTCGAGGGGCAGCTGGCCGACACTCTCACCGGCGAAACCAGCGCCCGCGTCCACCTCACCCGTCTGCTGCACTCCGCCGGGGTCATGACGAAGAACCTCGGCTGCGAGAACAAACCCCTCGTCCCGGCCGAACCGCCCGCCTCCGTGAAGTAACCGGCCGCTCGTGGTGGAGGGGTGGGGTCAGCCCTCCACCGGGGCGCGGCCGGTGAGGGCTGCCAGGCTGTTGCGGACGTGGGCCATGTGCGCCTGCGTTTCCTCGCGGCTCTCCTTGTGCTCCCGGAGCACCCGCTCCGTGTCCCGTGCCACGCGTTCCGCGCGCGCCCGGGCCTGGGCGATCAGTTCCGCGGCCCGGGCCTGGGCGTCCTCCTGGCCGTGCCGTGCCTGCTCGCCCGCCTCGGCGAAGGCACGCTGCGCCTCCGCGAGACCCGCCTGCGCGTACGCGGCGAGTTCGGCGCGCTGGACCTCCACCGCGGCCTCGCGCTCGGCGAACTCACGCTCCATCACCGCCAGCCGCTCGGACTGCTTCCGCTCCAGATCGTCGATCACACCCTGAGCTCGCCGGCGCATCGCCTCGAACGCCGCGAGTGTCTCCCCGCGCCGTGCCTTCACCTCGCGCCGCGCGTCGGCCCGCTCCGCGTCGGCCACGTTCTGCGCGGCCCGCAGGACCTGTTCGGCGAACGCCTCCGCGTCCGCCCGTACCGTGTCCGCCTGTTCGCGGGCCGCCGCCCGCACCCGCCGGGCCTCGGCCGCTTCGAGCAGCGCCCGGGCCTCCTCCCGCGCCCCGGCCCGTACCGCCTCGTCCGCCTCCGCCGCGAGCACCAGGATCTGCTGGGCGCGCCGGCCGAGCGTCTCGTACGTCTGCGGTGCGAGCGCCGCCGCCCGGCGGCTGAGCCGGTCCGCGTCGCCCTCCATCCGTTTGGCGAGAACGGTGAGCCGTGCCGCGCGCTCCCAGGCGTCGTCGCGGTCCCGGAACAGCGCCACGACGCGCTGGTCGACCTGCTCGGGGTGGTAGCCGCGGCCCCGCACGGACACAAAGCCATGAGCCGACAACGGTGCAGCACTCATCCTTGAAACCCCTCTCCGACAACAACGCCATCCGGCGCAATCCTGCTGGATCCAAACGAAGTGCCCATAACGCGACACTCTGCCTGCTCAACCCGGCCTAGGATGCGGCATGAGGGGTGAAAAGCCGGAATTTCCCGCCGGAGGGAGGCCCCTTCCGAGAGCACGTCCGAGAGCGCGGCCGGCACCACAGCCGTCAGCACAGCCGTCAGCGCGCCCGGAAACGGCCGAGGCGCCCACCGCGTCTCGCGGGGGCGCCTCGGTCCATCCGTACCCGGTACGTTCACCGGGCCGCGCTCACATCACAGCAGGCCGTCCCACATCTGCTCCAGCAGCACCGACCACCAGCTCTCCGGCGACGACAGCGCCGCCGGGTCGAGCGCGGCGAGCTGCGCCTGGAAGTCGACGGTCCAGCGGCCCGCCTGCTCCGGAGTGAGCCCGAAGCGCAGCCGCCACATCCGGCCGAGCAATGCCAACGACCGTGTGAATTCAGGCAGTCCCGTGTTGACGAACTGCGGCGGCACCGACTGCCCGCCGGGGCCCGCCTCGACCGGCACCGCCATGATGTGCGCCGTGCCGTACTGGACACAGATCGCCCGGCCGAAGTCGCTGCCCATCACCAGATACGAGCCCGCGTCCGGGGCGGCCTGCACCTGCCGCTGCGCGGCCAGTTCGGCCAGCGTGGGCACCACCGGCTGGGCGGGCTGCGCCCAGAAGAACGGGCCGAAGTCGGCCGGCAGACCCGCCCACACCAGGGTGCGCGCCACGATCTCCGGCACCCCCTGGCGGGACACGCCCCGCTGGTCGAACCGGCAGATGCCCTGCGGGCCGAACGCCCCCATCAGCTCCTGCGCGATCCCCTCCGGCGGAAGCGGCGGCGCGGGCGGCATCTGCGGCAGCGGCGCGCGCACCGGCGCGGGCCGCGCGGGGCCGTCCGCGACCTGATGCAACTCACCCTGGTGGGTGAGCAGATGCTGCACGCCCTGCTGACGACTGGCGTGATCCTGCCCGTACGGGGCGACGCTGGTGATCCGCACCTGCGGCCAGGTCTCCCGGATCATCCGCGCGCAGTAACCACCCGGGAGCTCGCACGACTCCAGCTCCGTGTGCAGTTCGAGCACCTGCTGCGGCGGCACGTTCATGCCGCGCAGCTCATGCAGGATCTGCCATTCGGGATGCGGGGTGCCGGGCGCGGAGCGGCGGATGAGCTGCGCCTCGGAGCCGTCGGGCGCACGGTAGCGCAGCACGGCCTGGTAGCCGGGGCCGACGGTCGGCAGACCGGGCGGCTGCTGCGGATAGCCGTACGCCGGGGGCTGCGGCGCCTGCGGTGACTGCGGTACGGGGCCGGGGCCGGGGGCGCCCGGCGGCATACCGGGAGGACCCGGAGGGCCGGGAGGCCGTGGTGCGGCCGGCGGCGGGCCGACCGGGCCGGGCCCCGCGAGCATGGTCGCCGCGTGGTGCACCCCGCCCGGAGGCGTACCCGGCGCACCGGGCGGACCGGGAGGCTGCGGAGCACCGTGGGCACCCGGCGCACCAGGAGGGCCGGGCGGCTGAGGCGGACCCGGCGGCGGGGACTGACCGCCCAGGCTCGGGTTCGCGAACATCGTCGCCGCGTGATGCACCCCGCCCGGAGGCGTACCCGGCACACCAGGAGGACCGGGCGGACCGGGAGGCTGCGGAGCACCGGGCGGCTGCGGCCCCTCGGGGCCGAGGTTCGGGGCCAGTTGCGTCGGCAGGTATCCGCCCGCCGGGGCACCGGGCGCACCCGGACCCGACGCGGGCGGGGTGGCGCCCGGCGGCCGCGCGCCCGGGATACCGGGAGCGCTGGGCGGCGGCGGAGTCGTCGGACCGCTGCCGCGCGCACCACGCCGCGGGACGGTTGCCTTGCTGGTCGCGGCGTCGGCGATATCACCGGCGCCGGAACCGGGACCGCCGGGACCGGGACCAGAAGCGGGACCGGCAGGCCCTCCGGGCCCTCCGCCGGGGCCGGGCGGCTGCCCGCCCAGCCCGGGAGCGAACGTCGTACGCGGCAGTTGACTGCCGCCCGACATCAGCGCGGTCGGCGCCTCGGCGCCCACCACCGGCGGCGGGGTGTCATCGTCGTCCGACCCGGAGAGCGGCGGCGCGAAGACCGTCACCGGCAGCGGTACGGAACCGTCCTGCGGCGACGCGGACCCGCCATTGGTGTCGGTCCCGGCCCACGGGGTGGCGCCGGCGGGCACACCCGGCGACGAGGCCGGCACACCCTCGTTGGCGGTGGGCTCGTACACGGCGCCACCACTACTGCTGCCCGGCCCTGCCCAGCCGGAACTGCTCTGCGAGGCGTTGGCCCCGGAGACCCCGGCCGCGCCGGCGCCGTAACCGCCCCCCAGGGACGGCGAACTCGCGCCGCCCTGAGGCCCGGACAAAGCGGACGACGCCGACGCCGACGCCGACGCCGAAGGAGCCGACGAAGCTCCCTCCGGCGTCCGCCGGTCCGGAATTCCCAGCTTGTCCGCCGCCTCCTGGAGCCACTCAGGCGGGCTCAACAGGAACGACGTCTGATTCAGATCGATCCGCTGCGGCGGCTCCGGCGCGGGCACCGCCTCGGCCGGTGTCCCGTACTCCTCCTCGTACCGCCGGATCACCTCACCCACCGGCAGCCCCGGCCACAGCGTGGCCTCGCCGCTGTCCCGGGCGATCACCAGCCGCTGTCTGCCGCCGTCCGACGTCGGACCGTCCTCACGGTCCTCCGCCCACACGACGAAGCCCAGCTCGAACTCCCGTACCCGCACCTCGCGATGCTGATAGCCGGGCAGATCGCCGTTGACCCACTCTTCCGCGCGCTCCTGCGCCTGCGCGAAGGTCACCATCGCGCTCATCCCTCCACCGGGACGGCGCGCGCGAAGCCGCCGTCCACCATCAGGTTCGCCACGGTCTCCAGCTCCGCCGGACTGCCCGCCAGCCGCTGCAGAAAGGCGTCGAAGTCGTCGCCACAGGGCAACAGCAGGCGCTCCACGCGCTCCTGCACACTCCAGCCGTCCTGGTCCCTGGCGTCGTCGTACGCGCAGAACCAGACCGAACCGGTCCGCTCGCCCTTGACCTTGACCGCGAGAATGCCGCCCTGGACGAAACCGACGCCCAGATAGTCCTTGGTCAGATGGTCCCGCAGACACTTGTTGACGTACACCAGGTCATTGACCGCGGCCTCGTCCCGCACCGTGAAGAACGGCTGGTCCACCAGCAAACCCAGCTCCGGATCGAGCGCCGCGCCCACCGGCGCGCAGCCGCCCGCCGCCTTCAGGAACGAACGGTAGGCACCCGGCAGCCGGTAGCCGAGATCCTCCTCCACGCCCAGCAGTTGCTGCTCGCTGACCGCCACCGCGCCCTTCGGCAGCCCGAAGTGCACCGGACGGGTCGCCTGCAACGGACGCGTGCCCCGCTTGCCGTGGTCCACGAGCGCCGTCGCCAGACCGCCGTGATGCCGCAGCAGCGCCTTCACCTCGACCGGCACCAGCACCAGCCGGCGCGAGGCCGGCACATGGTGCCAGGTCAGACCGTGCGGGGTGGCCACCGAGGGAATCGTGCCCCACAACTCGTGGCCCGCGGCGTGCAGCGCGGCATTCGCCGACACATAGTCCGTGAGCCGCAGCTCGTCCACACCGAACCCCTCGGGGGGCTCGGCTATCTCCGCGGCGGCGCGCGCGTACGGCGAGAAGTCCGGATAGCCGTTGTCATCCACCCGCACACCCCTGGGGTGACGGGAGGCCCGGACCGGATCCGGGAAATGCACGACCTGCCCGGCATAGGCCGCGTTTGGCGCGGCGTGCTGCCCGAGCCGACCTGTCGTCATGGCGGTTGCCCCCTGCTGCTTCCGGCTGGTTCACCACAGCCCTGGTTCACGACAGCCTATGCGGTGAGGCAAGGGGGAGATCCGGCGCTCCTCGCCCCTGCCGGTCCCGCTCCGGCCCGCCTCCGGTTCCTGCTCCGGTCCCACCCGGAGCCGACACCGGCCCGACACCGATCCGCCCCCTCCCGCGCGGTGACCAACGGTCACGCGGGAGTGACCCAGCGCCGACGCCACGCCACAATCCCCGCCCCAGCTTTCCCACAGCCCTTCACATTTGGCAGGCTGTCCCCGCAACTCGGGGGCGTGACACCAGCGGCCACCGGCCGCGGCACAGGGGAGGGGACAGCACTTTGCACACAGCAGCAACCGACGCATCCGGCGACCCACGCCTCAGCTGGAGCAGTACGGAGCCCCACCGCGCACCCGCGCTCCACCGGCGGCGCGACGGCATCCTGCCCGCCGTCGCCGCGGCACTCTCCGTCCGCGGCGAGACGCTCACCAGCACCGCGGGCAAGGGTGACCGGCCCCCCACCCTCCACCCCCTCGTACAGGACTTCCTCGACGCCCTCACCAGCAGCCAGCGTGAACGGTTCACCGGCCGCTGCCCCGAAGCCATACTGCTCTCCCGCCATCTCACCGCTGCCGAGGAAGCCCGCTCCAAACGAGCCCGGCGCAAACCCCTCACCCACAGCGAGGCGCGCCGCTCCCTCAAACACTCCAAGCTGACCGCGCGCCGCATCCGCGAGGACGGCGACCCGCTGCACGGCAGCTACGCCCCGCCGTGCCGTTCCTGTACGGCCCTGCTCGCCCACTTCGGCGTACGGCCCGTCGACCCCACCGAGAACGGCTGAGCATGCCCGACCTCAACACCGCCCGCTTCCCCGTGCCCGTCGACGCCGCGCTGCGCGAGGCCGGCTGGCAGCCGGGGCGCTGGGACATCAGACAGGCCGAGGTGTGGGCCGACGCCCTGAGCGCCCACACCACCCCGGCCGGCCACCGGCTCAACGTCTTCCCCACCGCCGTCGAGGCCTGGGCGGAATTCGGCGGACTGCGCGTCACCGCGCCGGGACCTGGCCGGCAGGTGGCCCCCTCGTCCGTACGCATCGACCCGATGGCGGGCATCCACCTCGCCCGTACGCTGGCCGACCTCGGCCGGTCCCTCGACACGGAGATCAGCCCGCTCGGCGAGGAAGGCGAAGGACAGGCCGTCCTCGCGATCGACATCACCGGCCGCGTCTTCAGCATCGACCACACCGGCGACTGGTACCTGGGACCGGACATCGACCAGGCGCTCGCCACCCTGATCACCGGCATGGAACCGGCCCGGCTGATCTCGGACTGACGGACCGGGGCCGGGCGGCCCGAAGCGGGGCCGGGCGACCCGAAGCGGGGCCGGGCGACCCGAAGCGGTCGTACGCGAGTCCCCTGCGGCCCGGTCACGCAGCCCCGGTAGGTCAGCCACGGTCAACCAGCGGCGGTCACGCAGCGGCACGCGGCGCCGGCAGCACCGCCGACACCCGGAAACCCCCCGCGTCCGTCTCACCCGAGACGAACACGCCCCCCAGAGCCGTCACCCGCTCCCGCATCCCCACCAGGCCGTTCCCCCCGCTCGGCAGCCCCGCGTCCTGCGCGCCACCGTCCGAAGGCCCGTTCTCCACCTGCATCGCGACCTCCGCGTCACGATGCGCCAACCGCACCATCACCTTCGCCCCGGCCGCATGCTTGAGGACGTTCGTCAGCGCCTCCTGCACCACGCGGTACGCCGTCTGCTCCACCACGGGCGCGTACGAACGCCACTCCCCCTGCACCGACAGCTCCACCACCATCCCCGTCTCCCGGGACTGGCCCACCAGCACCTCGATGTCCTCCAGACCGGGACCGGCCTCCGCCGCCGCGGCTGCGGCCGCCGCGGCCGCGAGACCCACCGACGCCAGCGGCACCGCCACGGGCACCGCCGCATCCGCCGCCTTACGCGCGGCCACCTGCTCACCGGCCCGCAGCACCCCGAGCATCTCCCGCAACTCGGTCAGCGCCTGCCGGCCCATGTCCCCCACCAGCGCCGCGTTCTTCACCGCCTTCGACGGATCCTTCAACGCCACCGCCTGCAACGCCGCCGCGTGCACCACCATCAGACTCACCCGGTGCGCCACCACGTCGTGCATCTCCCGGGCGATCCGCGTCCGCTCCTCCGTACGCGCCCACTCCGCACGCTGCTCCGCGCGGTCGGCGAGCAGCGACAGCTCCTGCTCCAGACTGTCCGCCCGTTCCCGCAGGCTCTCCATCAGCCGCCGTCTGGCCCCCACGTACAGGCCGAACAGCACCGGCGGCGCGGTCAGCCCCACCGACATCAGCACCGCGACCGTCGGTACGTACCACCGCCCCGAGTCGAACCCCGTGTCGGTCACGTTCTGCCGGGTCCGTACGAACGTCACGATCAACGTCCCCACCAGCGACATCCCCGCCAGCGAGACGATGATCCTGCGCGGTGTCTCCGAGGCGGCGAGCGTGTACAGCCCGACCAGCCCCATCAGATAGCCCATCTCCGCGGGCGTGATGGCGATCGAGACCAGCACCACGGCGAACGGCCACCGCCGCCGCACCAGCAGCACCGAACCGGCCAGCAGCCCGAACACCACCCCCACCGGCACGAGCAGCCCGGCGGAATCCGAGAACCGGACCCCCTCAAGACCGCACTCCAGAGCCGACACGAGTGCCAGCCCCACATCCAGTACGGCACTGCGCCGCCGCCCCCACCACCACACACCGCGGGCGGTCGTGCCCGCAGCGTCCTGGTGTGCCCCCGTTGTGGTCATGTCTCCCAGACTACGGGCGCCCGCGACCCAATTTCCGGCGACCGCGACAGCACAGAACGCAACGACGCACGCCCAGAACAAGCGTCGATCCCTCGAACTGGCGAACCGCCCGCGTATTCGATCCGAGCGTCCGCATTCCGGACGACGATCTCCCCTATGACAGCAATCACCAGCAAATGCCCGGACTTCGAACGCCTCCGCGAACGGCCGAAACGCCCGAACGCGAAGGACGACCTGCGCGAAAAGGCACGGGAACTGCGCCTCAAAGGGCTCACGTACAACCAGATACAGCGGGAGCTGGGCTGCTCGAAGAGTTCGATCTCCCTGTGGGTGCGGGACCTGCCGAAACCGGAGCGGCACGACTCGGTCGAGCAGGCGAAGCTGGCGTCCCGGAAACGGTGGGACCAGGAACTGGCGACACGGGACACGGACCGCCGGCAGACGAAGACCGAGGCGGCGCGCGCGATCGGCACCCTGACCGACCGGGAGCTGCTCATCGCCGGAGTCACCCTCTACTGGGCCGAGGGGGCCAAGGACAAGCCGTACCGCCGCTGCGAGAGGCTCCAGTTCATCAACAGCGATCCCAATGTGATCAGGCTCTACCTGCGCTGGCTCGAACTTCTGGAGGTCCCGCGCGACCGGATGCGCTTCCGGGTCAGCATCCACGAGTCGGCGGACGTCCCCGGGGCCGAGGCATTCTGGGCCGGCCTGGCAGGCGTCGACCCTTCCGCCTTCCAACGGGCGACGCTCAAGAAGCACAACCCGAAGACGACACGGAAGAACACCGCCGAGGCATACAGGGGATGCCTGATCATCTACGTCACCAAGAGCGCCGAGCTCTACCGTCGCATGGAGGGGGCTTGGTACGGCATAGTGTTGGGTGCTGATTCACCGACCTGACCCAATGTCCGGTTTGGCGATATATATTCCCCCGTGGTGTAATTGGCAGCACTGCGGCTTTTGGTGCCGTATGTCCAGGTTCGAGTCCTGGCGGGGGAGCTGCTCACTTCGGGTCCTGACCTCACCGGTCAGGACCCGCATTCGTTTCCGCCCCGATACCCCCCGGTATCCTGCGGTTGTCCACCACCCGAAGCCGAAGGGCATTCCCGTGAGCGCCAACCGCCCGGCAGCCGTCGTCGTCCTCGCAGCGGGTGAAGGTACCCGCATGAAGTCGAAGACCCCCAAGGTTCTGCATGAGGTCTGCGGGCGCTCGCTCGTCGGACATGTCGTGTCCGCGGCCCGTGAGCTCGGTCCCGAGCATCTCGTCGTCGTCGTCGGCCACGCCCGTGAGCAGGTCGAAGGCCATCTCGCCGACTCCTTCCCCGGCGTACGCACCGCCTTCCAGGCCGAGCAGAAGGGCACCGGCCACGCCGTCCGGACGGCGCTCCAGGAGCTGGGGAACACGCCTGACGGAACCGTGGTCGTCGTCTGCGGGGACACCCCCCTGCTCTCCGGCGAGACCCTGACCGCGCTCGCCGCGACACATGCCGCCGACGGCAACGCGGTGACCGTGCTGACCGCCGAGGTCCCCGACTCGACCGGGTACGGGCGGATCGTCCGGGACGGCGCGAGCGGCGCGGTCACGGCGATCGTGGAGCACAAGGACGCCACCGACACGCAGCGCGCGATCCGGGAGATCAACTCGGGTGTGTTCGCGTTCGACGGGCAGCTGCTCGCGGACGCGCTGGGCAAGGTGCGTACGGACAACAGTCAGGGCGAGGAGTATCTGCCCGACGTGCTGGGCATTCTGCGGGAGGCCGGGCACCGGGTAGGGGCGTCCGTGGCCGTTGATCACCGGGAGATCCTGGGGATCAACAACCGGGTGCAGCTGGCGCAGGCGCGGCGGCTGCTGAATGAGCGGCTGTTGGAGCGGGCGATGCTGGCGGGTGTGACGGTCGTTGATCCGCTGTCCGTGCTCGTGGATGTCACGGTGACGTTCGAGCAGGACGCGGTGGTGCATCCGGGTACGCAGCTGCTGGGGGCCACACATCTCGGTGAGGGCGCCGAGGTGGGGCCGAATTCGCGGCTGAAGGACACGACGGTCGGCGCGGGTGCCCGGGTGGACAATACGGTCGCCCACGGCGCGGTGGTGGGTGAGGCCGCGTCGGTGGGTCCTTACGCGTATCTGCGGCCGGGTACCCGGCTGGGTGCGAAGGCGAAGGCCGGCACGTATGTGGAGATGAAGAACGCGACGGTCGGCGAGGGCACCAAGGTGCCGCATCTGTCGTATGTCGGGGACGCGACGATCGGCGAGTACACGAATATCGGCGCCGCGAGTGTCTTTGTGAATTACGACGGTGAGGCGAAGCATCACACGACGGTCGGCTCCCACTGCAAGACGGGTTCGGACAACATGTTTGTGGCGCCCGTCACGGTCGGGGACGGTGCCTATACGGCGGCCGGGTCGGTGATCACGAAGGATGTTCCGGCGGGTTCGCTGGCGGTGGCCCGGGGCCAGCAGCGGAATATCGAGGGTTGGGTGGCCCGGAAGCGTCCGGGCAGCGCTTCGGCGCTGGCGGCTCAGGCAGCTCAGTCGGCGCCGGGGAGCGCCGGGAACGAAAGCTGACCGGAAACAGGTGCTCCGATCTGGGCGTACCGTGATATCTGCACGATTCGGCTGGCTCGCAGGGACGCGCGGGTGCAGCGGCCGTCAACACGTCTGAGGAGACAGTGCTGTGACCGGGATCAAGACGACCGGCGAGAAGAAGCTGATGCTCTTTTCCGGCCGCGCCCACCCCGAGCTGGCCGAGGAGGTCGCGCAACAGCTGGGTGTCGGCATTGTGCCGACCAAGGCTTTCGATTTCGCCAATGGTGAGATCTATGTCCGTTATCAGGAGTCGGCGCGCGGTGCGGACTGTTTCCTGATCCAGAGCCATACCGCTCCGATCAATAAATGGATCATGGAGCAGCTGATCATGATCGATGCTCTGAAGCGGGCTTCGGCCCGGAGCATCACGGTGATCGTTCCGTTCTACGGTTATGCCCGGCAGGACAAGAAGCACCGTGGGCGTGAGCCGATTTCGGCCCGTCTGGTGGCGGATCTGATGAAGACGGCGGGCGCTGACCGGATTCTGACGGTGGATCTGCACACGGATCAGATCCAGGGCTTCTTCGACGGTCCGGTGGATCATCTTTTCGCGCTGCCGGTGCTCGCGGACTATGTGGCGGGGAAGGTGGACCGGTCGAAGCTGACGGTCGTCTCCCCGGACGCGGGCCGGGTGCGGGTCGCGGACCGCTGGTGCGACCGGCTGGGTGCGCCGCTGGCGATCGTGCACAAGCGGCGTGACAAGGATGTCGCGAACCAGGTGACGGTCCATGAGGTCGTGGGCAATGTGTCGGGCCGGGTGTGTGTGCTGGTCGACGACATGATCGACACCGGTGGCACGATCTGCGCCGCGGCGGACGCGCTGTTCGCGCACGGCGCGGAGGATGTCATCGTGACGGCGACGCACGGGGTGCTGTCCGGTCCGGCGGCGGACCGGCTGAAGAATTCGAAGGTCAGTGAGTTCGTCTTCACGAATTCGCTGCCGGATCCGGGCAATCTGGAGCTGGACAAGATCACGGTTCTGTCGATCGCGCCGACGATCGCGCGCGCGGTGCGTGAGGTCTTCGAGGACGGTTCCGTGACCAGCCTCTTCGAGGAGCAGGCGTAGCGGTACGGCCTGGTGTCCGCCCCGGTTCCCGGGTGCGGGTGATCGATTTCTGAGGCGGCCTCCCCGCCGGGTAGACTCACGGAGTTGCTCGGCGAGGGAGGCCGCACTCATGTGCGGCGGTCCGTTATCGACGCGCTCTTCGTAGCAGGCCTCGTGGCCGGGTGACGGCCGATTTCCTGTCATCTACGAGGAGTGCAGCCATGGCTGAAGTGAAGATCAGCGCCGAGATCCGTACCGAGTTCGGCAAGGGCGCCGCCCGCCGTACCCGTCGCGCCAACAAGGTCCCCGCGGTCATCTACGGCCACGGCGCCGACACCGTCCACGTGACCCTGCCGGGCCATGACCTGATGATGGCGCTCAAGACCGCGAACGCGCTGATCGGCCTCGACATCGAGGGCCGCAGCGAGCTGGTCATCCCGAAGGCCGTGGTGCGTAACCCGATCAAGGGCTTCATCGAGCACGTCGACCTGCTCGCGGTGAAGCGCGGCGAGAAGGTCACCGTCGAGGTCGCGGTGCACACCGAGGGCGAGCTGGCCCCGGGCGCCAACCTGCTGGAGAACGTGCTCAACACGCTGACCGTCGAGGCCGAGGCCACGCACATCCCGGACTCGGTGACGGTCTCCGTCGCGGGTCTGGACGCCGGTGCGTCGATCCTCGCGAAGGATGTCCCGCTGCCGTCCGGCACCACGCTGGTCACGGACGAGGACGCGGTGGTCATCCAGGTCCTGTCCGCGCAGGCCGAGGAGCCGGCGGCTGAGGGCGCCGAGGGCACCTCTGAGGGCGCCGAGGCCTGATCCTCGGGCTGTTCCCTGCGGGGTGGCGGGCCACGGCCCGCCACCCCGTTCGCCTGTGAAGAACCCGACCTGACGAACGCCGGTACGCGAGGAGACGCAGCGCGCGATGACGACGGATGCCAACGCCCCCTGGCTGATCGTGGGCCTGGGGAACCCCGGTCCTGGCTACGCGGCCAACCGGCACAATGTCGGGTTCATGGTGGCCGACCTGCTGGCGGAGCGCATCGGTGGCTCGTTCAAGCGGGCGCAGAAGGCGCAGGCCCAGGTGATCGAGGGCCGGATCGGGGCGCCGGGTCCGAGCAATCGCCGGGTGGTGCTGGCGAAGCCCGGCTCGTACATGAACCTGTCCGGTGGTCCTGTGGTGGGGCTGCGTGATTTCTACAAGGTGCCGACGGCGAACATCGTCGCGATCCACGACGAGCTGGACATCGACTACGGCGTGCTGCGGCTGAAGCTGGGCGGCGGGGACAACGGGCACAACGGTCTGAAGTCGATGACGAAGTCGATGGGTCCTGACTACCACCGGGTGCGGTTCGGGATCGGCCGTCCGCCGGGCCGGATGCAGGTGGCGGATTTCGTGCTGAAGGATTTCTCGCCGACGGAGCGCAAGGAGCTGGGGTACTTCGTCGACCGTGCGGCCGACGCGGTGGAGGCTCTGGTGATCGAGGGCCTGGAGCGGGCGCAGAGCACGTACAACTCCTGACAAGAGCCCGCATTCCACGGCCGTGGGTTGACCGGGCGCGGTCCCATGGCCAAGGATCCGGCCCCATGTTCAGCCGTTCCGGGGGACGCCCCCAGACCTCCAGGGCCTCGTCGGCTCCCAGAACCTCGTCGCACCTCATGCTGTCGTTCGGCCGCCGTGCCGCGATGGGCTGTGTGGCCCTTCTGCTGCTCGTGGCGGGCGTCTGGTCGTCCTGGGGCGACGCGCAGCATGTGATGCTCGCCCAGGGCCGTGAGCACGGCACCCTCGCGGTCTCGCGCTGCGAGGACGGGGTGTGTACCGGGGCGTACGACCCCGAGGGGCCCGCAGGACCGCGCGGCGGGATGACGATCGAGCAGTCGGCGGCCGTCAAGAAGGGCGAGCGGTTCGCGGTGGTGGTGCGGCCGGACAGCGATGAGCTGGTCCGTACCGGCACGACGGGTCTGCTGTACGCCTGGGTGCCGCTCGGCGGTGCGCTGCTGCTGGCGTCGCTGGTCATCGGCGGCGGGCTGCGTCTGACCCGGGTGGCCTGGGGTACGGCGCTGGCGGGCGCGGCGCTGCTGCTGGCCGCGTTCTTCGCTCTCTGACCGGGGAGCCCCCGTACGAGACTGCCCCCGCCCCGGAATCCCGGAGCGGGGGCAGTTGTCGTACGAACGGCGTCAGCCGGTGTTGCGCAGTCCCGCCGCGACTCCGTTGACCGTCAGCAGCAGCGCCCGCGCGAGCAGCGGGTCCGGTGCCTCGTCCCGCGCCGCCGCCTCGCGCTGGCGGGCCAGCAGCGAGACCTGGAGGTAGGAGATCGGGTCCAGGTAGGCGTCGCGGATGGAGAAGGTCTGCTGGAGGACCGGGTTGGAGTCGAGCAGCTTCTCGCCGCCGGTGATCCGGAGGACTTCCTGCACGGTGAGGGCGTGTTCGGCCTCGATGTCCGTGAAGACGTGCTTCAGGTCGTCGGACACGAGGGTGTCGACGTAGTGGCGGGCGATCCTGAGGTCGGTCTTGGCGAGCGTCATCTCGACGTTCGAAAGGAAGTTCTGGAAGAAGTGCCACTGCTCGTACATCTCGTCGAGCACCGTGTCGAGTCCGGCCTCGCGCAGTGCCTTCAGGCCGGAGCCGACTCCGAACCAGCCGGGCACGATCTGCCGCGACTGCGTCCAGCCGAAGACCCAGGGGATGGCCCGCAGCCCGTCCAGGCCCGCGCCCGAGTCGGGCCGCCGTGAGGGCCGGGAGCCGAGGTGCAGGTCGGCGAGCTGGCCGACGGGCGTGGAGGCGAAGAAGTACGCGGGCAGGTCCGGGTCCTCGACCAGCCCGCGGTACGCGGCGTGCGCGGCGTCCGAGACGGTGTCCATCGCCGCGTCCCAGCGGGCCAGGGCTTCGTCGGACTGGCGGGGCGCGGTGTGCAGCGCCGAGGCCTGGAGGGTGGCGGCGACCGTCAGCTCCAGGTTCTCCCTGGCCAGGGACGGGATCAGATACTTGTCGGAGATGACCTCGCCCTGCTCGGTCACCTTGATCTCGCCTTCGAGGGTGCCCCACGGCTGCGCGAGGATCGCGTCGTGCGAGGGGCCGCCGCCGCGGCCGACGGTGCCGCCGCGGCCGTGGAAGAGCCGCAGCCGTACGCCGTGGCGGTGGGCGACGTCACGGAGCCGGCGCTGAGCCCGGTGGATCTCCCACTGGGAGGTGGTGATGCCGCCGAACTTGGAGGAGTCGGAGTAGCCGAGCATGACCTCCTGGACGTCGCCGCGCAGGGAGACGAGCCGGCGGTAGGAGGGGTCGACGAGCATCTCGTCGAGGATGACGTCGGCGGCGCGCAGCTCGTCGGTGGTCTCCAGCAGCGGCACGATGCCGATCTTCGCCCAGCCGCCGTGCAGGTCGAGGAGGCCGGCTTCGCGGGCCAGGACGGCCGCGGCGAAGACATCGTCGGCGCCCTGGCACATGGAGATGATGTACGACTCGATGACCTCGGGGCCGAACCGTTCGAAGGCCTGCCGGACGGTGTGGAAGACACCGAGTGTCTTCTCGCCCGCGGCGTCGAGCGGTGCCGGGGTGGGGGCGAGCGGGCGGCGGGAGCGCAGTTCCTTGGCGAGGAGCTTCTGCCGGTAGTCGCGCGGCATGTCGCTGTAGCGCCAGGACTCCTCGCCGAGCCGGTCGAAGAGCTGTCCGAGCGCGTGGTGGTGGGCGTCCGCGTGTTCGCGTACGTCCATGGTGGCGAGCTGGAGTCCGAAGGCGGCGAGGGTGCGGATCGTGCGGTCCATGCGGCCGTCGGCGAAGAGCCCGCCGCGGTGCTCGCGCAGCGAGGTCTGGATCAGGGTGAGGTCGTCGAGCAGTTCGGCGGTGCCGAGGTAGTCGCGGCCGTCGGTGTGCGGGGTGCCCTGGGCGAGGCGCTCGCGGGTGTTGACAAGCTTCTGGCGGATGCAGGTCGCCTTGAGGCGGTACGGCTCTTCGGCGTTGAGCCGCTTGTAGCGGGGGCTGATCTCGGGGAGCCGCTCCAGGTCGTCCTGGAGCGAGGTGAGCAGCTCTTCGGTGGCGCCGGTGTAGCGGATGGAGTTGGAGAGCTGGCCGCGCAGCTGGTCGACGAGTTCGAGGGCGTCGGTGATGCCGTGCTCGTGCTGGAGGATCAGCACCTCGCGGGTGACCTCGGGGGTCACGTTGGGGTTGCCGTCGCGGTCGCCGCCGATCCAGGTGCCGAAGGTCAGCGGGCGGGTGCCGGGGGGCAGTTCGACGCCGACGCGTTCCAGTTCGCCGACGAGGTCCTCCAGGACGTCGCCGACGGCGCCGGCGTGGAGTTCGTCGAGGTAGTAGATGGCGTTACGGGCTTCGTCGGCCGGCTCCGGCCGTACGACGCGCAGTTCGTCGGTCTGCCAGATGAGGTCGATGGACTCGGCGAGCCGCAGGTCGTGGCGGCGCCGGTCGGCGGAGATGACGGGTACTTCGAGCAGTTCGGCGATGCGGCGGAGCTTGTTCAGTACGGAGCGGCGGGCGGCTTCCGTGGGGTGCGCGGTGAAGACGGGCCGTACGTTGAGGTTCTTCACGGTCTCGCGCAGATGGTCCGGGTCGGCGTCCTTGAGCCGGTCGGCGGTGCGGGCCAGCAGCCCGCCCTCGGCGGCGCGCCGGTCGCGCATTTCACGGCCTCGGTGGACCTGTTCGGTGACGTTGGCCAGGTGGAAGTAGGTGGAGAAGGCGCGTACCAGCTTGGCCGCGGTTTCCAGGTCGGTGTCCCCGAGCAGCTCGGCGGCGGCTTCGCCGTCCTCGCGGGTCAGCGCGCGGACGCGCTCGACGAGTTCGAGAAGCTCCGGGCCTTCTTGCCGTACGAGGGTCTCGCCCAGCAGGTCACCGAGACGGCGGATGTCGGAGCGCAGCTCCGCGCTGGCGGAAGGGGTCTGGTCGGCACTGCTCACAGGTGCGGCTCCTTGCAGTGTTTGAGCACGTCTGGAGGTTTTCTGGAGACTTCAGGCCGTCCGGTATCGGAGGGGCGGCGTCGGACGGCCTGGCGGACCGCGCTGTCCGACGACACCAGGATAGGTGGCCTTCCCCTGGCGTTATCCACAGGACCTCTTGTCGCGGCGTTCGGCGCTGCCATACTTACGATGCCGTAGGTTACGCACCCGTATCCGGCATCTGCCGTATCCCTCATCCCCAGGGGACCCCCCATGACCGCAACCCCCGACGACGTGATCGAAGACCCGTCCACACCTCCCCCCTCCGCCGGCGGCTCCCCGCTTCCCTCCGCCACGCTCGGCGGGGACAGCAAGCGGTCCATCGAGCAGATCGCTCTGCTGCTCTTCATCGCCGTGCCCTTCGTCGCCCTGCTCGCGGCGGTGCCGCTGGCCTGGCGCTGGGGCGGCGTGAGCTGGCTCGATCTGGGCCTGATGGTGGCGATGTACTACATCGGCTGCCACGGCATCACGATCGGCTTCCACCGCTATTTCACCCATGGCTCGTTCAAGGCGAAGCGTCCGCTGCGGATCGCGCTCGCCGTGGCCGGTTCGCTCGCCGTGGAAGGTCCGCTGGTCCGCTGGGTGGCGGACCACCGCAAGCACCACAAGTTCTCGGACGCGGAGGGTGACCCGCACTCCCCGTGGCGGTTCGGCGAGTCGCTCCCCGCCCTGATGAAGGGGTTGTGGTGGGCGCACATCGGCTGGCTGTTCGACGAGGAGCAGACGCCGCAGCAGAAGTACGCCCCGGATCTGATCAGGGATCCGGCCATCCGGGCGGTCTCCCGGCAGTTCGCGCTGTGGACGGTCGTGTCACTGGCGATCCCGCCGCTGGTGGGCGGGCTGGTGACAATGTCCTGGTGGGGCGCTTTCACGGCGTTCTTCTGGGGGTCACTGGTTCGGGTGGCGCTGCTGCACCATGTGACCTGGTCGATCAATTCGATCTGTCACGCGGTCGGCAAGCGTCCGTTCAAGTCGCGTGACCGCTCGGGCAATGTGTGGTGGCTGGCGGTGCTGTCCTGCGGCGAGTCGTGGCACAACCTGCACCACGCGGACCCGACCAGCGCGCGGCACGGCGTGCTGCGGGGCCAGGTCGATTCCAGCGCCCGGCTCATCCGCTGGTTCGAGCAGTTCGGCTGGGCGTCCGACGTCCGCTGGCCGAGCGCTTCCCGGCTGGACTCCCGGCGCAAGGGCGCACCCTCCAACGCGGCATGATGGGCATTGTGGCGACCGACGGCAGTACCAGCAGCGCGGGCAGCACCGACAAGGGCCGGGCCCCGGCCGGCCGGCGGGCCCGGCGGGTCCGTATGACCGGTGCGGAACGGCGCGAACAGCTGCTGGACATCGGCCGCAAGGTCTTCGCCGAGAAGGGTTTCGAGGCGACGTCGGTCGAGGAGATCGCGGCGAAGGCCGGGGTCTCCAAGCCCGTCGTCTATGAGCATTTCGGCGGCAAGGAGGGGCTGTACGCGGTGGTGGTCGACCGCGAGATGCGTCAGCTGATGGACATGGTGACCAGCGCGCTGACCGCCGGCCACCCCCGTGAGCTGCTGGAGCAGGCCGCGTTCGCGCTCCTCGACTACATCGAAACGTATACGGACGGCTTCCGCATCCTGGTGCGTGACTCGCCGGTCGCGCAGTCCACGGGCACGTTCGCCTCGCTGATCAGCGATATCGCCACGCAGGTCGAGGACATTCTCGGCATGGAGTTCAAGGCCCGCGGCTTTGACCCGAAGCTGGCTCCGCTGTACGCGCAGGCCCTGGTGGGCATGGTGGCGCTGACCGGCCAGTGGTGGGTGGACGCCCGCCGCCCGAAGAAGTCGGAGGTGGCCGCGCATCTGGTGAACCTCGCCTGGCACGGCCTGGAGGGCCTGGAACCCAAACCCCGCCTCATCGGCCACCGCAAGAACTAGCGCCCGCGCTGCGCCGGGCCGACGGGTCAGGCGGGGGTGTGGGCGACCGCGAAGATGCGGCGGAAGGGGAATACCGTGCCGTGCGGTCCCGGTGGGTAGGCCTCGCGGAGCAGTGCGCGGTACTGGCCGGTGAACTCCTGCGTGGCCTCGTCGTCGCCGGCGAGCGCCGTCAGGACGGGGCGCAGGGCGGTGCCCTTGACCCAGTCGAGCACCGGGTCCTCGCCGGTGAGGAGCTGGAGGTACGTGGTCTCCCAGACGTCCGTCGCGCAGCCGAGGTCCGCGAGGCGCGTGAGGTAGTCCGCGGGCTCCAGGACCTTCACGAGGCGCCTGCCCGGGTGGTCGAGCCGCTCGCGCCAGCGCGGGCTGTCGCAGAGCTCGGCGAGCAGGGTGTGGCTGGGCGAGGAGAAGTTGCCGGGGACCTGGAAGGCGAAGGTGCCGCCGGGGGCGAGGGCGGCGATCCAGCGGGCGAAGGAGTCGGGGTGGTTCGGCACCCATTGCAGGGCCGCGTTGGACACGATCAGGTCGTACGGCTCCTCGGGCGTCCAGTGCGCGGCGTCGGCGGTGCGGAAGTCCATGGTCCCGCCGCCCGCGGTGGGGCCGGCGTACTCCCGCTGGGCCCGGTCGAGCATCTCCGGCGAGTTGTCGAGGCCGGTGATGCGGGCGGCCGGCCAGCGGTCGGCGAGGAGCGCGGTGACATTGCCGGGTCCGCAGCCGAGGTCGGCGATCCTGGCGGGTCCGCCGCCGGCCGGCGGTTCGGGGATCCGGGCGAGCAGGTCCAGGAACGGGCGGGTGCGGTGCCCGGAGTGCCTGAGGTACTGCGCCGGATCCCAGGTCGGTGCGGAATGCATGGTCGAGCCCCTTCGCGTGGTCGAGCGCCTTCGCGGCGACGGAACGACCGGGCGGAACGGCCCGCTCGCCCGGTGGGGGCAAGCCTGCACCGCCATATATCTTGACGTCAAGAGACTTCATGTCGAGGCACCCTCTACACTGATCGTCATGGAGGACGAGGTCGACCGACTGGTCGCAGCATGGCGCCGAGAACGCCCCGACCTCGACGTGGAACCGCTCGAGGTGCTCAGCCGCGTCAGCAGGCTGGCCCGCCATCTCGACCGCGCGCGTCGGATCGCCTTCTCCGAGCACAGCCTGGAGCCCTGGGAGTTCGACGTACTGACGTCGCTGCGGCGTGCCGGAGCCCCGTACCAGCTCTCCCCCGGCCAGCTGCTGACCCAGACCCTGGTCACCTCGGGCACGATGACGAACCGCATCGACCGGCTGGCGAAGAAGGGCCTGGTCGAGCGGCTGCCGGACCCCAGCGACCGGCGCGGCGTGCTGGTCAGGCTCACGCCCGAGGGACAGGACCGCGCGGACCAGGCGCTCGCCGGGCTGCTCGCCCAGGAGCGCGCGATCCTCGCGGAGCTGTCCCGGGCGCAGCGAGGCGAACTGGCCGGGCTGCTACGCCAGTTGACCGCCCCGTTCGACAACGTCCCCGGCTAGCGGATCGGCCGCCAGGTCGGCAGGGCCCACACCGGCCCGGCGGGCCAGGGCGACGGCGGCCAGCGTGGAGTGCACGCCCAGCTTGCCCAGCACGTTCTGCATATGGGTGCGGACGGTGTGCGGGGAGAGGAAGAGGCGCTCGGCGACCGCCTTGCGCCCCAGCCCCGCCACCATGCAGCGCAGCACCTCGCACTCGCGCGGGGTAAGCGACTCGACCAGCCGTTCGCTCTCCGTGCGGTGCTTGCGCGCGGCCGTCAGCTCCCGCAGGACGCCCGTGAGCAGGGCGGGCGGCAGATGTGTCTCGTCGCGCAGGACGCCCCGTATCACCGCGAGCAGCCGTTGCAGCGAGCAGTCCTTCGCGACCCAGCCGGAGGCGCCCGCCTGGAGCGCCAGCGCGGCGCGGCGCGGGTCGTCCCTCTCGGCGAGTACGACCATACGGACGGACGGCTGCCCCGAGCGGACCCCGGCGACCAGCGAGATGCCGTCGACCAGCGCCACGTCCCCGTTGTCGGGCACGGCGCGGGCGACGGGCACCTGGACGGCTCCCGCGACCGTGCCCAGATCGGCGTCGACGAGCATCACGTCGAAAGTGCGGCCCTCGGCCGCCGCCCGGTCCAGACAGCGCAGCGCGGCGGGGCCGCTGCCGGCCGCCGAGACGTCCACGTCGGGCTCGGCCGCGAGCGCGGCGGCGAGCGATTCGGCGAAGATACGGTGGTCGTCCACGACCAGAACCCGGATACGTACCAATGGACACCCCCTGAAGGTGGGGAGCGGACCGCGCGGAAACGGCGCCCGGTGCGTGGCGGTACGTCAGCGGCACGGCCCCCGCCGTGCGATGACCGCTACCCCGCTCCGAGCGTCGTACCCGACATGTCTCCACCCCTGATCAGCACCGGCCCCCACCGGTGCTGTGCATCAGCGTACGGGCGCGGGCCCGGGGCGGAAGCAAATTCGCAGAACTGATGGGCCTCGATGCTTAGGCTGGGGCCCATGTTTCGTATGGAGACAGAAGTCGACAAGGAACGGCGTGCTGTGCTCGGCGAACGGCTTGGCACGGCCAATTCTGACCGCTCGCCGGTGATGCGCGCGCTGCGGGACAGTCCGATGGGCGAGGAAGTCCCGCTCCATGTCTGGCTGTTCGAGGAGTCCACGGGCGAGCTGGCCGGCGGGCTCACCGGCCGCACCTGGGCGCGCTGGCTCCACGTCGATCTGCTCTGGGTCGACGACCGGCACCGGGGCGCCCGCCTGGGCAGCCGCCTGCTGGCGGAGGCGGAACGCCTGGCGCTGAAGGAGCGCGGCTGCGCCCGCTCGCGGCTGGAGACCTGGGACTTCCAGGCGCCGGGCTTCTACCAGAAGCAGGGGTACGAGATCGCCGGCCGGGTCGCCGACTATCCGCCGGGCGTGATCGAGTACATCCTGATCAAGTCCCTGGCCTGAGCCCCGTGGCCCTGGACGTGGGCACGGGGCGGGCGCAGGCGCGGGCGTTTGCGTAAACGGGCAGGTCAGCGCAGGCGGTGCGCGCCCCGCGACGGGATCGCCGGGAAGATCCGGGGGGACATGTGCCCCGCCGTCGCGAACGCCTCCGTGACCGCCTTCGCTGTCGCGTCCGCGTCGGACTCCTCCACCAGGACGATCGCCGAGCCGCCGAAGCCGCCGCCCGTCATCCGGGCTCCCAGCGCGCCGGCCGCCATGGCCGCGGTGACGACCAGGTCGAGTTCCGGGCAGGAGACCCGCAGGTCGTCGCGGAGCGAGGCGTGGCCCTCGACCAGCACCGGGCCGACGGCGCGGACGTCACCCGCGTCGAGGAGCGCGATGACCTGTTCGACCCGGTGGTCGTCGCTCACCACATGGCGGACGTAGCGGCGGACGTTCTCGCTCTCCCCGGCCAGCCGGCCGAGCGCCGCGCCCAGTTCCTCGTACGGGACGTCGCGCAGCGCGCCGACCCCGAGCGCCCGCGCGCCCGCCTCGCACCCGGCGCGCCGCTCGGCGTACGCGCCGTCGCCGAGCGCGTGCTTGACCCGGGTGTCGACGACGAGCAGCTGGAGCCCCTGGGCCGCCAGGTCGAACGGCACCTGGCGCTGTGAGAGGTCGCGGGTGTCCAGGTACAGCGCGTGCCCGTCGGTGCAGCACGCGGAGGCCATCTGGTCCATGACCCCGCACGGCACACCGACGAAATCGTTCTCGGCGCGCTGGGCGAGCACCGCCAGTTCGGCGCCGGACAGGCCGAGGCCGTACAGCTCGTTCAGGGCGAGGGCGGTGACGACCTCCAGCGCCGCGGAGGACGACAGGCCCGCGCCGGTCGGGACGGTCGACGCCAGATGGATGTCGGCGCCGCCGACCGGGTGGCCGGCTTCGCGCAGCGCCCAGACGACGCCCGCCGGATACGCCGCCCAGCCGCTGTCGGAGCGCGGGGCGAGTCCGGCGGCGTCGAGCTGGACCACGCCCTGGGGGACGTCCGCGGAGTGCAGCCGCAGGACCGTGTCGCTCCGGCGGGACACCGCGGCGACCGTGGTGTGCGGCAGCGCCAGCGGCATCACGAAGCCGTCGTTGAAGTCGGTGTACTCGCCGATCAGGTTCACCCGGCCGGGGGCCGCCCAGACTCCTTCGGGTCCGGCCCCGTACAGCTGGCGGAACTCCCGCGCGACACGGTCCGCGGCCACACTCTCACTCACCCTTGGGTCTCCTTCCGGCGTGCGAACGCCCACGCGTCCGCCACGATGCCCGACAGATCGGCGCGGCTCGGGGTCCAGCCGAGGCGGCGGTGCGCCGCGTCGGCGGAGGCGACCAGGACGGCGGGGTCGCCGTCGCGGCGCCCGGCCATCACCTCGGGCACGGGGTGCCCGGTGACCTCGCGTACGGTCTCGATGACCTCGCGGACCGAGAATCCGTTGCCGTTGCCGAGGTTGCAGATCAGGTGTTCGCCCTCCGCGGCCGCGTCCAGTGCGCGCAGATGGGCCTCGGCGAGGTCCGCGACATGGATGTAGTCACGGACGCAGGTGCCGTCCGGCGTCGGGTAGTCCTCGCCGTAGACGGAGATCGACTCGCGCCGGCCGAGGGCGACCTGTAGGACGAGCGGGATGAGATGCGACTCGGGGTCGTGCCGCTCGCCGACGACGGTGTCCGACAGCGTTCGGTACGCGCCCGCGACGTTGAAGTAGCGCAGGGAGACCGCCGCGAGGCCGTGCGCCGCGCACTCGCCGCTGATCATGTGGTCGACGGCGAGCTTCGTCGCGCCGTACGGACTGGTCGGCGCGGTCGGGTCGGTCTCCGTGATGGGCGTGGACTCGGGCTCGCCGTAGGTGGCGGCGGTGGAGGAGAAGACCAGTTTGCGCACCCCGGCGGAGCGCATCGCGGCCAGCAGCGCCATGGAGCCGCCGACGTTGTTCTCCCAGTACTTCTCGGGCTTGGCGACGGACTCGCCGACCTGCGAGAACGCGGCGAAGTGCAGCACCGCGTCGTACGAGGGGTCCAGCCACTTGGCCGCGTCCTGGATCCGGCCCTCGATGAATTCGGCGCCCGCGGGGACGCTCTCCCGGAAGCCGGTGGAGAGGTCGTCGAGCACGGTCACCTCGTGCCCTGCCTCCAGCAGATGCGCGGCCACCACACTGCCGACATATCCCGCGCCACCCGTTACCAGGTACTTGTCGCTCACTCGCTCGCTACCTCTCGCAGTCGCTCTGCCGCGGCCTCCGGCGGCACATCGTTGATGAACACACTCATGCCGGATTCGGAACCCGCGAGAAACTTCAGCTTGCCGGAAGTGCGGCGCACGGTGAAAAGCTCGAGGTGAAGGGCGAAATCGAGCCGCCCGGCGGCCCGGAACGGTGCCTGGTGCCAGGCCGCGACGTACGGCGTCGGCGGTTCACCTTCGCCGAACAGCCGGTCGAAGCGCTTCAAGAGTTCCAGATACATCTGTGGGAACTCTGTGCGCGCCGCGTCGTCGAGGTCCCGCAGATCGGGCACCCGGCGCTTGGGGTAGAGGTGCGTCTCGTACGGCCAGTGCGCCGCGTACGGCACGAACGCCACCCAGTGCTCGCCTTCAAGCACCACCCGGGTGCCATCGGCCCTCTCGCGCCCGACGATCTCGTCGAAGAGGTTGCCGCCGGTCCTGGCCCGGTACTCCTCGACCGAGCGGAGCATCAGCTCGGTGCGCGGGGTGACGAAGGGATACGCGTAGATCTGCCCGTGCGGATGGCCGAGGGTCACACCGATCTCGGCGCCGCGGTTCTCGAACGGGAAGACCTGCTCGACCTGCGGCAGCCCGGCCAGCTCCGCGGTGCGGTCGGTCCAGGCCGCCAGCACCAGAGCGGCCCGCTCCTCGGTGAGGTCGGCGAACGACGCGTCGTGGTCGGAGGTGAAGCAGACGACCTCGCAGCGGCCGGCGTCCCCGGCGAGGGAGGGGAAGCGGTTCTCGAAGACGGCGACCTCGTAGCCGTCGGCCGGGATCTCGCTGAGCCGGCCGTCGCCGGAGGGGCAGAGCGGGCACTCGTCGGCGGGCGGGTGGTACGTACGGCCCTGGCGGTGCGAGGCGATGGCGACCGCGTCGCCGAGCAGCGGGTCGCGGCGGATCTCCGAGGTGGTGGCGACGGGGCCGAGGGGCCGGTGGTCGACGGCGTCGCGCACGGCGTCGTCCCGGGAGTCGTAATAGATCAGTTCGCGGCCGTCGGCGAGCCTCGTCACCGTCTTCTTCATCCATTGCCTCCCGGCCCACACTCAAACAGAACCGAACATAATTAATCACAAGCCAACAGCTGCGTCAACGGGCGCACGGTGGGCACACGAGCAGACGCCAACGACCGCCCAGCATCCGACCGCGACTTCTCTTGCGACGAAGCGAGTACCCCCATGCGATACCTGGCCGAAGGGCTCCGGCTCCCCACGAACGGGCTCGACTACACCATCCTGGCGATCTACTTCGTCGTGGTCCTCGGCATCGGGTTCGCCGCCCGGGCCAGCGTGAAGACCAGCCTCGACTTCTTTCTCTCCGGGCGCTCACTGCCGGCCTGGGTGACGGGGCTCGCCTTCGTCGCCGCCAACCTCGGCGCCACCGAGATCCTCGGCATGGCGGCGAACGGCGCGCAGTACGGCGTCTACACCGTGCACTGGTACTGGATCGGCGCCATCCCCGCCATGGTCTTCCTCGGGCTGGTGATGATGCCGTTCTACTACGGCTCGAAAGTGCGGTCCGTCCCCGAGTTCCTGCTGCACCGCTTCGGGCCCTCGTCCCACCTGCTCTCCTCGATCATCTTCGCGGTGTCGTCCGTACTGATCGCGGGCGTCAACCTCTACGCGATGGCGATCGTGCTGGAGGCGCTGCTCGGCTGGCCGGAGTGGGTCGCGATCGTCGTCGCGGGCTTCTTCGTCCTCGCGTACATCACCATCGGCGGCCTCTCCTCGGCGATCTACAACGAGGTGCTGCAGTTCTTCGTGATCCTCGCCGCGCTGATACCGCTGACCATCGTCGGCCTCAGAGCCTGTCGGGTGACCTTCGATCGGAGAGCGGACGCGGTCTGGTGCGTGTGATTCCAAGGCGCCGGGATGTCCTCGTAGCGGAGCTACTAGGATATTTCGGCAACGCGGGAAGCGCGCGTGCCAGGGCGTGGCCGCCCGATCAGAGGTCATCCGACAGGCTCTCAAGCGCGTCGGCGGCTGGGACGGACTGACCGACTCTCTCACCGGCTCGCACGGCGGCGCGTTCCTCACCGCCTGGGAGGGCACCGGCATCGGCTCGCCGAACCCGCTCGGCGCGAACTGGCTGACCATCGTCCTCGGCCTCGGGTTCGTGATGAGCTTCGGCTACTGGACCACCAACTTCGCCGAGGTGCAGCGTGCGCTGTCCGCGAAGAACCTCTCCGCGGCCAGGCGCACCCCGCTGATCGCGGCCTTCCCCAAGATCCTCATACCCATGGTCGTGATCATTCCCGGCCTGATCGCGCTCGTCATGGAACCGACCCTGGGCAAGGCGGGCAGCGGTCTCCAGTACAACGACGCGATCCCGGTCCTCATGCGCGACCTGCTGCCGAACGGTGTGCTGGGCATCGCCGTGACCGGTCTGCTCGCCGCGTTCATGGCCGGTATGGCGGCCAACGTCTCCTCGTTCAACACCGTGTTCACGAACGACATCTGGGGCGCGTACCTCAAGAAGGACCGTCCGGACGCCTACTACCTCAAGACCGGACGCGTCGTCACGGCGGTCGGTGTGCTGATCGGCATGGGCACCGCGTTCATCGCGTCCAGCTTCAGCAACATCATGAACTACCTGCAGACGCTGTTCTCGTTCTTCAACGTCCCGCTGTTCGTGGTCTTCATCATCGGCATGTTCTGGAAGCGGACGACCCCGGCCGCCGGATTCTGGGGCCTGCTCTCCGGCACGGTCGCCGCGATGGTGAACTACTTCTGGCTGTACAAGGGCGGGATCGTCGACATCCCCAGCGACCAGGGCGCGAACTTCGTCTCCTCCATCGTCGCGTTCGTCGTCGGCGCCGTGGTGATGGTCGTGGTCTCGTACGTGACGAAGCCCAAGCCGGCCGAGAAGCTGGCCGGCCTGGTGTACGGCAGCCGCTCGCCCGGGATGGACGAAGTCCCCGCCGAGGGCGACGACGCGTGGTACCGCAAGCCGGCCCTGCTGGGCTGGGGCGCGATCGTCCTCGCCGCCCTCTGCTACATCCCCTTCTCCTTCTGACCTTCTCCGTCTGACCGGCTTCCGACCGAGGCTGAGAGGAACGCATCACCATGAGCGACTACCAGAACGACGTCGAGGAACTGGAGGCCAAGTCCGCGACGGCGGCACGGCTCTTCGACATCCGCCGCATCATCGGCGGGCTCTTCGTCCTCTACGGGATCATCGTCACGATCGCCGGGATCACCGCGTCCGACGCCGATCTGAAGAAGGCGCAGGACATCAACATCAATCTCTGGACGGGCCTGGGCATGCTGGCCCTCGGCCTCTTCTTCCTGATCTGGCTGAAGCTGCGCCCGACGGCGCCGCCCACCCCGCCGGCCGCTTCGGCCTCATCCCAGGACCACCCGGCCGAGTAACGGCCAGGTCGCAGGCACGTTCGGGGCCGGACCTCACTCGCGCTGATCGCGGGGGTCCGGCCCCGTCGCCGTACCGCCCGGCGGCCGGGCCGGCCCGGCCCGGTCCAGCAGCCCCGTACGCGCGGCCAGCGCGGCCGCCTCCAGCCGGGAGCCCACCCCCAGCTTCATCAGCACCCGCTGCACATGCGTCCTGGCGGTGCTGGGCGCGATGCCCATCCCGGCGGCGATCAGCCGGGTGTCCTCGCCCTCGGCGACCCGTACCAGCACCTCGATCTCGCGCGGTGTGAGCATCCCCAGCAGCCGCTGCCCCTCGTCGTCCGGCTGGGCCGCCGGGTTGAGCAGCTCGGCGAAAGCGCTCTGGAGCAGCTGCGGCGACACCGCGCTCTCCCCCGCCCGCGCCTTGACCATGGCCCGTTCGACGCCTTCGATGCGCTCGTCGTGACGTACGTAGCCGGAGGCGCCGGCCGCGAAGGCCGCGGCGATCCCGCGCGGGCTGGGCACGGGCCCGAGCACCACCACCGCCACCTGCGGGCGGTCCCGCTTGATCCGTACGATCGGGTCGAAGACCCCCGGCTCGGCCGGTGTCGACGTGCCCAGCAGACACACCTCGGGCGCCCTGCTCACCACCAGCTCGGCCACGCCCGCCGTGGGCGCGGCCGCCGCGAGCACCCGGTGCCCGCGCAGTTTCAGAGCCGAGGCGAGCGCCTCGGCGAGCAGTCGGTGATCATCGACCACCATGAGCCGCACGCCCATCGAGCACTCCCCCGTCCCCGCTCAACCCTGGCCCCCGGCCTCCTGACCCGGCAAGCTACACGCTTGTTCGACGTCGTGCGCCGCTTACCGGCGAGAAGCCCCCCGGATTGCCGAATTCGCCGCTATTCGGGACTAGTCGGCGGGGTGGCGCGGGTACGGCGCGGGGCCCCGGCCGTGGTGTCGTCCACGGGCCGGGGCCCCGCGCCGCCGGGTGCGGGCCGGCTGCCTGTACGCCCTGCCGACGCGCTACTTGGTGCGGAACGCGACCGCGAGATACGACCGGTCGTCCGCGGACGAGGGCTTGCTCACCATCACCTCGGAGACGAACATCCGGCCGTCCGCGTAGCGGATCTCCGAGTAGTCCGGGGTGAAGCTGGTCTCCGCGCCACGGACGGCCTCGTCGCCCGGGTTCTCCATCAGCACCGTCTCCTTGAAGGTGCCACCGTCGATGGAGACGATCTGGCCGCCCTTGTCGTACGGAGGCCACTTGTAGGCGATGATGTTGCCGCCATCCATGCGCACCGGGAACATCGTGTAGCGGTCGCCCGCGTCGGCGCGGTCCGAGGTGGTCTTGCCGGTGGTGAGGTCGAAGGAAACGATCTCGTTGGTGTTGCCGTACTCGCCGGTGCCCTGGTGTTCCTCGGTCGGCAGATAGATCCGGCCGTTGCCCACCGCGAGCTGCTGGCAGGACTCGACCTCGGTGGACCGGCAGTCCGCCGCGTACTTGTCCGCGTCGGCCGCGATCTTGACGAGCAGCTTGCCGGTCTTCTCGTCGATCGAGAAGAAGTCCGAGATACCGCTGCCGTCGCCCGCGGTGTCACCGACGTCGGCCGCGACGACCAGCGGCTTGGTGGAGACGACGCTCGCGTACTCGACACCGGACGGCATCTTGTACGTGGAGAGCGGCGTGCCGTCGCGCGGGTTCAGATTCTGGATGCTGACCTGCGGGTCGTCGTACGTACCGCACTTGCGGACCGCCACGAGTCCCTCGCCGCCGCCGTAGCCCATGTCGTAGCAGCCCTGGGCGTCGATCTCGGGCTTCCAGCGGACCGCGCCGGTGGCGATGTCGAAGGCCGCGCCGCCGTCCGTACCGCCGGCCGCGACGGTCGCGCCGCTGAGCGTGATCTCGCTGAAACGGACCTTCGAGTCACCCGCGTTGGAGCCCGTGACGGACTTGCTCCACAGCAGCTTGCCGGACTCCAGGTCGAGCGCGCCGACCTCCGTGCACGCCTGGTAGTCCTTCGCGGAGGTCCGCTTGGCGGACTCGAAGGCGACCGCGGTCTTGTTGTCCTCGGTGACATGCCTCGACGCCGCGCAGACCTGTCCGGGCAGCGGGATCGACCACAGCTGGCTGCCCTTGTCCAGGTCGTATCCGACGATCTGGTTGATGCCGGTCTTCACATACGCGGTGTCGGTGATCCACGAGCCGTCGACGGCGGTGACGTCGGCGACCTTGGGTGTCGGCAGCTGGAAGGCCACCGCGGAGCGGGTGTTGGCGGGCGCCTTCTCCTTGCCGCCGCCACCGATCCCCTTCTCGCCGCCCGTGCCGCCCTCGGTGGAGCCGGACGTGGACCCCTTGGCGTCCTTCTTCGTGCCGTCGTCACCGGAGCCGGCGAACCAGATACCACCGCCGATGATCAGCACCACGGCGACGGCCGCGGCGATGATGATCTGCGTCTGGGTGGTCAGCTTCTTGCCGCCACCGCCCTGCGGGGGCGGCTGGTACTGCGGCTGCATGGGCTGCGTCGGGTAGCCGTAGCCGGGGTACTGGCCGGGCGGGCCCGGCTGCCCCGGCTGCCCGGGGTATCCGTATCCCTGCGGCGGCGGCTGCGGATAGCCGTACTGCGGGTTCTGCGCGGGCGGCTGCGGAGCACCGTACCCACCGGGCGGCGGGTTCTGCGGGGCGCCGAAGCCACCGGGGGGAGGCTCCTGCGGGGCGCCGAAGCCGCCGGGCGGCGGGTCCTGCGGGGCGCCGAACCCTCCCTGCGGGGGCTCGTTGGGCGGCTGGGGCGGCTGCGTCATGGCGTTCGTACCTCGAAAGGGAACTCGGAAAGCTCGAAAGAAGCTCGGGGAAGGGGAGTCGGGGACGGAAGGACGTCAGGCCGTGGTCACTCGCCGAAGGCCATCATGGTCTTCGCCTGCAGTTCCTCGGCGTCGTTCCCGGCGCTGACCCGGCCGCTGGTCACATAGAAACGGCCGTCCACATAGGCCAGCGTCGACGAGTAGAAGTCGTTCTCGATCTGGGCCGTCGACGCCGGGTGCCGCTGCAGCGTCTTGGGGGCGCCGCCGCTCGGGGCCACGGTCGCGACCACGCCGCCCTTGTCGTACGTGGCCTCCATGTAGACCAGGACGTTTCCGCCCTCCATGCGCAGCGGCGTCATGACGCGTCCGGCCGGTGCCTTGGAACGCCACTTCTGCTTTCCGGTGGCCAGATTGAACGCGACGACCTCGTTGGTGCCTGCGGTGCCGCTCTGGTCGGGCGCGGTCGACATGTAGAAGGTGGTGGCGTCGGCGGCGACACCGACACAGCCCTCCAGGTTCTGGCCGAGGACGATGAAGCTGCCGCCGCACTCGGGCTGGAACTTGTCGTCGCCGCCCTCCATCTGCGAGCGCAGGGTGCCGTTCGCGTTGAGCGCGAGGATGCTCCAGCTCTTCTTCTCGGCGTTCTTCAGGGAGATGACCAGCGGGTCGACCGAGTAGACCTTGTCGACCTCCCAGTCCTTCTTCACCTTGTACGTCCACTTGGCCTTGCCGGTGACCGGGTCGAGCTCCTGCACCTGGTTCGGCGCCACGCTGGCGTCACCGATCGGGCAGCTCTCGGCGGCGATCAGCTTGGCGCCGCCGGCGAAGGCGTACGGCTGGCAGTCGCCGGGCAGCTTGCTGAAGAGTTCCTTGCCGTCGCTCATCCGGAAGGCGTTGGCGCCCCCGGTGCGGGCGGCGGTGACGGTGTCCCCGCTGATCGCGAGGGTGATGTCGGAGAGCAGGTCGAAGAGCCCCGCCTTGGGGATCTCCTTCTTCCAGCCGCCCTTGCCGGTCGTGAGGTCGACCAACTGGATCTGGTCGCAGTCGGCCGTGTCGGCGGTGCCGTTCTTGAATCCGATGACTATCTTTCCGTCGGCCGAGGGCGCGAAGGGCGCCGAGCACAGCTCCGCGGGCAGCGTAAGCGTCCACTTCTTCTTGCCGTCGGTGGCCGAATAGCCCACGACCTGCTTGTACATGGCCTTGACGACGGTGTCGCCGTGGAACCACGGCCCGAACACGTCCGAACCGTTGCGCGGCAGGTCCACATCGTTCGTCTGCAGCCACAGCACCTTGGACTCGCCGTCCTTGCGCCCGGCGTTGAGGTCGTCGTTCGCCTCGCGGCCACCGCCGGTGCCGTCGCCCTCGTCCACGCTGGGCGAACCGCTCGGCTCGGCGTCCTGGCTCTTGTCGGCGACCGGCTTGGTGCCGCCGTCGTCACCGCTGAGGACGAACCACGTACCACCGCCGATGACCAGCAGCGCTGCGGCGGCGGCCGCGACGATGACGCCGGGCTTGCCCGAGAAGAAGTTCTTGCCGCCGCCACCGCCGGGGGGCGGGGTGGGGCCGCCGGGGAACTGCTGGGGCGGATAGCCGCCACCGTACGGATTGGGCTGCTGGCCGTAGGGGCCCGGCTGTTGACCGTAGGGGCCGGGCTGAGCGTACGGTCCCGGCTGCTGACCGTACGGCCCCGGCTGCTGGTTGTACGGGCCAGGCGCCTGGCCCGGCGCCTGGCCCGGCGCCTGCGGATAGCCGTAGCCCGGCTGCGGGGGCGGCGGCATCTGCGGTGGCGGTGGCATCTGCGGGGACTGCGGGGGCGGTTGCGGAATCCCCTGCTGCGGGTCCTGCGGAGCGCCGAAGCCTCCCTGCGGCGGTTGCTGGCCGGGTGGCTGGGTCATCAGCGCTTTCCCCCTTCGCGTGCGGACCACCACCCGATCGGCCTCCCCCGCGATCCCGGCGGCTGACCCCCCGGAATGGAGTGATTCGAGTGTGGATTCCGCATCGTCACATCAGTCGAGCGGGGCTTCTTTGTATCACTCGGACTGGTGTACGGGACGGGCCGGTCCGCCCCTGTTCCCAAGGGAGAACCGGCCCGTGATGCGCTCGTTACGCGCCCTGCACGCCGTCTCTACGCGTCCTCCGCGAGCTCCAGCCAGCGCATCTCCAACTCTTCACGCTCACCGGTCAGTTCACGGAGCTCCGCGTCCAGTTCGGCCACTTTCTCGAAGTCTGTGGCGTTATCGGCGATCCGCTGATGCAGCGTGGTCTCACGGCCGGACATCTTGTCGAGCTGACGCTCGATCTTCTGCAGTTCCTTCTTCGCCGCGCGGCCGTCCTTGGCCGACGCGGAACCCGCCGGACGCTCAACGGCTGTCGCCTGCGCGGGCACCGGGACGGCGGTCTCGACCATCCTGCGGCGCCGCTCCAGATACTCGTCGATGCCGCGCGGCAGCATCCGCAGCGTCAGGTCGCCGAGCAGCGCCATCACCTTGTCGGTGGTCCGCTCGATGAAGAACCGGTCGTGGGAGATGACGACCATCGAACCCGGCCAGCCGTCGAGCAGGTCCTCCAGCTGGTTGAGCGTCTCGATGTCGAGGTCGTTGGTGGGCTCGTCGAGGAAGAGGACGTTCGGCTCGTCCATCAGCAGCCGCAGCAGCTGGAGCCTGCGCCGCTCACCACCGGACAGATCACCGACCGGCGTCCACTGCTTCTCCTTGGTGAAGCCGAACTGCTCGCACAGCTGACCCGCCGTCATCTCCCGGCCCTTGCCGAGGTCGACGCGGTCCCGCACCTGCTGGACCGCTTCGAGTACCCGCAGGGTGGGCTTGAGTTCGGTGACCTCCTGGGAGAGGTACGCCAGCTTCACGGTCCTGCCGACGATCACCTTCCCGGCGGTGGGCTGGACGTCGCCCTGCGTACGGGCGGCGTCGGCGAGCGCGCGCAGCAGCGAGGTCTTGCCCGCGCCGTTCACCCCGACCAGGCCGATCCGGTCGCCGGGGCCGAGCTGCCAGGTGAGATGGGTGAGCAGCACCTTCGGACCGGCCTGGACGGTCACGTCCTCCAGGTCGAAGACGGTCCTGCCGAGCCGGGCGTTGGCGAACTTCATCAGCTCGGAGGTGTCGCGGGGCGGCGGTACGTCCGCGATCAGCTCGTTGGCCGCCTCGACCCGGAAGCGCGGCTTGGAGGTACGGGCGGGGGCGCCGCGGCGCAGCCAGGCCAGCTCCTTGCGGACCAGGTTCTGCCGCTTGACCTCCTCCGTCGCGGCGATGCGCTCGCGCTCGGCGCGGGCGAAGACGTAGTCGGAGTAGCCGCCCTCGTACTCGTGCACCGCACCGCGCTGGACGTCCCACATCCGCGTACAGACCTGGTCGAGGAACCACCGGTCGTGCGTGACGCAGACGAGCGCGGACCGCCGGGCCCGCAGATGCTCCGCCAGCCAGGCGATGCCCTCGACGTCGAGATGGTTGGTGGGCTCGTCGAGCACGATCAGATCCGGCTCGCCGATGAGCAGCTTGGCGAGCGCGATCCGGCGCCGCTCGCCACCGGAGAGCGGCGCGATGACGGTGTCGAGCCCCTGCGGGAACCCCGGCAGGTCCAGCCCGCCGAACAGCCCGGTCAGCACATCCCGGATCTTGGCGTTGCCGGCCCACTCGTGATCGGCGAGATCACCGATGACCTCGTGCCTGACGGTGGCCTCGGGATCGAGCGAATCGTGCTGCGTCAGCACCCCGAGCCGCAGCCCCCCACTCTGGGTGACCCGCCCGGTGTCGGGCTCCTCCAGCTTGCTCAGCATCCGGATGAGGGTCGTCTTGCCGTCGCCGTTACGCCCCACGACCCCGATCCGGTCCCCCTCGGAGACGCCGAGAGAGACACCATCGAGCAGCGCACGGGTGCCGTACACCTTGGTGACTGCCTCGACATTGACCAGATTGACGGCCATTTCACTCCTGTACAGGGGGATCGATCGACGTCCCAGCGTAGTCGCCGGGAACAGTGCGACGGCCTGCCGCCCTCGCACCGTCCGGCGTACGTCAGGCGGGGCCCGCCACGATCGTGGCGCCCGGGGCTGGGGACAGGGCTACGCGGGCGGTGCGGCAGGTGGCGGAGGACCGTAGGGCTTCGGCTACCTCGGCGGCCGCTTCCGGGCTCTTGGTGAGGAAGGCGGTGGTCGGGCCGGAGCCGGAGACCAGGGCGGCCAGGGCGCCGGCGGCGGTGCCGGCGGCGAGGGTGGCCGTCAGGGAGGGGCGCAGGGAGAGGGCCGCGGGCTGGAGGTCGTTGGCCAGGGTGCCCGCCAGGGCGACGGCGTCGCCGGCGCGCAGGGCGTCGAGCAGCGCGGGGTCGGCGGCCGGGGCCGGGACCTCCGTGCCCGCGCCGAGCCGGTCGAACTCGCGGTAGACGGCGGGCGTGGACAGGCCGCCGTCGGCGACCGCGAACACCCAGTGGAAGGCACCGCCGGTTTCCAGGACGGTGAGCTGTTCGCCGCGGCCTGTGCCCAGCGCAGCGCCGCCGATCAGGCTGAACGGCACATCGCTGCCCAGCTCGGCGCAGAGGGCGAGGAGCTCGTCCCGCGAGGAGTTCAGCGACCAGAGCGCGTCGCAGGCCAGCAGGGCGCCCGCGCCGTCCGCGCTGCCGCCCGCCATACCGCCCGCGACCGGGATGTCCTTGGCGATGTGGATGTGGACGTGCGGGTCGATGCCGTGCCGCCGCGCCAGCGCGAGCGCGGCCCGCGCCGCGAGGTTCGTCTCGTCCAGGGGCACCTGGTGCGCGTCGGGGCCCGAGCAGGTGACGCGCAGCTCGTCGGCGGGCGTGACCGTGATCTCGTCGTAGAGGCCCACGGCCAGAAAGACGTTCGCCAGGTCGTGGAAGCCGTCGGGGCGGGCCGCGCCCACCGCCAGCTGCACATTGACCTTGGCCGGTACTCGTACGGTGACGCTCACGCGCCCGCCGGTGATGCTCACGCGCCGTCCCCCTTCGCCTGCGACTCCGCGTTCTTCGACTCCGCGATCCGCGCGAACTCTTCCACCGTCAGTGCTTCGCCGCGCGCCTGCGGCGAGATCCCCGCCGCGACGAGCGCCGCCTCGGCCGCCGGGGCGGATCCCGCCCATCCGGCGAGGGCCGCCCGCAGGGTTTTGCGGCGCTGCGCGAAGGCCGCGTCGACGACCGCGAAGACCTCGGCCCTGGAGGCCGTCGTCTTCACCGGCTCGGCCCTGCGCACCAGGGAGACGAGGCCGGAGTCCACGTTGGGCGCGGGCCAGAAGACGGTGCGGCCGATCGATCCCGCCCGCTTGACGTCCGCGTACCAGTTGGCCTTCACGGACGGCACTCCGTACACCTTGTTCCCCGGCGCCGCGGCCAGCCGGTCGGCGACCTCGGCCTGGACCATCACCAGGGTCCGCTCGATGGTCGGGAAGTGCTCCAGCATGTGCAGCAGGACCGGCACGGCCACGTTGTACGGCAGGTTGGCGACCAGCGCGGTGGGTGCGGGGCCCGGCAGCTCCCGTACCCGCAACGCGTCGGAGTGCACCAGCGAGAAGCGCCCGGCGCGCGCCGGCATCCGCGCCTCGATCGTCACGGGCAGTGCCCCGGCCAGGACGTCGTCGATCTCCACGGCCGTCACCCGGTCCGCCGCCTCCAGCAGCGCCAGCGTCAGCGAGCCGAGCCCGGGACCGACCTCCACGACGACGTCGTCCGGGCGCACGTCGGCGGTGCGGACGATCCGGCGGACGGTGTTGGCGTCGATGACGAAGTTCTGCCCGCGCTGTTTCGTCGGGCGTACGCCCAGCGCTGCGGCCAGCTCGCGGATGTCTGCGGGGCCCAGGAGGGCGTCGGGCTCAGTGGTGCTCACCGGGTAAGCCTACGGCCGCGCCGGAGCGCCCCCGGGCGCCGTTATGGGTCAGTAACCGAAGGCGTGCGCCGTATTGCGTGAAATCGCCTCCGCCATGGCGTCCTCACCGATCCCGCGCACTTCGGCCATCGCACGCAGCGTGACCGGAATGAGATAGGGCGCATTCGGCCGCCCCCGGTAGGGCGCCGGAGTGAGAAAAGGCGCATCCGTCTCCACAAGAACAAGCTCTATTGGCGCTACTTTGAGCGCATCACGCAACGGCTGAGCGTTTTTGAATGTCACATTGCCTGCGAAAGACATGTAGTAACCCGCCGCAGCGCAAATTTCGGCCATTTCCGCATCACCGGAATAGCAATGGAAGACCGTTTGTTCCGGGGCGCCCTCGTCGGCGAGGATCCGCAGCACGTCGGCGTGCGCCTCGCGGTCGTGGATGACGAGCGCCTTGCCGTGGCGTTTGGCGATCTCGATATGGGCGCGGAAGGAGCGCTCCTGGGCGGCCATGCCCTCGGGCCCGGTCCGGAAGTGGTCGAGCCCCGTCTCGCCGACGGCCCGCACCTGGACCAGGGCGGCCAGCCGGTCGATCTCCGCCAGCGCGTCGTCCAGCGCCGGGTCGCCGCCGCCCGCGCGGGCGCCCTGCCGCGACCAGCCGTCGGGGTCGCCGTGCACGATGCGGGGCGCCTCGTTCGGGTGCAGGGCGACCGCCGCGTGCACGTTCTCGTACGCCGCGGCCGTCTCGGCGGCCCAGCGCGAGCCCTTGAGGTCGCACCCCACCTGGACCACCGTCGTCACGCCGACCGAGGCGGCCTTGTCCAGGCCCTCCCCGACCGTTCCGTCCTGCATGTCCAGGTGGGTGTGCGAATCGGCGACCGGCACCCGCAGGGGCTCGGGCAGTGGCGGCGCGGCGTGCTTCGAACTCATGGGCGCGATCCTACGAGGATCGCGCCCATGGACTCACGTGCGGTGGAAGCGGCGGCTCACGTGCGGTGGTGGAAGGGGTGCAGCAGATCGGAGAGATGCCAGTGGTGCCGGCCCGCCCCGGCGGCGGAGGCGCCGGCGGGTATGCCGTCGGCCGATCCGGCGGATATCTCCTCGGCGGGCTGCGCGGACCCCTCCGCGGACTCCGGCTTCGTCTTCGTCTTCCCGGCCCGCTTGCCCTTGGCCGGGCTCTTGGCGGGGTGGTGCTGCTCCATCATCAGAGCCCGTACGGACGAGACCTGCCCGGACCGCATGATGCGGACGATGTGCCCGCCGCAGTTCTGGCAGGACGGGCTGGACAGCGGCGAAGGTACCCGCACCCCGTTGGACTTGTAAACGACGAAATTCTGTCCCGAGCCGTCGACGTGATGCTCTATGTCGTAGGCCTGCTCCCAGCCGTGCCCACAACGCATGCAACAAAAGGCATATGCCTCGTGGGCTACGGCGGTGCCCGTGATCTCACTCATGCCAGCTCCTCTCCACGGACCCAGTGGACGCCTTTAATGGCGGGAGCGCATCAGCGCCTGTCGATTAATGGAATGCTCTTGGCCTTCTCATGCCCCAAAGGCCCGGCACGCGGTCTGCGCTTTGCTTTTCACGATAGTCCTTTACCGTCCGCGGGGGACGTTCGCGCGGCATTTTTTGCCGCGACGACCGCGTCGAACACCTCGCGCTTGGGCACCCCGGCCTCGGCGGCGACGGCGGCGATGGCCTCCTTGCGCCGCTCCCCCGCCTCCTCCCTCACGCGCACCCGTTGCACCAGCTCGGCGGGATCCAGTTCCCCGGGCCCCGACTCCGGTGCGCCCTCGACGACGACGGTGATCTCGCCCCGTACGCCCTCGGCCGCCCAGGCCGCCAGGTCACCGAGGCCACCGCGCTTCACTTCCTCGTACGTCTTGGTCAGCTCGCGGCAGACGGCGGCCCGGCGGTCGGCGCCGAAGACCTCGGCCATCGCGGCGAGGGTGTCGTCGAGC
Organism: Streptomyces sp. NPDC058198; assembly: GCF_042882605.1. Lineage (NCBI taxonomy): Bacteria > Bacillati > Actinomycetota > Actinomycetes > Kitasatosporales > Streptomycetaceae > Streptomyces > Streptomyces sp. NPDC058198. The sequence goes on from NZ_JBHVVP010000004.1 coordinate 172,100, forward strand.
CGGTGGGGCGCCTCGAAGTACACGAGGGTGCGCCGCTCGGCCGCGGCGTCCCGCAGCCGGCTCAGCCGCTCGCCCGCCTTGCGCGGCAGGAAGCCCTCGAAGCAGAAGCGGTCCACGGGCAGCCCGGAGAGCGCCAGCGCGGTCAGCACGGCGGACGGTCCCGGCACGGCCGTGACCTTGATGTCTCGCTCCACGGCCGCCGCCACCAGCCGGTACCCCGGGTCGGAGACGGACGGCATGCCGGCGTCCGTGACCAGCAGCACCCGCGCCCCGCCCACCAGCGCCTCGACCAGCTCGGGCGTCCTGGCGGATTCGTTGCCCTCGAAGTACGACACGACCCGGCCACGGGTCTGCACGCCCAGCGCCTGGGTCAGCCGGCGCAGCCGCCGGGTGTCCTCCGCGGCGACCACGTCGGCGGTCTCCAGTTCGGCGGCGAGCCGGGGCGGCGCGTCCGTCACATCACCGATGGGCGTCCCTGCGAGTACCAGCGTTCCGTTCACATCCGCCATCCTCGCAGGGCGCGACGCACCCCTCGCACAGCGGCGTTCCCTACGATGGCGCGGTGACCAGTACTGCGCCAGAAGCCCTACAGGGGCACGACGCCGGCGACAAGCCGCCCTCATGGCCTCAGCGGCTCCGCCGATTCGGCCATGCGCCCAGGCCGGTGATCGGGCTGCGCGAGCGGCTGGTGCCGCCGTACACCCGCCCCTCGGAGCGGCTGTGGGCCGTGCTCGCGGTGCCGCCCCTCCTCGCGGACCGGCTGGTCCGCTGGTCGGCCTGGGGCGGGCCGCTGCTCGTGGCCCTGGTCGCGGGGGTGCTGCGGTTCTGGCACCTGGGCAGCCCCAAGGCGGTGATATTCGACGAGACGTATTACGCGAAGGACGCCTGGGCGCTCATCAACCAGGGGTACGAGGGCAGCTGGCCCAAGGACATCGACAAGCAGATCCTGAAGGATCCGTCCCTGGTCCCGGTGCCGACCGACCCCGGGTACGTCGTCCATCCGCCGGTGGGCAAGTGGGTCATCGGCCTCGGTGAGCAGCTGTTCGGGTTCACGCCCTTCGGCTGGCGCTTCATGGTGGCGGTGCTCGGCACCCTGTCGGTGCTGATGCTGTGCCGGATCGGGCGGCGGCTGTTCCGCTCGACGTTCCTCGGATGCCTGGCGGGCGCGCTGCTGGCCGTCGACGGCCTGCACTTCGTGATGAGCCGTACCGCGCTCCTCGACCTCGTGCTGATGTTCTTCGTGCTGGCCGCCTTCGGCTGTCTGCTGATCGACCGCGACTGGTCACGGCGGCGGCTGGCGGCCGCGCTCCCGGTGGACGAGGAGGGGGTGCTCCGCCCCGACGTCGAGGTCGCGGAGTACCTGCGGCTCGGCTGGCGGCCGTGGCGGCTGGCGGCCGGGCTGATGCTGGGCCTGGCTTTCGCGACGAAGTGGAACGGGCTCTACATCCTGGCCGCCTTCGGGATCATGGCCGTGCTGTGGGACGTGGGCGCGCGCCGGACGGCGGGCGCGGTGCGGCCGTACTGGGCGGTGCTCCGGCGGGACCTCGTGCCGGCCTTCTTCTCGACGGTGCCGGTGGCGATCGTCACGTACGTCGCCTCGTGGACCGGCTGGATCGTCAGCGACAAGGGCTACTTCAGGAACTGGGCCGAGACCCAGGGCAAGGGCGGCCACTGGACCTGGCTGCCGGACTGGCTGCGCAGCCTGTGGCACTACGAGAACGAGGTCTACAGCTTCCATGTGAACCTGACCTCGGGCCACACCTACCAGTCGAACCCCTGGAGCTGGATCGTCCTGGGCCGCCCCGTCTCGTACTTCTACGAGGACCCGGCGGCCGGCTCCGACGGCTGCCCGGCGTCGACGGCCGGCAAGTGCGCCCGCGAGGTGCTGGCGATCGGCACGCCGCTGCTGTGGTGGGCGGCGGGCTTCGCGCTCTGCTACGTCCTGTGGCGCTGGTTCTTCCGGCGCGACTGGCGCGCGGGCGCCATCGCCTGCGCTGTCGCGGCGGGCTGGGCACCCTGGTTCCTGTACCAGGAGCGGACGATCTTCCTCTTCTACGCGGTCGTCTTCGTGCCGTTCCTGTGTCTCGCGGTGGCGATGCTGGTCGGCGCGCTGGTCGGCCCTGCGGGCTCGGACGAGAGACGCCGGACGATCGGCGCGGTCGGCGCGGGCGTGCTGGTCCTGCTGATCATCTGGAACTTCATCTACTTCTGGCCGCTCTACACGGGCACCTCGATCCCCGTCGACTCCTGGCGCAACCGGATGTGGTTCGACACCTGGGTCTAGTGCCCCTCCCGGCAACGTTTGCCCCGTCGCGACGCCCAGCACGCGCGCTCGCGGCGTTGGCCAAAAGCCCAGGTAGCTCCGGCCGGCGGAGCGAACCATCCACCGCTCAAGAGTTTCCGGGCGGTGGCGGAGTCAGCTCGCGTCGCCGAGGGCGTCGGCCGCGGCGGCGCCGATCCTGGCGAGGCGGGCGAGATCGGTGCGCGGCACGGTGGCGCAGCGCTCTGCCACAGCGCAGGCGAACGCGTCGCTCATCTCCTCGCCCACCTCGCGGCCCTCGTCGGTGAGGACAACGCGGCTCACCCGGCGGTCGGCCGGGTCGGTCTCTCGGCGCACGAGACCGCGCCGTCGCCGAACGCCTGGGCGCGGACGGCGCGGCCGTCGTCGTCAACTACCGCTCGGACGCGGACTCCGCGGCAAAGGCCGTCGCCGCCGTCGAGGCGGCCGGTGGCCGGGCGACAGCCGTGCGTGGCGACGCCGCCGAGCCGGCCGAGCTGCGGAGGCTGTTCGACACCGCGGTGAAGGAGTACGGCGGCCTCGACATCGTGGTGTGCAACGTCGGCGTCGCCCGTTTCGCATCCATCGCCGAGACCACCGACGAAGACTTCGATGTGATGTTCCGGACCAACACCCGCGCCACCTTCACCGCGCTGCGCGAGGCCGCGATACGGGTGCGCGACGGCGGACGGATCGTCGTCGTCTCCAGCGGAGCGGCTGTCACCCAGCGCCCCGGATCCGGCGTCTACGCTGCTTCCAAGGCCGCGGGCGACGCGCTCGTCCGCACCCTCGCCCACGAGCTGGGCCCACGCCGCATCACCGTCAACAGCGTGCTCCCCGGCGCCACCGACACCGATGCGCTCGCCGCCCAGCTGCCGCCTCAGGCCCGCGAGCAGTTGGCGACACAGATCCCGCTCGGCCGCCTCGGCCGGCCCGACGACATCGCCGACGTCGTCGGTTTCCTTGCCTCCGACGCCGCCCGCTGGATCACCGGCCAGGCCATCCGAGCGGGTGGCGGGATGTTCTGACGATTCGGCTCTGCACCGAAAAGCCGGCCGTTGACGGCCACCAGTTGCCCCGGCGCGGCGCGAAACAGCGGCCCGTCGCAGTCCGATAACGCTCCCCCTCCTGACGCGCCTGTCCCGTAGAGTGCATCCGATACTTCCTTTGAACATGTTCAAAGGAGCTCCTGGGGAGGGGGACTGCACAGATGCGCAGTGGAGTGAAGGTCGCCGTGGTCGGCGGAGTGTTCCTCGTCGTCGCCGGCGGGGTGGGATACGGCGCGTACAACGTCTACAGCGGGATCACCGGTGGCATCTCGGACACCACCAGCACGTCCGCGACGCGCGAGATCGAGACCGGACCGCTGAGCGACGAGGAGATCGACAAGGCGGCGAAGGCGTTCCTGACCGCCTGGGCGAGCGGGAGCGAGGCGTCCGACGTCGCCCAGCTGACCAACAACGCCACCGCCGCATCGCCCGTCATCAGCGGCTACCGCGACGAGGCCCATGTCACCGACGCGGTGATCACACCGGGGAAAGCGGTCGGCGCGAAGGTGCCGTTCACGGTCAAGGCCACGGTGGCGCTCGACGGCAAGACCAAGCCGTGGTCGTACAGCTCGGAGCTGACGGTGGTGCGCGGGCTGACCACCGGGCGGCCGCTGGTCGACTGGGCGCCTTCGGTGATCCATCCGAAGCTCACGAAGAACACTCACCTGACCACGACCGAGGCCGCCACCCCGCCGATCGAGGCGGTCGACCGCAACGGCAAGGTGCTGACGAAGGAGAAGTACCCCTCGCTCGCGCCCATGCTCGACCAGCTGAGGAAACGGTACGGCGCCGACGCGGGCGGCACGCCGGGCGTCGAACTGGCGTTGAAGAGCGACGGTGACAGCACGCCTGGAGAGACGCTGCTCACGCTCGCCAAGGGCAAGACGGGCAAGCTCAGGACCACGCTGGACGCGAACGTGCAGGCGGCCGCCGAGCAGGCGGTGAAGAAGTACAGCGAGGCGTCGGTCGCCGCCGTCAAGCCGAGTACGGGCGAGATCCTGGCCGTCGCCAACAACCGCTCGGACGGCTTCAACGCGGCGATGCTCGGCAAGCAGGCGCCCGGCTCCACGATGAAGATCGTGACCGCCGCGATGCTGCTGGAGAAGAACCTGGTCTCCGCCCTGCGGCCGGCCGAGTGCCCGGCGACCGCGATGTACCAGGGCCGTACGTTCCAGAACCTGGACGGCTTCTCGATTCCGAACGGCACCTTCGCGCAGAGCTTCGCCCGCTCCTGCAACACCGCCTTCATCAAGCTGATCGACGACACCAAGGACGACTCCGCGCTGAAGAACGAGGCCGAGCAGGTCTTCGGCATCGGCCTCGACAACTGGCAGACCGGCGTCCCGTCCTACGACGGCAGCGTTCCGTCCGCGACCGGCGGCGAGGCGGCCGCCCAGTACATCGGGCAGGGCACGGTGCAGATGAACGTCCTCAACATGGCGTCCATCACGGCCACCGCCAAGAACGGCACGTTCAAGCAGCCCATTCTCGTGGCGCGTTCGCTGGACGACCGGCAACTGGCCACCGCCACGCGCTCGCTGCGGTACTCCGTGGCCCAGCAGCTGCGCGACATGATGCGGCTCACGGCGACGAGCGGCACGGGCGCGAACGCGATGGCGGGGCTCGGCGGCGACAAGGGCGCGAAGACCGGCTCCGCCGAGGTCGACGGCCAGACCACGTCCAACAGCTGGTTCACCGGATTCCAGGACGACCTGGCCGCGGCGGCGGTCGTCGAGGCCGGCGGGCACGGCGGCGACGCGGCGGGCCCGGTGGTGGCGGCGGTACTGGGCGCGGGGTGAGGCCCAGGGTGACGGTGCGGCCCGCGGAGGTCCCGTGTGCCACCGGCCCCGCGGCCGGTCCCGTACGCCTCCGTGCCACCGGCTGCTCCGGGCGGACTCCGGAAGCCGGTCGCACGGCCCGTACCGCGACCGCTAGCGTGCGGTCCATGAGCACTCCCGAAACCGCCGCCCATCCCCGTTTCGTCGAGGCCCTGCGTGAGCTCGGCCTCGACGGTCTCACCGAACGGGTCCGCCGTTTCCCGGACGCCACCCGCACCGCCGCCGAGGCCGCCGCCGCCGTCGGCTGCGGCCTCGGCGAGATCGTCAAGTCGCTGGTCTTCGAGGCCGACGGGGTGCCGGTCCTGGTGCTGATGGACGGCGCCTCACGGGTCGATGTGGAGCGCGTACGGCAGGAGTTGGGCGCGGCGGCCGTCAAGCGGGCGAACGCCGAGCTGGTCCGGGAGACCACGGGTTACGCCATCGGCGGCGTGCCGCCCTTCGGTCACCGTACGAAGACCCGGGTGCTGGCCGATCAGGGGCTGCTCGGCCACGCGGTGGTGTGGGCGGCGGCCGGCACTCCGCACACGGTGTTCCCCATGGACCCCACGTCCCTGGTCACGCACGCCGGCGGCACCGTGGTGGACGTCCGTGAGCGCAAGGGGTGACCCCCCTCGTCGCCGCCGCGGTCCTGGTGGCCGCCCTCACCCATGCCGGCTGGAACGCCATCGCCCATACGATCAAGGACCAGTTGGTCGCCTTCACCCTGATCGCCGGGGGCGCGACGGTGATCGGCGCGGTCGTCGCCTGCTTCGCGCCGCTGCCGCACGCGGCGGCCTGGCCGTATCTGATCGTCTCCGCGCTGCTGCACGTCGGCTACCAGGCGCTGCTGATGCGGTCGTTCAGCCTCGGTGACTTCGGCCAGATGTACCCGATCGCCCGCGGCACGGCGCCGCTGGTGGTCACCGTGCTGGCCGCCATCTTCGTGGGCGAGTCCCTGGACGCCTGGCAGGGGGCGGGCGTCGCCATCGCCTCGGCGGGGCTGGTCGGCGTCGCGCTGTGGGGCATCCGGGGCTCGAAGACCGCGCCACAGTGGCCCGCCCTGCTGGCCGCGCTGGCGACGGGCCTGTCGATCGCGGCGTACACCGTCGTGGACGGTGTCGGCGTACGCAACTCCGGCTCACCGATCAGCTATATCGCCTGGCTGATGATCCTGGAGGGCGTCCTGATCCCGGCCTACGCCCTGTACGCCCGCCGCGGCCTGCTCCTCGCCCAGCTGCGCCCGCACGCGGCGCGTGGCCTGCTCGGCGCGGTGCTCTCCCTGATCGCGTACGGCCTGGTCCTCTGGGCCCAGACCCGCGCCCCGCTCGCCCCGGTCGCCGCCCTGCGCGAATCGTCGATCATCGTCGGCGCGGCGATCGGCGCGGTCTTCTTCAAGGAACGCTTCGGCACCCCGAGAATCGCGGCGGCGGGCCTGATGGTGGTGGGCATCAGCCTGATGCTCCACACGAGTTGAGCGAGCGGACAGGCCCCCTCCCTCAGTCCTGGCCGCCGATGGCCTCGCCGCCGATCGCCCGGCGCAGGCCCACGTTGCTCGTCAGGAGGCCGCCGTCGACCGGCAGGGTCGTGCCCGTGATCCAGGAGGCGTCGGGGGACGCCAGGAAGGCGACCGCGGCGGCGATGTCGTCCGGGGTGCCGACCCTGCCCATCGGGTAGTGGGCCGCCGCGCGGCCCAGTTCGGCCTCGCGGCCCGTCCAGGCGTCCGTGTGGATCGTCCCCGGCGCGACGAGATTGACGCGGACACCACGCGGCGCCGCGTGGCCCGCGAGGGTGCGGGTGAGGCTCGTCAGGCCCGCCTTGGCCGCGCTGTAGGCGTGGTTGCCGAAGTCCTGCTCGCCGTTGACCGAGCCGATCGTGACGATCGAGCCCCGGCCCGACGCCACCAGGTGCGGAAGCGCCGCGCGGGCGCAGCGGAAGGCGCCCGTCAGGGTGACGTCGAGATCACGCGCCCAGACCTCGTCCGGCTCGTCCTCGAAGAGCGGGGCGTCGGGCGTGCACGCGTAGGCGTTGTTGACCAGGACGTCGAGGGAGCCGAAGCACTCCACGGCATACGCCACCGCCGCCTCGACCGACGACCTGTCGGCCACGTCGCAGCCGAACGCCACCGCGCCCGGGATGCTCCCGGCCGCCGTCGCGGCCCGCTTCTCGTCCAGGTCGGTGACCAGGACGCGCGCTCCTTCGGCCGCCAGTCGACGGGCGGTCGCCGCGCCGATGCCCTGGCCCGCTCCGGTGATCAGTACGCCGTATCCGTCGAATCGCTGCATCCGGCGATCATGTCGCCGAGCGCACCGCCCACGCCAGAGCCCGGCGGCCTCACAACGACGAGCGCACCGCCCGCACCAGGGCCTGTGCCCGCGGGTCCGCCGTCACTCCCTTCCGCATCCCGTTCGTCACATACCCGAACGCGATCCCCGACTCCGGGTCGGCGAACCCGAGCGAGCCGCCGCGCCCCGGGTGGCCGAAGGAGCCCGGACCCAGCAGCGGCGCGGCCGGGCCGTGCAGCATGAAGCCGAGGCCGAAGCGGGTGGCGACGACCAGCACCCGGTCGGGGCCCGCCGACTCCTCCGTACGCGCCAGGGTGAGGGTCGCCGGGGCGAACAGCCGGTGGCCGTCCACGGGACCGATCATCGCGGCGTAGCAGCGGGCCAGCGCCCGGGCGGTCGAGATGCCCCCGGAGGCCGGGAGTTCGGCGGCGCGGTACGCCGGGTCGTTCTCGTCGGGACGCGGCTCGATCACCGCGAACGCGCGCCGGGTGAGCGACCGCGGGTCCTGGTACGCCTCCGAGACGGACCGCTTGGGCCGCAGCCTGAGCGCGCCCCCGCCGCCCGCCGGCTCCTCGACCGGCCCGATCCGCCCCACCCGGTGCGCTTCCTCGGCCGGCAGTCCGACCCAGAAGTCCAGGCCCAGCGGCCGGGCGATCTCCTCGGCGATCCATCGGCCGATGCTCCGCCCGGTCACCCGCTTGACCAGCTCGGCGATGAGCCAGCTGTAGGTGTGCGCGTGATAGCCGTGGTCGGTGCCCGGCTCCCAGACGGGCCGCTGAGCGGCGAGGGCCAGCGCGCCCGACGTGCCGTCGACGGCCTCCGCCGGGGTCAGTGGCCGGTCGAGGACGGGCACCCCGGCGCGGTGCGAGAGCAGATGCCGTACGAGCGCCCGCTCCTTGCCCGCCGCCTTGAACTCCGGCCAGTACGTGCCGACGGGGGCGTCGAGATCGATCTGTCCGCGCTGGTGCAGCAGCAGCGGTACGGCCGCGGTCACGCCCTTCGTCGCCGAGCGGACGACCTGCGCCGTGTCCAGGGCCCATGGCTCCAGGACCGTCGTCTCGTCGGCGTTCCGCGTGCCCGCCCACAGGTCGACGACCTTGTACCCGTCCCGGTACACGGCGACCGCCGCGCCGCGTTCACCGAGATGCTCGAAGTTCCGTACGAAAGCGTCCCTGACCGGCTCGAAGCCCGCCGCCACCGTCCCCTGGACGTCCACGCCCGCACTCCCGCCCGCCGGTACCGCCGCGTCGCACCGCCCGCGCCGTACCGCTCATCGCCCCGCCACGCCCCGGCGGCGCGACCCCTCTATGGTGCAACGTGCCCCGGCGACACGGAACGCGGGTCGAAACCGAACGGCAGCTCCAGCCGGTGCGCGCCCATCAGCTCCTCGTCGCCGAGGAGTTGCGAGGTGGGCCCGTCGGCCACGATGACGCCGTCGCTGAGGATCACCGCGCGGGGGCAGAGTTCGAGAGCGTACGGCAGATCGTGCGTGACCATCAGCACCGTGATGTCCAGCGACCGCAGGATGTCGGCCAGTTCACGCCGGGAGGCCGGGTCCAGGTTGGACGAGGGCTCGTCGAGGACGAGGATCTCCGGTTCCATCGCCAGGACGGTCGCCACGGCGACCCGGCGGCGCTGCCCGAAGGAGAGGTGGTGCGGCGGCCGGTTCGCGTACTCCGCCATCCCGACCTGGGTCAGCGCGGCGACGACCCGGGCCTCCAGCGCGGCGCCGCGCAGTCCGGAGGCGGCCGGGCCGAAGGCCACGTCCTCCCGCACCGTCGGCATGAACAGCTGGTCGTCCGGGTCCTGGAAGACGATGCCGACCCGGCGCCGGATCTCGGCGAGATTGCGCTTCGCCACGGGCAGCCCGGCGACCTCGACGGAGCCGGCCCCCGCGGTGAGGATGCCGTTGAGGTGCAGGACGAGCGTGGTCTTGCCGGCGCCGTTGGGGCCGAGCAGGGCCACCCGCTCACCGCGCCCGACGGTCAGATCGACGCCGAACAGCGCCTGGTGGCCGTCGGGATACGCGTACGCGAGGCCACTGACCTGGAGCGACGCCGGTACGGGAAGAGCGTTCATAGGGTCCAGCCAAGCAGACAGACGGCGAGCGCCGACAACGGGAGGGCGGCGGCGTACGACCACTGCGCCCGGGACGCGGTCACCTCGTCGATGACCGGCATGGTGCCCGCGTACCCCCGGCTCACCATCGCCAGATGGACGCGCTCACCCCGCTCGTAGGAGCGGATGAAGAGCGCGCCGGCGGACTTGGCCAGCACACCCCAGTGCCGTACGCCCCGCGCCTCGAAGCCGCGCGAGCGCCGGGCGATCGACATCCGGCGCATCTCGTCGGTGATGACATCGCCGTACCGGATCATGAAGGACGCGATCTGGACCAGCAGGGGCGGCAGCCTGAGCCGCTGGAGTCCGAGCAGCAGGGAGCGCAGCTCGGTCGTGGAGGCGAGGATCACGGACGCGGCGACGCCGAGCGTGCCCTTCGCGAGGACGTTCCAGGCGCCCCAGAGGCCGGGAACGCTCAGCGACAGCCCCAGGAACCGCACTTGTTCGCCGGGGACCACGAACGGCATCAGGACGGCGAAGGCCACGAAGGGGATCTCGATCAGCAGCCGGCGCAGCAGGAAGCCGGCCGGCACGCGGGCCACGACCGCGGCCGCCGCCAGCAGCACCGCGTACAGGCCGAAGGCCCAGATCGCCTCGCGCGGGGTGGAGACCACCACGACGACGAAGCAGAAGACGGCGGCGAGCTTGCAGTGCGGGGGCAGCTCATGGACCGGCGAGTGCCCGTGCCGGTAGAGCTTGTGGGCGTGGCCCGCGCCCATGTCAGGCCTTCCCGCCGACAGAGCCGGCGGGACCGGCGGGACCGGCGGGACCGGCCGGCAGGGACTCCCCGGCCGTACGGCGGCGGCGCACCGCCCAGAACACGCCGCTGCCCACGGCGACCGTGGCGCCCACTCCGATCACACCCGCGACACCGCCGGCGAGCCGGGCGTTCGAGACGTCCTTGACGCCGTAGTCGGCGAGCGGCGAGTCGGCGGTGTGGTGCTCCTCGGTCTTCTTGTCGATGCCCTGGTCCGCGGCGACCTTCTCCAGGCCGTCGGGGTTGGCGGAGGCGTAGAAGGAGACGAAGCCGGCCAGCACGAGGGCCGTGACCAGGCCGGTCGCCCAGACCCGCCGGGTGGAGCGGGCGGCCACGGGCGAACCGGCCGGCGGAGCGGCGGAGGGCTCGGGCCTGGCGTCGACCAGCTCGCCGCCGACGCGCAGCTTCAGCGGCGCGGTCAGCCCCCGGGCGCCGTACACCAGGTCGGGGCGTACGGCGATGACGGCGCCGACCGTCAGCGCGGTGATCATGGCCTCGCCGATACCGATGAGCACATGGACACCGACCATCGCGGTCAGCACCTTGCCGATCGGGATGTCCGTGGTCCCGCCGACGGCGTACAGGGCGGTGAAGGCGGCGGCCGCGGCCGGTACGGAGACCAGCGCGGCGATGAACGCGGAGACGGTCACCGAGCGGCGTGTCCGGGGCAGGACCGTGACCAGCCCGCGGAAGAGCGCGTACGCGACGACGGTCGTCACCAGCGCCATGACGGTGATGTTCACCCCGAGCGCGGTCAGCCCGCCGTCCGCGAAGAGGATGCCCTGCATCAGCAGGACGACCGAGACACAGAGCACGCCGGTGAAGGGACCGACGAGTATCGCCGCCAGGGCTCCGCCCAGCAGATGGCCGCTGGTCCCGGCCGCGACGGGGAAGTTCAGCATCTGTACGGCGAAGATGAACGCGGCGACCAGTCCGGCGAGCGGGGCGGTGCGCTCGTCCAGCTCGCGGCGCGCGCCGCGCAGGCTGACCGCGACACCACCCGCGGCGACGACACCGGCGGCGGCCGAGACCGGCAGGTTGATGAATCCGTCGGGGACATGCATGGCGGGGCTCCGCTTCCTGCGGGGGACGGGGGACGGGGCGACGAGAACCGTCTGATGATAGGTCCCTCTTGCGAATAAGTTGCAAGAGCAGGTTGTATGCGGGCTGCCGGTGCGGTGTTCACCAGATGAGACATCAGTGAACATGCGACTCAAGCGGCACCCTTTGTAGAACCTTTGTAGAATTGGGTGGTGAATGTCCGATAAGAGATGGTTTGTGACGCACCTCAAACGGACTCCGCGCCGCAGCAGCCGCAGAGGAGCCAGCCGATGTCACCCCTCGTCGAGCAGCCCGCCAAGGCCCGTCTCATCACGGACGCACCCCACCCCAAGGCCGTCACCGTCACCCTCCGCTACGACGGCGCCGATCCGCTCGCCCTGCGCATCGTGTTCCCGCCCGAGGTATCCCTCGACCAGGGTGAGGTGGTCTGGGCGTTCGCCCGCGACCTCCTCGAATCGGGCCTGCGGCTGCCGTCTGGCTACGGCGACGTCCAGGTCTGGCCCTGCGGCCGCGCCCAGACCGTGCTGGAGTTCCACTCGCGTGAAGGAGTGGCGATGGTGCAGTTCGACACCGCGCCGCTGCGCCGGTTCCTGAAGAGCACGTACGCGATGGTGCCGATCGGCGAGGAGCGGCACGACATAGAGGTCGAGACCGAGCTGAGCAAGCTGCTCCACAAGACCTGAACACGCACAACGGCCCGGCCCCACACCCCCTTCGGGGCGCAGGACCGGGCGCGAAGCAGAGGCGTCAGACGCGTACGAGCTCACGCTCCGCGCCGGGACCGCCGTCCGGACCCCCGGCGCTGTCCGCGAGCCGCTTGCGCAGCGCCTCGCCCTCCACATCCACGTTGGGCAGCGCCCGGTCCAGCCAGCGCGGCAGCCACCAGGCCCGGTTGCCCATCAGGGCGAGCACCGCGGGCACAATCGCCATCCGGACCACGAACGCGTCGAAGAACACCGCGATGGCGAGCCCGAAGCCGATCATCTTGATCATCGACTCGCCGGAGCCGATGAAGCCCGCGAACACGGCGATCATGATCACCGCCGCGGCCGAGACCACCCGCGCGCCGTGCCGGAAGCCGGTGACGATCGCCTCGCCGGGCCGCTCCCCGTGGACGTACGCCTCCCTCATCCGGGTGACCAGGAAGACCTCGTAGTCCATGGCGAGACCGAAGACCACACCCACCATGAAGATCGGCATCATCGACATCACAGGACCGGTCTGCTCGACGCCGAGCAGGCCCCCGAGCCAGCCCCACTGGAAGACCGCGACGACCGCGCCCAGGGCCGCGACCACCGAGAGCAGGAAGCCGAGGGCCGCCTTGAGCGGCACCAGCACGGACCGGAAGACCACCATCAGCAGGAGAAAGGCCAGGCCGACGACGAGCGCGAGATACGGCAGCAGCGCGTCGTTCATCTTCTGCGAGAAGTCGATGTTCATCGCCGTGGCACCGGTGACCAGCACCTCGGCCCCGCTGTCCGCCGTGATCTCCCCGCCCGTGTCCCGGATGGAGTGGACCAGTTCCTCGGTCTTGACCGACGAGGGGCGGTCCTTGGGGATCACCGTGATCGTCGCGGTGTCGCCCGCCTTGTTGAGGGTGGACGGAGTCACGACCGCGACGCCGTCCATCTTCCGTACGGTGTCGGAGACCCGGGTGGCCGCCGCCTTGGCGTTGTCGTTGGCCTTGCCGTCGACCACCACCACCAGCGGCCCGTTGAAGCCGGGCCCGAAACCGTCGGAGAGCAGGTCGTACGCCTTGCGCTGGCTGGTGCTGGTCGGCTGCGAGCCGTCGTCGGGCAGGCCCAGCTCCAGCGAGGCGGCCGGGATCGCTATGGCCCCGAGGCCGACGACACCCGCGATCAGCACGGCGACCGGGCGGCGCAGCACGAAGCGCGCCCAGCGGGTGCCCATGTTGGGCTTCTCCGCCGCCTCCGCGCCGGACTCCATCGCCTTACGGGCCTTGCGGCCGTGCACCCGCTTGCCCGCGAAGCCCAGCATCGCCGGGATGAGGGTGAGCGCGATGAGGACGGCGATCACGACCGTACCGGCGGCGGCGAAGCCCATCTTGCTGAGCATCGGGATATTGACGACCGCCAGGCCGACCAGCGCGATCACGACGGTCAGACCGGCGAAGACCACCGCGGACCCGGCCGTTCCGACGGCCCGTCCCGCCGCCTCCTCGCGCTCCCGTCCCTCGGCCAGCTCGGCCCGGTAGCGGGAGACGATGAACAGCGCGTAGTCGATCCCGACCGCGAGGCCGATCATCATCGCCAGGATGGAGGTGGTGGACCCCAGGTCCAGGACGCTGGCGAGCGCGGTGATCGTGGAGACACCGACGCCGACCCCGATGAGCGCGGTCAGCAGGGGCAGCCCCGCCGCGATCAGCGACCCGAAGGTGATGACGAGCACGACCGCCGCGACGGCCACCCCGATGATCTCGGTGGATCCCGTCTCCGGGGCGGCCTGGAGCGCGTCTCCGCCGATCTCCACCGCCAGCCCCTGGCCCCGCGCGTCGGCGCCGGTCTCCAGGAGCACCTCACGGGTCGCCTCGGTCAGCTCCATCGAGCTGACCTTGTACGAGACCTGGATGTACGCCGTCGAGCCGTTCTTCGAGACCGCCTTCGCGGTGTACGGATCGGTCACCGAGGCGACCTGGTCCGACCCGGCCGACAGCTCGTCCACGATCCCGCGGACCTCGGCCTTGTGGCCGGCGTCGGTCATCTTCTCGCCCGCGGGCGCCTTGAAGACGACCCGGGCGGTCGCTCCGTCGGCACGCGCCCCGGGGAAGCGCTGTTCAAGCAGGTCGAAGGCCTTCTGGGCCTCCGTCCCCGGAATGGAGAAGGAGCTTGAGGTGGCAGTGGACGCGGAGGCCGCTCCCACCCCGGCGAGCGCCAGCAGCGCCACCCACACCAGGGCGACATAGCGGCGGCGCCGGAAGGCGAACCGTCCGAGCTTGTAGAGAAACGTGGCCACGAGGGCGTACTCCCGGTCTATGGAGGAACAGGGCATGGGGAGCCGGCCCGACGGCGAGAGCGGACGCGTCAGGTAGTGCGAGTACTGCTGGGGACGGTCAGACGCCGAGGGCGGGGAGCACCACGGCGTCGAGGTACGAAACGAGGAAGCTCCGGTCGACCGGCCGGTCCTCGATCAGCTGGCGGGCGATGAACGCGCCGATCAGCATGTGCGGGACATAGCCCAGGGCGGGGTTGTCCGCTGGGATCTCGCCCCGGTCCACGGCACGCCGCAGCAGTTGTCCGAGTCCGGTGAGCTCCGGCTCGATGAGCAGCTCGCGCAACGCCTGGTGGAGATCGGGGTTGTCGTGAACGGCATGGAACAGACCCCGCATCAGCGCGGAGTCCTTCTCCATCTGACAGTCGTCGCTGCGCGCCACCATCTCGTGGAAATCGCCACGCAGCGAACCGGTGTCGATCTGCTCGAGGGCGACCGGCTTGTTGTTACGCAGCGCACGAGCGACGAGCTCCGGCTTGCTCCCCCACTGGCGGTAGAGGGTGGCCTTGCTGGAGTGGGTACGGGCGGCGATGGCATCCATGGTCAGGGCGTCGTAACCGACCTCGCGCAGCAGATCGAGCACGGCGGCGTACAGCTCGGCTTCGCGCTCCGGCGTAAGCCTGCTGCGTGCCATGCCCAACCTCCCGAACGAAACGGTTTCGTACAGTACGAAGATAACCCGGCCCCCACCGAAACGAACCCGTTTCGCTTGTGTCCTGCGCCACTTCCGCGCGGGCCCGGTCCGCGCCGGGTGCGGGTGGGTGTGTCCGGCGCGGGTTGTCGCCGGTGGTCGTGCAGGGGGTGTGTCCTGGACTGCATGATTTACGGCGCGTGCGGACCGGATCTCGGGTGACCGGTTGTCGAGCGCCACAAATCACGCTCTACGTCCTGGACACACCCCCTGCACGCCCCCCTTCACCGCCCGCCACAGACCCCCCGGCCCCAGGCCCCAGATCGTCGGGTCGGGGCCACCGGCGGGAGGGGGGTGGGGGCGCAGGATGTGGGTGTCCGGACGTAGAGCGTGATTTGTGGCGCACACCGAGCCGCACCGTTCATCCGGCCCGCACGCGCCGTAAATCATGCAGTCCGGACACGCACCTCCGGAGCCCGCGACCCCCGCACCACGACGAACGCCCCCGCGCCCCGCGCCCCGCACCACAACCGACCCGCTCCCCCAGAGGCGCTGCCCGTTCAAAACGGGCAGCATTGTGGGGTGAGTGACGACGTTGCGTATCTCCGCTTCCCGCACCTTCACGACGACTTGCTGTGCTTCGCCGCCGAGGACGACCTCTGGGTCGCCCCCCTCGTGCCGGCCGGGCACCGGCCCGGACGAGCCTGGCGGGTGACCGTCGACCGCACCCGCGTCGGCCACCCCCGCTTCTCGCCCGACGGCCGTCACATCGCCTATACGACCTGGCGCAGCCTCGACCCCGAGATCCACCTCGCCCCGGTGGACGGCGGCCCCGCCCGCCGGCTCAGCTACTGGGGCTCCACCGACACCCGCGTCTGCGGCTGGACACCCCCCGACCCCGACGGCACCGCGCAGATCCTCGCCGTCTCCTCGCACAGCCAGCCCTTCTCCTACTTCTCCTGGGCCTACACCGTCCCCACCGACGGCTCCCCCGGCGCCAAGCTGCCCTGGGGCCCGGTCACCGACCTCGCCGTCGCGGACATCGACGGCGAGCACCGTACGCTCCTGCTCACCGGCAAGCCGCCGCACGAGCCCGCCGCCTGGAAGCGGTACCGGGGCGGGGCGATGGGCCGGCTGTGGCTGCACGGCGAGCGGCTGCTCGCCGACCTCGGCGGCCATCTGGACTGCCCGATGTTCGTCGACGGACGCATCGCGTTCCTCTCCGACCACGAGGGCGTCGGCAATCTCTACTCCTGCCTGCCCGACGGCACCGATCTGCG
Source organism: Streptomyces sp. NPDC058198 (assembly GCF_042882605.1). Taxonomy (NCBI): domain Bacteria; kingdom Bacillati; phylum Actinomycetota; class Actinomycetes; order Kitasatosporales; family Streptomycetaceae; genus Streptomyces; species Streptomyces sp. NPDC058198. The sequence goes on from NZ_JBHVVP010000004.1 coordinate 188,383, forward strand.
CCGCCACACCGACCACGACGCCTTCTACGCCCGCCACGCCTCCTCCGACGGGCGCCGGGTCGTCTACCAGTGCGCGGGCGATCTCTGGCTGGTCGACGCGCTGACCCCCGACTCGGTGCCGCGCAAGCTGGACGTACGGCTCGGCGGACCCCGCACCGGACGGCGCGGCTACCAGGTCCCGGCCGCCGGCCACCTCGCCGGGATCTCGGTGGACACGACGGGCCGGGCGAGCGCCGTCTCCGTACGCGGCAGCCTGTACTGGCTCACCCACCGCGACGGCCCGGCCCGCACGATCGCGGACACCCCGGGCGTCCGGGTCCGGTCCCCCGAGATGCTCGGCAGCGGCGGCCAGGTCGCGTACGTCACCGACGCGGACGGCGAGGACGCGATCGAGATCGCGTATCTGCCCCGGGCGAGCGGCGACCGCGCGCCACGGCGGCTGGCCTCCGGACAGCTGGGCCGGGTACTGGAAATGGTCGCGGACCCGGACGGGGAGCGAATAGCCATCGCCTCGCACGACGGCAGGCTGCTGCTCATAGACGTCCCGGAGGAACCCACGGAAGAGCCCGCGGACGAGACCGCGGACGAAACCGCAAGCGAGACCACGGAGGACGCCAAGAGCGCCGCCGCCGAACCACCCTCCGAACCCGACCAGCCCCCCGCACCCCCCGAACCCACCGAACTCATCCGGTCCATCAACGGCCCCGTGACCGACCTCGCCTTCTCCCCCGACGGCGACTGGCTCACCTGGTCCCACCCCGGCATCGGCCGCTCGCTCCGCCAGATCAAGCTGGCCAAGATCGCCGGAAGTTTCGCCCGTACGATCGTCGACGTCACCAACGGCCGCTTCGAGGACGAGAATCCGGTCTTCACCAGCGACGGCCGCTATCTCGCGTTCCTGTCCTGGCGCGGCTTCGACCCCGTGTACGACGTGCACACCGGCGACCTCTCCTTCCCCCTGGGCTGTCGCCCCTATCTCGTACCGCTGTCCTCCGCGACCCCGTCCCCCTTCGCGCTCTCCCCGGACGGCAGGCCCGCCGCCGGCGGACTCGACCCGGCCGTCAGCGACTCGGGCGACGGGACGGTCATGGTCGAGGTCGAGGGCCTGGCGGACCGGGTCACCCCGTTCCCCGTCACCGCGTCCAAGTACTCGGCGCTGTACCCGGTCAGCGGCGGCGGTCTGGTCTGGCTGCGCTGGCCGATCTCGGGCGCGCTCGGCGAGACCTTCGCCAACCCCGCGGACATGTCGGGACGGCCGACCCTCGAACACTTCGACATCACGAAGGCCCGCAAGAGTGAACTGGTCGGCCATCTGGACTGGTTCGCGCCGAGCGGCGACGGCACCAGGCTCGTGGTCGTGGACGACGGCGAGCTGCGCGCGGTGCCCGCCACCGAGCCCGGGGACAGCGACTCGACCGTCTATCTGGATCTGCGCCGGATCCTGCACGACGTCGACCCCGAGGCCGAGTGGCGTCAGGCGTACGAGGAGGCGGGCCGCATCATCCGTTCCTTCTTCTGGGAGCCGGACCTGTGCGGCATCGACTGGGACGGCGTCCTCGACCAGTACCGTCCGCTGGTCGAACGCGTCGCCTCCCCCGACGAGTTCGCGGATCTGCTGCGCGAGGTCCTCGGCGAGCTGGGCACCTCCCACGCGTATGTCACCCCGGCCCGCCGCAACGAGGGCCCGCCGCACTACCAGCGCGCGATGGGCCTGCTCGGCGCCAATCTGGTCTGCCGGGACGGCGAGTGGATGATCAAGCGGATCCTGCCCGGCGACTCCTCCGACTCCAAGGCCCGTTCCCCGCTGGCCGGTACGGGGATCCGCCCGGGCGCGGTCCTCACCCATGTCGACGGGCGGCCGGTCGATCCGGTGGCCGGCCCCTATCCGCTGCTGGCCGCCGCCGGCGGCACCACGGTCGAGCTGACCTTCCGGCCCGCCGGCCGCGAGGGCCCCTTCCGCCGCGTCGCGATCGTCCCGCTCATCGACGAACGGCCGCTGCGCTACCAGGACTGGGTGGCCAAACGCCGTGAGGTCGTACGGAAGATCAGCGGCGGCAGGTGCGGCTATCTGCACATCCCCGACCTGGGCGGCTCCGGCTGGGCCCAGTTCAACCGGGATGTGCGCCTGGAGGTCTCCCGCCCGGCGCTGATCGTGGATGTACGGGGCAACGCGGGCGGTCATATCAGCGAGCTGGTCGTGGAGAAGCTCAGCCGCCGGATCATCGGCTGGGACCTCACGCGCAACGCCCAGCCCGTCTCGTACGCCTCCAACGCGCCGCGCGGCCCGGTGGTCGCGCTCGCCGACGAGGCCACCTCCTCGGACGGCGACATGATCACCGCCGCCTTCCGGCTGCTCAAGCTGGGGCCGGTGGTCGGCCAGCGCACCTGGGGCGGCGTGGTCGGCATCACCGGACGGCACCGGCTCGGCGACGGGACGGTGATCACGGTGCCGATGAACGCGGCCTGGTTCGACGCGTACGGCTGGTCCGTCGAGAACCACGGCGTGGCACCGGACATCGAGGCCCTGCGCACTCCGCTCGACTGGGCGGAGGGCCGGCACGCGCAGCTCGACGACGCGGTGTGGGTGGCGCTGGATCTGCTGGCCGCGCACGCGGCTTCGACCCCGCCCGGGTACGGAGCGGTCCCCGATCTGCGCCGCCCCGCTCTGCCGCCCCGCACGACCGACTGAGCCCATGCGGACCGACTGAGCGCATACGGGAGGCGCACCCGGCGGACCGGGTGCGCCTCTCGCACGCGTCAGAAGCTCAGAACGCCGGGATCAGATCCCGACTCAAACGTCGAAGTGGTCGTCCATCTCGTCGTGGGCGTTCTGCGTCTTCCGCTGCGCCTGGTCGCGGCCGTCCTGCGCGCGGTCCTTGGACTGCGAGCCCGACTGTGAGCCGCGGCCGGACTGGCCGGACTGGCCCTGCCCGTGCTGTCCGGGCTGCTGGGTCCGGTCCGACTGCGGCGACTGCCCCGACTGGGGGCGCTGCGACTGACCGGAACGCTGGGCCTGCTTGGCCTGCTCGTCCTGCCTGTCCTTGTCGCTCACCTGCGACTTCGCCCGGTCTCCGAGCTGCTGTGCCTTGTCCTTGAACTGGTCGGAAATTCCCATGGAAACTCGCTCCTGAAAGGAAGGGGGTGTGGGGATGGGCCCCAATGGGTGGGGCCTCGACCAGACTTACACGCCCCGACATTCCGCGCATTTCGATCAGTTACGCTGCGTGCGCTCCTGCTCGTCAGCGGCCCCGCCCGCGCCCACGAGCCCCTTCCGCACCCCCGCCAGACGGGGTTCGAAGCGCCGCATCTCGCGCTGCCCGACGGCGGCGATGATCCCCGGCAGATATCCCCGTACGGGCTGCATCCCGCGCAGCCACCACTGGGCGTAGACGTGCGCGGAGCGCCGCTCGATCCCGGCGACGATGCGGTCCACGGCGGGGCCGAGCGGATACGTACGGTTCGACGGCCACGGCAGCCGCTGCCGCAGTTCCCGCATCACCTCGTCCTGGTCGGCGCCGCGCACCATGTCGGTGTCCGTCCAGGACAGATAGCCGACGCCCACCCGCACGCCTTTGTGGCCGACCTCGGAGCGCAGGCTGTGCGCGAAGGCCTCGACGCCGGACTTGGACGCGCAGTACGCGGTCATCATCGGCGCCGGGGTGATCGCGGCCAGCGACGCGATCTGTAGGAAGTAGCCGCGGCTCGCCGTCAGGGCGGGCAGGAACGCCCGCGCCGTCACCGCGCCGCCGATCAGATTGACCTCGATGACCCGCCGCCACGCGTCGGGGTCGGAGTCCGCGAACGGCCCGCCGGACGCCACACCCGCGTTGGCGACCACGATGTCCACCCGGCCGAAGCGCTCCTTGACCTCCGCCGCCACCCGCGCCATCGCCTCGTGGTCGGTGACATCCGCGTACCAGTGGTCGCACTCGGAGTGCAGCCGGGCCGCGACCCGCTTCAGCTCGTCCGCCTCCAGGCCGACGAGCGCCACCTTGGCGCCGCGCGCGGAGAGCTTGCGGGCCAGCAGTTCGCCGACGCCGCGCGCCGCGCCCGTGACGACCGCTACCTGTCCGTCCAGGCCGCGCGTTCCCTTCCCGCTCATGCCGCGTCCTCCGTCGTGCTCACGTACGTGGCGACCAGCCCGCGGATCGTGGCGGTGACGGTCTCCGGAGCCTCCACCGGTGTCATGTGCCCGATCCCGGGGAGTTCGGTGAGCCCGGCGCAGTCGGGCAGCGCGGCGGCCAGCGCCGCCGCCTGGACCGGCGGCGTCAGCCGGTCGGCTGTCCCCACGACCACGGCGGTGGGCACCCTCAACTCCCTTACGCCCGGGTCGAGATCGAGCTCGCCGAGGACATGCGACCAGGCCACCCGGGAGACCCGGGGACACGCGTGCACGATCCGGGCGCACTCCGCGACCCGCTCGGGCGCGGAGCCGGGGCCCATCGTCCCGTAGCGCAGGATCCGCTTCGACAGCCCGGTGACCGGCCCCAGCGGGGCGCGCGACCCGAGCACCAGCCTGGTCAGCCAGGTCCGTACGCGCCCGGCCCGCATCGGCAGCACCAGCGACTCGGCGACCAGCCGCGAACTGCCCGTGCTGCACAGCAGCGCGGCGGCCGTGTGCTCCCGGAAGGCGGGCCGCCGCGCGGCGGCCATGATCGTCATGCCGCCCATGGAGTGCCCGGCGAGTACGGCCCGCTCCCCCGGCTCCAGCGTCGCGGTGAGCACCGCCTCAAGGTCGTCGGCGAGGGCGTCGGTGGTGTAGCCGTCGCGTGTCGGCAACGGCGAACGGCCGTGCCCGCGCTGGTCGTAGACGATCACGCGGTGGTCTGCCGCCAGGTCCTCGATCTGGGCCGCCCAGAAGCGGATCGAGCAGGTCCAGCCGTGCGCGAGGACGACTGCGGGCCGACCCTCGGAGCCGTACACCTCGATATGGATACGCGAACCGTCGGCGGAGACGGCGGTCAGCTCACGGCCCTGGGGCGCCCGGTTCATCGGACGGCCTCCTTCTCAGTGGTCTGCTCGGGCTCTGTGGTCTGCTCGGGCCCGGCGGCCGCTGTCGTCCGCTCGGGCCCCGCGGTCTCGGTCGTCCGCTCGGGCCCCGCGGCGCGGATCACCTCGTACTCCGAGAGGTCCACCTCCCGCGTGGCCCGCCGGAACTCGGTCGTCGTCCCCGGCCAGATGGTGGTGTTGCGACCGTTGTCGTCCAGATACCAGCTGGTGCAGCCGCCGGTGTTCCACACGGTCCGCTTCATGCGCTCCTGCACCCGGTGGTTCCAGGCGCGCACGGCCGACGGGCGGGCGCCCAGCGCCGCGCGGCCCTCCAGGGCGTCCAACTGCCGCAGATAGCCGGCCATGTAGTTCAGCTGGGACTCGATCATCAGGATCATCGAGGAGTTCCCGAGACCGGTGTTGGGACCGATGATCGTCATCCAGTTGGGAAAGCCGGCCGCGGTCGCGCCGCGCAGCGACTCCATCCCGTCCTTCCACGCCTCGGCGAGCGTGATCCCGCCGGCGCCCACCACCCGCTCGGCGATCGGCATGTCCGTCACATGGAAGCCCGTCCCGAAGACGACCGCGTCGGCCTCGGTCTCCGTACCGTCCGCCGCGACCAGCGTCGAGCCGCGCACCTCCGCCAGACCCGAGGCGACCAGGTCCACATTGGGCCGCGCGAGCGCCGGGTAGTACGCGCTGGAGAGCAGGATCCGCTTGCAGCCGATGCGGTACGACGGCGTCAGCTTGGCCCGCAGCGCCGGGTCCTTGATCGCCTTCTTCATATTGGCCTTGGCGAGCGACTCCACCAGCCCGAGCTGGTTCGGCCGCTTGGTGAACGCCTGGACCTGCAACTCCCTGACGCCCCAGAGCAGTCTGCGCCGCGCGGCCCCGGTGAACGGCAGCGTCCTGTGCAGCCGCCGCTCGGCCCCCGAGATCGCCCGGTCCGCGCGCGGCATCACCCACGGCGGCGTCCGCTGGAAGAGCGTCAGCCGCGCCACCTCCGGCTGGATCGCCGGCACGATCTGGATCGCGGACGCGCCCGTGCCGATCACGGCGACGCGCTTGCCGCGCAGGTCGTAGCCGTGGTCCCAGCGCGCCGAGTGGAACACCTTCCCGGGGAACTCCGCGAGGCCGGGGATCTCCGGGATCCTGGGGTCCGACAGCGCCCCGGTCGCGGAGACCACCACATCGGCGCTCAGCGTGCCCTGCGAGGTCTCGATCTCCCAGCGCAGCGCGTCGTTGTTCCAGCGCATCAGCCGCACCTCGTGGTTGAGCCGCACATGCGGCCGCAGCCCGAAGGTGTCCGCGACGTGCTCCAGATACGCCCTGATGTGCGGCTGCCCGGAAAAGGTGCGCGGCCAGTCGGGGTTGGGCGCGAAGGAGAACGAGTAGAGATGCGAGGGCACATCGCACGCGCACCCCGGATAGCTGTTGTCCCGCCAGGTCCCGCCGACCGAGTCCGCCCGCTCCAGGACGACGAAGTCGGTGATCCCCTCACGGCGCAGCCGGACCGCCGCCCCGAGGCCACCGAACCCGGATCCGATCACCGCCACACGCACGTGCTGGCCCATACCGCCTCCTGCCACCGGACATCCATGAACCGCGCCAGCGTTCACTGGCACAGTGGGGAGCGTAGGGCAGCGCCGTACTCATGGGTAGGGGTCCGACGCATCAAGTTACCGCCGGTACACGACATAGGCTGGCCGATATGGCAGAAGGTCGCGAACACCGCGAGAACCGCGAGTACCGCATGGAGGAGCTGGCCCGGGAGGCAGGAATCACCGTGCGCACCGTGCGCTTCTACCGCGAGCGCGGCCTGATCCCGCCACCGCGCCGCGAGGGCCGGATCGCCTGGTACGGCGACCATCACCTGGCCAGGCTCCGTACGATCGCCGCCCTGCTGGAGCGTGGCCACACGCTCAACGGCATCGCCGACCTCGCCACCGCCTTCGAGAGCGGGCGGGACGTCGGCGAGGTCCTCGGCCTCGGCGAGCCGACCGAGGAGACCCCGGTCCGGCTCTCCCCCGAGGAACTGGCCGACTACTTCGAGGGCGAGGTCACCCCGGAGAACCTCGCGGCCGCCCTCGACCTCGGCTATCTCGCGGTCGACGGCGAAGAACTCGTCCACATCAGCCGCCGCCTGCTGGACGTGTCGGCGGCCCTGGTCCGCGAGGGCGTCCCCCTCGCCGCGGTCCTCGAAACCGGCCGCCGGGTCCGCGCCCACGCGGACGCCCTGGCCGAACTCTTCGCCACGGTCCTGCACACCCACGCCGACCCGCTGGTCGAGGCGAAACTCCGCCCGCTGGCGAAGAGCGTGGTCGAAGCGGAACTCTCCATGGCCCTGGACCGCCACCTCCGCCCCGACCAGGACTGATCAGCTGGTCAGCGCCCGCTCCTCGCGGTGACGATCCAGACGGACCCGGGAATGCGGACACCGTCCGCGGTCTCGAACTCCACGAGTGCGTCCTGCACTTCGGCACGGATACGGGCGACGGTCGCCGGCTCGACCTCGCGCAGGTTGTGGCGCGTCGGGCCCATGGAGAAGAGGAAGCCGGCGGCGTCTCCCGCGTCGGCGCCCAACGCCATGGGCGCCTCCACCGGGGCTACGTCGATGTCGGCGAACCCGGCGGCGGCGAGCACCTGGCGGATGCGCGCGGGTTCCATGAGCGACCCCATACCCCTGGCGGCGGGGGACGCCTCGCGCAGGAACGGCGAGAGTGCGGCGGTCGCCCGGGCGAAGGCGCTGTCCGGACCCGCGGGCTGCGGGCCGAGGAACGCGAGCCGGCCGCCCGGCACGAGCGCGCGCCCGAGATGGGTGAAAGCCGCGATGTGGTCGGCGAAGAACATGACACCGCCGCGGCTGAGGACGACGTCGAACCCGCGGTCGGGGAACGGATGCACCTGTGCGTCGCCCTGTTCAAAGGTGACGTTGCCGAGACCTTCCGTGGCGGCGTCACGGCGGGCGCGTTCCAGCATCGGCGCGGACAGGTCGATTCCGACGACGTTTCCGTCGTACGCCCGCTGTGCGGCGAGGCGCGTCGTCCGGCCGGTGCCGCAGCCGACGTCGAGGACCCAGTCGTGGGCGGCGATGCCCGCGGCGGCGAACAGGGGCGCGTTGAACGCGCCCATCATCGCGTTGTAACGCTCGGGGTGTTCGGCCCAGTGGACGCCCTCCCAGTCGTTCCATGCCTCTGCCTGCTGACGGTTGGCGATGTCGTGCATGGCTCACCCTTCCATCGACTGGATCCCATTTCTAGAGTCGGCCTCTAGAGTTCGACTCTAGATATAGGCTCCAGTCATGCGTGAGGTCAAGGGGAACCGGGGCGACAAGGCCCGGGAGACACGGCGGCGGATCATCGACGCGGCCGGTGTGCTCTTCGTCGAGCAGGGCTACGGGGCGACCAAGCTGCAGGAGATCGCCGACCGGGCGGGCGTGGCGGTGCAGACGATCTACTTCGTCTTCCGGAACAAGCCCTCGCTGCTCAAGGAACTGGTCGATGTCGCCATCGCGGGCGACGACGAACCCGTGCCGACGATGGACCGGCCGTGGTTCGCGGAGGCCATGGCAGCGCCCACCGCCGAGTCCGCACTGGCCGCACTGGTCGCCGGCACCCGCAGGACACTCGAACGTGTCGCGGCCATCAACGAGATGGTCCGCGCCGCGACAGCGACCAACCCGGAGATCCGGGAGTTGTGGCCGGACCGGACCGACCCGCGATACACGGTGTTCTCGACAGCGGCGAAGTCTCTGACAAAGATGCCCGGCGCCCGCGACGCCCTCTCCGCCGAAGAGACTGCGGACATCATGTACGCCCTGCTCAGTCCGGAACTCTTCCTGGTCCTGACCCGCGACCGCGCGTGGTCGCCGGACCGATGGGAGCGATGGGCGTACGACACCCTCTGCTCTCAGCTGTTGGCGGCGAACAGGCCCTGACACGCCGGCGGGGCGGCGTATGCCGACGCGGTGTCGGCGTACGCCGCCCTGGGGCGGGACGCGCTGCGGGAGGTGGCCCGCGCGGTCATGGCGGTTACTTCGGGTCGCGGTTGAACTTCGAGGTAGACCAGAAGTATCCGAGCACCGCGAGGCCCAGGCACCAGACGACCGCGAGCCACCCGTTGTGGCCGATCTCGCTGCCGAGCAGCAGCCCGCGCAGGGTCTCGATGGCGGGCGTGAACGGCTGGTACTCGGCGATCGGCTGGAACCAGCCCGGCATCGTCTCGACCGGGATGAAGGCGCTGGAGAGGAGCGGCAGCAGGATCATCGGCGTCGCGTTGTTGCTGGCGGCCTCGGCGTTCGGGCTGATCAGGCCCATGCCGACCGCGATCCAGGTGAGCGCCATGGCGAAGAGCACGAGCAGCCCGAACGCCGCCAGCCACTCCAGGGCGGTTGCGTCCGTGGATCTGAAGCCGATGGCCACGCCGACGGCCCCGACAAGGACTACGCTCATCACGCACTGCAACACGCTGCCGACGACGTGCCCGACGAGCACCGAGCCGCGGTGGATCGCCAGCGTACGGAAGCGGGCGATGATGCCCTCGGTCATGTCCATGGAGACGGACACCGCCGTCCCGACGACGGTGCCGCCGATGGTCATCAGCAGGATGCCCGGGACGATATAGGCGATGTACGCGGAGCGGTCCGCGCCGCCGCCACCGATGCCCGCACTCATCACATCGCCGAAGATGTAGACGAAGAGCAACAGCAGCATGATCGGCGTGAGCAGCAGGTTCAGGGTGAGGGACGGGTAGCGCCGGGCGTGCAGCAGGTTGCGGCGCAGCATCGTGTTCGAGTCGCGGACGGCGAGGGAGAGAGCGCTCATCGGACAGTCTCCTTGGGCTGGTTGGGGATGTTGGTGCCGCTGGTCAGGGCGAAGAACACGTCGTCGAGGTCGGGGGTGTGTACGGTCAGCTCGTCCGCCTCGATGTCGGCGGCGTCGAGCCAGTCGAGGATCGAGCGCAGCTCACGCTGGCTGCCGTCGCTGGGAATCTGCAACGACAACGCCTCGTCGTCCCGGGTGACCTCACGCAGGGCGTCCGCAGCGGACCGGTACGCGGCCGGGTCGGCGAACCGCAGCCGCACATGCCCGCCCGGGATGAGCCGCTTGAGTTCCTCGGCAGTGCCTTCGGCGGCGATCTTGCCGTCGTTGAGGACCGCGATACGGTCGGCGAGCTCGTCGGCCTCCTCCAAGTACTGAGTGGTGAGGAAGACGGTCACGCCGTCGGAGACCAGCTCGCGGATGATCCCCCACATGTTGTGGCGAGAGCGCGGGTCGAGGCCGGTGGTCGGCTCATCGAGGAAGATGATCCGCGGGTTGCCGACCAGCGTCATGGCGAGGTCGAGCCGACGCCTCATACCGCCCGAGTACGTGGAGGCGGGCTTCTTCGCGGCCCCCGTCAGGTCGAACCGCTCCAGCAGCTCGGCGGCGGTACGGCGGCCCTCGCTCTTGGAGAGATGGTGCAGGTCCGCCATGAGAAGCATGTTCTCCTCGCCGGTGATCAGACCGTCGACGGCGGAGAACTGCCCGGTGACACCGATCGCGGCGCGTACCGCCTGCGGGTCGACGGCCAGGTCGTGGCCACCCACGCGGATGTCGCCGGAGCCGGGATCCGCGGTGACGAGGGTGGAGAGGATCTTGACGGCGGTGGTCTTGCCGGCGCCGTTCGGGCCGAGCAGGGCGAAGACGGTGCCTGTCGGGATGCGCAGGTCGATCCCGTCGAGGACCAGCTTGTCCCCGTAGGACTTGCGCAGGCCGACGGTGGAGACGGCGGCGGGCGGCTCCTGGCCGTCGCCGCGCTTGGGCATGGTCATGACAGATGAAGCCATGGGGCTCTCCCGATCGAAGGCCGGAATGAAGTGAAAGCCGGAATGGACTGAAGGCCGGAATGGAGTGAAAGGCGGACTCTCAGGCGCGGGCGCGGCGGACGTCGATGTTGCCCCAGCGGGTCCGGGCGCGGACCTCGACGGTGTCCTCGGTCTTCTCCGGGGGCTCGGAGGCGTCGAGCGCGTTGCGCACCTGCCCGCGGCCGGAGCTGACGTCGAGCCAGGCGGCGGTTCCCTCGCGGATGCCGATGTCGATGGCGCCGTAGGAGGTCTCCAACTGGACGGTGCCACGGGCGACTTCGGCGACACGCAGGGTGCCGTGGGCGGTGGTGGCGACGACCGAGCTCTCGGCGCGCTCGATGTCGATGTCGCCGTTGGCGCCGCTCACCCGCAGGTCGCCGGTCGCGGCACCGACGGTCGTGGTGCCGTGCGAGTTCTTCAGGACGGCGGGACCGTCGACGGTGCCGACGCGCAGGCTGCCGGAGCTGGTGGTGATCTCGGCCATGCCCTCGACCCGGTCGACGGTGATCGAGCCGTGGGAGGCGGTCAGCTGGAGCGGCCCGGTCGTGTCGAGGCGGACGTCGCCGGACGAGGTCTTCACGCGGACCTCGCCGAGCCGGCCCTCACCGAGCACCTGGGCCCAGGCGCCGGTCATGTCGACGCGCGAGCCCGTGGGCAGTTCGACCGTCACATCGACGGTGCCGGTGCGCCCGAGGGGATTGCGCTGCTTGGGCGTCCTGACATTCAGGACGCCGCTCGCGTAGGTGACCTCGGTCTGGTCGGCCGACCGTACGTCCTGGTCCCGCTTCGGGTCGCGGGGCCGCACCTCGACGACCGTGTCGAGGCGGTCGCCCGCGGTGAACTGGATGGAACCGGCGTGCACGTGGGCGTTGACCGAGATCGGCTGGGGAGTGTCGAAAGAAGGCATGGCTGTCCCGTCCTCTTGGGTGTTGGTGGCGTCTCCGCTGGTGGGACGTGGTGTGGGTGAAGTCGTTCCGAGGGGCTGGTCAGTGCACCCAGCCCGTGAAGCTCTGGCCGATGGACTTGGTCTTCTCTGGGGTACGGGGGGTGGCGGCGCCGCCCGCGTCGACCGCGGCCGACACGACGCGCACGAGCCATGCGTTGACCGACAGGCCCTCGCGGCTCGCGGCCTCCTCGGCGCGGGTCTTGAGGTGGGCGGGCAGACGCAGATTGACGCGGGCGGTGCCGCCCTCGTCCGTGTCGGCGGGGACCGGGGCCGGTGCGGGCGCCGGTGCGTCGAACGGTTCGGTCCGGTCCTCGTACTGCGGCAGCACCACCACGAAGTCGGGGTCGAGGCCACGCAGTCGTACGTCGACCGAGCCGGGGGCGAGTTCACGGGTGATCTCGTCCATGGCGGCGGACAGCACATTGAGCAGGGTCAGGCGGGCGGCCGACTCCAGCGGCGCGGTCAGCCGCTCGGCGAGCGCGCGGGCTTCGTCACCCCCGGCTTCGGCGGCCACCGCCAGTTCCCTGCGGAGTGTTTCGACATACGGCGTGAGGTCCATGACGCAATAATGGCACCACTATGGCGCCATTGGCAAGCCCGAAGGCGCGATGCGTGGCGCGGGATGAGAGTTAGGGATGGCAGATCTATCCGTTATCGCAGGTCAGGGCGCGATCGAAGGGTGGGCGGACGTACGGTGCCAAGGTGTCGCAGGATGGCGTCACAATGGGGCCGGCCGGGCGCCATCTCACCCGATCGAAGGTCACCCGCGACAAGCTCTCAGGCTGCCAGCGCGGCGCGGATGAAATCGCGCAGTTCATCGTCGGCGATGTCCGCCGCGTCCTGGGGGCGCAGCCGGATGGTTGCCTTCCCGCTGAGGAGCTCCGGGTGGCGGGAGGAAAAACCGGCGTCCCGGTCCGTGCCCCACCCGTAGATCGAGACCCCGTGCTGCCAGACCCCGACATGCAGCTTGCGCCCGCCGACCCGGTAGGTCGGCATCCCGTACGACAGCACCGGGCCCGCCTCGGGATAAGCCTCCAGAATCAGCCGCTCCACCCGGTCGAACAGCGGCCGGTGCTCGGATCCGATCCCGTCGATGTACTTCCGCACGTCAGCGTTCATACGCCCCATCCTGACCGCGCACCACCCCAAGCGCCCGCGAAGGAACGCCGCGCGGGCCTTACGGTTCCGATATGACGCGCGATCATTCCCCGGCGCCCCGCCCCGGCCGAGAAGGGCTGGGGCGGGCGCTCGTCGAGACGTGTGCGATGTCGTCGGACTGGGCTCCGACCTTCGCGGCCGTGGACCGGGCCGCCTTCCTGCCCGGCCTCGTGTGGCCGTTCGACATGGAACGCGGTACGAGCGTCGCCGTGGACCGGGCCGCCGACCCCGGCGGCTGGTATGCCGCGGCCGACAGCAACATCCCCATCGTCACGCAGTGGGACGACGGCAAGCACAGCGGCACCGAGCCGGGGAGGGTGTCCACCAGCTCCTCGTCCATGCCCTCCGTCGTGTACGCGATGCTGCGGACCTTGGCCCTGGACGACGGAATGCGGGTGCTCGACGTCGGCACCGGCACCGGCGAGACGGCCGGGGCGCTGTTCCACCGGTGCGGACCCGGACGCGTGACCACGATCGAGGTGGACCGCTCGGTGTCGGAGCAGGCCCACGAACGGCTGACCACGGACTGCGTCCAGGCCGTCGCCGACAAGCGCGAGGGGGCGCGGCCCGTGTGGTTCTACGGGCTGAGCGACCGGTCCTGGGCCTGCGTGATGTTCCGCGACGGAGAGACCGAGGCACACGTCTGGCAGTCGGGGCCGCGCCGGCTGTGGGACGAGGTGGAGGAGGCATACCGGTGGTGGGTCGACCGCGGCGAACCGGAGCACACCCGGTTCGGTCTCACGGTCACGCCGGACGGACAGCGGGCCTGGATCGACAGCCCGGCGGAGTCCTGGGCCGTCTAGCGGTGTGTCGCGGATCGAGAACCAGCACTCGACGAGGTTCCCATCGGCGGTACTCTCCCGAAATGCGACCCCTTCGGTACTCCATCAACGTCACATTGGACGGGTGCTGCGATCATCGTGCGATCCCCGCGGACGAAGACTTGCATCGTCACCACGTCGGGAACCTCGACCAGGCCGATGCGCTTCTCTTTGGCCGGACGACCTACGAAATGATGGAGGAAGCGTGGCGGCAGCCGGCGCCGTCGGGAGCGAGACCCGATTGGATGGAACCCTTCGCCCGGACGATCAACGCCGCAAAGAAGTACGTCGTGTCGAGCACCCTGGAGCGGGTCGACTGGAACGCGGAACTCGTGCGCGGGGATCTGGCCAAGGCCGTTCAGCAGCTCAAGCGGGAGCCGGGCAAGGGACTGTTCGTAGGAGGAGTGAAGCTCCCGCTGGCGTTGACGGAACTGGGATTGATCGATGAGTACGAGTTCGTGGTGCAGCCCAGGCTCGCGGGCCACGGGCCGGCGTTGTTCGCGGGGCTGTCGAAGCATGTCGACTTGAAGCTCGTGAGCCGGGTGGAGTTCGGCTCGGGGGCGGTGGCGATGCGGTACGAGCCGAGAAGGTAGCCATCGGGCTTGTCAGCCCGAGCCGACCTCCTATGCGGTGCCGGAAGCGTCGAGGAAGCGGAGCAGCACCGCGGCCTCCGCGCGAAGCCGCGCGGCTCGGTCAGCGTGCGCGGGCGCGGTCAACCGCGCCGCGACCTCCAGTCGCTCGGCGGCCTCGGCGCGCACGACATCCACCACACTGCGCTCGCTCAGCTCACGCCGCGACGCTTCGGTGACGCCGACACCAACCGGCGACTGCTCAAGAGCCACGCCACGGAGCTCAGCTTCGCCCACGGGCACCGCCTCGGCGTTGTCCAGCGCGGCAAGTGTGGTGCGCAGGGCAGTCACCGCGGCCTTGTCACGGGCGCGCATCGCTTCCGGCAGTGCTTGACGCATACGAAGACGCAAAGACATGCCGGTGACCCTATGACGGCGCCCCTGGATCCACAACGCGGTCGGACTCACTGCGCAGAACGCAGAATTCGTTGCCTTCGGGATCCGCAAGGATCGCCCAGCCCGAACCATCGGGATTCCGGTGATCGGCGACAAAGGTCGCACCGAGGCCCAGCAGCCGGTCCACCTCCTGATCGCGCGAGGTCTCAGGGCGCAGACACAGATGGATCCGGTTCTTGATCGTCTTGGCCTCGGGCACCTGGTTGAAGTGCAGCACCGGGCCCTCCGCCAGCAGCACCTGAATCTCCGGGTCACCCGGTCTGTCCTCCGGATGCAGCGGACGGCCGGTCACACCGCTCCAGAACCGAGCCAGCTCATAGGCATCCGCACAGTCAATCGCCACGTTCTGCAATACCGAGACCATGCACGCGAGCCTCCCTGATCTCCACGCCAAACGCCAACCCGCAAGATCACGAAGTACGACTGCCGGCCGGCAGCCAGGTGTCGACGGTTGCCGCCAGCTCGTCGAGTCCGGTGAAGACGTGGCCGTTCATGCCGATGGCTCGCGCCGCGCGTACGTTCTCCTCGCGGTCGTCGACGAAGAGGAAGTCGGCGGGGGCGGCCCGCATGGCGACGACGCAGTGGCAGAACGCCGCCGGGTCCGGCTTCGCCGCGTTGATCTTTCCGGAGAACGCGACGTGGTCCAGGTCGCGCAGCCATGGCTGCGCGGCGCGGAAGGCGTCCGCGTGGTCAGAGGGAATGTTGGACAGCAGGGCGACCTCGGCGATGTCACGCAGGGACCGCACGTAGGCGACCATACGGCCGTCGACGCGTGACCAGCTGTCGATGTCAGCGAGCCGCATCTTCTCGATCGTGTCGGCGTCGGCGGTGCGGGAGAGCCACCGCAGTACGGCCGTCCAGTACTCGGACGCGGACCACTGCCCGGCGTCGTAGGGCCGGCGGCAGGCCCAGTAAGCCTCGGCGAAGGCGTCTGCGGGTGCGTTGCGCCGGGCGGCCATCTCCGCCAGGGCGCCGGGGCGTTGGTGGTGGGCGATGACCCCGTAGAGGTCGAACAGCACGATGCGTCGGTCGGTGGACCGTCGGTCGGTGGACATGGTGGGTCTTCCTCCGGGGCCAAGGGTTTGGGTTCGGTGGCGGGGGGTTCAGGGGCGGGGGTCCAGGGCGCGGGCGAGTCCGGCGTCCGGCCGGGGTGGGCGGGGGCCTGTGCGGCACGGTGTCAGGGGCCGTGCCGCACAGGCGGTCGGTGACTGCTCCGTGCCACCTCGCGCGTGCGGCCGGATCCGGTGCGCAGGACTCCGGCAGCCGCGGCGGTGATCGCGCACAGCAGGGTGAGCAGCAGGAAGGCGTGGTTCAGCGGTACGAGATGGGTCAGCCAGCCGACGACGGCGGGGCCGGCGAGCATGCCGAGGTAGCCGAGCCCGGCGACACGGGAGACGTTGGCCCCGGCGGCGGCGGGGTCGACGCGCCCGCTCGCGCTGTACAGCTGGGGTACGCAGCCGGACAGTCCCAGGCCGAACAGCGCCCAGCCCGCGAACGCGGCCCAGATCCACGGTGTGACGGACACGATCGTGATCCCGGCGGCGGCCGCGACCGCGCCGTACCGCAGGACCGCCATGGGCCCGAACCGGCCGGATACGCGGTCGGCGAGCAGCCGTCCCGTGGTCATCGCCGCCGCGAAGGTGCCGTACGCGAAGGCGGCGGTGCTCGCGGGCGCGCCGAGGACGTCCTTCAGGTGCAGCGCGCTCCAGTCGTTGGCGGCTCCCTCGGCCAGCATGACCATCGCGGCCAGGACGGCGAGGATCCAGATCCGCCCGGGGGGCTTGCGCCGCTTCCCGGCGCGTGCCTGCCCGCCGTCCGCGGCGGTGGTGGCGGCGGGCGGCGGCGGCGCGGTCGGAAGCAGAGCCCGTGCCGACACCAGTGCGGTCACGATGCCGGCGGCTCCCACGGTGGCCATGCCCACGGACGGGCTCATGCCGGCGCTCGCGATGCCCGCTCCGACGAGTGCGGCGATGACACCGCCGACGGAGAACATGGCGTGGAAGGCCGACATGATCGGCCGGTTGTACGCCTTTTCCACGTGCACGGCGTGGGCGTTCATGCTCACGTCGAGGCAGCCGTTGAAGAAGCCGAAGACCAGCAGGGCACCCGCCAGCGTCCAGAGATCCGGGGACAGGCCGGGCAGCACCAGGGTCGCGCTGGACAGAACTCCGCCGATGGGGAGCACCACGCGCGCCCCGAGGCGGTCGGTCAGGCGCCCGGCCACCTGCATGCCGGCGAAGGACCCGAGCCCCAGCAGCACCAACAGGCTCCCCAGTGTGGCGTGGCTGATGCCCACCCGTTCTTCGATGGCGGGGATGTGCACCACCCAGGTGCCGATCAGGCTGCCGCACAGGGCGAAGTAGACGAAGTTCGCCACACGGGCGGATCGAAGCGAGCGTTCCATGCGATCCACCATAACGAACATATTTTGTGTTTGGAAAGCCCCTTCATGAACAGTTTGGTTGTTCATTTCGGGGTGGTGTTCAATCGCGGTATGAGCAACGCAGACCGGCACAGGCTGATCGCCCGGGCCGTCAGGGAGTCGGGCAGTGCCACGGTCCAGGAACTCGCCGAGCTGACCGGCGCCTCGGAGATGACCATCCGGCGCGACCTCGACACACTGGCCGCACAAGGCGCCCTCGAACGCGTCCGCGGCGGAGCACGCACCCTGCTGCTCAGGGGCGAGGAGCCGCCCTTCGCGCTGCGCGCCCACGAGGCCGTCGACGCCAAACGCCGGATCGCGGCCGAGGTGTCCTCACTCATCGCCGACGGCGAGACCGTCCTCCTGGACGGCGGCACCACCTGCCTGGAGGTCGCCCGTCACCTGCGTCAACGGCCGATCACGGTGATGCCCCTGTCCCTGCAAGCCATCCACACACTCGGCGACTCCCCGGGCCCGACCACGCTGATGGTGCCCGGCGGACGCCCCCGCGCCGCAGAAGGAGCCCTCACCGGCCCCCTCACCCTCGCCTCCCTGTCGGCACTGCGCTTCGACACCGCGATCATCAGCTGCTGCGGCCTGAGCGCGGCCGAGGGCCTGACCGCCTACGACCTCGACGACGCGGCGGTGAAGAAGGCCGGCATCGCCTCCAGCCGCCGCATCATCGTCGCCGCGGACGGCAGCAAACTCGGCCACACCGCCTACGCCTACGTCGGCCCCTCCGCACTCCTGCACACCCTCGTCACCGACGACACGGCGCCTACCGACGAGGTGACCGCACTCGAAGCAGCCGGCACCGTCGTCAAGACCGTCTGACGGGGCCGCCGCATGCCCCGCTGACCGGTCCGGCTCCACGACAACGCCCGCCGGGGGACGGGGAGACGGGGCTTCTTACGAGTCGTACGTCACCGTTACCGGGGCGTGGTCGCTCCAGCGTTCGTCGTGTGTCGCCGCGCGCTCGACCCAGGCCTTTACCGCGCGGGCCGCCAGGGCCTCCGTCGCCACGTGGTAGTCGATCCGCCAACCGCTGTCGTTGTCGAAAGCCCGGCCGCGGTACGACCACCACGTGTACGGGCCCTCCTGGTCGGGATGCAGGGCCCGTACGACGTCGGTGTACCCCGTCTCCTCGAAGACCCGGGTCAGCCAGGCGCGCTCCTCGGGGAGGAAACCGGATGACTTCCGGTTGGCCCGCCAGTTCTTGAGGTCGGCCTCCTGGTGCGCGATGTTCCAGTCGCCGCAGACCAGCACCTCACGGCCGTCGGCGGCAGCGCGCTTCTTCAGCCCCTCCAGGTACGTGAGGAACTCGTCCATGAACCGCAGTTTCTCGTCCTGCCGCTCGGTGCCCACCTCGCCCGAGGGCAGATAGAGGCTGGCCACCGTGAGGCCGGGCAGATCCATCTCGGCGTACCGCCCGCTCGTGTCGAACTCCGCACTGCCGAACCCGATCTGCGTACGGTCCGGCTCCCGCCGCGAGTACAGCGAGACACCCGCCCGCCCCTTGGCGGCCGCCGGGGCGTGCAGGGTGTGCCAGCCGACCGGCTGCCGTACGTCCTCGGGAAGCTGCT
Source organism: Streptomyces sp. NPDC058198 (assembly GCF_042882605.1). Lineage (NCBI taxonomy): Bacteria > Bacillati > Actinomycetota > Actinomycetes > Kitasatosporales > Streptomycetaceae > Streptomyces > Streptomyces sp. NPDC058198. The sequence goes on from NZ_JBHVVP010000004.1 coordinate 207,172, forward strand.
GCGGCTCGGCCCGTACCTCCTGGAGGCAGACCACATCGGCGGAGGTCTCCGCCAGCCACTCCACGAACCCCTTCTTGGCGGCGGCGCGGAGGCCATTCACATTCACGGATGTCACGGTGCGCATTCCGGCCACCCTACCGACCCCGCTCCGGCGCGCGTTCACATACCCCGCAGCCGCTGCCGGTGCAGCGCGGCGAGCGCGCGCAACTGCACGCGCTCGTGCGCGGTGGCCGGCCGGACGGCGGTCCTGTGCGCCTTCCAATTGAGCCCGGTAGGTCGTATGAGGAGGACCAGGGGACCAACAAAGCCGTAGATTTCCGCGGGCATTTCGTAACCACGGTCATAGACGGCCATGCCTATTCTGAGTTCGCCGGGCGCGGGCCGCGATCTCAGGGGAATGGGAATTCTCCGGGTCCGTACCTCCCTCACACCCCGCCCCTGCTGCTCCGCCTGTTTCGCTCGGCCACGCGCGTGCCGAGTTCGCCGGCATCTGGCTCGTCCGCCGGCGGTTCGGCAGCCGAACCCGGGGGCCGGTAGTCGGGGCAAACCGGCTGCCCACACCGGCACGGAGGCCAGCGGAGCCCGGAACCGGGGACAAGGTCTCCGCCCTCGTCTCCTGGCGCGGACTTCGGAACGATGAGAACACCGTCCGTGCCGTACGCCTCTGTCAGCCGGGACAGGAACTGTCGTGCCTCACTTCTCTTCAGCGCCATGTGTTCCTTCAACTTCCGTGTCGGTGCGGAGAAATGCCGAGGCATCCAATCTGCAATTCCTCGTTTCTACACCGAGCGTGGCCTCTTCCCCCTACTCTGAACAGGTAAATCGGAGTTCCAAACCACCTGGAACATCAGGGAGTTGAACACATGAGCGAGCCCACCACCCATGAGTCGGCGGAGCCGCAGGACGGAGCGGCCTACTTCGGCCAGGAGGTCAAGTACGCACGCGAATTCGCCAAAATGACCCAGCAGCAGCTGGCGGACGCCTGCCACTACAAGCGTCCGTACGTGACCAGGATCGAGGGCGGCTCGCTCCTCGCGTCCGAGCAGTTCGCGGAGGCGTGCGACCGGGTCTTCAAGACGCCGGGCAGCTTCACGCGGCTGCGGCGTCGGGTGAGCGAGCGCGGTCATCCCGGCTGGTTCATCCCGTACGTCAAGCTGGAGCGCGAAGCGACGGGCGTGGCCGACTACTCGAACGCCTTCGTCATGGGCATGTTGCAGACGTCTGCCTACGCGGAAGCCACCTTCCGGGCGACGCATCCCCGCGAAACCGACGAGCAGATCCAGGCACGGGTAGCGGCACGTCTACAACGTCACGAGGTGATGGAACGCTCAGCGCCCCCACTGCTGTGGGTCATCTTTCATGAGAGCGTGCTCCACACGGTGGTGGGCGGCAAGGACGTCATGATCGGCCAGCTCAACCACCTGGTCGCCGAAGCGGGAACGCCCCACATCACCGTCCAGGTTCTCCCCTTCAAAGCGGGTGCCCCCGCATCGAGCCTTCCGTTTATCCTGCTTACGCAGGCCGACGCAGCACCCGTCATGTACTCAGAGGCCAGGGGGCTCGGGCACGTGACCGACTCGGCAACGGCTGTGGCAAGCGCTCAGGCCACGTACGAACGGCTACGCGCCGCGGCACTGTCGCCGGACGACTCGTTGGCCTTCATCAGCAGGATCACGGAGGATCACGCCAAATGATCAACACTGAGTGGGTCAAGAGCACGTACAGCGGCGGCGAAGGCGGCAACTGCGTCGAGTGGTCGCCCAGCTACGCGGCGACCCACAACACCGTCCCCGTCCGGGACAGCAAGACCCCCACCGCCCCCACCCTCATGCTCACCCCCGCTGCCTGGACCGGCTTCCTCGCCTTCGCGACGAACGCCCCGCACCCCTCCCACTAATGGCTCGTCTCGCATCGTTGGGTGGGTAATCGGCGCCCCGTCTGATGGTCAGCGGACTGTCTCCAGGACCTGATCTTGGAGGTGATCGTGGGACGTCGGCCGAGTGTGCTCGTCCGTCCGGTCAGCACGGAGGAGGGTCGCCGCTTGCCGCGGATCAGCCGGACCGCGAAGGACCCGGTCAGGTTGCGGCGGGCGATCGTGGCTGCTGATGTCCGTCCAGGGCCGGACGGTCAAGGACATCACCTCGCTGATGCGGGTCGGCGAGGACTACGTCCGCGATGTCATCCACGCCTTCAACGAGCGGGGGTCAGACCCGCTCGACCCAAAATGGAGCGGGGGACGCCCCAGGGCGATCGGTGAGCGGGTGCGCGAGCACATCTGCCCGATCGCCCGGACGCCCCCGCCGACTGCGGGCCACCTACAACCGGTACGGCGGCGTGATGCACATGCTCGCCGCCCTCGACCTGGCCACCTACGGATCCTGGCTGCCCTGGATCGAGTCGGAGTTCGCGGCCCTGCGCCACTTCGCCCTCAACGGCACCGATCACCGCACCCACCAGGAGCGCCAGCATGTGATCGCCCCCGGCCGGGGCACCAGCGCGTAGCCCGAACGGAACGTGCTAGACACCAGAAGGGGCGAAGGACGAGCAGGGGAGGACCAGTTGGAACGGATCGGGTCGTACGCCGTGGTGCGTGAACTTGGTGCGGGCGGAATGGGCACGGTGTATCTGGCCCGGTCTCGCGGTGGGCGTCTGCTGGCGGTGAAGGTGGCCCGACCCGAGTTGGCCGCGGACGCGACTTTCCGGGCCAGGTTCCGGGCCGAGGTGGACGCCGCGCGCAGGGTCGGCGGCTTCCATACGGCACAGGTGGTGGACGCTGATCCCGACGGAGAGCCGCCCTGGCTGGCCACGGCGTATGTGCCCGGCCCCACGCTGGCTCACTTGATCAGCGCCGAAGGTCCCATGAACGAGGGGGAATTGCGACATCTGGGTGCGGCACTGGCGGAGGCGCTTCAGGCAGTGCACGAATGCGGGCTCGTGCACCGGGATCTGAAACCGGGCAACATCATCATGGCGCCGGACGGTCCGCGAGTCCTGGACTTCGGCATCGCCCGCGCAGTCGAGTCCACCCGGCTGACGATGACGGGCCACGCCTTCGGCACCCCTGGCTATCTCGCCCCCGAGCAGGCTGAGGGCCGGGAAGTGACCGGTGCCGCCGATGTGTTCGCCCTCGGTGCCGTCCTCGTGGCGGCGGCGGGCGGCAGCGCCTTCGGCGAGGGGACACCGATGATGCTGATGTACCGCTCGGTGCACGCGGAGTCCGACCTCTCAACGGTCCCGGTGAGCATGCGCGGGATCGTCGGGACCTGCCTGGAGAAGAACCCAGCACGCCGACCCACCACGGACCAACTGCTCGACGCATTCACCGATGCGGCGGACGTCTCCCACCCGCCCACTGTCGTGGGGCCACCCGCCACTCTCGTCATGCCGACGGCCGAGGCAGCCCCCGACCTGGCCGAGGAGTTCACCGGCGAGGAAGCGTGGTACTTCCAAGCCCGGGACACCGAACGTTCCCTGTTCATCGGGGATTACGGTGTCGAGATCCGTCGTGTCCGCCGGACCGACGTGAGCATGGACTTCGAGTGGAGCGAGATCGCAAGTATCGGCCACGCCTTCGACGACGACTCCTTGCAGTGCACCCTGTACATCCAGACCGACGAGGGCATCACGTGGGACTTCACCGTGATCGCGCCCGACGAGATGGCGTACGGCAAGTGGGCGCGCCACCTGCCGTACGTCCTGGATCACTACTGCGACTAAGGGGGGCGACGGTGTCCCCGGGGACGGTGACGGTGCAGGCGACGCTGACGCAGCGTCCGCGCGGGTCGCGATCGGGGGGCGTCCTGGGACCGTACAGGCACACGATGTGACGCCGATGCTCTTCGCGTAGGAGTCCGGCCGACGCCGTACGTGCACGGCACGGGCTGCGGGCACGGCGGCGGGATCGGTTGGCGCGGGTGCGGCAACGGTCGCCGCGGCGGGAGTTCGGCCCGCGGCGGGAGTTCCGGCGGCCGGGCCTTGGCTAACCTGCACGGGTGACCACCGACCTGACCCTGCTGCCGCGTGTCGCCTATCGCGGACAGGAGGTCACCGCGCCCCGGCTCCGCGGTCTCCTCGCGCTGCTCGCGGGCGACTTGCGCACGGGCCGCAGCACCGAGCGGCTGGTGGCGGGGCTGTGGCCGGACGAGTTGCCGGAGCGGCCGGGAAAAGCGGTGCAGGTCCTCGTGTCCAGGGCGCGGGCGCAGCTGGGCGCCGACGTCCTCGTCAGCACGCCGACCGGATACCGGCTCACCCTCGCCGAGGACCAGGTCGACAGCTCCGCCCTGCTGCTGTACGCCGCCGCCGGCGCGGACCGGGCCAGGGCCGGGGACCACGCGGGATCGCTGGCCGCGGCCGAGGCCGGGCTCGCGCTGTGGGAGGGCGCTCCTGACGGGGGCGGCGACACCGACGACCCCGTAGCCGCGTTGCGCACCGAGCGCGCCCCCGTCCGCGGCACGCTCGTACGCGCGCGGGCGCTCGCGCTCGCCCGCCTCGGGCGGCACGCGGAGGCGGCCGGGCCGCTGGCCGTGGCCGCCTCGGAGCGTCCGCGCGACGAGGAAGTGCTCGCCGAGCTGCTGCGCGGCGAGGCGGCGACAGCGGGCCCGTCCGCCGCGCTGACGCGGTACGAGGCGTACCGCCGTGAGCTGCGCGAGACGCTCGGTACGGATCCGGGCGCCGGGCTCAGGGCCGTACAGCGGGAGCTGCTGCGCGGCGAGGCGCCGGTGGTCAGGCACGGCGTGCCGCACGAGCCGAACCCGCTGCTCGGCCGGGACGAGGACATCGCGGCGGTGGAGCGGCTGCTGCGTACCTCCCGCGCCGTCACCGTCGTCGGCCCCGGCGGCCTCGGCAAGACCCGGCTCGCGCATGCCGTCAGCCGCCGGGCCGAGCAGCGCGTGGTGTATTTCGTGCCGCTCGCCGGCGTCACGGCGGACGAGGACGTGGCCGCGGAGGTGGCCTCCGCGCTCGGCGCGGGCGAGGGGCGGCCCGGCGCCGTGAGCGGCCACGCCTCGGCCGACCCGGTGTCCGGCATCCTCGGTGTGCTCGGCTCCGGGCCCGCTCTGCTGGCGCTGGACAACTGCGAGCAGGTCATACGGGGCGCCGCCGATCTCGTACAGGCCCTGGTCTCGTCCTCCAAGGACCTGCGGGTGCTCGCCACCAGCCGGTCCCCGTTGAGCCTCACCTCGGAGGCGGTGTACGCACTGCCGGAGCTCGGTCCCGACACCTCGGTCGAGCTGTTCACGCAGCGGGCCCGGGCCGCCCGGCCCGGCGTGGAGCTGCCGCCGGACGCGGTGGCCGAGCTGTGCCGCCACCTCGACGGGCTGCCACTCGCCGTGGAGCTGGCCGCGGCGCGGGTGCGGGTGCTTTCGGTGCCGGAGATAGCCCGCCGCCTCGGCGACCGGTTCGCGCTGCTGCGCGGCGGGGCGCGGGACGCACCGGAGCGCCACCGCACGCTGCACGCGGTCGTGGACTGGAGCTGGAACCTGCTCTCGGAGGACGCCAGGGCCGCGCTGCGCATGCTGTCCGTCTTCCCCGGCGGCTTCTCCGGCGAGGCGGGCGAGCAGGTGCTCGGCGAGGACGCGCTGCTTCTGCTGGAGCAGTTGGCCGGTCAGTCGCTGCTCACCGTCGCCGACACCCCGGCCGGCGTGCGGTTCCGGATGCTGGAGACCGTACGGGAGTTCAGCGCGGCCCGGCGCGCGGAGGCGGGCGAGGATGAGGAGGCCGTCGGCCGGTTCCTCGCCTGGGCGCGGGACTTCGGGGTCGCGTACCACGACTGGCTCTTCGGCTCGCAACCGCCGGCCGCCAGGGAGCGGATCAAGGCCGAGCAGGACAACCTCGTGCCGGCCCTGCGGCACGCCCTGGCCCGTACCGATGGCCCCACCATCGCGGCCCTCACCGCCGTCCTCGCCGCCCTGTGGTCCACCGAGTCCAACTACCTCCGCCTCGCCACCCTCGCCACCGACACCGGCCCGCCGCTGTCGCACTACTACCCCGAGCCCGAATACGTCGAAGTCGCCCGCGCCGCCGCGGTGTTGTGCACGGCGAACCTGTTCATGGGCTACGGCCCGCACGGCGTACGCCAGCTCGTCACCCTCCGCCGGCTGCCCCCGGCCCCGCCGGACACGCTGCTGCGCGCCATCGCGGCAGTGCTGAGCGCGGTCCCCGAGATGCTGCCTCCCGACTACGACGTGCTGCGGGGGCTCTGCGACAGCGAGCAGCCGCTGCTCGCCGGCATCGCCGAGTGCGTCGCCACCTTCATCTGGGAGTACGAGCACGACATCGGCCGCGCGCTCGCCTCGGCCCGCCGGGCCATCTCCGCACTGGCCTCGGTCGACAACCCGTTCCTCCAGGTCATGGGCCACTCCCGGCTGAGCCAGCTGTGCTTGCAGATGGGGCAGGGCGAGGACGCGTACGGGCACCTCAAGGCGGCGCTCGAGGCGCTGCGGCGGCTCGGCGACGAGCACGACACCATCGGCGTCCACTGGGGCCTCGTCCTCGCCTGCCTGCAGCGCGGCGACCCCGACGAGGCCGAGTACTGGCTGCGGCAGGCGGAGGACGTCAACAACCCGCAGAGGGACGACTCCGACAGCGCCGACCTCGGCGGCCGCGCCGAGATCGCTCTCGCCCGCGGACTGACGGAGGTCGGGCTCGGCTTGTGGCGCGGCGCCGTGGAGGGGGTGGCCGAGGCCGGCTCGATGTACAGCGGCGATCCCTTCCTCGACCGGTGGGTGCTGCAGATCCAGTCGGCGGCGGTGACGGCGCACGCGCATGCCGGCCGTCTCGAGCTGGTCGCGGAGCCGGTCGACCGGCTGCGGCAGGGGCTGCGGACCCTGCTCTCCGGTCCGTCCCACTCGCTCATGGAGCTCCCTGTGTTCGGGACGGTGCTGCACGCCCTCGGAATGGCGGGGCTCGCCTCCGGCGACGCCGGTGCCGGTGCCGGTGCCGGTGCCGGTGCGGGTGCCGGTGCCGGTGCCGTACGGATGATCGCGCTGGCCGAACGGCTGCGGGTGCTGCGCGATTACCAGCCGACGATGTCGGCGGCGCGGGCCCGGCAGGCGGCGGAGAACGCCGACGGGGCGGCGTACGCCGACGCGGTGTCGGAGTACGCCGCCCTGGGGCGGGACGAGTTGCGGGAGGCAGCCCGCGCGGTCATGGCGGTTACTTCGGGTCGCGGTTGAACTGCGCCGTCGACCAGCGGTAGCCGAGCGCGGTCAGGCCGACGCACCAGACGATCGCGATCCACCCGTTGTGGCCGATCTCGGTGCCGAGCAGCAGGCCGCGCAGGGTCTCGATGGCCGGGGTGAACGGCTGGTACTCGGCGATCGGCTGGAACCAGCCCGGCATCGTCTCGGCCGGGATGAAGGCGCTCGAAATGAGCGGCAGGAGGATCAGCGGCATCGCACTGTTGCCGGCCGCCTCGGGGTTCGGGCTGGCCATGCCCATGCCGACCGCGATCCAGGTGAGCGCCAGGGAGAACAGCGCGAGCAGCCCGAACGCCGCCAGCCACTCCAGGACCGTGGCGTCCGTGGACCGGAAGCCGATGGCCACGCCGACGGCGCCGACGAGGACCACGCTGGCGATGCACTGCACCACGCTGCCGACAACGTGCCCGACGATCACAGAGCCGCGGTAGACCGCCATCGTACGGAAGCGGGCGATGAGGCCCTCGGTCATGTCCATGGAGATGTACACCGCGGCCCCGACCACGGTGCTGCCGACGGTCATCATCAGAATGCCCGGGACGATATAGGCGATGTACGCGGAGCGGTCCGCGCCGCCGCCGCCGATGCCCGCGCTCATCACGTCGCCGAAGATGTAGACGAAGAGCAGGAGCAACATGATGGGCGTGAGCAGCAGGTTCAGGGTTGCGGACGGGTAGCGCCACGCGTGCAGGAGGTTGCGGCGCAGCATCGTGTTCGAGTCGCGGACGGCGAGGGCGAGGGCGCTCATCGGACGTTCTCCTTGGGCTGGTCGGGCACGGTAGCGGGGCCGGTGGTGGGGCCGGTGGCGGGGCCGGTGGCGGGGCCGGTGGCGGGGCCGGTGGTGGGGCCGGTCAGGGCGAAGAACACGTCGTCGAGGTCGGGGGTGTGCACGGTCAGCTCGTCCGCCTCGATGTCCGCGGAGTCCAGCCAGTCGAGGATGGAGCGCAGCTCGCGCTGGCTGCCACCGCTGGGGATCTGAAGCGACAGCGCCTCGTCGTCACGGGTGACCTCGCGCAGGGCGACCGCGGCGGACTGGTAGGCGGCCGGGTCGGTGAAGCGGAGCCGGACGTGCCCGCCGGGGATGAGCCGCTTCAGCTCGTCGGCGCTCCCCTGGGCGGCGATCTTGCCGTCGTTGAGCACGGCGATGCGGCCGGCGAGCTCGTCGGCCTCCTCCAGGTGCTGGGTGGTGAGGAAGACGGTGACGCCGCGGGAGACCAGCTCGCGGATGATGCCCCACATGTTGTGGCGGGAGCGGGGGTCGAGGCCGGTGGTCGGCTCGTCGAGGAAGATGATCCGCGGGTTGCCGACCAGCGTCATGGCGAGGTCGAGCCGGCGCTTCATGCCGCCGGAGTAGGTGGAGGCGGGCTTCTTCGCGGCCTCCGTCAGGTCGAACCGCTCCAGCAGTTCGGCGGCGGTACGGCGGCCCTCGCTGCGGGAGAGGTGGTGCAGGTCCGCCATGAGAAGCATGTTCTCCTCGCCGGTGATCAGGCCGTCGACAGCGGAGAACTGCCCGGTGACGCCGATCGCGGCCCGCACGGCCTGCGGGTCGGTGGCCAGGTCATGGCCGCCGACGTGCAGCTCGCCGGCGTCGGCGGTGACGAGGGTGGAGAGGATCTTCACGGCGGTGGTCTTACCGGCACCGTTCGGACCGAGCAGGGCGAAGACGGTACCGGCCGGCACCGCCAGGTCGATGCCGTCGAGGACCGTCTTGTCCCCGTAGGCCTTGCGCAGCCCTTTGGCCGCGATGGCGAGAGAGTGCGAAGTCGTTGTCGTCATGCCGCAGAGGCTGCGGCAGGCCGCATTCAGCGCGGTTTCACGACGGTTTCAGCACCCTGAAACCGAGCGTGCCCCTCAGCTTGATGGTGCGCCGGCGCTGTCTGGCCCTGGGCTGAGGCCCGCCCCGCTGGACTGACCCGGGGCTGGGAAAAATGTGGGTGCCGGTGAACAGCACGCGCCACTATGGTGGGCCGATGCCATCGGTCAAGCAGTTCCAAGTCACCTTCGATTGCGCAGATCCGGAGCGCGTCGCTCGCTTCTGGTGCGAGGTGTTGGGGTATGTCGTACCGCCGCCACCGAAGGGGTTTGCCACGTGGGACGATTTCGATCGCTCGCTGCCGCCCGAGCGTCAGGGTTCGGCGTTCGCCTGCATCGATCCCTCGGGTGTGGGCCCGCGCCTGTTCTTCCAGCGCGTTCCCGAAGGCAAGGTCGTCAAGAATCGGGTGCATCTTGATGTGCGGGTCGGCACCGGGCTCGTGGGTGAAGAGCGCCTGGCCGCGCTTGAGGCCGAGTGCGCACGACTGATCCCGCTGGGCGCGGTACGCGGGCTACTCCTGATTGCCGATGGATTCAACGAGTCGTGCCTTGGGATGCAGGACGTCGAGGGCAACGAGTTCTGTCTCGACTAGCCGGCCGTCTCCACCTGATCGAAGAAGTCGAGAACGCGCGGAAGGACCACGTCCGGGGCCGGTCCGGCTGCTGGTCTGACGAACACGCGACCGACACCGGGAGAGAGCGCACGGCGACATACCGCGATACCCCGAGGTCAGCGTTTTGGCGCCTTTCGATCTTCCGGAAGACCTGCTGCGAGGCCCTCCGGTAGGCGCCGGATCGGGCGGCGCCGAGGGATAGGGTGGAGCTTTCCCAGACCTGCCTCGGAGGTGCCTGCCCGGTGGCCGACAGCTTTGTTCACCTGCACAATCACACCGAATACTCGATGCTCGACGGAGCGCAGCGGCTCAAGCCGATGTTCGCCGAAGTGGAGCGTCAGGGCATGCCCGCCATCGCCATGAGCGATCACGGCAATATGTTCGGTGCCTACGAGTTCCAGCAGGTGGCCAAGGGCTTCCAGGGCGTGAAGCCCATCATCGGCATCGAGGCGTATGTCGCCCCTTCCGGGCGCCGGAACCGTCGGCAGGAGTTCTGGGGCCCCGGTGGTGTGAAGGCCATGTCGGACGACGGCGAGGGATCGAAGGACGTCTCCGGCGGCGGCCGCTTCACCCACATGACGATGTGGGCCCGGAACGTCCAGGGGCTGCGCAACCTGTTCTTCCTCTCGACGGAGGCCAGCTACACGGGCCAGTTCCCGGCGGGCAAGCCCCGTATGGACATGGAGCTGATCTCCGAACACGCCGAGGGCATCATCGGGACGACCGGCTGCCCCTCCGGCGCGATCCAGACCCGGCTGCGGCTGAACCAGTACGACGAGGCACGTGAGGTCGCCGCCTCCTACCAGGACATCCTGGGCAAGGAGAACTACTTCCTGGAACTGATGGACCACGGCCTGGACCTGGAGCGCAACGTCCGGGCGGACCTCCTGCGGCTGGCGGCGGACCTGAACATCCCGCTGCTCGCGACGAACGACGCGCACTACGTCCTGGAAGAGCACGCGGACGCGCACGACAACCTGCTGTGCATCGGTGTCGGCAAGAACAAGGACGACCCGGCCCGGTTCCGTTTCAACGGCTCCGGCTACTACCTCAAGACCGCGGCACAGATGCGGGAGCTGTTCTCGGAGATCCCCGAGGCCTGCGACAACACCCTGCTGATCGCCGAGCGCATCGAGTCCTACGAGGAGGTCTTCGCACCCGAGGACGAGATGCCGCAGTACCCGGGCGTCCCGGAAGGGGAGACCCAGGAGGCGTATCTGCGCCGGGAGTGCGTCAAGGGCCTGGAAATGCGCTACGGCGCCCCGGTCCCCGATCACGTCATGGAGCGGTTCGAGACCGAGATGAAGGTCATCGGTCCGATGGGCTTCAGCTCGTACTTCCTCGTCGTCGCCGACATCTGCCAGTACGCCCGCGACAACAAGATCCCCGTCGGCCCCGGTCGTGGTTCGGCGACCGGGTCCATCGTGGCGTACGCGACGCGCATCACCGAGCTGTGCCCGCTGGAGCACGGTCTGCTGTTCGAGCGGTTCCTGAACCCCGAACGCATCAACCCGCCGGATGTCGACCTCGACTTCGACGACCGCCACCGCGACCGCATGGTGCGCTACGTGGTGGAAAAGTACGGCGATGAGTACACCGCCATGGTGAACACCTTCGGCAAGCTCAAGGCCAAGAACGCGATCAAGGACACGTCGCGTCTGATGGGCTACCCCTTCAGCCACGGCGAGCGGATCACCAAGGCCCTGCCGCCGGACGTGATGGGCAAGTCCATCCCCATCAGCGGTATTTTCGACTCCGCCCACCCCCGCTACGGCGAGGCCGGCGAGATCCGGGCCCTCTACGAGAACGAGCCCGAGGTCAAGAAGGTCGTCGACGGCGCCAAGGGCGTCGAGGGCCTGATCCGTAATACCGGTGTGCACGCGGCCGCGGTCATCCTGTCCAAGACGAGGCTGACCGACCGCATCCCGCTGCACATGCGCGCCAAGGACGGCGTGAAGATCACTGGTTTCGACTACCCCAGCTGTGAGGACATGGGGCTGGTCAAGATGGACTTCCTGGGGCTCCGGAACCTGGGCGTCATCGACCACGCGATCCAGAACATCCGCGAGAACCGCGGCATCAACATCACCACCGACACCGTCCCGCAGAACGGCGACCAGCCGATCCCCCTGGACGACGCCACCACCTTCCAGCTCCTGGCCAGAGGCGACACCTTCGGCGTCTTCCAGCTCGACGGCGGCGGCATGCGCACCCTGCTGAAGCTGATGGAGCCCACCCGGTTCGAAGACATCGCGGCGGCCCTCGCCCTGTACCGGCCCGGCCCCATGGCCGCCAACGCGCACACCAACTACGCGCACCGGAAGACCGGCCGCCAGGAGATCACGCCGATCCACCCCGAGCTGAAGGACGCCCTGGAGCCGATCCTCGGCAACACCTTCCATCTGCTCGTGTACCAGGAGCAGATCATGGCCATCGCCCGGCAGCTCGCCGGGTACACCCTCGGCGGGGCCGACCTGCTGCGCCGCGCCATGGGTAAGAAGAAGCCCGAGGTGCTGGCCGCGGAGTGGGAGAAGTTCCACGGTGGCATGAGGGAGAACAAGTACTCCGAGGAGTCCATCAAGGCGCTGTGGGACGTCATGCTCCCCTTCTCGGGCTACGCCTTCAACAAGTCTCACACCGCCGGCTACGGGCTGGTGTCCTACTGGACCGCCTACCTCAAGGCCAACTACCCGGCCGAGTACATGGCCGCCCTTCTCACCTCCGTCGGAGACGACAAGGACAAGGCCGGCATCTACCTGGCCGACGCCCGCAAGCTCGGCATCCAGGTCCTTCCCCCCGACATCAACGAGTCCGTGGCGAACTTCACCGCCGTCGGCGACAGCGTCCGCTTCGGCCTGCGTTCCGTCCGCAACGTCGGCGACCACGTCATCGAGTCGCTGGTCGAGACCCGCAAGTCCAAGGGCAAGTTCTCCTCCTTCCCCGACTTCCTCGACAAGGCCGACATCGGCGCGCTCAACAAGCGGGCCGTGGAATCCCTGATCAAGGCCGGCTCCTTCGACTCGCTGGACCATTCCCGCAAGGGGCTGTCCGCCGTGCACGAAGACGCGATTGATTCGGTCATCCCGGTCAAGAAGCAGGCCGCGATCGGACAGGACGACCTGTTCGGCGACCTGGGCGGTGGAGACGACACACCGGTGTTCGGCCTCGACTTCAAGATCGACCCGAGCGAGTGGCCCCGTAAGCAGCTGCTGGCCACCGAACGGGAAATGCTGGGCATGTACGTCTCGGCCCACCCCCTGGACGGCACCGAACACATCCTGTCCCGCAACCGCGACACCACCATCAGCGAACTTCTCGGCTCGGGCCGGACCGAAGGCGTGGCGAAGCTCGCGGGCCTCATTACCAACGTCGACCGCCGCATGACCAAACAGGGAAACCCGTGGGCGATCGTCAACCTCGCCGACCGTGACGGCGAGATGGAAGTTCTCTTCTTCCCGGCCTCCTACACCCTGGTCCAGCACGCGCTGATTCCCGACAGCGTCGTCTCCGTGGCCGGCCGGCTCAACGACCGTGACGGCGCGGTGAGTATCTTCGGCCAGGAGATCGAGGTCCTGGACGTCTCCTCCGCGGAGAGCGGCGGGAAGCCGCCCGTACGCCTCGAACTGCGCTCACACCGCGTCAACGAGCCCACCGTGCAGGAACTCAAGCGCATTCTGAGTGCGCACAAGGGCGACAGCCCCGTACGGCTCCAGGTTCGCGCCCCGGACAAGACCGTGGTGTACGCGCTGGGATTTGAGGTCGACTCAACCTCGGTGGCCTCCGACATCAAGGGCACGCTGGGCGCGGACGTTTGGATCGGCGTGGCATAAACCGTCCACATGCTCCTTCCCCGGCGTCAGCCGTTGGCGTTGTCGCTGGGGTCGGTGTCGGCGTGGGCGCGTTGGCAGGCCTGTTGGTTCTCCGGGACGGAGCAGGGCAGATGGCCGTGCTTCTCGACGAGGTTCCGGCCGGTGTCCGCGGCCAGGTAGTCGAGAAACTTGGAGGTGAGGGAGTTCGCAGGCGGCGTGCCGTACGTGTACGCGTACTCCGGCTCCCAGAAGACGTACGTTCCTGCTCTGACCGCGTCGACGGAGGGCTTCCGGCCGTCCAGGGACAGCAGGTGGACATCGCCCCGGGCGCTGCGCAGTTCGGCGGCGCGCAGTTCGACGTAGCCGATCGCTCCCGGTGTCGCGGCCACCGTCTTCAGGACGTCCTCGGTGCTGTCCAGCTCGCAGCGGACGACGTCCTGGTTTCCGTACTTCAAGGTCCGGCAGTTGGCCGAGGTGCGGCCGAACTCGGGGGTGCCGCCCAGCACACGGGCCTCGAACACGCCGCGTGTCCCTGATTTCCCCTCGCGGCTCACGAGTCTGACGGCCAGGTCGGGTCCGCCGTCGATCTGATTCCAGTTGCTGATGCCGCCCGCGTACAGCTTCTTCAGATCCGCGCGGGAGATGCTCGGCAGCCGGACGTCCTCGTTCACCACCATGGTGAAGACGGACAGCGCGACCAGGTGCTCCTTGAGCTCCGGTCCGCCGCTGCCGTCCCGGCCGTCGGAGAGGGCGAGGTACGGGGGGAAGGTGCCCTTCGCCGCGTCCCCTTCGTCCCTGAGCGTGCTCGTGCCCCGGCCGCTGCCCTGGGCCTGGACCTTGATCCGGGCTCCTGGGCAGTCACTTTCGTACGCCCCGTCCAGATCCTTCATCACCGGCGCGAAGGCGGTGGAGCCTACGACGGTGAGAGCGCCCTTGCCGCACCCCTGGGGGAGTGGGTCTTCCCGCAGCAGCTGCAAGCCGGTGGACTGGAGAACCAGGAGGAGGAGCAGGCCGCCGATGAGCCCGAGCATGCGGTTGCTGGGGCGGCGGAATTTCTCGTTGTTCCGGATCCGGCCTTCCCTGATGCGGCCGCCGACACGCGGCTCCTTGTCGGTGCCGGCGCCCGTCAGCAGTACGAGCAGCTTGAAGTGATCGCCTCGGTTGAGCGGGACTCTCGGCAAGGAGATCTCGCTGCCGTGGGCGACCAGTCCGGGGCTTGTCTCGGTTCCGTGCTGGGGCAGGTGCCTGAGCAGGTCGGGATGGCTGGGTTCGGTGACCGCCACATCTCTGACCGTGCGGTTGGGGAAGGTGGCCGTGAGACCACGGTGGTCGGTGGTGGGCGCGGTGATGTAGTCCTCGGCGTCGATGCCGCGGAAGCCGTCGTTCTCGATCCGGAGCAGCACGAGTGAGGCACCGGCCAGGTCCGGGGTGTTCTCCAGCATGCTCAGCCGCTGGTGTATTCGTTCGTCCTGCGTGCTGTCGTCGATGAGCGTGTCCATCTGCACGCGGTATCCGATGCGTTTGCGGCCCGGCATGAACCGCTCGTACGAGAGCCCGCCGATCGTGACCACGACTCCGAGAAGCGCCAGCAAATTCTCCGGAGTCAGCAGCTCTTTCAACCACCCCACGGTCTTCCCCCGCCCACGTCACGACCTTTAGGGGGAGTCAATGTACGAGCCGTGGAGGGGCCCGGGGCCCGGCTGACCGAGAGCTCACTGACTGTTCGTCATATGTTCAGCCCCGCGCCGGTTCACCGACCCCGGACACGGCGAACCGGACATGGCAGAGGCCCGGTCCGGCGCAGGACGCCGGACCGGGCCTCTGGGGGCATCAGCGGTTGCCGACACCGTTCCCGGACAGGACCGGGATGGTTTCCAGGATGTGCGACAGGGGCTCGTCGCCCTTCGCCTGGGTGGAGTTCTCCGTGCACTGCTGGTTCTGCGGGGAAGCGAGGAGGTTGACGTCCTGCAGGGCGATCGGCGTGGCACCGACGAGGGAGGCGGTGTTCGTCTTGGTCGGCATGCCGATGCAGGGCTTGTTCAGCGAGCCCTGGACCAGGCCCAGCTGCGGGCTCAGGTCGCCGTGGGTCGACGAGTTGCCGAAGGCCTGCTTGGCACCGTTGCCACTGAAAGACGTCGTGCCCTGGTCGTCACCGAGCGCCAGCGCCGGCGACGCGGCCGCAGCCGTGGCTCCGATGATCGATACCGCGACAGCAGCGGTAGCCCACAGCTTCTTCATGTAAATACCCTTCCGGAAAAGCGAACTCCACCGGTGGAGTTCATCCTGTTCAACTTGGATACAGCCGGTATGGTTGCGGCGATTCCCCCGAACGGCCTATTACCGATCGCTCGCGGAAATACGCAAAAAAAGGCCGGACCGCCGCGGGATTCAGCGACGGTCCGGCCGGTCAGGCGATTTCTCAGTTGTTTCCGGTGCCGCTGCCCGAGAGCACCGGGACGGTTTCCAGGATGTGCGACAGCGGCTCGTCGCCCTTCGCCTGGGTGGAATTCTCCGTGCACTGCTGGTTCTGCGGGGAGGACAGGACATTGAGGTCCTGAACGGCGATCGGCGTGAGGCCGGTGAGGGCGGCGGTGTTCGCCTTGGACGGCATGGCGATACAGGGCTTGTTCAGCGACCCCTGGATGAGCGCCATCTGCGGGCTCATGTTGCCGTACGTCGCCGAGTTGCCGTACGCCTGGCTGGCGAAGTTGCCGCTCGCCGACGTGGTGCCGCCGTCGTTCCCGATGGCCAGGGCCTGCGGAGCGGCCGCGGCGGACATGCCGACGACGGAGGCGGCGACAGCGGCGCCGGCCATGAGCTTCTTGATCACGGTAAGTCCCCTTCTGAAGGATGCCCCAAGTCCCCGGGGCGCCCTGAGCAACTTCACATCGGGGGTTTGGTTCTTTCCCTTCACCCCAACGGCCTATTACCGGAGACCAGCGGAGCAGCCGCCCCGGCAACGGCGGCCCCCACACGCAGCCGAACGGGTGAAGTAGCGGAACCAAACCGTCGGCAGCCGGTTGTCCAGGTCGCTACACACGCATTTTCTGAGGCCGACAGGGGCAATGGCGCCGTCCCTGTCGGCAGAAATCTCCGATGCGGCAGTCGAGTGAGAAACGGGAGTCGTATAAACGCGGCAGTTTCCTTGTTACCGACTACTCGTTGGAGATCCAGCAGCGGCAGTGAGAGCCGAGAAATTAACGCTCGCGTACCACGACAGTCGTGCGGACGTAATTGCTGCTGCGGAAAGGGCTCAAGATGAAGTGCAAGAAAGCCGCAACGATCGTCGCAGGGCTGATGATCGCCGTGGGCGCCGCAGCCCCGGCTGTCGCCGACGCCGAGGCCAAGGGCGTCGCCATCGGATCCCCCGGGTTCCTGTCGGGCAATCTCCACCAGTCCCCCCTGCACCACCAGCACAACCTGTGCGGTAACAGCACCAACGCCACCACCTCGCTGCTGAACCCCGCCTTCGGCCACGTCTGCTTCAACGACTGACGTTGTACGGACACCCCGCGGGGTGTTCTCGGCCGGTCCCGGAGCGCGTGCGACCTGTGCTTCGGGGCCGGCCTCGGTCGGCACCGATATCACCTAGCGACAACTGCTCGCCGCACCAGGCAGCAGGAGGAGAAACCAGATGCGAGACCTCATCAGTAAAGGACTGCTCACGGCCGCCGCGGCGACCAGTGTGCTGTCCCTGAGCGGCGGTTACGCCCTCGCGGCAGAAGCGGACGGAGTCGCCGCCGATTCACCGGGGGTGCTGTCGGGCAACAGCGTCCAGGCGCCGGTGGACATCCCGGTGAACGTCTGCGGGAACACCGTGAACCCCATCGGGCTGCTCAACCCCGCCTTCGGCAACACCTGCGTGAACGCGTCGAGCGCGCCGGCTCAGTCGGCTTCCCAGGCGTCTTCGGGGTACGGAGAGTCCTCGTCGCACTCCGGCCGCCCCTCCTCGCAGTCGGGCCCCTCCTCGCACGCGCAGTCCCAGGGGCAGTACGGGAACCACCAGGCGCACGCGTCCCACCTGTCGTCACCGGGCGGCACGCGCGGCGACGGCGCCCAGGCCAGCGGGATCGCGAAGGGGTCGCCGGGCGTGCTGTCGGGCAACCTCATCCAGGCGCCCGTGCACGCGCCGGTGAACACCTGCGGCAACTCCGTGGATCTGGTCGGTCTCCTCAATCCGACCTTCGGCAACACCTGCGTCAACGGTGCGCCGGAGGCCCCCGAGCCGCCCCAGGTCGCCCCGCCCGAGCGGCACCACCACGAGGCACCCCCGACCCACCAGCGGCCGGAGGCTCCCATCTCGACGCCCGAAGAGGAACCCCACTTCGAAGGTCCCGAGCTGGCGCACACCGGCAGCGACTCCCACCTCCTCGCCGCGGGCGCGATGAGCCTCGGCCTGCTGATCGGCGGCGGAATCCTGTACCGGCGCAACAGCGCGGGCGCGCGCGCCTAGGCTTTTCCGAAAGCGCATCGCGCCGTCCGCCCGGTCGGGAGAATCACCGTGGCTTCTCCCGACCGGCGGAGGACGACGCACTCGTCAGGACTGACCTGCCATCAGGACCGACGCGCCGTCACGACCGACGCGCCGTCAGTTCTTCCGCGCCGCGGCCCGACGGCGTCCGCTCCGGCATCCACCCCGGCGCCGCCTGCCGCTGCTGGACCATGCCGCGCGCCCCGTCGCGCGCCCCGAGCCGTCGCCGTACGCCCCGTACGAGCTGCTCGGCCGTGTAGGACGCCCCGTACACGAACCGCATCGACGGGCCGAACGACGGAGCACTCAGCAGCCCGGCGAGAAACAGCCCCGGGTGCGAGGACTCGAAGTCCGCGTTCGCCTCGGGTGCGCTGCTGGGACCGAGGGTCCGCAGGCCGCCGCGCAACTCGCCGTCGAGCAGGCCGAGCCGCTCGATACCCGGGGTGAATCCGGTGGCGGCGATGACATGGTCCGTCTCCACGGTCGCCGCCCGGCCCGAGCTCGTGGCCAGCTCCAGCCGTACGCGCCCGCCCGCCGGGACCGCCCTCGCCACGCGTGCCCCCAGCCTGATGTCCACCACCGACTCGACGCGGTCCCGCAGCCACCACGCGCCCGCCGGACCCAGCGCCGAGGTGAAGACACGGGTCCTGGTCGGTGCGGGCAGCCGGCGGAAGAGACCTGGCGCCTCCGCGTAGACCCAGTTCCGCCACCCGCAGCCCAGACCGGTGTGCGGGGCGCGCGCCGCCCGCGCGACGGAACGTTCCCTGGGCGGCGGAACGGTGTTCCAGTTGAGCAGGCCGGACCGGGCCACCACCCGCACGGTGGTGCCCTGCTCAGCGAGCAGCGCCGCCGTCTCCAGAGCTGCCTGACCCGCCCCGACGACGGTCACGTCCCGGCCCTCGAAGCGGGCCAGATCCCCGTGGTGACTGCTGTGCGACACATGCTCGGCAGGCAGTGCGCGCAGGGGCGCGGGGATATCGGTGAAGGGCATCACCCCGACCGCGAGCGCCACCGTACGGGCGAGGACGCTCTCGCCGTCGTCGGTGGAGAGCCGGAACCCGCCGGGGCAGGGCCGTACCGCCGTGATCGTACGTTCGTCGACGGGCGGGGCCGCCCGGTCCGCGAACCACAGTCCGTACGAGGCGAAGAAGCGTACCGGCAGCGGGACGCCGTGCCGGGCCTCCACCCCCTGGGTGGCGGCGTAGGCGGCCAGGCCGTAGGCGCCCCGCGGATCGGAGAGATTCGACGCCCAGGGTTCCGACTTCAGATACATCCCGGACGGCATGTTGTCCCGCCACGCGGCCATCGGTCTGCCGAACACCCGCAGATCGAGGCCGGCCGCGGCGGCGTGCGCGGCGATGGAGAGTCCATAGGGGCCGGCGCCCACCACTACCAGGTCGTACATCGTGTGTCCTGTCCGCTCTCTGTGTCGGGATCTACGGGATCTACGGGGTCGAAGGAATCGACGGGTCGACGGAATCGGCTCGATACGGGGGCAACATGGCGGCGCGGTCCAGGCCGCCCCACCGCCGCCGTACCGGAGAGGCGCGCGACCGTCCGGGCTCGGCCGTACGCGGGGCGGGCAGCGCATGTCTGAGCCGGCGCCACCCCCGGTGGGCCGCGTGCGGGATCCAGGCGACGGCCATGGCGTACGCGGGCAGCGGATCGTCCAGGGCGAACCACGCGGCCTCCCCGGACCGGGCCCGCACCCCGTCGGCCGGGACCGCCCCGATGTCGCGGCCCGCCCCGCCGCCCCGGCACCGGAAGGACGACAGCGTGGACAGGAAGGACAGCAGCGCGTAGTTCTCGACCACGAAGGTCCGGCCGTGCGCGGCGTCCGGCGCGGGGACGGTACGCCCGGTGAGATCCAGATGCAGCGCGCGGACGACATCGGTGCCCGACCGGTCGGTGAAGAGCCGGAACTGCGCGCCGGGCCGGGGGTTGAAGTCGAGCAGATGGTAGGCGCCGGTGGCGCTGTCCAGCCGGAAGTCCAGATCGAGGATGCCGCGGTAGCCGAGCGCCGAGACCAGTTGACGCGCCGTCCGCTCGACGGCCGGGTTCGGCAGCCATCTGCCCACCGCGGTCAGCCCGGCCCCCACCGGCCAGGACCGCTCCTTGCGCCCGGCCGCCCCGACCAGGCACTCACCGCCGCTGCCGCTGTAGCCGTGGAAGAACCAGTCGAGGTCACGGCCGGGCGGCAGGAACTCCTGGAGCAGCAGCCGGCTGCCGGCCTCGGCGCTGCGCCCGTACAGCTCACGGGCCTCCTGCGGGGAGCGGACGACGAGGGTGCTGCGCAGCCCGGCCCCCTCGGGCAGGAGCCACGGCCGGCTCCACTTCGCCACCACGGGCAGCCCGAGCGACCGGGCGGCCGCTGCGGCCTCCTCCGCGCCGCCGGGGATCACCGTCCTCGGATGGGGGATGCCGAGCGCCCCGCAGATCGCGACCAGTTCGGCCTTGTCCGCGACCCGCTCCGGCAGCCCTGACGGCTGTTCAGGCAGCAGATAGCGGCCGGCCAGCCGCTGCTGGAGCCGCCCCACGGTGATCGCGCTCAGATCGTCCATGGCGATGAGCACGGCCGGGGTGGCGAGCCGGTCCGAGATACCGAGCAGCAGCCGCTGAACGTCCGACAGATCCGTGCCCAGGCCCGGCCGTAGATGAGCCCCGCGCAGATAGCGGGAGCGCCCCACGGGGCTGCGCGTCGCCTCGATCACCGCGTGTACCTCGATCCCCGCCCGGCCGAGGGATCTGACGGCGCCCAGCGTGCCGTGGTGGAACGGGTTCCGGTCGAGCCGCACGAGTACGGCGGGAACGCGGGTGTCGAAGCTCGGCACGAGGGTGCCCTTCCTTTCGGTAACCCATGCGGGGGATGAAATGCACGGACGGACTACTGGGACGTCAGGCCGGACTCCCGGTCGGCGTATTAGAAATACTTTTGGATCAGCGTGATCACGACGATCATTGATCGCGGCCACGGAAAAGGGTCCAACTCATGAGGAGCGGACATGTCTCATCGACGTCGACGGCTGACGACCACCTGCCTGAGCGTGGTCGCGGCCGGCCTCCTTGCTTCAGGTGCGGCGCTGTCCGATCCGCATCACGCGCCGGATCCACAACACACACCAGACCCGAACCGCACGGCCAAAACCCCTCAGGCGCCGGAACCCGCGATGGGCGCCTATCTCGGTTATGGCCCGGACGGCGTGCGGCGCATCGCCGAAATGGAGAAATGGCTCGGCGGTACGGAGTTGCGGGTGGGGCACACCTATCTCCCCGGGGATGTCTGGCCCAACATCGAGGGCACCCCGGACTTCCTGAAGGACTGGGCCGAGTGGCGAAAGGCGCGGGACGACCGGATGTTCGTCCTCAACGTCCCCATGCTCGAAGACAATGAGGCGCACCTCCCGGACTTTCTCGTACGCTGGGAACTGCGCGAGGGCGCGCGAGGGGAATACGACAGCCACTTCAAGGCCCTGGCGGAGCGGCTCGTACGCCTCGGTGTGCCCGACACGGTGGTCGTGCTCGGCTGGGAGATGAACGGAACCACGTACACGCATCGCTGCGGGCCCGACCCCACGGCGTGGAAGCAGTACTGGAACCGCATTGTCACCACCATGCGTGCCGTGCCCGGGCAGAAGTTCCGTTTCGACTTCGCTCCGAGCCGCGGAAGGGACGCCATCCCCTGGACCGAGTGCTATCCCGGCGACGACGTCGTGGACATCATCGGCATGGATTCCTATGACCAGCCGCCGGGAGAGAATTTTGACGAACAGGTGAATCAGCCCTACGGGCTCCAAGAACACGTGGACTTCGCAGCCGCACACGGAAAGGCTATCTCTTATCCCGAGTGGGGCCTCTTCCGCAACGGCGATAATGCCGAATATATGCGCCGGATGCTGCAATGGATCGACACACACAAACCGCTCTACAACACCATCAGCGATTACTGCCCGCACGGCGTATGGCAGTGCACCGATAATCCGGAGTCGTCGAAGGTGTTCCACTCCACGCTGTACGGACGGCTCCCGGGGGCCGCGTCGACGGCGCCCGCGGCCCCCACGCCCTCCGCGTCCCCGTGAACTGACGGGAACGCCGACGCCTCAGACCCCGCGCGGGGGCGGCGGCAAGGTCAGCCCTTGTCGCCGCCCCCGTCTCCCTTCCGCCGGAGCCGCTTGACGAGCGCCGCCGCCCGGCCGCGGCCCGCCGCCCGCGCGACGAGCAGCTGCAACGACGGCGCCAGATAGGGCCTGGCCAGCAGAAACCGCTGATTGCAGACGGTCTCCGGGCGCCAGTGGTGCTTGTACGGCTCATTGCCACGCAGCATGCTCAGCGTGGCGCGGCCGCTCGTGCTGATCTGCTGCGCACCGCTCCGCAGCAGCATCGTGGCCACATCCACCTTCCTGGCGCGCAGCATCGGGTCGGCGCCGTACAGATAACCGCCCGCCAGCTGGCTGGACATCAGGGTGAGATCCGCGGCCACCACCTTCCCGGCCAGCCGGAATTCGGTCACCATCGCGTCGCCGCACACGACCATGGACCGCACCGACCGGGTCAGATGCTCCGAGAAACGCGCGCTGAGATGCTCGGGGGTCACCCCACGGCCCTGCCACTGGAGCCGGTGCAGCTCCAGCAGCCGTTCGACCGCTGCCGGGATCTCGTCCTCCGGCACCACCCGCTCGTCGATGCCGATCGAGTCCAGCTTGCGCAGCTTCGCGCGGGCGCGCTGGGCGCGCGCGGAGGGGAGCCGCCCCAGCAGTTCGTCCATGGGGACGGCGGGCAGTTCGAGGCAGGGCGAGTCCGCCAACCGCCGGCGCGGCCCCGCCCAGCAGGCGTGGACGCGTTCCGCCGCGGCTCCGGGCCGTACTTCCCGCAGGTCGATCACGGCGGTACGGGCCGCTCGCGCGAGGGCCTTCGCCAGCGCGGCGGCCGCGGCCTCGGCGCAGCCGTCGTCGAGCAGGACGTCGGAGAAGTCGGAGATGCTGCCGCCGAGCTGCACGAAGACGGGGAAGGGGCGGTGCACCAGCATCAGCGCGGCCGCCGCGACCAGGTCCTCGCCCCGGCGTACGAGCACGACCCGCAGCCGGCCGGGCCTGCCGTACGACAGCCACCAGGAGTGCAGCCAGCTGTGGCTCTGGAAGGGCGTGGCCGTTCGGGAGCGGCGGTACAGCGCGTCCCACGCGGGGGCGAGTTCGGCGAAGCGGCCGGCGTCCCGGCACAGCTCCGTGGTGAACACGGAGCCGGACACCGACGCGGCGAGGGGGGCGGAAGGGGAGGTCGAGAGGGGAGCGAAGGGGACCGCGGATCTCCGTGGTCCCGATCCGGCGGCCCTCACACCGTTTCCGAGTGTGGTTGGGAGGCCGTCGCCGGGCCGGGCACGGATACGTGGACCTGCTGGGGCCGCCGCCTCGGACGGACCAGCATGCCGAGCCCGCCGAGCAGCCCGCCCGCACAGCCGCCGACCAGGGCCGCGAGCGGCATCGAGGGCGAGGACGGGCTCGTCGGCCTGACCGCCCGCGAGAACTGGAGCACCCGTACGTTCGTGGTGCTCTGCATGTTCGTGCCATTGGCGATCAGCGACTCTGCGACGGCGTCCGCCATGTGCGCCGCGGTCGACGCGCGCGAGGCGGTCGCCTTCACGGAGATCATCGGGGCGTCCGGCGAGGTGGCCGTCTGCACGTTCTTCTTGAGGATCCGCGCCGAGACCCCGGCCTGGACCTGCGCGTCGGCGACCAGCGCGACCTGGGAGGCGACCCGGCCGTACGCCGTCGCGAATCCCAGCGCGGCGGCCGGGTCGGCCCCCTCCGCCGGTACGACGACGACATAGCTGGTGGCCGTGTACTGCGGGACGCGGACCGTCCCGTACGCACCGCCGGCCAGCGCGCCGACCAGGACGGCCACGGGAAGGATCGACCGGAAGGCCACCTTCCGCAGCAGGGACGGCGCCGGTGTGACCGGCGCGGCCTGACGCCACGAAGGATTCGCATGCTGGGTCATGTTCAACTCGCTTCTCGGGTGGGGGCCGGGCCGTGGACGGCTTTCTCGTAGACGGCCATCAGCTGTTCGGCACTGTGGGAGATGTCGTAATGGCGCGCGGCGGCGGGCACCGGCAGCCGGCGCGGCCCGGTCTCCTGGAACGCCCGGAGGGACATGTCCTGGAACTGCCGCAGCTCGGCGGTCAGTTCGGGTACGGAGCCGCTGATCCGCCGCGCTCCGGGCGCGGCCTCGGCGGGCAGGTCCTGTAGGGCGGGGCAGGTGACATGGAGCACCGGGAGCCCGGCCGCGAGAGCTTCGACGACGGCGAGCCCGAAGGCCTCGTCGGGAGAGGTCGACACGAAGACGTCCATGGCCGCGAGCAGCGCGGGCAGATCGGTCCCGCCGGAGGACCCGCCCGGCCGCCCGCCTGATGGCTCATCGGATGATCCGGACGTCACGCCGGATGCGCGCGGGAGCGGCGGCGGGTCCTGGCACGCGCCATGGAAGAGGATCCGGCCGGCCGCTCCCCGCTTCTCGGCCAGCCGCCGCAGCCGGCCCTGCTCGGGGCCGTCACCGATGAGGAGGAGGTGCGCGCCGGGCAGATCGGCGACGGCCCGGACGAGCGTGTCGAAGCGCTTGCCGGCGGCGAGCCGTCCGACGGCGCCCACCACAAAGGCGTTCCGCGGCAGTCCGAGCCGGCCGCGTGCGGCGCGGCGGGCGGTTTCGTCGAACGCGAAGCGCCCGACCTCGATGCCGTTGGGTACGACATGGATACGGTCGCGGCGCACCCCCCAGCGCTCCAGCCGCCGCGCAACAGTGGCGGAGACGGCGACCGTCGCGGTGCCCAGGCGCTCCCCGGCGAGATACAGGGCGCGGACGCCGGTGCTCAGCGGCCGCCCCTCGATCTGTACGGCTCCGAGGGAGTGCTCGGTCGCGACGATGGTCCGTACGCCGGCCAGCCGGGCCGCGAACCGCCCGTACAGACAGGCGCGGTAGAGGTGCGTGTGCACCAGGTCGTACTGTCCCTGCCGCACCAGCGTGGCCAGCCGGGGCAGCGCGCCGAAGTCCCGGTTCCCCGCCATGTCGAGATCCGTGACGGGCACTCCGTCGGCGACGATGCCTTCGGCGACCGCCCCGGGGTTGGTCAGGGTGATGACGGCGCTGTCGGTCGGCAGCTCCCGCAGCAGCAGCCGCAGTTGCTGTTCGGCCCCGCCGATGCCGAGCCCGGTGATGATGTGCAGCACCTTCACGGAGTGGTCCTCTCCGCGCGTGGCTCCGGCACCCCGGGATACGCGCCGGCCGGGACGGGCTCGCGGCGCCAGCGGTGCAGCCGCCGTTTGATGTGCAGCCGCAGGCTGGTGTCCCGCTCCCCGACATGGACGCGGGGCAGGGCGAGCATGCCGGTGAGCGGCCCGGGGCTGATGGCGCAGGCGTACGTGTAGCCCGCGGCGCGTACGGCCTCCATGGCGCGTGCGTCGACCGTGCCGTACGGATAGCAGAAGCCGGTCACCTCGGCGCCGGTGATGGCGCGCAGGAGTTCCCGGCTGCGTCCGGTCTCGCCGGCGAGCAGTCCGGCGGCGGCCCCGATGAGATCGGTGTGGCGCAGGCCGTGGGAGCCGATCTCCATGCCGGCCGCGGCGGCCCGCCGGATGCCGTCCTCGGTGAGGAGCGGTTTGCGCGGGCCGAGCCGGTCCCATTCGTTCGTACCGCCGAGGAGGCCCGGCAGGACGAAGACGGTGGCGCTGAACTCGTACCGGCACAGCAGCGGCACGGCCTCGTCGAGGAAGTCGGCGTACCCGTCGTCGAAGGTGAGCCCGACGAGGCCGGCGCCGCGTCCTTCGGCGCGGGCGCGCAGCAGCCGCTCCATGCCGACGCCGGTCAGCCCCCGGCGGCGCAGCCAGCGCAGCTGCCGGTCGAGCCGGCCCGGTGAGACGGTCACCTGATAGGGGTCGTCGGAGCAGTCGGCGACCGAGTGGTACATGACGGCCCACAGGGGGCCGGAGGACGTGCGCCGCGGCCCCCGCGATGCGGAGGGGGGGCTTGCGGACACCGTGTCAGCGGGCATGCGCGAGCTTTCGTGTGAGGGGGCGGAAGAGGATGTCGATCTCGGGAACCCGCAGGGCGCGGGCGATGACGAGGAACACCGCGGCGACCACGACGCAGGCCACCGCGGCGCCGACGACGGGTGAGGGGATGAGGGCTCCGCAGAGCCAGCCGGAGCCGGTGGCCGCGGCGGCGCCGGCGCTGAGTTTGACCAGGCCGCCGCAGACATGACGGAGCCGCACGGGCACGCTGTGGCGGCCGACGGCGCCCAGCATCAGGGCGGCGGTGACGGTGATGCCGAGCGCGTTGGCGGCGGCGATGCCGAGCACGCCCCAGACCTTCACCAGCAGGGCGCCCGCGCCGGTGGTCAGCGCGAGCCCGACGATCATGGCGAGCGCCGGGAACCACAGTGGGCGCGCGGCGGAGAAGTAGCAGCGTACGAGCGCCCCGACCAGGGTGTGGCCGAGCAGGCCGAGCGCGTAGACCCGGATGACGGAGGCGGTCGCCGCCGTGTCCCCCCGGTCGAACGCACCGCGCTGGAAGAGCACTTCGATGATCTGCGGCGCGCAGGCGACGACCGTGGCGGCCCCCGACAGCACGATGACGGCGGCCAGCGCGAGATCGTGCTCGACCCGCCGCCGCGCCCGGTCGGTCTCCCCCGCCGCCATGGCGCGGGCGACGACCGGGAAGGTGACGGTGCACAGCATCAGGGAGAGCGTCATCGGGATCTGCGCGACCTTCTGCGCGTAGTTCAGATGCGAGATGGCGCCGGCGGGCAGCGGCGCGGCCAGGAACCGTTCGATGAGGACCTGCGACTGCCGGGTGAGGGCGAACACGATGACGGGGGCGATCAGTCCGAGGGCGACGGGCGGCCCGCCGCCGGCCGCCTGCGGCTCCTGGCCGGTCACCGGCCGGCGCTCCTTCAGCCTGCGCCACAGGGTGGGGACCTGAACGAGCATCATCAGCACCCCGCCGAGGGCGACGCCGATGGCGGCGGCCCGTACCCCCCAGCGGTCCCGGAGGGCGAGCATCGTCGCGATGATGCCGGCGTTGTAGGCGGCGTAGATCATCGCGGGCGCCACGAAGCTGCCGTGCGCCCGTAGCGCGGCGCTGAAGTACCCGGCCATGCCGAAGGTGAAGGCGCTGGTGGCGGTCAGCCGGGTGCAGTCGACCGCCAGCCGCGGGTCTGCCAGGCCGGGGGCCAGCGCGGCCACCACCCAGGGCGCGGCGGCGATCAGCAGGGCCGCGCCCGCGCTGAGACCGAGGAACAGCCTCGGCAGCGTGGTCCGCATCAGGAGCCGTACGGGGTCCGGCGAGGGCTGGGTGGCCCGGCGGGCCAGCGCCAGGCTGAACGCCGGTACGAGGATCAGCGCCATGGCGTCCTCGATGAGGAGCGTGGCGGCCATCTCGGGCAGGGTCCAGGCGACCAGGAAGGCGTCGGTGTCGGGGCCCGCGCCGTAGAGATGCGCGATGGTCTGGTCGCGGAGGAGACCGAGCAGCGCGCCGACGGCGGTCAGCAGGGCGGTGAGGAACGCGGCGCGCGCCAGGAACCGGCCGGAGGAGCTGGAGGAGGAGGCGGAGGAGAGCGAGCCGGGGCCGCCGCCCGTACCGCCTTCGGCCGCTGCCTGCGCTCCCGGCGGTACGGACGGCGGCGGTACGGCGGGGCCCGGTGCGGGTACGGCGGGGCCCGGCGGCGGTACGGCGCGAGAGGGCGGGGGCACCGCGGGGGACGGCGCGGGCACCGCGGAAAGGGATTTCCTCGTGTCGGTCACGCCGGGGCAGCCCCGCCGTTCGCCCGCCGGTCCAGCGCCCACCAGGCCGCGAGGCCGAGCACTACGGCCGTCAGCACGGTCGAGGGCCCGCCGATGTCCGCGTACGTGAAGTCCACCAGCTGCCAGATCAGCAGCCCCGCGGCGGCGAGGGCGCAGTCGCTGCCTCTGCGGGAGCGGCGCGCGCCGGGCAGCCGGCGCAGCGCGCACACGAGCAGCGCGGCCCAACTGCTCGCCAGCGCGACGAGCCCCAGCAGTCCCTGCTCACTGAGGACGAGCAGGTACATGTTGTGGGGCGACAGCAGGGGCTGGCGCTGGAAGATCCTTCCGGCCCCCTCGGTGTCGCTGCCGGAGGAGAGCGCCAGCGAGGCGTGGCTGTCGCGGTGGGCGGGGAAGCCCTTCAGCCCCACGCCGGTGACCGGTTGTTCGCGCCACATGTCGGTGGCCGCGGCCCACATCGTGTACCGGTCGGTGACGGACTGGTCGGGCGCGTCGGCGACCCGGGTGATGCTGTCGAGGCGCTCGGTGATCATGTGCGAGCCGACCCCGAGACCGCCGACGAGCACGACGCCGAGCGCGCCGGCGGCGAGCATGATCCCGGCGGCCCTGCGCACTCCGGAGAGCGCCAGCTGAAGGACGAGCGCCACCGCAGTGGCGATCCAGGCGCCGCGGCTGAAAGACAGCGCGAGCGGGACGCAGAGCAGTCCCGCGCAGACGAGGGCGACGGCGCGCTGTCCGCGGGGCGCGTTCCACTCGTCGGCGAGCGCGAAGCCGACGGCGATGACCAGTCCGTACGAGACGACGGTGGCCATGCCCATCACATCGGTGGGGCCGAACGTACCGACCGCGCGGATGTCCTCGCCCATGTACGAGGCGCCGGTGCCGGTCAGATACTGCACGACCCCGACCGAGCCCTGCGCCAGCGCGAGGGCCACCACGGACCCGGCGACGAGCCGGAAGTCCGCGCGGTCGCGGACGAGCAGCAGCAGCGCGGCCGGCACCAGTACGAAGATCTGCAGATAGCGCGCCACCCCGGGCAGGCTGGACGCCGGGTCGTGGGAGGTGATCGCCGCGACGGTCACGCCCAGCACCGGAAGGCCGAGGACCAGCACGGCGGTTCGGGTCAACGGGCGGGCCCGCTCCCGCAGGACGCGTACGAGGCAGTACAGGACGAGCAGCGCCGAGGCCACGTCCGCGGCGTTCCCGGAACCGCCGGAGGCGTCGGCGGCCGAGACCGACGGTACGGCGAGCAGCGCGATCACCGCCACGGCGGGCAGCAGGGGCGCCGAGCGGCGCAGCACGGCCCGCCACCGGCCGGCGGGCCGGCCGTCGGACGGATATGGGTGACGGGACGTCAGATACGGGAGGCCCGTGGTGCCGGCGGCCATCAGCTGCCGGCCGGACGGACGAGGGAGGCGGCGGTCCGCAGAAGAATGCACACGTCCTGCCACAACGACCAATGGTCGATGTAGTGATTGTCGAAACGGGACCGATCCTCGATGGAGGTGTCTCCGCGCAGCCCGTGGACCTGCGCGAGACCGGTGATGCCGACGGGCATCCGGTGCCGGGCGGCGTAGCCGGGGAGGGTCTTGCTGAAGTTGGCGACGAAGAAGGGCCGTTCCGGCCGGGGGCCGACCAGGCTCATGTCGCCGCGCAGTACGTTCCACAGCTGCGGCAGCTCGTCCATCGACGTACGGCGCAGGAAGTTGCCCACGGCGCTCATCCGGAGGTCGTTGGCGATGTTCCAGCGGGTGGCGGCCTCGTGCTCGTCGACCGGGCGCAGGGTGCGGAACTTGAGCAGGGTGAAGGGGCGGCCGTTCTGGCCGACGCGTTCCTGGTGGAACAGCACATCGGGGCCGTCACAGAGCCGCACGGCGAGGGCGCAGGTCAGCAGGACCGGGGAGATGGCGAGCAGCACCGGGGCCGCGACGGCCACGTCCAGCAGGCGTTTGGCGACCGAGTCGTGGCGGCGCGGGGGCGGCGGCTCCAGGCGGCGGCAGGGGAATCCCCAGAGGTGCTGCGGCATGGCGCCGGGCGCGGCGGGGGTGTCCCAGGGGCCGGCGCCGACGAACCAGGTGGCGCAGCCGTACTCGTGGAACAGCGCGACGAGCGAGGCCGACCGGTCCGCGCCGTCGCCGGAGTCGATGAACACGGCTTCCCGGACGCCGTTCTGGATGACGGCGCGGTGGATCTCCTCGGTCGAGGTCAGCACCGGCAGGGCAGGGGCATTCGTACCGCTTGTGCCGCTGGTGACGTTCGGGCCACTGCCGTCCCGGCTGCCGCTGCCGTCTCGGGCGTCTCTGCCGTCCCTGGTGTCTCTGCTGTTTCTGGAGTCTCTGCTGTCTCTGCCGTCCCTTGTGCCTCTGCCGTCTCTGGCATCTCTGCCGCTGTGCGCTTCCCTGCCGCTGCCGCGCGTGTCCTCGCCCTGGGCGGCGGGGGCGGCGATCCCGACGGGCCGCAGGCCGTACTCGGGATGCTGGGCGAGCAGCGCGGTCATCCGACGCGCCGCCGTGCCCGTACCGACGACAAGGGCGGACCGCGGCTGCTCGCGCGTCACCGCGCGCCTGCGGGCATGGACGAGCGAGCGGCAGCAGCACGCGACGGCGAGCTGTACGGCGCCGCCGCCGAGCAGGGCCGCGAAGCCCAGGCCGTGTTCGGGGAAGAGCGCGGCGAGGACGGCCGCGGCCGCGCACCACGACACCGCGATCCGCGCGGCCAGCGCGGGGGCCCGGTCCAGGAAGGACAGGGTGACGCCGGGGCGGTAGAGCCCCGCGCACGCGTTCAGTACGGTCACGCAGGCGATGAGCTGGACGGCCAGGACCGCGCCGAGCCGCCCGTAGTTCAGGACGGCGGCGGACAGCAGGGCCGCGAGCCAGTCCGCCGCGATCAACGGCAGGCCGAAGCGCGGCGGGGCACCCGGCGTACGGCGCGGCTGCGGGGCGACGCGGTCGGAGGTGCGCCGGGGTGGGGCGATCGAGACGCGCCGCACGCGCTGTTCCGCTGTCCGCGCGCGCCCGGACGGCGGGGGCACGCTGGTGCTTTCCGTGCTCACTGGGGAATCGGCTCCCTGCGTTCGGGGCGCGGCACGACGGCGACTTCGCGGTACACGTCCGCGATGGCCCGCGCGGTCCTGCGCACGTCGTGGGTACTGAGTACGTGATGACGGCCCTGACGGCCGATAGCCTCGCGCAGCGGCCCGTCGCGGAGCAGCGCGCTCACGGCGGCCGCCAGCGCGGACGGGTCCTCGGGAGGGGTGAGACAGCGGGAAGCGCGGCCGGGCGGCAGGCTCTCCCGCGCGCCGTCCACATCGCTGAGGACGACGGCCTTCCCACTGGCCATGGCCTCCAGCGGGGCCACCGCCATGCCCTCCCAGCGGGACGGCAGGACGACGAGATCGGCCGCCCGGTACCAGGGCGCGGTGTCCGGTACGGCTCCGGCGAAGAGCACCGAGGGCGGGGCCTGGGCGCGCAGCGCGGCGGCGTCGGGACCGTCGCCGACGAGCACCAGCCGCGCCTGCGGCAGCTGCCGGACGACCGGCGACCAGGCGCGCAGCAGGATGTCCTGGCCCTTCTGCCTGCACAGCCGGCCGACGCAGACCACGACGGGGGCGGCCGCCGGCAGCGCCGCCAGCAGCGGAAGAGAGGCACGCGCGGCGGCGGCGTCGGCGGACATGGGGTACGCCGGCGCGAACCGGCTGACGTCCACTCCGTTGTGGACGACGGACCAGGAGGCGTCGATCCCGGCCCGCTCCCCGGTGCGCCGCTCCGCGTCGCTGACGCAGACGACGCGGTCGGTCCAGCGGATCGCCCGCCGCTCCCACTGCCTGGCCAGCCGGCCGGTCACTCCGCCGACCGCCTCGAACGACCAGGCGTGCGGCTGGAAGACGGTCGGCACCCGGCCCCGGACGGCCAGCCGGCCGGCGAGACCGGCCTTAGCGCTGTGGGCGTGGACCAGATCCGGGCCGATCAGCTCGACCAGCCGGGCGGCCCGCCGGATCTCATGGAGCAGACCGGGTCCTGGGCCGCGCGTCGCCCGCCACGCGTGGACCTCGGCCCCGCGCCCGGCCGCCGCCCCGGCGAGCGGTCCCTCCTCGGGGCAGGCGACGGCGACCCGTACTCCGGCGCCCACCTGTGCCCCGACCAGATCCAGCACCACCCGGGCCACTCCGCCATCGACCGGCTGGACGAGGTGGAGCGCCGTGAAGCCGGCGCCGGGCCGGGGCCGTTGTGGCTGCACGCGCAACTCTTTCCACTCGTGGACAACAGGAAAGCGATCTCTGGAGAGCGATCTCTCGAGCGGGGCCCGAGGCACACGGATCTCAGCGGATCGCGGTGGATCACGGTGGATCTCAGCGGATCATCAGTTCCGTACTTCTGCCTCTACGAAAAACGCACCGAGCCAGACGGGGTCACGCTTGGTGTTGAATCGAACGCTCAGCCGATCGCCGCCGGAGGCCAGCACACCCCGCAGATCGAACACATCTGAGTCATAGCCCAGCGTGTTCGAATAAGCAGGCTGTCGTTTAATAGGAGTAATTCCGGAATCCGTGATGCTGGAATTCAACACGTCACCGGCCGGATTGCCCTTATTGCCGAGCGCCATCCCATTGCCCCGGTTGGTTTTCACGGTGAGCGACTCTCCGGCGATTCCCCGGTCCCCGTCATACGCGACGACCCCCAGACGCCCGGCGGCTCGCGCGGGCATGCGCATGGACCCGAAATCGATTCCGACGGTCTGCCGGTTCTTGTCGAGCATGTCGAATCCGTCCCAGACCGAGAGATGACGCAGCGGGGCGCCCTTTTTCTCGTACGCGACGACGAGCGTCCAGCCGCCCCAGGCGCCCGCCGCGGACCGCCCCATCGCGACATTGATCTGCGCCACCGTGTACATCCCCGAGCCGCTCGCGCGGACGAGGCGTGTCACATTCGCCGACGCCTGGAAGGCATCCGCGCCGGACGCCGTACGGTGCCCGATCACCGTGTCCGCCAGGACTTCCCGGTACTTCCCGCGAGGCTCGGCGAGGAGGACACGGCCGTTGTCCCGCGGCGGTTTCTGCTCCCCGACCCGGAGGTTCCCGCCCCAGTAGAGCCGCGCGTAGCTCACCCGGGCGCCGGCCGGCACGCGGAGCTCGGCCCTCGTCGAGTTGTAGGTGTTCGGGTCCTTGTCGACGTCCGTGTAGAACATGTTGAATTCATTGTTGGACGCACCGGCGCCGGCGCGGGCGGACGCGCAGGCGGAATCCCCCTTCGGGGTGCGGCAGGTGATGGCCGAATTGGCCGCCCGTACGATCCCGCCGCGCTGCACCGCGTGATAGCGCTGCGCGAAGGGGATACGTGACTTTTCCTTCACCCCCGGCTTGGTATCGACGTGCGGAGCGGCCGACGAGGGAAAAGCCGCCGCCGACAGCACGAGAGAGGCCAGGGCGCACAGCAGGCCCCGCCCCACGGTAAGAACCGCTGAATTCCGCATATGTGTTCTCCGTCTCGAAGATCGAAACAAGAACGCACCTTTACAGAGCGCGGACTGAAAATCACGTCAGACGCGCTGAAACGCACTGAACGTACAAAACGATTCCTGTACAGGGTCACTGCCCGTACCCCCGCCGCGGGCCCGGCCGCGCGCCGGGGCGCTTCACTCATTCGGGTGCGCAACCGACCGGCGCCCCGGGCGTTGATGCATGAGTCGGGCAATCGCGTCCGTCAGTTATGTCGCCCCTTACGACCGAGGAGCCCTTCTCCATGTCGCGTATCGCGAAGGCTGTTGTTCTCTCCACCGCGGCGGCCGCCGCTGTCGTCGGCGCCTCCGGTGCCGCTTTCGCCGACAGCGGCGCGCACGGCGCGGCTGTCGGCTCCCCGGGCGTCATGTCCGGCAATGTCGTCCAGCTCCCCGTCCACACGCCGATGAACGTCTGCGGCAACACCGTCAACGCCGTTGCCCTGCTCAACCCGGCCTTCGGCGGCGCCTGCGTCAACGCCTGACGGCGTTCGGTGTCGGCATTCGCTGACGGCCTTCGCTGACGGCGACGCGGACGCCGTCGCAGAGCAGAGCCGCTCTTACCCTCGGGGGCAGGGCGGCTCTTCTGCTGCCCGGACACCGCCCTCATTCGGGTGGCCCGCTCAGAATTCCCTCCGCACGGAGTTTCCGCCGCGCCCGGGAATCGTTACAGATGTCGAGGCCACGCAAAGGAAACCTCCAAGAGGCCTGTGCGAAGCGAGAGTTGCCTCGCAACAGAGACGCTGAAAGAAGGATTCAAGAATGAAGCCCATGAAGGTTGCCGCGGTCGTCGCCGGTTCCATGATGGCGCTGGGTGCCGCCACCCCGGCCTTCGCCGCCGACGCCCTGACCCCCACCAGCCTGAACGGCGGCCTCGACACCGTGGCCGGCCAGGGTCTGCGCGACGCCAAGCCGCTGAACACCAACACACTGGACACCGAGCGGGAGGGCTCGCTCCTCAACGCGGTGAAGACCACCACGGACGGGGTGAGCAAGGCGCAGCAGGGCAAGAAGCTGCTGGGCGGGCTTCCGCTCGGCAAGTAGCCCCGTTCTTCCTTGAAGGGCGCCGCCCGGTCGTGACCGCGTCGTCATGATCGCCCCTCCTGGCGACAGGTCGTGAGGAGGGGCGGCGGCCGGGATCGGGGCTGTCGGGGCCGGGGTCGCGGTCAGCTGGTCCAGAAGTCCCACCAGCGGGTCAGGACAAGCATCCCGATGACGCCGATCCACAGCACCGGCGGAGCCCAGTGGAACTCACCCAGCGCGGCCCGGAAGCCGGCGGGGGCGGGCAGGATCCGGTGCTCGATGTTGTGGGCCGTGACGTAGCAGAACATCACGATGGTGGCGACCCAGGCCAAGCAGCACCACAGGCACAGCGAGTTGATGTTGTAGAGCGACTGATACTGGAGCCAGGTGCAGAACCCGACGCCGAAGAGCGTGCCGGCGTTCAGACCGAGCCAGAACCAGCGCCGGTGACGCGCCCCGGCCAGCAGCCCCATTCCGACGCAGATCACACCCCCGTACGCCACAAGTCCCAGCATCGGATTCGGAAAGCCGAAAACCGACGCCTGCTCGCTCTTCATGATGTTCCCGCAGGAGACCACCGGATTCAGGCTGCATCCCGGGATGAAATTCGGATCCTCCAGGAGCTTGAACTTGTCGAGGGTGATGACCCACGCGGCCAGCACTCCGGCCGCGCCCGTCATCACCAGCAACAGCGCGAATGCCCGACTGCCGCCCCATACGCCGCTCTTGCCGTCCGCGCTTTCGCCGGCGGATACCTTCTCGGCCAATACCGTTGCCATGACGCCCTCCCCCTCAGCCACGCAGGCTGCGTACCGGCAGCAGGCAGTGTGCGGCGGCGGAGAGCATTTCCTCGTCGCCGACGAAGGCACGCAACTGCTCCTCGCTGACCGGCTTTCCGGGCGTTCCCTCGGCCCACGGCCGGGTGGCGACCAGGAAATAGACCTGCCCGTTCTCCCGCGCGTCCTGCTCCCACTCCGGAGGGACGGCGCACTGCGCGTTCAGATACGGCATGGTCAGTACGGCCCGCCCCGCCTCCACCAGCAGCGTGATCGGCATGCCGCGCGCCTGCGAGGCATCGACCAGATCGCCGCCCGGATTCAGCCCGATCCCGCCGAGAACCGTACGCATCGCCTTTTCACCGGCCTCCGGACCGTCGTGCCCGTCACCGAGCGAATAGGCCAGCAGAAAAGGCGCTGTGCGTTCTCCGGTGGACGGCTCACTCGTCCAGGCGATCACCGAGAGGGTGCCCAGCAGGGAGGCGTACTGAACACGGCCCGACGCGGATTTGGTAGAGGTCATGCTTCGGCACAGTACTGGCCGCCAGGCAATTTCCGTGAGCTCGCATCACCCGATTGGGTTAGCCCGTTGGCTACTTCCGGCCGCCACTCACCCGATTTCGCTCCCCAGTGCGAGACTTGGCACAGGGCGCGCTGGCCGGTCGCGCCTTGTCCATCCGTGTTCCATGGGAAACTCCTTGACCACTCGCATCCCTGGGAGGAATCGAAATGGCGACATTCGCTCAACGGACAGCGCCACAGGGCGGACAGCGGGAAAGGCCGGATCTCGGAGACCCGTCGTTCTGGCAACTTCCCCATTCCGCACGCGTACAGGCATTCGCCGTCCTCCGCCAACTCGACGAACCCCAGTACTTCGTCGAACGTCCCAGAAGCCGTTGGCGGCCGGAGCGGGGATTCCACGCGCTCGTCAGACACGCCGATGTGGTGGAGGCGAGCCGTAACCCCCAGGTGTTCGCGAGCGCGCCGGGCGCCACGACACCCGAGCCGGCCCGCTGGGTGCGCGCCCTGTTCGGGGACTCCCTGGTCAATGTGGACGCCCCGCACCACACGCAGCTGCGCCGTATCGTCTCCCGCGCCTTCACCCCACGGATCCTGAGCCGCACGGAGGCGGACATCCAGGCGGTGGCGGCCCGCATCGTGGACGACGTCCTCACCCGGCGGCCGGACGACTTCGTCACCGCGGTGGCCTCGCGCATGCCCTTCGAGGTCATCTGCAATCTGATGGGCATCCCGGAGCGGGAGCGCCCCTCGATCCTCGCCCAGGTGAACCGCGCCTCGGGCGACATCGGCGTCGCCCGCAGCCGGCTCCGGATGCCGGGAAAGGGCCTGCGCGCCCTGGCCTCGATGCAGGGCATGGTCGCGGACCTCGGCCGCGAGCGCCGCAAGAACCCCACGGACGATCTCATCTCGGCGCTGGTCAGCGCCGACATCGACGGCCAGGCACTGACCGGACGCCAACTCGGCGCGTTCTTCTCCCTGCTGATGGTCGCCGGCGTGGAGACCACCCGTAACGCCATCGCCCACGGCCTGGACCTACTGACCCGCCACCCCGACCAACGCGCCCTGCTGCTCGACGATTTCGACCGCTTCTCGGAAGGCGCGATGGAGGAGATCGTGCGCCACTCGACGCCGATCATCCAGTTCCGCCGCACCCTCACCCAGGATCACCGTATGAACGGCCACGACTTCCGCCGCGGCGACAAGGTCGTGCTCTTCTACGCCTCCGCCAACCGCGACGAGACCGTCTTCCCCGCCCCGGACACCTTCGACATCACCCGCACCCCCAACCCCCACGTCGGCTACGGCGGCGGAGGCCCGCACTACTGCCTGGGCACCTACCTGGCCAAGCAGGAAATGAAGGCCCTCTTCCGCGAACTCCTCACCCGATCCCCCAACCTCACCCCAGGCCCCCCGGTCCTGGTCCCCTCCAACTTCGACAACCGAGTCCGCTCCATGCCCTGCGCATACACCACCCCCCAGCCGTAACGGCGTCGCCCCCGAGCCACCAACAGCCCAGAGCCACCACTCTGGCCGGCACGATCGACGTTGTCCCCCTCTCCCCCTGCACGGAGCAGCGGCTCACGGAAGATCAGTCCCACCAGAACTCCCAGCAGTGGATATCGACGAGCCGATCGGCGTACGCGGCCAGGGTGCAGGGGCGTGCGCGTTGCCAGATGTTGTCGGGGCAGAACGCGAAATGCTCGGCGGCGACGAGCAGGGCATCCTCCGTGCTTTTCGGAGGCGCGGCGATGCTCAGATGGAGGGTGTCGGAACCAAGCCCGACGACGCGCGCTCCGAAACGCCGTTCCCAGTCGCTCACGACGGCGGAAACGGTGGCGATGTCGTTGCCATAGTTGGCGGGTCCGTCCCAGCCCACAGCGGTAAGGGCGTCGGCGCCCGAACGAGCAACGACAAGTCCCAGACGCGACAGCGGCCGACCGGAGGCGAAGTACCCGGCGTACTCGGCGGCCAGCCGATCGGGATCCGTCGCCGGCTCACAACCAGGTGCGAGCCCTGGCCACACCTGCCCGAAAGGGGCAGTAACAGCCCGGCGCTCGTCCGGCGAGAGCATGTCGTCGTCCTCGTCGACTGCGGTGTACTCCGTCCACCACTTCGCAAGAAGCTCGGCCGGGTCATGGAGGTCCGGAGAAGACATCCGCTCGGGAAAGATCTCACCGGATCCCCAAGGGACGGAACTCGGCGTCACCAAGCTGCCTTGAGTCAAGCAGTAGGGGCCACAGCCCGGAGTCGGCGTGTTCGGCGTGGACCCGTGCCCACAGCTCCGCGGAGACCGGCCCGTCGCTCAGCCACAGGGCCTGCACATCTCCGTCTCCTTCATCGGACGTAATCATCCGGCCGGGCGGGACCGGCACATCGGCGGGCAGTAGCTTCTCGGGGTTCACGAGCGGGATGCTAGCCCTGAGGACAGACATCGCGGTGTGCACCAATGGTGCTTGATCGTTTCCCGATTTCGTGCGGCCGCCTGCCGAGAACGGGCCCGTTGACCTCCATGGCACCCGTCGGCCCGGCCCGAGATGCGGTGCCGACGGGCCGTGTCCTGGATCTGGACCGTGTTGGGCACCGAGGAACACCACCGCTGCGTAGTGATCGATGCCCACGGCGAACAGCAGTCGCGCCGGATGCCGGCGATGCGCTGTTAGAACAGGGGCTCCTCGGCGAACGCGCCGTTCCAGAGTGACTCGACCGGTTCGGGCCCGCGCTCCTCCAGCACGGCCAGGCGCTGCGCGGGCCTCTTCACGCCGGTCCTGCCCAGCAAGCCGCCGTGCCCGAGCTCGCGCGCAGAACCACTCCCCGCTGCGAGCCTGGAACTCCACCTCGTCGGTGTGGCCGAGCTCAAAAAGGCGGGACACCAGGTGCGGCGCCGGGTGGGGCTCTTCGTCGTTCCTGGAGCGTTGCGAATGTGAAGCCGTCGTACACGGGTTGTGAAGACGCCGCAGCGGCGCCCATTCTCCGGGACGGGCCTGGCCGGGCGAATGGTGGCTCCTGCGGCTACGATCATTACGGCCCCTCGAACGAGGCAAGTTGCTGGGGCAAATGCGGGAAGTCCGTCCATATGGGGGTATGTGTGACGTTCGACGAGGAGTGGGCCTCCGTGCGGTCCGCCGCGGTGGAGCAGCAGGAGACGCGTATGCGGCTCAACCAGCTCCCGGCCGACGGCGGCGGCGGATCGGGGAAGCGCCTCCACGTGGACTCGGCCGAGCTGCGCGGAAGGGCCGGCAAGGCGGACACCGTTCGCACGGACTTCATCAAGACCGACAA
Source organism: Streptomyces sp. NPDC058198 (assembly GCF_042882605.1). NCBI lineage: Bacteria > Bacillati > Actinomycetota > Actinomycetes > Kitasatosporales > Streptomycetaceae > Streptomyces > Streptomyces sp. NPDC058198. Next base: position 245,949 of record NZ_JBHVVP010000004.1, read on the forward strand.
CGCCGCCCGCAAGGAGACCGGGGAGGTCGGGGCCGGTCTGAAGGGCTTCCACTCGGCGCCCGCGTTCAAGACCTTTTCCACGCGCTGGGACGCGCAGATGAAGTACGTGGAAGGGCTGTTGCAGAACGCCGTGGCAGGAGGACTCCGGGAATCCGCCGCCGAGTTCGACGCCCGTGAGCGGACCGAGAAGGACCGGCACAGCAGGGGCGGCGACAAGGCCGGCAGCGGCTCCGACCGAAATCTCGCCTGAGCGATCGAGGGGATCCCGAATCGATGCTTGACTACAAGACTCTCATCGCCGCCGACCTCGCGCCGCTCTCCGAGGCGGTCGCGAAGTGGGCGAAGCTCCCCGAGGAGTTCGGCAAGGTCGGCAAGCTGTACGACACCACGGTCGAGAAGGGCCTTGCCGAGTCCGACTGGAAGGGCGAGGCGGCAGAGGCGGCGATGGACAACGTCTCGCTGGTCGGCAAGCAGATCCGCGCCGCCACGGACGAGGCCGCGGACGTACACCGCCTGCTGAGCGACGCGTACGACGTCTTCTCCCACACGCAGTCGAAGCTGAAGACGGTCAGGAGCGACATCGAGAAGGACAAGTACCTCTCGATCAAGCCCGACGGCGAGGTCTGGTTCGACGCGCCGGCGGACACGCCGACCGAGCATCTGGCGTCCCTGAACAAGGGCTACCAGGAGTCGATCCAGGCGTACCGGACCACCATCCGCAATCAGGTCACGGCGGCCGAGGAGGCCGACGACATCCTGTACTGGGCGCTGAGCCAGGACTACAACGGGCACAACAAGGGCTTCGACTCGAACACGTACGACAGCCTCAAGGGTGCGAAGGCGGGCAAGGAGCGGGCCGACAAGGACCGTGACGCCCTCACCGAGCTGGCCGGGGTCAAGCGTCCGTACACCCTGGACGAGATCAAGCTGATCAACACCACTCTCTCGAAGCACGAGGGCGATCCGTACTTCGCCGAGCAGTTCGCCACCGGTCTCGGACCGAAGAAAACGCTCGAGTTCTGGACCAGGATCGCCGACCGTACGCAGTACGGGGACGACATGACGAAGGAATCGGCGAAGATCCAGCAGAGCCTCGGCTACACCCTCGCCACCGCCTCGCACTCCACCAGCCCCGCGATGGAGAGCTGGAAGAAGGAGATGATCGAGCTCGGCGGCAAGCGGGTCGAGATGGTCGACATGAACATGGGGACCATGACCAAGGGGCCGTACGGCTTCCAGGTCATGAGCAGCCTCATGCGGAACGGCGACTACGAGAAGGACTTCCTCGGCGACTACGGCAAGGGCCTGATCGGCTTCGAGAAGTCCCACAAGGGAACGGACCCGAAGGAGCTCTGGCAGCCGGACGGCTACGAGACGTACCTGAACTTCGGGGCGGGGACGGACCACGGCCTGGATCCCATGGCCGGGTACATGGAGGCCCTGGGCCACAACCCCGATGCGGCGAAGGAGTTCTTCAGTTCCAAGGACTGGGATGCCTCGGGCAAGGATCTCAAGGCGATGGATCCGGAGCTCAAGTACCTGCTCGAGGACCGCAAGTGGCCCGACATGCCCAACAACACGAAGGGCAGCGATGACTTCGACGAGCTCGGACACGCCATCGAGGCGGCGACTCTGGGTGTCCCGTACGACCAGCCGGAACTGGGGTTGCGTCGCGACGATACGACGGCGAACGTCACCGAGCAGGTCATGAAGTACGTGGGAGGCCAGCCCAAGTTCCTGGACGACCACAAGGGCATGGGGGACAGTCTGGCCAAGATGGGCGCGGGCTATATCGACGATCTCAACTGGGCGTCGTCGAACTTCGGAAACGCCGTCACGGGTCAGGGACTGCGGGACTCCGCCTTCGGCCACAACGGGCCTGGGCACATCGAGCTGCTGGACACGACGGCGGCCTCGTTCCTCGCTGTGGCAGGCGGCGACGAGGACGGTTACAAGATTCTGTCCATGGCGCAGCAGGAGTACACGGCCAGTGCTCTGCGGGCGCATCCCGAGCCGAATGGCGAGGTCGCCCAGATCATCGCGACCGACGCCAAGATGCAGGGCATGTTCGACCAGGCACGGGCGAACGACATCCATGCGCACTACGGAGAGGCCACCAAGGAGGCGGAGCGAAAGCTCGCCGAGGCCACCGAGTGGAAGAAGTTCGGCGTCGGAGCCGCCGTGGCCGTGGGAGTCGGTGCCGTGGCACTTCCCTTCGCGGGGGTCGCCGCCGGCGGCGCCGCCGTGGCCGCGTTCGCGGTGCCCCAGGTGGCGGGTGCGGTTGGCGGCGCCGCTATGACGCAGTTCGGCATCGACCTCAACCGCGAGATGGAGAAGAACGGCCCGGACTTCTCGCAGAAGGAGCACATGGACCTGAAGACCTTCACGACGCTTGGAGCGGCCCGAGCGGTGACGCCGATGGACGCGTACATCGCGGCCAACGGCCTTGAGGGCACAGAGTGGGCGAGGCTGACCCACAGCGGCGTAGAGGGCAAGTACAACGACGGCTCGGCCGCCATCACGCGCGTCACTGCGGACCCGAAGGGATGACGATGAGGCGGATGGCGTGGCAGGTCCCGGGTGGCCTGGCAATGGTGTTGACACTCGTGGCGTGTGGGGGCGGCGGCGAGGAGCAGGAGTCGGCGCAGAAGAAGACAAAGCCGGCGACGGAGGTGTGCGGGGGGCTGTCGCCGAAAGCGGCGCAGGCGCTGGAGCGGATCTCGGAGACGAAGCAGTTCGAGGACCGCTGGTACAAGACGGCGGACAAGCTGAAGGGTCTCCTGCACAACCGCGACCTCGACGGCGGTGGGGAGCAGACCGACTGCGTGATCGAGCCGGACGTGGCCGACCCCGACGAGAGCCCGTCGAAGATGACCGTGCTGTACGAGGAGATCGAGACGCTCCCGGCGCCTCAGCCGCCGGGGGTCGCCCTGCTGAACCTTCCGGTGGGCCTGCGCGCGGAGGGCGGAGACGCGAGTGCCGACCTGTGGTTCGCGTGCGAGGTGGCGGGTGTCGGCAAGCCGATCGTCCACGCAAGGCTGGTCTACGGCTCCCGGCCACGAGAGGGAAGTACCAAGGAAGCGAACATCCGGGTCCTCCAGGACCTCTCGCGGCGGCATGCCCTCGCGATGGGCTGTCCCGATGCGGGGGGCATCCCGAATCCGAAGGGATGACGATGAGGTGGCAAGCGCGAAGGCACCGCGGCTCGGTGCTCGCGGGTGGGCTGGTGCTCGGGCTGACGCTCGCGGCATGTGGCGGCGGCGACAAGGAAGAGACGATCAAGAAGACGGTGCCGGCGACAGAGGTGTGCGGCGGCTTGTCGCCCAAGGCCGCGCAGGCATTGGAGCAGGTCTCGGAGACGCAGCGATTCGAGTATCGCTCCTACGGAACGGCGGAGATGCTGAAGGATCTCCTGCACGATCCCGACCTCGACGGCGGCGGGGAGCAGACCGACTGCGTGATCGAACCGGACGTGGCCGATCCCGACGAGAGTCCGTCGAAGATGACCGTGTTGTTCGAAGAGGTCGAGAGGCTTCCGCTCCCTCAACCCGAGGAAGTCGCACTGGCACGCCTTCCGGTCGGACTGCGGGCATACGGCGACTCCGGCAGTGCCGAGCTGTGGTTCGCCTGTGAGGTGCCGGGAGTCGGAAGGCCGATCGTCTACGCGCGCCTCGTCTATGGGCCCCGGCCGCGCGAGAAGAGCCCCAAAGAGGCGAACATCCGGGTCCTCCAGGACCTCTCGCGGCGGCAAGCCCTCGCGATGGGCTGTCCCGATGCGGGGGGCATCCCGAGTGTCTGACGTAAGTCGGGCAGCCCCTGAGCCGGCACGTTCCGAGTAACTGGAGATCGACACGTCGCGAGACCGCAGGAGCCTGCCTCCCCACGCCTGCGGTCCCCGCGGCTTCCCGGCGGCCGGGCGGGCTGACTTTCACACAAGCAGGATCTCGTGAGCCATTCCGGGCAAGGATCGCTTCCCGCTCTCTCAGGAGTGGCGGTGATAGGCCTTGTTGGCGATGCGCCAGCCGTCGTCGGTGCGGACCAGCAAGAAGACGTCAGTGAACATGTCCGCGCCGTGCGAGAGCGTCATGGTGGCGGTCGCGACGGTGCCGTGGACATCTATGGCGTCGATACGGCGGGTGCGGGTCGCTTCGTCCGGTGCCGGCCGGCCCTTAAAGAGGGTGCGGTACTCGTCCAGGCGCCAGGAGACGAATGCGCCGTCCCGGATCCCTTCGATGTGGGCGGTGGGAAGGAACGCGTCGCGGAAGTGGGCGGGGTCGCCGGTGGCGTGTCCGCGGATGTAAGCGCGGAGCGGTTCGAGCACGGCGTCCTCCACGGCGGGGACCGTGGCAGCGACGGCGATATCGGCCTCAAGGGCAGCAGGAGCGTCGGCCAAACCCGTTGCGCTGCGCAAGGGGGTGTCCGACGCGGCGGCCAGCAAAGCCATGTCCTTGTCCAGCGCACCGATCGTGAATTCGGCCGTGGCAGCGGTTGGCTCACCGAGGAGGAAGGGTCGCTTGCGGGCCACGAGCCCGCCGAGCTGGCCGAGTTCAAGGACGTCCAGCGTCTGGGCACGGGGCAGGCCGAGGGCGTGGGCCTGCCGCAGTGAGTCACGCAGCGCGAGGACGGCGCCTGCGAGGCTGTTGTTGGCGATCAGCTTCAGCGCGGCGGCGGTGGAGGCGTCGTCCACCTGCCGGACGGTGCCCAGCGTTTCCAGCACCGGTCGGACTCGGTCGAGTGCGTCCGGGTCGGCGGCGGCGAGGATCCGCAAGGCACCGGCGGCGGCGGCCGGCACCGAGCCGAGCACGGGCGCGTGAACGTAGGACGGGCCGAGTTGCCGGGCCAGATTGGACGCTTCCGCGGGGGCGATGGTGCTGGTGTTGAGCACGATCGTGCCCGTTCGCAGTGAGTCACGAATCTCGTCGAGGACCTGCTGGCAGGCCGGGCCGTCGAACAGTGCCAGGAGTACGAGGTCGGCCCGCGCCACGGCCTCGTTCGGGTCGTCGGTCATCTTGACGGTGCCTGATGTGCGCCCTGAGCGGGTCCAGCCGACGACGTCCCAGTCCTGGGCGGCCAGTCGTGTCGCGATGGCGCCGCCCATGCGCCCCAGACCGAGGACGGCGATCGTGTGCGGTGTGGTCATGCGCGCCATGGTGGTGCACCTCGACAGGTGCGACAAGCGCAGATCTCGCAAGCCGTCTCTGCGGAACTCGCATACCGTCCGGGCATACTGTCGCCATGGATTTGACTGTGTGGCGGGCCTTCGTGACCGTGTGCCGGGTCGGATCGCTGTCGGCGGCGGCAGCCGAGTTGAATCACACACAGTCGGCCGTCTCCCGGCAGATCGCCGGTCTGGAGCGGCAACTCGGCGTCTCTCTGGTGGAGCGCCATGCGCGTGGTGTGCGCCCGACGCCGGCCGGTGAGGTATTCCGGCACCATGCCCTGGCCACGCTCAACGAGGCCGACCGCGCCGTTCGCGCGGCACGAGAATTTCACGACGGGGTGTGTGATCGGCCCCTGGCCATCGGAGCGACGCCGTCTCTCGCCGCGGGGATCGTCCCTGAGGCCGTCCAGAGCCTGCTGAAACAGGGCGGATCCATCAGGTGGAGCCTGCTCCCCGGTCTCAGCGCACAACTCCACAGCCGTGTGAGCGCCGGCGATCTCGACATCGCTTTCGTCACCGACGCTCCGCCGGGGCTGGCGGTCGACCCGCGGGTCGAACGCCGGTTCCTCGGACTGGACGAGATGGTCGTCGTCCTGCCCGCCGGCCATCCGCAGGCCGGGCGCGGGCCGGTGCGCATTCAGGCGCTGGCCGACCAGACCTGGGCCGAGGACAACGACGGCTCTGCGGCGCTCCTGCACCAGCACGCCGCCCGCGCCGGAGTCAGCGCCCGCATCGACCTCACCGCGGCCGATCTACCCGGCAAGCTTGCCCTGGTCGCTACCGGTCACGCGATCGCGTTGATCCCCGGAGTGCTGACGTGCGCGCTGCGGGCCGATGTCACCACGGTCGGCCTTGTGGACCCCCCGACCCGCGGCATCTACGCGATCACACCGCGCCGTGACCCCCACCCCCGCGCAGCTCCCCTGCTCGAACTACTCGCCACAGCCTTCGCCTCGGTCCGTCCGGCCCGGGCTGCGCACCCAGACCTCCCAACGAGCCCCGGAAACGACGAAATCCCGCCTCTCGTTTACGGGCAGTGGTCGGTCAGCGGGCTCGGCCCACCAGGCCGCGCGGGCGGACGCTAGGGTCGTGAACGTGTTGAGCTCATCGGTGAGTAGGGACTTGGTCGTCGTCGGCGCCGGCATTGTCGGCGCATCGGTGGCTTATCACGCCGCCCGGGCGGGCGCCGCGGTGACGTTGGTCGACGCCGGGCGGCCTGGCGCCGGCGTGACGGCGGACTCGTTCGCCTGGGTCGGAGCTTCTGGCGTGCGTGAAGGTCCGGCCGCCGGGCTGCGGGCCACCACAACGGCGGAGTACCACCGACTCGGGGCCGAGTTGCCGGGACTCCCGGTGACCTGGTCCGGCTCGCTGATCTGGAACAGGGAGGACAGTGCGCCGGACGCCGGGCCCGGGCAGACGATCGTGGACGCGGCCACCGTGGCGACGCTCGAACCCAACCTTCGGCAGCCTCCGGAGTGGGCTGTCTGGGCGCCGGGGGACGGCGCTGTTGACTCGGTGGGCGTGACCGAGCGGCTGGTCGCGGGCGCTCGCACCCATGGAGCCCGGGTAAATCTGGACACGCCGGTTACCGCGGTCCGCCGGGATACAGCAGGCCGGATTGCCGGGGTTGAGACGACAGCGGGCCCCCTCTCCGGTGCGACGGTGGTGCTGGCGGCCGGAGTTGCCACGGCCGCGCTGGGCGCACCGCTCGGCGTGCGCGTCCCGGTCGAACCGTCGCCGTCGCCGCTGTTCCGGCTCAGCGCCCCGGCCGGTCTGGTCCGCACCGTGGTCAACACCGAGGACTTCGATCTTCGGCAGGTCGCCCCGGACCGGCTGATCGCCGCCGCGGACTCGCCCGAACGGACCCTTGCCGCCGTCCGGTCCACTTTCCATGGCGCCGGGAGCGTCGAGCTGCTCAGCACTCGACTCGGCGTGCGCCCAATGCCGGCCGACGGTGAGCCGATCGTCGGCCCGGTCGCCGAGGTCCCCGGCCTCTACTTGGCGGTGATGCACTCGGCGGTCACGCTCGCCCCGGCCGTGGGCCGCCTGGTCGCACGGGAGTTGGTCGACGGAACCGTTGAGCCGGCTCTGTCGGGTTGCCGCCCGGATCGCTTCTCGTGGTGAGGCACTCCTTGCGCTCGTGCGATGCCGCTCTTCTTTATGCCGTAGGTCCCACGGCCTTCACCTCCCGGCCCTGACCTGCAAGGGGGCTCCGTGAACTGGCTCACCGAACGGGCTGGCCCCGACGAACTCACCGACACCGACTTCGACGCCACCGGCCCACTGCCCCCGCTCAGCAACCCGGCCGTCGTGCTGCCGAAGGTAAGCACCGGGCGCCATCCTGCGCACCCAGACCTCCCGACCAGCCCAGAAACGACGAAATCCCGCCCGATCAAAGTGATCGGACGGGATTTCGTGATCCGTTTACGAGCTAACTCGTGAACGGCTTGTTGTGGACCTGAGGGGATTTGAACCCCTGACCCCCTCGATGCGAACGAGGTGCGCTACCAGTCTGCGCCACAGGCCCTTGCAACGAGTGAAACCTTAGCACTCCCGCCGCCGTGCTCGGAAATCCGTTAGGGCTGGTCACTCGTTGGCGGCGCGGGGGCGGTCGCCTTCGTCGTACTGGTCGAAGAGGGGGGTTCTGCCGTGGTCGCGGGTGCGGCGGGGTGGGGGGGTGCGCTGGGGTGGGGGGGCTTCGGCGGTGGGCTCGGCCGTGGAGGAGCGGGCCGCGCTCCAGGTTTCCGGGTCGCCGACCTCGACGCCGCTGGTGGCGCGGGGGGCGACCGGGGCGGTGACGTACGTCGGCAGCGGGACCGGGACCGGTTCCCAGCTGTCGCCGCGTGCCGGGCCGCGCTGGCGCTGCTGGTCCACCCACTCCGCGTGGTCGGTCTGCTCGACCAGGGCGCGCCGGCCGGCCTCCTGGGGGGAGACCGTGGGGGCCGGCTCCGGCTCGGGGCAGGGTTCGGGCTCCTCGTCCGGCTCGCCGGCGGGGGCCGAAGCGGGCTGGTGGCGGCGCGGGCGGTTCTCGCGGAGGCGCTGGGCGGCGGCCTCGGCCCTGCGCCGGTCCATGGTGAACGCGAAGCGCCGTCGCTCCTGGGCGCGCAGATGCACGATGTACACGCTGAGGAGGACAGCCGGGGCCGCCGGCGCCCAGAGGAGGCCGAGGCCGCCGACCGCCGCGACGACCGCGCCGAGCGTGAAGGCGAGGAAGAGGACCACGGTGGTACGCCGCCGGCGCGCGAGGACCTGCGAGCGCTGCGCGCGCCGGGCGCGTTCCGCCGCGGCGTTCGACGCCGCGCGCGCCGCCGCGCCCGACGGGCGCGCGCGCCGCTCGGGCTCGGGGCGGGCCGGGGCCGGGGCCGGGGCCGGACGGGGCACGCGACGGGACGGCGCGGACGCGGGCCTGGCCGGTGCCGGAACGTCGGCGCGGATGTCCATCCGGGCTTCCGTACGGGCCGGGGGCGCGGCGAAGGACCGGACGTCGACGGAGCTCATCGACTCCGTGCCGGCGTCCGGTGCGACGTCGGACCCCGCCTCCTCGGTGACGCGCCCCTGAAGCTCCTTGGCGTAACGGCGCTCCATGGCCGCCCTTCCGGACAGCAGCCGGATGGCGGTGCTGAAGCGTTCCGTCGGACGTGCCTCGTTGAGCTCGTCCTGCCTGCGGAGCCACATCGGCACCAAGTAGGCGGCCCAGGCCCCGACGATGACTGCGTAGATGAGGCCGCTGCTGCTCACGGTTCACACCGTAGAGGGGTTCGCGCGAGGGCATCCGCCAATTGAGTCGGTGTGTCGCACGATCGGGCTGATATCCCGGACTTTTTTTGTGATTGTTCAGATCAGTTCATGGCTATATGCCGATCAATATCGAACACATATTTCATTTTCTTGTTCCGGGTCTCGCCCGGCGCCAGCGGCGGAGCAGTCCGTCCGGCACCTCTTCGGCCGTGAGCACGAAGACGAGATGGTCCCGCCACGCTCCGTCGATGTGGAGATAGCGGGGGCGCAGCCCCTCCTCGCGGAATCCGAGTTTCTCGACGACCCGGCGGCTGGGCCCGTTCTCCGGGCGGATACAGATCTCGACGCGGTGCAGACCGACCATCCGGAAGCAGTGATCGACGGCGAGGGCGACGGCGGTCGGCATGACGCCGCGGCCGGCGACCTCACGGTCCACCCAGTAGCCGACATGCCCCGAGCACATCGAGCCCCAGGTGATCCCCGCGACCGTCAGCTGGCCGACGAGCCGCCCCCGGTACTCGATGACGAAGGGCAGCATCCGGCCGGCGTTGGCCTCGGCGCGCAGATGGCGGACCATCTGCCGGTAGGTGGGGCGCTGGGCGACCGGGCCGCCCGGGGCCGCCGGCGGAATCGTCGCCTCCCAGGGGCGCAGCCAGTCGCGGTTGCGCCGGTTCACCTCACGCCACGCGCGCTGGTCGCGCAGCCTTATGGGGCGGAGGGTGACATCGCCGTCCACCAGCATCACGGGCCAGGCCGGGTTCATCCGGAGGTACGGGCGTGATCGCCGCCGTGGATCTGGTCCACGGCATGGACGAGCAGCCGGCCGAGCACGGCGAGACCGTCGCGTACCCCGCCGGTCGAGCCCGGCAGATTCACGATCAGGGTCCGCCCCGACACACCCGCCAGGCCCCGGGAGAGCGCGGCGGTGGGGACCTTTACGAGGCCTCCGGCGCGGATCGCCTCCGGAATGCCCGGGATCTCGTAGTCGAGAACGCGCCGGGTGGCGTCCGGGGTGCGGTCCGTGGGCGAGATGCCCGTGCCGCCGGTGGTGAGGATGACGTCGTAGGCGTCGGCGACGCCCTCGCGCAGTGCCTGCTCGACCGGGTCTCCGTCGGGGACGACCTTCGGTCCTTCGACCGTGAAGCCGAGCGCGGTGAGGCCGTCGACCAGGATCGGACCGCCCGTGTCGGCGTAGACACCGGCGGCGGCGCGGTTGGACGCGGTGACGACCAGGGCGCGGTACGGCTCCGAGCCGCCCCCGGGTCGAGCACTCACGGGCCGACCACCCTCGGGCAGACCACCCCCGGGCCGATCACCCCCTGGCCGACCGCTCGCGGCCCCGTCGCTCGTGGGAGCGCTCATGCGGCACCCCCGTCCGGCGCGGGCGTCTGCGGCGTACGGGCCCCCGGCGCAGGAACCTCCGGCCGTGACCAGTCTCCCGACGCGCCGCCGGTCTTCTCCTCGACCCGTACGTCCGTGATGACCGCGGCCTTGTCGACCGCCTTCACCATGTCGATGACGGTGAGCGCGGCCACCGAGACGGCGGTCAGTGCCTCCATCTCGACGCCCGTACGGTCCGTGGTCTTCACCGTCGCCAGGATCTCGACGGCGTCGTCCGCGACCGAGAGGTCGAGAGTGACGCCCGAGACGGCGAGCGGATGGCAGAGCGGAATCAGGTCGGGGGTCCGCTTGGCGCCCATGATGCCCGCGATACGGGCGGTGGCGAGGGCGTCCCCCTTGGGCACTCCCCCGCCCCTGAGCAGTTCGACGACGCGCGGTGAGACCAGCACCCGGCCACTGGCGCGGGCGGTGCGCGCGGTGACGTCCTTCGCCGAGACGTCGACCATACGGGCCGCACCCGCCTCGTCGATATGCGTCAGGCCGCCTTGCTGAGGGGGTGGTGGTCCGGGGGTCTCCCCCCGGGAAAACACAGTCATTCGCTGTGGCGCTCCCAATCCGGGCCCGACAGGGCCTGTGTGGGCAGACACGGTACCGCCACCGCACGGCGATCAGCCGATCAGGACCACGTCGAGTTCCGTGCCGGGGTCGACCGAGGTGGACTCCTCGGGGATGACGATCAGCGCGTCGGCGTGGGCGAGGGCGGCCACGAGATGGGAGCCGGAGCCGCCGACCGGGGTGATGGCGCCCGCCTCCGCGTCATACGTACCGCGCAGGAACTGGCGGCGGCCGGCTGGGGACGACAGCGGTTTGTCCGCCACCAGCGTGGCGCGGACGGTCGGGCGGTGGACGTCCTCCAGACCCATCAGGGTGCGGATCGCGGGCCGGACGAACAGCTCGAAAGAGACGTACGACGAGACCGGATTGCCCGGGAGGGCGAGCAGCGGAGTGTGTTCCCGGCCGATCGAGCCGAAGCCCTGCGGCTTGCCGGGCTGCATCGCGAGCTTGCGGAAGTCGATACCGCTGCCAGCCTCGTCCTCGTCGCCGACGGAGGAGAGCGCCTCCTTGACGACGTCGTACGCCCCGACGCTGACGCCGCCCGTGGTGACGACCATGTCGGCGCGGATCAGCTGGTCCTCGATGGTGGCGCGCAGCGTGTCCGCGTCATCGGTGACAGCGCCGACCCGGTAGGCGATGGCGCCCGCGTCCCGGGCCGCCGCGGTGAGCGCGAAGCTGTTGGAGTCGTAGATCTGGCCCTCGCCCAGCTGCTCGCCGGGCTGGACCAGTTCGCTGCCGGTGGACAGGACGACCACGCGGGGGCGCGGGTGCACCCGTACCGTGCCGCGGCCGATGGCGGCCAGCAGCCCGATCTGCGGCGGCCCCAGGACCGTACCCGCCTCCAGCGCGAGGTCACCGGCCTGCACATCGCTGCCGCGCGCGCGGACATGGCCGCGGGCCTCGACCGAGCGGTACACCCGCACCTCGCCGCTCGCGCCGTCGGGACCTTCGCCGGCCGGGCGCATGGTGGTGGCCGCGCCGCCGCCCGTACCGCCGTCGGTCCACTCGACCGGGACGACGGCCTCGGCACCGGGCGGCAGCGGGGCGCCGGTCATGATCCTGGCGGCCTCGCCGGGGCCGACGCGGGGCAGCGAGCCGCTGCCCGCGGCGACATCACCGACGACGGTCAGCGAGGCGGGGAACTCCTCGGTGGCGCCCGCGACATCGGCCGTACGGACCGCGTAACCGTCCATGGAACTGTTGTCGAACGGCGGCAGCGCCACCGGCACCGTGACGTCCTCGACGAGGACGCAGCCCTGGGCGTCCGGCAGTTGCAGCTCGATGGGGTCGAGCGGCCGGACCGCGGCCAGGATGTCCGCGAGATGCTCATCCACCGACCAGAGCTGCTCCTGGCCGGTGGCCGGTGCCGATTCTGCCGTACCGCTCAAGGCGCTACATCTCCTCGCTGACGTAACTGCGGAGCCAGGCCCGGAAGTCCGGGCCCAGGTCTTCACGTTCGCATGCGAGTCTGACAATGGCACGCAGATAGTCGCCGCGGTCGCCTGTGTCATAGCGGCGGCCCTTGAAAACGACGCCGTGGACGGGTCCGCCGACCTCCTCGTCCGCCGACAGCTGCTGAAGGGCGTCGGTGAGCTGGATCTCACCTCCGCGGCCCGGCTCGGTCTTGCGCAGTATCTCGAAGACGGCCGGGTCCAGGACATAGCGGCCGATGATCGCGTAGTTGCTGGGCGCGTCGGCGGCGTCGGGCTTCTCGACCAGGTCGTGCACCTTGACCACGTCGGCGTCGCCGGTGGGCTCGACCGCGGCGCAGCCGTAGAGATGGATCTGCGCGGGGTCGACCTCCATCAGCGCGACGACGCTGCCGCCCTCACGCTCCTGGATCTCGACCATGCGGGCCAGCAGGGGATCGCGCGGGTCGATCAGGTCGTCGCCCAGCAGGACCGCGAACGGCTGGTCGCCGACGTGCGGTGCGGCGCAGAGGACGGCGTGGCCGAGCCCTCTGGGGTCTCCCTGACGCACGTAGTGCATGGTGGCGAGGTCGCTGGACTCCTGGACCTTCGCGAGGCGTTCGGTGTCTCCCTTGCGGGTGAGCGCCTCTTCGAGCTCGTAGTTCCGGTCGAAGTGGTCCTCAAGAGGGCGCTTGTTGCGGCCGGTGACCATGAGGACGTCGGAGAGCCCGGCGGTCACCGCCTCTTCGACCACGTACTGGATCGCGGGCTTGTCCACGACCGGCAGCATCTCTTTGGGCGTGGCCTTGGTGGCGGGCAGGAACCGGGTGCCGAGGCCTGCGGCGGGGATGACAGCCTTGGTGATCCTGGGGGGCGACTGAGTCATGCGGAGCACAATATCGGTCTCGTATGGGCGGAAGATGATGCTCCGGTTAACTTTCGACTCATACAAACACATACGAGAGGTTTGTGATGTCCGGTGAGTGAGGACATGCGCGGAAAAGCAGCCGTACGAAGTGAACTCCTCGCCGCGAGACGCCTGCTGTCCAGTGAAGACGCGCGGAAGGCCGCCGCGGTTCTGGCGCGACGCGCATTGGATCTTCCGGAACTGGCCCGGGCCCGTACCGTCGCCGCCTACGTCTCCGTAGGAAGCGAGCCCGGCACGCGCGCGTTGCTCGACACCCTGCGCGCGCGGGGCGTACGGGTACTGCTGCCGGTGCTGATGGCGGACAACGATCTCGACTGGGCGGTGTACGCGGGGGCGGAACGTCTGGTGCGCGCGGGACGGGGCCTGCTGGAGCCCGACGGTACGCGGCTCGGCGCGGACGCCGTGCTGGACGCGGAGGTCGTGCTGCTGCCCGGCCTCGCGGTGGACGGGCGCGGGATGCGGCTGGGCCGGGGCGGTGGCTCGTACGACCGGGTCCTCGGCCGGCTGGCCCGCGCCGGGGCGGCGCCCGCGCTGGCCGTCCTGCTGTACGAGAACGAGGTGGTCGCGCGGGTTCCTGAGGAGCCGCACGACCACCCCGTACAGGCAGTGGTGACACCGGAGGGCGTCAGGCGCTTCGACGCCCCGGCCGGACGCCGTCAGCACCAGGGCTGACGGCGTCCGCAGCCGGGACGGACGCGGCGCGGCGCCGTCAGCGTGTTTACGGTGTGAGCGTCAGGGTGTCGGTCGTGCCGCGTTCCACCACGTTGACGCTGTAGGACCAGTCGAGCAGCTCGCCCTTGGCCCACTTGTCCGTCTGGTCGGTGTAGTGCGCGCTGTACGCGTGCCCCGAGGCGCCCGTCAGGTTGATCCACCGGGACTTGTCCCAGTCACCCACATTGACGACCATGCGCATCGACGGAACCCAGATGACCTCGTAGCCGCCCGCGGCGTTCCAGCCCGTCGCGTCGACCGTGGCCTCGCCGCCGCCCAGATTCCACGGGCCGCGGTTGAGCATGAACTGCAGGAAGCCGGGTCCTTCGGTACCGAGGGTCTGGTTCTTCAGCGTCAGCTGGTGCAGCCGGCCCCAGTTCCAGCTGGAGATGTCCTTGCCGAGCTTGGCGGTCAGCTCCCAGCGGGCGTCCACCATGGCGCGCTCGAGCAGCCCGTCACGGGTCTTGATGTCGTCGTCACCGCCCTTGCCCGGGGTGCTCCACCACGCGTTGTCCTCGTCCTTGATGATCTTCCGTACGACCTCGTACCAGCGGTCACCGCCGTCCGGCTGGGCCGAATCCGGGTCGCGCTGACCGCACTCGCGCACCACCTTGTCGAGATCGTCCACCGGCCCGGTGCTGTCGGCGGTGAGGACATTGAGGCACTCGCCCTTGACCCGCACCTCCTTGGGCAGCTTGTTGCCGAAGGCGAGCTTGAGGACATTGCGCCAGACCGCGTTGAAGTAGGCGGCGGCCGCCGAGTCGGGTTCCTGCGTGCCGTCCCAGCCTTCGAGGAGCTTCTGCGCCTCGCGGATGGCGGGGTCCGAGACATCGATCTTGAGCAGATAGGGCATCAGGACCGTGGCGATCTGGCTGCTGTTGTCCATCTGCATGGTCTGCATGTCGTCGGTCGAGATCTTCCCGCCGTCCTTGATCTTCGACTCGATCAGGTCGTTGATCCGCTGGCTGCGGGCGCCGTAGCCCCAGTCCTCGGTCAGCGGGTACGGGTAGGTGTCGGCGTCTATGACGGCCTGGTTGGCGGTGACGATGTAGCCGCGCTTCGGGTTGTACTCGTACGGCAGCTCATCGAAGGGGATGTACCCCTTCCACTTGTACTTCGGATCCCAGCCGGGAGCCGGCATCCTGCCGTCGAACCCGTCGGCGCGGACCGGGATCTTCCCCGGCGCCTGGTAGCCGATGTTGCCCTTGGTGTCGGCGTAGATGAGGTTCTGCGAGGGGACCTCGAAGTGCTCGGCGGCCTTGCGGAAGCCGGTGAAGTCCTTGGCCTTGTTGAGCTCGAAGACCGCGTCCATGGACTTGCCGGGCTGTAGCGCGGTCCACTGGAGCGAGACGGCGTAGCCGTCGCCGCGGTCGGGCGCGACATCGCCGACCGGGGCCTTGTCGCCGACCTTCTCCAGCTCGCCGTCGCGGTCGGAGACCACAGGGCCGCGGTCGGTGGAGCGGACGGTGATCTTCCTGGCGGGCGCCCCCGCGATCTTGATGGTCTCCTCGCGGGTCTTGAACCGCTTCTGGCCGTCGCCGTACTGGTAGGAGTCGCCGTCGACCTTCTCCAGATAGAGATCGGTCACATCGGCGCCGAGGTTGGTGAAGCCCCAGGCGATGTCCTGGTTGTGGCCGATGATCACGCCCGGCATCCCGGAGAAGGTGTAGCCGGCGACGTCGTACTGGCAGGTCGCCGAGACGCTGCGGCAGTGCAGACCCATCTGGTACCAGAGCGAGGGCAGCTGGGGCGCGAGATGCGGGTCATTGGCGAGCAGCGGCTTGTTCGTGGTCGTGTACTTGCCGGAGACGACCCAGGAATTGGAGCCGATGCCGTTGCCGCTCGGGCCGAGCAGCGCGGGGATGTCGTCGAGGGTGTCGGAGAGGGCGTCGAGCCGGGAGTCCAGGCTCTCGGCGGCGCCGGCCGGGCTGTTCGTGCCTATGGCGTTACCGATGCCGGTTCCGCCGGTCCCGGTGCCCGTGTTTCCGGTGCCGGTGCCGGTACCCGTACCCAGACCGGTCCCGGCGCCCGTGCCGTCCACCGCCTGGCCGCCGGGCTCGGCGTCGGGGTCGTACTTCCCGGTGATGGGGTCGATGCCGCCCTCGGCGACGATCGGCTTGTTCCTGTCGTACGGATACGACGGGTACAGGTCCTCGATCTGGTTCTTGCTCAGCCGGCTGGTCAGCAGCGAGCGGTCGATCTCGTCCTGCATGTTGCCGCGCAGGTCCCAGGCCATGGCCTTGAGCCAGGCCACCGAGTCGACGGGGGTCCACTTCGCGGGCTTGTAGTCGTTCGTGAAGTTCAGCGCGGCGTACTCGACCGAGAGGTCCTTGCCGTCCTTGCCCTGGAGATAGGCGTTGACGCCGTCCGCGTACGACTGGAGGTTCTTCTTGGTCTCCGCCGACAGCATCGTGTCGTACTCGCGCTGAGCCACCCCGCGCCAGTCGAGGGTGCGCAGGAAGGCGTCGGTCTTGACCTGGCCGGGACCGAACATCTCGGAGAGCCGGCCGGAGGTCATATGGCGCCGGACATCCATCTCCCAGAAACGGTCCTGCGCCTGGACATAGCCCTGGGCGCGGAACAGGTCCTGGTCGCTGTTGGCGTAGATCTGGGGGACGCCGTAGCTGTCGCGTCTGACGTCCACGCGGCCTGAAAGGCCCTTGAGCTCGATCGTCCCGGTGGTCTGGGGCAAGGAGGCACGGACCGTGCTGACGCCCCAGTACGTGCCGTAGCCGATACCCGCGACAAGCGCCAGCACCAGGACGATCACGATCAGACGGGCGCGTCGCCCCTTCTTTTTGGTGGAAGGGGGGGCTGTGTTGGCGGGCATCGCTGTCCTTCGAGGGGCAGGGTGGTCCTGGGAATGCTGGAGCAACCATAGGCGCAGCCGTTCCCCGCCCCCGACGCGGTGTCATGTTGTGCGACTCATCGGACGATCACACAGGGCTCGTACTGGCACTCGACGGCGTCAAGAAAACGTTAAAGATTAGGTAAGGTAACGAA
This sequence comes from Streptomyces sp. NPDC058198, assembly GCF_042882605.1. Classification (NCBI taxonomy): domain Bacteria; kingdom Bacillati; phylum Actinomycetota; class Actinomycetes; order Kitasatosporales; family Streptomycetaceae; genus Streptomyces; species Streptomyces sp. NPDC058198. Next base: position 262,855 of record NZ_JBHVVP010000004.1, read on the forward strand.
AGTACCGGCCGCCGGAGGAACGATCCGGCGCGCGCGAGGGGAAGGATCGGCCGCTGACTGTCCACCAGCTCAATGAACTCCTGCTCATCAGCTCGCTCGTGCTGCTGATCGCGGTCGCCGCAGTACGGATCTCGTCCCGGAGCGGGCTCCCCAGCCTGCTGCTCTACCTCGGGATCGGGATCGCCATAGGGCAGGACGGCATCTTCAACGTCAAGTTCGACAACGCCGGACTGACGCAGGTATTCGGCTATGCCGCGCTCGTGGTGATCCTGGCCGAGGGCGGCCTCGGCACCAAGTGGAAAGAGGTCAAACAGGCGCTGCCCGCCGCGGTCGCCCTGTCGACCGTCGGGGTCGCGGTGAGCGTGGGGGTCACAGCGGCCGCCGCGCACTATCTGGTCGGTCTGGAGTGGCGGCAGGCGCTGATCATCGCCGCTGTCGTCTCCTCGACGGACGCGGCCGCGGTCTTCTCCGTGCTGCGCAAGGTGCCACTGCCGTCCCGGGTGACCGGGGCGCTGGAGGCGGAGTCGGGTTTCAATGACGCCCCCGTGGTGATCATTGTGGTCGCGCTCTCCGCCGCGGGCCCGGTGGAGCACTGGTACGTCCTGGTCGGCGAGATCGCGCTGGAACTGGCGATCGGCGCGTGCGTCGGACTCGCGGTGGGCTGGGTGGGCGCCTTCGGCCTGCGGCATGTGGCCCTGCCCGCGTCCGGCCTCTACCCGATCGCCGTCATGGCCATCGCGGTCTCGGCGTACGCGGTCGGCGCCACGGCGCACGGCAGCGGCTTCCTCGCCGTCTATCTCGCCTCGGTGATCCTCGGGAATTCCAAGCTGCCACACGCGCCGGCCAACCGCGGCTTCGCGGAGGGCCTCGGCTGGATCGCGCAGATCGGCATGTTCGTCCTGCTCGGACTGCTGGTGACGCCGCACGAGCTGGGCGACGACTTCTGGCCCGCGGTGATCGTCGGACTCGTGCTGACCGCGGTGGCACGACCGCTGGCGGTCCTGATCAGCCTGCTGCCGTTCCGTATCCCATGGCAGGAGCAGACGCTCATGTCCTGGGCCGGGCTGCGCGGCGCGGTGCCCATCATCCTGGCGACCATCCCGATGGTGTCGGGCATCGAGGGCAACCGCCGGATCTTCAACATCGTCTTCGTACTGGTCGTGGTGTACACGCTGGTGCAGGGGCCGACGCTGCCCTGGCTGGCGAAGGCGCTGCGGCTCGGCGGCTCCTCGGACGCGGCCGATCTGGGCATCGAATCGGCGCCGCTGGAGCGGCTGCGCGGCCATCTGCTCTCCGTGGCGATCCCCAGGGGGTCGAAGATGCACGGCGTGGAGGTCGGCGAGCTGCGGCTGCCGTCGGGGTCCGCGGTGACCCTGGTCGTACGGGACGGAAAGAGCTTCGTACCGCTGCCGGCGACCGTGCTGCGCCGGGGCGACGAGCTGCTCGTGGTGGCCACGGATCCGGTGCGGGACGCGGCGGAGCGGCGGCTGCGGGCGGTCGGACAGGGCGGAAAGCTGGCCGGATGGCTGGGAACGGGCGCGGGTGCCGGTACGGGTGCGGGGACGGGCGCGGGCCTCGGCGGAAGACCCGGGTGAGCCAGGAAGATCCGGGCGCGGGCCTCGGCGGAAGACCCGGGCGAGCACATCGCGTAATCGCAGGTCTACCGGGATGACGCCCAAACCTTTCCCAGGTGGCATGAGATTCGTACCTGTACGATGAAGGCACATTTGATCGACCAACTCTGCCTGACGCAGTGCTGGCGCGACCGTATGGCGGCCGTGGCGTTTCCCGTAGTGGGCCCTGGTATCTACCGCAGTTCCGCGCAAGAGGACAGCTCTCGGCCGCGCCCGCACATCCGGGGGCTCGCTACCAGGTGGCAGAAAGGCAAGGGCCGTGTCCCGCAACACGGTCGATTTCGTCGAGGGCACCGAGGCGGCCTCAGGCGCTGACGGGTTCTCCCGCACCGGGAAGATCCCGGGCGCCGAGGGGGCCGCGGTGCCCCGCCCGGGTTACGGGCGGCTGCTGCGCACCCCCGGCGTCTGGACGTTCCTGCTGCCCGGCTTCGCCGCCCGGCAGCCCTTCGCGATGCTGACGATCGGCATCGTCCTGCTCGTCCAGCACACCACCGGCTCGTACGGCAGCGCCGGGGCCGTCGCCGCCGTCACCGGCGTGTCCATGGCGCTCTTCGCACCGCAGGGCGGCAAGTTCGCGGACCGGTTCGGACAGCGCGCGGTACTGGTACCTGGCGTGCTGCTGCACACGGTGTCCGTGGCCGCGCTGATCGGGCTCGCGCTGGCCGGCGCCCCCCTGTGGGCGCTGTTCGTCGCGGCCGTCCCGACAGGGGCCTCCGTCCCGCAGGTCGGACCCATGGTGCGGGCCCGCTGGGCCGCCGTACTGGGCGGCGCCTCGCCCACCTCCCCCGGTTCTCGGGCCTATGGGTCCACAGGGGCTTCGGCGCTGCTGCCGACGGCGGCCGCCTTCGAATCCGTGACGGACGAATTCACCTTCGTCATCGGTCCTGTGCTCGCGACCGCGCTGTGCACCGGGGTCCACCCGGCGGCCGGGCTGATCGCGGAAGCCGTGCTGACGCTGGCCGGCGGGCTGCTCTTCGCCGCTCAGCGGCATACGCAGCCGCAGCCCAACGGGCGCGGGGCGGGTGCCTCGGCGGCGGCGCGCACGTCCGCGCTGTCCGTGCCGGGGGTACGGGTACTGGTCGTGGCGTTCCTGGGGATCGGTTCGGTCTTCGGCGGGATGCAGGTCTCGCTCACGGCCTTCGCCGCGGAGATCGGCGACCCCGGCGCGAACGGTGTGCTGTACGGGATCTTCGCGGCGGGCAACATGCTCGCGGGGATCGTGTGCGGCGCCGTCGCCTGGAAGGTCGGGCCGCGCCGCAGGCTGATGGTCGGGTACGCGGGGCTGACGCTGGCCGCCTCCACGCTGTGGGCGGTGGACTCCGTGCCACTGCTCGCCGGACTCGGGCTGCTGGTCGGACTCTGCATCGCGCCCGCGCTGATCACGGGCTACACGCTGGTGGAATCGCTGGTGCCCGCCTCGGCCCGCACCGAGGCCTTCACCTGGCTGACCGGCGCGGTCGCGCTGGGGCAGGCCGCGGCGGTCACGCTCGCCGGACAGCTCGCGGACGCGCACGGGGCGAGCGCGGGATTCGTGGTGCCGCTGCTGGGCACGGCGCTGGCGCTGGCCACCCTGGTCATGCTGCGATCACGGCTGGCTCCGACGGTCCCAGGGCTCGTCGCGATGCGTGTGATGAGTCACCGCGCGCCGGTGACAGTGGACTGATCGCGCGGAATACGTCACTATGGAGCGTCGTTAGCACTCATTGAGTGAGAGTGCCAGGAGGAGCAAGTGCCGACCTATCAGTACCAGTGCACCGAGTGTGGCGAGGGCCTCGAGGCGGTGCAGAAGTTCACCGATGACGCCCTTACCGTGTGCCCCAATTGCGAGGGACGCCTGAAGAAGGTTTTCTCCGCGGTCGGCATCGTCTTCAAGGGCTCCGGGTTCTACCGCAACGACAGCCGTGGCTCGTCGTCGAGCAGCGCGCCGGCTTCGGCGGGCGCCGCGGGCTCGGCCTCTTCGGGCACCAAGTCGTCGGAGTCCAAGACCGCTGCCGCGGCCTCGGCCTCCTCGTCGTCCTCCGGTTCTTCGGGCGGCTCCGGGTCGGGATCGGGCTCCAGCTCGTCCAGCTCGGGCTCTTCCAGCTCCGGATCGTCGAGCAGCTCCAGCGGTTCCTCGGCCGCCTGACGGCCGTCGGATCCCGCTCCACCAGGACCTCGCCGTTTCGTATGGGCGGGGTCCTTGGCGTATGTCCGTGCGGCTAATGTGATCGCCATGGCGAACGCAGAAATCGGCGTGATCGGTGGCTCGGGCTTCTACTCCTTCCTGGAGGACGTGACCGAGGTCCAGGTAGACACCCCGTACGGACCGCCCAGTGACTCCCTCTTCCTCGGCGAGATCGCCGGCCGTCGGGTCGCGTTCCTGCCCCGGCACGGGCGCTCCCACGACCTCGCACCGCACCGCATCAACTACCGCGCCAATCTGTGGGCGCTGCGGTCCGTCGGTGTGAAGCAGGTGCTGGGGCCGTGCGCGGTGGGCGGGCTGCGGCCGGAGTACGGGCCGGGCACGCTGCTCGTACCCGATCAGCTGGTGGACCGTACGAAGGCACGCACGCAGACCTACTACGACGGGGTGCCGCTGCCGGACGGAAGCGCCTCCAAGGTCGTCCACGTCTCGCTCGCCGACCCCTACTGCCCCGAGGGGCGCAAGGCGACGCTCGCGGCGGCGCGAGGTCGCGACTGGGAGCCGGTGGACGGCGGGACGCTCGTGGTCATTGAGGGACCGCGCTTCTCCACGCGGGCGGAATCGCGGTGGCACGCGTCGATGGGCTGGTCGGTGGTCGGGATGACCGGGCACCCCGAAGCCGTACTCGCTCGTGAACTGGGCCTCTGCTACACCTCCATGACGCTCGTGACGGACCTGGACGCGGGGGCGGAGACCGGCGAGGGGGTCTCCCACGAGGAGGTCCTCGAAGTCTTCGCCGCCAATGTCGACCGGCTGCGCACGGTGCTCTTCGACGCGGTGGGCGGACTGCAGGCGAGCGAGACGCGGGACTGTCTGTGCACGCACGCCCTGGACGGGATCGACACGGGGCTCAAGCTCCCCTGAACCCACGCTCCCCTGATCACGCGTGAACCATGCGCGAGGGCAGCGGAATTGCCCCGGCACCTGCGGGAACCACTCGCGCGGGTGAGGGACTTGTCCACAACCGGCAACTGATCCACAGGCCGCGGCGGGATCGTGGCGGACCGTGGATCGTGAGGACCGATCGCAGAAACTCCTCACGGCAGGCGGTGGTTGCCATGTCCCGTCCCTTCGCGGACGATCCGTCGTTTTCTCCTCCCTTCACCCGCTCCCCCTCGGATCCGACCCACTCGTCGGTCTCGTCGCTCTCCTCCGGCCCGTTGATCTCGTCCGGCCCGTCCGGTTCGTCGGTCTCGTCGTCCGGCCCGTCCGGCTCGTCGGCGCCGGAGCCGCGCGGCGTGCCGCCGTTCGATCCGCTGCGGGTGCGCGGCTCCGGGCAACGGCTGCGCCGGGCGGTGCTCAGGCGGCGGCGCGCGATGGCGGCCGGGCTGGCCATGACGGCTGCCGCGCTGGCCGCCGGCGGAGCGGGCGGCGGGGTCGGTGCGGCGGCCGACGCCGATGCCCGTGCGGAGGCCGCGGCCGGTGCCATCGGCGCGGGGCCGCCGCCCGAGCGGCAGTCCGCTCAGCGGCCCGCGAGGATGAGGTTGGTGTCCGCGCCGGTACGGATCGCCGACGCGGCGACCGTCCGGCTGCTGCGCCCGGGAGACCGGGTCGATGTGATCTCGGCCGCGGTGTCCCCGCTGGGCTCGGCAGGAGCGGCGGAGTCAGAGCCCGAGGCGCGGGTGGTGGCGACGGGCGTCCGGGTGGCCGAGATTCCCACGGTGGACGCGACCGCTTCGGACGGCGGAGCACTGGTGGTGCTGTCCGTGCCGCGTGCGGTCGCGGCGGCGCTGGCCGGCGCGAGCGCCACATCACGCCTGGCGGTGACGTTGTGCTGAGCAGAGCGGCGCTGGGTCGAGCGGTGCTGAGCCGAGTGGTGCTGAGAGCGAGGGGTCGCGCAGGCGAGCTGTGGCGTCGCCTCGTCGCGTGTGCGGATTGGACAGCGCGGGCAGGCGCTGCCGTAGGTTGCGGGACAGCTTGTCATCCCTACCGCACATGTGAAGAAAGGCTCACTCGTGAGCAAGGAGAAGGAGAGCGTGCTGGCGGGCTTCAAGGCCTTCCTGATGCGCGGCAACGTGATCGACCTCGCGGTCGCGGTGGTCATCGGCGCCGCGTTCACCAACGTCGTGAACTCTCTCGTCAAGGGCATCATCAACCCGGTCGTCGGCGCGTTCGGCACGCAGGACCTGGACCAGTACAGCTCGTGTCTCGAGGCGCCGTGCGCGACGAACGCCGCCGGCGAGGTCGTCAAGGGCATTCCGATCATGTGGGGAACGGTGCTGAGCGCGGTCCTCACGTTCCTGATCACGGCAGCCGTCGTGTACTTCCTGATGGTGCTGCCCATGTCCAAGTACCTCGCCAGGCGGGCCAGGCAGCAGGCCGCCAAGGAAGAGGTCCAGGAGGTCATGGACGTCAGCGAGCTGGAGGTGCTGAAGGAGATCAGGGACGCCCTCATCGCGCAGCGCGTCCCGGGACAGGCCGCCGCTCCAGGACAGAACCCGCAGAGCCACCCGTAGCGGCCCGCTCCCCCGCCGGGGCTCAGATGTGGTGGGGCGGCTTCTCGTCGAGGAAGCGGGCCAGGTCGGCGGCGCTGTCGCCGCTCCCGGTGGACCGGTCTCCCCAGCCACGGTCCGTGTCGTCCGAGGACTGCTGGTCCAGCGGATCGTCGAAGATCAACGCCGGATTCGGACGGGGCGGCCGTGACTGCTCCGCGCCTCGCGGCTCGGGAGTGGGGGCGGTGCTCATACCCCCAGCGTACGGGGGCGTGTACGGGGCGGGGTGCGCGCGCTCGCCGCTTCCGGTGCGCACGCTCGCCGCTGCCGCCGATACGCGTGGTACGGATGGGCTCCATGGCACCCAATGACGCACTGACCGATGTGGCCGGCCTCAGGGTCGGGCACGCCCGCGTGGCCGGGGAGCGTGCCCTCACCGGCACCACCGTCGTCCTCGCCCCGGAGGGCGGCGTGGTGGCCGCCGTGGACGTACGGGGCGGGGGTCCTGCCACCCGGGAGACCGACGCCCTCGACCCGCGCAATATCGTCCAGCGCGTCGAGGCGATTGTGCTGACTGGCGGCAGCGCGTACGGACTCGACTCCGCGTCCGGCGTGGTGGCGTGGCTGGAGGAGCGCGGACGCGGCGTCCGGGTCGGTCCCGATCCCGCCCAGGTGGTGCCGGTCGTCCCGGCCGCCGGAGTCTTCGACCTCGGGCGCGGCGGCGACTGGACGGTCCGCCCGGACGCGGAGACGGGCCGCGCGGCGGTGGAGGCGGCGGCCCGTACGGAGAGCGGGGCGCCGGTCCCGGAGGGCGGGGTGGGCGCCGGGACGGGCGCGCTCGTCGGCCCGCTCAAGGGCGGGATCGGTACGGCGAGTACGGTCCTGGACTCCGGGATCACCGTCGCCGCCCTGGTCGTGGCCAACGCGGCGGGCTCCGCGGTCGATCCGCTGACGGGCGTGCTGTACGGGCGGTATTTCAGCGGCCGGGTGGAGTATCCGGCGCCCGAGGTCCATGAGGCGGCGCGGCGGCGCCTGGCCGAGCTGCGCGAGCGGAACGGTCCCGCACCGCTCAATACCACGCTCGCCGTGGTCGCCACCGACGCCGAACTGACCCGCGCCCAGGCGCAGAAGCTCGCGGGTACGGCGCACGACGGCATCGCGCGCGCCGTCCGTCCCGTACATCTGCTCAATGACGGGGACACCGTCTTCGCCCTGTCGACGGGCCGGCGGGCCCTCACCGAGGAGGATCCGCTCGCGCTGAACGAGGTGCTCGCGGCGGGCGCGGACGTTGTGACCAGGGCGATCGTGCGGGCCGTACTCTCGGCGGAGAGCGTTGAAGGGCCGGGGGGCGCATTTCCTTCGTACCGCGAGCTGTACGGCGCGACCGAGGGGATCGACTCTCTTACGGGCGGCGCGAGTTGAGGGGGCGCGCGGGAACTTTACGTACGCCCTTATCGTTTTCTCAAACTTGGGACACGATGTCACCCCTAGGGGCTACGTTATGCAATCACCAAGTGACATGCGGCGACGGCCTGGAGACCCACCTTGAACGATCCGTACGAGACAACCGAGACGCACCTCGAGCGACTCCTGGGTCGGGCACTCAACTCCTTCGACCTGCCTGACGCGTTGGTCGAGCGGCTCGACAATGCGCTGGCGCACGCCAGCTCGCTGTGTTCCGCGCACCACAGTGCGGGGCGGCACCGCGAGACCTACCGGCACGCCTATCTCCTGGCGGACGGCAGCGCGCTCACCCTCTGGGAGCTGGTGCACAACACCGGCCGGGACGGCACCCGGCTCCACGAGCTGTACATGGACGAGTCCGACGTCCAGCTCGCGGCGGCCCGGCTCGACCGCCCCGGCGGCCCGGAGGCGCAGCGGACCTCCGCCACCGGGTCAGAGGGACAGGAAGGGCTGGACGGACCCGAGGCGCGGCCTCATTCGTCCGGGCCGCCGCTGGACGATGTCGCGGCCGGTCTGCTCGCGGAGCTGGAATGCGAGCGCACGGCCGAGATCGACGCGCATCTCGCCCTGATCCGCGGCCTGCGTGCCTTGCCCTCGACCCCGGCCCCGCGCCACCGGATGTACTCCGCGGACAACTCCCCCGACCACGCCCGCCGGGTGCTGCGCCGCGCGGAGAACGCCGACCGGCCGGGCGAGGACACGGCGCGACTGCTGCGGACGGCATTCGCGCACCACATCACGCAGGTCTTCGGCCGTCAGTGCCAGGTCGACGGCAAGGACGCGGGGTTCATGCTCTACGAGCACGCGTTCCTGCTGATCGACGGCAGCGAGACGAGCCTGTGGGAGGTGGAGCACACGGCCACGCCGGACGGCCGCCATATGTGCGAGGTGTACACGGAGGAACGCACGGCGCGCGAAGCGATGATGCTGCGCGCACAGGTGCAATGAGCTGAGGCCCGGTGAGGCGCCGGGCCGCGCCGTGCGGTGCGGCGCCGTGTGGTGCGGAGCGGCCAGGGTGAGGCCGTACGCCGGCGGGGTGCGCGGCGTACGGCCGTGAGGGCCGGGCTCAGGCGGCCACCGGCACCTTGGCTTCCGCCGCCGCTCCCCCGTCCCCGGCCGCGCCCGCCGCCGCGCCCTGCTCCGGACGGCCCGTCTTCCGGGCTCCCTTGAGCAGGATGACAAGTCCGGTGCTGACCGCCGTACCCGCCGCGATGGCGACCAGGTAGAGCACCGGGTTGCCGATCAGCGGGATCACGAAGATGCCGCCGTGCGGGGCCCGCAGGGTGCACTCGAAGGCCATCGACAGCGCACCGGTCACGGCGCCGCCCACCATCGCCGACGGGATCACCCGCAGCGGGTCGGCCGCGGCGAAGGGGATCGCGCCCTCGGTGATGAAGGACGCGCCCAGCACCCAGGCGGCCTTGCCGTTCTCCCGCTCGGTGCGGGTGAACAGCTTGCCGCGCACGGTCGTGGCGAGCGCCATCGCGAGCGGCGGGACCATGCCCGCGGCCATCACGGCGGCCATGACCTTGAGGCTGCCCTCGTTGGGGTTGGCGAGACCGCCGACCGCGAAGGCGTACGCCACCTTGTTCAGCGGCCCGCCCAGGTCGAAGCACATCATCAGGCCGAGCACGACGCCGAGGATGATCGCGTTGGCCCCTGAGAGTCCGGACAGCCAGTCGGTCAGTGCCTTCTGGAGCGAGGCGATGGGTTTGCCGACCACCAGGAACATCAGGAAGCCGACGATCGCGGAGGAGAGCAGCGGGATCACGACGACCGGCATGATGCCGCGCAGCGGGGCCGGCACCTTCAGCCGCTGGATGGCCATCACGGTGCCACCCGCGATCAGGCCGGCGGCCAGACCCCCGAGGAAGCCCGCGTTGATGGTGAGGGCGATGGAGCCGCCGACGAAGCCGGGCACCAGACCTGGGCGGTCGGCCATCCCGTACGCGATATAGCCCGCGAGGACGGGCACCAGGAAGCTGAACGCCAGACCGCCGATCTGGAACAGCAGAGCGGCCCAGCTGGTGTGCTCCGTCCAGATGAAGTGCTCGGCGACGGACGGCGCCTTGTTGATGGTGTAGCCGCCGATGGCGAAGCCGAGAGCTATCAGGAGCCCGCCCGCGGCCACGAACGGGACCATGTAGCTCACGCCGGACATCAGCCACGTGCGCAGCTTGCTGCCGTAGCCCTCGCCGGGCTCGCCGGCGTTGTCCACGGGCGAGGCGTGGCCGGTTCCGGCCGCGGCTCCGGTGATCTCGCCGCGTTCGGCCTTGCCGCGCACCTCGGCGATCAGTTCGGCGGCCCGGTTGATGCCGGCCTTGACGCCGACGTCGACGGTGGGCTTCCCGGCGAACCGCTCCTTCTCCCGTACGGGCACGTCGTGCGCGAAGATCACGCCGTCGGCGGCGGCGATGACGGCGGGGTCGAGCCGGTTGAACCCGGCGGATCCCTGGGGCTCCACGACCACCTCGACGCCCGCGACCTGGCCGGCCTGTTCCAGGGACTCGGCGGCCATGTAGGTGTGCGCGATCCCGGTGGGACAGGAGGTCACGGCGACGATCCGGAAGACATGACCGCCACCGGACGAGTCGCCGGACGGGTCGCCTGACGCGGTGGCGACCGTTCCGTCGCCCACACCCGCCTCTACGCCCGCGTCCGTACCCGCCTCCGCGCCTGCCTCCGCGCCTGCCTCCGCGCCTGCGCCCGTCTCGGTGGCCGTGGGCGGCGCCGTGGCGGCGGCATCGGCCTCCGCGCCCGTCTGCGGCTCCTCACCGCTGATCAGGGAGGCTGTCGCCGTCGCGTCCGTCGCCGTCCGCAGGGCGGCGGTGAAGTCCGCGTCCATCAGGCGGCGGGCCAGGGCCGACAGGATCGTCAGATGGGCGTCGTCGGCGCCGGCCGGGGCCGCGATCAGGAAGATCAGGTCCGCCGGGCCGTCCGGGGCTCCGAAGTCGATGCCCCGCGCCGAGCGGCCGAAGGCCAGCGTCGGTTCGCTGACATGAGCGCTGCGGCAGTGCGGGATGCCGATGCCGCCGTCGAGGCCGGTCGGCATCTGCGCCTCGCGCGCCGCCACATCGGCCAGGAAGCCGTCCAGGTCGGTGACCCGGCCCAGGGTCACCATCCGCTCGGCCAGCGAGCGGGCCGCGGCTTCCTTTGTCTCGGCGGCCAGGTCGAGGTCGACCAGGTCCGCGGTGATCATGCCGCTCATCGCGGACTCCTTTGCTCGCATATCGCGCAGGTCAGGTTCAGAAGGGTCGGATTCAGGCGGGTTGGATTCAGCGGGAGGCAGAAAGAAAGCGAACGGGCAGAACTCATGAGGCGGGCTCCGTGAGGGGACGGTCCAGCGGGACATCCGCGGTCACCGTGACCGCCGACGGGTCCAGGTCCGCGGGCGACGGCATCACGCTGCCCGGCAGCTGCACCGCCGCCGCGCCGTGCGCGACGGCGGACGCCAGGGCGTCCGGGCCTTCGCCGCCCGCCGCCAGGAAGCCGGCCAGGGAGGCATCGCCCGCACCGACATTACTTCGGACGGCGGCGACCGCGGCGAAGCCGAAGTACGTCCCCGCGTCCGAGACCAGCAGCTGACCGTCCGCGCCGAGGCTGGCGAGGACGGACCCGGCGCCGTACGTCCGCAGCTCTTCCGCCGCCTTGACCGCGTCGCCCACCGTGACGAGGGGGCGGCCGACGGCCCGGGCGAGTTCCTCGGCGTTCGGCTTGACCACATCGGGCCGCTCCCGGAGCGCGGCCAGCAGCGAAGGACCTGAGGTGTCCAGCGCGATCCTGGCCCCGGCGTGATGGGCGCGGGCGACCAGCTCGGCGTACCACTCGGGGGCGAGCCCGCGCGGCAGGCTGCCGCAGCAGGCGATCCAGGCCACGGAGTCCGCGTGCGTACGGACCTGGGCGTGGACCTGGGCGTGGATCTGCGTACGGACCGTGGAGAGCAGCGACTCCGACTCGGCGGCGGTCAGCTCGGGCCCCGGCGCGTTGATCTTCGTCAAGGTGCCGTCGGGCTCGGCGAGCGCGATGTTGGAGCGGGTGGCGCCGGCGACCGGCACCGGAGCGACCTCGATGCCCTGCCCCGCGAGGAGCTCGGCCACGAGCGCGCCCGGCGCACCGCCGAGCGGCAGTACGGCGACCGTGCGCCGTCCGGCCGCGGCGAGGGCCCGCGAGACGTTGACGCCCTTGCCGCCGGGGTCCATGCGCTCTGCGGTGGCCCGCAGCACTTCGCCGCGGTCGAGGGCCGGGACCTCGTACGTACGGTCCAGGCTCGGGTTCGGGGTGACGGTGAGGATCATGCGGCGCGTGCTCCTAAACACTCAGCACTTCGGCGCCCGCGGCCTCGACCGACGCGGCGTCCGAGGGGCTGAGCCCGCTGTCGGTGATGAGCAGATCGACATCGGCCAGCGTGCCGAAGCGGGCGAAGTGCTCCTGACCGTGCTTGGCCGAGTCGGCGAGCAGCACCACCCGCCGGGCGGCCCCGATGAGCGCGCGCTTGACGGCGGCCTCGGCGAGGTCCGGGGTGGTGAGACCGCCCTCGGGCGAGAACCCGTTGGTGCCGAGGAAGACGACATCGGCGCGGATCTCCCCGTACGCCCGCAGCGCCCAGGCGTCGACGGCCGCGCGCGTGCGGTGCCTGACCCTGCCGCCGACGAGATGGAGGTCGATGCCAGGGTGGTCGGCGAGGCGGGCCGCGACGGGCAGCGCGTGGGTGACGACAGTGAGCCCGCAGTCCAGCGGAAGGGCCGCCGCGAGCCGGGCCACAGTCGACCCCGCGTCGAGGATCACACTCCCGTCCTGCGGCAGCTCGGCGAGCGCCGCGTGCGCGATGCGGTCCTTCTCGTCGGCGGCGGTGGACTCGCGCTCCGCGAGGTCGGGCTCGAAGTCCAGCCGCCCGGCCGGTATGGCCCCGCCGTGCACCCGCCGTACGAGCCCGGCGCGGTCGAGGGCCTTGAGATCCCGCCGTACGGTCTCGGCGGTGACCTGGAACTCCTCGGCGAGCGACAGCACGTCGACACGGCCGCCCTCACGGGCCAGGCGCAGGATCTCCTGCTGACGCTCCGGTGCGTACATGTGGGTTTACGTCCGTTCCGTGCCCGAACCTGTGGTTTCGCGGACACGCTACGCCCGGATTTCCAGAAAGTAAACAGATCTGGGCGCGGTACGGACACGATCGGGCATCGCAACCCGCACCCGCGCCCCCACCCCGCGTCCCGAACACACCACCACCGCAGGCACGTCGAAGCCCCGGCAGGCCCAGAGGCCGCCGGGGCTGGTCCGACACGTATCGGGCGTACGGCCGACGCGCGGCTGACGCGCCGAGCCATTACGCCGCGACGCCCGCCTCCTCCACATGCGCGCTCGGCCGGGCCGGCAGCGCGAACATCACCGCGAAGATCGCCACGAGCACCGCCACGACCCACCACAGCGCGTTCTGGAACCCGTCGGCGAAGGCCGAGCCCAGCGCACCCGCCGCGCCCGGCTGTCCGGCGGCGGCCATCCGGTCGTCGACCACCCCGAAGAACACCACCGACACCAGCCCGAGCCCCAGCGCGTTGCCCATCTGCTGCGTGGTGTTGATCAGGCCGGACGCCGAGCCCGAGTGCTCGCGCGGCACCCCCGACAGCACCGCGTCCGTCAGCGGCGCCACGATCAGCCCCATCCCGAGGCCCATGACCACCAGCGGCAGCGCCATCTGCCAGGAGTGGATCCCCATCCCGTACCGCCCGGCCTCCCAGATGTAGAGCAGCAGGCCCACCACCATCGTCAGCGCGCCCGCCTGGAGCACCTTCCGGCCGAAGCGCGGCACCAGCTTCTGTACGGACAGCCCGGCCGCGACCGACACCGCGATCGAGAACGGCACTCCCGTCAGGCCTGCCCGCAGCGGGCTCCAGCCGAGACCGACCTGCATGTAGAGCGTCCAGACCAGGAAGAAGATGCCCAGCGCGACACCGAAGGTGAGCTGTACGGCGATGCCCGCGGCGAAGCTCCGCACCTTGAACAGCGACAGCTCCACCAGCGGCGACCCGTCCTTGCGCGCCTTCCTCTTCTCATACGCGACGAAGCCCGCGAAGACGGCCAGGCTGCTGATCATGCACACATGGCCCCACAGCGGCCAGCCCAGCTCACGCCCGCGCGTCAGCGGATAGATCAGCATCAGCAGCGAGCCCGTCACCAGCACCACCCCGACCAGGTCGAGCCGGAGCGCCTGGGGAGCCTTGGACTCGGTGATGAACTTCCTGCCGAGCAGCACACCCGCGATCCCGACCGGCAGATTGATCAGGAAGATCGGGCGCCATTCGAGACCGAAGAGGTTCCACTGCGTGAGCAGCGCGCCGAGCAGCGGGCCCGAGACGGCGCCGAGGCCGATGATCGCGCCGAACATCCCGAAGACCTTGCCGCGTTCGTGCGCGGGGAAGGTGACATGAATGATCGCCAGCACCTGAGGCACCATCATCGCGGCCATCGCGCCCTGGAACAGCCGGGAGCCCACCAGCATCTCCGGGCTCGCCGCGAAGCCGCAGAGCGCGGAGGCGATCGTGAAGCCGGTGATACCTATCAGGAAGAGCCGCTTACGGCCGTAGATGTCACCGAGCCGGCCACCCGTGATCAGCCCGGCGGCGAAGGCCAGCGCGTATCCGGCGGTGATCCACTGGATCGCTCCGAACGTGGCCCCCAGATCCCGCTCGATGCTCGGGATGGCGATATTGACGATGGTGACGTCGACCAGGTCCATGAAGGCCGCGGTCATGACGACGGCCAGCGCCAGCCAGCGACGGCGGTCGGCTGACCCGGAACCGGACTCGGAACCGGACCCGGAAGCAGCACCGGCGCCAGAAGAGGCGCCGGCGCCGGACGCTGCGGAATGGGAGGCCGTATCCAGTACGGCAGGCGAGGAGGAGGAGCTCATGCGGAGCAAGCTAGTGGCCATCTAGGTCAGGTGATGTCCTAGATGGCGCGCACCATGGATCCCATGACCGACACCCCGGCACGGCTCCTCAGTCTGCTCTCCCTCCTCCAGACCCCGCGCGAGTGGCCGGGCAGCGAGCTGGCCGAGCGTCTCGATGTCAGCCCGCGCACCATCCGCCGCGACATCGACCGGCTGCGCGACCTCGGCTACCCCGTCGAGGCCACCAGGGGCGCGATCGGCGGCTACCGGCTGGTCGCCGGTACGGCCATGCCGCCGCTGCTCCTCGACGACGAGGAGGCCGTCGCCATCGCGGTCGGACTGCGGGCCGGGGCCGGCCATGCCATCGAGGGCGTCGACGAGGCTTCCGTACGCGCTCTCGCCAAGTTGGAACAGGTGCTGCCGTCCCGGCTGCGGCACCGCGTCTCCACCCTCCAGACCGCGACGATCCCGCTCACCCGGGGCGACGGCGCGACCATCGACCCGCGCACGCTGACCGTGATGGCCGCCGCCGTCACCGGCACCGAGCGGCTGCGCTTCGCCTATCGCTCCAGGGACAGTACGGAGACCAGACGGCAGGTCGAGCCGTACCGGCTGGTCTCCACCGGCCGGCGCTGGTACCTGGTGGCGTACGACCTCGGCCGCGACGACTGGCGTACGTTCCGCGTCGACCGGGTCAGCGACCCGTTCGCGACCGGCGCGCGCTTCAGCCCGCGCGAGCTGCCGAGCGGGGACGCGGCGGAGTTCCTGAGCCGGTCCATGTCCCGGATGCAGCCGCGGATCGAGGTGGATGTGACCTTCGCGGCACCCGCCGAGTTCGTGGCGGGGCGGCTGCCCGCCGTCCTCGGCACACCGGAGCCGACCGGCCAGGACTCCTGCCGGCTGCGCACCACGGCGAGCGACTCCCTGGAGTGGCTGGCGGTCCGACTGGCCTTGGTGGACTGCGAGTTCACCGTCCATGGGCCGGCCCAGCTGACCGACCATCTGAGCGAACTGGGGGCCAGGCTCACCCGGGCGGCAGCCCCAGGCCGCAAGACGAGCGATGCCACCCCGGGCGCTGACACCGGAAGGACCACGAGCCCCGGAAGGACCACGGGACAGAGGTGAGCCCCGGCACCTGGGGGGGGTTGGTGCCGGGGCTCGTCTGAGGGGGCCGACGAATCGGCCAGCTCGTACAGAGAAACAGTACGAGTAAGGGGGACACTACGGCTACAGGACGGCGACGTCACGCCGCCGCGTCGAAACCTGTGTCCCGAGCCATTTTCTTCAGCTCCAGGAGCGCGTGCTTCTCTATCTGCCGGATCCGCTCCCGGGTCAGGCCGTGCTGCTTGCCGACCTCGGTCAGCGTCCGCTCCCGGCCGTCCTCGATGCCGTACCGCATCTTGATGATCGAGGCCGTACGGTCGTCGAGCTTGCCGATCAGGTCTTCGAGCTCCTCGCTGCGCAGCAGCGTGAGCACGGACTGCTCCGGCGAGATGGCGGAGGTGTCCTCCAGGAGATCACCGAACTGCGTGTCCCCGTCGTCGTCCACCGACATGTTCAGGCTGACCGGGTCACGGGCCCAGTCCAGCACATCGTTGACCCGGGACGGGTTCGAACCCAGCTCGGCGGCGACCTCGGCGGGCTCGGGATCCCGTCCGTTCTCCCGGTTGAACTCGCGCTGCACACGGCGGATCCTGCCCAGCTCCTCCACCAGATGGACCGGCAGCCGGATCGTGCGGGACTGGTCCGCTATGGAGCGGGTGATGGCCTGGCGGATCCACCAGGTCGCGTACGTCGAGAACTTGAAGCCCTTGGCGTAGTCGAACTTCTCCACCGCGCGCACCAGGCCCGCGTTGCCCTCCTGGATCAGGTCGAGCAGGGGCAGACCACTGCGCGGGTAGCGGCGCGCCACCGCTACCACCAGGCGGAGGTTCGAGCGTATGAAGACGTCCTTCGCGCGCTCACCCTCGGCGACGAGCGCCTCGAGCTCCTCCTGCGAAGCGCCATCCGCCTCGCTCTCGACCTCTCCGTCGAGGATCTGCCGGGCGTAGACTCCGGCCTCGATGGTCTGGGACAGGTCGACTTCCTTTGCTGCGTCGAGCAGCGGCGTACGCGCGATCTCGTCGAGGTACATGCCGACCAGGTCGCGGTCGGCGATCTCCCCGCCTACAGCGCGAACACTGCTTGCCGCTTTCGTCCCGCCGGTGGCGGTACGACGGGCGACGGCACGGGTTGCCATGCGAGCTCCCTTACTGAACTGAGTAGGTCGCGACACCCTTCCGGGTGCCCTGCATCCGAAGGAAACAACGACTGGAATCCGGACAGAATTCCCAAGCCGTACAGGATTTTCTGTGATCATGCAGTACCCTGTGCCGCCACCGGGGAGGACAGATGGTGCAGGGGGCGACGGAAGTGCAGGTCAGGGCCGGAGCGGCGGCCGACCTCGGCGCGCTCACGGACATCTACAACCACTACGTCCACGAGACCGCCATTACGTTCGACACCGTTGCCTTCACCCCCGAGGAGCGTCTGCCCTGGCTGCGTTCCCACCCTGAAGACGGACCGCACCGGCTTTTGGTTGCTCAGGATGTCCCGTCTGCCCGCATTCTGGGGTACGTAACCAGCAGTCCTTTCCGGCCCAAGCCCGCGTACTCGACGTCGGTCGAGGTCAGCGTCTACTGCGCGCCGGACGCGGCGGGGCGCGGTATCGGCACACTGCTCTACAAGGCGCTCTTCGAGGCCCTGGAGGGCGAGGACCTGCACCGCGCCTACGCGGGGATCGCCCAGCCGAACGAGGCCTCGGCCCGGCTTCACCTGCGTTTCGGCTTCCGGCACGTCGGGACGTACGAGGAGGTCGGCCGGAAGTTCGGCCGGTACTGGGACGTCGCCTGGTACGAGAAGCCACTCGGCCCCGAGGCCTAGTCCCTGCCCGGCGGATCTTCGCGGGCCCGCCCTAGGTCCAGGCCGTCCCTGGCTGGGTCCACGGCCCGATACGCGCCGCGCGCAACCGGCCTAGCGTGAAGAGTATGGACACCACGGGCATTCTCGACGAATCGCTGGAGCGGCTGCACGTCTCCGGGCCTGAGCGGGACGGCTGGCTGAGCAACCACGGCCCGATGGCCGTGGAGGCGCTGGTACGGCACGGTCAGGCGCCGGTCGTCCATCGCTGGCTGGACTATTACAGCGCGAAGCTGGAGGACATGCCGCCCACCGACACCCCGGTGACGGCGGCGAACTGGCAGGCGGCCCTCGGGGATCCGCGGCGGATCGCGGACTGGACGGTGTACTTCGCGCGCGAGACCGCCGAGCGCCCCTGGCGCGACGTGCTCGCGGAGTGGTGGCCGCGGCTGCTTCCCGGCATCGCGGCCGGGGCGACGCATCCGGCGATCCGGGTGGGGCATGCCGTACGGACGCTGCTGACCACGGACGAGACCGCGCCGCGCGTCATGGAGCTGGCGCACGCGCTCGGCTACTGGGCCGCCCGGCATCAGCCCCTGCCGGCGCTCGGACTACTGGCCCCGGTGCCGGACGCCGCCGCAGCCCTGGACGCCGTACCACGGGTGCCGGACCAGACGGGCGGGATCGTGGAACGGTTCGCCGGGCTCACCGCCTTCCCGGACTGGCCGCCGGCGCGGGGCCTGCCGCTCGCTCCTGATGACGTACGGGACCGGCTGGCCGAGCTGGTGGCGGCAGCGGTGCACCGGTACGCGAGCCATGGTCACGGCGCGCCGATCATGCTGGTGCATGCCGCGACCGCGCCGAACGCCGTGCTGCGTACCCTGCCCGCGCTCCCCCGCGAGCTGTGGGCGCCGAGCCTGGAGGCGGCCTGGGCGGCGAGCGCCGCGGTCACCGCCGCGTACTCACCGGCCACCCCGGCGCCGTACGCACCGACCCGTCTGACCTCGGAGGAGGTCTTCGAGCGGGCCGCGGCGCACGGCGATGACCATACGATCAAGTTCACCGACACCGCGCTGGATGTCGGGGACGGTACGGCGCTGGCGGCGGCGGTCCGGTCCATCGACCTGAACGAGCCGGCGCTGTAGGGCGACGCTGTACGGCCCCGGCTCGTACGACGCTGGCTCGGGCAGCCCCGGGACGCTCAGCCGAACTGCACCGACCGCTTCGCCAGCCCCATCCAGAAGCCATCGATCACGCTCCGGCCCGTATCCAGCTCGCCTTCCGCCGCCCCCAGCGTCACGAACAGCGGCGCGAAGTGCTCGGTGCGCGGGTGGGCCAGCCGGCCGGCCGGGGCCTTGTGCTCGAAGTCCAGCAGCGCGTCGACGTCCTGCGCCAGCAGCGCCCGTGTCCCCCAGTCGTCGAACTCCGCCGACCAGCCGGGCACCCCGCCGCCCGCCTGCCGCAGCGCGGCCAGGTTGTGGGTGAAGAAGCCGCTGCCGACGATCAGCACACCCTCGTCCCGCAGCGGCGCCAGCCTGCGGCCGATCTCCAGCAGCTTCCGCGGGTCGAGCGTGGGCATGGACACCTGGAGCACCGGAATGTCGGCCTCCGGGAACATCTCCACCAGCGGCACATACGCCCCGTGATCGAGCCCGCGGTCCGGCACGTCCTGTACGGGCACGCCGGGGCCGCGCAGCAACTTCCTTACGGACTCCGCGAGTTCCGGCGCTCCGGGGGCCGCGTACCGTACCCCGTAATAGCGCTCGGGGAAACCCCAGAAGTCGTACACCAGGGGCACGGTCCCGGTCGCGCCGAGCGCGAGCGGGGCCTCTTCCCAGTGGGCGGAGACCATCAGGACCGCCGTGGGCCGGGGCAGCGTCGCGGACCAGGCGGCCAGCTCACGGGGCCAGACGGGATCGTCGGCGAGGGGCGGGGCGCCATGGGAGAGATAGAGGGCGGGCATGCGCTCCGCGACGGCGTTCATGGCGACTCCCCGGTCTGCGTGTGGTCTCTTCCCGGCCGAAGCTATTTGAACCCTCAAGCATTCAGCTCATATGACAGTAGTCGCATCTAGTTTAACTTTCAAGAATGGGTACAGTGGAAGACATGACCATGGCATCCACCGGCAGCGGCGCCGGTACGGGCGGGGAGCCTCGCTGGCTCAGCGACGAGGAGCAGCGCGTCTGGCAGGCGTATGTCCAGGCGACGACGCTGCTGGAGGACCATCTCGACCGCCAGCTCCAGCGCGACTCCGGGATGCCGCACATCTACTACGCGCTGCTGGTGCATCTCGCGCGGGCCCCGCGGCGCCGCATGCGGATGACCCAGCTGGCCATGGACGCCAAGATCACCCGGTCGCGGCTCTCCCATGCCGTTTCCCGGCTGGAGCAGCACGGCTGGGTGCAGCGCGAGGACTGTCCCTCCGACAAGCGCGGCCAGAACGCGTTCCTGACGGACCAGGGCAACGAGGTGCTGAAGCAGGCGGCACCCGACCATGTGGCCGCCGTACGCCAGGCGATCTTCGACCGGCTCAGCCCGGAGCAGGTGACCCAGCTCGGCGAGATCATGCGGGTGATGGCCGAGGGGCTTCAGCCGGAGGGCACGGGAGCGGATCTGCCCTGGCGCCGCTGAACCGCGGCGGCACCAGGGCAGATCCGGCTTCTCTCTTTGGTGGTCAGGGCCGTACGTCGCCTGCCAAAGGCGGCCGTCAGCACATCGGGCAGTCAGTGCATCGCGACCGGCATCTTGACCTCGTCCTCGGCACCCGCGGCGCCCGAGGCGACCGACGAGGCGCCGGGACGCCCGGTGGTGATGAAGGTCAGCGCGATCGTGGCGGCGACCGCCAGGATGCCGACCGCCCACCAGATGGCGCTGGAGTAGCCCTCCACCATCGCCTGCAGCTCCAGCAGCCTGCGGTTGCTGCTGGTCGCCGCGTGGGCGGCGACGTACGCGGTGGTGGCGGAGGCCGCGATGGTGTTCAGCAGCGCCGTACCGATCGCGCCGCCCACCTGCTGCGAGGTGTTCACCATCGCCGAGGCGACGCCCGCGTCCCGCGGCTCGATGCCGTGCGTCGCGAGCGACATGGCCGGCATGAACGCCGTACCCATACCGAGGCCCAGCAGCAGCTGCGCCGGCAGGATCAGACCCGCGTACGAGGAACCCATCTCCAGCTGGGTCAGCAGCAGCATGCCGGTGGCGGCGACCAGGAAGCCGGGGCCCATCAGCAGGCGCGGCGGCACCCGGGTCATCAGGCGAGCGCCGATCTGCGTCGAGCCCGTGATCATGCCCGCGATCATCGGCAGGAAGGCGAAACCGGTCATGACCGGGCTGTATCCCTTCACGACCTGGAGGTAATAGGTCAGGAAGAGGAACAGGCCGAACATCGCGATGATGGCGAGGCCGAGGGAGAGATAGACCCCACCGCGGTTGCGGTCGGCCACCACGCGCAGCGGCAGCAGCGGCGACTTGACCTTCGACTCGACGACGGCGAAGGCCAGCAGCAGCACGGCGGCGCCGACGAAGAGCGAGATGGTCGACGAGTCGGACCAGCCGTTGGACTCGGCGCGGGTGAACGCGTACACCAGCGAGACCAGGCCCAGCGTGGAGAGCACGACGCCGGGGATGTCCAGCGGTGAGCGGTTGCGGCTGCCCGACGGCTCACGGATCACGAAGTACGCGCCCAGGGCGGCCACGATAGCGAAGGGGACGTTGACGAAGAACGTCCAGCGCCAGTCCAGGTACTCGGTGAGGACGCCACCGAGGATCAGTCCCACAGCGCCGCCGCCACCGGCGATGGCCCCGTAGATACCGAAGGCCTTCGCGCGCTCCTTGGCGTCGGTGAACATCACCGCGAGCAGCGACAGCGCGGCCGGCGCGAGCAGCGCGCCGAAGGCGCCCTGGAGCGCCCGGGAGCCGAGCAGCATCGCCTCGCTGGTGGCAGCGCCACCGATGGCGGACGCGGCGGCGAAGCCGAGCAGACCGACGACAAAGGTGCGCTTGCGGCCCCACAGGTCGGCGATACGTCCGCCGAAGAGCAGCAGACCGCCGAAGGCGAGGGCGTAGGCGGTGATGACCCACTGCTTGTTGCCGTCCGATATCCCCAGGTCCTGCTGGGCGGACGGCAGTGCGATATTCACGATCGTCGCGTCGAGCACGACCATCAGCTGGGCGAGGGCGACGAACGCCAGCGCTTTCCAGCGGGTGGGATCGGCGAGCGGGGTGCTCGGATCAGGGAGCGGAGCGTTCGGGTCAGGGAGCCGCGTGTCGGCTGTTTTTGGCATGGAGGTAGCCACCTAAGGGTGCAGAAAGGCGAAAACGTACGTAAGTACAGGCAACGCTGCGTGACTTACGAGGTCATGGAGTCACTGGGTCATGGAGTCACTGGGGTCACTGGGGTCAGGGAGTGACGGAGTGACGGACAGAAGGAGGTACGAGGCGCCTGGAGGCACCTGGCCGGGCCTGCGCCACGCCGGGCCCTGGCCTGAGCTGGGCCTGGGCCGCGGGGGCGGAGCCGTCGGGCCGAGGCCGTCGGGCGAAGTTCAAGGTTCAGGGCGCGTCACGGAGCGTCGCGGCGCAGATCCTCCAGGGTCGCGGCCGAGCCGGCCAGTTCGGACCGGGCCGGGGCCTGCAGTCCGTCGAGGAACAGCTGCAGATGCCGGTGGGTGAACCGGTCCATGTTCATACAGCCGGTGCCCGGCAGCGGGCGGGTGAGCTGGGACAGCGCGACCATCAGATCGCCGACGGCGACATCCGTACGCAGCTGTCCCGCCTGGCGTGCCCGCTCCATCAGCCTTTCGATGGCGCCTTCGAGGCGCGACCGCTGGGCGTCCAGATCGGGACGGTCGTGGTCGAACGCACCGGAGAGCATCGGGCAGAGCGCTCCGATCCGCTCGTCGGCCGCCGCGTGCACGAAGCGGCGCAGCGCGGTGAACGGGTCGGGCTCCTCGACAGTAACCTTCTCTGCCTGTTCGGCGGTGCGGTTCATGACGGAGATCACGACTTCGTGGACGAGGGCGTGCCGGTCGGGGAAATGCCGGTAGAGCGTGGCATTGCCGATGCCGGCCCGGCGGGCGATCTCGTCGAGCGGGGCCTCGGGGCCGTACTCGACGAACATCTCACGCGCCGCCGCCACGATCCGCTCCCGGTTGCGCAGAGCGTCCGCACGCGGCCGGGGTACTCGGCGCGCTTCGGGTTCGGCGGCGGTGGTCACGTCATGCCCTTTCCTCGTACATAAGAGGCCTTGGAAGCGATTCCGGTACACGGATCTATAAAACGTCTGTACAACCGGGGACCGCATCCCCACTTACCGGGGACACAGGTGCAAACGGGGAAGCCATCCCCGGTTATTTCAGGGAGCCAAGTGACCTGGGTCACAAAACCCTGGACCTGGAAGAACCCCCCGATCGGCGCACCCAGCGAGCGCCGACACGCCCACGGACGGAGGGTGATCGAACAGAGAGCAGTCAGGACGGCCGGCTGCCGCGAACCCGGAGGCGACCGCATGCAGCAGACGCGTCGCATACGCGGACCCGGTGGCAGTGCCGGAACCCCGAGACACTCCAGAAAGCCGCGACACACGAGCGGGCCCGTCCGGCTCTGCGCGATGGCCGGCCTCACGGCGCTCACACTCGCCGCCCTGACCACGGCGAGCGGCAATCTCAGCAGCCCCACCCGCGCCTCGCCGGGGCCCTCCGCCACCAGCAGGACCACCGACCTCGCGCCGTGCCGAGTGGCCTCCACCACACCCGTACAGATGTCGGAGGGCCTGCCCACCGCGCCCGGCTACTCCCGCTCCACCGGCACGGTCCGCGCGCTCAATCTCATGATCGACTTCCCGGACGCGCAGGGGCCCGGGCCGGCGCTCGACCGGCTCGGCGAGTTCTTCCCGAAGACGTCGGACTGGTTCAGGACCAGCTCGTACGGGCGGCTCGACTACCGCCCCGAGGCCCCGCTGACGGACTGGCTGCGGATGCCGCTGAGCTTCGCGGAGTACGGGATAGAGCGCGGGTCACCCTACGAGCCGGGCTACCGGCGGCTCGTCCAGGACATCGTGACCGCCGCCGACCCGGCCGTGGACTTCAGCGCGTACGACCTGGTCAACATCCTGGTCACGCCCAACGCCGGACCCTCCGCGCTGAACACCGTCCTGTCCGTGACCTTCTCCGGCAACCCGGACGCCCCGCACGCGGACGGCGTCCCGCTCTCCAACACGTCCTTCGTCTACAGCCGCCAGGACGACGGCTCGGGGTCGTACGCCGAGACCGGATACCGGGTGCTGCCGCACGAGAACGGCCATATCTTCGGCCTCCCCGACCTCTACACGATGGACGGCGGCAGCGCGGTCGGGCACTGGGACATCATGTCCGAGGACTGGGGCGCCAACAACGATCTGCTGGGCTGGCACAAGTGGAAGCTCGGCTGGCTCGACGACAATCAGATCAGCTGTGCGTCCAAGCCCGGGTTCAGCGAACATCTGCTGGGCCCGCTGGCCAGCTCCGGCGGCCAGAAGATGATCTTCATACCGGTGTCCAAGGAATCGGGATACGCGGTGGAGGTACGGACGCGGGCGGGCAACGACGACGCGGTCTGCGAGCCGGGCGTACTGATCTACCGGGTGGACTCCGCGGTCGACACCGGGCGCGGCCCGATCACGGTCTCGGACAGCGCGAGGGACAGCGGCGGCTGCACGCGGCGGCCGAATGTGCACGCCGAGCTGTCGGACGCGACGTACCGGGCGGGAGAGTGGTTCTACGACAGCGACAACGGGGTCCGGATCTCGGTGCTGTCGAAGGAGCCGGACGGGCACTTCAAGGTGCGGGTGACCCGGTCCTGAGGGGGGCACCCGCCGCGATGGTCACCCGTCTTACCCTTCTTGCCCTTCAGCGCGAGCGCGCAGGACGTACTCCCGCACCGGATCCCGCAGCTCGCGCTTGAGGAGCTTGCCGGTCGGGTTGCGGGGCAGCGGGCCCTCCCGTACGAGCACATGGGCCGGCACCTTGAAGGCAGCCAGGCTCCTGCCGACGTGCGCCCGCAGCTCCTCGGGGTCCGTACCGGCCCCGGGCCTGAGCCGCACGACCGCCGCGACCTCCTCGCCGAGCACGGGATGCGGGACACCGAGCACGGCGGCGTCGACGACGTCCGGGTGGTCGTGGAGTACGGCCTCGACCTCGACGCAGTAGATGTTCTCGCCGCCGCGGACGACCATGTCCTTGATCCGGTCGACGATGCTGACGAGACCGCCGCACACGGTCGCGAGGTCGCCGGTCCTGAACCAGCCGTCGGGCGAGAAGGCTTCGGCGCTCGCGGCTTCGTCCCGCCAGTAGCCGCGTACGAGCGACTGGCCGCGCAGCCACAGCTCCCCGACCTCGCCTTCGGGCAGTTCCTGGCCTTCGGGCCCGGCGATCCTTACGTCGACGGCGGGAGCCGGGCGCCCCACACTGCCCGGGAAGGCGCGGTAGTCGGCGCCGAAATTGGCCAGCACCCCGCCGCTCGTCTCCGTCAGGCCGTAGCCGTTGCGCGGCTCGATGCGTTCGCCGTAACGGGCGGTGAGCCGGCCGACCAGGGCGGGCGGCGCGGCGGCCCCACCGGTGTTGATCATGACGAGGGTGTCCAACCCGTCACCCTCATGTCCACCCTCCTGTTCACCGTCATCTGCGGCCGTGGCGGCGTCGAGGAGCTGGAGCGCGGTGGTCGGGACGCCCGCGTAGTGCGTCACCCGGTGCTCCCGGATCAGTTCCAGCGCCCGCCCGGCGTCCCACTTCCGCATCAGGACGAGCGTGCCGCCGACGGCCATCGTCGAATAGAAGCTGGTGAACGCCGCGACATGGAAGAAGGGGAACGTCATCAGCGAGACGGGCGCCGGCCCCTGCCCGGGGATCTGCCCCCGCCCGAGGGCGGAGGCCGCGGCGAAGTACCGCGGGTTCATCACGGCCCCGGCCTGCGCGAGATGCGTGGCGACGGCGCCCTTGGGCCGCCCGGTCGTGCCGGACGTATAGATGAGGGTGGCGTCGTCCTCTGCGCGTACCTCGACATCGGGCGGGGCGGCGAAGGGGTCGGGGGCGGGCAGGTCCTCGTACCGCTCGGTCCGCTGTCCCACCTCGCCGTCGTGGTGGAAGACGACGGTCCGCACCCGCTCACGCTCGGCCCAGCGGTCGACGAGCGGCAGCCGTTCGCCGTCGACGAGCAGGACGCGCGGTGTGCAGTCGTCCAGCGCGTACGTGAACTCGTCCTCGGTCCACCAGGCGTTGAGGGGTACGGCGACCAGCCCGGCCAACTGGGCCGCCCAGAAGGCGATCTGCCACTCGGGGTGATTGCGCATCGCGACGACGGCGCGGTCGCCGGGCCGCAGCCCGTAGACGTCGACCAGGCGGTTGGCCAGCGCGGAGGCGGCGGCGAAGAACTCCCCGTACGTGTACGTCCCGCTCTCGGCGACCAGGAACGGCTGGTCGCCGTACGCCCAGGTCGTCTCCACGAACTCGCGCAGCGTACGGGGCCCGTCCGCGTACAGGAGCGAGCCGTTCTCGTCCCGTACGACGGCGAACGGCGCCCCGGGCGCGGTCAGCGCGGCCGTACGGCTGCCGCTTCGGTCGGCGCTTCGGTCGCTGCTTCGGTCGGTGTCGGTGTGCGGCACGGGCACCTCTCTAAGCGCTTGCTCAGTACGCCATGACGCTATGCCCGCGCCCCACACCCGGTCAAGAATGGCCTCAGCCGACCTCCGTCCCGCAGGTGATGTTGAGCGCGGTCGCGGTCATGGACCGGGCACGGTCCGAGGCGGCGAAGGCGGCCACATTCGCCACGTCCTCCAGCGACGCCGCCCGGTTGAGCATCGTCCGCCCCACTGTGTCCTCGACGATGGCCGCTCGCCCCTCGAAGTCCTCGGGAATCGTCTCCACCACCCCGGCGGTCTGCAGGGTCAGCGCGCGGATCCCGTACGGTCCCAGCTCACTGGCCAGCTGCCTGCGCAGCGCTTCCAGCGCCTGGAAGGCGACTTGGAGCCCGCCCAGATGGAAGCCGCGCATGGGATCCCCGTAACCACCGAAAAACAGGATCACGCCCGACCGGCGAGGGATCATATGGCGCGCGGCGGCCCGCGCGGTCAGAAAATTCGTCCGCAGGGCCGTCACGACGGGCTTCTCGAAGTCCGCGACCTCCATCTCGGCGAGCGGGGTGCCCTGCACGTCGTTGTGCGAGATCAGATTGAGCGAGACATCGATCCGGCCGGCCCGCGCGACCACCTCATCGGCATGCGCGTCCACCGCCCGCTCGTCGAGCGCGTCCACGATGGCCGTCTCGACGGCCCCACCCTCGTCCCCGATCTCCGACGCCACCTTCTCCAGCGGCCCCGGCGTACGCGCGGCCAGAAACACCCGCGCCCCTTCCCGCGCGAACGTCCGCGCCACGGCACTGCCGATGGCCCCACTGCCGCCATAGATCACGGCCGTCTTGTGCTTGAGCAACATGCCCACTCCCTTCCTCACCCACCCGGGGCCCACGCCCCACCACAAGAACGACCGCCCCCACCCCAAAAACTCATCGCCCCCAGAGCGGCGCGAGACACCGAGGGCAGGCACTCCGACGCCACGGCACGGCCGGCGCGGGCGCTGTACATGGACTCGGCGGACACCGAAGAAGCCGCCTGGCCACATTGCTAATGTGCTGGGGGAACGCATGAGGGGATGAGCCATGGTGGATCGCCCGAATCTTGCTGTGTCGCACGACGAACTCACCCGTCTGGCCGGTGACCTGGACGACATGCAACGTCATCTGGATTCGCAGGTGCGACGAATGGACGCCGTCGTCGACCGTATTGAGGCCCGGTGGAAGGGCGAGGCAGCCAAGGGGTACCGGGCACTGCACCGGGGAGCCGCCGAGGACGCGGTACGTGTCCGGGAAATCCTTCAAGTCCTTGAAGAAGCAGTGCGGATGGGGCGGGACGGCTTCACGGAGCAGGAGTTGGATGCGCTCCGGGCCATGCGCACAGCCGAGTCGAAGGTGGACGTGGTGCGCGAGGCGCGCGAGCTCTCCGAAGGAACCGCGCCGACGCCACCGTGCAGCAGGATCAACGACATCTGAACCAGGCCGCCCAGGCTTGGCTCCATGAGGTCGTCACAACTGGTCATGCGAACTACGCGGAAGCGCACCGCGCCGTGCTGCGTGGGTGGGGTGCCGCCTAATGGCCGAGCCGAGCCCTGGTCCCTCCTCATCACCCTCCCCTTCGGCTGATGGCGACTCGTCGAAAAATCCCTCCGGCGGCGGTACCCCGCCCACGCCTGAGCCCTCACCCGGCTCGCTCGAAGACCCCTACGGCAACGACATCTCCCGTCATGACACCGGGTCGGCCGAGCGGGAGCGCAAGAGGAACGTCGAGAAACTCAAGCCGGCATCGCCGCCCGATGCCCACGGCGCCTTCGATATTGCGCCCGGACACGTCTACTACGCCTCGGCGCGTGTCAGCGACGAACAATTCACGTTCCACAAGGTGGCGACCGGGCTTGTCGATTCTGTTGGGGGATGGAGCCAGACCCAGGTGGCCGGGCGCGGGCACGGCGCTGACGCCTTCGCCGAGGCCTACGCAAACGTGGCCGAGCGCTTTCTCCAGGTCTGGGCCAAGAGCATCAGCAGCATTGAAGGGGTCGCAGTCGGCCTGACGGTGACGGCCAACAACTACGTCAGGGCGGACTGGGCCTCGCGCCCGGCGAATCGCCGGCATCGCGAGGAGCAACCCCCTTACAGGAATCTGCCGGTCTGTGTGGGCAGGACGACGTACGACTCGGTCTCGTCCATCAAATGGACGGGTACGGGGGATGACAGTGGTCCGATCCTCGCCTGGGCGGGCAACGGTCCTGACTGGCTCGCCGGCCAGATCGACGAGGCCATCGAGCACGTTCTCAGACTCGGCAAGAGGGTCGAGATCACCCCTGGCGCCGACACGGGTCAACTGCGGGCCATCGGTGATGCCTGGCGCGTGGCAGCAGATGCGGCGAAGGAGTCTGCCGACAACTTCACCGCGTGCATTTCCTATCTCACCGACGGCGGCAGCAGCGAATGGCAGGGAGCGATGAATTCCTTCTGCCAGTCGATCTGGGGCACAACCGCATGGGGAAAGAGCCGCTTCGCCGACGGAGAGCCGGCACCCCGTGGTGCCGCGGGCGCCCGTGAGTGGAAGACCAACCCCTCCGAGGCACCGGCCGGCCGACGTCCGATCATCGAGGTACTCGCCGGAACAGGAAAAACGCTGCGTCAGGCATTCCACGATGCCGCCGATGCAGCAGACAAATCGAGAGAGACCACATCTCGACTTGCGACGGAAGCCGCCAAAGCCACCGTCAAGGACTTGACGATCGATATCGATCTCTGGGAGCTGACGAGGCTCGGCGCCACTTTGGCCTTCGGAGAGATCACCGCCACATTCGCCAAGCACATGGACAAGGCGGGTGCAGACGCTGCCGTGGAAGCGTGCCATGCCGCTTTCCATGAGGCAGCCACTACGGTGCGGGCGCTCATGCCCGAACTGGATGAAGCATTCTTGAGCGCTCCGACTTTCGAAGCAGAAGAGGCACGCGCTCGCGCGTTCGGAGCCCGCGCACTCGACGACTTCAAGCCGCACCACCGCTGGACTCAGCCCGGCCACACAGACCTTGGAATCTACCAGATCGATCTGGCATCTACCGAGTGGCTGGAAAACTCGCACACAATGAACAAGCATGTCGGCCTGACCGACGAGCAGCTTGCTCAGCGCCTGCGGGATGACCTGAAGAAGGGGCCACGGCCTGGATCCGAATGGCCATACGGTCAGCCCATGCCGGCCAATGCCTCAACTTTCAAGGACATCGACTCGGCGCAGCGAATGACCCAGTACAACCTCGATACCAATTCGGAGAGCATCAAGGAATGGCTCGATCGCCAGCCCGATCCCAAGGAGAGGCGCCTCGACATCCGTGTCGATCACACTGCCAACCCCGATGAGTACAGCGGCCGGAGCGTCGACAAGTTCGAGATGAAGGGCTCCCCCTTCCCAGCGGACAAGGCTGTGGATGTCAAAGGCGTCGAAACCCGTCTCGTGTACAATTCGGATCTTGACCCACCCTTCACCGTTTTGACATCCATGCCAGTCGGGTCAAAGAAATCCACGGGTGCATGACCGGAAAGCCAAGAGGAAGATCGCGTGTCAAGCCAGGAATCGTTGGAATATTTCCGCTTGGAAGGTGCTCGGGTTTTGCTGGCACCCTTCTCTCTCACCGGCGTACCCTGCGATGCCGCTGAATGGCAGAGACGCTTGGCGCCTACGATCCGCGGTCTCGACTACGCGGCTGATGGCGGTGGGCGCACCTTGTACGAGATTTCCGCCCAGCTACTCTGGGCCGCGGAGATTTTCCGTGCCGACCCTCGGGCCCGAGCCCTCAAGAACGTCCCGGTCGCAGTTCCGTCCGACCGAACATCCGAGGTATTCCGCGACATGTCCACATATCTCGCGGAATGGAACTCACTTCCAATCGCGGAGAAACTTCATCGATATCCATTGACCGCCCGCGAGATCGCACTCAGGTTTCCGCGCTTCAGTCAGGTGTTGCCCATCTATTTCGGGCAGGATGGGGTCGCCATTTCCGATGACATGGCCGATGCAAGCATCGAGGAAGGTATCGCTATGATTATTGGCGAAACCCACCCGTCATGTCTATGGAGACTACCGGGTCTCGCTGCCGAATGCTATGAGGCATTGGCACTGTTCCAGAATAATGAAGACGCATTGGATCGATTTTTCTCCCAGGAATTTGGCGGAGGTTCCGGTCGCGCAGACTTCACGGAATTCCTCCCTCTCCTCGCCCAGTCGTGTATGGACCACCTCGCCGTCGCGCATCCCCCTGTATGGCCGAGCGAAGGGTGATGCACACCATGCGAAACCGCAGCGCTACCTACCCTGACCAGGAGACCGCCCAATGGGCGACCCAGCAAGTCGTGACCGCGAACGAGCAGTCAATTCACCGCTGGCTGGCCCAGTCCACCCGACAGCGCCTCACCATCGAGGCCGCGTGGCCGTCCCGTCCCGATCCGGTCGGACGGGTCCTGCTCCAGGCAATGATGCTTGCCGGACGCACGGCCGTTGACGTGCGCGCCGCCCGCGTCATCCTCAAGCGCGACAGCGCCGGGCCGCACGGCTTTACCGTCCACTCCACTGCCCCGATCTATCTCTAGAGGCATCCGTGTCCCTCAAGCCGCTCGAACACGACCGTAAATACGGCGAGTTGGACCAGGTCATTCGCGCCTACCTGGGACGAACAGCCGATGACGACGAAGCGATTGCCGGCTATCTGCGGCACACCTGGCGCACGCGCCCCTGGGCCATCGCCATCGCCGAGTTCCAGATCCGGGAATACGCCCAGAATCCCCCGGGCCGACTGCGGCTACGCCTGGGCGAGTTCTACCCCGTGCCTGATGTCGGGCTGGCGGACCCGGAGATCCAGCCCTGGCTCCTGAGGCTCGCTGACCGTCTCAAGGAGAGTATCGAGACCGGCCAGGCACCTCCGCCGGCCACGCCACGGACGCATTGGGAATGGCACGCTCGGTTCCCCGAGCTCGCGCAACTGCTGGGGGGCTGGCACTCCCAGGACATGCCGGACGAGTTCGACGACCACGAAGCCGCGCTTCAGGACTACCTGGACACCACAGACCCGAGCCTTGTCGCCCAGCTCACCGGCGAACTGCATGACTTGCTCGCGCTCGCCGTCGAGGAACCCGACTACGCCGCCGCGGTCGCCGAACTCGGCATGGAAGTTGATCCGCCTGCCCCGTACAGCTCCAGTGGGTGGCTCGTCGAACTCGCTCGTATGGTCGACCGGCACTGAGCCCCCACCTCGGCGACTGACACCGTAGCCCCGCCGCGCCCACCCCTACCCGCCGACAGCACCCCAGCTCAGACACCACAGGCACATACGGCCAGAACCCGAGGTACCGACGTCACCCCACCCGCTACACTGTTTGCGGTGCCTAGCTCTCACGGGCCAAACCACCACAACCCTGTCGGCTGTCCGACTTGCAACTCATCGCCCACTTGGGTTGGGTTTTAGGACACAGTTTCCGACAGATCCCCGCCTTCGTAGCTCAGGGGATAGAGCACCGCTCTCCTAAAGCGGGTGTCGCAGGTTCGAATCCTGCCGAGGGCACCAGCCAAAAGGCCCCGGACCGATCATGG
Organism: Streptomyces sp. NPDC058198; assembly: GCF_042882605.1. NCBI lineage: Bacteria > Bacillati > Actinomycetota > Actinomycetes > Kitasatosporales > Streptomycetaceae > Streptomyces > Streptomyces sp. NPDC058198. The sequence goes on from NZ_JBHVVP010000004.1 coordinate 294,539, forward strand.
TTCGGGGCCTTTGACATCCACTTCTGCCATCAACGCGCGCGATCACGCACGACCGGGGCGCCGCTTCCTGAGCAGCCGGTCCATGTGGCTCATGGCTTCGCGCACCGCCGGGGCCGCTGCGACGGAGCAACGCACTCGGCCGTGACGGCATCACGAGGTGTCTCCAATTACTTCGAACCACTAGATAATGCCCAGCCACAGTGTCCGAAAATGCCTGTTGGCAGACATATGTTTGCAAGATTCGATCTTCACGTTACCTACAGAATTCCATCACAGGGAGTGGCGTGAACCGAGGTCTCAATGTGTGCCTCCCAGGCAGGGCGCTGTACGTGTGCAGCATTGACCCGCGGCAACACCACGACGGAGAGCCGATCATGCCGAGCGCTTTGCTTACCTGCGTCAGCGCATGGTTGTCGGCGATGCCCGTTGCCAGCTCGGCGCCGTAGTGGGCGGTTGCCAGGGCGACGACGTAGCAGTCGACGACCGGGTGCGGGCGAGGCTCGGTCAGTAGCCCGGGGTGTCCGGCTCCCCACCCTTCACCGACATGTATGCCGGTGCGCTCAGGAGGACCACGCCGCGAGGAGTTCCGCCGGGCCGTACGCGGCGTCGAGCCCTGGGCAGTCGGTTCCGCTGCGCGAGACGGCAACCACGGGCACGGGGTCGGGTGTGAGCGCGACGCGGTGACGGTGCAGCGCCGCGAGATCGTGCCGGTCGAACGGTGAGTTCTCCAGCCACTTCACCGAGCCGACGAACAACAGTTGCTTGGCGATCGGCTCGCGGTCCGCTCCCACGATATCGATCTCCACATCGTTGGTACGAGTCCAGTAACCACCGATGGCCGGGGCGGCGGGGAGGTTCTCGTCGGGCAGCAACCGTGCGAGCGCCTCGCGCACCAGAGGTTCTACGGCCCGGCCGCGCCAACTGGTCCAGTTTTCGCGGACGCGCTGCAGCGTCAGGTCCCCCCGGCCTCGCTCAACCTCCTCCATGGCGGGGCCGAGGAGCTTCAGCCAGAAGCGGAGGTAGGGATCCGCGACCCGGTAGCGGCGGTCCTTCGAAGGCCGCGTGGACACGGGAAGCTCCGCCGCGGTCACGCGCTTGTCCGCGAGGATCTCCAGCGACCGCTTGAGGGGCGTCGCCCCGATCCCGCCGGCGGCGCGGGCGATGTTGGAGAACGTCCGCTCACCGCTGCCGATCGCCGAGAGGACGGCGCGGGCTTGCACCTGCTGGGGGAACTCGGCCGCGAGCGAGCGCTCCGCCGACACGAGCAGCGCCGAGACCGGATCGCTGAGCGCCGTCTGCAGAAAGTCCCAGATTCCGGCGCCGTGCGGCCACTCCGCACAGATCAAGGGCAGTCCACCGGTGATAAGGGCCGCATCAAAAGCTGCGGCAGGCTCGAGGCCCAGCATCCCGCCCACCTCCGCCGGATTGAGCGGGCCAAGCACCATCTCACGTCCGCGCTGATGAAACGGGCGTCCGTAGCTGTTCAGCGCCTCCATCATCGACAGGTCGGATCCAATGAGCACCAGAAGAACCGGCTTGCTCTCCAGCGCCCTGTCCCAGGCCCGCTGCAACGTGCCCTCGAACGCGCCCTCCGCGTCCATCAAATAGGGCACCTCGTCCATGATCACCACGCTCGCCCGGTCATGCGGCAAGGCAGCCGCCAGTACGTCGAAGGCGGCATCCCAGCTCGCGGGGCGGGCCGCGGACAGCAGATGCGCCAGCGGAAGGCTGGACGACTGCGCGTCCCGTCCGAGACGTTGCAGATCCGCCCCCGGTGACGCCCCGGTGGCGGCGTAGAAGAGGAAGGGTGCACCAGACCTCTCGGCGAATCGCTCGACCAACCGTGACTTGCCTACCCGGCGGCGCCCCCGCAGCATCACGCAGCGGCCAGGCCGTTCCCCACCGACCCCGCGCGTCACCTTTTCCAGCTCTCGATCCAGCGTCTCGAGCTCACGCCGTCTACCCACGAAATCCGCCATGCCGCCGCCTTCCGAGCTGTCGAGCATCCCCGCAGGGATACTAACATCAAAGTTAGTAACATTGAAGTTAGTAACAGAGGGGGTGGGGCGTACAACTGTTTGGGGGGGTCGGGGGTCCTTTTGGCATCGGGCTGCACCTTGGTGTCGGTTCGATCCATCGAATCGGGTGCCTGATGGGCATCCCGCATGCCGCAGGAGAAGAAGACACGCATGCAGCAGCGCCTTCGCACCACCTTCGCCACCACTGCCTCGGCCGCTCTCGTCGGGGGGCTGCTTCTTGCCGGGGCGGGCAGTGTCGCTGCCGCGCCTTCGGGGTTGTCGGGTGACTTCAACGGGGACGGCTATCGCGATGTCGCGATAGCCGCGCCCACCGGGAAGGTCGACGGCAAGACCGGGGCCGGGTACGTCGCCGTCGTGTACGGGACCAAGAGCGGGCTCGACGCGTCCAAGCGGACTCTCATCAGTCAGGCCACCGCCGGGATTCCGGGGGTTCCGGAGGCGAGTGACTACTTCGGTGACCGTCTCACCACCGGTGACCTCGACGGGGACGGCTACACCGACCTGGTGGTCGGCGTGCACGCCGAACGCATTGGGAGTACGGACTCCTTCGGCACCATCACCGTCGTCTGGGGCGGCGCGAGCGGGCTCGCGTCGGCCGTGGACCTCGCGGCGCCGCTGCCCGAGTACCGGAACGAGTTCGGCTGGGACGTCGCCGCCGGTGACTTCGACGGGGACGGCCGCACCGACCTGGCCGCCGTCAACCTCGCCTTCCCCGAGCTGAACATCTTCAAGGGGCCGGTCTCCCGGGCCGGCAAGGCAGCGGGTCTCGTCGGCATCGACACGTGGGACGAGACCGGCATCAACGCGGACAAGATCATCGCGGGGAACGTCAACGGGGACGGTGCGACCGACCTCCTGGTCATGGGGCAGCAGGAGAGCGGCGGCGCGTACGCCACCCGCGGCGTCCTCTACAAGGGCGGCACGACCGGTCTCAAGGCGTCGGGCAAGGTCGCCGGCGGGTACGCGGCGACCATCGGCGACGTCGACAAGGACGGTTACGGCGACATCATCACCGGCAACTTCATGGAGAAGTCCGCCACCGAGCCGAACGGCGGCCCCGGCGGCGCGGTGACGGTGACGTACGGCAGCGCCGCGGGCCTGTCCACCCGCACCCCGGTCCGTATCACCCAGGACACCGCCTCGGTCCCCGGCTCCGCCGAGAAGGGTGACCAATTCGGATGGAGTCTGTCCGCGGGTGACACCAACGGCGACGGCTATGCCGACGTCGCGGTCGGTGTGTCGGGCGAGGCCCTCGGGAGTAAGACGGCGGCCGGTACGGTCACCGTGCTGCGCGGCTCCGCCAAGGGGCTGACCGGCACCGGCTCGGTGAGCTACTCGCAGGACACGGCGGGGGTGCCCGGCACCGCGGAGGCCCGCGATCAGTTCGGCGGCTCCGTGAAGCTCACGGACAGCAACAAGGACGGCCGCGCGGAACTGGTGGCCGGTGCCTTCGCCGAGAACAGCGGCGCGGGTTCGGTCTGGCTCTTCAAGGCGGGCGCGAGCGGTATCACCCCCACCGGTTCGACGTCCTTCGGCGCCGCCACGGTCGGCGGGCCCTCCGGTCTGTCGTACTTCGGCGACGTCCTCGCCGGCTGACCTGCGGGAAGCCGACAGCGGCGCACCCGCTCCTCCACCCGCTCGGCGCGGTCGCGGTTGACCTTGTCCCAGGGGCAGAGCGCATCGTCGGGTCACCGGGCCGGAAGCGGCCCGGTGACGGAGGATGGGACCTCGTGGAACTACTCACGATCGGTGCGTTCGCGGCGCGGTCGCGGCTCTCGCCCAAGGCGCTGCGGCTGTACGACCGGCTCGGCCTGCTCGCCCCCGCCCAGGTCGACGCGGTCACCGGCTATCGCTGGTACCGCGAGGACCAGGTGGAACGGGCCAGGCTGGTCGCGCTGTTGCGGCAGCTCGACATGCCGCTCGCCCGGATCGCCGAGGTGGTCGCACTGCCCGGTCAGCGGGCGGCGGACGAAGTGGCCGCGTACTGGGCGGGCATCGAGGAGCGCCACGCGACGCAGAGCGCGGTGGCCGGCCATCTCCGTGACCGACTGTCGGGCAGGAGAACCCATATGTACGAGATCAGGACCGTGGACGTACCGGAGCAGGCCGTCCTGGCGGAGCGCAGGCATCTGCTCGCCCACGAACTGCCCCGCTGGATCCCGGCCGCCTTCGACCGCCTGGTGAAGGCCGCCGGTGAGTGCGGGGGTGTCACGGGTATCCCGTTCGTGGCGTACTACGCGGAGGTGAGCCCGGACAGCGACGGGCCCGCGGAGGCCTGCGTCCCGGTCGGGGACGTACGGGCCGCGGAGACGCACGCGGCGGCGAGCGGCCGTACGACAACGCTGCGCATCGAGCCGGCGCAGCGCCTGGCGTACGCACGCATCACCAAGGCGCAGGTGGCGCACCCGCAGATCCTCTCGGCCTTCGAGGCGGTGGAGGAGTGGGTGGCCCAGCAGGGCCTGACGATCAGCGGCCCGTGCCGCGAGATCTACTTCGCCGACTGGGACGCGGCGTCGGCGTCGGACGAGGTCTGCGACATCGCGTTCCCGGTGAGCTGACGGACCCGCTGACGGACCCGGGGCGGGCGGCGGGACGGCGGGACGCCCGAGCGGGTCCGTCAGGGGCCGGAAGGACCGGGGGCCGGAAGGTCCGTCGGGGGCCGGAAGGACCGGCGGCCGGAAGGCCCGGGGGGGCCGGATCCGTACCGGGGGGCCACCACGCGGGCCGCCGTCAGCGTAGTTCCTCCGGGCAGGCCGTTCCGCGTGGCAGCTGGTACGGCGCGGCCAGCCGGTATACGCCGGGGCGGGGCGCCAGCAGCTCCGTCCACTCGTCGCCGTCCGCGTTCTCCCCGGCCTTCATCAGACAGCCGTTGGGGTTGGTGAAGACCTTGGGGCCGTCCTCGTCCGCCTGGGACGCCTCCGTCTCCTGCGGCGGCACGACGCTGCTGCCCTGCTCGTCGACCAGCCCGAGCCAGGGTGAGTACGGGATCCGGATCAGCACCCGACCCGCCGACTTCACATGGATCGTCAGCTCGCCGGCGCCCGCCCGGTCCACCGTCGCCGGCGGGTCGGCCAGCGGCATCGGGTCGTCGACGGCGAAGAGCTGCCAGTTCTCGTCGCCCCAGACGAGCTCCAGATAGGGCTGGCCCCGCTGGACGAGCGCCGCCTCAAGACCGGCGCCCGAGTCGGGCCGGCCCTTGGGGAGCACGACATAGTGCACGGCCCAGCGGTCCAGCCAGCCGCGGTAGTTGTCGGAGTTCAGGGTGTCGTCGTAGAAGAGCGGATTGAGCTCCATGTCCGCCTGCCGGTTCCAGCCACGGGCGAGGTTGACGTACGGCGCGAGCGCGGACGCCTCGCGGTGGCTGCTGGCCGGGACCACCTCGACCCGGCCCTTCTCCGCACCGGCCCGCTGCAACTGGTGGACGAGCGGCGCCAGCTCGCGGGTCCAGGACGCGGTGGGCGCCGTCCGCACGATGTCGTCGACGCCCTTGAAGGCTATCCAGAAGTTGAGCCCGGCGAAGGCCAGGACCAGGGCGTACCAGCGGCGTGAGCGCGGCGCCGCGTACGGCAGCGCCGCGAGCAGCACCACACCCGCGGTGATCATCGCGAACCGGGACACGTTCGACCCGATCTGCGAGTCGATCACATAGGTCAGCAGCACCCCGACGCCGTAGACCGCCGCGGCGACGCGGACCGTACGCCAGTCCGCGGGTACGAGTACGAACACCAGCACCGCGAAGAGGAACGGCAGCGCGGCCGTGCCCACCGACATCGGCTGCGTCCCCGAGAAGGGGAACAGCCAGGCCGAGAGCGCCACGACCAGGGCCGGGGCGAGGCCGAGCGCATAGGCCCCCGGCCGCCGCTTGTTGAGGAAGAGCGCCGCCGCGACGACACCGAGGAAGAGCCCGGCCACCGGGCTCGCGGCGGTCGCGAGACCGGCGAGCGGGGCGGCCGCGACGGCCTTGGCCCAGCGTTTCGTACGCCAGCGGTACGGCCAGCAGAACACCGCCGCCACCGCGCCCAGCGCGAACATCACGCCGAGGCCGAAGGTCACGCGCCCCGACAGGGCGTTGCAGAGGTACGCGAAGACCCCGGCGAAGGAGCAGGCCAGCGGGTTACGGACGGCCCGGACGCGGACCAGGATCAGCGCGGTCAGGGCGGCGGACACGGTGCCGACGATCATCATCGTCGTACGGACGCCGAGGACGGACATCAGATACGGCGAGACCACGCTGTACGAGACCGGGTGCATCCCGCCGTACCAGGCCAGGTTGTACGCGGAGTCGGGGTGCCGGCCGACGAACTCCGCCCAGGCGTCCTGGGCCGCGATGTCGCCGCCGCTGTTGGCGAAGAAGAAGAACCACAGCAGGTGCACGGCCGCGGCGACCACGGCGGTGAACAGGACGGGGTGGCTCTGTATGCGGGCCCATGGGCCGCTGCCGGGCTCAGGCCCGGTCCCGCCCCCGTTCGCGGTCTCGTCCCCGTTCGCCGTCTCGCCCTCGGTGCCGGTATCGGTCCCGGCATCAGCTCCGGTATCGGGTGCGGGCTCCGCGCGGCGTGGTGGTACGAGCCTCGATATTCGCCCCCGGCCGGGGGTCTGCCCCGAAGGGGTGGTGGCGCCGTCGTCGGCGCGCGTCGGCTCAGCGGTGGTCAATCCGGCTCCCCACGTCTTCCCGTCTCACCGTCCGTCTGCCCGGTGTTCCGACCCCTCCGACATGTTCAAGGACGCCGTCCCCGCGTCCGGCGGTTGCTCGGGCAGCCCGCCGGGCTGTGCCTGTCGGATGCCGTTTCGGGACGCTAGCACGTGGCCACGGCCGAGGAGGGCGCCGGAGTCGGCGCCCTCCTCGGACCTGCGGTCCTGCTGACGCGGGTCAGCCGACGGGCCGGACGCCGGTCAGCCGACGGGTCTGACGCCGCTCAGCTGACGCGGGTCAGCTTCGCGCCGAAGCCGGGCTCGGCCAGGTCACGCTGGAGCGCGACCGGGGCGGAGACCTCGCCGGTGCCGCTGCCGACGGTCAGCTCGCCGACCACCGTGCCCGCCGCCGCGGAGTGCGGGATCTGCTCGCCGTCCTCGCCACCGCCCTCGACCTCGCCGATGTTGAGCTTCACCTTGAAGCCGGCCCAGCCGACCGCCTTGAGCTCCTTGGTCGCGACGACCGGGGTACGGCCGCCGAGTCCGTCGTCGACGTAACCGACGACCTCGCCCTTCTTGACCACCGTGGCGGAGGTGACACCCTCCTGGGCGGCCTGGATCAGCTTGAGGCTGTTGTCGATCGCGAGCTTCAGCTTCTCCGACAGCTGGTCGGCCTGCTGAGCGCCCATCACCATGCCGATGATCCGGCGCGACTTCCCGTCGACGATGGTGTCGGCGGTCCAGAGCAGATTGCCGCCCGCCGGGGTCGAGGAGCCGGTCTTGATCCCGCTCACCCCCGGCTCCAGCAGGATCAGGTTGTTGTTGTAGATCGTCGGCTCGACGCCCGGGATCTGGATCTGGGGCGTGTTCACGATGTCGCGGAAGATGTCGTTCTGCATGACGGCCTTGCCCAGTTTGAGCTGGTCGGCGGCGGTGGACACGGTGGAGGACTCAAGGCCGCTCGGGTCCGTGTACGTCGTGTTCGTCATGCCGAGGTCCTCGGCGGCGGCGTTCATCTTCTCGACGAAGGCCTTCTCGGACGTGGCGTCCCAGCGGGCGAGCAGACGCGCCGCGTTGTTCCCCGAGGGGATCATCAGCAGCTGGAGCATCTGCTTGAGGGTGTACTCCTGGCCCTCCTTGATGGGCGCGGTCGACTCGTCGGGGCGGTTGGACTCCTCGCCCGCCCGCTTGTCGACCTGGATCGCCGGCCCCACCTGCTTGCCGGTGATCGGGTGTTCCTTGAGGATCACGTACGCGGTCATCGCCTTCGCGACGCTCGCGATCGGGGCGGGCTTCTGCTCGCCGTACATGCCGATGGTGCCGACGCCCTCGACCTCGACGGCGCCCTGGCCCTCGCTGGGCCACGGCATCGCGAGCTTTCCGCCCTCGAAGGTGTACGTCGGCTCGGCGGACAGCTGCAGCGCGGGTGCGGGCAGCGGACGCACGGCCTGGGCGACCGCGAAGACGACCAGCAGGATCAGGACCAGCGGCGTCCAGATCTTGAAGCGCCTGACGACCGTACGGACCGGGGTCTGCCGCGGGGGCGGGGTGTTCGTCAGCTCGGCGAGCAGATCGAGCGGCGGCCTGGGCGGCATCGGCTGCTGCCGGGTGCGCTCGGCCTCGGGCAGCGGGGCGGTCGCGGCGGGCGCCGCCGGTGCGGACGTCGACGCCGCCGGCTTCGTACCGCCGGGCCGTACGTCGTCCCTGCGCAGCGGCACGAACGTACTGGTTCGCTCGGCCGGCGACTCGCCCTTCTCCTCGCCGGGCAGCGGGAGCACCTTGAGCGTGGTGGTGGGCTGATCGACGGACGGCCGCTTGAGGGCCTTGAAGACGGCGGTCGGCTGATCCACCTGGGGTCGGTCACGATCGCCGCTCTCAGGGCCTTCGGAGCCCTCTGAGGCGTCCTTCCGCGCGGCGGGGCCGCTGCCGTCCGCTGTGACCTTGCCGGACTTGTCGTCCGCCGGGGGGGCCGCCGGGGAGTCCGCCGGTGCCGTACGGCTACGCCCGGATCCTTCCGAGGCCACGTCCGAAGAGGTGTCCGGGGCGGTGTCCGAAGAGGTGTCCGAAGAGGTGTCCGAAGAGGTGTCCGACGACGGCTTCTCGCCGGTACGGTCCGCGTCCGCGTCCTCTGTGTCCCCTGCGTCCTTCGCGTCCTGCGCGTCGGAGTCGGCCGCCATGGCCCAGGACGGGGTCCTGCCGGCCTTGCCGCTCTTGTCAGCCTTGGCCTCAGCCTCCGCGTCGGCCTCGTCCGTGCCGCTCGGCGCGTCCGTGTCGTTGGCGGTGTCGCTCTCCGCGTCGCTCTTCGTGTCGCTCTCGGTGGACTCGGGGGACTCCGGCTGCGCAGTTATACGCCCGGCGCCCGACCCGCCGGACGCCTCGGTCTTCCCCGGCCCGTCGCCGGAATCGTCCCCGGAAACGTCCCCGGAAACGACCTCGGAATCGACCGCCGGATTTGCTGGTGCGACCTTCGTCGACCCCGATGCCCCGGCCGGCGACTCACGGAATACCGCGAGCCGCGGGTCACGTTCTCCCGGAGTCGTCTCCCCCGGCGACTTCTGCTGCTCCGACTTGCCGGGGGACTCGCCCGCCACCGCGTCTCCTTCATGTCTCATACAACGCACCGCACTGTCCGAACCATCTATCAGTGTCCTGCTCTGGGACCTCGGCCCACGTGCTAGACGAGAACGACATACATAACGGTTCCCGCACAAAGCACCCAGGCACTCTCGACAGACCAATGTGAGAGGGGTCACCCTGTCATTCATCCACGCGGGGAGGCATGGATGGGCAGGAGCCGCAGAACAATTCCGGAGGAGCTTCTGTTGCTCGCTCTGGACCCGACCACGGGTACCACAGCGCAGCCGCAGTCGCTCGACCTCGGCCTGGCCGGAGCACAGCTAGTAGAGCTGGCTCTGGCGGGACGGATAGCCCCTGACGGGGATCGTATCGCCGTGGTGATGCCACGGCCGACCGGAGATCCAACTCTGGACTCCGCACTGGAACTGCTGCGCAGACGCGGCAGCCCGGTTCGGGCCGTCCACTGGATTGGCGGACCCCGACTCGGGCTGCGCCAGACCTATCTCTCGCATCTGGAGCGATGCGGCATGGTGCATGCCGTGGCGGGCCAGATGTGCGGAGTGTTGCCGACGACTCGCTATCAGGCGACGGAGACGGCGATCAGCCGGGAGATCAAGTCCCGGCTGGACAGTGCGATCCGCACCGGCGTACCGCCGGACCCGCGGACCGCGGCGCTCGCCGCGCTGGCCCACGCGGTCGGACTCGGCAAGCACCTTTACCCCGGCAACGAGGGGCGCTCCTCGCGCTCCCGGCTCCGGGACCTGATCAGACACGACCCCATGGGCGGTCTCGTGGCGCACGCCGTGATGGACGTTCAGAACGGTGTGGGCGTGCAGCAGCGCCGTAACCCCGCTCAGGGCGCCCCCAGCGCTCCGGCGGGCGCACGACAGCCTGGGGGCGTGCCGATGCAGCCGCACCGCGGCAGCATGGCGCGTGTCGCGGCGCACTGACCGACCGGAGAACCGCTCGACCGCACCACGCACCACCGCATCACGCTTCACGGCACCACGCAGGACGGCACCACACAGCAATCCGCCGCACCGTCGTCCCCAGACCGGTTCGGGAGCCGCACAAGACGCGCGGGGCAGCCTGGCTTCATCGGCTGCCCCGCGCGCCGCGTATCGGCCCGCGAACGGCGCGCGAACGGCCCGCGAACGGCCTGCGGACAGCCCTGGGCGACAGCTCGGCCGACCGGGTCCGCCACCCGGCGCGCACACCGGAGCGCGGACCGGAGCGCGGCCGGAGCGCGGACCGGCGCATTTGTCTCTGTTGTCTCTGTCGCCATTTCCCAGCGCAGTTGGGACCATTGGTGGCAGTCTGCTGAGCAGTAGATACGCACAGCTACGCAGCCGGAGGTGCAGTTTCCGTGGCGTCCAACGTCAACCCCACCGTCAGGCGACGCCGATTGGGACAGGAGTTGCGCCGGCTTCGCGAGCTCAAAGGCATGACGGCCGAAGATGTGGCGGAACGCCTGCTGGTCTCCCAGTCGAAGATCAGCCGCCTGGAGAACGGCCGCCGCTCCATCAGCCAGCGCGATGTCCGCGACCTGTGCGGGGTGTACGAGGTCGAGGACCACCGGGTCGTCGACTCGCTGATGCAAATGGCCAAGGACTCCCGCCAGCAGGGCTGGTGGCACGCCTTCGGCGATATTCCGTACAGCGTCTACATCGGCCTGGAGACGGACGCGGCCTCGCTGCGGGTGTACGAGCCCCAGGTCGTCCCCGGCCTGCTCCAGACCCGCGCGTACGCGGACGCGCTGATCAACGGCGCGCTGCCCGAAGCCACCCCGCCCGAGGTCGAGAAGCGCGTCGGGGTACGGCTCCGCCGCCAGGACCGGGTCACCTCGGCCGAGAACCCGCTGCGGCTCTGGGCCGTGGTGGACGAGGCCGCGCTGCGCCGGGTCGTCGGCGACCGGCAGCTGATGCTCCAGCAGTTGGAGCATCTCGTCGAGCAGTCGCAGCGCCCGCATGTGACCGTGCAGGTGCTGCCTTTCGACATGGGCGCGCACCCCGGGATCACCGGGCACTACGCGGTTCTTGAATTCCCGGACGCCTCGGACTCCAGCGTGGTCTATATCGAGGGCGTGACGAGTGATCTTTATCTGGAGAAGGCCAACGACGTGCAGCGGTACAGCGTGATGTACGAACATCTGCGCGCCCAGGCTCTGAATGTGGAGCAGACCCGGCAGTTCATCGCGGAAATCGCCAAGGACTACGCCCGCTAAGGCGGCGAGCCGCTTCGAACCGCCTGCCACATTGACCCGAATTGCCGATTACATCCATTTTCCCGCCGGGGAGCGAGGGCACGCTACACCTCAACTACCCCGGCGTGGAAGGCTCTTGGGGGAACGTCATCCGGATGGGTGAGGAACTCCCCCACGCGCCGAGCGAGGCGAGTAGCGTCGATCATGTCAGCAAAAGCTGGCATGATTTTCCATCACTCGCTGAACCGGAGCGAACATGGCAATTCTTCAGGGCGCTACGGACACGTGGACCAAGTCCTCGTACTCCGGCGGTAACGGCGCATGCGTAGAGGTCAAGTCCCCCGTGGTCCAGTCCATTGCCGTGCGGGATTCGAAAGCCCCCGAGGGGCCGTCGATCGCCTTCGTCCCCGCGTCGTGGAATTCCTTCGTGCAGGAAATGAACAAGGGCGCCTTCGACCTCGGCTGAGGCCGGCAGCTTTACCCGCAGCAAGGACAGAGCCCTCTCGACCCGTCCGCCGTCCTGGCCGAGAGGGCTCGGCCATGCCCGGACGCGGACGCGTCCCCGACGGCCCGTCAGGCCCGTCGCGGTGACCTCGGTCCAACAGTCGGTCCGACCGTCCCTCACTCCCCTTCTCGGCCGCACGGGACCCGCATCCCGTGCGGTCTTCTCTGTATGGCCGCAACTGTGGCCGCAGCTATGGCCGGAGCCTGACGAAGTGCCCGCCCATCGTGTGGCGGCCGTCACGTTCACGACAACGCCCCACGAGGTCAAGAACGAGTAAAATCGTTCGCCTTGCTGACCTGCGTTCACATTCATGACCGAAGAACCTCTTGACCCACCGCCTCGCCAGGCGGTTCAATCCCCCAAGTCCCCACTCCCGCACGGGGGCGCCGCTGACCGGACGTACTGACGAAGAGCTTCGACGTTCACAAGGCGGACCCCTGGAGGGGGCACATGAACAGCCTCGACTGGATCGTGCTCATCGCGTACTTCGGAGTGATGGTCGCGATCGGCATCTGGTCGCACAAGCGCGTGGACAATGTCAGCGACTTCTTCACCGCCGGCGGCAAGATGCCGTGGTGGCTGTCGGGCATCTCGCACCACATGTCCGGCTACAGCGCGGTGATGTTCACCGGATACGCGGGCATCGCCTATGTCTACGGCGTCACCTCGTTCGTGACCTGGTCACTGCCGATCGCCATCGGCATCGGGATCGGCGCGAAGCTCTTCGCGCCCCGGCTCAACCGGCTGCGCTCCCGGCTGCATGTCGCGTCCCCGCTCGAATACCTCAAGAACCGGTACGACCTGAAGACACAGCAGGCCCTCGCCTGGTCGGGTCTGCTGCTGAAGATCGTGGACGTGGGCGCCAAGTGGGCCGCCATCGCGACCCTGCTCTCCGTCTTCACCGGGATCTCCCTCAACCAGGGCATCCTCATCACCGGTGTCATCACCGGCGTGTACTGCACGGTCGGCGGTCTGTGGGCCGACGCCCTCACCGAGCTGGGGCAGTTCATCATCCAGCTCTTCGCCGGTATCGCGATGCTCGTCGCCGTCATGGGCAAGCTCGGCGGCTTCAGCGCGCTGTGGACGGTCTGGGACAAGCTCCCCGACGGCCACACCGAGCCGACCGCGGGGCCGTACACCGTGACGTTCCTGCTGGCGTTCCTGTTCATCAAGACGTTCGAGTACAACGGCGGCATGTGGAACCAGGCGCAGCGCTACATGGCGACGGCCAGCGCCCGCGAGGCCACCCGCTCGGCCCGGCTCTCCGCCATTCTCTGGCTGGTCTGGCCGCTGGTGCTGTTCTTCCCGATGTGGTGCGCGCCGCTGCTCGTGGACGCGCAGAAGCCGGACGCCTCCGACGCGTACGGCCTGATGACCGAGCAGCTGCTGCCGCACGGTCTGCTGGGCCTGGTCATCGTCGGCTTCTTCTCGCACACCATGGCGATGTGCTCCTCGGACGCCAACGCCATCGCCGCGGTCTTCACCCGGGACATCGCGCCCACGCTCTCCAAGGCGGCGCGCGGCTGGTCGGCGCGGGCGGGGCTGCTGGCGGCCCGGCTCTCCACGATCTCGTTCCTGGCGCTGTCGATGGCGGTCGCCACCCAGGTCAACTCACCGACGTTCAAGGACATCATCACCGTCGTCATCAAGTGGGTGGCCGGTCTGATGGGGCCGATCGCGATCCCGTTCATGCTCGGCCTGCTCAAGACGTTCCGCAGGTCCGGTCCTACGGCCGCGCTCGTCAGCTGGGCGATGGGCCTGCTGGCCTTCTGGCTGCTCAACTACCCGATCGACTCGCGGGTCGACGGCGGCGTGCCGTTGCAGTACCAGGTCTCGATCCCGCTCGCCGTCTCGCTGGTGCTGTACATCGTGATCGGCTTCCTGAAGCCGGAGGACACCCCGGAGCGCGATGTGCTGCTGGCGCGTATCAACGGGGAGGGCGACGGCGACGGTTCCGGTCTGACGACGGCCTCGCTGACGGTGCCCGCGCCGGCGAAGCCGGGCGACGCGAAGGTGCGGCGCCGGGAGGGCTCGGACGGCTGACGCCTGGACGGTTGACGCCGTCACCGCACCAACGCACGTACGTGGGGCCCGGCTCGGTCATATCCCCGAACAGGGCCCCACGTACGTCCGCGTCAGCGGCTGTGTCCGCGTCAGCCGCGCGGATAGCGGATCAGCCAGCCCGGCGCGGTGGCCGCGGGGCTGTGCAGGGCGGGCCCCTGGGTCATCTCCATGGCGAAGTCGTCGGCGAGTTCGAGCAGGGTGGGCCGGCCCTCCAGCTCGGCCAGCCAGGCGGGCGGCAGGGCCGTCTCGCCGTGGAGCGCGCCGAGCAGCGCCCCGCAGAGCGCGCCGGTGGCCCCCGACGGGCCGTCGTGGTTCACGGCGAGGCGCAGCCCGTGGCGGATGTCCTCGGCGACGAGCGCGCAGTAGACGGCGACAGCGAGCGCGTCCTCGGCGGCGCGGCCGTCACCGAGCGCGGCGATCCGCCCCGGGCCGGGAATCCCCTGGCGTACGGCGCCGAGCGCCTGCTGCAGGGCGTCCGTGACGGGCTGGTGCCCGGGGCGCTCGGCGAGCAGGGCGAGGGCGCGCTGCACGCCCGCGTCCAGCGTCTCGCCCCGCGCCAGACCGTGCACGATCACGGCGAAGGCTCCCGCCGAGAGATACGCGGTCGGATGCCCGTGCGTCTGGGCGGCGCACTCCACGGCGAGCTGGCAGACCAACTGCGGCTCCCAGCCGACGAGCAGCCCGAACGGAGCGGACCGTACGAGCGCTCCCGCGTCCCGCGCCGTGGGGTTCTTGGGCCGGTCGAGCGTGCCCATGTGCTCGTCGCCGAAGCCGGTGAGACAGGACAGGGTCGGGTCGCGGCGTACGTACAGCCACTCCTCCTGGGCCAGCCAGCCGTTGTCCTTGCGGCGAACGTCGGGCCCCCAGTCGCGCTGCGTCGCGGCCCAGCGCAGATGGGCGCGGTGCACATCGGTGGGCGGATGCCAGGCGCCGGTGTCCCTGCGTACCTGCGCGCGGATCAGTCCGTCGACGGTGAACAGGGTCAGCTGGGTGGCGGCGGTGACGGCGCCGCGCCTGCCGTACGCGGGTACGAAGTCGGCCACGGCTCCCGCCCCGTGCGCGGCCCGGATCTCCTCAAGGGTGAGCGTGGCGACCCCGGCGCCGAGCGCGTCGCCGATGGCCCCACCGAGCAGACAGCCCCGCACCCGGCTACGGAAGTCCTGCTGCTCGGCACGGCCCCAGATGGCCCCGGACGGTGTGCTCACGCGCCCCTCCTTCACCCTGTGCCTGCCGGCGACTGCGCAGCACTGTAATCGAACGGGGACAGCGGGTTGACGCGCACGCGGATCACGGCGGCGGTATGTGACCGGACGCCCGGCAGGTCGGTTTTGGCTCGTGCGAAACACCGCCAGACGTGCTAGGTCCTGTCCGACCGGACAGGACCTAGGCCCAGCGCGCGGCCATGGCGTCGCGGGCGGCGACGACGCGGGCCAGGCGGGGGCGGAGGCGGGCCGTGTCGACGCCCGGGGCACCCAGCAGTTCGTCAAGAGAGCAGACCACATCCGCGAGGTCGTTCCAATGGAGCCGCACGGCGAGCAGCACGCCGAGCCCGGCGTCCAGCCGGCGCCAGTCGGCATGGACGGCCGCGCTCAGCACGGCCCCGTAGGCGCGTACGTCGTCCGGCAGATCCCTGGCGGGCATCCGGAGATCCAGCTCCCGCCACACCGGGCGGCCGGCGCGCACACCCTCCGTCACGGTCACCGTCATCGCCCGCTCGAAGGCTCCGCTCAGCGGATCGGAGGCGCTCAGCCGGTCGGCCATCGCGCGCGCCGCGCCCCACTGTCCGGTACGGCGCAGCGCTTCGCACCGCAGCGCGAGCTCGTCATTCGTGCCGGACGTCAGCCGCTCCACCGACCGGAGGGCCTCGTCGGGGCGGCCCAGGAGCAAGTGCGCCTCTGCGGCCGTGCGATGAGCGAGGTCCGCGCCCGCTTCCAGGACGGCGCACCGGTCGAGGTAGCCGAACACCTGGTCCAGCTGTCCCATGGCCAGTGCCGTTCTGGCCCGCTGGTCGTACCCCCAGGCGTACTGCGGATCGAGCTCCAGGGCGCGGTCCAGATCCGCGACCGACTCCCGGTAGTGGTGCAGTTCGCGGTGGATGATGCCGCGCAGGACGAGCGCCGCGGCACCGTCGGGCACGTCGTCCAGCGCCCGGTCGAGATCGCCGAGGGCTTCCTCGTAACGCCCGGCGAGAGTCCGGGTCTCGCCCCGTGCGATCAGCAGCGCGCTGTCCGGCTGGATCTCGACGGCACGGTCGAGGTCGGCCAGCGCGCCGGGCAGGTTGTCGAGGTTCCGGTGCACGTAGGAGCGCTGCGCCAGCGCCCAGACGTAGTCGGGATCCCGGGCGAGGGCGCCGTCGAGGTCGGTGAGCGCGTCCGTCGGCCGGCCCAGCCTGTACCGGACGGCTCCCCGGCCGGCGAGGGCCGAGGTATGGCCGGGGCTGAGCTCCAGGGCGCGGCTGAGTTCCCGGTCCGCGTCCTCGTACCGCCCCGCCAGTCGGTACGCCTCGCCCCGCTCGGAAGCGATCCAGGCGCTGCCGGGCACGATCTCCGCCGCCCGGTCCAGGTCGGCGAAGCACCGGGCGGGTTCGTCCATGGTGCGCAGCAGCCGGGATCTGCGGACCAGTGCCCACAGATACTCCCCGCTCAGCTCCAGGGCCCGGTCGAAATCGGCGAGTGCCTCCGTCCGCCGTCCCAGTGCGTGCAGCGTGACGGCGCGGTACGCCAGGAACTCCGCCGACGTCGGGGCGAGCGTGATTGCGCGGTCCAGCACGGCGGCGGACTCCTCGTACCGGCCGGCGAGCCACAGCGCGTAGCCGTACGAGCCGAGGATCCGCGGGGTGTCCGGAGCCAGCTCGTCCGCCCGCCGCAGGTCGGCCAGCGCCGCCGGGTGATCACCACGCCGCCGGTGGGTCACCCCGCGCCCGTAGTGGGCCAGGCAGTGCCCCGGGTCGAGTGCCAGGGCGCGGTCGTAATCGGCGAGCGCCGACTGGAGATCCCCCGCGTTGCGCAGGTCGCGGCCGCGCACCGCGTGCGCCGCCGCGCGGCCCGCCGGGTCCAGGCCCGGCCGGTCGAGGAGCACCCCCAGCGCGGCCCGCACCCCATCGTCGTCGTCGCCGAGCGCCGCGCCCAGCCGCCGCCCCCAGTCCCTCAGCTCCTTCTCGTCCGTGTCCTCGCCCGCCTCAGCCAGCACCTGGGCGCAGCGGCGTGCCGCCGCCACCCCCTCGCGGCACCCCTCGACAACGTCCCGCAGCGCCCCGGCGAGCGCGGCGCGCGGCCCGGCGCACAGCGCGTGGTACGTCTCCTCGAACCGCAGCGCGCGCCAATCGGCGCTCTCCCAGACGTCGTCGGCGCGCAGGCCCGTCTCGGCCCGCGCGCGCCAGCGGGCGAAGCACCCGGCGAGCGCGGCCTGCCGCTCGCTCCAGCCGTGCGGGGAGCGGGTCCGCTGCAACCGCAGCATCGGGGCGCGCACCACGTCGTGGTAGCGGACCCCCGCGTCCTTGCGGGTGGCGAAGGGCAGGGCGCGCAGCCAGTCGTACAGCCCCGCCGCGTCCTCCGGTACGACGGCGCGGAAGATGTCCTCGTCCAGCCGGCGTGGCAGGGCGCAGGCGAGGGCCGCGGCCCGCCGTACCGGGTCCTGCTCCCACTTGAGGAAGCGCTCGACGGCGGTGGTGCTGGGATCGCCGACGTCCGCGGGGTCCGTCGGCTGGTTCTCGGCGAGGGTGGAGACCAGGACGGGCAGGCCGCCGGAGAGCCGCAGGACCTCCTCGACAACGGATTCGTCCGTGACGTCCTTCGCCGCGAGCAGCCTGCGCGCCTCCGGTTCGGTGAACGGTTCCAGCGGCAGGTCGGCCATGAAGTCCGCGAAACCGCCCCAGCGTGCCGCGTCGAACGGACGCTGCCCCGCGAGGGTCACGACGACCTGGGCGGGCAGCGCCCCGTACCGCTCGGTCGTCATCAGGTCGCGCAGCCAGGGGTCGAGGAAGGGCGCGGTGCGTTCGTACGTGTCGAAGAAGAGGACGATCCAGGGCGCGTCGCGTGCGGCCTCGGCCAGCTCGGTGACCAGGACGGGGGTGAGCACCCGGTCGGGTGCCAGGACCAGCTGCACGTCCTCCTGATTGCGGAACCGCGCGCTCAGCGTGGCCCGTAACCGGTCGGCGCCCGAGGCGAGTTGGGTGGCGTCGAGCGCTCCGGCGAAGGCCCCGACGACCGGGACCAGGCCCAGGCCGATCACGCCCGCCGTGGCCGCGGCCGTGCTCCCGGCCGACGGCCGCGGGGGCTCCTGCGCCGCGGGGTCGGCGAGCGAGGCCGACTCCGCTTCGTGGCGGCGCTGCCGGTAGGTCGCGAGCAGCCGGTCCAGCTGCTTGAGTGGGTGGCCCTGCCGGGCGAACTGTTCGGCGATCGACGCCAGCGCCTCCGGGACACTGCTCACGGACTCGTCGAGGTACGCCGTCAGGGCGCCGCGTTCCCGCGCCGCCTGGTCCAGTTCGCGGACGAGGAACGTCTTGCCCACGCCCGCGTTGCCGTGGACATGGAACAGGAAGCGGTGCCGTTCGTCGTCCGGCGGGAGGTCGAAGTTGGCGCGGAAGGCGCCGAGTTCGTCACGGCGGCCGATGAACCCGCTTCTCCGGCGCCGCCGGATCAGCTCGGCCATCGACGGCTGGTGCGCTGGTGCCACGTGCTGCCCCTCCCCGCTCACTCAACTCCGTCCGGCCCACTCAGTCCGGCAGCAGCGGCAGCAGCTCGGGCAGTTGGCCGTCGGACGCCGCCGCCGCCCGTACGCGCTCCTCAGGGACCTCGCCGTACAGGGTCGTACGCGGCTTCGCCGGGCGGCCCGCCGCGTCCGCGATGGCGACCAGGTCCTTCACCGAGCGGTACGACCCGTAACTGGAGCCCGCCATCCGGGAGATGGTCTCCTCCATCAGCGTGCCCCCGAGGTCGTTCGCGCCGGAGCGGAGCATCTCGGCCGCGCCCTCCGTGCCGAGCTTGACCCAGCTCGTCTGGATATTGGTGATGTGGGGGTGCAGAAGGAGCCTGGCCATCGCCATCACCGCGCGGTTGTCGCGGTCCGTCGGGCCCGGGCGGGCGATGCCGGCCAGATAGACCGGGGCGTTGGTGTGGATGAAGGGGAGCGTCACGAACTCGGTGAAGCCGCCCGTCTCCTGCTGGATGCGGGCGAGCGTCCGGAAGTGGCCGAGCCAGTGGCGCGGCTGGTCGACATGGCCGTACATCATCGTGGAGCTGGACCTGATGCCCAGTTCGTGGGCGGTCTTCACGACCTCGATCCAGGTCGCCGTCGGCAGCTTGCCCTTGGTGAGGACCCAGCGCACCTCGTCGTCGAGGATCTCCGCCGCCGTGCCCGGGATCGAGTCGAGCCCGGCCTCCTTGGCCGCCGTCAGCCACTCGCGGATCGACAGACCCGTGCGGGAGGCGCCGTTGACGACCTCCATCGGGGAGAAGGCGTGCACATGCATGCCCGGGACGCGTTCCTTCACGGCGCGCGCGATGTCGAAGTACGCGGTGCCCGGCAGGTCCGGGTGGATGCCGCCCTGCATGCAGACCTCGACGGCGCCCACCTCCCACGCCTGCTGGGCCCGGTCCGCGACCTGGTCCAGCGACAGGGTGTACGCGTCGGCGTCCGTACGGCGCTGCGCGAAGGCGCAGAACCGGCAGCCAGTGTAGCAGACGTTGGTGAAGTTGATATTGCGCGTGACGATGTACGTGACGTCGTCGCCGACCACATCGCGTCGCAGCTCGTCGGCGATCCGGGTCAGCGCGTCCAGCGCGGGTCCGTCCGCGTGGAGCAGGGCCAGCGCCTCGCCGTCGGTCAGCTTCGTCGGGTCGTCGGCGGCCTGCTTCAGCGCCGTCCGTACGTCGGTGTCGATGCGCTCGGGCACCATGCCGGGCGCCGCGGCCTCGCGCAGCGCCTCCCAGTCGCCGTACACCTCGTCGAAGTCGTCGCGGCGGTCGGCGGTGCGGCCCTCGGTGTCGATCGTGCGGTGCAGATCCGTCCGTCCGGTGGCGGTGAAGCCCTCGTCCGGCTCCTGCCACGGCAGTCCCGACGGCCGTACGTCGCGCGCGAGTCCCGTGTCCGGGTCCGCCAGCGCCCGTACGTGCGGCATCAGGCGCGGGTCGAGCCACGGCTCGCCGCGCTGGATGAACTCCGGGTAGATGGTGAGCCGTTCGCGCAGCTCGAAGCCGGACTCAGCGGTCCGCGCGGCGAGTTCGTCGATGTGCGGCCAGGGCCGCTCAGGGTTCACATGGTCGGGGGTCAGCGGCGAGACACCGCCCCAGTCGTCGATGCCGGCGCCGATGAGCAGGGCGTACTCGGCGTCGACGAGGTTGGGCGGGGCCTGGATACGGGCCGAGGGGCCGAGGATGTGCCGGGCCACGGCGATGGCCGCCGCCAGCTCCTCCAGCTCGGCGTCCGGCATACCGCGCATGGCGGTGTCCGGCTTGGCGCGGAAGTTCTGGACGATGACTTCCTGGAGGCCGTGATAGGCGCGGGCCGTCCTGCGCAGTTCGAAGAGGGAGTCGGCGCGCTCCTCGTACGACTCCCCGATGCCGATCAACACGCCCGAGGTGAAGGGGACGTTGGAGCGGCCCGCGTCCTCCAGCACCCGCAGCCGTACGGCGGGCTCCTTGTCCGGGGAGCCGTAGTGCGGTCCGCCGGGCTCGGACCACAGCCGGGTGGCGGTGGTCTCCAGCATCATGCCCATGCTCGGCGCGACCGGCTTGAGCCGCTGGAGATCGGTCCAGGACAGCACGCCGGGGTTGAGGTGGGGCAGCAGCCCGGTCTCCTCAAGGACCCGGATCGCCATGGCCCGGACATACGCCAGGGTGTCGTCGTACCCCTCGGCCTCCAGCCACTCCCGGGCCTCGGGCCACCGGTCCTCGGGCCGGTCGCCGAGCGTGAACAGGGCTTCCTTGCAGCCCAGTTCCGCGCCCTGGCGGGCGATGTCCAGCACCTCGTCGGGGGACAGGAACATGCCGTGGCCGGCCCGGCGCAGCTTGCCGGGCACGGTGACGAAGGTGCAGTAGTGGCACTTGTCGCGGCACAGCCGCGTCAGCGGGATGAAGACCTTGCGGGAGTACGTGATGACTCCGGGCCGCCCGGCGGCCGCGAGCCCCGCGTCCCGCACCCGGGCGGCGGACGCGGCGAGGTCGGTGAGGTCGTCCCCGCGCGCCTGGAGC
This sequence comes from Streptomyces sp. NPDC058198, assembly GCF_042882605.1. Lineage (NCBI taxonomy): Bacteria > Bacillati > Actinomycetota > Actinomycetes > Kitasatosporales > Streptomycetaceae > Streptomyces > Streptomyces sp. NPDC058198. Next base: position 315,749 of record NZ_JBHVVP010000004.1, read on the forward strand.
AGCACCGCGGCCTCGGCGACATCCAGCGCGACACCGTCCCTGGCCCGCTTCAGCGCACGCCGCATGGCGTTGGCGGTCGGTCCCTCGGTCGGTTGTCCGGTCGGTCGGGTCGCCGGTCGTCCTGTCCCGGGTTCCTCAGGCACGCGCGTCGTCATTCTTTGAGGATACGTTCGGCCCCACCTCCCGATCGGAGACGGGCGGCTTCCCGGGACGGGCCGCGGCGGCACATCACAGCCGGCCGGCTCAGAGGAAGGGCGCGAACCCGTCCAGCGCCCGCAGCACCTCCGCCTCACCGGCCGGCGGCAGCTGCAACACGACCTCTTCGATGCCCAGCTCCGCGTAGTGGGCCAGCTTGCCGGGGCTCGGCTGGACCGCGTACGGCACGATCTGGAGGGCGTCAGGATCCCGGCCCGCGTCCTTCCATGCGGTACGCAGCACCGGCACCGTCTCCGTGAGCCCCCGGCCGCCGATCGGCAGCCAGCCGTCCGCGTACTCGGCGATCTGCGCGAAGAGCTTCGGCCCTGCCGCGCCGCCGATCAGGGTGCGGGGCCTGCCCCGTACCGGCTTCGGGTACGCCTCACTGGCCCTGACCGACCCGAACTCCCCCTCGTACGGGGTGGGCTCCGCCGCCCAGAGCGCCCGCATCAGCGCCATCCGGTCCCGGGTCAGCGCGCGCCGTGAGGCCCACTCCACCCCGTGGTCCGCGGCTTCTTCCCTGTTCCAGCCGTAGCCGACGCCGAGCGTGAAGCGCCCGCCCGAGAGATGGTCCAGGGTCGCGATCCGCTTGGCGAGATCGATCGGGTCGTGCTGCGCGACGAGCGTGATGCCGGTGCCGAGCGCCAGCCGTTCCGTCACGGCGGCGGCCTGCCCGAGGGCCACGAAGGGGTCGAGCGTACGGCTGTACTCGCGCGGCAGCTCACCGCCGGCCGGGTAGGGCGTCGTCCGCTCGACCGGGATGTGGGTGTGCTCGGGGAGGTACAGACCGGCGAATCCCCGCTGCTCCAGCTCCCGCGCGAGCCGTACGGGCGTGATCGTCTCGTCGGTGAGGAAGATCGTGGTCGCGATCCGCATGCGTGGGAACCTCCGTCGTGGTGGGGCGCTCAAGAACTGGCGCTCGTGGCGTGTCTCTCGTATCGGGGCGCTCGTGGAGTGGCGGTCGTGGCGTGGCGGGCCCAACGTATTCCGTACGCGCGGCAATGTCCCGGCCGTCTGCCCGCTACCTGCCCACCCCCTTCCCTTGCGTGCTGGTTAACGGCTCAATACCAGAGTTCGAGTGCACGACTCATGTGACCACCTGTGTCCCCTCGGCACCCTGGGAGCCGCCTGCATGTGTAAGGACCACGCAGAGCACAACCAAGACCACGCCGCCACCGCGCTGGGCAGACGAGGACTCCTGGTGACGGGAGCCGCCGCCGCGCTTACGTTGAGTACCGTGAGCTTCGCGAACGCCGCGCCGGCCGCCGGAAGCCCGTCGGCCGGCGGCAGCGAACAGGCCAGAACCGTCCGCGGCACGCTGCCGCCCGGCTCCCCCGACTTCGTCTACCTGCCCTTCGAAGTACCGCGCGGCGTCAGCGAGATCCATGTCGCCTATACGTACGAGCGGCCCGCCGTCCCGGCCGGCACCCAGGGCAACGCCCTCGACATCGGCATCTTCGACGAGCGCGGTACGGCGCTGGGCGGCCGCGGCTTCCGCGGCTGGTCCGGCGGCGCCCGTACCGAGTTCTTCCTGCGCGCCGACGCGGCCACCCCCGGCTATCTCCCGGGACCGGTACGCGCGGGCACCTGGAGCATCGCCATCGCCCCGTACACCGTCGCACCGCAGGGCCTGGCGTACGAGGTCACCATCACGCTGCGCTTCGGCGACCCGGGCAAGACCCCCGCGCCGGTCTACCCGCCCGAGCGGGCCAAGGGGCGCGGCCGGGCCTGGTACCGCGGCGACTGCCACATCCACTCCGTCCACTCCGACGGCAGGCGCACCCCCGCCGAGATCGCCGCCCTCGCCCGCGCCGCCGGCCTCGACTTCATCAACACCAGCGAGCACAACACCAGCTCCGGGCACAGCGCCTGGGCGGGCCTGTGGGGCGACGACCTGCTGATCCTCACCGGCGAGGAGATCACCACCCGTAACGGCCATGTCCTGGCCGTCGGCACGGACGCCGGTACGTTCGTCGACTGGCGCTACCGCGCCCGCGACAACCGCTTCGGCCACTACGCCCGCGAGATCCGCCGCGCCGACGGCCTGGTGGTGCCCGCCCATCCGCACGCCACCTGCATCGGCTGCAACTGGAAGTTCGGCTTCGGCGACGCCGACGCGGTGGAGGTGTGGAACGGCCCGTACACCCCGGAGGACGAGATCTCCCTCGCCGACTGGGACAACACCCTGGTCTCGGCGGGCCGTTCGGGCCAGGCGTGGACCCCGGCGATGGGCAACAGCGACGCCCACCGCGACCCCGATCCCATCGGCACCCCGCAGACCGTCGTGCTGGCCGAGGACCTCACCCGCGAGGCGATCCTCGCCGGCATCCGCGCGGGCCACAGCTATGTCGCCGAGTCCGCGAAGGTCTCGCTGACGTTCGGCGCGTCCGGCGGCCGGGGCAGGCACGCGGGCATCGGCGACCGGCTGCGCGTCGACGCGGACGACCAGGTGACCGTTCGCCTGGAGGTCACCGGCGCCCCGGGCTGCACGGCCCACTTCGTCACCGACCAGGGCACGCTGCACACGGCCGCGCTCCCCGAGTCGGGCGCGGGCGCGGTGGAGTGGCGTACGACGGCCTCGTACGCGACCTACGTCCGCGCGGAGGTACGGCACGCCGCGACGGTGCCGGGACTGCCGGGGGCGCTGGCGGCGTTCACCAACCCGGTGTTCCTCGGGGAGTAGAGCGGGGCCCGGCCGGTGGACGGGGCTGCCCCGCACCGGCCGGGCCGACGGCGTTCCGTAACGCTTTCGGCCCCGGATCCTGTCGAGGGCTTGTGCAGACCATCACTCAGTGCTGACGCACCCACCTCCGACAAGGCAGACTGTCGGGGGCGATACCGGCATGAGCGGGGCAGGGGGAGCTATGGACCTTGACAGCGGGCCGCGGGTACCGGAGCAGCGGGCTGCGGCCGTTCCCGGCAACAGCGGCGCACTGCGCTTCAGTGTGCTCGGACCCGTTCGCGCCTGGCGCGGCGGTGACCCTCTGTCGTCAGGGTCTCCACAGCAACGCGCCGTGCTGGCCGCCCTGCTGCTGCGCGAAGGCCGTACGGCGACCGCCGGCGAACTCATCGACGCCCTCTGGGGCGACGATCCTCCTTCTCAGGCCCTCGCCGCCCTGCGGACGTACGCCTCCCGCCTGCGCAAGGTGCTCACCCCGGGCGTGCTGGTCAGCGAGTCCGGCGGCTACGCCCTGCGGACCGAGCCGAACGCCCTCGACCTCACCGTGGCCCAGGAGTTGGTCACCGACGCCGACAAGGCGCGCGCCGCCGGGGACCGTTCCCAGGCCCGCGCCCTGATCAGCAAGTCGCTCGGCCTGTGGGACGGCGAGGCGCTCGCCTCCGTACCCGGCCCTTACGCCGATACACAGCGCACCCGCCTGGAGGAGTGGCGTATCCAGCTCACCGAGACACGGCTCGATCTGGACCTGGAGCTGGGCTGCCACGCGGAAGCCGTCTCGGAGTTGACCGCTCTGACCGCCGCGCATCCGCTGCGCGAGCGGCTGCGGGAGCTGCTGATGCTGGCGCTGTACCGCAGCGGGCGGCAGGCCGAGGCGCTCGCCGTGTACGTGGACACGCGCCGGCTCCTCGCCGACGAACTGGGCGTCGACCCGCGCCCCGAGCTGGCGCGGCTCCAGCAGCGCATCCTGCGGGCGGACGAGGAGCTGGCGCGGCCGGTGGAGCTGCCGGCCCCGGTCCACGCCGTCACGCGGCCCGCGCAACTCCCCGCGACTGTGCCCGACTTCACCGGCCGCGCCTCCTTCGTACGGGAGCTGGGCGGCCGGCTCGCCGCCGCCGAGGGCTCCGTGATGGCGGTCTCCGCGCTCGCGGGGATCGGCGGCGTCGGCAAGACGACGCTGGCGGTGCATCTCGCGCACGAGGCGCGACCGCACTTCCCCGACGGCCAGTTGTACGTCGACCTCCAGGGCGCGGGCGCACGGGCGGCGGAGCCGGAGACGGTGCTCGGCGCGTTCCTGCGGGCGCTGGGTACGCCCGACACCGCGATCCCCGACTCGCTCGACGAACGGTCCGCGCTCTACCGCTCGTCGCTCGACGGCCGGCGCGTGCTCGTCCTGCTGGACAACGCGCGCGACGCCGCGCAGATCCGCCCGCTGCTGCCCGGTACGGCGGGGTGCGCGGCGCTGGTCACCAGCCGGGTCCGGATGGTCGATCTGGCGGGCGCGCATCTGGTCGACCTCGATGTGATGTCGCCGGAGGAGGCGCTCCAGCTCTTCACTCGTATAGTCGGCGAGGAGCGGGTCACCTCGGAGCGCACGGCGGCGCTCGATGTCGTCGCCGCGTGCGGTTTCCTCCCCCTGGCCATCCGTATCGCGGCGTCCCGCCTCGCGGCCCGCCGCACCTGGACGGTCTCGGTGCTGGCGGCGAAGCTCGCGGACGAGCGGCGCCGGCTGGACGAGCTCCAGGCGGGTGACCTCGCGGTCAAGGCGACGTTCGAACTGGGCTACGGCGCGCTGGAGCCGGCCCAGGCCCGCGCGTTCCGCCTGCTCGGCCTGGCGGACGGCCCTGACATGTCCCTGGCGGCGGCCGCCGCCGTCCTGGACCGCTCGCCCCACGAGACGGAAGACCTGCTGGAGTCGCTGGTCGACACGTCCCTGCTGGAGTCCGCGGCGCCGGGCCGCTACCGGTACCACGACCTGGTGCGGCTCTACGCCCGCGCCTGCGCCGAGCGTGACGAACAGACCCCGACCGAGCGGGAGTCGGCGCTGTCACGGCTGCTGGACTTCTATCTGGCGACGGCGGCGGGGGTGTACGCGATCGAGCGACCGGGCGACCGCCTGGTGGACAATCTGGAGCCGACGGCGTACGCGGGCCTGTCCTTCACCGACCGGCAGACCGCTCTGGACTGGTTCTACACCGAGGCGAATTGCCTGCTGGCCTGTGCGCGGCAGGCGTCGGGCGGGAGCCAGCTCCGCCGCGCCGTCGACCTGTTGTGGGCCGCGAAGGACCTCGCGGAGTCCGGTGCCAACTCCAAGCAGTACGAATCCGCCGCGCTGTCCGCGCGCGAGGCGGCGCACGCGATCGGCGACCATCGCGCCGAAGGACGCGCCAGGACCGCGCTCACCAACGTCTATCTGGTGGCGGGCCGTTACAGCGAGGCGGACGAGGAAGCCCGGCTCGCCACGCTGCTGGCCCGGTCGGCCCAGGACCCCGCGCCGATCCCGTGGGCCGACAACGACCGCGGAATCATCGCCTTCAACCAAGGGCGGCACGCGGAGGCGGAGTCGTACCTGCTCCGGGCGATCGAGGGCTCCCGCGCGCACGGGAACAGCCCGGGTGAGGCGAGCGCCCTGTGCAACCTCTCCCGTCTGCATCTCTCGCAGGGCCACACCGCCAAAGCCATCTCTCTCGCTCAGCAGGGCATCGACATATACGACCGCATGGGGCTCACGCTGCGGCTCGCGAACGCCCGGTACGCGCTGGGAGTCGCTCTCACCCAGGCCGGGAAGCACCGGGAGGCGCTGGACGAGCTCAACGAGGCGCTGACCAGCTTCGGCAAGAACCGGCAGCGCCTCTGGGAGGGGACGACCCTCTTCCGTATGGCCGAGGCCCATCTCTCGGCCAGGGGGCCGGCCCGCGCGGCCCAGCACGCCGAGCAGGCCCTCGCGTTCGGCTGCATCGGCGGCGACCGCATCCGTGCGAGCGTGCTGACCGTGCTGGGGAGGGCCTTGGAGGGTCTCGGCCAGACGGACCGCGCGCGTGTCTGCTGGCACGAGGCGCTGGTCCTGTACGAGGAGTGCGGAGCGCCGGAGGCGGATCAGGTGAGGGTGCTCCTCAGCCCCCCGCTGTCCGCGGCATGAGAGCCCGCGCCGGGGCGTTCATCGATTGTTTATGACCACCCGCCATGCTCGGGTGTATCGATCCGTCGCGTCGGGGGGCAAGCGGATCGCGGGGAGTCATCACTGTCCAAGTGAGCCTCCCGGTCCCTGCCCGGCGACGCTCGGGGGAGTCTCCGGGCAGGGGCCCGAACGCCATACCGCCAAGCCCAGGGGAGACGCCATGACCGCTGAGAACAACGAAGAGATCACCACGATGGGCGACAATCACACGCCCGCGCCGCCGGCGGACGGCACCCTGACCACTCAGGACAACCACACGCCCACGACGCCGGCGAAGGGAACCGCCACGACGCTGGGCGACAACCACACGCCGGCCCCGCCCAAGGACTGACCTCTCCGCACGGGGAACGGCCGCGGCGGCGCGGAGGGGGAGCCGTCGCGGCCGTGGCATGTCCGCAGCCAACTCCTTGCGGCGCGTGCGACCGGCTCACCGCGGCGGGCCGCGGCCGACTCCCCGGGTGGGGCCGGGACTCTCCCCCGGCCCCACCCGGGGGCGCTCAGCTCGCGAGCGACGCCGTCGCCTCGCAGTCGCGGACGCGCGACACGTCCTCCGGGTTGTTCATCGGCACCCTGACCGTCTGGGCCTCTCCGCCCGTCAGGGTGACGTCCACGTCGCCGTAGTCGGCGATCCCGCCCGTCGCGTCCATGAACGTCACGTCGACCTCGTAGGTGCCCGTCGCCCCCGGCTCCGCCTCCACCCGGACCGTCGCGTAGGTGACGGCCTTCTGCCTGCCCTTCGCCGTGCGCACGCAGCTGATGACCTGCGCCCCGGCACCGGGGGTCGCTGTGGGCGTCGGCTCGCCGTACGAGCCGTCCGACGAGCCGTCCGACGAGCTGTAGTCGTCGTCATCGGAGTCGTTGTAGCGCGAGCCCGAGTACGAGCCGTTGTCCTTCTCCGAGCTGGAGCAGCCACCGCCGCCGCCATCGCTGTCGCCGCTCGACCCGCCATGGCTGCCGCCCTTGCCGCCCTTCGAAAATCCCGTCAGGGCCAGTACCACCACGGCCAGTACGGCCGCGAACTTCAGACGTCGACGTATCAAAGCCGAGTCACTCCCCCGTTGTCCCCGTGGCTTCACGGGGATCGATGCCCATGAACCTGTCAATCGCGCGCGACACCCTAACAGCAGTCATCCGGGCCCCGGCCGTCGCATGGCGCGCTCCGGGCACGCGGCGTAGCGTCGGCAGCGCGGGGGGTTCCGTACAGCCAAGGAGGACGTCGGGGATGGTCCGCAACATCATCGGTTCGATCCTCGCCCTGGCGGGAGCGGCGGCCGCCGTCCTGAGCCCCTTCCATGCGTGGTTCGACGGCCGCCAGGGGCGCGACTACCGCATCGCCGATCTGTTCAACGGGCTCTCCGCCACCAGTTCGGGCGTCTTCGTCTCGCTCCTGCTGCCCTTCGTGTTCGCCGCCCTGGTCACGCTGACCGGGGTGCTGCTGCGCTCGCGGCCGCTGGTGTCGCTGGCCGGGCTGACCGTCCTCGGCTTCACCATCCTGTGGTTGGTGCGCCAAGGCCAGGCGGCGGGCGGCCTCAGTGTCGGCCGGGGCGGCGGGCTGGGCCTCGGTGTCGCGTACGCCTTCGGCGGCGGGTTCGTACTCCTCCTGGCCGCACTGGTGATGAGCGGCCGCCGGCGCCGCGAACGCCTCCCGCGGTACGAGGCGCCGCCACCGGGCCCGGTCATGGGCGGCCCGCCGGCGGACGAGGACTGGGGTCCGCACTACGGGTCCGATCCGTACGCGCCTGCCCCGTTCGGCTCACAGCAGTACGGCTCCCAGCAGTACGGGTCGCAGCAGTACGGGTCACAGCCGCAGGGCTCGTATCAGTACGGCTCCGAGCCGCACGGCGCGCACCCGTACGTAGCCCCGGCGGACGCCACCCCGCCGTACGGATTCCCGCAGTACGGCTCGCAGCAGGACTGGTCCCACCAGGAGGACGACACCCAGTCCTGGGGCATCAACCAGCCCTGGGACGACGACACCACACCCTCCGACAGCACCGACACCGACAGCAGCGGCACGGGCGCCGGCCGCGGCCCCGGCAGAGGCACCGGCAGCAACGGCACCCCGCGCCGCTGACCTCGCCAACAGGGGCGCTACCGCGAGCCGCGCCCCGTCGCCGTCCCCTTGACCGCGTCCAGCGCGTAGACACAGCGGTCCTTGCTGCACGCGTACACCACGCCCCGCCGCGCCACCGGCGAGCCCGTGATCTCGCCGCCCGTCGCCAGCTTCCAGCGCAGCTGGCCGCCGCTCGCGTCCAGCGTGTACAGCACATGGTCGGCCGAGCCGAAGTGGAGCCGGCCGTCGGCGACGACCGGGGCGCCGATGACCTCGCCGCCCGCCGCGAAGCGCCACTTGGGCGTGCCCGTCACCGCGTCCAGCGTGTACAGCGCGCTGCCGCTGCCGACATGGACATTGCCGTCGGCGACCAGCACCGGTTCGATCGACTGGCGGGACTCCGTCGCGATACGCCAGCGGTCCTTGCCGGTGGCGGCGTCGAGGGCGTACACCGTGCCGAGATAGTCGGCGAGGTAGACACCGCCGCCCGTCACGGCCGGTCCCGGCGCGAAGGCGGGCGGCGAGAGGAAGACCGCGGGCGCCTCGAAGTGCCAGCGCACATGGCCGCTCGCGATGTCCACGGACAGCACGCGCGGGCCCGCCGAGACATACAGCCGGCCGTCGGACGCGGGCCTCACCCGTACGGGCACACCGCCGCATGAGGCGCCGTCACCGATGGGATACGACCAGCGTTCGACGCCCGAGCGCGCGTCGAGTGCCACCAGCCGCGCGTCCTTCCAGACGTACACCGTGCCGTCGAAGATCTCGGGTCCTGCCTCCGGCGTCTCGAAGTCCGTCTGCGCCCCGGCGGTCTCCCACAGCTTCTCGCCGGTCGACGCCTCCCACGCCTGGACGCCGCCGCCGCGCGTGCCCGTGACGACCGTGCCGCGGTCGACCTTGAGGGAGTACACCCAGGCGTCGGTCTGGAGGCGCCAGCGCTCGCCGCCGTCCTTGGCGTCGAGGGCGTACAGCGTGGGCCCGTCGGAGGCGTGGATACGGCCGTCGGCGACGGCCATCGCCCACGCCACGTCCCTGGTCTTGAACTGACGGCGCCCGCTGCCCACGTCCAGCGCGTGCACCTCGAAGGAGGTGACGTACAGCAGATCGCCGTCGACCACGGGCGTGCCCCAGACGTCGTTGGACATCCGGAACCGCCAGGGCCGCCAGCGGGCCTGGGCGTCCGCCCCGTCGGGGGCCTGTGCGGGCGACGGCATGGGCGGGGTGGCCGGGGACGGTACGGCGCTGGTGAGCGCCTCCGTGCCGTTCAGCCCGGCCGGCGGGCGGATCCAGCCGGTAGCGGGACCTGCGTCGACGGAGATCATGGCCCGGGTGTCCGCGACCCGGAGGCCGGGACCGATCGGCACCGGCGAGCCGGGGAGGAGGACCGGGCCGCCCGGGGGCGCGAGCGGCGCCTCGGCCCTGTCGCCGTGCGGACCGGCGTGCCGGCCGGCCTGGGCTCCGCCTTCGGGGCGCCACGCGGCGTCCCAGTCGGGGGTGGCCCTGGGCGGCTGATGGGCGGGCTGCGGTGGTACGACGGCGGGCGCGGCGGGGCGCACGGCGGCCGGGATGACCCGGCCGCCGGCCCGCCGGCGCTCGATCATCGCGGTGGCGAGGTCCGGCAGCCAGGCCGAGGCCGTACCACTGTCGTCGCTGCCGGACGCGAAGAGATGCGGGGCCAGCTGGGCCTGCAGGTCGGCGGGCGAGGGCCGCAGCGTGGCGTCCATCTGCATGCAGGACTCGATGAGTGGTCTCAGCTCGTCCGGCAGCCCCTCCACGTCCGGACCCTCGCGCAGCAGCATGAAGACGGTCTCGACGGGGTTCGCGCCATGGTAGGGGGCGTGCCCGGTGGCGGCGAAGACGAGCGTCGAACCGAGCGAGAAGATGTCGCTGGCGCCCGTGACACTGCGCGAGTCCCGCGCCTGCTCGGGCGACATGTACGCGGGCGTGCCCACCGCGACATTGGTCATGGTCAGCCGGGTGTTGGAGACACCTGAGGCGATACCGAAGTCGATGACGCGCGGCCCGTCCTCCACCACCAGGACGTTCGACGGCTTCATGTCGCGGTGGACGAGACTGGCGCCGTGGATGGACTGGAGCGCCTCGGCGATGCCCGCCGCCAGCCAGCGCACCGCCTGGGCCGGCATCGGACCGCACTCGTTCACTATTTCCTCGAGCGAGGGGGCGGGCACATACGCCGTGGCCAGCCAGGGCACCGCCGCGCGGGGATCGGCGTCCACCACGGCCGCGGTGTAGAAACCGCTGACGGCGCGGGCGGCCTCCACCTCACGCGTGAAGCGGACCCGGAACAGCTGGTCCTCGGCAAGCTCGGTACGCACGGTCTTGATCGCCACCCGGCGGCCCGACGCCGACCGCGCGAGATAGACCAGCCCCATGCCGCCGGCTCCGAGCCGCCCCAGCACCTCGAAGGGGCCGATACGCCTCGGATCGTGCTGCGTCAGCTGCTCCACTTGCCTGCCACCTCCCCGTACGGGCCACAAAGGTACGGCCCCGTGCCGCCTGATTCTTCCTGCCGGAGGCATCGGTTGCGAACCCGGGGGCGGATCGGGGTGTCTCATCCCGATCCGGACACCTTGTACCCCACACTCCCCACACTTCTACCTCTCGTCCTCCTCCTGCCCCGGCTTCGACTCGGGCTCCGCCTCCGCCAGTACGGCGAAGGACGCGCCCTGGTTGTCCAGGAGCACCGCCATCCGTCCGTAGGCGATGTCGAACGGCGGTGCGGTGACCCGGCCGCCGAGCCGGACGACCGTCGCCGCGGTCTCGTCCGCGTCGGCGACGGCGAAATAGCTGAGGAAGTGGCCGGGCAACTCCACCGGGAAGGCGTCCGTGATCACGCTGCGGCCGCCGATCGCGGTGCCCGAGCCCGGTTCCGTACCGGCCGGGGACCACATGCGGAAGTCGACGGTGTCATCGGGGAGATCCGTGCTCCGGAAGCCGAAGACCTCCTCGTAGAAGGGGTCGACGCTCTCCTTGTCCCTCGTATAGACCTCGGTCCAGCAGAAAGATCCCGGCAGGCCCTGTTTCTCGAAGCCCGCGTCGTCACCGGCCTGCCAGAGCCCGAAGACCGCGCCGGCCGGGTCCGCGGCCAGCGCCATGACGCCGAACCGTCCGACGGCCATCGGCTCCCGCACCAGCCGGCCCCCGGCGGCCACGATCTTCGCGCTGAGCGCGGCGGCATCGGGGGTGGCGAAGTAGACGCCCCAGACGGTGGGCATCCTGCCGTCCCGCTTGGCGACCAGGCCAGCGACCCGCTTTCCGTCGCTGAACGCCTCCGTGTAGTGCGCGCGCGCCGCACCGCTGTCCTGGCCGAAGGTCCAGCCGAACAGCTCTCCGTAGAAGCGCTTGCCCGCTTCCAGATCGGGGAGCGACACATCCACCCAGCACGGCGTGCCTTCCGCGAATGCGGCCATTGGCCCGGATCCCTTCCGTGTGTGGTGCCCGTCACAGCCAAGCTAAGGGGCCATGACCCCGGGCGCAGGGGAAGAAATAGAACAATTGCTCAATTATCGCAGCGTGAACCCCTCGCCACCCCGAGTTATCCACCGAAGTTGTCCACAGGCTGTTGATAACACTATTCACACCCGAACGAGTGCCGCTCAGCCGCCGGCGCCCTCGCCCGACCCCGGTGCGCGCGGGCCGGTTCCCCATTTGCACTCGGCCAAATCGCGCTCCGATCACCCCTCGGTAAGCTGACGACATGACAGGACAAGTGCGCACCGTCGACGGCCGCGTGGCTGGTCGGCGCGGGCAGGCGACGCGGCAGAAGCTGCTCGACTGCCTCAGCGAGATGCTCAGCTCCTCGCCGTACCGGGACGTCAAGGTCATCGACGTGGCCCGGAAGGCAGGCACTTCACCCGCGACTTTCTACCAATACTTCCCGGACGTCGAGGGCGCTGTCCTCGAAATCGCCGAGGAAATGGCCAAGGAGGGCTCCGGGTTGACCGGACTGGTCTCCGGCCGCTCCTGGGTCGGCAAGGCCGGCTGGCAGACGTCGGAAGAACTGGTCGAGGGATTCCTCGACTTCTGGCGCAAGCACGACGCGATCCTCCGCGTGGTCGACCTGGGCGCGGCGGAGGGTGACAAGCGGTTCAACAAGATCCGCATGAAGATCCTCAACTCCGTCACCAACTCCCTCACGGAGTCGGTGAAGGAGCTCCAGTCCAGGGGCAAGGTCGACAAGGACGTCAGCCCGGCGGCCCTGGCGGGCTCGCTGGTCGTGATGCTCGCCTCGGTGGCCTCGCACCAGAAGAACTTCCAGAGCTGGGGCGTGAAGCAGGCCGAACTGAAGCCGAATCTGGCCCTGTTGGTCCATCTCGGCATCACCGGCAAGAAGCCCACGAAGTAGCCGCGCGAAGCGAGCCGGCGCACCGGCCGGCGGGCACGATACGGGCGTGCCCCGCTCCCCCGTCCTGTCACGCCGGCGGCGGATCACCCCGTTGATCCCTGTCGGCGCTCCCGTCTCACGAGGACGGCAGCAGCCGCTCCACCAGCGCACCGATCAGCGCACCGGCCTCCTCGGCCGGAAAGACACCCGGCAGCGTCAGCTGCTCCACCACCAGCCAGTTGGCCGCCAGATAGATCATCTTGACCGCATCGGCATCGCCGGGCAGACCGGCGTCGAGATGGTTGCGGACATTGGCCTCGACATCGTCGCGGACGCGCTCGGTGAGCACCGCGCGCAGGGCCGGACGGCGGGTGGCCTCCAGCCGCAGTTCGAGCAGGGCGAGATAGCCCGTACGGAACGCGGAGACGCGCTCCACCACCTCACGGACCATCACCAGGACCCGCTCACGCGTGGCCGGTCCTGCCGCCATGGCCGCCAGCGTCGCGTCGTCGGGACGCATGCGCTCATAGATCCGGCCACCCGCCTGGGTGAGCAGATCGTCGCGGTTGGCGAAGTAGTTGGACGCGGTGCCGTTGGGCACCCGCGCCTCGGCGTCCACGGCCCGGAAGGTCAGACCCCGGGCACCCTCACGGGCGAGCACCTCGATGGCCGCGTCCACGAGCGCCGCACGCCGGGCCAGGTTCTGTCGCATGGAGCCTTCGCACCTTCCCTCTCGAAACCACTCCGAGTGTAGTGCTACGAACGGGGTTGAATGACGGCATGAACGACGACCAGCAGGAGAGCCGGCAGGACGCCTTCCGTACGCTCCTGCACGCCCAGCGCGTCTGGGACGCCGAACTGCCCGCCTTCGATCCGGCGGCGGCGCCCGACGATCCGCTCCCGCTGTTCCACCGGTGGTTCACCGAGGCCGTGGCGGCCGGGCAGCCCGAGCCGCACACGATGACGCTCGCGACCGCCGACGAGCGGGGCCGGCCCGACGTACGCATCCTGATCCTGCACGACGCGGACAGCCGCGGCTGGCACTTCGCCTCGCACGCGACCAGCCGCAAGGGCCGGCAGCTCGCCGCCCGCCCCGAGGCCGCGCTCGGCTTCTACTGGGCGGCGCAGGGCCGTGCGGTCCGGCTCCGGGGCCGGGTCCTGACCGCGGGCGCGGCGGAGAGCAGCGCGGATCTGCATGTCCGCTCGACCGGTGCGCTGGCCTCCGCGCTGGTCGGCCGGCAGAGCGAAGTACTGGGCTCGGAAGCCGAGTTGGCCCGGGCGAGCCAGGCCGCGTGGGAGCGGGCGCAGCGCGAGCCCGACGCCGAGGCGGAGTCGTGGACGGCGTACGTTCTCGTACCGGACGAGGTGGAGTTCTTCCAGGGCGACGCGCGCAGGCGCCACGGCCGGCTGCGCTATCGGCGCGAAGGGGATTCCTGGGCAAGGGAGTTGCTCTGGCCCTGAATCCGCCGGGGGCCGACCGGCCGGCCCCACCTGTGATCGATTCGCAACCGATTCCGGGCTCGCCCGAGACCCAACCAAGCATGAGCCGACTACGCTCAGCTTTCATGCCCGACAACTTCGACCTCACCCACGAGCGCCCCGTGTACGTCATCGGCGGTGGCCCAGGTGGGCTCGCCGTCGCCGCCGCACTGCGCGAGCAGGGCGTACGGGCCGTCGTGCTGGAGAAGTCCGACGCGGTCGGGGCCTCCTGGCGCCGCCACTACGACCGGCTGCGCCTCCACACCACCCGTCGCAAGTCCGCCCTGCCCGGTCTCACGATTCCGCGGTCCTTCGGGCGCTGGGTGGCCCGTGACCATGTGGTCCGCTATCTGGAGACGTACGCGGACCACCATGAGCTGGAGATCGTGACCGGCGTGGAGGTCACCGGGGTCGAGCGCTCCCCCGACGGCGCCGGCTGGCTGCTGCGCGCGACGGGCGGCCGGGAGCTGACCGGGCGCGCGGTCGTGGTAGCCACCGGCTACAACCACACGCCGCGCGTGCCGTCCTGGCCCGGCCGGGAGTCGTACGGCGGCGAACTGCTGCACGCGGGCGAGTACCGCAACGCCCAGCCGTACGCCGGCAAGGACGTGCTGGTCGTCGGGGTGGGCAACACGGGCGCGGAGATCGCCGTCGATCTCGTCGAGGGCGGCGCCGCGCGGGTACGCCTCGCCGTCCGGACCGTCCCCCACATCGTGCGGCGCTCCACGGCGGGCTGGCCCGCGCAGTCGACCGCCATCCTGGTCCGCAGGCTGCCGACCCGGCTCGTGGACCGGGCGGCCGCCCTGCTGTGCCGGATCTCCATGCCCGACCTGTCGGCCAAGGGCCTGCCGCGCCCGGACACGGGCCTTTACACCCGGGTGCGCGAGGGCGCGATCCCGGTGCAGGACGTGGGCCTGACCAAGGCGGTGCGCAAGGGCCTGATCGAGCCGGTGGCGGCGGTCGAGTCCTTCGAGGAGGACAAGGTCGTCCTGGCGGACGGCTCGCGGATCGCCCCCGACGTGGTCATCGCGGCGACCGGCTACCACCGGGCCCTGGAGGGCCTGGTGGGCGACCTCGGCGTACTGGACGACCGTGGCCGCCCGCTGGCCCACGGCCGCCGCTCCCCGAAAGAGGCGCCCGGCCTGTACTTCACGGGCTTCACCAACCCGATCAGCGGCATGTTCCGCGAAATGGCGATCGATGCCCGCCGGATCGCGAAGGCACTGGCCCGCTAGGCCCTGTCGCTAGGTCGTGTCCGGCGGGCGGCGCGGTCTTCAGGCGGCTGTCGCCGGCGCCGGCTTCGGCGTCGGCCTGCGCCTGATCACCAGAGCCATCAGCGCCGCCGCCGCGCAGAGTGCGCCGGAGGCGTACCAGACCACGTCGTACGAGCCGAAGACGTCCCGCGCCAGGCCGCCCGCGAAGGCGACAACTGCCGCGCCGACCTGGTGGGAGGCGAGGACCCAGCCGAAGACGATCGCACTGTCCTCGCCGTAGTGCTCGCGGCACAGGGCGATCGTCGGCGGGACCGTGGCGACCCAGTCCAGGCCGTAGAAGATGATGAAGAAGAGCATCGGCGGGTGCACGGACGGCGCCAGCAGCATCGGCAGGAAGAGCAACGAGACGCCGCGCAGCGCGTAGTAGACCGCCAGCAGGCGTCGCGCCTCGAAGCGGTCGGTGAACCAGCCGGAGGCGATCGTGCCGACCACGTCGAAGACACCGATCACCGCGAGCAGTGACGCGGCCGCCGTGATCGGCATGCCGTTGTCATGCGCGGCCGGTACGAAGTGGGTCTTGACCAGGCCGTTCGTCGAGGCGCCACAGATCGCGAACGTGCCGGCCAGCAGCCAGAAGGGGCCGGTACGGGCCGCCGACACGAGCACCGAGACCGCGCGCCGCGCCGCCCCGGTCACCGGCGCGGGCTTCGGCAGGAACTCGTCGGAGCCGTACGCCGGCAGGCCCACGTCCGCCGGGTGGTCCCGCAGCAGCAGCCAGACGAACGGGACCACCGCGAGCGCGGACAGCGAGACCGTGATGGCGGCCGGGCGCCAGCCGTGGTTCTCCACCAGCCAGGACAGCAGGGGCAGGAACACCAGCTGACCGGAGGCGCCCGCCGCGGTGAGAATGCCGGTGACCAGACCGCGCCGGGCCACGAACCAGCGGTTGGTCACCGTCGCGGCGAAGGCCAGCGCCATCGAACCGCTGCCGAGTCCGACCAGAACGCCCCAGTACAGCACCATCTGCCAGGGCTCGGTCATCGTTATCGTCAGCACGGACCCGGCCGCGATGACGGTGAGCGCGACGGCGACGACCCGGCGGATGCCGAAGCGGTCCATCAGCGCCGCGGCGAACGGCGCGGTCAGCCCGTACAGCGCGAGATTGACCGAGACCGCGAAGCCGATCGTGCCGCGTGACCAGTCGAACTCCTCGTGCAGCGGCTCGATCAGCAGACCGGGGAGCGAGGCGAAGGCCGCCGCGCCGATGATCGTCACGAAGGTGACGACGGCGACGTACCACGCCCGGTGGATACGCCGCCGGCGGCCGGGAGCAGAAGCCGGCCCGGGAGCCGGAGTGCCGTCCGCGGGAAGTTCCGTTGTCTGTGTCACGTCAGACAGCATCGACGGGCGGAGCGGTCCTTACGAGTGGCCCGAGGGACAGCGTTCGCTACGATCGGGCCATGCCCCCGGGGTCGCGCCACGTCACCGCACGCGCTTCAGCCCCCGTATCGCCGGCACGGCGAACAGCACCCCGCACACCGCCACATTGATCACCGCCCCCGCGACGAGCACCTCCCGCAGCCCCACCGCCTCCGCGACAGGACCCGCCAGCGCCCGGCCCACCGCGAGCATGATCAGCGACCCCGCCACGTCGTACGCGTGCAGCCGGTTGAGTGCCTCGTTCGGGATCTGCGTCTGGACCGTCGTCGACCACATGACCAGCCAGAACGCCAGCGACACACCCCCGGTGAAGAAGCCCGCGGCCAGCAGCGGCACGGGTACGTCGTACGCCAGTACCAGCACGTTCGCTATCACCCCGAACAGCGCGAACGTCCCCGCGAAGAGCGGTCTGCCGGGCCGCAGCCGCATCGCCAGCAGCCCGCCCACCGCGTTGCCCGCGCCATTGACGGTCATCATCAGCCCGAACATCGCCGAGCTGTGCCGCTCGGTGACGACGACCGCCTCCAGCGGCGTGATCGGGCCGAGCACCGTGATGCCGTACACCGACCAGACCGCGATGACCCCCCACAGCCAGGGCCGCGCCCGGAACTCCCGCCAGCCGCCGATCAGTTCGTGGAGCATCGACTCCCCGGTCACCGGGGCGACGGAGGACATCCGGATCAGGAAGAGACAGAGCCCGCTGACCGCGAAGGTCGCCGCGTTGACCCCGAAGATCAGGCCGGGACCGCCGAATCCGGCGAGCACGCCCGCGACGGCAGGCCCCGCCATCGCCGTCAGCGACTCGGCGACCCGCAGCACCGCGTTGCCCCGCTGCACATCGGGCGCCATCAGCGGCAGCATGCTGGCCACCCCCGGCTGGAAGATCGCCGCGCCCAGACCGCTGAGCGCGCTGAGCGCGTACACCAGCCACAGCGCAGGTGGTCCGGTGGCGAAGGCGGCGGCCAGCACGGCGGTGCCGACCAGCCGCACGCCGTCCGCCAGGACCATCATCCGGCGCGGGGTGAAGCGGTCGGCCAGTACGCCCCCGACGATCACGAACCCGGCGAAGCACACCATCCACGCGCCGAGCGCGAAGCTGACGGACGAGGCGCCGTACCCGGCGTCCAGCAGCCCCGCGGCGAGCGCGACCGGCACCATGCCGTCGCCGAAGCGCGCGACCGTACGGGCGAGGAAGAAGAGCCGGAAGTTACGGTTCCAGAGGGTCGGGCCCGCCGCGCCGGACGGAGGGCGGGAAGTCGGTCCGGGAATGGCCTGAGCCGCCACGCGCTTGTGTGTCACAGAGGCGACAGATATCAAGTGGTGGTCTGGACCACCAGGGGGCGTCCGGAGAACGGACAACGGACCTCGGGACACGTCCGGAGAACGGACCTCGGGACAGGGGAGCACACCATGCCGGACCGCCGTCCGCACCGCGTCGTCGTACTCGCCCTCGAAGGGCTGCTCCCCTTCGAACTGGGCATCCCGCAGCGGATCTTCGGTCTCGCCCGGGGCGCCGCGGGCCGACCGCTGTACGAGATCGTGACCTGCTCGGTGCGGCCGCCGGGACCGGTGCGTACCGACGCGGACTTCTCGATCCTCGTCGAGAACGGCCCCGAGGCGCTCGCCACCGCCGACACCCTGGTCGTGCCCGCCTCGTACGAACTCGGGCCGGTCTACGACGAGGGCGTGCTCACCGAGGAACTCGCCGCCGCCTTCGCCCACCTGCGTCCCGGCACCCGTATCGTCTCGATCTGCACCGGCAGCTTCGTCGTCGCCGCCGCCGGTTTCCTGGACGGCCGCGCCGCCACCACCCACTGGGCCTCCGCCGCCCACTTCCAGCGGCTGTTCCCGCGCGTCAAGGTCGACGCCGACGTGCTGTTCATCGACGACGGGGACGTGCTGACCTCGGCCGGGGTGGCCGCCGGGATCGATCTGTGTCTGCACATCGTGCGGCGCGACCACGGCACGGCGGTCGCCAACGATGTCGCGCGGCGTACGGTCGTCCCGCCGCACCGGGACGGCGGCCAGGCGCAGTACATCCAGCGCCCGTTCCCCGAACCGCAGCTCGCGACCACCGCCGCCGCCAGGAGCTGGGCGCTCGCGCGGCTCCACGAGCCGATCCAGCTGCGCGACCTGGCGGAGCGTGAGTCCATGTCCGTACGGACGTTCACGCGCCGCTTCCGCGAGGAGGCCGGGATCAGCCCCGGGCAGTGGCTGACGCAGCAGCGGATCGAACGGGCCAGGCAGCTGCTGGAGTCGACGGATCTATCGGTCGACCAGGTGGCGCGGGACGCCGGGTTCGGTACGGCGCAGTCGATGCGCCAGCGTCTCCAGTCGGCGCTGGGCGTCCCGCCGACGGTCTACCGGCGTACGTTCCGTGCCGGGGGCGGGGCCGTATCCGAGGTCGGGGTCGAGTCACGGAGCTAGCGGGCCAGCGAGCCCGGCGGGCCGAAAGCCGGGTGGCGGCGAAGCCGCGCGCGCCCCCGAGCACGGCACGACGTCCACCACCCGGCTGACCACGGCGCACAGGCCCTGCTCCCCACTGCCCCGGAGGAGCTGACGCCGAGCCACGACCCGCATGCGCCACGGTCCGACCCACGGAACCCCTGGCGTCCCCTCGCTACGAATCGCTCATCCCAGGGTGATCAGGCCGGGGTGCCCCGTCAACAGCGATGCGGGACGCGCGGCATCACGCCGGACGCGGGACGACGCACGACGGCTCATAGGTGGCCGGTTCGTACGCGCCCGCTGCGACCCCCGGCGCACGTCTGTCGACCTCGCACCAGATGCGTTTGCCCGCGCCCTCCGGTTGCCACCCCCATCGGTCGGCGAGTCCGTCGACCAGTTCCAGGCCGCGGCCGTTGGTGTCCTCGCCGTCCGCATGGCGCGGCCGCGGTGGAGCGGCGCTCGTGTCGGCGACCTCGACCCGTACGGTGCCGGCCTCGGCCGCCCCCGAGCCGAAGAGCATCCGCAGCACGGCCGGACACCCCGTGTGCACCACGGCATTGGTCACCAGCTCGGAGATGAGCAGGATCAGCGTCTCCGCCACCGGCTCGTCATCTTCTATACCCGAACCCGCAAGCCGGGAACGGGCCCATCGACGGGCACGTCCCACCTCCGCGGGATCGGGCCCGACCTCCAACTGAACCTGAAGCACCTGCACCGCTCACACCATCCGAACCGGCGGACACATCGCCTCGCGCCTCGACAAGGTCCTCAACAGGGTCACGGAACGTGACTTCCTTGCGAGACAGCATGGTTGACGTACAGTCACCGCAACAAGCGCTTCGGGCATATTCCAGCGCGAAGGAGTACGCGTGGTGCATACTGTGCGACGCACGTCGCGGGGAGTCGAACATGGGCGCTTTGAGCGCCTCTGTACCGCGCGAGCGGCGCACATTCGGGGCCCCGGCGCCGCCGTACCGGCAACACCGCGACCCTCGCGCCCCAGAACCTCTCGCACCCGACGGAGCGTACCGGAGCTCACTCACGACTCCGCCCTGTGACGGCCCGCCGTAAGGACACAACCCGGTATCGGCCTCGATACCGCTCCTTCACCACGCACGGTGACGCAGCAGAGCGCTGAGGCCAGAGCTTCGCGAGCGGGGCCGGGTCGCCTCACCGGCCCCGGGCGCGCGAAGCTCCGCCGGACAGGGCCTACGGCTCCGGCGTGACGTAGTACGCAGCGAAGTTGGTCAGGATCTCTTCCTCGTGGATCCTGCCGTCGCCGTCCGCGTCCAGCGCCGCGGCCGCCCGGGCCGCCGCCTCCGGACCGACACCCAGCACGCGCAGCGCGCGTTCGGCCGCCGCGGGCGTCACACCGCCACCGTCCCCATCGGCGACGGCAATCGCGGCGTGCAGGAACGGACGGGCGATCTCCGCGAACCGCTGGGGGTTGTCACGCAGCCGCTTCACCGCGCCCGTGACGAATTCCTGCCTGCTGACCCGCTGGTCGCCGTCCACATCCGCGATCCCGGCCATGCCCTGCCAGAATGCCTCGGCCCCGCTGTAGAGCGCCTGGCCCTTGTCGGAACGGGCGGTCGTACCGAACTCGGCGAGAAGTGCCGCCGCGGCTCCGCTGAAGTCCTCACGGTCGATATAGCCGCTGCCGTCCTGGTCGAAGGCTGCGAACCGGGAGGCGATCTTGCCCTCGTACTCTGCGCTGTCCATGCCCGGAGCGTACGACGACAGGAGGCCGCCGTGTGCTCCGTTGCCGGGAGTTCGATTACGCGGAGAGCGGCTGCGCCTCTTCGTCGACGGCCGTGGGCACATCCGGGTAGACCTCGAAGAGCCGGCGCACGCCGAGAGCACCGAGGACCCGGTTGACGTGCGAGCCGTCCTGCGAGCCGCGGGCGGGCAGGATGAGATGGAGTCTGCCCCGGCAGGAATGAAGCAGCCGGCGGGACGCGATCAGCACGCCGACCCCGCTGGAGTCGCAGAAGAACACCCGGGAGAGGTCGAGCACCAGTTCGTGACGGCCGGCGGCGACAGCGTCGTGGACCCGCTGCCGGACCTCGGGTGAGGTCACCAGGTCCAGCTCACCGGTGATGTGCAGCACGGTCCACGGGCCCTGCTCGGACTCGTCCACTGTGAGCGTCACGCGCCTGGACCTTTCCTCGTGGCCTCGTGGATCCGGGTGCCCTCACGGATCCGGAAGTTGTCCTTCCTTATCGCCGCCTCTGCCCCAGCGCTCACCCGTGAAACACAATGTGAGCAGGCTGGCAGATTCCTTACCGTGCCCGGCGGGTGTGGGGGGCGCATTTGACGCAAAGGGGCGTGCGTTGTCGGCGCGGCCCACTACATTCGAGGGAACGGCGGGCTCAGAGATGATGGTGGCGAGGAGCGGACAGGCAGACAGAAGGACAGGGTTGGGGGTCGCATGGTGAAGGACACACCGCCCCGCTGGGACCGCACCATGCAGCAGCGGCTCACGCGGGGCGAGGCGGCCGCGCTCGGAGAGCTGTACGACCGGTTCGCGCCACTGGTGCGCAGCCTGGCCCACCGCGTGCTCGACGACGACGCGGCCGCGGATCGCGTCACCCGCGATGTCTTCGGCCAGGTCTGGGAGAACCCGGGGACATATGACCCCAAACAGGGCTCGATGAGATCCTGGGTGGCGAAGCTCACACGCCTGCTGGCGGTGGAGCGGCTCCGGCAGACGGAGGCGGAGGCGTACGAAGCGAGCGGGGAGGGCACGGCGGAGGAGCTGGAGCAGAAGATCGGTCAGGCCTCGGCGGCGGCTCGCGCGGACTACATCGTGAGATCGATGCCGACGCCCCTGTGGGACGCGCTGGAGCTGGCGTACTTCCAGCGCAGGGACTACCGCCAGACGGCGGCCGACCTCGGCGTCACGGAGGACGAGGCGCGACGCCGGCTCCGGCTGGGTCTGCAACTCCTCGCCACGGCCAACTCCCGGGCGCTGGACGGCTCGTCGCCGCCGGAGAACGGACGCTCCCGGTGACCGGCCCCGTGGACAACGATCCCCACGACGGCCCTGACGACGGCCCTGACGACAGCTCCGGCGACGGCTCCGGCAACAGTTCGGGCGACGGCTCTGGCGACCGTCCTCGAAACGGTCCTCACGACGGTCCTCACAGCGGTCCTCACGACGGCTCCGGACCGGGCGATTCCGGGTCATTCCACCGCATACCGGGCCCGAGGTCCGCTCCGGACGACATGACCACGCGCCCGCGCCGCGCGCCCGGGATCCCGGCGCAGGCGATGGAGGTGGCGGCAGCCGCCGGGCCCGACGCCACGGCCGGGCACCGCGCGGCCCGCGCGGCGGGGGCGCTGACACACACCGTTCTCAAGTCCCTGCTGGGCGCCTGGGCGCTCGCCGCGTGTTCGGCCGAGGAGACCGCGCTCGTCGAGGAGCACCTCACCGAGTGCGCTCCCTGCGCCGGGGAAGCCCTGCGGCTGCGCGACGCCGTCGGGCTGCTGCACGCCGACCGGAGCCTGGATCTCGATCCGAAGCTGCGCTCGCGCGTGCTGGAGAACTGTCTCGCCCGCCGGCCCGCCCGGATCCCCGTGCCCGGCTGGGCCGCTCCGTACGACGCCGAGGCCGCGCGCCTCGACGCGCTGCTGCGCGACATAGACGACGCGGAGTGGCACGCGCCGGTACGGCTCAAGTGGTTCGAGGACGAGCGGACCGCCTCCCGCAAGACGACGGTCGCCGGGGTCATCGGGCATCTGATGAGCGTCGACGGCCTGGTCGCCACCGCCCTCGGTCTCGACGACCCGCTCGGCTCCGCCGCCACTGCCGCGCCCCTCTCGCTCACCGACCGTACCGAGAGCCTCTGGGGTGCGGCGGCGTCCCCGCCCACCCGGGCCGTCCACGAGCCGTGGCGCGAGCAGAGCCACACCCTCATCCGTACGGTGTCCTACGCCGGCCGGAACACCGCCGGACTCTCCGTCTCGTACGGGGACTTCGCGCTGCCCCTGCGCGACGCGCTGCTCGACCGCGCCTTCGAGTGCTGGGTGCACGGCGCGGACATCGCGGAGGCGGTGGCCTATCCCTACGACCCGCCCAGCGGCGCCCATCTGCACCGGATGATCGACCTGGCGGCCCGGCTGCTCCCGGCCGTCCTCGCCGCCCGCCGGCAGGGCGGTCTGGCCTCCCCGCCGCAGGACCTGGTGGCGGCGGGCTCCCCCGGCAGATCCCTGCATCTGGAGGTCGAGGGCGCGGGCGGCGGCGACTGGTACATCGCGCTGGACTCACCCGCGGCGGTCGGCTCCCCCGAGCGTTCCGTGGCCCAGGTCGCCCTGGACGGCGTCGAGTTCTGCCAGCTGGTGGCCGGCCATGTATCCCCGGAAGAAGCGGCGGCGGGCCAGGAGGGCGACCGCGAGGCGATCAGGGACGTCCTGTTCGCGGCGGCCGCGATGAGCCGCCTCTGAGCCTGAGCCGTACCCGCTCCGATCCGATCCGATCCGATCCGGGGAGGGTCAGCCGAAGACCACCGTGCGGTGCCCGTTGAGCAGGATCCGGTGCTCCGCGTGCCACTTCACCGCACGCGCCAGCGCCTGGCACTCCACATCGCGGCCGATCGCCACCAGCTGCTCCGGCGTGACCTGGTGGCCGACGCGCTCGACCTCCTGCTCGATGATCGGCCCCTCGTCGAGGTCTGCCGTCACATAGTGCGCCGTCGCGCCGATCAGCTTCACCCCGCGCGCATGCGCCTGGTGGTAAGGCTTCGCGCCCTTGAAGCTCGGCAGGAAGGAGTGGTGGATATTGATGATCCGGCCGTTCAGCTGCTTGCACAGATCGTCCGAGATGACCTGCATGTAGCGGGCCAGCACCACCAGCTCGACCCGCTCCGCGCGGACCAGCTCCAGCAGCTCCGCCTCCGCGGCCGCCTTGGTGTCCCTGGTCACCGGGATGTGATGGAAGGGGATGCCGTACGAGGCGGCCAGCTCGGCGAAGTCCGTGTGGTTCGAGACGACCGCCACGATCTCCACCGGCAGCGCGCCGGTGCCGGCCCGGAAGAGCAGATCGTTCAGGCAGTGGCCGAACTTGCTGACCAGCAGGACGATCCGCATGCGCTCCTCCGCGCGGTGGATCTCCCAGTCCATCCGGAAGGAGTCACCGATGGCGGCGAAGCTCGCCCGCAGCTTCTCCACGGTCACCGGAGCGTCCGCCGAGAAGTGCACCCGCATGAAGAAGAGACCCGTGTCGTGGTCCCCGAACTGCTGGCTGTCCTCGATATTGCAGCCGGTCATGAAGAGATAGCTCGACACGGCGTGCACGATGCCCTGTTTGTCCGGGCAGGACAGCGTCAGGACGTACTGGTCGGACGGGGCGGCGGCGGGCCGCCGTGAGGTCGGCTGCGGAGCGGTGCTCATGACCCCAGAGGATCCCACACCTGCCACGCGCGGCCCGGAATCCGCCGGGCTCACGCCGCCCGCGTCATGAGCTCACGCCGACCGCGTCATGATCCGCAGCGTATCCAGCGACGTCGGCACCACGTCCGGGTCGTCCCCGTCGCTCGCCGCCAGCCGTACGTGCGCCTCGCGAGCCGCACGTACCGCCTCCGGCCAGCCATGATGCTCCAGATAGGCCGAGACGGGGGCGTCCGCCCCGACCTGGTGCATGATGCGCAGCACCCGGAGCACGGCGAGGTCGACGAGGGCGGCCTCCCCGGAGTCACGGAAGATCGTGCCGACGTATTTCTCGGCGGACCAGTTGTCCAGCCAGGTGTCCTCGACCAGCCGGTACACGGCGTCGGTGACGTCGCCGTACCCCTCGCGGCCGGCCAGCCAGTACTCCTGGTGGAAGACGGGATCGGAAAGCATGTGCAGCGCCGAGCGCACATTGCTGCGCCAGCGCCACCACGGCATGTCATTGAGCGGCATGCCGCCCATGGTGGGGGAGCGACGGGCGCGACGGGAAGAGTTCTCGGAACCTTGCTGCACAGTCCTCGACTTTACGGTCCCCGCGGAGGCGACGGTCCGGGCCCCCGTAATTCACCTCCGCGTCACCCGCCGTTGAACCATGCTCACTCCCGCGTTACTCGGGAGCCGGAAGTCTTCAGGACTATGACCGTTCGGCGACGCTCCTCGTGCCCACGTCCTTTCCCGGCCGGTGCGATACGCGCCCTGTGTACGGCGGTGGCCGGAGCCTCGCTCCTCACCGGCTGCGGTGTCCTCCCCGGCACCACGGGGGGTTCCCGGGAACCGGTCACGGTCATGACCTGGGCGCCGTCCGGCACCAATGCCACGAATCTGCCGGGTATGCCGGCCATGGCCAAGGCGTACGCCCGCTGGGTCAACGCGTCCGGCGGTATCGACGGCCACGAGCTGCGCGTCCTCACCTGCAACGAGCACAACGACACCGCGGGCGCCGCCACCTGCGCACGCCGGGCGGTCAAGGAGAAGGCCGTCGCGGTCGTCGGCTCGTACAGCCAGCACAGCCGGGAGTTCATGGCGCCGCTGGAGGCCACGTCCATCCCCTATCTGGGCGGGTACGGGATCACCGAGGAGGAGTTCTCCAGCTTCCTCTCCTACCCCGTCAACGGCGGCCAGGCGACGCTGCTGGCGGGCAACGGCCGGCAGCTGGCGCGCGGCTGCGAGCGGACCGCGCTGGTACGGCCCGACACGATCACCGGCGACGACCTTCCCGGGCTGCTCAACTCCGGCCTGAAGCAAGGCCGTCGCGGTCCCGCCGCCGACCTCCGCGCGGCGGAGGACGCGACCGACTACACCGGTGCGGCCGAGCAGGCGCGCGAGCGCGCGCAGGACGGTGGCTGCGTCACCGCGGTGCTCGGCGACCGCACGGAGACCTTCTTCGACTCCTTCCGCCGGGTTCCGGACGACGGCCGGGAGATCAGGGTCTCCTCGGTACTCGGCAGCGTCGGCCAGTCGCTCGTCGACCGTACGGGCGGCAAGAGCGGTCCCTTCGAGGGCGCGTACCTCACCGGCTGGTATCCGGTGGCGAGCGATCCGGCCTGGAAGCCGATGCGGAACGTGATCGAGAAGCACGCCTTCGGGGATGACGACATCGACCCGGCCAACCCCGGGGTGCAGACCACCTGGATCGCGTACACCGCCCTCAAGAAGGTCGTGGAGTCGATCAACGACAGCGTGATCACGCCGGGGAAGATCATGGACGCGCTCGACCGCGGTGTACGGGTGGACACCGGCGGCCTCACACCACCACTGCGCTGGCGCTACGAAGACATGCTGGGAGCACCGGGCTTCCCGCGCATCGTCAACGCGGACGTGACCTTCCAAGTGGTGCGCGCGGGACGACTCGTGGCAGACAAGAAGGGATTCGTCGACGTGGGCGAAACCCTGGGCGACACGACACACACGCCATAGCCAACCGCACCGCCCCCGGCGTCCCCCGGGAGGGGACGCCGGACAGGGCCTAAAGCTGTGTCGGTGCCCGCTTTGTGAGGCCGTACTCCGTCGCGATGCCGTTCCAGAGTCCCGAGGCCTTGTTCTTCGCCGCTGTGGCCTCGCCGCTTGCCCGGTCGCCCTGGGCGGACTGCTGGGTCCTGCGTGCCTGGCCGTCCTTGCAGCCCTTCTTGCCCTTGACCTGATTGGCCCACTGGGCGTAGCGGTCGTCCGCCGTGGCGGATGCCTGCCAGGCCTCGGTGAGGGAGGACGCCAGCTCGCCGTTGTTCGGCAGCTTGTCGATCGACAGGTCCTTCAGCCGCGTCACCAGGCCGCGGCGCTGCTCGGCGGCGGCGTGCAGATCGGTTGCCGCCTGGTCGAGGTTCTCGCAGGACTTGATGCTGTTGACCGCGCTGATCACGGAGGCGCGGCTGTCGTTGCTGTCCGCGAGCAGCTTGTCGAGCGATTCGGCCTGCGGCTTCGCCGGGTCGGGGGCGGTCTGCGTGGCGGGTTCTGTGGCGGGTGAACTCGCCGACGCGACGGGCTGCTTGCTGTCGCCCTGCTTGCTGTCGTCCCCGCCGCTCATCAGCGCGCCCGCGCCCAGGCCGAGGACGGCGCAGCCGACGACGACGCCCGCGATCAGCGGGGTGCGCGACGACTTGCGGCGGCCCGCGCCGCGGCCCTGGGGCTCCTGCGCCGCCCGTCCCGGGGGGTCGTACGAGCCGCGCTGCTGCTGGCCGTACGGAGCCGCCGGCTGCTGACCGTACGGGGCGGCCTGCGGCCGGCCGTGCGGCTGGGGGCGGCGGCCCGCGTCGAACTGGGGCAGCTGCTGCGTCGAGTCCGCGCCCTGCCCGCCGCCGGGTCCGTCCGTACGGAAGAGGTTGTCGAACTCCGGGGGCGGCTGCCGGTCGCCGGGGGCGCCGGGCCGGATGCCGTACGGAGCGCCCGGGGGCGCCGCCGGGATGTCGTGCGCGGGTACGGGCGCGATGTACTGCGTGGCGTCCGCGTCCCCGCCCTGCGGGGCCGGCGGTGTCGGCGGCAGGAACTGGGTGGCCTCGGCCGCGCTCTCGGGCGGCAGCATGCCGGGACCGGGACCGGGACCGGGGCCCTGCGGGACCGGAGCGATGAACTGCGTGGCGTCCGCGTCGCCCATGGCGGGCACGGGCGGCAGATACTGCGTGGCGTCCGCGCTCCCCGGCAGCGGCGGCTGCGCGGGCAGCGGCAGCGGCTGTCCCTGCGCGTACTGCTGCGGATCCTGCTGGTACGGCCGGCCCTGCGGCAGCTCGTGGTACGGCTGGCCCTGCGGCAGCTGGTGCCCCGGCTGGTACGGCCGGCCCTGCGGCGGCTCGTATCCCTGGACCGGCGGCAGCGGAGCGCCGTACGAGGCGCCCTCCGGCGGTCCGTACGACTGGGCACCCTCCGGCGGTCCGTACGACTGAGCGCCCTCCTGGGAGCCGTACGGCTGCGGCGCGGCGTCCGGCGCCTGGCCGTACCCGGGCTGCTCCTGGCGGCCGTCCTGCGGGCCCCAGGGCTGTCCCCACGGCTGCCCGCCCGCCGGAGCGGGCTGCTCCGCGGGCGTGCCGGGGATCCAGGGCTCACTGCCGTCGCCGGGCAGCACGACGCCTTCGTGCGCGGGCCGAGCGGCGTGGTCGTGCCGCTCATCCCCTTGTCCGCTGTGCGTCACCGGGACTCCTACGTGTGGAACGTGTGGACCTACGGAACCGTCGGCTCACGCTACCGGGTGAATCGAGACCTCTGCCACGCGCCTCGATCCAGTAACAGCCTGCCCCCTCAAGGCGCTGTTATCGGAGCTGAATCCACCCGTCCCCACCCGTACTTGATCACGATCACACGGTCACCGCGATGCCCCCGTGGCGCCCCCACATCCTCCTCACTCCGCCCTCACGGGCCCCCGTACGCGGCCGCCCGCCCGCGCCCTCCCGATCCGTCGTGTCTCCGTCACGCCGTCATGTCTCCGTCACGCCGCCTGAAGCTCCAGCCGTGCGGCGAACTCGCGCACCGCGGGCTCGTTCCCATACGGCTCCAGCCGCTGCTGGAGATCGTCGAGATACTCCGCGCCCCGGCTGGAGCGCAGCGTCCCGAGCAGCTCCACCGCGCGGGTGCCGGTGTGGCACGCCTGCTCCACCTCGCGCTGCTGGACCTGGGCCGTGGCCAGCAGGACCAGGCCGATCGCCCGACGCCGCGCCCGGGTCTCGGGGTGGCCCTCCAGCGCGTCCGAGGCATGCCGGCCGGCCGCCTCCGGCTGCCCCAGGTCCCGGTAGCAGTGCGCCAGCTCGTCGGCGAGATAGGCGCGGTCGAAATGCCCGATCCAGTCCGGGTCGTCGCCCGACGCGTCGTCCGCGCGCTCCAGACTGGTGACCGCCTTGCCCGCCACCGCCTCGCAGGTGCGGGTGTCGCCCATCAGCGCATGGCCACGGGCCTCGGCCGCGTAGAACATCGCCTCCGCGCGCGGGGTCACCTGCCCGCGCGCGCCTTCCTGCGCCGCCCGCGCCAACTGGGCGATCTCGCGCGGGTTTCCGAGCTGCGCGGCGAGATGGCTCATGGACGCGGCCAGCACATACCCGCCGTAGCCACGGTCCCCCGACGCCTGCGCGAGCCGCAGCGCCTGGATGTAGTAGCGCTGGGCCAGACCGGGCTGGCCGGTGTCGACCGCCATATAGCCGGCCAGCTCGGTCAGCCGGGACACGGCGGCGAAGAGCCGGCGGCCGACCGCTTCCCGGTACGCCCCCGACAGCAGGCCGGACACCACGCTGTTCAGGTAGTGGACGACGACCGGCCGGACATGACCGCTGCCGAAGCGGTGGTCCAGTTCGATCAGCGCGCGGGTCATGGCCCGCACCGCCTCGACGTCCGCATCCCCCACCCGCGCGCCGGTGTTGCGCGCGACGGTCGAGTCGGTGGCCGTGATCAGCCAGTCCCTGCTGGGCTCCACGAGCGCGGAGGACGCGACCGAGGAACCTGACAGGAAGTCACGGCGGCCCACATCGCTGCGCCACAGCTCGCAGACCTGCTCGATCGCGCCGAGGACGGTCGGCGCGAACTGGAGGCCGACGCCCGAGGCCAGATTCTTTCCGTTGGCCATTCCGATCTCGTCGATCGTGACCGTACGGCCCAGTTTCCGGCCCAGCGCCTCGGCGATGATGCCCGGAGCGCGGCCGCGTGGCTGCTGTCCGCGCAGCCAGCGCGCCACCG
This sequence comes from Streptomyces sp. NPDC058198, assembly GCF_042882605.1. NCBI lineage: Bacteria > Bacillati > Actinomycetota > Actinomycetes > Kitasatosporales > Streptomycetaceae > Streptomyces > Streptomyces sp. NPDC058198. Next base: position 345,374 of record NZ_JBHVVP010000004.1, read on the forward strand.
ATGTCTTGTCGTAGCGCAGATCGAGCCCGCGTTCCGCCCCGACCATGTTGACCCGCCGGGCGAGCCCGGCATTGGAACACCCGGCTTCCTGGATGAGCGTCTGAAGTCTTTCGTTCGGCTGGCGCGCGACGAGAGGCCTGGCTGCCAATGGATACCCCCTGGTGCCGCAGTGATCAACTCAGTGATAACTGCCCGGCTGATATGCAGAGAATGCGCACGTTCGGCGATAACGGAACTATTCGAGGATTTTTCCGAAACATCGGTGAAATACGGCCAGTTTCCGCGCCGTACTTCCCACATGTTGTCGGACCCCCGGGGGTCGCTACCCGGATACCGCGCCACCGCGTCGTGCGCGCCCCCGCCCATGCATCCGTGCGCCCCGCATGCGGGATCACTGTGGCGCGGCGGGGCACGGCGCCGCCCGTAACCCGTGGTGGTGGCGGGAGTTGTGTTGTTCGTGGAAGAGACCATCGGAGTGACGGACACCGGACACATCCCCAAGCAGCGGGGCACCCTGCTGCTCGACAGCGCGGTGCGGTACGCGGAAGAGCGGCACTGGGACGTGTTCCCCGGCGCCTGGCTGGAGCCGGTGGAGGGCGGGGAGGAGTGCTCGTGCGGCCGGTTCGACTGCGCCTCCCCGGGGGCGCACGCGACCAGGCCGGACTGGGCGACCCAGGCGACGGGCAGCGCCGTCGTGGCGCGCAGGCTGTGGACGATGCAGCCCAAGGCGTCGATCCTGCTGCCGACGGGACGCACCTTCGACGCGCTCGACGTACCGGAGTCGGCCGGCTTCCTGGCGCTGGCCCGGATGGAGCGGATGGCCGTGATGCTCGGCCCGGTGACCTGCACCCCGGACCGGCGGATGCTGTTCTTCGTGCTGCCCGGCGGTGCGCTCAAGGTGGACGGACTCGTGCGGAAGCTCGGCTGGGCGCCGGCGACAATCGATCTGGTCGCGCGGGGTGAAGGGCAGTACGTGGCGGCCCCGCCGACCCGGGTCGGCGGCAGCGGCGCGGTGCAGTGGGCCTGCCGGCCCACGCCCGCGAACCGCTGGCTGCCGGACGCGGCCGAGCTGATCTGCCAGCTGGCATACGCCTGCGGCCGGGACGCCGCCGCCAAACGGGCACGGCGTACATAAGGTGTCCCTGTAGATACGGACACCGAAAGGCAGTCGCCATGCCGGACCAGGCACGGGAACAGACACCGGACCGGGCGCCGGACGGAGCGCCGGACCGAGCACCGGCGCCGGCCGGGGCGCGGAGTGCGGCGCCGGCCGAGGCGGGCGGCGCGGCGCCGGCCGAGGCGGGCGGCGCGGCGCCGCCCGCCGTACGCGTCGAGGGGCTGTGGAAGCGCTTCGGCGAGCAGATCGCCGTCGCGGGCATCGATCTCGAACTGCCCGCGGGCCAGTTCATCGGCCTGGTCGGGCCGAACGGCGCGGGCAAGACCACGACCCTGTCGATGGTGACCGGCCTGCTCCGGCCCGACCAGGGACGGGTGTGGGTCGCCGGACAGGACGTATGGCGCGACCCCGTCGAGGTCAAGGCGCGGATCGGCGTCCTGCCGGAGGGTCTGCGGCTCTTCGAGCGGCTCTCCGGCCGTGAACTCCTCGGCTACACGGGCCGGTTGCGGGGGCTGCCGGGCGCCGAGGTCGACAAGCGGGCCACCCAGCTCCTCGACGTACTGGACCTGGCGGGCGCGCAGCACAAGCTCGTCGTCGACTACTCGACCGGGATGCGGAAGAAGATCGGCCTCGCCGCCGCCCTCCTCCACAACCCCGAAGTGCTCTTCCTGGACGAGCCGTTCGAAGGGGTCGACCCGGTGTCCGCGCAGACGATCCGCGGGGTCCTCGAGCGCTACACCGGCTCCGGCGCGACCGTGGTCTTCTCCAGCCATGTGATGGAGCTGGTCGAGTCGCTGTGCGACTGGGTCGCGGTGATGGTGGGCGGCCGTATCCGCGCGCAGGGCACGCTCGCGGAGGTACGGGGCGAGGCGGCATCCCTGCAGAACGCCTTCCTGGAACTGGTGGGCGCGCAGGGGCGCGACACCGGCGAAACCCTGGACTGGCTGGGCGGCGCCCGATGAGCGGTACGGCGGCGACCACCGCCACCGGCACCGAGGCGGGGACCACCGCGCGCGCCACGGCGGGCGCCCCGGCCGGCACGGCCACGCTGGCGCCCGTCTTCGTACGGCTGAAGCTGTCCCTGCTGCGCAACGGGCTGCGGCAGTCGTCGGGCCGGCGGGCCGCGTACATCATGTCCGTCGTCGTGACCCTGCTCGTCGCGGCGGCGCAGCTCCTCGGGCTGATCGTGCTGCGCGGAAACGATCACGCGGGCACGGTCGTCGTGATGCTGACCGCCGTGCTCGCCCTGGGCTGGGCCGTGATGCCGCTGTTCTTCTCCAGCGGCGACGAGACGCTGGACCCGACCCGGCTGGTGATGCTGCCGCTGCGGCCGCGCCCGCTGACCGCGGCGCTGCTCGCGGCGTCGCTGGTGGGCATCGGGCCGCTGTTCACGCTCTGTCTGGTGGTCGGCTCGGCGGTGGCGACGGCGCACAGCGCGGTGGCCGCGCTCGTCTCGGTCGTCGCCGTACCGCTGGTCCTGCTGCTGTGCGTGGCGCTGGCGCGGGCGGTCGCGACGGCCAACATCCGGCTGCTGACCTCGCGCAAGGGCCGCGATCTGGCGGTCCTGAGCGGTCTGCTGATCGCGGTGGGCATCCAGGTCGTGAACTTCGGCGCGCAGCGGCTCAGCGACGCGGGCGGGCTCGCGGCGCTCGCCCCGGTGGCCCGGTTCGTACGGTGGCTGCCGCCGGCGTCGGCGATCGGCGCGGTGGACTCGGCGAGCGAGGGCGCGTACGGCCGGGCCGTGCTGCAACTGCTGCTGTCCGGCGTCGCGCTGGTGGCGGTGATGTACGTGTGGCAGCGGTCGATGGTGAAGCTGATGACGGCCCCGGACGGCTCGACGCTCGCTGCGGCCGAGCCGTCCCGCAAGGAGTCGGGGCGAGGGCTGGGACCGGCGCTGGCCCGGCTGCTGCCGGGACGGCTGCGGGCGGAGGGGCGAACGGGCCCGGTGGTGCTGCGCAGTCTGCGGTACGTGTGGCGCGACCCGAAGACGAAGGCGGCGTGGGTGACCTCGCTGGCCATCGGTCTGATCGTGCCGCTGTTCAACGCGCTTCAGGGCACCGGCACGATCTACTTCGCGTGCTTCGCGGCCGGCATGCTCGGCGTCCAGATGTACAACCAGTTCGGCCAGGACACCTCCGCCTTCTGGATGGTGGCCCTGACGATCTCCTCGACGCGGGACGCCTACCTCGAACTGCGGGCGCGGGCCCTGGCGCTGCTGGTGATCACCCTGCCGTACTCGGCGCTGGTCACGGCGGCCACGGCGGGCCTGCTGGGCGACTGGCGGGCCCTGCCGGAAGCGCTCGGCCTGTCCTTCGCGCTGCTCGGCGCGATGCTGGCGACGGGCGCGGTGTCCTCGGCCCGCTTCCCGTACTCGATCCCGCAGGACAGCACCTACAAGAACGTGGCACCGGGGCAGGCGGGTCTGGCCTGGCTCTCCATCTTCGGCGGCATGCTCGGCGCGGCCCTGCTGTGCGCGCCGGTGATCGCGCTGACGATCTGGCTCCATGTCTCGGATGCGGACGACTGGACCTGGCTCCTGCTGCCTGTCGGCACGGTGTACGGCGCGCTGGTCACCGCGGGCGGTCTGCGCCTGGCGGCCCCCCGGACGGCGGCGCGGCTCCCGGAGATCCTGACGGCGGTCAGCAAGGGGTGACGGGGTGGGCGGGGAGGGGAAGCGGGCCGGCGCCCCGCACGTCCGCCCCGCCCGTCGCTCAAGGCGTCAGCACACCGTCCAGGAAAGGCTCGATCACCGCTCTCCAGGCCTCCGGCTGGTCGTAGTGGACCAGGTGGCCGGCGTCCGTCACGTCCGCGTACTGGCCGCGGGGGAGCACGCGGACCATTTCCTGGGCCTCCGCGCGGCCCAGATTCCCGTCGAGGCCGCGGACCACCAGGGTGGGGCACTGGACCTGGGCCAGTTCCTCCCAGTGCGCGTTGTAGAACCAGGCCTTCCGGGACATCAGCATCTGGCGGCGCGAGAAGACCGGGCGCCAGCCGTCGGCTCGCTCCACCATGATCTCGGCGAAGAACTCACCGCGCGCCGGCGTGGGGCGCTCCACCCAGGGGTCGTCCTCGGCGAACCACTTCCGTACGTCGGCGAGCGTCGCGAACGGGACCGGCCAGGCGCGGAACCAGTCCTCCCATTCCCGCTGGGACGCCGCGCCCAGCGCCGAGGCGCGCATGTCGCAGATGATCAGGGCCCGGACCAGATCGGGGCGCTTGGCGGCCAGCTGCCACGCGGTGAGGGCGCCCATCGAGTGGCCGATGAGCGTCACGGGCGCCAGCCCGAGCTGCTCGATCGCGGCCTCCGCGTCGGCGACGTACGCCTCGCGCGTGAACGGACCCTCCGCCGGTTTGTCGCTCCGGCCATGACCTCGCTGGTCGAGCGCGACCGCCCGGTGCCGCTCGGCCAGCCAGCGCGCCGTGGAGGCCCAGTGCGAGGCCTGGCCCATGAGTCCATGGAGCAGTAAGACACCTGAGGCCCGCTCCGGCTCGCCGCCCTGCGCGGGCGGGTCGGCAAACTCCTCCCAGGCAGCGAGACGTACGCCGTCCGCTCCGGTCACGTCGATGCGCTGCACCATGCGTTCCGGCACCCCCTTCGATCCTGAGTGGTCGGTCCTGAGTGGTCGGTCGGTCCTGAGATCGGTCCAGAGTCGTCGAGTCGGATTCCGGCCGCGGCCCGACTCGGTACGGCCAGCCACGCCAGACTATCGAACTCCTATTCGAAAACCTGGTTCCCACTCGCAACACCGCTCGTTCGAGTGACCCCGCTCAAGGATTGCCGGACGCCGCCGAGGGGAGATCTTCTCCGGGAGGCGGGCCGATCGGGGATGACGGCCCGAGGGGACTGACCCTGGGAGCTCGGGGCTCCGGGTCAGCGCAGGGGAGGACAGGCTCCGGTGCCGCGAGGTGCCGGAGCCTTCTCCGTACAGGGAATACAGGCCGTACCGCAGGCGCGACGCACAGTGCCCACACCCGTACAGGCGCATAACCCTGCTCCCCTCCCCTACCGTGGGGCCGAGCCCCCGGCCGGCGCCCTCAGGTCATATGCCTCAGCTATAAGCGTGGCATGCGATCCGCCCGGCCGCTGCCGTTCGGCGGAAGCGCTTTCATCCTCAGCCGGAAATCGCCTTCACGCCCGTCACCTTCACACCGGACCCCGCCGTGGACTCCCCCGCCCCGGCGGACCCGGGCGCCCCCCACGCCCCGGTCGTCAACCCCGTACCCCGCGCAGAGCGCTAAGCGGTCAGCGCTCAGCAGTCAGTGCTCAGCGCTCAGTGCTCAGCGCTTGGCCACGAAGACATGCGAGGCCACTTCGGCCTGCAGCTCCGCCGCCTCGCCGCTGCTCCCGACCAGCACGCCGCCCGGGGACTCCGTCACGCTCACCACGGACCCGGGCTGCACGCCCGCGCGCCGCAGCGTGTACATCAGCTGGGCATCGGTCTGGATCGGCTCGCCGATCCGCCGCACCACCACCGTCTTGCCCTCCGAGCCCGGATCCAGATCGGCCAGGCTCACCATCCCCGCGTCCAGGAACGGGTCGGCCTCCGCCTTCTCGCCCAGCTCCGCCAGGCCCGGGATCGGGTTGCCGTACGGCGACTCCGTCGGGTGACGCAGCAGCTCGAGCACCCGCCGCTCCACCGCCTCGCTCATCACATGCTCCCAGCGGCACGCCTCGGCATGCACCTGCTCCCACTCCAGGCCGATCACATCGACCAGCAGACACTCGGCGAGCCTGTGCTTGCGCATGACACGGGTCGCCAGTCGGCGCCCTTCCTCCGTCAGCTCCAGATGCCGGTCGCCCGCGACCTGCACCAGACCGTCGCGCTCCATACGGGCCACGGTCTGGCTGACCGTCGGCCCGCTCTGGTCGAGCCGCTCGGCGATCCGGGCGCGCATCGGGACCACACCTTCCTCTTCGAGCTCGAGGATGGTGCGGAGATACATCTCCGTCGTGTCGATCAGTCCGGACATTCGTGCCCCTCGAATAAATCGTGCGCTGGCCCTGACCCAATTCTGACGCATACCACCGACAACCGTGCCGTGCCGGAGGAAGCCGAAGCGGCGAGGCGTGCCGTAAAGCGTCGGGCAGGTGTCGAGTAGGTGTATTGACAGAGCAATGGTCCAGACCTCAACGTGATCCGCGGCACAGGCATTCCCCCACCCCTGGAAGGGTCTCCTCGATGAGCGAGTCCAAGCTGGCCGGCCGGTTCTTCGATGCCGCGATCGGCCTGCTGCAGCGCGTACGCGACGAGGAGTCGGCGAACATCGCCGCGGCCGGCACGGTGATCGCCGACACCGTCGCCGCCGGCGGGCGGCTGTTCGCCTTCGGCGCCGGGCACTCCTCGCTCGCCGCGCAGGACGTCGTCTACCGCGCCGGCGGGTTCGCCCTGATGAACCTGCTCGCCGTGCCCGGCGTGGTGGGCGTCGATGTCATGCCGGCCACCCTCGGCTCCGCGCTGGAGCGGGTCGACGGTCTGGCGAGCGCCGTGCTCGAGTCCAGCCCCGCCGCCGCCGGGGACGTGCTGGTGATCATCTCCCTCTCCGGGCGCAACGCGATGCCCGTCGAGATGGCGATGAAAGCCCGGTCGCTGGGGCTGAAGGTCATCGGCGTGACATCGGTGGCGTACGCGACGGAGACCACGTCCCGGCACCTGACGGGGACGTATCTCAAGGACCACTGCGATGTCGTCCTCGACAACAGGATCGCGGTCGGTGACGCGGAGCTGACCGCCGACGGCATCGAGGCCCCGTTCGCCCCCGCCTCCACGGTCGTCACCAGCGCCCTGATGCAGGCGATGATGGCCGCCGCCGCCGAGGAACTCGTCGAGCGCGGCATCGAGCCTCCGCTGCTGCGGTCTGGCAATGTCGACGGCGGGCCCGAGTGGAACAGCCGGGTGATGACCGAATACGCCGACCGGATTTTCTACCGCCAGTAAAGACGTACCCCGGAGCCGTCGAGGGCTCAACGGCGCGACAGACGTAACCAGAGCAACCGAAGTAACCAAAGCAACTCTCGTAACAGAAGCGCCAGAAGTAACTGAAGAGACGGCAGCGAACGGCCGAGGCCTGCGGGAACCGCTCCCCGCGGGCCTCGGCCTTGCCCACGCCCTCGACCCGCCACTTTGCGTCACCAAAGGACCACTTGGCGGAATTTTGATCTTTCACCTGGAAGTAATGTTCGGGCAAAGTAGACGAAGCTGCGGTGTCCCATCATCGGAGCAGACAAACTTTCGCGCACACGACAGCGCGATCATCACGGCAGCTGTCTGCCGGCCTCCCGCGACTGCCGAGACCCGGCAGCGCGTGACGCCCGTACGGCACTGGCGTTCACACCCCCACTGACCCGACCACACCGCGCCCCGGCACGTCCGCGGGTGCAGGAGGCAGGCCATCATGAAGTCACTCATCGACCACGCCCGTACCTTCTCCGTCCAGGTGGCGGAGCGCTCCGAGGAGTTCCGCGAACTCGCGGCGGGACAGACGCCACAAGCGCTGTTCATCACCTGCTCGGACTCCCGTGTCATCCCGTCCCTCATCACCGGCGCGCGTCCGGGTGAGCTGTTCGAGCTGCGTACGGCGGGCAATATCGTCCCCCGCTACGACGCGGAGCGGCCCAGCGGCGAAGCAGCCACCATCGAGTACGCGTTACGTGTCCTCAACGTCCGCGACATCGTCGTGTGCGGCCACTCCCACTGCGGCGCCGTCGGCGCCCTCGTACGCGGTGACGATCTGTCAGCGGTCCCGGCCGTCCGCGGCTGGCTCGACCTCGGCGTCCCCTCGCTGCCGGCCGCCCACGGCCTCGCCCACGCGGTACGCCACCACGCCGCGGCCCAGCTCGACACCCTCCGCGGCTATCCCGCCGTACGGGAACGCCTCGTGGAGGGGCGTCTCTCGCTGCACGCCTGGTACTACGAAGTGGACACCGGCGCGATCAGCGCCCACCAGCCCCACCTGGGCGGGGATTTCAGACCTCTGTGACGGCGCCCTCAGCACCGCTCACTTCCCGCCCCTCGTCCGCTCGCGGACCGCACAGCTAGGAACACCCTTCATGCTCACCCTGTTGAGGGACAAACGTGTCCTGAGGCGCGACCTGCTCGCGTCCCTCGTCGTCTTTCTCGTCGCCCTGCCCCTGTGTGTGGGGGTGGCGGTCGCCTCCGGAGTGCCCGCCGAACTCGGTCTGGTCACCGGCATCGTCGGCGGACTCGTCGTGGGCTTCCTTCCCGGCAGCTCGCTGCAGGTCAGCGGCCCGGCGGCGGGACTGACCGTGCTGGTGTACGAAGCCGTCAAGGAGTTCGGCGTCGGCGCTCTCGGCGCCATCGTGCTCGTCTCGGGACTGCTCCAACTCACCCTCGGCGCGCTGCGTTTCGGCCGCTGGTTCCGGGCGATCTCGGTCGCCGTGGTCCAGGGGATGCTGGCGGGCATCGGCCTGGTGCTCGTACTGGGCCAGGTGTACGCCATGGCGGACACCGCTCCGCCGTCCGGCGGCCCCGGCAAGATCGCCGGACTGCCGGGACTGGCCGGCGGGATCGTCTCGGACGGTACGACGCTGACCGCGTTCCTCATCGGCGCCGGGACCGTGGCCGTTCTTGTCCTGTGGTCCAGGCTGCCGGCCCGGGTCCGGGTGGTTCCCGGACCGCTGGCCGCGGTGGCGCTGGCCACCGGCGCAGCAGTCCTGCTGGATCTGCCCGTCGCCAAGGTCGAGGTGCACGGGCTGCTGGAATCGATCAAGCCCCCTGGCCTCGACGACTTCGGGCAGCTGGCGGGGGTGGCCGCGATCGGCACCGTGCTCGCCTTCACCCTGATCGCCTCGGCGGAGTCCCTGTTCAGCGCGGCGGCGATCGACCGCATGCATGACGGGCCGCGCACCGACTACAACAAGGAACTCATGGCGCAGGGCGTGGGGAACACGGTCTGCGGGGCGCTCGGCGCGCTGCCGATGACCGCGGTCATCGTGCGCAGCGCCGCCAATGTCCAGGCGGGGGCACGGACCTCGCTCTCCCGGATCCTGCACGGGCTGTGGCTCCTGCTGTTCGCCGCGCTGCTGCCGGCCGCGATCGGGGTCATCCCGCTCGCGGCGCTGGCGGGCGTCCTGGTGCACGCAGGCTGCAAGCTGGTGCCCGTCAGGGACCTGGTCCCGCTGTGGCGGGAGCACCGCGGCGAGGCCGTGATCCTGGCCATCACGGCGGTGGCGGTCCTGGTCACCAATCTCTTCGAGGGAGTGGTCCTCGGGCTGCTGCTCGCGGTGGTCAAGACGGCCTGGGAGATCTCCCATCTCCATGTCGACGTACGGGAACTGACCGGCGGCAGGCTGGTGGTGTCCGTCACCGGCAACGCGACGTTCCTGCGACTGCCGCGGATAATGGAACAGTTGGAGGAGCTGCCGAAGGACCGCCCCATCGAGCTGGATCTGTCCGGCCTGCGCCACCTCGACCACGCGTGCCGTATCTCCCTGGAGAACTGGGCGCTGCGCCACAACGACGCGGAAACGGAACCGGTCAGGCTGCTGCCGCCGAAGGCGGCGTCCGTCCCTGAACCCAGGGGTACGGGGACGGACAGGACGGCGGCGCCCTGACGGACCGGGCAAAAGTGACAAGGGCAGCAGGGCCTCGGCCCTGCTGCCCGGCCGCGGATCAGCCACCGGCCGGCCGCGCGTCAGTCCGACAAGGTCCGGGACAGGTCCAGGGACGCCGCCATCCGGACCGTCACATCCTCCGCGTACACCGCGTCCGGCCGTTCGAACGCGACACGGCTCGCTCCCCGGAGAAACGTCACCACACCCAGCGAGCGGCCCCGGCAGCGCAGCACCGTGCACAGCGCGTGCACCGCGTCCGCCGGCCACTGGCGGGAGGCGGCCCAGGTCGAGGAGGGCACACCACCCGACGGGGCGCTGGCGCGGACCGATCCGATGCGGTCCATCGCCTGCAGCGCCGGATGCCCAGGTGCGTACCGCACGGGTATCCCGCCCGCCTCCACCGGCATGCTCGGACCCGACCCGCCGCCGGAGGGCGTCGCCACCGCCCGCACCAGCCGTACGGGGGCTTCCGCGGCCGAGACGGCGAAGGAACCGGTCGGCCCCTCCCCCACCACCAGATCTATCAGCGCGTGATCCGCGAAACCCGCCAGCGCGAAGTCCAGATAGACCGTCGCCGCCTCCATCGGGTCCTCGCACTCCGCGGCCGCCCGCCCCGCCCGGTGCAGCTGGCTGGAGCGGAACCGCAGCCGGTCCGCGTCCTGCGCGGCCAGCTTGATGTCCGTCACGTCCTGGAACATCCACCCCACACCCAGCGGCACCGGCTCCTCCGCCAGCGGGGACGCCAGCTGCAGGAAACCGCTCCGCCAGCAGCGCCGCTGCTCGCCGTCGCCGGTACGGACCGTCACCCACAGCTCGGCGGGCGACCTCGGCGGCCCTTCGGCGAGCACATGGTGGAGCGCGGCCTCCAGCTCCTCGACGCCCCGGACGAGCAGCTCACCGAGCGGCCGCCCCAGCACTGACGTACGCCCGGAGCCGAGCGCCCGCGCCGCATATCCGTTGACCACCGTCGGCCGTAGATCGACATCGACGAGGACGACACCCCAGGACGCTCCCTCGAAGAGCGCCTCGCTGAGCGCGATGGTCCGCTCCAGATCTATCTGCGCGTGGACCTCGCTGAAGGCGGAGTACACCCCGGCGGCCTTGCCGTCGGCCCCGCGCACCCGGGCCGACTGGGTCCGTACGAGCACCCTGCCGCCGTCCTTGCGCAGCAGCGCGAACTCGTCCACCTGCCGGCCGGGTATGTCCATCACGGCCATCAGCCGCGCCTGCACGTCGTCCGCGTCGGCGCTCCGCGCCGCCCAGCCGGCGAAGCCGTGCCGCCCGACGGCCTCCTCGGCCGACCAGCCGAGCACCCGCTCCGCCTCGCGGTTCCAGTGCGTGATCACGCCGTCCGCGTCAAAGGCGCAGAGCGCCGCGTCCATACCGTCGAGCAGGGCCGCGAGCAGATCCGCGCCCGGCCCGTCCCGCTCCGGCTCGGACCCCGCGTCCGGCCCGGACCCGGACGCGGAATCAGGCTCGTCCGGCCCGGGCGCGTTGGTGGTCTCGCTCCGAGAAGCACTCATCTCCGCACCCCCTGCAGGACGCCTCCGCCTGGCTGATGCATGCACGTCCAATCATTGAACTCGAACGTGACCCAGCACACACAAGGTTCCCCGAAATCGTCACGCCCCACAATTCTCTGCCCAGCGCGTACCCACCGCTACCAGCGGGAAAATGCGTGTGATGTACAGCCAAATTCGTCGCATTAATTCACTTGAGTGCTCCCGGAGCCGCGCCTAACGTGTGACGCACACCGAAAGGAGGTGATCCGGAAGATGTACTCAGTCCGGACAAGTGAGGTGGCTGCGGGCTAACGGCTCGCTGTCGCACTCTCGTAGTGCTCGGCCGGTCGACGGTCGAAATCCCAAGCAGTCACCCGACCCGCGGGCCGCCGGTATGTCCGGCCGGCTCCCTCTCCGGAGGGACCATGGCCCGCGGGTCGTCTGCGTGTCCGACGGGCTCCTGAGGGCCTCTGCGGGCAGAGCCGCTCCCTACGGGCAGAGCCGCTCGACCCGCCAGCCGTGTTCCTCGCCGCCGCCCTCGCGGCCGTGCTCCTCGCAGACGTAGCGCAGCCGGTCGTGCAGCCTGTTCTCGTGGCCCTGCCAGAACTCGACCGTCTCCGGGGTGACCCGGAAGCCGCCCCACTGCGGGGGCACCGGGACCTGTTCGTCGTCCGGATAGCGGGCCGCCAGCTCTTCGTAGCGCTGGAGGAGCGCCTCGCGGGAGGCGATCGGAGTGGACTGGTCACTGGCCCAGGCGCCCAGCTGGGATCCGTGCGGGCGGGTGCGGAAGTACGCGGCTGTCTCGTCGCGCCCGACGCGGGCCGCCGTGCCGGTGACGAGGACCTGGCGGGACAGCGGATGCCAGGGGAAGAGCAGCGAGACGAAGGGGTTCGACTCGATCTCGCCGCCCTTGCGGGACGTGTAGTTCGTGAAAAAGACGAAGCCGCGGTCGTCGTACCGCTTCAGCAGCACCGTGCGCGAGGACGGACGGCCGTCGGGCGTGGCGGTCGAGACCACCATCGCGTTCGGCTCGTGCAGGTCGGAGACCGCGACATCCTTGAACCAGCGGGCGAACTGGTCCATCGGGGTGGCGGCGAGGTCCGCCTCCAGCAGCGGGGTCGTGCGGTACTGCTCGCGCATGACAGCGGGATCCGGATTCTCGGGAGGCACGGAGGTCATCCTGCCGCAGGGCCGAGTCTGCCCGGCCCGGAGCTTCGCCAACCCTCGATGGAGGAAGTGAGGCAGTGTGCCGGTTATCACGCTTCCGCGCATCAGAGGAACCCGCCAAAATCTTGGGGCGGGCCACTGTGGCCTTCGTACACCGGGGACTATGGTTCCTGCCTCGCGCACACCGGGATCGACCTGCCCGGCCACCCGCCGAAACCGTCGCACACATCATGAGGAGCCGCCTGATGTCTGATTCCGCCACCTCCTTCGTCCCTGGGCTCGAAGGAGTCGTCGCGTTCGAGACGGAGATCGCCGAACCGGACAAGGAGGGCGGCTCGCTCCGCTACCGGGGCGTCGACATCGAGGACCTGGTGGGGCAGGTGTCCTTCGGGAACGTGTGGGGACTGCTGGTCGACGGGGCGTTCAATCCCGGCCTGCCGCCCGCCGAGCCGTTCCCGATCCCGGTCCACTCCGGTGACATCCGTGTCGATGTGCAGTCGGCGCTGGCCATGCTCGCGCCCGTATGGGGTCTGAAACCGCTCCTCGACATCGACGAGCGCACGGCCCGTGACGATCTGGCGCGTGCCGCGGTGATGGCCCTGTCGTACGTTGCCCAGTCGGCGCGCGGCCAGGGGCTGCCGATGGTGCCGCAGCGGGAGATCGACAAGGCGGAGTCGGTCGTCGAGCGCTTCATGATCCGCTGGCGCGGGGAGCCCGACCCCCGGCATGTGAAGGCCGTCGACGCCTACTGGACGTCGGCCGCCGAGCACGGCATGAACGCGTCGACGTTCACGGCCCGGGTGATCGCCTCGACCGGGGCCGATGTGGCGGCCGCGCTGTCGGGAGCGGTCGGTGCGATGTCGGGGCCGCTGCACGGCGGTGCGCCCTCGCGGGTCCTCGGCATGATCGAGGAGATCGAGCGCACCGGCGACGCGACGGCGTACGTCAAGCGGACCCTGGACAAGGGCGAGCGGCTGATGGGCTTCGGGCACCGCGTCTACCGGGCCGAGGACCCGCGGGCGCGGGTGCTGCGGCGTACGGCGAAGGAGCTGGCCGCGCCGCGGTTCGAGGTGGCGGAGGCGCTGGAGAAGGCCGCGCTGGAGGAGCTGCACGCGCGCAGGCCCGACCGGGTGCTGGCGACGAACGTGGAGTTCTGGGCGGCGATCATGCTGGACTTCGCCGAGGTCCCGGCGCACATGTTCACGTCGATGTTCACCTGTGCCCGTACAGCCGGCTGGTCGGCGCACATCCTGGAGCAGAAGCGCACGGGCCGTCTGGTGCGTCCGTCGGCCCGCTATGTGGGTCCGGGGACGCGGGATCCGCGGGAGATCGAGGGGTACGACGAGATCACCCACTGATCCGCTCTCTCCACGGCCGGACGGCTGTGGGGAACGGCGCCGCGCCCGGCGGGAACGGGAGCGGCGCCGCCGTACGTCCACGTCCCGTGGAGCCGGGCGGGCGTCAGCCCAGCACGCCGTCCAGGATCCGCGACCACTCGGCCACCACCCGCTCCCGCCGCTGCGTGTCATCCGTCAGCAGGGTCGCCAGGCCCAGTCCGCGCGCCATGTCCAGCAGCCCCTGGACGGTCTCCCGTACGCCGGGGACGGATTCGTCGGCGCCCAGCAGTTCCACCGCGATCCGGTGGGACTCCCGCCCCACCCGGGCCTCCAGCTCGGTGACCCGGGGGCGCAGCTGGTCCTCGTCGGAGGCCGCGACCCACAGTTGCAGCGCGGCCCGGAACAGCGGCCCGGTGTAGAGGGCGACGATCCCCTCGACGGCCTCGCGGCGGTGCGCGGGCCCCGCCGGGACCAGGTCGCGCAGCGCGGAGGACCGTTCCTCCGCCACGTACTCGACGGCCGCGGTGAACAGATCCTCACGGGTCGGGAAGTGGTGCTGGGCCGCGCCGCGCGAGACACCGGCCCGCTCGGCGACGACGGAGACCGTGGAGCCCGCCCAGCCGTGTTCGGCGAGGCAGGTCACGGCGGCCTCCAGCAGCCGCCGGCGCGTGGCGCGGCTGCGGTCCTGCTTGGGCGCGGACCCGGGCAGGATCCGCCGCGCGGGCCCTGGACGAGTCATTCCGAAGTCCCGTCTGCCCGGCCGCGCTCCGGGCGGACGACGCTACTTCGGAACGACTCGTCTAGAGCACCCACGCGGCGTCCCGTCGTTCCATGAACGCCGCGATGCCTTCGCGCGCCTCCGCCGTCACGAAGAGCGAGGCGGAGCGCTGGACGAGATCCTCCGCGTACAGGTCGAAGGCGTCCAGCACGCCGACGGTGAGCAGCTTCTTCGACTCCGCGAGCCCCTGCGGCGACGCCCTGCGCAGCCCGTCCAGTACGGGCGCGAGCGCGGCGTCCACGTCGTCGGCCGCCTCGGTGATCAGTCCGGCGGCGGCCGCGCGGTCCGCGTCGAACAGCTCCCCCGTGAGGGAGTACCGGGCCGCGGCGCGCGGCTCGACGCGCGGCAGGAGCGGCAGCGAGATCACGGCGGGGGCGACTCCGATCCGTACCTCCGTGAACGCGAAGTCCGAGCCGCGGTCGGCGAGGGCGAGGTCGCAGGCGCCGAGCAGCCCGAGCCCGCCGGCCCGCACATGGCCGCTGACGCGCGCGACGACCGGCTTGGGCAGCTCGACGATCTGCCGCATCAGGGCGACGAAGGTGTACGGGTTCGCCGGCGCCTTGAGGTCGGCGCCCGCGCTGAAGGTGCTGCCGGTGTGGGTGAGCAGCACGGCCCGTACGGAGGGGTCCTTGCCGCAGGCGGTGAGGGCGTCGCCGAGTGCGTCGACGAGCCGCGCCGACAGGGCGTTGCGGTTCGCCGGCGAGTCCAGGGTCAGGGTGGCGATGCCTCGCTCGTGCGCGGTCACGACCAGCCTCGCGGGGTCCGTCACGTGTTCTCCCTTTCGCGGTTCCGCGGTTCGCGGTCCCTCTGTTCACGGTCCCTCAGCTCACGTCTGAGGATCTTGCCGGAGGCGGCGCGGGGCACGCCCCCGATGAATTCGACCCGGCGGACCTTCTTGTACGGGGCGACGCGCTCGGCGACGAACGCCATGACGTCGGTCTCGGTGAGCGCCTCGGAACCGGGCCGGCGAACAATGTAAGCCTTCGGCACCTCGTTGCCGTCCGCGTCGTAGACACCGATCACCGCCGCGTCCGCTATGGACGTGTGGGTGAGCAGCACGGCTTCGAGGTCGGCCGGGGCGACCTGGAAGCCCTTGTACTTGATGAGTTCCTTGACGCGGTCGACGACGAAGAGCCAGCCGTCGGCGTCGACCCGGCCGACATCTCCGGTGTGCACCCAGCCGTCGGCGTCGATCATCTCGGCGGTGGCGTCGGGGCGGCCGAGGTAGCCCTTCATGACCTGCGGGCCGCGCAGGAGGATCTCGCCCTCGGCGCCGGGGTCCACGTCCTTGCCGGGGTCGGCCAGGGCGACGACGCGCATCTCGGTGCTGGGCAGGAGCTTGCCGACGGCGCCCGGGGGCGGGTCGGCGGCGGACAGCGGTACGACATGGGTGCCGGGTGACAGTTCGGTCATGCCGTACGCCTGCCGTACGGGCGGGAGGTTCAGCCGGGCCGAACAGGCGGCGGCGAGCCGCGCGTCCAGCGGGGCGGCGGCGCTGAGGATGTAGTCGAGCGACGACAGGTCGTACTGCGCGACGGTCGGGTGCTTGGCCAGGGCGAGGACGATGGGCGGGGCGACGTACAGGCCGTTGATGCGGTGCTTCTCGATCGCTCCGAGGAACTGGTCGAGGTCGAAGCGCGGCAGGACGACGACGGTCGCGCCATGGCTGAGGGGCGCGTTCATCAGGGCGGTGAGCCCGTAGATGTGGAAGAACGGCAGGACGGCGAGGATCCGGTCGCCGGGGCCCATGGGGACGACCGGTTCGAGCTGCGCGAGGTTGGTGGCGATCGACCGGTGCGTGAGCATGACGCCCTTGGGGAGGCCGGTGGTGCCCGAGGAGTACGGCAGGGCCGCGATGTCCTCGCCGGGGTCGATGGCGATGTCGGGCTCGGGGGCCGTCGACCCCGCCATGTCGAGGATCGAGCGGTGCCCCTCGGCCCGGTCGCAGACGAAGATCTCCTCGATCCCGCCGACGAGTTCGGCGGAGCGGCGGGCCACGTCGAGCAGCGCCGCGACGGTGACGATCCAGCGGGCGGCGGAGTCGCGCAGCTGGGTGGCGAGCTCCTCCGGCGTGGCGAGGGGGTGGGCGGTGGTGACGGAGGCGCCGGCGCGGGTGGCGGCGTAGAAGACGGCCGGGTACGCGACGGTGTTCGGGCTGTGCAGGGCGAGGACGTCGCCCTTGCGTACGCCGGCGTCGGTGAGGGCGGCGGCGATGCGGCGGTGGAAGGTGTCGAGCTGCGTATAAGTGATGCTCGTGCCGGCCGCGCCGTCGATGAGCGCGACGGTGTCGCCGTACTCGGCGGCGCGGCCGAGCACGGCCTCGTGGATGGGCAGATCAACGGCCGGGACATCTGCGTACTCGCTACGGAAGACCATGACGACCCCTTACGACGCGATGTGGACGGCCAGAATCGCCTGTCTCAGTAGGACTTGGGGAGACCCAGGGACTGGTGGGATACGTAGTTCAGGATCATCTCCCGGCTGACCGGCGCGATCCGGGCCACGCGGGCGGCGGTGACAAGGGACGCGAGGCCGTACTCACGGGTGAGGCCGTTGCCGCCGAGGGTGTGTACGGACTGATCGACGGCCTTCACACAGGCCTCGGCGGCGGCGTACTTGGCCATGTTGGCGGCCTCGCCGGCGCCGATGTCGTCACCCGCGTCGTAGAGGTACGCGGCCTTCCGCATCATCAGCCGGGCCAGTTCGAGTTCGATGTGCGCCTGAGCGAGGGGGTGGGCGATGGCCTGGTGGGCGCCGATGGGCTCCTTCCACACCTGGCGGGTCTTGGCGTACTCGACGGCTTTGCCAAGGGCGTAGCGGCCCATGCCGATTGCGAAGGCGGCGGTCATGATGCGTTCGGGGTTGAGGCCGGCGAAGAGCTGGAGCAGCCCGGCGTCCTCGTCGCCGATGAGGGCGTCGGCGGGCAGCCGGACGTCGTCGAGGACCAGCTCGAACTGCTTCTCGACGGCTTGGAGTTCCATGTCGATCTGCGAGCGCCGGAAGCCTTCGGCGTCGCGGGGGACGATGAAGAGGCAGGGCTTGAGCGTGCCGGTCCTCGCGTCCTCGGTACGGCTGACGACGAGGGTGGCGTCGGCGATGTCGACGCCGGAGACGAACACCTTGCGGCCGTTGAGTATCCAGCCGCCCGCGTCCTTCCTGGCCGTGGTGGTGATCCGGTGGGAGTTGGAGCCGGCGTCGGGTTCGGTGATGCCGAAGGCCATGGTGAGAGAGCCGTCGGAGAGGCCGGGCAGCCACTGCCGCTTCTGGGCGTCCGTACCGAACCGGGCGATCACCGTGCCGCAGATGGCGGGCGACACGATCATCAGCAGCAGCGGGCAGCCTTCCGCGCCCAACTCCTCAAGTACGAGGGAGAGTTCGACCATGCCGCCGCCTCCGCCGCCGTACGCCTCGGGGAGGTTCACGCCGAGGTAGCCGAGCTTGCCCGCCTCGCGCCAGAGGGTCTCCCGGTCGTAGCCGCGGCCGTGCCGGCGGCCGAGGGCGGCGACGGCGGTTCGCAGCGCCGTGTGCTCTTCGGTCTCGATGAGAAAGCTGCTGCTCATGAGGGTTGTTCCTCCTGTGCATCGGTGACGACGGTGTCCGTGACGACGGCGGTGTCGGTGACGACGGCGAGCAGGGCGCCGACCTCGACCTGGCGGCCGGGGACGGCGTGGAGCGCGGTGAGGGTGCCGGAGGCGGGCGCGGTGACGCGGTGTTCCATCTTCATGGCCTCCAGCCAGATGAGCGGCTGTCCCGCGGTGACCTCCGCGCCTTCGGCCAGTCCGTCCGCGATCCGTACGACGGTCCCGGGCATGGGCGCGAGCAGCGACCCGGGCTCGGTCCGCAGGCTCGGATCGGTGAACCGGGGCCGGGCGGTGAGGCGGTACGAGCCGGCGGCGCTGTCGACATGGACCTCGTCGCCGTACGCGGTGACGTCGAAGTGCCTTACGACTCCTTCGACTTCGAGGCTGACGCGGTGCGGCGCGGTGGCGATGACGCGTACGCCGTCGGCCTCGACGTCGAATCCGTCCCGGGTGGCCCGGTAGCGGACCTCGTGCTCGCCGTACGTCCCGCTCTGCGTCCGCGCCCCCACATTGCGCCAGCCCCCGAGCCGCGCGGGCACCGTGTCCCGGGTGGCGCGGGCGGCCGCGGCGGCGAGCGCGGCGGCCAGGGCGGCGTGCTCCTCGCCGGGGGCGGGCGCGGTGAGGCCGTCGAGGTGCCGCTCGTAGAACCCGGTGTCGGCCCGCCCGGCGACGACGTCCGGATGGAGCAGCGACCGTACGAGCAGCTCCCGGTTGGTCACAGGACCGTGCACCCGGGCCCGCCGCAGGGCGTACCGGAGGCCGCGCACGGCTTCGGCGCGGGTGGGAGCCCAGACGATGACCTTCGCGAGCATGGCGTCGTAGTGCACGCCGATCGTGTCGCCGTGGGTGTACCCGGTGTCGACACGCAGCCGGGGCGCGAGGGGACGGTCCGCGGGGGCGCCCGCCACCTCCAGCAGGTGCAGCGTGCCCGTCTGGGGCGCCCAGTTCCTGGCAGGGTCCTCCGCGTAGAGGCGGGCCTCCATCGCGTGGCCGCGCGCGGGCGGGGGCTCGGGCGGGAGTTCGGCGCCCTCCGCGATGCCGAGTTGCAGGGCGACCAGGTCCAGGCCGAACACCTCCTCCGTCACCGGGTGTTCGACCTGGAGGCGGGTGTTCATCTCCAGGAAGTACGCGCGGCCCTGCGGCGAGATCAGGAACTCGACCGTGCCCGCGCCCCGGTAGCCGACCGTGCGGGCCGCGGCCACCGCCGCCTCGCGCAGGGTGGCGCGCAGCCCGTCCGGAAGACCCGGCGCCGGGGACTCCTCGATCACCTTCTGGTGGCGCCGTTGCAGCGAGCAGTCGCGGGTGCCCAGCGCCCACACCGTGCCGTGCGCGTCGGCGAGGATCTGCACCTCCACATGCCGGCCGCGCTCCACGTACGGCTCCGCGAAGACCTCCCCGTCCCCGAAGGCGGACCGCGCCTCGGCCGACGCCGCCGTCATCTCCTCGGCCAGTGACGGGAGTTCGCGGACGATCCGCATGCCCCGGCCGCCGCCCCCCGCCGCCGCCTTCAGCAGCAGTGGCAGGTCGGAGGCGGTGGCGGAGGCCGGATCCACCGGCGCGAGCAGCGGCACCCCCGCCGCGCCCATCAGCTCCTTCGCGCGCGTCTTCGACGCCATCGCCTCGATCGCGCCCGGCGGCGGTCCGATCCACACCAGGCCCGCGTCCAGCACCGCCCGCGCGAACTCCGCGTTCTCGGACAGGAATCCGTACCCGGGATGCACGGCGTCCGCGCCCGCCGCGAGCGCCGCCTTCACGATCAGGTCGCCGCGCAGATACGTGTCGGCGGGCGCGGCCCCCGGCAGCCGTACGGCGGTGTCCGCCTCCCGGACGTGCAGGGCGCCCGCGTCGGCGTCCGAGAACACCGCGACCGTCGCGATCCCCAGCTCACGGCAGGTACGGAAGACGCGGCAGGCGATTTCGCCGCGGTTCGCGACCAGCACACTCTCGATCATCTGGTGACCTCACATCCGGAAGACGCCGAAGCCGCCCCGCACACCCTCGACCGGGGCGGTGTGGAGGGCGGACAGGCACAGGCCGAGGACGGTGCGGGTGTCGCGCGGGTCGATGACCCCGTCGTCGTACAGCCGTCCTGACAGGAACATCGGCAGGGACTCGGACTCGATCTGCTGCTCCACCATCGCGCGCAGCGCCGCGTCCCCCTCGTCGTCGTACGGCTGTCCCTTCGCCGCCGCCGAGGCCCGCGCCACGATCGACAGGACGCCCGCGAGCTGCTGCGGCCCCATCACCGCGGACTTGGCGCTCGGCCAGGCGAAGAGGAAGCGCGGATCGTAGGCGCGGCCGCACATGCCGTAGTGCCCGGCGCCGTACGACGCGCCCATCAGCACCGACAGATGCGGGACGGTGGAGTTCGACACGGCGTTGATCATCATCGCGCCGTGCTTGATGATGCCGCCCTGCTCGTACTCCTTGCCGACCATGTAGCCGGTGGTGTTGTGCAGGAAGAGCAGCGGGATGTCGCGCTGGTTGGCGAGCTGGATGAACTGCGCGGCCTTCTGCGACTCGGCGGAGAACAGCACGCCCTGCGCGTTGGCCAGCACCCCCACCGGATATCCGTGCAGCTCCGCCCAGCCGGTCACCAGGCTCGGCCCGTACAGCGGTTTGAACTCGTCGAAGTCCGAGCCGTCCACGATCCTGGCGATGACCTCGCGCGGGTCGAAGGGGATCTTCAGATCGCCGGGGACGATGCCGAGAAGCTCCTCCTCGTCGTACGCGGGCGGCTCGGCCGGGCCGGGATCGGCATGCGCCTTGCGCCAGTTGAGGCGGGCGACGATCCGCCGCGCCTGCCGGATCGCGTCCTGCTCGTCCACCGCGAAGTGGTCCGCGAGACCCGACGTACGGGCGTGCATCGCGGCGCCGCCGAGGGACTCGTCGTCGCTCTCCTCGCCGGTGGCCATCTTCACCAGCGGCGGTCCGCCGAGGAAGACCTTCGACCTGTCCTTGATCATGACGGTGTGGTCGGACATGCCGGGGACGTACGCCCCGCCCGCCGTGGAGTTGCCGAAGACCACCGCGACGGTCGGGATGCCGGCGGCGGAGAGCCGGGTGAGGTCGCGGAACAGGGCCCCGCCGGGGATGAAGATCTCCTTCTGGGAGGGGAGATCGGCGCCGCCCGACTCGACGAGGCTGATGCACGGAAGGCGGTTGGCGTACGCGATCTCGTTGGCGCGCAGGGCCTTCCTCAGGGTCCACGGATTGCTGGCCCCGCCGCGCACGGTCGGGTCGTTCGCGGTGATCAGGCACTCGACGCCCTCGACCACCCCGATGCCGGTGACCATGGACGCGCCGACGGGGTAGTCACTGCCCCAGGCGGCGAGCGGTGACAGCTCAAGGAACGGGGTGTCGGGGTCGAGGAGCAGCTCGATCCGTTCGCGGGCGAGGAGCTTGCCGCGCGCGCGGTGGCGGGCGACGTACTTCTCACCGCCGCCGGCCAGGGCCTTGGCGTGTTCGGTGTCGAGCAGCGCGAGCTTGGCGAGCATGGTCGCGCGGTGCGAGGCGTAGTCGGGGGACGTGATGTCGAGGGCCGACGGGAGCACGGTCACAGCAGGACCTCCGGGGACAGCGGTACCTCCGGGGACAGCGGTACCTCGGCGGACAGCGGCGCCTCGGTCGGCAGCAGTGCCTCGGGGATGTCGGCGTACCGGGACCGCAGCCACTCGCCGAGCGCCTTGGCCTGCGGGTCGAACCGGGCCTGGGCGGCGACGCCTTCCCCGAGGAGCCCTTCGACGGTGAAGTTGAGGGCGCGTAGATGGGGCAGGGTGTGCCGGACGACGGTCAGGTCCCGGCTCTCGGGGATCAGCTGCCGGAATCTCTCGGCCGTCAGCTCATGGACCAGCCACCGCCAGGCGTCCTCGCTCCTCGTCCACACGCCGACGTTCGCGTCGCCGCCCTTGTCGCCGCTGCGGGCGCCCGCGATCAGTCCGAGGGGCGCGGAGCGGGTGGGCAGACCGGCGGGCAGCGGCTCGGGGAGCCCGTCCGCCGGCTCCGGGACCGGCTCAAGCACCTTCGTACGTACGGGGGACGGCACCGCCACCCGCTCGCCGTCCGGCAGCACCGCCGTGTGCGCGACCCGCGCCGCGTCGACGTACGCCGCCTCGAAGACCCCGTACGGCGTGCCCTTCCCCGGCGGGGCCGTCACATGGAAGCCCGGGTAGCTGCCGAGCGCCAGCTCGATCGCCGCCCCGCTGACCGCCCGCCCCACCGCCTGCGGATCGCTGTCGCGCACCACGAGCCGCAGCAGGGCGCTCGCGGTCTCCTCGGTGTCCGCGTCGGTCCTGTCCGTACGGGCCAGCTCCCAGCGGACCTCCGCCGGGCGGCGTTCGCCGAGCGCGTCCTCCACCTGCGCGCGCACCAGCCGGGCCTTGGCGTCGATGTCGAGGCCGGTGAGGACGAAGACGACCTCGTTGCGCAGGCCGCCGATCCGGTTCAGCCCGACCTTCAGCGTGGGGGGCGGCGCCTCGCCCCGTACGCCGGAGATCCTGACCCGGTCGGGTCCTTCCTGGGCCAGCCGTACGGTGTCGAGGCGAGCGGTCACGTCCGGTCCCGCGTACCGGGCGCCCCCGGTCTCGTACAGCAGCTGGGCGGTGACGGTGCCGAGGTCGACCACTCCGCCCGTGCCGTCGTGCTTGGTGATGACCGCGGAGCCGTCGGCGTGGATCTCGGCGAGGGGGAAGCCGGGACGGCGCACGTCGTGCGCACGGAAGAAGGAGTAGTTCCCGCCGGTCGCCTGGGTGCCGCACTCCAGCACATGCCCGGCGACGACCGCGCCCGCGAGCGCGTCGAGGTCGTCCGGGCCCCAGCCGAAGCGGGCGGCCGCCGGGCCGGTCACGAGCGCCGCGTCGGTGACGCGTCCGGTGACCACGACATCGGCGCCGGCGCGCAGGCAGGCGGCGATCCCGGCGCCGCCGAGGTAGGCGTGGGCGGTGAGGACTCCCTCGCCCCAGCCGCCGTGCGCCGACAGGTCTCCGCGTGCCAGCAGGTCGTCGCCCTCGACATGGGCGACCCGTACCGGCACGCCCACCCGCTCGGCCAGCGCGCGCACGGCGGCGGCGAGTCCGGCCGGGTTCAGTCCGCCCGCGTTGGCGACGATCTTCACGCCCCGCTCGTGCGCGAGGCCGAGCCCCTCCTCCAGCTGCCGCAGGAACGTCTTCGCGTAGCCGGCGCCCGGGTCCTTCAGCCGGTCCCTGCCGAGGATGAGCATGGTCAGCTCGGCGAGATAGTCCCCGGTGAGGACATCGAGCGGGCCGCCGGTGAGCATCTCGCGCAGCGCGTCGAAACGGTCGCCGTAGAAGCCGGAGGCGTTCCCGATCCGCAGCACGTCGGCCGACGTGTCGACGGTCATCAGGCCCCCTCGGCACGACCGGCGGGCGCGCGGCCCGCGCCGGCCGGTCCCGCGAAGGCCTGCGCGATGTCCAGCCAGTGATCGGCCGCCGCGCCCTCCGCCTGTACGGCGAGATCCGCGCGGTGCGCCCGCTGTGTCACCAGCAGACAGAAGTCCAGCGCGGGCCCGGTGACGCGCTGGCTCGCGCCCTCGGGGCCGTACGTCCACAACTCCCCCGCCGGGCCGGTCAGTTCGACGCGGAACGGGTCGGTGGGCGGCTCCTCACCCCGTACGAAGTAGGCGTAGTCACGGGCCCGTACGCCGATCCACGCGACATGCCGCAGCCGCGCGGTCGGCTCGCGTGGGACGCTGAGCGCGTCGGCGACGTCCTGGCCGTGCGCCCAGGTCTCCATCAGCCGCGCCGTCGCCATCGAGGCGGCGCTCATCGGCGGCCCGTACCAGGGGAAACGCGCGCCGGGCGGTGCGGCCCGCAGCGCCTGCTGGAGCCGCTCGCGGCCGTCGCGCCAGCGGGCGAGCAGGTCGGCGGGCGGGAGTACGGCGCCGGCCGCCGCCCCCTCGTCCACGAAGGAGTCAGCGGCCGCGAGAGCCTTCCGCGCGTCCGCCGCGAATGCGCCCGGGTCGGTGACGGCGAGCAGGGCGGCCGCGTCGGTCCAGGTCAGATGAGCGATCTGATGGGCCACGGACCAGCCGGGGGCCGGCGTCGCGAGGGCCCAGCGGCCGGGGCCGAGCGGGCCCACCAGCCGGTCGAGTTCCTCGCTCTCGCTGCGCAGATCGTCGAGCACTGCGGCAGAGTCGGACACGGGTGCGCTCCCCTCGGGACACGGCGGTGTGCGTGTCCCGGAGCATGGCAGCGCCCGGAGAAACAAGCAAGCATGCTTGCTTTGGACCGTGCGACGGGGCCGTCCGGCGACAGGGGCCCTACTTCTTCTCGGCCTGTCGCCCCACCTGGGTCCGTACCGCGCCCATGCTCGCCACGATGACCAGCGCGATGGCCAGCGCGTCGGTGGCCGAGAGCGCCTGGTCCAGCAGGAGGAATCCGGCGGTCGCCGCGATGGCCGGTTCCAGACTCATCAGCACGGCGAAGGTCGGGGCGGGCAGCCGCCGCAGGGCGAGGAGTTCGAGGGTGTACGGGAGTACGGAGGACATCAACGCCACCGCCAGAGCCAGCCCCAGCGTCGACGGCACCAGCAGCTTCGACCCCGACTCCAGGATCCCCAGCGGCAGGGCCAGCAGCGCGCCGACCGCCATCGCCAGCGCCAGCCCGTCGGCCTGCGGGAAGCGCCGGCCGGTACCCGCGCTGAAGACGATGTACGCCGCCCACATGGCGCCCGCCCCGAGCGCGAACGCCGCGCCCACCGGGTCGAGACGGTCGAAGCCGCCGCCGCTGAGCAGGAGCACACCGCCGAGCGCGAGAACGGCCCACAGGACGTTGATCAGCCGCCGGGAGACGATCACGGAGAGCGTGAGCGGGCCGAGGACTTCGAGGGTGACGGCCACGCCCAGCGGGATGCGGTCGACCGCCTGATAGAAGAGGCCGTTCATGGCGGCGAGGGCGACGCCGAAGGCGACCACCGTCCCCCAGTCGGCGCGCGAGTAGCCGCGCAGGGTGGGGCGGCAGACGGCGAGCAGGACGATCGCGGCGAGCCCGAGCCGCAGCGAGACGACGCCGACGGCGCCGGTGCGCGGCATCAGCAGGACGGCGATGGCGGCGCCGAACTGTACGGAGAGCCCGCCGGCGACGACGAGGGCGACGGGGCCGAGGGTGCGCCTGGAGGCGGCGGGCCGGTCGCCGGGCTGGGCGAGGCCGCCGTCCGCGACCCCGGCGGCCTCCGGCAGCGAGACAGCGGCCGCGGCGGTGGTGGCCGCGGCGGTGGTGGCCGCGGCGGTGGTGGCCGCGGCGGTGGTGGTACGCGGCTCTTCCACCGGAAACCTCTCCTAGTTCACTTCACTGGACTGGAGGTCCAACATACTGCACCTCAACCGTCGGCATCCGCCGACATCCACCGTCACGCTACGACTCCGGCGCTCACCCTGTGAAATGCCGATTGGGCTGCCGTTATGCTCCACGCGCATGAGCATCGAGCTGCGCCACCTCCGCTGCTTCCTCGCCATCGCCGAGGAGTCGAGCGTGACCAGGGCGGCGACCCGGCTGCATCTCACCCAGCCCGCCGTCTCCCGCGCCCTCGCCACGCTGGAGAAACATCTCGGCGTGCGGCTGGCGGAACGCTCCACCCACCATCTCGCCCTGACCGCCGAGGGCCGCGCCTTCCGCGACAAGGCGGCCGTGGCGGTCGCCGCGTTCGACGACGCCCTCGACGCGGGGCGGCTGCGCCGCCGGCCGCTGCGGCTCGGGCACCCGTGGTCGGCTTTCGGCCCGTACACTACGCCGCTGCTCCGGCGCTGGCATCAGGAATATCCGGAGACCCCGCTGGAGCTGCTCAGGATCGACGACCGTACGGCGGGGCTGACCAGGGGCGAGGTCGACGCGGCGCTGCTGCGCGGGCCGGTGGGGACGCCGGGGCTGGTCAAGGAGCTGCTGTTCACGGAGCCCCGCATCGCGGCGGTCCCGGCCGACGGGCCGCTGGCCGCGCGTACGTCACTGACGCTGGCGGACCTGGCGTCCGAAGTGGTGATCGTGAACACGGTCTCGGGTACGACGACCCCGGCCCTGTGGCCGCCGCAGGCCGGCCCGGCGATCACGCTGACGGTCGCCAACACGGACGACTGGCTGGCGGCCATCGCCGCGGCGCGGGGCATCGGCGTCACCGGCACCTCGACGGCGGCCATGCACCCCCACCCGGGCGTCGCCTACCGCCCGTTGCCCGATGCCCCGCCCCTCCATGTCTTCCTGGCCTGGCGCGAAGGCACCACCCACCCGGCGATCCCCCAGCTGGCGGCACTGGCCCACGAGTTGGCGTCAGGAGCCTGAGGCACGGGCGTACAGCCACCTCACAGTCCCTCCGCCAGCACCTCCGCCAGGTGCCGGGCCCGGTAGCCGCCCAGCTGGTCGAGCTGGGTACGGCAGGAGAAGCCGTCCGCCAGGACCTCCGGGCCCTGCGATCCCTCCGCCGCCGCCTCTGCCGCCCTTACCGACGGCAGCAGTTGGTCCTCCGCGCAGGCCACCGACACCTCGTAGTGGCCGCGTTCGAAGCCGAAGTTGCCTGCCAGACCGCAGCAGCCGCCGCTCAGATCCCCCGTCAGGCCCGCGCGTTCACGCAGCCGGCGGTCCGCCTCGTCGCCCAGGACCGCGTGCTGGTGGCAGTGCGTCTGACCGGCCACCGCGCGGTCGAGGCGGGGCGGCTGCCAGTCGGGGGCGCACTCCTCCAGCGCCTGGGCGAAGGTACGGACCGACGCCGCGAGCCGCGCCGCGCGCGGGTCGTCGGCGAGCAGTTCCGGCAGGTCCGTGGTCAGCGCCGCCGCGCAGCTCGGTTCCAGGACGACGACCGGCAGGCCCAGGTCCAGCAGCGGTTCCATCCGGTCCAGGGTGCGGCGCATGACCGTACGTGCCCGGTCGAGCTGACCCGTCGAGACATAGGTCAGCCCGCAGCACACCCGGCCGCCCTGCGGCGACACGATGCCGATGCCGGCCGCCTCCATCACCCGTACCGCCGCCTGTCCGACCGATGGCGAGAGATGCTCCGTGAAGGTGTCCGGCCACAGGACCGCCGTACGGCCCTGCGGGAAGACACCCGTCCTGGCCGCCATGTGCCGCCGCAGCCACCGCCCGAACGTCTCCGGGGCCAGCCGCGGGATCGCCCGCTCCGGAGCGATGCCCCCCAGCCGCTTCGCGACCGCCGCCAGCGGCCGCACCCGCGCGGCCGCGTTCAGCACCCGGGCGAACGGCGCCGCCGCCCGTAGCCACAGCGGCAGCCAGCCCATCGCGTAGTGCTCCGCCGGCCGCAGCCGCCCCGCGTAGTGGTGGTGCAGGAACTCCGCCTTGTACGTGGCCATGTCCACGCCCACCGGGCAGTCGCTGCGGCAGCCCTTGCAGGACAGGCACAGGTCCAGCGCGTCCCGTACCTCCGTCGAGCGCCAGCCGTCCGTCACGATCTCGCCCGCGAGCATTTCGTGCAGCAGCCGCGCGCGCCCGCGTGTGGAGTGCTGTTCCTCGCCCGTCGCGCGGAACGACGGGCACATCACACCCGCACCCGTACTCGGCCCGGCCACCCGGCACTTGGCGACGCCGACACACCGGCGTACGGCCCCGGCGAAGTCCCCGCCCTGCGGACCGTCGTGCGGATAGCTGAACGCGACATCGACGGGCTCGCGCGGCAGTACCGCGAAGCGCAGGTCCGCGTCGAGCCGGGCGGGACGGGCCAGGACGCCGGGGTTCATGCCGCCCGCCGGATCCCACACGTCCTTGAACCGGCCGAAGAGACCGACCAGTTCCGCTCCGTACATCTTCGGCAGCAGCTCCGCGCGCGCCAGCCCGTCGCCGTGCTCCCCGGACAGCGAGCCGCCGTGCGCGACCACCAGCCCGGCCACGTCCTCCGAGAAGCGCCGGAAGCGCCGTACGCCGTCCTCGCTCAGCAGGTCGAAGTCGATACGGACATGGATGCAGCCGTCCCCGAAGTGACCGTACGGCGTGCCACGCAGACCGTGCTCGGCCAGCAGGGCGCGGAAATCGCGCAGATACGCCCCGAGCCGGGCCGGCGGCACCGCGCAGTCCTCCCAGCCGGGCCAGGCCTCGCTGCCGTCGGGCATCCGGGTGGCGGTGCCCGACGCGTCCTCCCGTACCCGCCACAGCGCCCGCTGCCCGGCCGGATCGTCCACCACCGTCCCGTCCAGCGCGTCGGCCGCACGGAGCATCGCCGACGCGGCGGCCCGCGCCTCCGCGGGCGTCGCGCCGCCAGTCTCCACGAAGAGCCAGGCCCCGCCGCGCGGCAGGTCGTGCCCGCTCCGTACGAGATCCTCGGCCATGCCCTCGACGGTCAGCGGACCGTACGGAAGCAGCCCGGACGCGGCTTCGGCGGCCGCGCTCTCGTCCGGATACCCCAGGACCGCGAGGGCACGGGCCGCGGGCGCCTCGACCAGCCGTACGGACGCTTCCGTGACGATCCCGAGCGTGCCCTCGCTGCCGCAGAAGGCGCGGGCCAGATCGACGCCCGCCTCGGGGAGCAGCGCGTCCAGCGCGTATCCGGAGATCCGCCGTGGCAGCCCCTGGGGGAAGCCCGTACGCAGCAGCGCGAGGTGGCTGTCGACCAGCGCGCGCAGTCCGGCGGGGGCGCCGTCCCAGCCCTGGCCGAGGCGCAGCGTGTCACCGCCGTACGTGGTGACGGACAGCCCGCGGACGTTGTCGGCCGTCGTGCCCCAGGCCACCGAGTGGGATCCGCACGAGTTGTTGCCGATCATTCCGCCGATCGTGCAGCGATTGTGCGTGGAGGGATCGGGCCCGAAGGTCAGGCCGTACGGCCGCACGGCGTCGCGCAGGTCGTCCATGACGACGCCGGGCTGTACGACCGCCGTACGCGCCTCGGGGTCCACCGACACGATCGACCGCAGATGGCGGGTGAGATCGAACACCACGCCCACGCCCGTGGCCTGCCCGGCGATCGAGGTCCCGGCGCCGCGTGGCACCACTGGCACCCCGTGCCGCCGGCACACCTCCAGCGCCGCCGCCACGTCCGCCGCGTCACGCGGGGTGACGACGCCCACCGGCACCCGCCGGTAGTTGGACGCGTCCATCGTCATCAGCGCCCGCGCCGCCGCGCCGAAGTCGACCTCACCGCGCACGGCTGCCTTCAGCTCGCGCGCCAGTGCCGTCGACGCCGCCGCCGTGGCCGCTTTCGTTGCCGCTGCGGCCTCCGTCGCCGCTGCCGCTTCTGTCGTTTTCCGCTGCTCCGCCTGCTCAGCCATAAGCCCAGGATGCCTCTGTTATCACCTCAGCCCCAGCTTTTCCCTACCTGCCACACCAGCAGCACACAAGAAATCAAACAGGAATCTCCCAAACTGATCGTCAATTCTCCTATAGTGACCACCGTTTGAGCATGATTCAACAGATGGACGCCTCGCGGCATCTGCTCGAAGCGGCCCCACCCGTGTCCCGCCCTGCCCCACCCCTCCCGCCCCTTCCCCCGTCTACGAGGTAGCCGACTTTGCGCCCCCCACTCCGGCCGACCGCACCGGCCCTGCTGATATCGGCTGCCGTCAGCGCCCTTCTCTGTGTGTGGGCGGTGTCCGCGGCACCCGATTCGGTACAGACCCCGCTGGCCTGGGGCGCGGGCACGGCCGCCGTGGCACTGACCGCGGCCGTCACCTTCGCCGCGCACGCCGTGGCGACCGGCCGGCAGCTCCGTGAGCGGAACGCGGCTCTCTCCGCGCACGCGGACCAGCTCGCCGCCGACGCCCAGCAGGCCGCGGAAGACGTCCGGCGCACCGTCACGGAGGCACGGCGTGCCGCCGAGGAGGCCGCCCGCAGCGAGAACAACCGCGCGGCCGCCGTCTCCGCCTGCGCCAACGCCGCAGGACGCATGCAGGCCCTCGCGACGAGCATGCTCGCCGACCTCCGCGAGATGGAGCACCGGCACACGGACGAGGACGTACTCGGCGATCTGCTGCACCTGGACCACCGCACCGCCCAGGCGGGCCGTCTCGCCGACTCCATCGCGGTACTGACCGGCGCACGCTCCGGCCGGCGCTGGGCGAAGCCGATCGTGATGGAGTCCATCCTGCGCGGCGCGATGGGCCGGATCAGCGGATATCAGCGAGTGCGGCTCCATTCGACGAGTGAAGCGGCCATCGCGGGGCATGCGGCCGAGGGTGTCATGCACGCTCTCGCGGAGCTCCTCGACAACGCGGCGAACTTCTCGCCGCCGACCGCCGAAGTCCATGTGTACGTGGAGGAGGTCCCGGCCGGGATCGTCATCACGGTCGAGGACAGCGGGCTGGTGATGAGTGATGTCCAACTGCGCCGCGCCGAGCGGGCCGTCACGACGGAACAGTCGGACCTCAGCGGTCTGTCCGGCACCCGGCTCGGTCTCGCGGTGGTCGGCAAGCTGGCCCGCAAGCACGGGCTGACGGTCTCCTTCCGGCCGTCCGCGCGGGGTGGCACGGGTGCGCTGGTGCTGCTGCCGCACGAGCTGATCGCGCGGCTGCGTACGGAGGTCCCGGGGCAGCCGCCCGTACAGGCCGCCCCCGCGTCCGAACCTGACGCCGTACCCGACGCCGCCCTCACCGGCGAACCGGCTGCGGAAACCCCGGCCGACACCACCCCGGAGCCGGCCCCGGAACCGGCCCCGGAGCCGGCCCCCGAATCGGCCGCCGAGCCGGCACCCGCAGCAGCCCCCGAGCCGACGTCCCCCGAGCTGGGTGCGAGCGGCCTGCCCAAGCGCCGCCGTGGCCGTACCCTCGCCGCCACCCTGCGCCGTACCGGCGGTGAAGGCTCCCGGTCCCGTCACAGCGCGGCCGCCGCACCCACCGCCGAGGCCCCCTCCGCCGACACCTCCGCGCCCGCCACCGAGTCCACGGCCCCGCCCGCCACCTCGCAGGCGGCCCGGTTCAGCAGCTTCCTGAAGGCTGTACGCGCCACCCCACCGCGCCCGGCGAACTCCACGCACCCGGAAGGCAACCCCCGATGACCGGCACCTCCACCGACGAGAAGCTCAACTGGCTGCTGGAGAACCTGCTCCAGCGCACGCCCGGCGCGCGCCATGCGCTGGTCCTGTCCCGGGACGGCCTCAGGCTGTGCCGTACCCCCGAGCTCTCCGTCGACCAGGCCGACCAGCTCGCCGCCATCGCGGCCGGCATCCAGAGCCTGTCGCACGGCGCGTCCGTCGAGTTCGGCAACGGCGCCGGCGGCGTGCGGTCCGCCATGACCGAGTTCTACGGCGGCGTCCTGCTGATCGTGGAGGCCGGGGACGGCGCCCATCTCGCCGTCGTCGCCGCCGAGGACGCCGATGTCGGCCTGGTCGGGCACAACATGAGCGAACTCGTCGAACAGCTCGGGGAACACCTCAGCTCGCCCCCGCGCGATTCCACCGAAGGAAGCAGCACCGCCCAAGGCACCACCGCCCACAGCAGCACCGCCCAAGGCAGCGCCACCGGCCCGGGGCAAGGCGGCGTACGGGTATGAGCCGGCCCGGCCGGGACGACTCACCCGACCGGCTGTACACCCTCACCGGAGGGCGCAGCCGGTCCGACACGGGCAGGTTCGACCTGGTGACGCTCGTGGTCGCGGAGTGTGACCCGACCCCCGGCATGCAGTCGGAGCATGCCGCGATCCTGCGCATGTGCCATCGTCCGACGGCCGTCGTGGAGATCGCCGCCGAACTCCGGCTGCCCGGCAGCATCGTGCGGATCATGCTCGCCGACCTGCTCGACACCGGCCGGATCAGCGCCCGCCATCCCCGTACGGCCCGCGCAGCCGACCGACTTCCCGATCCCCACATCCTGGAGCAGGTGCTCGTTGGACTCCGCAACCTTTGAACGGACCACCGGCCCGGCCTCGGCCCGGCCGTCGCTGGCCAGTACCGCCGACAACGGTCTGAAGATCGTCATCGTTGGCGGCTTCGGTGTCGGCAAGACCACCATGGTCCGTTCCGTCAGTGAGATCCGTCCCCTGAACACCGAGGAGACGATGACCCGCGCGAGCGAGGGCATCGACGTACTCGCCGATCTCGAAGGGCTCCGCAGAAAGACCTCCACCACCGTCGCCTTCGACTTCGGCCGTATCTCCCTCGACGCGCGCTCGGTGCTCTACCTCTTCGGGGCGCCCGGGCAGGAACGTTTCTGGTTTCTGTGGGAGCGCCTCTTCTCCGGAACGCTCGGCGCGGTCGTGCTGGTCGACACCCGCCGTCTCTCCGACTCCTGGTACGCGATCGACCGTCTGGAGCACCACGGCACGCCGTTCATCGTGGCGTGCAACGACTTCGGCGGGCCCGTCCACACGGAGGAGCAGATACGGGAGGCGCTCGACCTGGCACCCGATGTGCCGCTGGTGGAGTGCGACGCGCGGGACCGCTCGTCCAGCAAGTACGTACTGATCACCCTGGTCGACTACCTCTACCGGCTGTCCGCGAAGAGAGAGGCCGACATGGCGGCGGACACCACCCCGGCCGCGTCCCCGGCCCCGTCCCCGTCCCCGTCCCCGTCCCCGGTGCCGGCCACGGCCTCGGCCCCGACCCCGGAGACCGCACCGTGACGACCCCGACCACCCCGTCCGGCCTGTCCGGCTGCCCCGCCCACGGCGGCCCCGCGCCCGTCCCCCTCAGCGGCCCGCTGTTCCAGGCCGAACCCGCCCGGCTCTACCGGGAGATGAGGCGCGACCACGGCTCCGTCGCCCCGGTCGTCCTCACCGGCGACATCCCGGCCTGGCTGGTCCTCGGCTACCGCGAGCTGCACCAGGTCACCGGCGACCCGGTGCTCTTCAGCCGTGACTCCGACCTGTGGAACCAGTGGGACAGCATCCCCGCGGACTGGCCGCTGCTGCCGATGATCGGCCGTAAGCAGCCGTCGATCCTCTACACGGTCGGCGAGC
Source organism: Streptomyces sp. NPDC058198 (assembly GCF_042882605.1). Taxonomy (NCBI): domain Bacteria; kingdom Bacillati; phylum Actinomycetota; class Actinomycetes; order Kitasatosporales; family Streptomycetaceae; genus Streptomyces; species Streptomyces sp. NPDC058198. The sequence goes on from NZ_JBHVVP010000004.1 coordinate 378,262, forward strand.
GGCACCGGCGGCGCGCGGCGATGATCAGCGATGTGCTGGAGGCGGTCGACCCGTTCGCGCTCAAGAGGTACGCGGAGCAGTACGCCGACGAGCTGATCGACGGCTTCTGCACCGAGGGCGGTACGGAGATCATCTCCCGGTACGCCTCGTTCCTGCCCGTCCGCGTCCTGCTGAAGATCTACGGCTTCCAGGACGACCGGGGCCCCGGCCTGGTCACCGCGCTCAAGAACATGATCGACGGCCGTGAGAACGCTCAGGCGGCCCAGCGCCTGCTCACCCGGTCCGTGGCGGAACTGCTCGTCGAGAAGCGCGAGACGCCGGGACCGGACGTCGCCTCCCGGCTGGTGCGCGGCGCGAGCGGCTTCACGGACGAGGAGATCGCCGAGGACCTGCGGGTGATGCTGGTCGTCGGCCACCAGCCGACCGCCGACTGGATCGGCAACTCGCTGCGGCTGATGCTCACGGACGACCGGTTCGCCGCGTCCCTCTCCGGCGGCCGGCACAGCGTCGCGGAGGCCATGAACGAGGTCCTCTGGGAGGACACTCCCACCCAGAACGTCGCCGGCCGCTGGGCCGCGCGCGACACCCGCCTCGGCGACCGCCGTATCCGGGCCGGCGACCTGCTCCTGCTCGGCCTCGCCGCCGCCAACCACGACCCGCAGATCCGCACCGACGGCTCCGCGTTCACCGGTGGCAACAGCGCCTTCTTCTCCTTCGGCCACGGCGAGCACCGCTGCCCGTTCCCGGCGCAGGAGATCGCCGAGGTCATCGCCCGTACGGCCATCGAGGTGCTGCTCGACCGGCTCCCCGACATCGACCTCGCGGTCCCGGCCGACACGCTCACCCGGCGGCCGTCCCCGTGGCTGCGGGGTCTGGCGGAACTGCCGGTGAGCTTCACTCCCACCTCTGCCGTCGGAGGCACGACATGACCTGTCCCCACGCGAACCGGCCGGTGGAAGCGACGGGGGCGGCCGCGGACCCGGGCGGCGTCATCGTCCTCGACCCGTTCGTCACCGACCTGGACGGCGAGAGCGCCACGCTGCGCGCGGCGGGTCCGCTCGCGCGCGTCGAGCTGCCGGGCGGGGTGGCCTGCTACGCGATCACCCACCACGCCGAGGCCCGTCAGCTCCTCACCGACGCCCGGCTGGTGAAGGACATCACGGTCTGGGGCGCCTGGCAGCGCGGCGAGATCCCGCTCGACTGGCCGCTGATCGGGCTGGCCAACCCCGGCCGTTCCATGCTGACCGTGGACGGCGCGGATCACCGGCGGCTGCGCACCCTGGTCGCGCAGGCCCTGACCGTACGGAGGGTGGAGCGGCTGCGGGCGCGTATCGAGGAGCTGACGGCGGATCTGCTGGACCGGCTGGCCGCACGTGAGCTCGCCGACCCGGCCGGTCGCGCCAGTCGGGCCGAACCGGCCGCGCGCGCCGATCGGGCCGAACCGGTCGATCTGAAGAAGGAGTTCGCCTACCCGCTGCCGATGAGCGTGGTCAGGGAGCTGATGGGGGTGGATCCGGCCGATCTCCCCCGGCTGAAGGGGCTCTACGACAAGTTCTTCTCGACGCAGACACCGCGCGAAGAGGTCCCCCAGGTCATAGCGGACCTCGCCGTCCTGTTCACCAGGACCCTCGAATCGAAGCGCGCGAACCCGGGCGACGACCTGACCAGCGCGCTGATCGCGGCGTCGGAGAACGGTGACCGCCTCACGGACGAGGAGATCGTCAACACCCTCCGGCTGATGATGACGGCAGGGCACGAGACGACGATCGGCCTGATCGTCAACGCCGTGGTGGCCCTGAGTACCCACCCCGAGCAGCGCGCGCTGGTGCTGTCGGGCGAGGTGCCGTGGGAGAACGTGATCGAGGAGACGCTGCGCTGGTCGACGCCGACCTCGCACGTCCTGTTCCGGTTCGCCACGGAGGACATCGAGGTCGGTGACGCCGTACTCCCTCAGGGTGAAGCTCTGATCGTGTCCTTCGGCGCGATCGGCCGCGACGAGCGGCAGTACGGACCGACGGCCGGCGATTTCGACATCACCCGCACCCCGAACCGTCATATCTCCTTCGGGCACGGCCCGCACGTCTGCCCGGGTGCGGCGCTGTCCCGGCTGGAGGCGGGGGTGGCGCTGCCGGCCCTGTTCGCGCGCTTCCCCGATCTGGACCTGGCGGTTCCGGCGTCGGAACTGCGCAACAAGCCGGTGGTGACGCAGAACGACCTGTTCGACCTGCCGGTCCGGCTCGGCCGCTGACCGGACACCACGGAGCGCAGTGGGTGTCTCACCCGACGGACACGGTTCTCGACGGTGCGGCGGGAGGACTACGCTCCTTCTTCGTGGCCGATATCGAGATTCCCGCTGACATCAAGCCCGCCGACGGCCGTTTCGGCGCAGGTCCCTCCAAGGTGCGGACGGAGGCGGTGGACGCGCTGGCCGCCACCGGCACGTCGCTCCTGGGTACGTCCCACCGCCAGGCCCCGGTCAAGAACCTGGTCGGCGCGGTGCGCGACGGAGTACGGAGCCTTTTCGAGCTTCCCGAGGGCTACGAGGTGATCCTCGGCAACGGCGGCTCCACCGCCTTCTGGGACATCGCGACGCACGGACTGATCGAGAACAAGTCGCAGCACCTCTCCTTCGGTGAGTTCTCCTCCAAGTTCGCGAAGGCGGCGAAGCTCGCGCCGTGGCTGGCCGATCCGACCGTCATCGCCGCCGACCCCGGCTCCCACCCGGACCCGGAGGCCGAGGAGGGCGTCGACGTCTACGCCTTCACCCACAACGAGACCTCCACCGGCGTCGCCGCTCCGATCAAGCGGGTCGCGGGTGCCGACGAGGGTTCGCTCGTCCTGGTCGACGCGACCTCGGGCGCCGGCGGCCTGCCGGTCGACATCACCGAGACGGACGTCTACTACTTCGCCCCGCAGAAGTCCTTCGCGGCCGACGGCGGCCTGTGGATCGGCGTCTTCTCGCCGGCCGCGCTGGAGCGCGCCGCGCGTGTCCACGGGTCGGGGCGCCATGTACCGGAGTTCTTCTCGCTGCCGACGGCGATCGACAACTCCCTGAAGAACCAGACGTACAACACCCCGGCGCTGGCCACGCTCTTCCTGCTCAACGAGCAGCTGAACTGGCTCAACTCCCAGGGCGGTCTGGACTGGGCGGTGCGCCGTACGGCCACCTCCTCGCGCACGCTGTACGGATGGGCCGAGGCGTCCAAGTACGCGACGCCGTTCGTGGTCGACCCGGCGAAGCGCTCGCAGGTCATCGGCACGATCGACTTCGCGGACGAGATCGACGCGACGGCCGTCGCCAAGGCGCTGCGCGCCAACGGCATCGTCGACACGGAGCCGTACCGCAAGCTGGGCCGCAACCAGCTGCGCGTGGCGATGTTCCCGGCGATCGACCCGTCGGACGTCACGGCGCTGACGGCCTGCATCGACTACGTGATCGAGCGCCTCTGACGCCGGTGCCTGATCAGGCGCTTGTTCCTGATCTGGCGCTTGTTCTTGATCTGGCACCTTCAGGTTGACGCTTCCGGGCCCTGGCGCACACCGCGCCGGGGCCCGCTGCGTCGGCCTCGGGCCCGTCGCGTCGGCCTCAGTCCTTCCGGCGCAGTCGCTTGACGCCGAAGACGAGCGCGGCCACGCCCGCGAGGACGACCGCCCCCAGCGTGGCGTTCCCCTGCGGACCGCCGCCGTCGCTGCTGCCGCTGCCGCCGGACGAGGAACTTCCATTCCCGGAGGGCAAGTTACCGCCAGAGTCCTTGTCCAGGTCCACCCGTACCACCCCGCTCTCCTTGCCCTCCGAGCCGAACATCAGCGCCTTGCCGTCCGCCGTGTACGTCACCGACTCGGCCTGCCCCTGGAACGGTGCGCGCACCGCGTGGTCCGCGCCCAGCCGGCCGTCCTTCCACACATAGGCGCGGGCGCTGAAGTACGAGCGCAGCACCAGTTCCTTGCCGTCCGGCGAGAACGCCCCGTCCGTCACCCACGGCACCTCGCCAATCCGCCGGAAGACATTCGTGCCGGACGACGTGAGCGTGGCCGGGCCCTCGTACAGCCCGCCGCCGCCCTCGACCTTCGAGGCGATGTAGACCCGCCCGGTCGTGGGGTGGACCATCAGCGCCTCGGCGTTACGCGGCCCGTCCGCGTACTGCACCGTGAACTGTGTCGCGCGTACGGTCGCGTCCTTGAGCTGCTCGGGCTCGGGGAAGCGGTAGATCCACACGTGGTCCCAGCTGCCACCCAGGTTGTCGCCGATGTCGCCGACATACACATTGCCGTCCGAGCCTACGGAGATGCCCTCCACATCCCTGGGTTCACCTATCCCCCGCAGGGAGATCGTCGCGACGGTCTTGCCGGTCCTGGAGTCCACGGCGTAGACGTACGGCCCGTCGTCGCTGTCGTTGTGCGTCCAGTAGATGCCGGGGTGGGCGCGGCTGGCGGCCAGCCCGCTCGACTCGGTGATCCGCGGATCCTTGATCGTGAAGCTCCGGTCGGGTGAACCGTCGTCGGCGGCCACGGAGGCGGCCGGGGCCGGGGCCGCGCCCGCGGTCGCCGGGGCGGCCGAGGCCAGCAGCCCGGCGGCGGCAAGGGCAACAGCGGCGGTGGCGGCAGCGGCAGCGGAACCGGAAAGACGCAGGCCGGGGTGGGGCGGAAGCGAACGCATGCCCCCAGCCTGCCACCCCATCACCCCCACGGCCCGTGGGTCCGGTCCACCGGGCGTACCGGGCGCCCGGCAGGCCGGGACGCGGTCAGCCGGCGGGGGCCGCCGCTCGGGCGATCTGGGGGTCGATCGGAGCCCGGGTGAGCCGGTTGGCGAGGGTCGACAACGTGTACGTACCGATCCCGAGGACGACTTCCAGGGCGTTCCGCTCCGTATAGCCGTGGGCCAGGAAGGCGCCGAGCGTCCGGTCGTCGACACCACCGGCGGTGGCGAGCACGGCGAGGGTGAACTGCCGTACGGCTTCGAGCCGTTCGTCCGCCAACGGCCGCTGCTCGCGCAGGGCGGCGATCAGCTCCTCGTCGGCGCCGAGGGCCACGAGTTTCCCCGTATGCATGGCAACACAGAGGTGGCATTCGTTGCGCACGACGACGACCATGACGATCACTTCGCGCGCCACCGGATCGAGCGTGGTGGCCTCGAACAGGCCGGTGAGCTTCTGAAAGCCGTCGAGCAGCTGCGGCGAGGCGGCAAGGCGCGCGACGGCGGACGGCAGATATCCCAGGTGGCGGGTGGTGGCCTCCATGGCGCGGCGGGAGTCGGCGGGGGCGGAGTCCAGGGTGTGGTCGGGAAAGGTGTGGTCGGGGAAGGGGGAAGACGGAGGCATGCGAGTCGCTCTCCTCGCTACGATGGACAACATGGTTGACGATAAAAAGGTAAACCAGGTTGTCGAGTTCTGCAATGACTGAGCCGCCGAGGGCCGGCGAAGGCCGGGACGCGCCCGGTTACGAGCTGCCCCTGCTCCTCTTCGCCGGATTCCGGTCCCTCATCGACCAGCTGCACGCCGAACTGGCCCGCCAGGGGCACCCGGACGTCCGCCCGGCGCATGGCTTCGCCCTACAGGCCATCGGGCTCGAAGGCGCCACGGCCGTCACCATCGGCCGCCGCCTGGGCGTCTCCAAACAGGCCGCCGGCAAGACGGTCGACCGCCTGGAGTCCCTCGGCTACGCGGCACGCACCGACGACCCCACCGACGCCCGCCGCAAACTGGTCCGGCTCACCCCACGAGGACTCGACGCCCTCGCCCGCTCGGCCGCGATCTTCGACCGGCTGCGCGGCGAGTGGGCCACGGCGCTCGGCGCGGACCGCCTGCGGGCCATGGAGTCCGACCTGCGCGCGGTCACCCCACCGGACTCCTTCGGCCTGGACGCGGCCGGCTGGCTGGCCGGCCCATGACACACGCGACCGCCGTCCACGTGGCCGCCACGGCATCCGCCCCCGCCCTGCTCCTGCGCCCCTGGGAGGAACGGGACATCGCGCCGCTGATCGAGGTCTACCGCGACCCCGTGATGCACCGGTGGACACGCATCCCGGTGGCGAACCACGAGGACGCCGTCCGGTGGCTGGAGATCCAGTCCCAGGGCTGGGCCACCGGCGACCGGCTGAGCTTCGCCGTCCTTGAGCAGGACCGGCTGGTGGCCAACGTAGTCATCAAGCGGAACGCCCCCACCGACCCCACCGGCCCGAGCGCCGATGTCGGCTACTGGACCGCAGCCACCGCCCGAGGCCGCGGCATCGCCCCGCGCGCCCTGGAAGCACTCACCGTATGGGCCTTCAGCACCTTCGCCGACGCCGACCTCGACCACCTGCGCCTGCTGCACCAGATCGACAACCCCGCCTCCTGCCGAGTCGCCGAAAAGACCGGCTACACCTACGAGAAGACCCTCCTGCCGTACCCCCCGTTCCCCAAGCCCGGCCACCTCCACACCAGACACCGCGGGGCCTGACGCCGGATAGACTGGTGCAAATAGCGATATACGGGACATCATGTCGACCCGTCGCTCTCACCCCCGCCTGCGCGCCCACCACATCCCGGCCCGGCGGGCAGGGGCGGGCCGCATGCGCGGTGGAAATCCGGCTGAGGCGGCAAGCCTCCTCCTCCGTTGTGGCCCAGTGCATTTGGTAGTCCAGCGGGTACCGCCATGGCTTGTCACGTTGCTTGGTACCGGACTCGGCGTGGTCGGAACATGGCTCGGGTTGCGCTAGCAGAAGTCGTTCACTGTCTTGGCCAAGTGGCATTCATGGCACAGGACTTGAACGTTCTGGTCTGTGTCCTCGCCACCACGGGCGAGGGGCCGCACGTGGTCCACGTCAACCGAGCCGGCGAGGGCAAGCGACCCGCACCGTGCGCAGCGGGCACCACCACGGGCACCGACCGGAGCACGGAGCCGAGCGGCCCCCGAGAACACCCGGACCAGCACCGCACGGCGGACCCGCCGAGCACGTACCGAAGCACGCCGTTCGTAGACCTGGTGGTGACCCTCGCAGCGGCCCCGGTGAGTCGCAGGTTCGGTGCAGTCAACACACCGCGTGCTCACCCCCTGGTCGTCGTTCTGGCCTGTCTGCGCGAGCGACCTGAAATCGCAGGTCTCGCCCCGCATCCCCGAGGCCGCGAAGATCGTTGGCAGGGCATGATCCGTACACGTCGTATTACAGCCGCCGTGCTGCTCACCCTTGCTGGTCTCGCATACTCAGCCCCGGCGCAGGCCGCCGAAGAGCCTCTGGCTTGCACTCAAGAGGGCTTCTTCCCCGACCCAACCGATCAGTCCAAGTTCTACCGTTGTGTTGACTTTGACGGTTCATTCACGCGCTTCGACTTCAAGTGCGGGCCGGGCACCCTCTTCCACCCCGAGCTTGTAACGTGCGTCCACCCGTGGCAGATGCCCCCGAAGTAAGGCACTGCTGAGACACATCACCCCGACCGCTATGCGCATCCGGCGCTGTTCCTGGCGTGCCCGCCCCCCGGACTCGAACCGGGGATCTCTGCCGATTGGTTACGGCGCACCTCTAGCCGCTGGGTCAGCAGGCGTGCGTCGCCCTAAGGCGTAGGTGGCAGTCAGTGACCCTGCGGACAACCACTCGTTACACGTGCATGCTTAAAAAAGTGGCCCTCGCACTGGGTCTTACCGTCGCGCTCTCCACTGCCAGCGCGCCCGTGTACGCGGACTCGGACGGCCTTCCGCCCATTCAGGTGAAGGTCTCGCAGGGCACGGATGCCTGCCCGTCCGGCTCGCTGTGCCTGTACGACCTCCCGAACTTCAACGCCGCCGGGGATGCCAGGGTGGTGGTTCTCCCCATTCTCGTGACCAACCTGCATGCCTATGGTGTCGGCGACGCCGCCGACTCGGTGTACTGCAACCGGGGCTCCAACTGCGACCTGTTCGACGCAACCGGGGCTCTTGGCACAAGGGTCTTCGTTCCCAGCGGTGAAGCGTTCAATACGCTCAGTTCCGCTGTCGCGGTGTCCCCCAACGGCGACCGCTACACCACGGATATGCGGAACAGGATCAGTTCAACCCGCTGATCCTCCGGAGCAGCATGAGTCCGTGGCTGCGAGTCGCAGCCACGGACGGGAGAGGCTGAATCGCTCAGGCTGCCAGGCTTCTCATCGGCTGAGTCCTGGAACGAGGATCCGCCGGACAAGTCCTCGCCGGCTCGGGCCGGTCCGGACACGATGGGGACCACACGGGCTTACAACCCCGTTCGGGCAGTGAGTTCCGGGCCGGGCGTTCAAGCGTGCCTGCGGACATGTCAAACCCTTTGTGACCTGCGGAAACGGTCCGCACCCGAGCAGGTCCCAGGGTGTTCGACCTACTCCGGCCGCCCCCTCAAAGAGTCACTTGCGGTGGAGGGACGGGAGTCAAGGGTGGAGCGCAGCGGAATCGGCGTAGCCGACGCGACGGAGGAGCGCCCTTGATGCCCGGCCCGCAACCGCGCCACTCAAACAGAAAGGGGCGGCCCCACCCGACATCAAACGACCCGGCCCGCCCCGGGTACCCCTCGGTCCCGACCCGCAGACAACAACCCCAGACGACCGCACGCTACGCCGCCGTCGTCTCCTCGTCGTACCGTTCCCTCGCCTCGTTGACCTGGTCGAAGTGCGTTTCCGCCCAGTCCTTCACCCCCGCCAGCAGCGTGCCCAAGCTGCTTCCCAGGCCGGTCAGTTCGTAGTCGACCCGCACCGGGACCGACGGGGTGACCGTGCGGGTGACGATGCCGTCGCGTTCCAGGGAGCGCAGCGACTGCGTGAGCATCTTCTGGCTCACACCCGGGATCTTCCGGCCCAGATCGCTGTAGCGCATCGGGCCGGGGCCGAGGGCGCAGACGATCAGGCTGACCCACTTGTCGCTGACGCAGGCGAGCAGTTGGTGCGTCGGGCATTCCTTGAGAAAGGCGTCGTACGCGAGACGGGCCTCGTCGCGGCGCTCAGCCGCCGTCTTCGTCGCCATGTCCTGTCCCGCCTCCGGGTGGTCCTACCTCGGGGTACCGAACGCACCTTCAGGTACGTACTTACGAAAAGAGAGTAACTCTTCCTAGGTTTGTTGCAGCGGGAATCGCCCGTCCCATCTTCGAACTGCCACTCACCCCCAGGAGAGCCGCCATGCGTGCTGTAGTGATCAAGTCCTTCGGTGGCCCCGAGGTCCTCGAACTCGTCGAGACCGCGACGCCCGAGCCGGGCCCCGGCCAGGTGCGGATCAAGGTGGCCGCCGCGGCGGTCAATCCGGTGGACGCGGCGTACCGCGCCGGATTCCTCGCGCCGCTGACCGAGCAGGGGCAGCTGGGTCTCGGCTGGGACGTGGCAGGGACCGTCGACGCGGCGGGACCGGGGACGGATGTCGCCCCCGGCACCGCCGTCGTCGGGATGTCGTACGGCCCCGCCGCGCTCAAGGCCCACGCCGACTACGTGGTGCTGGACGCCTCGGCCGTCGCGAACGCGCCGGCCACCGTCGATACGGTGCACGCGTCGACCGTGCCACTCAACGCCCTCACCGCCGCGCAGGCCCTGGACCTGCTGGCCCTGAACGCCGGGGACACTCTGCTGATCACCGGCGCGGCGGGGGCGGTCGGCGGGTTCGCCGTCCAGCTCGCCCGCCGCGCGGGCGTCACCGTCACCGCGCTCGCCGGTCCCGACGACGAGCGGCTCGTACGGTCGCTCGGCGCCGACCGCTTCGTACCGCGCGGCGGTCATGTCGAGCCGCACAGCGTGGACGCCGTGCTCGACGCGGCGGTGCTCGGCGCGACGGCCATGGAGTACGTACGCGACGGCGGTGCCCACGTGGGTGTCATCCCGGGGACCACCCCGGAGTCCGTGCGCTCCGTCCGGGTCGCGACGGTGGGGGTGCGCGCCGACGGCGAACGGCTCGCCGAACTAGTGGCGTTGGTCGACGCGAAGGTCCTGACGACGCGCGTCGCGGAGACCTATCCGCTGGCCGAGGCGGCCAAGGCGCACACCCGGCTGGCGGAAGGCGGAGTACGCGGCAGGCTCGTCCTCGTACCGTAAGCCGCGTACGCGACGCCACAGCGACCACGGCGCATCGCCGGTCAGGCGCCCCCACCCCCGGCCTGGTCGGCGATCCGCTGTCGCATCGACCGCCGGTCCAGGGCTTCCAGCGCCTCGCCGATCAGGCGGCTCAGCGAGTACGGCAGCTCCGCCTCGAACGCTGTCGCCGCGGCCGCCGTCGCCGTCCATTCGGCGTCCAGCGCGGGCAGCAGTTCCTCCGCCCCGGGGGTCAGCCGGACCATGCGGTGGCGCGCGTCCTCGCCCGCGGTCAGGGCGACCAGGCCGGCCTTGGCCATCCGCGCGACGGTCTGGCTCGCCGCGGAGTGCGTCACTCCGGTCGCCAGCGCCAGATCGCGGATGGAACACGGTCCCGGCGCGGCGGCCAGGGCACGGACGACGGGGGTGTAGCGGGGGCGGAAACCGTCCAGACCGAGTTCGGTGTAGCCGGCCGCGACATCGGCATCGAGGCGGTCGAGAAGATGCCGCAACCGCGTCCCGAGCAGCTCAGGGCCATGCCCGCCCAAGGCCGCACCACCCGCGGACGCATCGTCCGAGACCGCACCACCCGAGACCGGCCCCTCGCAGGCCGCAGAACCAGAGGTCATAAAACACAATGTAACAGCGCTGTTGTATCGGTAGGGTCGGCGCCGACCCTCCACCCGCCCGCGCCACCCCCAGGGAGCCCCCGCCATGGCCGACGACGACCCGCTGTACCCGCCCATCGAGCCGTACGAGCAGGGCATGCTCGACGTCGGGGACGGCAATCTCGTCCACTGGGAGATCTGCGGCAATCCGCGGGGCAAGCCCGCGCTCGTCGTACACGGCGGCCCCGGGTCCGGATGCACGCCGCGCGCGCGGCAGTTCTTCGATCCCGAGCGCTACCGCGTCGTCCTCTTCGACCAGCGCAACTGCGGACGCAGCACCCCGCACGCCAGCGACCCCGCCGCCGACATGCGCCACAACACCACCCGTCATCTGATCGCCGACATGGAGCGGTTGCGGACGCATCTGGGCATCGAGCGCTGGCTGCTGTACGGCGGGTCCTGGGGGTCGACGCTGATCCTCGCGTACGCCGAGAGCCATCCGGAGCGCGTCTCGGAGATCGTCATCGCCGGGGTCACGACCACCCGGCGCTCGGAGATCGACTGGCTGTACAAGGGCGCGGGGCGGCTCTTCCCCGAGGAGTGGGAACGGTTCCGCGCGGGCGTCCCTGAGGGCGAGCGCGACGGCGATCTCGTGGCGGCCTACGCCCGGCTGACGGAGAGTCACGATCCCGCGGTACGGGAACGGGCCACGGCCGACTGGTGCGCCTGGGAGGACGCCGTACTCTCCCAGGAGCCGAACGGCTCACCCGCTCCGTACAGCGACCGGCCGCCGGCCGCCCGGCAGGCCCTGGTCCGGATCTGCGCGCACTACTTCTCGCACGGCGCCTGGCTGGCGGAGGGCGCGCTGTTGCGCGACGCGGGGCGGCTGGAGGGGATCCCGGGCGTGCTGGTTCACGGCCGGTTCGATGTGGCCGCCGTGCTGGGCACCGCCTGGGAGCTGGCACGCGCCTGGCCGGACGCCCGGCTGGTCATCGTCGAGGACGCGGGGCACAAGGGCAGCCGCACCGAGCGCCGCGAAGTACGTGCCGCGCTCGATGCGTTCGCCGGGCGGTGAGTTCGCCGGCCAGTGAGTTCGCCGGGTGTTGAGTTCGCGGGTCGGCTTCGCGCGCTGACGGTCCGCCGACCGTCACCGCCGCTCGCGCCGGCTGACCGCGCCCTCGCCTCAGCCCGCCATCCTCAGCCCGCCATCAATCCGTGATGACACCCGCGGCGGTAACGGCGCCGTTCAGATCGCACCAGGTGGTCGACACGCCCCCGGAGACGGCCCGGTTGCCGTAGTGCCGGTAGATCAGGTTGCCCTTCTGGCAGTCGATCCACCCCGTGAACGCGCCACCGCGGCACGCGACGGAAGCCCCTCGGTGTCCGGCGGTGCCCGTCACTCTCCTGACCGGGTCACAGGTGAAGTTCCCGGCGTTCGCGGGTACGGCCAGGGGCAGCGCCGAGGTCGAGGTCGACGGCGAGGTCGACAGCGAAGGCGAGGACGCGGAAGGAGCCAAGGCCGGAGCCGGAGCCGGAGCCGGAGCCGAGGGCAGGGTCAGCGACGCGGACGAGGACGAGGCCTTGGCTGACGCCGAACCGTTCCCCAAGGACGCCGCGGAGGCGGTGTCGTCGGCCGAAGCAGACGACGCGCCGCTGAGAAGCCCCGCCGCCGCGAGGGCGAGTGCTGCGGCCGTAGCGGCGAAAGTACGTCGAGTACGCAAAGCGAACCTCCTGTAGGCGCGGGATGCCGATACATCCCGTCACACAGAGGAACCGTACGATCACAGAGCGGGGTCATAGCGCCCCATCTGGGCAACTTGGCCGGAAACCACAGTAGACGTCCGTTTTGTGTCCAATAGTGGCCCCTTGTGCACCGACAACCACACAAGATCGGCCGCCACATGACTGACGGCCACAAGACTGACGGCCACGAGACGCGCGCCCACAAGGCGGACCCGGGCTTGCCTTGAGTGCGCTCGAACGCGTTGGCTTGGGGCTCATGAAGTACACGCAGCTCGGACGCACCGGACTCAAGGTAAGCCGACTCGTCCTCGGGACGATGAACTTCGGACCTCTCACCAACGAGGTCGACAGTCACACCATCATGGACGCCGCGCTCGGCGAGGGCATCAATTTCTTCGACACCGCCAACGTCTACGGCTGGGGCGAGAACAAGGGCCGTACGGAGGAGATCCTCGGCACCTGGTTCGCCAAGGGCGGCGACCGCCGCGACAAGGTCGTCCTCGCCACCAAGGTGTACGGGAACATGGCCGCGGACGGCGACGCGTGGCCCAACCACGACAAGCTGTCGGCCCTCAACATCCGCCGCGCGGTCGACGCCAGCCTCAAGCGGCTGCAGACGGACCACATCGATCTCTACCAGTTCCACCACATCGACCGCGCCACCCCGGTCGAGGAGATCTGGCAGGCCATCGACACCCTGATCCAGCAGGGCAAGATCCTCTACGCCGGATCGTCCAACTTCCCCGGCTGGAAGATCGCCCAGACCAATGAGACCGCCCGCCGCCTCGGCTCGTACGGCCTGGTCAGCGAGCAGTGCCTGTACAACCTCGCCGAGCGCCGCGCCGAGATGGAGATCATCCCGGCCGCGCAGGAGTACGGGCTCGGCGTCATCCCCTGGTCGCCGCTGAACGGCGGTCTGCTGGGTGGCGCGATCCGCAAGGAGCGCGAGGGCGGCGGGTCGCGCACGAGCGACGGCCGGTCCGGGAGCGGGCTCGCCAATACGACGATCCGGGCGCAGATCCAGTCGTACGAGGACCTGCTCGACAAGCACGGCATCGACCCGGGCGAGGCGGCTCTGGCCTGGCTGCTCACCCGTCCCGGGGTGACGGGCCCGATCGTCGGCCCGCGGACCATCGAACAGCTGGAGTCGGCCGTACGGGCGGTCGACGTCGAGCTGTCGGAGGAGCTGTTGTCCTCGCTGGACGAGATCTTCCCGGGCCCTGGTCCTTCGCCGGAGGCCTTCGCCTGGTAGTTCCCGGCCGGCGGCCGGGGTCGGCGAACAGGTCCTGTCCGGACAGCACATATTGTCCGGGCAGGACCTGGGCCCTGCCCGGTGGCAGGGCCTAGCCGACCGCGGCCGCCACCGCGATGATCGCGAACATCAGCACAAGCACACCGGCCATGATCCGGTTCCGGGTTTTGGGATCCACAGGTCGAGGTTAACGGCCGGGGGCGGCGGGCCCGTCGTCCGGGTTCCCCGAACGGGCCTTGCCGAGCGGGCAGCGTACGACGGCTTCGTACCGCGGCCGCTCCCCCGGCACCCCGCTCACCGGCAGATTGCTGCGGACGAGCACCAACTCGGCCACCTCCCAGGGCGTCCCCTCGAAGCCGTCCAGTGCCTCGACGTACGGGCGCAGATCGCTGTCCGCGCGGCTGCGCGCGAGCGTGAGGTGCGGGTGGTAGCGGCGGTGCTCGTCCATCGGCACTCCGGCCCGGCGCGCGGCGGCGTCGGCTCGTTCCGCGAGGAGCCGCATCTCGTCGATCCCGCCGGCCACGCCGGCCCACAGCGCGCGGTCGCCGAAGTGCCCGCCGCCGTGGACGCGCAGGGAGAACGGCTCGGTACGGTGCGCGGCCCGCTCCAGCCGCTCGGTCAGCTCGGGCAGCAGCCGGTTCTCGACGTGCCCCATGAAGGCGAGCGTGAAGTGCCAGCCGTCCCCCCCGGTCCACCGCAGCCCATCGGCCCCCGGAAGCTCCCGCAGCCCACTCACGGCACGGGAAAGTTCCGCAACGGCATCGGCGGGCGGCAGCACGGCGGCGAACAGTCTCATACCGACGAGTCTCCCAGCCGCCCCGCGATCCGGGGCGTGACCCGGTCGCCGCGTGCGCGCGGCCGGGCCGCGTATACGCCGGTGGCCCGGGCCGGGGTTGCCGGGCCGGGCCGCCGGGCGCGTTACGCGGCTGTGGTCAGTTGCTCCTTCGGGACGAACTCCATGTGCGGGCGTCCGCCGCGCAGGTCGATCTTGAGGCGCACGCCGACCACCCGGGTCAGGATCAGGCCGATCGTGGCGGCCGCGAGCAGGGAGACCGCGCCGCCCGTGGCGAAGCCGACGCGGGCGCCGTAGGTGTCGGTGACCCAGCCGAGGAGCGGGCCGCCCACGGGGGTGCCGCCGACGAAGACCATCATGTAGAGGCTCATCACCCGGCCCCGCATCTTCGGGTCGGCCGCCATCTGCACGCTCGTATTCGCGCTGATGTTGGTGGTCAGGCCGATCATGCCGATCGGCAGGAGCAGCAGCGAGAACAGCCAGACGGACGGCGAGAAGGACACCGCGATCTCCAGGAGACCGAAGCCCATCGCCGCGAGGACGAGCAGCCGCAGGCGCGAGGAGCGGCGGCGGGCGGCGAGCAGGGCGCCGGCCAGGGAGCCCGCCGCCATCAGGATGTTGAAGAAGGCGTACAGCCCCGCCCCGCCCTTGTAGACCTCGTTCGCGAAGGCCGTCAGCCAGATCGGGAAGTTGAAGCCGAAGGTGCCGATGAAGCCGACGAGGACGATCGGCCAGATCAGCTCGGGCCGGCCGCGCACATACCGCAGGCCCTCTCTGAGCTGGCCCTTTCCACGCGGTACGCGGATGGACTTGTGCAGCTCGTGCGGGCGCATCAGGAGCAGGCCGATGAGCGGCGCCAGGAACGACAGGCCGTTCAGCATGAAGGCCCAGCCGCTGCCGACCGTGGTGATCAGTACGCCCGCGACGGCGGGGCCGACGAGCCGGGCGGACTGGAAGTTGGCCGAGTTGAGGCTGACGGCGTTGCGCAGCTGGTCGGGACCGACCATTTCGGAGACGAAGGCCTGGCGCGTCGGGTTGTCGACGACGGTCACCATGCCGAGCAGGAAGGCGATCAGATAGACGTGCCAGACCTGGACGTTTCCGGAGAGCGTGAGGACGGCGAGGGAGAGCCCGCACAGGCCCATCGCCGTCTGGGTGAAGAGCAGCAGCTGCCGCTTCGGATAGCGGTCGGCTATGACGCCGCCGTACAGGCCGAAGAGCAGCATCGGCAGGAACTGGAGAGCCGTCGTGATCCCGACGGCCGCTGACGAACCGGTGAGGCTGAGCACCAGCCAGTCCTGGGTGACCCGGGACATCCACGTACCGACGTTGGAGACGACGGCGCCCGTCGCGAACAGTCGGTAGTTACGGATCTTCAGCGACGAGAACGTCCCGCCACTGGTGGCGCTGATGGTGCTGTCGTGGGTGGATATCGGTGCGGGGGCGGAGTCTGCTCCGGATCCCGTACTCAAAGTGGGTTCGCCTCCTTACAGCGCGCGGATTACAGGTGAGCGAGCTTTTCCAGTACGGGGGCGGCAGCGCGCAGCTTCGCCCACTCGTCATCGTCCAGGCCCTCGGCGAGGGTCGCCAGCCAGACATTGCGCTTGCGGCGGCTCTCTTCGAGCATCGCCTCGGCTCGCTCGGTCTGGCTGACCACCTTCTGCCGACGGTCATCGGGGTGCGGCTCGAGCCTGACGAGACCCTTCGCTTCGAGCAGCGCCACGATGCGGGTCATCGACGGCGGCTGGACGTGCTCCTTGCGGGCCAGCTCGCCCGGGGTGGCTGAACCGCAGCGGGCAAGGGTGCCCAGCACCGACATCTCGGTGGGGCTCAGCGATTCATCGACACGTTGGTGCTTCAGTCGCCGGCCCAGCCGCATGACGGCGGAGCGAAGTGCGTTCACGGCGGCGTCGTTCTCGTCGCCGTGGGGTAGGTCAGGCATGTTCGTTAGCATAACTCATTACCCAATCTAAATACCAGCCGCGCGCACCCCGCGAGTCGCCCGTCCGGAGATCACCCATATGAGTGGGACCGCACCGGAAAGGGACCATGCCGCCGAACGGGTAATGAGCGTCCAGCCGCCGACGCCGCAGGCGGCGACCGGTATCCCGGCGCCCCGGCGGCCCCGCCCGGCCCCCCGCATAGACTGACGCCATGAGCGGTTCTTCGACGGGATCAGCGGGATCGACCGGATCTCCGCGGCGTGAGGCGCCCGAGCCCCTGGAGGGGCCGGTCGTCGGCACCATCGTGGGCGGCACCGTCATCTGGTTCGTCCTCTTCCTCGTACAGCTCCCGTTCTACGGCTGGTTCAGCGACCACGGACACACCTGGTGGATCTGGACCTGTCTGGCCGGAGCCGGGCTCGGTCTCATCGGCATCTGGTACGTACGGGGACGGGACGCGGCGCTCAAGCGCGCCGCCGCCACGGCGAACGAGACGGATCCGGGTCACCAGTAGGGGCCGCGCCCCCGCGCCGACCGGACAGGGCCTAGCGGAGCACCCCCTCTCGTCCCAGGGTCTGAACTTCGGTGCGGTCGGCGGGTGAAGGCGTCGGACCGGCCGTACCGTCGGAACCATGACTCAGCGGGCGAAGTCCGACACCGACGGCCTCGGCGGTCCCGAACCGCACGGCCGCGGCTCTCACGGCCCCACCATCGACGCGGGCACGGAGCTCGACCCCGTCCACCCCATGAAGCTCCCGCGATCGGCCCGCCACTCCGGTCTGACCACCGCGGAGGTCGCGGAACATGTCGCCCGGGGCGAGGTCAACGACGTCCCTGTCCGCAGCAGCCGCTCCACCGCGGAGATCGTCCGCGCCAATGTCTTCACCCGCTTCAACGCGATCATCGGCGTGCTCTGGGCGATCACGTTCTTCGTCGCGCCGATCCAGGACACCCTGTTCGGCTTCGTGATCATCGCCAACACCGGGATCGGCATCGTCCAGGAGATGCGCGCCAAGCGGACCCTCGACGGCCTCGCGGTCATCGGCGAGGCCAAGCCGACCGTACGGCGCGACGGCGTCGCCGCCGAGATCTCCACCACCGAGATCGTCCTCGGGGACGTGATCGAGCTGGGCCCCGGTGACAAGGTCGTCGTCGACGGCGAGCTGACCGAGGCCGAGAGACTCGAAATCGACGAGTCGCTGCTCACCGGCGAGGCCGATCCCGTCCTGAAGCGGCCCGGCGACCCCGTGATGTCCGGCAGCTTCGTGGTCGTGGGCGGCGGCGCGTTCCAAGCCACCAAGGTCGGCCGCGAGGCGTACGCGGCGCAGCTCGCCGAGGAGGCGTCCCGCTTCACGCTCGTCGACTCCGAGCTGCGCAACGGCATCAGCACGATCCTCAAGTACGTGACGTGGATGATGATCCCGACCGCGATCGGGCTGATCATCAGCCAGCTCGTCGTCAAGCAGAGCGACTTCAAGAACTCGCTCGCCAGGACCATCGGCGGCATCGTCCCGATGATCCCCGAGGGCCTGGTGCTGCTGACGTCCATCGCCTTCGCGATCGGCGTCATCCGGCTCGCCCGTCAGCACTGCCTGGTGCAGGAGCTGCCCGCCATCGAGGGCCTCGCGCGCGTCGATGTCGTCTGTCTCGACAAGACGGGCACGCTCACCGAGGGCGGGATGGACGTCCGCGAGCTGCGGCCGCTGGGCGGCGCGGACGAGACATACGTACGGAAGGTCCTCGGCGCGGTCGGGGCGTCCGACCCGCGTCCGAACGCCAGCCTCCGGGCGGTCATCGACGCCTACGGCGGCGACCGCGAGGACTGGCGGGTCACGGGGGCGCTGCCCTTCTCCTCCGTACGGAAGTACAGCGGCGCCGCCTTCGTCGAACCCGGCGCCGCCGACGAGTCACGCTGGCTGCTGGGGGCGCCCGATGTCCTGCTGCCCGCCGGCGATCCCGCGCTCAAGGAGATCGACCACCTCAACGAGCAGGGCCTGCGGGTGCTGCTCCTCGCCCGCGTCACCCGTGACCTGGACGACCCGGACGCGGCAGCCGGGGCGCGGGCGACCGCGCTCGTCGTCCTGGAGCAGCGGCTGCGGCCCGACGCCGCCGACACCCTCGCGTACTTCGCCCGGCAGGACGTCGCCGCCAAGGTCATCTCCGGCGACAACGCGGTCTCCGTCGGCGCGGTGGCCAACAAGCTCGGCCTGGCCGGCGCGGAGCACACGGTCGATGCCCGCGAACTCCCCGCCGAGCGGGAGAAGATGGCCGAGGTGCTGGAGTCCGCCACGGTCTTCGGCCGCGTCACCCCGCAGCAGAAGCGCGACATGGTCGGCGCGCTGCAGTCGCGCGGGCACACGGTCGCGATGACCGGGGACGGCGTCAATGACGTACTGGCGCTGAAGGACGCGGACATCGGCGTCTCGATGGGCTCGGGCTCGGAGGCGACCCGGGCCGTCGCGCAGATCGTGCTGCTCAACAACAGCTTCGCGACGCTGCCTTCGGTGGTGGCGGAGGGCCGCCGGGTCATCGGCAACATCACGCGCGTGGCGACGCTCTTCCTGACGAAGACGGTCTACTCGGTGCTGCTGGCGATCCTGGTGGCCTGCTTCCAGGTGGAGTATCCGTTCCTGCCGCGGCATCTGACGCTGCTGTCGACGCTGACGATCGGCATCCCGGCGTTCTTCCTGGCGCTGGCCCCGAACAGGGAGCGGGCGCAGCCGAACTTCGTGCGCCGGGTGATGCGTTACTCGATTCCGTCGGGCATCATCGCCGGCATCGCCACCTTCGTCACGTACATGCTGGCCAGAAGCTACTACGTCGGTGCGGACGCCCTGACCGCCGAGACCAGCGCGGCCACACTCACGCTGTTCCTGGTCTCCATGTGGGTGCTGGCGATCGTCGCCCGCCCGTACACCTGGTGGCGGTACGTCCTGGTCGTGGCGATGGCGCTGGCGTTCCTGGTGGTCCTGGCCGTGCCGTCGCTCCAGCACTTCTTCGCCCTGCGGCTGGTGGGCGCGACGATGCCGTGGACGGCGGTGGGTGTCGCGGTGGTGGCGTCGGTGGCGGTGGAGTTCTGCTGGCGGTGGGTCGGGCGCCACTTCCCGGCGAACGCGAAGGGCTTCCTTCCGAAGCGGGCACAAGCCGCTCCGGAAGAAAGCCCGTAGAACCGCCGTACGCGGAACTGCTCCCGCGCGGGACTGCTCAGCGCGGGACTACTTCGCGCGGGGCTACTTCACGTCGACGAAGTCACCGGTGGCGTTGACCGCGGGGGTCGAGACCGTACCGGCGAAGTTCCAGCGCCAGTAGCCGTCCTCCACCGCCTTCATGGTGGTCTTCAGCTCGCCGGTGCTGGAGCCGGTCACCGTCTTGACGGTGGTGTAGGTGTCGCTGTTCTTCTTACGGAACTGGAGCTTCACCGACTGCGTCGCGTAGCCCTTGTAGGTGCTGGTCTCCCAGTTGGCCCGGGACAGCTTGCCGGTGACCGTGATGGTGCCGCCCTTCTTCACCGGCTCCGGCGCGGCGTTGACGGTCAGCTTGGAGTACCGCTGGAACCTGATCTTGGTGGCGTAGTCGTTCTGGACGACCTCGCCATCGTTGGACAGCACGATGGCGCCGACGTTCCACCACGTGGCGTTGTCGTTGATCAGGTACCACGGGTCGACCGTGACGCTGAGCGTGCAGGTCGAGGTGGTGGCGCTGGCCGCCTTGCAGCTGGCGGCGTCCTCGTTCTGGCCGAAGCCGTAGTAGGTCTCGCTGTCCTTGTTGAACCAGAGGAGCGTGGCGGCGTCGGCGATCCCCGAGCTGTGGGACGCGGTGATCGCGATCGACACCTTCTTGGTGTCGGTGGTGCCGACGACGATGGGCTTGCCGCCGTTCACGACGACCTTGCTGATGACCGGAGCCACGGCCGCCTTCGCGGCGGCGAGGCCCTTCGCCTTCGGCGCGGCGGCGCGCTCCGGCGCCGAGAAGCCGTAGGACGGGACGGCCGGGAGGTCCTCGTGGGACTGAGCGGCCTGCGACGCCGGGACGGCGAGGGCGGACAGGGCCAAGGCGCCGGAGACAGCGGCAACGGTGGCACGAATACGCATGTGTTCCCCAAGTCTGGTCTGCGGGTCTGTTGACCCACGGACCAGACCTGGGACGCACGTGAAAGGTTGTACAGAAAGATGAATTCTTGGCGAAGAAGAGTTTGAGGCGGCCCGTCAGTCGAACCAGCGGTCCCGCGCCAACTCCGCTGTCCGTGAAGGATCTTCCAGCAGCGCCGCCACCTCGAAGCGCCGTGGCCACTGCCCCGCCGACCAGGCCAGGCCCGCCGCGACACCCTCCAGCGTCGCCGCGTGCACGACGCCGTCCGGCGTACGGCGCCAGTCCAGTTCGACGCCGCCCGCGAGGAGTTCCTCGTGCTCGACGTACGTCTCGGGCGTGCCCGCCCCCAGCAGTACGTGGACGGAGTCCGGGACCGTGTGTTCCTCGCCGGCCGAGGTCACGTCCGCGACGACCGTCTCGCTCAGCCGGCGTACCTGGAGCAGCTCCGCCAGCTCGGCCGCCCGCGCCGGTGACACCGGCAGCAGCGGCAACTCGGCGGCCAGCGGCAGCAGATCGGGCGCGTCCGCGATCACGGCGTCCGCCGCGTCCACGACCCGCACCTCTCCGTCGACGACCGCACGCAGCTCGTCCGGCAGGGTCACCTGGTCCGGGTCGAGGTCGGCGAGCGCGGTGTAGAGCGCGTGGAGTTGCTCCGCGCTGACCGGCCGCTCCGGTTCGGCCAGCCGGCCGAGCAGTTCGGCCGCGCCGCCGGGCTCGTCGAGCAGCGCGGCGACCGAGGTCCGTACGCCCAGCGCCCGCAGCACCTGCACATCGTCGAAGCCCGTCGCGTCCACGGAGTCGTACAGCCCCGCCAGCATCGGGTCGCCGCCCGCGGACCGCAGCCCGGCCGGGCGCCGCCCGTCGAGCACCGGATGATCGCGCAGCCACCACGCGGTGTACGAGCGCACGGTCTCCGTCGTGCCGTCCGGCAGCAGGATCCGCACGGGCTGGATCAGCGCGTCCCGCAGCGGCGGACGGGCCAGCAGCGCCAGCGCCTGCGGCCACGCGTCGTCGTCCACCAGGTCCAGGTCCCGTACGGCCACGATCTCCGTGGCGACCGGCGGCACCGGCGTGTCGGGCAGCCGGTCGAGGACGTCTTCGCACCACACGTCGACGGCGTCCAGCAGCCCGGCGTCGTCGGGCTCGGCGAAGTCCCCGTCGCGGGGCTCCAGTTCGTCGGGGTCGAGGACGACGTCCGTGGCGCGTACGAGCGCGAAGCCGGCCAGCACCCCGCAGGCGGCGAGCGGCTGCTCGCCCCAGCGCTCGGCCAGTTCTGCGTCGCAGAGGGCGAGTTCGTCCTCGCGCATCACGGCGGCGAACGCGCTGCCGGGCAGGACGAGTTCACCGGCGGGCGCCAGTTCACCGTCCTCGTCGGTCAGGGCGAGCGCCGCCAGCCACGGCTCGTCGCCCGCTTCCAGGCCCGCGTCCCGTACGAGCCGCAGGACGGTCTCGGCCAGCTCCTCGGCGTCCGGCGTCGTGTCGTCCTCGTCCCACACCTCGCCGGAGTCCAGCGAGGCGGCGACCGCCGCGCGCACCTGAGGGGTCGTCAGGACAGCGCGCGGCGTGGCGGGCAGCGCGCCCAGCTTCTCCAGCAGGGGGTGGGCTGCGTCGGGGTGCGCGACCTTCAGACCGAGCCTGGCGAGGTCGGCGGGCGCCCCTCCCCCGTCCGTGTCCGTGCCCGTGTCGGGCAGGGGCAGCAGGACCTGGCGCGGGCCGATCGTCGTACGCCCGTTGGCCAGCGGCACCGGCAGTCCTGACAGCCGGTCCGGGTCGACACCCGCGAGGGACTCGTACAGCCGTCGCCACCACGCGGGCGGCCGCTCGGCGCCCGCGATCCGCTCGATGGCCTCACCGAGCGGGAGCCGGCCGACGCCCAGCGTGCGCAGCTCCGTGCGCCGCTCGAACCCGGCGGGCAGCAGGGTCGGCAGCACCTCGGCCAGGACCTGTACGGTGTCGGCGCCCGCGCCCTCCACGACCTCCGCCTCGAAGGGCCGCAGCGCGGTCAGCTCCTCGCTCGGCGCGGCCGGGGCGAGGAAGGCGACCCGCGGCAGCCGCTCGAGGATCGCGGCCCGCAGCCGGCCGTCCAGCTCGCCCTTGCCGAGCGGTCCAGGGACGAGATCGATGGTGCCGGTGGAGACGGGCTCCCAGCCGCCGAGCAGCTCGGCGTACGCGTCGGCGGCCTTCCCGACGAGGAAGTCGGTGAGCGGTCCCGGCGCGGGATGGCGCCGGGTGGTGTCCAGCGGCAGCGAGGCGATCAGCAGCGCGGGCACACCGAGGGGCTCGTCGGTGGGCGTCGGAGCGTGCACGACGGGTGCGGTACGGGGCCGGGCCGGGGCGCCCTCGCTGTCCACGGGCACGGCCCAGGTGACGGACCAGTGGGGGCGCAGCCGCTCCTCGACGGGCCGTCCTTCGAGCAGCGCGGGCGCGGTGGGGCCGTTGTGGCTGACCACGCGCCAGCGGTGGATGTCGCCGCCGCCCGCGCTGTCGTCGACATGGACGTACGGACCGTCCTGGGACCGGCGCAACACCCGTTCCCCGTCAGCGGTTTCGACCGCGATCTCGGCGAGCCCGGCGAGGGTCAGCAGCAGGGCGTCGTCGATCCCGGTGAGGAGCCGCTCGACCAGGTCGGCCGCGGTGCCGTCGCGCAGCGGCAGGATGACGACGGTGTCGTACCCGTCGGGGGCCGTGCCCTCGGCGGGCAGCGGCAGCCGCAGCAGCGGTACGTGCCCGTCGCGGCGGCGCAGCTCGTCCCCGAGGCCGGGGCTGGCCTGGGAGGTCTGCCGGGCCAGCTCGCGGGCTTCGGTGAGGGACCAGCGGACTCCGCCGTGCCGGCCGATGACGGCGGGCTCGTCGCTGACGGCCAGGACGGCGGCGAACCCGACGCCGAACCGCCCGACGGCGGCCTCGTGCCCCTCGCGCTTGGCGGAGGCACGGAGGGTGCTGAGGGACTCGACGCCGGTCGCGTCGAGGGGCGCGCCGGTATTGGCCGCCACCAGCACGGCGGGGCTGTCGGCGGTCCCCGGCCGCAGGGTCAGCCTGAGCCGGCCGGGCACCCCGGCGCGGGCGGCGGCATCGGCGGCGTTCTGCGCCAGCTCGATCACGAGCCGGTCGCGATAGCCGCCGAGCGCGAGATCCTCCTCGGCGTTGGCGTCCTCCCGGAACCGCGCGGGACTGGCGCCCCACGCGTCGAGCACCCCGCGCCGCAGCCGCGCCGTTCCGAACGGGTCGGCCCCCTCGGTCGTCCTGACGCTCACGCTGTGACTCCGCTCTGTCCGCCTGCCTCTACTACGTGCGGGCCCGAAGGTACCGCGCCCGGGCGGCCGCCCTCGCCCCGCACCGGCCGGGTGAGACGGGACGGTGCCCCGGGGTGCCGTTCGCGGGCGGTCTCTTCGAGTGTCGCGCCCGCCGGGCGAGCGTCAAGGCGGGGTTCCGGGCGGGCGGCTCGGGGCGCGCGCCCGGGGGTCGTCACCCGGCCCAGGGGTCAGCGGTCGGCGAGCAGGTCCGCGTCGTGCGCCAGGACCGCGGCCTGTACGCGGTTGACGCAGCCCGTGCGCGTCAGGATCCGGCTGATGTGCGCCTTGACCGTGCTCGCGCTCAGATACAGCTGATCGGCGATCTCGGCGTTGGACAGGCCGGTCCCCAGCAACCGCAGGATGCCGCGCTCGGCGGCGGTCAGGTCCTCGATCCTGCGCAGGGCGGCCTGGGTGTCGTGGGCGGACCGTACATGCTGTTCCATCAGCCGCCGGGTGATCCGGGGCGCCAGCACCGGCTTGCCGCCGGCGGCGAGCCGCACCGAGTGGATCAGCTCGACGGGGTTGGTGTCCTTGAGCAGGAAGCCGCTCGCGCCGACCCGCAGGGCCCGCGTCACGCTCTGCTCCTCGCCGAACGCCGTGAGCATCACCACGTAAGTCGAGGGCGAGACACGGGCGATGTCCTCGGCGGCGGCGATCCCGTCCCCGCCCGGCATCTGGATGTCGAGCAGCGCCACGTCGATGGTCCGGTCGCGGCAGGCCGCGACGGCTTCATGGCCGTCACCCGCCTCGGCCACCACCTCGATGTCCTCGGCGTTCTCCAGGATCAGCCGGATGCCGGCGCGCATCAGCGCCTCGTCGTCGGCTATGAGGACTCGTATCACCGGTTCATCGTAGAGCGGCCGTCGTGAGGAGCACGATCAGGAAGGTCACGGTGGGCAGGATCACGAGCGCGGACGCGCAGCCCGCGCCCAGCACCCGTGGCCAGGTGAGGACCTCGCCCGACAGGGGGGCGCGGGCCCCTGCGGGTGCGGCGCCGCCCCACGAAGCCCCGCCGCCCCACGGGGCTCCGCCGCCCCACGGGGCCCCGGGGCCGCCTGCGGCCGCCTCGCCCGTGGCCGGCGGGGGTACGGCCAGGGTGATTCCGTTCGGACGGGCCGGCAGGACGGCGATCAGGCGAAACCCGCCGTCCGGCAGGGGGCCCGCCGTGAAAGAACCCCCGAGCAGTGCGATGCGCTCCTCCAGGCCGGCCAGCCCGCTGCGGTTTCCGGCCTGCGGGTGATGTCTCTCGCGCGGCGCCTCGTTGGTGACGGAGACTTCGATCTCGCGGTGGGTGCCCCTGACCTCCACCCGCGTGGGCGCCCCCGACGCGTGCTTGAGCACGTTCGTCAGTCCCTCGCGGACCACGCGGTGGGTCGAGTGGCGGGTGGGCGCGCTCGGATCAGCGGTGTCGGGGACCGACCAGTCGAGCTCGACGGTGACCCCCGCCTGCCGGGACTCCGCCACCAGAGCGGTGATGTCCTCGCGGGTGCCCCGATGCCCCTCGGACTCGGGCTCCGCGTCCTCGCGCCGCAACACGCCCAGGATCTCGCGCAGTTCCTCCATCGCAGTCCCGGCGGTGGTGCGCAGCAGCTCGGCCCGTCCGGCCAGCGGCGGGGCCTGACGCGCGGCGGCCAGTTCCAGCGCCCCGGCGTGCACCGATATCAGGCTCAGCCGGTGGCCGAGGAGATCGTGCATCTCGCCGGCGATGCGGGTGCGTTCCTCCATCCGCGCGGCGGCGGCGGTCAGTGAACGGGCCTGTTCCAGATAGGCGTTGCGTTCGCGCAGCAGACTGACCAGCGGCCGGCGCCGCCCCAGCAGTATCCCGGCGAGCGCGGGGAGCAGCACCAGGAGAACCGCGGAGAGACCGTTCCCGGCCAGCTCCTCCAGCCAGGCGCCGGGCCGGATTAGGCTGCCGACCGCCGTCAGCACCACGATCACCGCGCAGGCCGCCCCCACGGCGTGCCACGCGCGGCGCGGCGGAGCGATCCGGCGGGTGGCAGCCGCCACGATCAGCGGCACCACCGCCAGCGTCCATACGTTGGGGCCCACGAGCAGTGGCCCGGTGCCCAGCACCGCCAGGACCGGCCGGTGGCGCCGCAGGGGCATCAGGAACGCCGCGTACAGCGCCTCCACCACGGCCAGTACCGGCCGGTCGGGGTGCACCAGCAGCAGGGGGACCAGTCCGAGGGCCGCCGTCAGCGCACCGGCCAGTGCCTCGGTGGCGACGGTACGGCGCGGGGCGCGGCGCAACGCGGCCCAGTCTTCCGCGACCGCGCGCCGCACCGACCGCGCGGCGTGCGCTATCCCGCGCCTCGCGGCGTGCACCATTCCGTCCCGCGCGGTATCCGCCATCCCGCCCCTCGCGGCATCCGCCGTCCCGCGCCTCGCCCGTGCCCGGACCCACCGCGCACGTTCGGGCGCCCGCCCCACTGTCATCCCCGCCCTCACCCCTCGTTCCCGTACAGCTCCCGTACAGCGCCCGGCCCCTCACGCGCTCAGTCGGAGGCTCAGGCCCGTCTTCAGCGCGGCCAGGTCCACACCCTGCGCCCGCAGCCGCTGGGCGACCGGTCCCTCGGCGTCGTCGAGGAGCGCGGCCACGAGGTGCACCGTTCCGACCGTGGTGGCGCGGTGCTCGGCAGCGCTGAGCCGTGCCACGGCCAGGGTCCGCTCGGCCTCGGCGGAGAGCGGCACCTCACCGGATACGGGGAGCGGGTCGGCGGCGACGGCCGACAGGGCGAGCGAAGCGGGCCGTACCCCGTGCGTACGCAGCAGCCCTGCGGCCTCGTTGACGGCTGCCCGCTCCTCGGGCAGCGACCGTCCGGCGAGGGACAGCGCCCGGTCCAGAGCCAGGACGGCCAGCAGCAGATCCACCGGTTCCGCCGCACTCCGTCCGCACCGTACGGCCTGGCGTGAGGACTCCGCGGACACCGCGAACAGGACGGGCGTACCGTCGCCGGTGCTCCAGGTCATCCACGACGTCAGGGCGCGCGCCAGCCAGTTGCCCCGGTCCTCCAGCACCCCGGCCCGGAGCAGGAGGGTGACGGCCGCGGATTCCGGCTCGTCGGTCCCCGCAGTGGCCGCGGCCTCCGTGTCCAGCGTGTCCAGCGCGGCGTACGCGGCGGCCAGGTCCAGCCGCCTCAGCGTGAACGCTTCCCTCGCCCTGCTGTCGGGGAAGTCCAGCAGGGCGCGGGCCACATGCCGGCAGCGGACACCGGGCGATGCCTCACCACGGGCGAGCCGGAGGGCATGGAGCAGGCAGGCACGCAGCGCCCCTGACAGCTCGGGCCACTGCTGGTCGCCCTCAGTGACCGGCCGGGGGGAGCGCTGTGCGGTGCGCCACTGCGCCAGGCGCCAGGCGGCGGCGACCTCGTGCTCGTGCTCATCAGCGGCTACGGCCGACGTGCCGTCGTCGCTGTCGCTGTCATCGCTGTCGTCGCTCACCCATCCGCGCCCCGCCCGGCCGGAGATCACTCCGCTCAGTGCGCCGGCCCGCCGCATGCCGGGGGCGATGGCCGCGCCGGCTGCCGAGTCACCCATGACCAGTGCGGCCAGGAGGTCCTCGGTGCCCACCTTCGGGGACGCGTGCTTGAGCGCGCGGAGCAGCGTCTCGCCGAGGAGGTCCATGACGTCGGGCGCGAACTCCGTTGCCTCGGCGCTGAGATGTGCGGCGCCGGTGCGCTCCGTGACGGGAGGTCGGTTTTCCATCGGGCGGTTCCCCTCGGGGTGCGGTGGGCTGTTCCGCGACCGACGCTAGGTGCGCGCCCCGTACCGGCACATCGGCCGACCGGTCAGACGCGCGGTCCGATCGGCCATGGCACCGTCGGCCCCACCGACCGGCCCGCCTTCGAGCCGCTCCCGCCTCAGGAGTGGCCCAGGTCCTCCGACTCCCCGTCCGCCTCCGGCGGCACCGAGCCGCTGTCGGGCGACGGGCGCAGCGAGAAGGCGTCCGTGGCCAGCGAGTCCAGGACCGGCGGCGCCGGGCGCAGGGGCTTCGGCATGACCGCCGCCTCCGAGTGGCCGCCGCAGCCGTACGCCAGGGAGACGACCCGGCCGTCCGCCGGGGAGAACTCGTTCGCGCAGACACCGAAGGCCTGTCTCAGCGAGCCCGCCAGCGGCAGCAGGAAGCCGCAGGACACGCACGGCGCCGGGGCCGCCTGCGCCATGGGGGTCTTCGGGCCGAATGCCTCGTCCCAACGGTCGGCCGCCACGTGCAGTCCGTACCGCGACAGCACCCGCGCCCGGCGCATGCCGAGCTCCTCCGCGACCGAAGCGATCGTGCCGCGTGCCGGTACGGCGCCCGCCGTACGGTCCCCGGGCTCCGCCTCCGCCGTCGGACCCGCGTCCTCCGCCTCGACGAGATCCGCGAGGGTCTGCGGGGTCACCGCCGTGTCCGGCACCGCCCCGTCCATCACGACCGAGTTCGGCGGCGGGGCGTCCTCGCCCGTGTAACCGGGCTCCAGCCGCAGATCCTCCGCCTCCGTCGGCAGCAGATCTCCCGGGCCCATGTCGCCCGGCCTGAGCCGCTCGCTCCACGGCACCCATTCGGGGGCGAGCAGTGAGCCGGGGCCCGGCAGCAGCACCGTTTCGTCCAGCGTGACGACCTTGGCGCGGGATGCCCGCGCGACCGTCACCGCCCAGCGCCAGCCGCGGTAGCCCGCGTCCTCGCACTCGAAGAAATGGGTGACGACCCTGTCCCCGTCCGCCACCGCCGAGACATGTTCCCCGACGATTCCTGGCGCGGCCGCCTCCTCGGCAGCCGACCGGGCGAGGTCTACCGCCTCGGCGCACAGACGGTCGGGGGTTCGGCTTCGCGTCGTCGCTGCACTCACAGGTCTCGCTTCTCTCCTACGCCGTCTCACGGGTGCGCCGGCCGAATCGCGATGTACGAGCCGAGGGCGGAGCGGACCTGAGGGCCGCATCGACGTCCACGCCCGATCTCTCCTCGGGCACACCTACCGTCATCCATTCTGCGGGATGACAAAGAGGCGCGCGGCCGAGAACAACCGCCGGTGGCGCGCTACGCACGCTACCTCCTCTGCCGCCCCCCGCCCACCTGCACGCCGCCTTTCCCGTACTTCGGGCCACACCGCAACAAGGCCGTAACCCTGTAAACAGCGGTCAGGGGCGCGGTCAGAACCCGCGCAAGAGAATTTCGGGACCGCCGAGAACACCGGCCCGAAGACCCGCACGAAGACCCGCACGAAGACTCGCACGAAGACCCGTAAGAAGACCCGCCCGAAAGCTGGCACGAAGGCCCGCGTGAACGCTTTCGGTGAACACCTCCTGTCCCACCGGTGACACGTCCCGGCTCGTCCGACATGGCGCCGTCACGGCCCCGTCATGCCCGGAATCGGTTCGCACCACGGCCCCTTGGGGCACTATGACGGAGTGGCAGCCGCAAGGTCGTCCAACGACGCAGCCGGCCCGCTCCGCAGGACGGCGCGGGCGATCGGCCATGCCCTGCGGCTTCCGTTCACCGGCACCGCGAAGGGCATCCGCAAGGCCACCCACGCGCACGGCGCGGGGGAATCCGGGCTCGGCAAGCTGATCGAGCTGCACGCCGTGAACGGCGCGGGCGATGTCATGATCACCGTCGCCCTCGCCTCGACCGTGTTCTTCTCCGTGCCGACCGACGAGGCACGCGGCCGCGTCGCGCTCTATCTCGCCATCACCCTGGCCCCCTTCGCCCTGCTCGCCCCGGTGATCGGCCCGCTCCTCGACCGTATTCCGCACGGCCGCCGCGCCGCGATGGCGGCCGCCATGCTCACCCGCGCGGTACTCGCCATCGTTATATCGACGTTAGTGGTCACCGGCGGCCTGGAGCTCTACCCGGCGGCGCTGGGGGTGCTCGTCGCGTCCAAGGCGTACGGAGTCGTCCGCAGCGCGGTCGTACCCCGTCTGCTGCCGCCCCGGTTCTCGCTCGTACGAGCCAACTCCCGGGTCACGCTGGCCGGGCTGCTGGCCACCGGAGTGGCCGCGCCGATCGGTGCCGGGCTCCACCAGATCGGCCCTCAGTGGCCGCTCTACGGCGCCTGCGTGATCTTCCTCGCCGGTACGGTGCTGGCCTTCACGCTGCCGCCCAAGGTGGACTCGGCGAAGGGTGAGCACAAGGCCCGGCTGGCCACGCACGGCGAGAAGCGGCCGAGTCTGCGTACGGTCGGCCCGTCGGTCCTCCACGGTCTGCAGGCCAACGCGGCGCACCGCGCCCTCTCCGGCTTCCTGATCTTCTTCCTCGCCTTCCTGCTGCGCGAGCACCCGCTCTCCGGCTACAGCGCGGCGGTCTCTCTCGGCATCGTGGGCGTCGCGGCCGGAGCCGGCAACGCCCTGGGCACCGCGGTCGGCGCCTGGCTCAAGGCCCGCGGTCCTGAACTGATCATCGCCACAATGCTGGGCCTCGCCCTCAGCGCGGCGGTCCTGGCGGCGCTGTTCTTCGGCGGCGCGCTGATGGCCGTGGTGTGCGCGGTCGCGGGTCTGTCGCAGGCGCTGTCGAAGCTGTCCCTGGACGCGGTGATCCAGCGCGATGTCCCGGAGGAGGTGCGGACGTCCGCGTTCGCCCGCTCCGAGACCCTGCTCCAGATGGCCTGGGTGCTGGGCGGCGCGGTCGGTATCGCGCTGCCGCTCAACGGTGTGCTCGGCATGTCGGTCGCCGCCTGCATCGTCGCGGCCGGGGCGCTCTTCGCCGTACGGGGGCTGCTGACCACGGCGAGGCGCGGCTCACCGCACCCCCGCGTTGCGTGACCTGCGGCGGCTCGCCGCACCCCGGCGCGGCGTGGAGCCGGGCGAGCGATAGCCTTCGACCCATGACCGTTGCGTTCTTCTCTGGTAAGGCCCGCCGGGCCGGCGTCGCTCTCGGCGCCGTGTCCGCCGGACTCCTCGTCCTCGCCGCCTGTGACAAGCCGACGCCGCTCGCGACCGTGACGGTCGGCGACAACTCGGTCAACACCGAGGCGACCTGCTACAACGACGGCAAGGCGATCAGCGAGTCCGACATCCAGCCCTGCCTGAACAAGAAGGCGGACAAGACCATCGACGTCGCGATGGACGACAAGATCCGCTTCGGGGTCGACCCGGAGATCGCGGACCACGGCTGGACGCTCTTCATCAACGGCCAGCAGGCCGAGCAGGAGCCGTACAAGAAGACGTACCGGACCATCCCGGGCAGCGCCTTCTTCACCAGCCAGACCGGCGAGACCACGAAGGACACGCAGGTCAGCATCGTCGAGACCGACGGCAAGAAGCTGACCGGCATCTGGCACTTCGAGTTCAAGAAGACTTCCTGACCCGACCCCGACCCCGGCTTCGGCCCCGCGCCCCGGTGCGGTGGACGGCCGGGCGTCCCTGAGAGGCTCCGCCATGCGTGTGCTTGTGGTGACGGCGGTGGCGGCGGAGGCGGACTCCGTCGCCGCGGGGCTCGGCCGGTTCGCGGGCGGTGCCGTCCGGGAGATGACCGGCGGGTACGAGCTGACGAGCCACGCGCAGTACATGCCCCGGCCGTCGTCCGTGCAGATACCGGTGGTGGACGTCCTGGCGGGCGGGGTCGGCCCGGCCGCGGCGGCGGTCGCCACGGCGACGGCGCTGGCCTCCTCGCCGTACGACCCTCCGTACGACCTGGTCATCTCGGCCGGCATCGGCGGCGGCTTCCCGCACCGTGCCCCGCTCGGCTCGCTCGTCGTCGCGGACTCGATCATCGCCGCGGACCTGGGCGTCGAGACCCCCGACGGCTATCTGCCGGTCGACGAGCTGGGCTTCGGCCGCAGCGTCCACCGGCCCCCGGCGGAACTGACGGTACGTATGGCCAAGATCCTGGGCGCCGAAGCGGCGGCCGGCGCGGTCCTCGCACCCGTCCTCACCGTCTCCACCGTGACCGGCACGGCCGCCCGCGCGGCCGAACTGACCGCGCGTCACCCGCTCGCCGCCGCCGAGGCGATGGAGGGCTTCGGTGTCGCCGAGGCGGCCGCCGTCCACTCCGTACCGTGCGTCGAGATCCGCGCGATCTCCAACGCCGTCGGCCCCCGCGACCGCGCGGCCTGGCGGATCGGCCCGGCGCTGGACTCGCTGCGGACCGCGATCACGCTGCTCACCCCAGTCTTCGAGGAGCCGTCATGACCGTGCGGATCGCCTACTCCCCCTGCCCGAACGACACGTTCGTCTTCGATGCCTGGGCCCACGGCCGGGTGCCCGGGGCCCCCGGCCTCGATGTCACCTTCGCGGACATCGACGTCACGAACGGCATGGCGGAGCGCGGTGAGTTGGACGTACTGAAGGTCTCGTACGCCGTGCTGCCGTGGGTTCTCGACGAGTACACCCTGCTGCCCTGCGGCGGCGCGCTGGGCCGGGGCTGCGGCCCGCTCGTCCTGACGAAGGAGCCGGGCGCCGATCTGACGGGCCGGACCATCGCCGTACCGAGCGAGCGCTCCACGGCCTATCTGCTCTTCCGGCTGTGGGCGGCGGAGGTCGTTCCCGGTGGGGTGGGCGAGGTCGTCGTCCTGCCCTTCCACGAGATCATGCCGGCGGTACGGGACGGCAAGGTGGACGCCGGACTCGTCATCCACGAGGCGCGCTTCACCTACCAGGACTACGGGCTGCACCGCCTCGCCGACATGGGCGAGCACTGGGAGTCCACGACGGGCCTGCCGATCCCGCTGGGCGCGATCATCGCGAAGCGCTCGCTGGGCGCGGAACGGCTCCAGCTGCTGGCCGAGTCGACCCGCAGGTCGGTCCGTATGGCCTGGGACGACCCGGAGGCCTCACGCCCGTATGTCCTGGAGCACTCCCAGGAGATGGACCCGTCGGTGGCCGACCAGCACATCGGCCTGTACGTCAACGAGTTCACCGCGGACCTGGGCGTCGACGGCTACGCGGCGATCCGCGGCCTGCTCACGCGCGCCGCGGCCGAGGGGCTGGTGCCGCCCCTCGGCCCCGACGCGCTGCGTTTCGTCTGATCCGCGAAGATCCCGCCGGACAGGACCTGCTGGACAGGGCCTTCCCGCAAGGCCGGGTAGTTAGCGTTCCCGCAGAGGTGGAGCACACCCCAGGTTCGAAGCGTCGATCGCGCGATGGAGCCTGTCAGACGTTCGGGAGATGTGGCTTCCGTGGGCTCTCATCCCGTTGCCGGCCAGGGAGTTGGGATCTTCGTTCCCCGGTATCGGTAGCGTGTCGTGCCTGCCTTCGCCGGATTGAACAGTGATCGTTCCTCCGAGGCCGGCCACCACACCGCCCTTGCGGTAGCGGCAGCGCAGGTCCTTCCAGCTGGACCAGCGGTGTTTGCGGCGCAACCATCGGCCGACCTGTTACCCCCTCGTGGCGCGCCGCGGGATGTCGCACACAACTGCTCCTCACTCCTGCCGGTTGAACTCGGCGAGACCCGCCGACACCGACACACTCACGACTTGCCTTCCGGGAAAGTCGGGGGTACTTTCCCAGTAGGAAAGTAAAGTGGGGCTCTTCTCGCACGGCCATATGCCGTTCCGACCCCTCTCGAACTTCCTTGAACCGCACATGAAGTGTCTTGAACTGTCTTGATTCGTCATGGGAGGCGATGGCCGTGAGCACACCGGTGGATGCCGAACAGGCCTGGAAAGATCTTCAGCGCATCCGGGTGCCGCAGGAGCGGGTGTACGACGAGATCGAGCGGTGCGCGTCCGGCGGCCCCGGCGCGGCATACGCCACGGCCGCGATCATGTGGGTCTTCCTGGCCGGTCTGGGCCTGGACCTGCCCCGGTGGGGCGTCTGGCTGCTCGTCGCCGCGTACGTCGCGCTGCTGAGCGTGCTGGCCGTGATCTACAGCCGCAGGAGCCGGATGCGACTGCACCGCTCCCGCTACAACTGGCGGACGTCCGCCACGTTCGTCGCTGGGGGAGGAGTGACCGGCGGGACGGTCCTGCTGTCCGGCCACCTGGTCGAGTCACTGGAGCCAATGTTCGCCAGTCTGATCCAGGCCACGGTCTCGGCGGCCGTGTTCCTGCTGTTCGTCGGGCCGGCGAGCCGCTGGTCGGCCGGCTCGTTGCGCGGCCACGGCGAACGGGCGGCCCGCGAGGAGGCCGGCCGATGAGCACCCCCACCGGCTTCGACGAGCTGATCCATCCCGCCACCCGGCTGTCGGTGGTCGCACTGCTCGCCACCACCGAATGGGCGGACTTCGCGTTCATCCGCGACAGCCTCTCGCTCAGCGACTCCGCGCTCTCCAAACAGCTGCACACCCTGGAAGAGGCCGGATACCTGGAAATCCACAAGGAGGGCGGCGGCCGCAAGCGGCGCACGAAGGTACGGCTGACGGACCGCGGCCGCACCGCCTTCGAGGGTCATGTGGCGGCGCTCCGGGCGATCGTCGAGGGCGCCGCCCCCACGGCGGCGACCGGCCCGGCAGCGACAGCGGACGACGTTCCCGCGACGGCCGCGACCGGGGCGGCACAACGGCAGCAGCACCACGCGGAGGCCGGACGATGACGACGCTCAAGCACACACCCGCACAACCCGCACCGCCCACCACGCCCCCCGAGCCCACCCCGACCACGGCGTTCACCACAACCGCCCAATCCGTCATCCGGGCACGCGGTCTGGCCATGGCGTACGGCGACGTCGACGTCCTCCACGGCATCGATCTGGACATCCACCGCGGCGAGGTCTTCGCACTCCTCGGGCCCAACGGCGCCGGGAAGACCACCACCGTGGAGATCCTGGAGGGCTTCCGGCAGCGCTCCGCCGGGGAGGTCAGCGTCCTCGGTGCGGACCCGGAGCGGGGCGATGACGCCTGGCGCGGCCGAATCGGACTGGTCCTGCAGTCCTGGCGCGACCACCGCCGCTGGCGGGTCGCCGAGCTGCTGACGCACTTCGCGACGTACTACCCCGACCCGCGCGACCCGGCCGAACTGCTGGCCCTGGTCGGCCTCACCGACCAGGCCGACCAGCAGGTGGACCGGCTGTCCGGCGGACAGCGCCGGCGGCTGGATGTCGCGCTCGGCATCGTCGGCCGCCCCGAGCTCCTCTTCCTGGACGAGCCGACCACCGGCTTCGACCCGCAGGCGCGGCACGAGTTCCACGCCCTGGTCGAACGACTGGCCCGCGACGAAGGCGTCACCGTCCTGCTCACCACACACGACCTGATGGAGGCCGAGCGGCTCGCCGACCAGATCGCCATGCTGGTCAGCGGCCGGATCCGGGCCTGCGGCACCCCATCGGAACTGGCCCGGCGGGCCGCCGCACAGGCCGAGGTCCGCTGGACGGCCGACGACGGGACGTCCCACCGCGAACGCACCGAGGACCCCTCACGGCTGGTCTGGGAACTCCATCAGGACGCGGACGGCCCGATCGCCGACCTGGAGGTCCGCCGCCCGACGCTGGAGGACACCTATCTGCACATGGTGCATCGGGAGGACGACGGCACGGACGGGGTCGTGGACGGGGAGGCACAGGCCGTATGAGGGGGACACACGTGACGAACAAGATGAAGAAGGCGGACGCGGCCGACGCGGCAGACGCGGCAGGCGTGACGGACGTGAACGACGCGCCGGGTGGGACGGAGAAACCGCGCCGCCCCACCCGCGGCTACTGGCGTGCCGGCTTCCTTCGCGGCGGCATCGAGCTACGGCACCTCCTCCGCAATCCCAAGGAGATGTCCGGCCACCTGACCAATGTGGCCGTCGCGCTGCTGGTCGCCGCGTACGTCAGCAAGGATGTGCCCGGCACCGATACCCCGATGTCCCATCTGGTGCTTGCGGGCTTCGCCGCCTATCTGGTGTTCCAGATCGGGCTGATCAACCTCCCGCAGATGCTCGTGACCGAGCGGGAGGAGGGCGTCCTGCTGCGGCTGCGCGCCACGCCCGGCGGGATACCGGCCTATCTCGTCGCCAAGTGCCTGCTGGTGGTCGTCGTGACGGTCGGCAACCTGGCCCTGCTCCTGGTAGCCACGGCGCTGCTGGTGGACGGGCCACTGCCGCACGGGCCGGGCGGCTGGCTGACGCTGCTGTGGGTCACCACGCTCGGGCTGCTCGCCGTCGTACCGCTGGGCGCGGCCATCGGCGCCGTGCTGCCCAACCCGCGCGAGGCGCTGGCGTTGATCATGCTGCCCACGATGGGGCTGCTGGTCACCTCCGGAGCGGTGTTCCCGATCACCTCGCTGCCCGTGCCGGTCCAGCAGGTGGCCTCTGTCTTCCCGCTCAAGTGGATGGCACAGGGCCTGCGCTCGGCGCTGCTGCCGGACGCCGCACGGGCCGCCGAGCCGGCCGGCTCCTGGGAGCTGCCCACGGTCGCCCTGGTACTGACCGCCTGGGCAGTCCTCGGGTTCCTCCTCGCGATACCCCTCCTGCGCCGCGCCGCCCGCCGCGAGTCCGGCTCCCGCCTGACCGCGCGTCACCGCAAGGCGGCACAGAGCGGGGCGCTGCCCGCGTAGGCGGGCTCGTCAGAGGGGCAACGAGGGGTGATCCGGTAATCGCGGAAGGGTTGGTCCGCTGTCGGACCTACGCCATACGATCGGACGACAGCACGCCACCGCCCGTCGGAGAATGAGCCCCTCCATGGCCCAGCAGCCGCCCCTGCTCCGCGATGTCATCGACATCAAGGAGCCCCTCTCGGCCTCGGACTTCGTCCTCCAGCTCTCGGAGGCGACGACCCCGCAGGGCGCCGAGCGCGGCCTCCGGGACCAGTGGTCACGGAGCGGCTGCGGGACAACTTCGACCAGGCGCTGGGCCTCATCAAGGCGGCGCTGGACGGACACACGTCCGCCGCCCGTGCCCGCACCGACCTGGATCCCGTGCTGACCGAGCACGACTGGCTCGGCACCGACGGGAAGAGGTTCCTGCTCGTGCCGTACCACCTGCTCGGGGCCAGCCAAAACCCTGGCGGCCGCCTTCCCGACAGGACTTAGACGTCGAGCTGGTCCGCGACCGCGCGGAGCAGGCCCGCGATCTTCGCGCCGTTGGCCTTGTCGGGGTAGCGGCCGCGCTCCAGCATCGGCGTGATGTTCTCCAGCACCGTCGTCAGATCCTGGACGATCGAGGCCAGTTCGTCGGGCTTGCGGCGCTGGGCCGCCGCGACCGAGGGGGTCGGGTCGAGGACCGTCACCGAGAGCGCCTGGTCACCGCGCTGGCCTGCTACGACGCCGAACTCCACGCGCTGGCCCGGCTTGAGTACGTCGACTCCGGCAGGGAGGACCGACGAGTGAACGAAGACGTCGCCGCCGTCGTCACGGGAGAGAAAGCCGAAGCCCTTCTCGCTGTTGAACCACTTGACCTTGCCGGTAGGCACGTCTGTCCTCGTCCTCGTTGGGGCGCTGGCGCGCACAAAAACGGCTCTGAATAGCACTACAGCGGGTCGACCGACCCGCCACTCCCCAGGCTAATGGTCCAGGGGCTGGTGACAAGACGTTGCCGAGTGGTTCCTGTCCGCTGCTGTCCGCAGGGAACTACCCTGGTGGCGTGACTGCTACTCCTTCATCCCGCGCACTCAGCGCGACGGACGAGGCCGGACCCGGCGACGGGCTGGTCCGTATCGGCGCGATCGTCTTCATCATCGGCGCCGTGGCCACTCTGGTCACCGTGGCGCCGCTGTTCCTCGGCTCCGACCCGTTCCCGTCCCTCGCGTATGCCGTCTGCATGCTGATGGGGGTGGGGTTCCTCATCGCCGGCGCGGGCGTGCTGCGGACGATCGCGGCGCAGCGCCGGGATGCCAGGTCGGCTGCCGCCGCCGCGTCCTCGCCCGCCGCGTAGGGCGGCGGGCGCCGGCCGCGCGGGCCCGTACCCGAAGCCCCGTCAGACGACGTCAGAGCGCGTCCGCCACGGCCTCACCTGCGGCGTAACGCTCCAGCCAGGCCGGGAACTGCGTCAGGTCCCGCAGGATCACATCCGCTCCCGCCGTACGCAGCTCCTCCGCGTCGCACGGCCCTGTCGGTACGGCGACGGAGAGCGCCCGCGCCGTGCGCGCCCCGCGCACATCGCCCGTGTGGTCGCCGACGTACACCGTCGCGCCGTGCTCGCGCAGCGCCACCGCCTTGGCCTCGGCCCACAGCTTGCCGACGATCACATCCGGCTCCATGCCGAGGTGAGCGAGGTGGAGTTCGGCGTTCGGCGTGTGCTTGGCGGTGACGACGATCGCGCGGCCGCCCAGCGTCTGGACGGCGGCGATGGCCTCGCGGGCGCCGGGCATCGCGAGGGTCGGGACGATCGCGAATGTGGGATAGATCTCCCTGTAGCGGTCGCCCATTTCCGCTATCCGGTCCTCGGGGAACCAGTGCGCCAGCTCCAGTTCGAGCGGCGGCCCGAGCCGGGTGACGGCGAGATCGGCATCGATCGGAACCCCGGTCTCGGCGGAAAGCGCCAGGTAGGCGGCGTGAATACCCGGTCGTGAGTCGATCAGGGTCATATCGAGGTCGAAGCCGACCGTGGGCGCGGGCCGAGCCGTGAGGGAAGCCATAAGAGCCATTGTGCCCAGGCGAGTGGCTTGATCCAGGTGCTTAGACTTAGCCAAGCCTAACCATGGCCCTCACCATGACCTGTCCGCATCGCCCGTCTTCGCCCCCTGTCTTCATCGTCTGTCCCACCCTGCCCGTACCCGCTTCCGGCCGCACCTCCTGATTGGTTCCGATGCCAGCCGCCGCCCCGACGACCCACAGCGTGCCCCACAGCGCCCGACGCGTCCTGACAGCCCGCCGTATCGGCTGGACGGCGGCAGCCGTCGTGGCCGTGCTGCTCGCCGTCCTGCTGAGTCTCGCGGTCGGGGCGCGCGCCGTCGCTCCGTCCGCCGTCGTCGACGCGCTGCTGCGCGGCGGGCACAGCGACGACGCCCAGGTCGTACGGCAACTGCGCGTGCCCCGGACGCTGATCGGCCTGATGGTCGGGGCCGCGCTCGCCCTCGCCGGCACCGTCCTCCAGGGCATCACCCGCAATCCGATCGCCGACCCCGGCATCCTCGGCATCAGCCAGGGCGCCTCCGTGGGTGTCGTCCTGGCCATCGCCTTCGCCGGGGTGCACACCCTCTCCGGCTATGTGTGGTTCGCCTTCGCGGGCGCGGGGGTCGCCTCCGTGGCGGTGTACGCCATCGCCTCCGGCGGACGCGGCGGCGCGACGCCGGTCAAACTCGCCCTCGGCGGCGCCGCGATCAACGCACTGCTGGTGTCGGTGACGATGGCGGTGCTGACGACCAACGCGGCGACGCTGGACGAGTTCCGCTTCTGGCAGGTGGGGTCGATCGCGGGCCGGGACGCCGAAGTGGCCGGTCAGGTCTGGCCGTTCCTGCTGATAGGCACGGTGCTGGTGATATCCGTGGCCCGCGGTCTGGACGCGCTGGCACTGGGCGAGGACGTCGCGAAGGGCCTCGGCCAGAATGTCGCCGCCGTACGCGTCCTGGGCGGCCTCGGCGCGACGGTGCTCACCGGCGTGGGGGTGGCGGCGGCCGGCCCGATCGCGTTCATCGGCCTCGCCGTTCCGCACATCGCCCGCGCGATCGTCGGCACCGACCATCGCTGGGTGCTCCCGATGGCCGCCCTGATCGGGCCGGTCATGCTGCTGGTCTCCGATGTCATCGGCCGGATCGTCTTCCCGCCGAGCGAAGTCCCCGCGGGCGTGATGACAGCCCTGCTCGGGGTGCCGTTCCTGGTCGCTCTCGTACGACGGAAGGCGGTGCCGGCATGACCACGGCCACCAAGGCCGCCAAGGCCGCCGGCGCCGACGGCCGGGCGGATCCGGCCCCCGGCGGCATACGGCCCGCGGGCTACGCGCTCGTACGGACCGGGCGCGGATCGTTCCTGCTGCACCGGCGGGCGGCCGTCGTCGCCGCCGCGCTCACCGTCCTGCTGGCCGGGGTCTGCGTCGCGTATCTGAGCGTGGGCGAGAGCTTCGTACCGCCCTCCGAGGTCCTGAAGGTGCTCCTCGGGCAGCCGTCGGCGGACGAACTCGTCGTCGGCACGCTGCGGCTGCCGCGCATGGTGGTCGGGCTGCTCGTCGGCCTCGCCTTCGGCATCGCGGGCGCGCTGATCCAGACGGTCGCCCGCAACCCGCTCGCCAGCCCCGACATCATCGGCATCAGCCAGGGCGCGAGCGCGCTCACCGTCGGCGCGATGACCTTCGGTGTCACCTCGTTCAGCGTCCTGCCGTATCTGTCCGTGACGGGCGGGATCGTGGCGGCGGCGCTGGTGTACGTCTTCGCCTGGCGCGGCGGGCTGCACGCCACGCGCTTCGTGCTCATCGGCATCGGCTTCGCCATCGCGCTGCGTTCGATCACCACGCTCTTCCTGACCAAGGGCGACTATCTGGTCGCCCAGCAGGCCCAGGTCTGGATGACCGGCTCGCTCAACGGCCGCGGCTGGGACGAGGCGGCGCCGCTCGGCTGGGTGCTGCTGGCGCTGCTGCCCGGGGTGCTGTGGGCGGCGTACGCGCAGCGCACGGTGTCGATGGACGACGACACGGCCACCGCGCTGGGGGTACGGCTCGGCCGCGTCCGGCTGGGACTCGTCCTGCTGGGCGTGGTGCTGGCGTCGGTCGCGACGGGCGCGGCGGGCCCGGTGGACTTCGTGGCGCTGCTGGCACCGCAGATCGCCCGGCGCATGACCCGTACCGCGCAGATCCCGCTGCTGTGTTCGGCGCTGCTGGGCGCGGTGATCGTCGTCCTCGGCGATCTGCTGGCCCGCAAGCTGCTGTCCCCCACGGAGCTGCCGGTGGGTGTACTGACGGCGGCGGTGGGCGCCCCGTATCTGATCTGGCTGATCATCCGCGGCCGTACCGCGGGAGCAGGAGGCACAGCATGAGCAGGCTCGTCGCCCGGGAGCTGACGCTCGCGTACGAGGACCGTACGGTCGTCCACGAACTGGAACTGGCCGTCCCCGACGGGCGGGTGACCGTGATCGTCGGCCCGAACGCCTGCGGCAAGTCGACGACGCTGCGCGCGCTGGGACGGCTGCTGAAGCCGCGGGGCGGGGCGGTGCTGCTGGACGGCGCCGAGCTGGCGAAGATCCCGACGAAGAAAATCGCGCAGTCGATCGGGCTGCTGCCGCAGTCGCCGGTCGCGCCGGAGGCGATCACGGTCGCGGACCTGGTCTCGCGCGGCCGCCAGCCGCACCAGCACTGGTGGCAGCAGTGGTCGGACGAGGACGAGCGCGCGGTGACGGACGCGATGGAGCGCACGGACGTGACCGCGCTCGCCGACCGGCCGGTGGACGAACTGTCGGGCGGTCAGCGGCAGCGGGTCTGGATCGCGATGGCGCTGGCGCAGGAGACGGACCTGCTGCTGCTGGACGAGCCGACGACCTTCCTGGACATCGCGCACCAGGTGGAGGTGCTCGACCTGGTCCGCCGCCTCAACCACGACCAGGGCCGTACGGTCGTGATCGTCCTCCACGACCTCAACCAGGCGGCGCGCTACGCGGACCACCTGGTCGCGATGAAGTCGGGGCGCATCGTGGCGGAGGGCCGTCCGCAGGACATCGTGACGGCGGAGCTGGTACGGCAGGTCTTCGGCCTGGAGTCCGT
Organism: Streptomyces sp. NPDC058198; assembly: GCF_042882605.1. Taxonomy (NCBI): domain Bacteria; kingdom Bacillati; phylum Actinomycetota; class Actinomycetes; order Kitasatosporales; family Streptomycetaceae; genus Streptomyces; species Streptomyces sp. NPDC058198. The sequence goes on from NZ_JBHVVP010000004.1 coordinate 419,407, forward strand.
GGTGGTCCCCGACCCGGTGACGGGCTCCCCGCTGGTAGTCCCGGGAGCCCCCTACCGCCCGAACCCGACCGGCGACGCCCAGGCCGCATCCACCCGCCCGAGCCCGGCTTAGGCGTATTTACGACCTGGTGCACGGCTACTTCCGCCGGGATCGCGAGATCAGGTACAGCGCCGAGGTCACCGCCGCCGTTCTGACCACCACCGGCCAGGTGCCCGACAGGGCCTCGGCCATGGCGTCGTCCGGGATCGGGTCGCCCCAGCGGCCGTCGAGGCGGCCCCAGAGCCAGACCAGGCCGCCCGCGGCCGAGACGCTCGGGAGGCCGAAGACCGCCCATTTCGCCTCGGCGCGGGAGAGCGTGCGGGAGGCGTAGGCGAGGAGCCAGCCGCCGCCCAGGGCGATCCAGGAGCCGAGGAAGGCTCCGACGACCAGCAACGCCGCCGCCAGCAGCAGGAACGGGTTGGACAGGGCCCTGGCGCCGGACTGCTTCCCCGCGCCACGGCGGGGCAGCCGCAGGCGAAATCTGCGGCGGCCCTCGTCCTCCTCCGCCCCCTTCTCGACCGCCTCCCCGGACTCGGACCCGGCCTCACCCTCCGTCTCGCCCTCCGCCTCGTCCTCCGGGTCCTTCGGCGGCGGTTTGAGGATGTCCGGGATCTCCACCCCGCCCACGAACCCCGGCACACCCGTCGGCGCCACGCCCATCGGCCCCGACTCGATCCGCCACCAGTCGGGCTCCCTCCCGGGGGCCTGCGCGCCGACCGGACCCGGTCCGTCCGTGGCGGCCGGATACGGCGCCGCCCCCGAAAGCGCCCCCGACGGCGGCGCCGACGCCTGCTCCGGGATCACCGCCTTCCTCAGCCGCCGCGCCCGCTGCTCAGGCACGGCCGGCTCGGGCAGCACCGGCGGCGGCGCGGCGCCCGTGCCGCGCGCGGAAGCCGCCCGTACCAGCGCGTCCGGTTCCCCCAGCCGCCCCAGAATGCGGCGCACGGCCGCCGGGCTGTCGCTGCCGAACTTCCCCCGCTGTCGGTCGATCTCGTTCCGCAGCGTCGACACCAGCCGCATCCGGTCCCCGGACTCCAGCTGCTGTTGCTGGGCCGCGTCACCGACGCGGCTCAGGTAGTCGTAGACCAGCTGGTCGCTCTCGATCCCCACACAGTCCTCCGCACCCAGCGCACAGCCCTACCGCCACACGGCACCCGCACGCGATGGTGTCGGAGTCATCCCCGTAACGTCCACCCCGAACCTCCCGCCGAACGTCCCGTACGAACAAGGCCCGCCGCGCCCCCGGGCCCCGGGGGCGCGGCGGAGCGCCCCTCAGGGGCTAACGTGGAACGGATGGGGACCAGCGAAGCCTGAGCAGGAGGCGCACGTGCCAGAAGGAACCGGCGGTACGCCACCGCGCACGCTCGCGGAGGCCCTGCGCATCCAGGGCGACGACTCACTCGCCGCCCTCCTGCGTGCCCGCCCCGATCTGCTCACTCCCGTACCGAACGACCTCTCGCAGCTCGCGACACGTGCGGGCACCCGCGCCTCTGTCGTACGGGCGCTGGAGCGGCTCGACCGGTTCACGCTCCAGACGGCGGAGGCCCTGGCCGTCGCCCCCGAGCCGGCGCCGTACGCCACCCTGAGCGCGCTCCTGACCGGCGACGAAGGGGACGCGCGGATCGAGGCGGCCCTGCCCCTCGCGGTGCGGACCCTGCGCGACCAGGCCCTCATCTGGGGGGCGGACGACCGGCTGCGGCTGGTGCGTACCGCACGCGAGCTCCTCGCGCCCTCCCCCACCCACCCCTCGCCGACCGGCCTCGGCCCGACCGTCGCCGAGGCCACCGCGGGCATGTCGCCCGGCCGGCTCCAGGAGATCCTGACCGCGGCCTGGCTGCCCTCCACCCACGACCCGGTCTCCGCGGTCGCCTCGCTCACCGCGCTCTTCACCGACCGGACGCGGATGGCGGCCCTGCTCGACACCGCCCCGATGGAGGCGCTCTCGGTCCTGGACCGGCTGGTGTGGGGGCCTCCGTACGGAGAGGTCACCTCCAGCCCCACCCCGCCCGTGCGATGGCTGCGCGACCGCGGGCTGCTGCTGCCCGCGACCACCCGCACGGTCGTCCTGCCGCGCGAGGCCGCGCTGCATCTGCGCGCCGGGCGCGCGCACCGTACGCCGGAGCCCGTGGCGCCCGACGTCGCGCCCCGCTCCACGGAAGCGAGCGCCCCAGGCCGCCCGCAGATCGTGGACAGCACGGCCGCCGGGCAGGCGTACACCGCGCTCGCCACCATCGAGGAGCTGGCCAAGGACTGGAACGAGGGCGGTCCGAACGTCCTGCGGGCCGGAGGTCTGTCCGTACGTGACCTCAAGCGCACCGCCGCCGCCCTGGACGTCACCGAGCCCGTGGCCGCCTTCTGGGTCGAGCTCGCCTACGCGGCGGGACTGCTGGCGGCGGACGGCGAGGCCGACGAGAGATACGCCCCGACGCCCGCGTACGACGACTGGCAGGAGCTCCCCTCCCCCGAGCGGTGGGCCCGCCTCGCCACGGCCTGGCTGACGGCCACCCGTACCGCGGGACTGGTCGGGAGCCAGGACACCAAGGGCCGTACGCTCGCCGCGCTCGGCCCGGATCTGGACCGCGGCCCTGCACCCGAGGTACGGCGACGGATCCTCGACCTCCTCGCGACCCTCCCCGAGGGCACGGCCCCCGACCCCGAATCACTGCTGGCCAGGCTGCGGTGGGAACGGCCCCTGCGCGGCGCGTCCGCGGCCGGGCGGCCCGACGATCTGCGCGCGCGGCTCGCGGCCTGGACCCTGAACGAGGCGGAAATGCTGGGGCTCACCGGCCGGGGCGCGCTCTCGTCGCACGCCCGCGCGCTGCTGATGTCCGTATCCGACCCGTCCGAGGACCCGGCCCGCGCCCGGGCCGAACTCGCCGCCGCCGGTACCCGCGCCGCCCTCGCCCTCGCCCCGCTCCTGCCTGAGCCCCTCGACCATGTCCTCCTCCAGGCCGACCTGACCGCCGTCGCCCCCGGCCCCCTGCTGCGTCCCCTCGCCGAGCTGCTCGCCATCGCCGCCGACGTCGAGTCGAAGGGCGGCGCGACCGTCTACCGGTTCACGCCCGCGTCCGTACGCCGCGCCCTCGACGCGGGACAGTCCGCCACCGATCTGCACGACCTGCTGAAGACCCACAGCCGCACGCCCGTCCCCCAGCCGCTCGCCTACCTCATCGACGACGTGGCCCGTAAGCACGGCCATCTCAGGGTCGGCTCGGCCTCCGCGTACGTCCGCTGCGACGACGAGGCCGTACTCGACGAGATCCTCGCCGACAAGCGGTCGCACGGACTGCGGCTGCGCCGCCTCGCCCCGACCGTACTGGCGGCCCACGCCGACCCGGCGGCGGTGCTCGACGGGCTGCGCGCGATCGGGTTCGCGCCGGCCGCCGAGTCCGTCGAGGGCGACGTACTGATCACCCGTGCCCACGCCTACCGCACCCCTCCGCGCACCGCGCCGGTCCCCGTCCCCGACGGGCCGCGCGCGCCCGGCGCGACGCTGCTCGGGGCGGCGGTGAAGGCGATCAGGGCGGGAGACATGGCCGCCACGGTCGTCCGCAAGCCGGTGCCGGAACCGTCCACGTCCGGATCCACGACGGCCGCGGCTGCCGCAGCGGCGCGAGCGGCCGGGAGGGCGGCCGGGAAGACCCCCGCCCCCGGCTCCCCGTCGGGGAACGGCGACCTCCCCCGCACCACCTCCGCCGAGACCCTCGCGACCGTCCAGGCCGCCGCGATGACCGGCTCGGCGGTCTGGATCGGCTACGTCAACGCGGACGGCGCGGCCAGCCAGCGCGTCATCGCGCCGGTGCGCGTCGAGGGCGGGTACGTGACGGGGTACGACCACACGGCGGACGAGGTCCGTACGTACCCCCTGCACCGCATCACGGGAGTGGCCGAACTGGCCGACGACCCGGCCTGACCGCACCAGACGTCAGGGCCGCGCCACATACCCGATGAGCTTGGCCATGTTCGCCACGTACGCGGACGAACTGATCCCCAGCGGGTGTTCGACGGGCTGGTAGGGCGGCTCCTGCGGCGGGTCCTGCGGGTTGTACGGCGAGGTGTCGCGCAGGTCGCCGACGTTCTTGCTCATGTACGCCTTGCCGTCGTACGGCGTCGTCGAGCCGGGCCCCTGATAGGGGTTCGTGACGGCGTCGATCGGGGTCAGCCAGTAGTCCTTCGTACCGAGGCCGTCGACGAGCGCCGACGCCTCGGCGTCCGTCACCACCGGCAGCGGCAGCGGCGCGTCCCGCAGCAGATCGGACAACTGGAGGTCACGGACCGAGAAGTAGCGGGGCAGCGGAATCGGCCGGCCGTGCGAGGACGCGGGCGAGAGCGGCGACCGGGCGCGCATGGCGGCCACTTGCGCCGGCGTCATCGCGGCCAGCTCCTCGTACGTACCGCGCAGACCCGCCAGGTCCACGGAACGCCCGGCCGAGTAGTGGCTCAGCGTCTCCCGGTGGTCGTAGTCGTTGTAGTACGCGCCGTTGCGGATGTTGGAGCCGAAGCGGTGGACGAACCGCGCCCGATTGGTGCCCAGTTCGACGAAGGTCGGGTGGGTACGGCCGGCGAGCAGCGGGTTCTCCGCGATCTGCTCGCTCGTCAGCTTGCAGCTCTCCAGCCAGTCGAGTGCCTCGGGCACCCGCCCGAGGAAGGCGCGGTCGCCGGTCAGCCGGAAGTAGTGGAACAGCTGCTGGACGTTCGTCTGGGTGGTGTGCGTGGCGAGGGCGCGCGGTTCGTACGACCGTGCGCCCGCGGGCGCCCCGGCGGGCCGGCCGCCCTTGGCGCGGGACAGGTGCTGGAGGCCCCAGCCCGCCTGCGGCCCCGGCTGCTGCATCCGCTTCAGGCAGGCCATCGCGCGGGTCACAGGACCGGCCAGGTCGCGCCGGCCCAGCGTGGACATGCACATCAGCAGGAACTTGATGTTCTCGCCCAGGACGTCGTCGTTGAAGGTGACCTGCTGGGTGTAGTCGCCGTCCTCCATGCCGTGCTGGACGCCGCGCGGCAGCCAGTCGGGACGCCTGTCCGGCCAGGGCATCCGGCTGACCGCGCCCGCGAACGCGGGATAGCGCTGCGGCCAGCCGCCGTCGGCGGTGCCGCCGCTGAACTGCGAGGCGAGTACGAAGCCGATGGCCCGGTCCAGCGACCGCTTGAAGCGCGGGTCGCGGCGCTCCGCGTACAGCCGCAGGATCAGCTGCGCGGCGGCCGAGGTGCCCGCGTCGTCGAACGTGGCGTTGCCGTAGTAGTGCTGGAACTCCTCCAGCCGCCAGCCGTTGGCGCCGATCGTCTCGTACCAGTCGCGCAGGGATTCCTCGCCCGCGAAGTCATGGATGTAGTTCCAGCCGCCGACGGGGAGCTGCGCCTCGACGAGCGCCAGGCCGGTGCGCGCGGCGGCCCGGTAGCAGACCTCTTCGCCGGTGGCGTGGTACGCGTCGAGCATGCTGTGGCCGACGGACGGGGTACCGGGCGGCTGGACCCAGCACATGGTGCGCTTGGCCTCCATCTCGCCCCAGGTGACGGACAGGTCGGGGAGGTAGTTCCAGACGTAGCCGCCCCGGTACGAGACGGTCCCGTCCATGAAGGCGGCGGCGCGGCTCATGGCACGGACGGTCAGGGCGCGCTGCGGCGCCGGGGGCGCGGCCTGGGCCGCCCCGGGCCGGAGCACGGCCGGGGCCGCGAGCAGCGGGGTGACGGCGAGCTGATGGAATGTGCGGCGGCTCAAGGGCTTCTTCATGCGGTGAAGTGCCTTCCTCACGGGTGGCCGGAGCGAACGCGGCAATCACCCTCATGTTCAGTGGGCTGAACAGAGGTTCCGCGTTCAACAAGGGGGAAGGTAGTGATCCCCTCCGCACTCTTCAAGTATGTGGATGACACTTTCGTATAAGAACCACAGCGCACATGAGTCAGCCCCGCGTTCGCGGGGCTGAGGGCGGGGTTGAGGGCTCGGGACCGTACGGACGGATCAGCGACGCCGGGCGAGGCGCTCGGTCCACGACGGACCACCCGCCGAGCCGGACTTCCTCAAGGACGGCTTCTTCGCGGTCTGCTTCTTCACGGCGGGCTTCTTGGCTGTGGGCTTCTTGTCGGCCGGCTTCTTGTCGGCCGGCTTCCGCTTCGTCGTCGCCGGCTTCGTCATCATCGGCTTGGACCGCGCCGGCTTGGACCGCGCGGGCGCGTCCTTCCTCACGGGCGGCTCGGCCAGCGCGTGGAACCGCCGCCCGATCCGCCGGCCCAGCAGCAGATACCCGATCAGCGCGCCGCTCGTGTTCATGATGACGTCATCCACGTCGAAGGCGCGTCCCTCGACGATCGAGCCCTGCGCCAGCTCCACCAGCACCATGACCACCGCGGTCAGCGCCACCACCCGCACCATCCGCGCCCTGCGCGGTACGAGCACCGGCAGGATCAGCCCGAAGGGCACGCCCATCAGCAGATTGCCGCCGATCTGCTTGCACGCGGCGAGGAAGGTGTAGTCCTCCGCGTACTGCCGCAGCGAACGCCCCGGCTGAAGATTGGACCCGGCGATCTCCGCCGACGCCGGGGACGGCGTCAGCGTCAGTTCGGCCAGCACCGCGGAGAAGGCCACCAGGGCGGCAAAGGCCACCACCGTGATGATCACCCGCAACAGGATCCGGCCCCACGAATTACCCGCCGGGGCGGCGCTCCCCGACCCGGTCCCTTCCGTTTCAGCGGTCATACGCCCCTGATGCCCCCACCCCCGCCGTATACGCCGCCCACCCGCGCCAGAAAACCCACCGGCCCCGGATCGGCCCGCGATGGGCGAAACTGTGTCATCGCCTTGACACAGTCGCCTTCCGGTCGGCAGATTGTGTCAGGAAACTGACACACTTGCAGACGTAAGGGGGATCCGCATGCCCAATTCCTGGGAGGCGAAGAGCAGTTGGCGGAGCTGGGCGGACACGCCCGTTCGGTGGGGTGGGCCGGCGGTCGGGATCGCCGTCAACAATCTGGTCACTTTCAGTTCCGAGCCCGATGTCGAGCTGCTCTACGCCATTCCCGTCTTCGGGCTCTGCGCGGTGGGCGGTGTGCTCCTGGCGGACCTGATCGCACATCCGGCAGCCAGCGGAGTGCGGTCGGCCGAAGTGACTCCGCGCCGCATACGCGATCACATCCCCCGCGGGCTGACAGCGTCCCTGGGCATCCAGGCCGTGATCTTGACGGCCCTGTTGGTCGTCGCCGTCGCGACAGCCTCGACAGACACCGCCGGCCGCGCGGGCAGGGCCCTGTCCATGAGCTGCCGGGGCCAGACCCAAACCACCGGGCCCTGGCCCGGCGCCTACTACGCCTGGCCGGTCCTCGGGGGCCTCTTCATCGGCACCGTGGTCTGCGCCTTGGTTCTGCGGCGCATCACCGTACGCGCCGCGAGTGACGACCAGCGCCGGATCAGTTCGCGGGCCACCGTCGGCGCCTGGGGGCTGCTTGTGGCCGCACCGCTGTTCGCTGTGTCCCTGACCATGGCGGTCGCGCTGCAGAGCCTGACCTGCGGAAGGTGGGCGGAAAACATGACCCTGGGTGGCCTGGGGCTCACCGCATTCGTCTCGGCGCTGACAGCCGGCTGGACTCTGGGCGCCCTGCTGCTGCCCCAGGCGCATGTCAGGGAGCAGTCATGAAAGCCGGGTCGGTCGTCATCCGAGTGGATCCCTTCACGCCGGTCCCTCCGTTCGAACAGATCAGAACGCAGCTCGCCGATCTGATCTCCGTGGGCAGACTGCGCGAAGGCGACAAACTACCCTCTGTGCGCCAGCTCGCCTCCGACCTCGGACTGGCCAACAACACAGTGGTCCGGGCTTACCGAGAGCTGGAGTCGGCGGGCCTGGTGCACAGCCGCAGAGGATCCGGCACCCGCGTGGCCGCGTCTCCCGCGAACGCCGCGGCGAGGGACAGGCTCGCGGACCACGCCCGCAGCTACGCGACGGCCGTCAGAAACCTCGGCGTCACCAACGAAGACGCCCTGGCAGCGATCCGCCACGCGCTCGCCACTCCTGACGTGACCTGAGCCACGGCGTCGGCGGGGTGGAGAAGACCAGGACGACCAGGACGTCGAAGCCGGCCGGACGAGTGGCGAGACGAGTGAGGACGCGTTGCGGCCGGGACGGTCCAGCCCACGAGAAAAGCGGGAGGTGCTCTCCCCGGTCTCGCGCGATGAGCGAACATAGATGGCGGCGCGCATACCCGGCGCGCCGGCCGGGACACCCTTCCGGTGCCGAGCACGGGGCATAGCCCGTGCCGTGGCAGGCGTTGTTCCTGTCACCGGACGACCCAATTCTCTGGAGGAATGTGTGTCCTGCCTAATCGTCCAGAGCGACAAGACATTGCTGCTCGAAGTCGACCACGAGCAGGCGGACGCGTGCCGTCGCGCCATCGCGCCCTTCGCCGAACTGGAGCGCGCCCCCGAGCACATCCACACCTACCGGCTGACCCCCCTCGGTCTGTGGAACGCCCGCGCCGCGGGGCATGACGCCGAGCAGGTGGTCGACGCGCTGGTGGAGTTCTCCCGGTATCCCGTGCCGCACGCGCTGCTCGTCGATGTCGCGGAGACGATGGCCCGCTACGGACGGCTCACGCTCTCCAAGCACCCCTCCCACGGCCTCGTCCTGACCTGCACCGACCGGCCGGTGCTGGAGGAGATCCTCCGCTCCAAGAAGGTCCAGCCGCTGGTCGGCGCCCGGATCGACCCGGACACCGTCGCCGTACACCCCTCCGAGCGCGGCCAGATCAAGCAGACGCTCCTCAAGCTGGGCTGGCCGGCCGAGGACCTCGCCGGTTACGTCGACGGCGAGGCGCACGCCATCGAGCTGGACGAGACCGGCTGGGCGCTGCGCCCGTACCAGAAGCAGGCCGTCGAGGGCTTCTGGCACGGCGGCTCGGGTGTTGTCGTGCTGCCCTGCGGCGCGGGGAAGACGCTGGTCGGCGCGGGTGCGATGGCCCAGGCCAAGGCGACCACGCTGATCCTGGTGACCAATACCGTCTCGGCCCGCCAGTGGAAGCACGAGCTGGTGAAGCGTACGTCCCTGACCGAGGAGGAGATCGGCGAGTACAGCGGTACCCGGAAGGAGATCCGCCCGGTCACCATCGCCACGTACCAGGTGCTGACGACCCGCCGTAAGGGCGTCTATCCGCATCTGGAGCTGTTCGACTCGCGCGACTGGGGGCTGATCCTCTACGACGAGGTGCATCTGCTGCCCGCGCCCGTCTTCAAGTTCACCGCGGACCTCCAGGCCAGGCGCCGGCTCGGGCTGACCGCGACGCTCGTCCGTGAGGACGGCCGCGAGTCGGACGTCTTCTCGCTGATCGGGCCGAAGCGGTTCGACGCGCCGTGGAAGGAGATCGAGGCGCAGGGGTATATCGCCCCGGCGGACTGTGTCGAGGTACGGGTCAACCTCACCGACCGCGAGCGGCTGGCGTACGCGACCGCCGAGACGGAGGAGAAGTACCGCTTCTGCGCGACGACCGCGACGAAGCGGAAGGTGACGGAGGCGCTGGTACGCAAGCACCAGGGCGAGCAGACCCTCGTCATCGGCCAGTACATCGACCAGCTCGACGAGCTGGGCGAACATCTGAACGCCCCCGTCATCAAGGGCGAGACCAGCAACGCGCAGCGCGAGAAGCTCTTCGAGGCGTTCCGGCAGGGCGAGATCTCGGTGCTCGTGGTGTCGAAGGTCGCGAACTTCTCGATCGACCTGCCGGAGGCGACGGTCGCGATCCAGGTCTCGGGTACGTTCGGCTCCCGCCAGGAGGAGGCCCAGCGCCTCGGCCGGGTGCTGCGCCCGAAGGCGGACGGCCACGAGGCCCGCTTCTACTCGGTCGTCGCCCGCGACACCATCGACCAGGACTTCGCGGCCCACCGTCAGCGCTTCCTGGCGGAGCAGGGGTACGCGTACCGCATCGTGGACGCGGACGAGCTGCTGACGGAAAACCCGGAGAGCACAGAGAGCACAGAGAGCACGGAGAGCACGGAGAACTGAGCCGGCGGCCCGGCCCGCCGCGTCAGCCGGGCGCCCGCCGGGGTGCACGGCCGCGTCGTCAGCCGGTGCCCGCCGGGGTGCTCAGCCCGGCTTCCGGGCGGGGGGCCGGAAGGGCGGCGCCGGCCCGGGCCGGGGCCGTACGCCAGGTCGCGAAGGCCAGCAGGCCCAGCGTGAACAAGGGGTACGGCGAGGCCAACGGCTGCTGCCACCAGGGCAGTTGGAGGTCCAGCTCCCCTTCGTGCGGTACGGCCCAGAAGCTGCGTGCCGTCCAGACCACCCCGACCGCCGCCGCCGTACGGAGCCGGCCCTCCGCGATCAGTACCGCCAGCAGCGGCACGCACCACACCCAGTGGTGCGACCAGCTGATCGGCGAGACGAGCAGCGCGGTCAGCGCGGTGATCAGCACGCCCCAGGTCTCCAGACCGCACCGTACGACGGCCCGGCGGGCCAGCCACAGCCCGGCGGCGGCCGTGAGCGCGGCGGCCACCACCCACACCGCGCCCGGCTCCGCGGTGTGCAGCACCCGCGCCAGCAGCCCGCGCAAAGACTGGTTGTCGACGACCCAGGTCTTGCCTACCCGGCCGGTGTCGAAGACGCGGCTGGTCCAGAATTCGGTGCTGGCCTGCGGGAGTACGAGCATCCCGAGCAGCACGGTGCCGGTGAGGGAGGCGATGGCGGTCAGTCCTGACCGTACGCGGCCCGTCACCAGCAGATAGACGATGAAGACGGCCGGGGTCAGCTTGATGCCCGCCGCGATACCGAGGGCGAAGCCCTTACCGAGCGCGTGCTCGGGCCGCGAGAGGTCCCAGAGGATCAGACAGGCGAGCGCGAGATTGATCTGTCCGAAGACGACGGTCTGGAACACGGGTTCCAGCCAGAGCCCCGCGGCGACGGCGACGAGGAGCGGTACGGGCCCGGCGGGCAGTCCGGCGAACCGCCACGACAGGCGCACGAACAGCGCCAGCAGCGCGGCGTTCCCGGCGACGAAGACGACCTTGAGGGCGGCGACGGGCAGCCAGGTGGTGGGGACGAAGAGGATCGCGGCGAACGGCGGGTACGTGGCGGGCAGCTGCCACTCGGTGACCGTGAACCCGTAGAGATCGGTGCCGCCGACGACGGCCGCGCCTTCCGCCCGGTAGACGAGTGTGTCGGCCATCTCGATGCGCAGGGCGACGCAGAGAGTGGCGAGTGCGGTCAGCGACAGGGCGAGCGCGCTCACTGCGGCGAGTGAGCGGAGGGTCACGGTCCGGTAGGTCACGGCCGCGACCCTAGTGGATCGGAGGCACTACTCAGGTGCGGGCCGTACAGGGGCGGCCCGGGTCGGCCCGGATACGGATCAACGGCGCTTGATGCCCGCCTCCTCGGCGTACTCCCCGAGGACACTCACGCTGAACGCGGTGGTCACGAAGACCTTGATCGCGCGCAGCGCGTTGCCGAGGCGGTGAGCGGGGTGTGGGGTGGAGCCCGTGGCGGTCGCACCGGGAACGGGTGCGCCGTGCGGGGCGTGGGTCGGGGTATAGGTCGCAGCACTCATATATCCATGATGGATTCCGTACATAGTCAGGCACATCGGTCTGCGGACGGAATCTTTCGTGGCGGCTCGTACGACTCCAGGCAGAGGGCACCCCCTACGTGGAGGGGACGGGCGTGGAGGGGACAGAGCGGCGGGGACTGTGTGGAGGGGACAGCGTGGAGGGGACAGAAAAGCATTCGCCCGCACGTCATCGACTGGCTACAATCGCCGGTCTTGCCCGCCTCCCTTGCGGAGTGCCGTCGTCCGGACGGAAACCGGACGGCTGCCATGACGTGACCCCACGTGGTCCCACGTGATTCCACGCCGACCGGATACCGCCGCCCCGTCGTCCGACGGGCTCGCGGCCCGTCGGCCTGCGTACAGCCCGGAGGCAACACCGTGCCCGCGCACGACCAGCGACCCCAGTCCCTCGACTCCCTAGACGCGCCCTGTGCGCCCGCCCCCACCGCCCCCGCCGTCGTCACCGATCCCACCGACCCCGCCGATCCCCTCGCGCGCGAACGTGCCCACCTCGGCGCCTCCCGCGCCGCGCTCCGCGCCATGCGCGAGGACGTCCAGGCGCTCGACATCCGCGATGTCACCGCGAACTGGGTCAACGCCGCCGTCCTGGAGGCGCAGATCCAGGAGCGCATCAAGGCCCTCGCCGATCTCTCCCACACCCCGCTCTTCTTCGGCCGCCTCGACTATCTGCACGTGGTGGGCGCGGCGGAGGCCGAGGGCGCGGAGGGCGAGCGCTTCTACATCGGCCGGCGCCACGTCCACGACGCCGACGGCGACCCCATGGTCATCGACTGGCGTGCCCCCGTCTCGCAGCCGTTCTACCGGGCGTCCAAGAAGGACCCGCTGGATGTCGGGCTGCGCCGCCGTTTCGGCTACACCGCCGGTGACCTCACCGCGTACGAGGACGAACACCTCTCCGACCCCACGGAGGCGGCGCAGACCAGCAAGCTGCTCCAGACCGAGATCGAGCGGCCGCGCGTCGGCCCCATGCGGGACATCGTCGCGACGATCCAGCCCGAGCAGGACGAGATCGTCCGGAGCGACCTCGGCGGCACGGTGTGCGTACAGGGCGGTCCCGGCACCGGGAAGACGGCCGTCGGCCTGCACCGGGTCGCGTATCTGCTGTACGCGCACCGCGAGCGGCTGGCCCGTACCGGCACGCTGGTCATCGGGCCGAACGCGTCCTTCCTCCACTACATCGAGCAAGTCCTCCCCGCGCTGGGCGAGTTGGAGGTCAAACAGGCGACGGTGGACTCGCTGGTCGGCTCGGTGGAGGTACAGGGTACGGACCCTGCCGACGCCGCCGTCATCAAGGGCGACGCCCGTATGGCCGAGGTCCTGCGGCGGGCGGTGCGGTCGCATGTGACGCTGCCGACGGAGCCGGTCATGGTCGTCAGGGGTTCGCGGCGGTGGCGGGTACCGGCATACGAACTCGAAGAGATCGTCCAGCAGCTGCTGGCCCGGGACATGCGGTACGGCGCCGCGCGCGAGGCCCTGCCGCAGCGGATCGCGCACGCCGTGCTCGTACAGATGGAGCAGGCCGGCGAGGCGCCCGACGACCGGGTGCAGGACGCGGTGGCGCGCAGCGCGGCGGTGAAGGCGGCGGTGAAGGCCGCCTGGCCGCCGGTCGAACCGGCAAAGCTGGTGCTGCGGCTGCTCGCCGACGCGGAGTTCCTGGCCGCGCACGCGGAGGGCGTGCTGACGCCCGACGAGCAGCGGACGATCCTGTGGGCGAAGCCGGCGCGGAGCGTGAAGTCGGCGAAGTGGTCGCAGGCGGACGCGGTGCTGATCGACGAGGCGGGCGATCTGGTCGCCCGTACGCACTCGCTGGGGCATGTGGTGCTCGACGAGGCACAGGATCTGTCCCCCATGCAGTACCGCGCGGTGGGCCGGCGCTGCTCGACCGGCTCGGCGACGGTGCTGGGCGACCTGGCCCAGGGGACGACGCCCTGGGCGACGGCGAGCTGGGCGGACGCGCTGCGGCATCTGGGCAAGACGGACGCGGTGGTGGAGGAACTGACGGCGGGCTTCCGCGTGCCGCGCGAGGTGATCGCGTACGCCTCGCGGCTGCTGCCGGTGATCTCGCCGGGGCTGGCGGAGGTGGCGTCGGTACGGGAGTCCCCGGGCTCGCTGGAGGTACGCGAGGTGCCGGAGGCCGCCGAGCTGAACCAGCACGTCATCGCGGCCTGCGTCGAGTCGCTGACGCACGAGGGCTCGATCGGCCTGATCGCGGCGGACGCGCGCATCCCGGCGCTGGCCGAGGCGCTGACGGCAGCGGCCCTGCCGTACCTCCAGCCGGGCGAGGAAACCACGACGACCGCCCGCCTGACCCTGGTCCCGGCGTCCCTGGCCAAGGGCTTGGAGTACGACTACGTGGTCCTGGACGAACCGTCGGCGATCGTCGCCGCAGAACCGGACACCCGAACGGGCCTACGACGCCTGTACGTGGCCCTCACCCGAGCGGTCTCAGGCCTCACCATCCTCCACGCGACCCCCCTCCCCCAGGCCCTGACGACGTAACGCCCACCCCCGCCGCGCCGGCATACACGGGGGGCGCCGGCGGGGCCCGAGGTCTTCCGGGGGGGCGGGGCTTGGCCCGGGGTCGGGGAAGGGGCGGGGAGGGGGAGAGCCGGCGGTTACGCGTCCAGCGCCTTGCGCCATCCCCGTACCGCCTCCGCCGAGACCGAACCCGACCAGCCCGCCGGCCTTGCCGCGCCGCCGATGTGGAACGCGTCCACGCCCGCCGACCGCAGCACCGGCAAGTGGTCCAGCCGCAGGCCGCCGCCGACCATCAGTCGCGCCTCGTAGCCCGCCTCGCCCCACCCCGACGCCGCCGCTTCCGCCAGTAGCGTCGGCAGGCCCTCGTCCACGCCCGCCGGCGAGCCCGCCGTGAGGTACGTGTCCAGGCCCGGCATGTCCGCCAGCCGCAGGCGCAGCGCGTTCCGGTCGCTCGCGCGGTCGATCGCCCGGTGGAAGGTCCACCGGCAGTCGTCCAGCTCCGCGACCAGCCGCTCCACCGTGACCAGGTCCGGCGTGCCGTCCGCGTCGAGGAAGCCGAACACGAACTCCTCCGCCCCCTCCGCCCGCATCCCCCGCGCCGCGTCCACCAGCGCGTCCACCCCGTCGGGCCCGCCCGGTTCGCCCACCGAGAAACCGTCCGCCAGCCGCAGCATCACCCGCAGCGGGATGTCGACGGCGTCGCGGATCTTCGCGAAGGTCTCGCGGGACGGGGTCAGCCCGTCCGCGGCCATGTCGGTGACGAGCTCAAGGCGGTCCGCACCTCCGCTCCGGGCGGCGACGGCGTCCTCCGCGTCGAGAGCGATCACCTCCAGGACTGCGCGCTTGCTCATGAGACCTCATTCGTATGGATAGATGGCGACGACAGGCTAGCTATAGGTCTAGTCCAATGTCCCAGCCTAAGGGCCCGCGCACCCCGGCGCATCAGTGCACACCCTTGAATTGCATACCGTAGGGGGGTATACCTGAAGGAGCGCAATACCCCTAGGGGGTAAGATGCACAGGGATCGATGACAAGGAGCCGTCAGCCATGA
The DNA here is from genome assembly GCF_042882605.1 of Streptomyces sp. NPDC058198. NCBI lineage: Bacteria > Bacillati > Actinomycetota > Actinomycetes > Kitasatosporales > Streptomycetaceae > Streptomyces > Streptomyces sp. NPDC058198. The sequence continues at coordinate 434,512 of NZ_JBHVVP010000004.1, forward strand.
GCCTCACACGGACCACCGGCGCGCGCCCCGGCGCACAAGCCAAGGAACCCGCCGGCACACCAGCCGAAGTCGAGCTCACCATCGGCGGCATGACCTGCGCCTCCTGCGCGGCCCGCATCGAGAAGAAGCTCAACCGCATGGCGGGCGTCGAGGCCACCGTCAATTACGCCACCGAGAAGGCCAAGGTCAGCTACCAGGTCGGCGACGGTCTCACTGTCCAGGACCTGATCGCCACCGTCGAAGCCACCGGTTACACCGCCCAGGAGCCCGCTCCGGAAGACGCGCAGAGCGCCGCGAAGGACGTCGAGGACGCCGAAGACGCCGAGCTCCGGCCCCTCCGTCAGCGGCTGATCACCGCCGTCGTCCTCTCCGTACCCGTCATCGCCATGGCAATGATCCCCGCCCTCCAGTTCACCTACTGGCAGTGGCTGTCCCTCACCCTCGCCGCCCCCGTCGTCACCTACGCCGGCTGGCCCTTCCACCGCGCCGCCTGGACCAACGCCCGCCACGGCGCCGCGACGATGGACACCCTCATCTCCGTCGGTACGTCGGCCGCGTTCCTCTGGTCGCTCTGGGCGCTGTTCTTCGGCATGGCGGGCATGCCCGGCATGACCCACGCCTTCGAGCTGACCATCGCCCGCACCGACGGCGCCGGGAACATCTACCTCGAAGCCGCCGCCGGCGTCACCGCCTTCATCCTGGCCGGCCGCTACTTCGAGGTCCGCTCCAAGCGCAAGGCGGGAGCCGCGCTCCGTACGCTGCTGGAGCTGGGCGCGAAGGAAGTCACCGTCCTCCGGGACGGACGCGAGGTCCCGCTCCCCACCTCGCAGCTGCGGGTCGGCGACCGTTTCCTCGTACGGCCCGGAGAGAAGATCGCCACGGACGGCACCGTCGTCGAAGGCTCCTCCGCCATCGACGCGTCGATGCTCACCGGAGAGTCCGTCCCCGTGGAGGTCTCCGTCGGCGACGGCGTGACCGGCGCCACGCTCAACGCGGGCGGCCGGCTCGTCGTCGAAGCCACCCGCATCGGCTCCGACACCCAGCTCGCCCGCATGGCCCGCATGGTGGAGGACGCGCAGAACGGCAAGGCCGCGGCCCAGCGGCTCGCCGACAGGATCTCCGCCGTGTTCGTACCGGTCGTGATGGTCCTCTCGCTCGCCACGCTCGGCTTCTGGCTCGCCACCGGCGGCGGCCTGACGGCCGCCTTCACGGCCGCCGTGGCCGTACTGATCATCGCCTGCCCCTGCGCCCTCGGTCTGGCCACCCCGACCGCGCTCATGGTCGGCACCGGACGCGGCGCGCAGCTCGGCATCCTCATCAAGGGGCCCGAGGTCCTGGAATCCACCCGCCGCGCCGACACGATCGTCCTCGACAAGACCGGCACCGTCACCACCGGCCGGATGACCCTCCTCGCCACCCACACCGCCGAGCACACCGAGGAGTCCGAGGTCCTGCGGCTGGCGGGCGCGTTGGAGCACGCCTCCGAGCACCCCATCGCCCGCGCTGTCGCGGACGGCGCCGCCGAGCGCGTCGGTACGCTGCCCGTCCCCGAGGACTTCGCGAACATCCCCGGACTCGGCGTCCAGGGGGTGGTCGAGGGCCACGCCGTCCTCGTCGGCCGGCCGAAGCTGCTCGCGGAGTGGGAGATCCACCTTCCCGAGCCGCTGGACCTGGCCAGGCGGTCCGCCGAGGCGGCGGGCCGTACGGCAATCGCCGTGGCCTGGGACGGCGAGGCACGGGCCGTGATCGAAGTCGCCGACGCGGTGAAGGAGACCAGCGCGGAAGCGATACGCCGGCTGCGCGCCCTGAACCTCACTCCCATCCTGCTCACCGGCGACAACAAGGCCGTCGCGGAGTCCGTCGCCGCCGAGGTCGGCATCGATCAGGTCATCGCGGAGGTCATGCCCGAGGACAAGGTCGAGGTCATCAAGAAGCTCCAGGCCGAGGGCAGGTCCGTCGCCATGGTCGGCGACGGCGTGAACGACGCCGCCGCACTCGCCCAGGCGGACCTGGGCCTCGCCATGGGCACCGGCACGGACGCCGCCATCGAGGCCGGCGACCTCACGCTCGTACGGGGTGACCTCCGCGTCGCCGCGGACGCCATCCGCCTCGCGCGGCGCACCCTCGGCACCATCCGTACGAACCTGTTCTGGGCCTTCGCCTACAACGTGGCCGCGCTGCCCCTCGCCGCGGCCGGGCTGCTGAACCCGATGATCGCGGGCGCGGCCATGGCCTTCTCGTCGGTCTTCGTCGTCGGCAACTCGCTGCGACTGCGCGGCTTCAAGGCCTCCTGAGCCCTGTCCCACCGAACACGTGCCGGATACGCATCGGATACGCGCCGGGCCCCGGAACCCCTCCGTTCCGGGGCCCCGCTCTATCGTCGTCCCATGCCCGACTCCGACCCCGATCTCCGCGGCCGTTTCGCGACGGCGCTCCTCGCTCTCCGCGACGGAGCCGCGCACACCGACCCGCACGCCGACCCGCACGACTACGCAGACCCGTACGACTACGCCGACCGCCTCCTCGCCCGCTGGGCCGAGCCGCAGCGGCGGTACCACACCACGGATCACCTGCTCGCCGTCCTGGACCACATCGACACGCTCGCCGCGTACGCGGACGACCCCGATCTTGTCCGCCTCGCCGCCTGGTTCCACGACGCCGTCTACCGCCCCGACCGCTCCGAGAACGAGGAACGCTCCGCCCGCCTCGCCGAAGTCGCCCTTCCCGAGGCCGGTCTGAACCAGGACCGTACGCACGAGGTCGCCCGGCTCGTCCGGCTCACCACCAGCCACGCCGCCGAGCCCGGCGACCGGAACGGCGCCGTCCTGTGCGACGCCGACCTCGCCGTCCTGGCCGGGGCCCCCGCCGCGTACGCCGCCTACGCGGCAGCCGTACGGGAGGAGTACGGCTTCGTCCCGGACGACGCCTTCCGCACCGGCCGGGCCGCCGTACTGGAGCAACTGCTCGCCCTGCCGAGCCTGTTCCGTACCCCGCACGGCCTGGCGGAGTGGGAGGCGCGCGCCCGCGAGAACCTGGCGGCCGAGCTGCGCACACTCACCGCCTGAGCCGCCCGAGCCGGCGCCGCCGAACCCGCCGCGAACGCACCACCGAACCCGCCGCCGAACCCGCCACGAACCCGCCACGGGCGAGACGCACAGCACACCGGAGCCGGGAATGTAACGCCTGACCCGCACGTTGGCACCTGTCATGCCAGACTCCGCCGATCGAAGCGCACCCGTCCGCGCCGGAATGCCGCTCGCCGTCTACATCCTGGGCCTCTCGGTCTTCGCGCTCGGCACGAGTGAGTTCATGCTCTCCGGTCTGCTGCCGGCCCTCGCCGACGACATGGACGTGTCCATCCCGACGGCCGGACTCCTCATCTCCGCGTTCGCGATCGGCATGGTGGTCGGCGCCCCGCTGCTCGCCGTGGCCACCCTGCGGCTGCCCCGCCGTACCACCCTGATCACGCTGATCTCGGTCTTCGGCGTCGGCCAGGTGGCGGGCGCGCTCGCCCCGACGTACGAGGTGCTCTTCGCGTCCCGCGTCATCAGCGCCTTCGCCTGCGCCGGATTCTGGGCGGTCGGCGCGGCCGTCGCCATCGCCATGGTCCCGCTCAACGCACGCGCCCGCGCCATGGCCGTGATGATCGGCGGGCTCTCCATCGCGAACGTACTCGGCGTCCCGGCCGGCGCGTTCCTCGGCGAACACCTCGGCTGGCGCTCGGCGTTCTGGGCGGTCGGCGCGGCCTCCGCCATCGCGCTGATCGGCGTGCTGACGCTGATCCCACGCATCCCGCTCCCCGCCGAGAAGCCGCAGCTCAAGCGGGAGCTGACCATCTACCGCGACCGTCAGGTCTGGCTCGCCATCGCCATCACCGCGTTCGCCGCGGGCAGCGTCTTCTGCGCGTTCTCCTACCTCGCCCCGCTGCTGACCGAGGTGGCGGGCCTGGACAGCGGCTGGGTGCCGACCGTGCTCGCGCTCTTCGGCGTCGGCGCGCTCGTCGGTACGGCGATCGGCGGCCGGTACGCGGACGCGCACCTCTTCGGCGTCATGATCAGCGGAATCACCGCGTCGACGGTCCTGCTGGTCGCCCTGGCGCTCACCGCCTCGAACCCCGTCGCCGTCATCATCCTGACCTTCCTCCTCGGCGTCTCGACCTTCTATACGGCTCCGGCGCTCAACGCCCGTATGTTCAACATCGCCGCCGCGGCCCCCACCCTCGCCGGCGCCACCACCACCGCCGCCTTCAACCTGGGCAACACGGGCGGCCCCTGGCTCGGCGGCGCGGCGATCGACGCGGACTTCGGCTTCGCCTCGACGGCATGGGCGGGCGCGGCGATGGCGGTGGCCGCGATCGGCCTGACCGTCCTGTCGCTGCGCTACCACCGCAGGGCCGACACCCGGATCGTCACGGGCTCGCTCCAGACCACGTCCATCGACAGCGCGTCTGACAGGATCCCGTCGAACGGAATCGCGCCGGACGGAATCACGTCGAACGGAATCGCGTCGGACGGGATCGCTTCCGGCGGAACCGCCACGACGGGGCGCGGCTAATATCGGCTCCCCTCGGCCGGGACCTGAAGGCTGTCCGCCAGGGCCACCGGCCCGCGAAGGAGACGACCGATGAGTGACGAGAACGTGCTCGGACACCGCGACGACGTAACGGCGGTCCGTGGAGAGGAACGCGCCGTCGCCACGCTGACCTGGGCGGTCGACGCGCGCGCGGAGTCGTACACGGTCAGGGCGGACGGCCCCTGGGGAGCGGTTGAGGCGCAGGGTCACGACCTGGTGGCGGCGCTGGACACCGTACGACGTGAACTGGAAGGCGAGCGCTGGCTGCTGGCGCTCAACGCGGCGCGCCCCGACGTCGCCCAGAGCGGCATGCTCCGGGGCTCCGGAAGCAGCCGTGCCTATCTGCTGCGGCACGGAACGCCGGGTCGGCGCGACGCCATGGTGAACCTCTTCGACGACGCCCCGCCGTCGGCCGTCACCACCGTGGACGCGCAGAAAGAGGCGCACGAGCGCTGGCTTCGCTCCCTCTGAAAGAGCGAGCGAAGGGACGGGGCGAACTGCCCCGGGGCCCAGCATGGTTCATCGCGTGGTTGGGCCCCCGAGTAGGCCCTGGGGCCCTTTCGGCTGGGCCTGTCCGTACCTAGGCTTCTCACGCTCGGGGGAGCGGTGGCTCAACGCCGTCGGCGGACTGCCGGTACCAACTCGTAAGGGGCTTCCCTGTGTCCGAGTCAGACGTCTTGACCCTGCAAGGCGCCGGAGCGCGGGGTGACCTACGGGAGCTGCCGCGCACACTCGGCGCGGCGCGGATCCTGCTGCACCTGATGTTCGCCATTACGGTGACGGGCGGCCTCAGCCTTCTCATATCCATGCTCGGCCGGGGCCCCATGACCCCCGGACTGTTCCTGCTGGCTCTGTACGCGCTCGCGCCCGGCATCCTGGGCCTGGTGCTCGCCCAGCTCATACGGACCGGTGGCAGGGGGGTGTGGTTCGGCCTGCTCGCCTTACCGCTGGGACTCCTGCTCGGCAGCCTGGTCAACCTGTACATCGGCTCCGGGCGCGGCTTCAGCCAAATGCTGCTTCCCTGCGCGGTGTTGACGCTGATCGCCGGCAGGCACAGCCGCGCGTGGTTCGAGCTTCCGCAGTACCTCCGGCTGCCCCCGGCACCGCCGACCGGCGGACTGCTGTCCCGTCTCACGCTTCCGTCGCTGCCGCACCTGATCAAGTGGCGCCGCGACCGCGGTCAGACAGCGGTCGAATACCTGGGACTCATCGCCATGGTGGTGGCGATCATCGGGACGATATCCCTGGCCGGCATCGGTCCCCGGATCTCCGCCGAACTGCACTCCGCGATCTGCAGCGTGACCGGCAGCACGTGCACCACGGTTGTCGCCGGAGAGGGTGGCGACGGCGGCGGCAGTACCGGTGGTGGTAGTGGCGGTGGTGGCGGTGGCGGTGGCGGAAACGGTTCCGCTGGTGGCACCGGGGCGAACGGCGGAGGCTCCAACGGCGGGAACTCCAATGGCGGTGACGCCGGTTGGAGCGGCGGGACTGGTTCGAGCGGCGGCAGCTCCGGCGGGACGAGCGGCGGCAGCAGCGGCGGTAGCAACGGCGGTAATTCGTCGGGCGGCGACCCTTCGGGTGGGGCGAGTGGCGGTTCCGGTGGGGCCGGCGGCAGCAGCGACAGCGGCGGTAACTCCACAGGCGGAAGTTCCAGCGGTGGCAGCTCCAACGGTGGGAACTCGACCGGCGGGAACGACGACGACGATGACACGGCCGCCGTGGGCGGCGCCTCGGGCGGCTCCTCCGGCGGAAGCGGTAACTCCGGCGGTAACGCCTCGGGCGGCAACAGCAGCGGCGGTAACTCCGGCGGAGCGAGCGGCAGTTCCGGCGGCAGCAGCGGCGGAAGCTCCACCGGCGGGAACGACGACGACGATGACACGGCTGCCGTGGGCGGCGCCTCGGGCGGCTCTTCCGGTGGCAACTCTTCCGGCGGTAGCTCTTCCGGTGGCAATTCCTCCGGCGGTAGCAGCAGCGGCGGAAGCTCCGGCGGAGCGAGCGGCGGCAGCTCCGGCGGCAGTTCCGGCGGCAGTTCCGGCGGCAGTTCCGGCGGCAGCTCTGGAGGTAGCAGCGGCGGCAGTTCCGGCGGCAGCAGCGGTGGCAGCAGCAGCGGTGGCAGCTCCAGCGGCGGAAGCAGCTCCGGCGGTAGTTCCTCCGGCGGTAGCAGCAGCGGCGGAAGCTCCGGCGGAGCGAGTGGCGGAAGCAGCGGCGGGATCTCCGGAGGAATTTCCGGAGGAATCTCGGGCGGGATCTCCGGCGGCAGCTCCGGCGGGGCGAGCGGCGGAAGCAGCACCGGCGGTAGCAGCGGCGGCAGTTCCGGCGGAGCCAGCGGCAGTTCCGGTAGTAGCAGCAGCGGCGGCAGCTCCACCGGCGGGAACGACGACAAGAAGGACGACAAGGACAAGGGCGACGACAAGGACGACGACGAGAAGGACAAGTGCGGCGACGGTAAGGGACTGGCTTCGCAGCTGTTCTCCCAGCGGCCCATCGCCACGAAGGCGTCCTTCTCCACCACGGTGAAGACGCCAACGGCCGCCGGCACCGTCCGCGCCAGCTCCAGCTACAGCTACGCCACGGTCAGTAGTCACACCTTCATCGCCGCGCCCGAAGACGACGGGGACGGCGGCATAGCCGAGCTGATCGACGCGATGTCCCGGCTTTCCCTCCCCGGCTACGACACGTACCGAGAAGCCGAGGACGCGGCGCGGGACGCGTTCGACGACACCATGTCGGAGGACACCCGGCCCGAGCCGGAAAATCCGGACTCCGACACGGAGATGACGAGCCCGGACAACTGCCCCACCGAGGACGACCACCGCGAGATCGCCGCCAACCCCGAGGTCAACTGGGACGGCATCCCGGACTACGCCGTCTACCGCACCACGAACGAGCCCCTCTTCCGCTCGGACAACCGCGACCCCTCGGAAATCTTCGAGCAGGGCTTCCAGCCCAAGAACGACTACAACGCGGACCTGGACAACTACGTACTGACCAACCAGCCCGCGATATACGTCTCCACCTCGACTTCGGGCAACCTCGCCTTGAGTTGGGGTGCGAAGTACACCTATGACATCCGGACGCCCACCAGCGGAATCGATGTCAACGCCACCTATGGAGACCAGTCTCCTTACCCGGACCAGGAGGAGATCGCCTTCCCCGGCGGGATCGACCCGAAATACATCAGGGGCGCGTGGACGGACGGCCCCCAGGGCTACATCCCGAACCCCAACTACGACCCGGGCCCGGGCGTGGTCGAAGGTGAAGTCGACCCGGTCAGCGACATCGAGATGCAGGACGCACCGCCCGACACACCCATGACCCGAGGCGAGGACGACCTGACGGGCCCGGACGCCCCCGACTTCATGGACATCGACTAGGTCCTGTCTGGTCGCAGCTTGTTGATGGCCCGCTCGACGGTGTTGCGTTTCTTGTAGCGCTGCTTGTCGAAGCCGGGTGGCCGTCCGCCGCGTGAGCCTTTGCGCCGGCGGGCGGGTGGCCCCAGGCCGGGACAGCGATCCGACGAGGTGAAAGTCACGCGGGCGGACACATCCCGGGGCTTACGCTCCCGCGCATGACCAAGTTCTTCGCCACTGTGTGCCTGCCGCCGACCGCGCCTCGGAAGGTTCCACAGGCGATAGCTGCCGCCATGGCGCCCTACAACGCCGACCTCACCGAGGAATGGAATCCGGTCGGCCACTGGGACTGGTGGGCCATCCACTCCAGCGCGGGCAACGCCTACCTCGTGTTGCCTCCGCACGACGGCGACCGCAGGCTCGTCACGGCCTCAACCGTGCCGCGCAGGAAGGCCAAGCTCGATGCCCTCGGGCCGCTGGAATGCTACGGCGGGCCTCGGGGTCTGCTCGACTTCGACGGTATGCGGAAACGAGCGGCGCGCGCGCATGACGCCCGGCTCGCCGCTTGGACCGAGCTGACCGCGATACACCCGCCGGCCCGCCCGCTCACCGACTTCCATGCTCGCCACGAGGCCGATCCTGAAAGGTACTCCCTGGCAGACGCCAGGAAGGATCATCTGGTCCAGCCGCTGGTGCAGGACGTGGCTCAGCGGGCCGTCGCGGGAGACCCGCACTTTGGCACGTCGTTCCTGCTCAACGACCCGCTCGCCTACTTCGCGCAGGAACACGAGGAAGCCCGGCTGTGGGCGGTCCGGTGCGCCGTGCCCGGCTTCGCCCTGGTCACCCTTGACGGCTCGTGGATGGACGCGGACACAGACGGCCACTGGGAACAAGCCAACCGCTATCTCGACGGCCTCGACGCCGAGGCCGTCGTCGTCGACCTGCTCTGTCACTCCTGAGTCGTCAGACCGGGCCGACCCCCAGCCCCCCGAACCCCAGCCAGGGGCCACGGCGCTAGAGTGCGATGTTTGTTTGATTCGCCGCATGGCGAAGGGGTGGGGGGTGGGGGCCGTGGGTGCACAACTCAGGGACATCGCAGGGGGTTTGGCGGGGCTGCTCTGGCGGGAGCACACCGTGTACCGGGAACGGTCCGGGGGTGTGGTCATCCGGGGCGAGCACGTGCAGCGCTGGATCAGTCTGGCCCCCGCGGGCGGCCAGGGCGAGATCCTCGTCCGCGCGGGACGCATCCTGGACGGCGGCACCACCGCCCCGGCGCGTTCGGAGGCTGTGGTGCCACTCTCCGCCGGTACGGGTGAACTCGCCGCCACCTGCCGCCGACTGCTCGCCGAAACGACGGCCGACGTAACACCTGCCGCGGCGTCCCGCCGATCCGGAAAGCCCGCGCGGTCCGGGAGATCCGGGAGATCCGGGAAGCCCGCGCGGTCGGGGCGCGGCAGGAGGCATACGAGCTTCACTTCCTGGGTGATCATCGCCTGCGTGATCGCCGTACTCGCGCTCGCCGTCTACAGCACAACGGCCGGCCGCTAGGTGCGACCGGACAGGGCCTAGGCGGCCGGGCGGCCCTTTGGGCGGCGTAGGCCCGCCTCCGTGATCCTGCGTACGAGTTCCTTGGAGCCGATCTCCACCGCGCCCGCGCGCACCGCGTCCTCGTAGTGCCGCGACGGGACGTCGTAGTGGTCCCGTTCGAAGGCGCGCGGCGGGCAGCCGATGGACGCGGCGAAGGCGTGCAGTTCGTCGAACGAGACGTCGCTGACCAGGTGCGACCACAGACGTCCATGGCCCGGCCAGGTGGGCGGGTCGATGTAGACCGTCACGAAGTCCCCGCCCGGCCCGCCGGCCCCGCCTGACCCGTCGCGCCCAGCGCGCCCACCGCCGCGACCGCCACTGCCGCCTTCACGCACACCCAGTGCGGATCGGGCCCCAGCTCCGGTTCCACGTCGAGCGCGTGCGGCTCGGCCTCCTCGCAGACCGGGCAGAGCGGCCAGCGTCCGTACCGCTCCAACAGTGCGTCCTGGACATCCTGGGCGACCAGCCCGGCCACGTACGTGGCGCCTTCCGGCCACTGCTCGACCCACCAGCGGCGGTGCGAGACCGACTCCTCGACCAGGGACACGACGTCCGCGCGGGCGACATCACTCGCGGCGAGGTCGGCCAGCACCAGGGCTCGGGCGGCGTGCAGCGCCTGCTCCAAAGGGTTCACCTCGGCGTTCACGTCCGGCTGAGCACCGGGATCCGTATCGGGATCCGCAGCGGGATTCATATCTGGGTTCGCGTCGTCCATCAAGCCATTGTCACCCGTTCGCCGGGCACACGGTCGTGAGCCGGACCGAAACAGGGGGGGTTGACTACCAGCCAATTTCGAAAATATCTTTCAGAGGTGACCCAAGACGTGAAGGAAAGTTTCAGCGGTGTTACCCCGCCCGCGCCCGCCGCCCTCGCCGCCAAGGTGCGGACCCTCGCGCCGTCCATGACCCGCTCCATGCAGCTGGTCGCCGAAGCCGTGGCCGGCGACCCGGCCGGCTGCGCCGCCCTCACGGTCACCGGTCTCGCCGGGCTGACCGGTACGAGCGAGGCCACCGTGGTCCGTACCGCCCGGCTCCTCGGCTACCCCGGCTACCGCGATCTCCGCCTCGCCCTCGCCGGTCTCGCCGCCCAGCAGCAGTCCGGCCGCGCCCCCGCCGTCACGGCCGACATAGCGGTCGACGACCCCATCGCGGACGTCGTCGCCAAGCTCGCCTACGACGAGCAGCAGACCCTCGCCGACACGGCCGCCGCGCTCGACACCGTCCAGCTCGGCGCCGTCGTCGCCGCGGCAGCCGCCGCCCGCAGGATCGACATCTACGGCGTCGGCGCGTCCGCCCTCGTCGGGATGGACCTCGCCCAGAAGCTGCTGCGTATCGGCCTGATCGCCCACGCCCACAACGATCCGCACCTCGCCGTCACCAACGCCGTGCAGCTGCGCGCCGGCGATGTGGCCATCGCGATCACCCACTCCGGCTCCACCGGCGATGTCATCGAGCCCCTCCGCGTCGCCTTCGACCGCGGTGCGACGACGGTCGCGATCACCGGCCGGCCCGACGGTCCCGTGTCCCAGTACGCCGACCATGTGCTGACGACCTCCACCGCCCGCGAGAGCGAGCTGCGCCCGGCCGCCATGTCGAGCCGTACGAGCCAGCTGCTGGTCGTCGACTGCCTGTTCATAGGTGTCGCCCAGCGCACGTACGAGACGGCCGCCCCGGCCCTCTCCGCGTCGTACGAAGCCCTCGCGCACCGCCACAGCCCCCGCAGCACCCGCTGACCGGCAGGCCCCGTCCGCACCACCGGCAGCCACGCCCACCGGCACCCGCGCCCCAGGCACCCGGCACCCGCGCCCACCCGCGCCCCGCCCCGTACCCGTAGAAGAAAGAGCCGCTTCTTCATGACCTCCACGCCCGCCGACGCCGCGACCTCGCACTACGGCGAACTCCGCGCGCAGCTCGACACCCTCACCACCGAGGCCTTCCGCCCCGAGCTGGCCGAGATCGACCAGCTGCCCACCCTGGACATCGCCCGGATCATGAACGGCGAGGACGCCACCGTCCCCGCCGCCGTCGCCGCCCAGCTCCCCCGCATCGCCGCCGCCATCGATGCCACCGCAGCCCGGGCCGCCCGCGGCGGCCGGCTGATCTACGCGGGCGCGGGTACGGCGGGCCGGCTCGGCGTGCTGGACGCCAGCGAGTGCCCGCCCACCTTCAACACCGACCCCGCCGAGGTCGTCGGCCTCATCGCGGGCGGACCCGGCGCCATGGTGACGGCCGTCGAGGGCGCGGAGGACTCCAAGGAGCTGGCCGCCGCCGACCTGGACGCGATGAAGCTCACCGCGCTCGACACGGTCGTCGGCATCTCCGCCTCCGGCCGCACCCCGTACGCGATCGGCGCGGTCGAGCACGCCCGCGGGCTCGGCGCGCTCACCATCGGCCTCTCCTGCAACGCGGACAGCGCGCTGGCCGCGGCGGCCGAGCACGGCATCGAGGTCGTCGTCGGCCCCGAGCTGCTCACCGGCTCCACCCGCCTCAAGGCCGGTACGGCACAGAAGCTCGTGCTCAACATGATCTCGACGATCACCATGATCCGGCTCGGCAAGACGTACGGAAACCTGATGGTCGACGTCCGCGCCTCCAACGAGAAGCTGCGCGCCCGCTCCCGCCGGATCGTCTCGCTCGCCACCGGCGCGTCAGACGCCGAGATCGAGGCCGCCCTCGCCGCCACCGACGGGGAGGTGAAGAACGCCATCCTCGCCATCCTCGGCGACGTCGACGGACCCACCGCCGCCTCGCTCCTCTCCGACTCCGACGGCCACCTGCGCGCCGCGCTCAAGGCCGCAGGCACAGGCACAGCCACAGACACCGGCCCCAACACAGGCACAGCCGCAGGCACAGACACCGCTGATTGAACGCCCCGCCCCACCCCTCGCACAGCAAGGCACCACGCACCATGGCACCAACAGACAAGAACCGCGCCACAGCCGAAGCGATCCTCCCGCTCGTCGGGGGCGCCGGAAACATCACGTCCATCGCGCACTGCATGACCCGGCTCCGCCTCGGTCTGCACGACCGTTCGCTGGTCCAGGACGAGGCCCTGAAGGCGCTCCCCGCCGTCCTGGGCGTGGTCGAGGACGAGACGTATCAGATCGTCCTCGGCCCGGGCACGGTCGCCCGGGTCACCCCGGAGCTCGAATCCCTGGTGGAGGCGGAACGGGCCGCCGCCCCGGCGCCCACTCCCGAGCCCCCCAAGACCGGCACCGCCGACGAACTGGCCGCCCAAGGCGCCGCCCTCAGGGCGGCGCGGAAGGCCAGGAACGCCACCCCGTTCAAGCTCTTCCTGCGCCGCATCGCCAACATCTTCGTCCCGCTGATCCCCGCCCTCATCGGCTGCGGCATCATCGCCGGCCTCAACGGCCTGCTGACGAACCTCCACTGGCTGCCCGCCCTCGTCCCCGCCCTCGCCGCGCTGGCGTCCGGCTTCATGTCGCTGATCGCCGTCTTCGTCGGCTACAACACGGCGAAGGAGTTCGGCGGTACGCCGATCCTGGGCGGCGCGGTCGCCGCGATCATCGTCTTCCCGGGCGTCGCGAACATCGACGCCTTCGGCCAGAAGCTCTCCCCCGGCCAGGGCGGTGTGCTGGGCGCGCTCGGCGCGGCGGTCCTCGCCGTGTACGTGGAAAAGTGGTGCCGCAGGTGGGTTCCGGAGGCCCTGGACGTCCTGGTCACCCCCACGCTGACCGTCCTCGTCTCCGGTCTGGTCACCCTCTTCGGCCTGATGTACGTCGCCGGTGAGGTCTCGACGGCCATCGGCGACTTCGCCAACTGGCTCCTCGCGAACGGCGGTTCCGGCGCGGGCTTCGTCCTCGGCGGGCTGTTCCTGCCGCTGGTGATGCTCGGCCTGCACCAGGCGCTGATCCCCATCCACACGACCCTGATCGAGCAGCAGGGCTACACCGTCCTCCTCCCCATCCTGGCGATGGCGGGCGCGGGCCAGGTCGGCGCCGCGGCGGCGGTCTACTCCCGCCTCCCCCGCAACGGCTCGATCCGCAGGACCATCAAGTCCGCCCTCCCGGCCGGTTTCCTGGGCGTCGGCGAACCGCTGATCTACGGCGTCTCGCTCCCCCTGGGCCGCCCCTTCGTCACGGCCTGCGTCGGCGGCGCGTTCGGCGGCGGCTTCGTCGGCCTGTTCAACCAGCTCGGCGGCGCGGTGGGTTCGACGGCGATCGGCCCGTCCGGCTGGGCGCTGTTCCCCCTGCTCGACGGCAACAAGGGCCTCGGCGAAATGATCGCGATCTACGCGGGCGGCCTGCTCGTCGGCTACATAGCGGGCTTCGTCGCCACGTACTACTTCGGCTTCACGAAGACGATGCTGGCGGAGCTGAACGTGAACACGGACCCGACGACGCCCCTGCCGCTGGGAACGAACCCGGCCCCGGACGCGACACCGGACCCGGAGTCGGCCCCGGACCCGACAGCTCCGCAGCAGGAACCGGCGCGGGCCTGACCGCCCGGGTGGCACACGGCGGCGGTCATCGGTGATCGTCCTGGTGCGCGGCTGGGCCGGTATCGGGTGAGCCGCCCATCGTGCGGAACATCCCCGCCCCGCCGGTACGCCAGAAACGCACCAACAGAGCCGCGGCCAACAGGAGGAAGACGATGTTGAGAAAGGTCGTGTAGTTCCAGCGCACGCCCTCCATCGGGATCTTCGCGTCGGCCTGGTCGGGGATCAGCCCCAGGCCGCCGAAGGCGAACTCCACGATGTACCCGGCGATGACCATGGCCACGTAGAAGGTGCCGAGCAGGAAAGCGGCCATCTTCGCGCCGTAGTACTTCCGGTAGATGTTGAGGATCGGCAGGATCAGCAGGTCGGCGAAGATGAACGCCACGACTCCGCCGAAGCTGATACCGCCCTTCCACAGCACCACGGCCAGCGGCACATTGCCGATGGAGCAGACGAACGAGGCGATGGCCACCAGCGGCCCGATGACCGGGCCCCACAGCTTGGACGCCAGAGGATGGCCGTCAAAGAAGAAGGTGCGCCAGAAGGAGTCGGGCACCCAGGCGGCGATGGCCCCGGCGATCAGCAGGCCGACCACCAGGTCCCGCAGGATCGCCGCCCACTCCATGACGAAGACGTGTGACGTCGCCGTGAGCCCCTCCCGCGACAGCAGACGGCGAGCGAAAGGGCCTTCGCGACGGATGGACATGTCCATCGCCGCGTGGCCCTCCATCGATCCGGCGAGCCCGCGCTCGGCCTGCTCGCGCGCCCGCCGCAGCAGTGTGTCCCGCAGGAACAGGCGGAACAGCACCGCGAGGACGATGATCATGATGGGGCCGCCGACGAATTCCGCCACGGTGAACTGCCAGCCCATCAGCAGGGCCAGGATCACGCCGAGCTCGACCACCAGGTTGGTCGAGGCGATCTCGAAGGCCATCGCGGCGGTGAAGTTCGCCCCCTTGCGGAAGAGCGAACGAGCCAGCGCGACGGCGGCGTACGAACAGGAGGAGGAGGCCGCGCCCAGACCGGCGGCGACGACAAGGGTGCGGGGCCGGTCGTCACCGAGGAGCGAGACGACCGTGGATTTCCGTACCACCGCTTGCACCACGGCCGAGAGGGCGAAGCCCAGGATCAGAGCCCAGGTGATCTCCCAGGTCATGGATCCGGTGATCGACAGCGCGTGCAGTACGGCGGGCAGCACGGCGTCCGGTACGGCGCTCAGTACGGCGCTCATGGAGCCTGACCCTTTCTCGCCGGCGGATCATCAAGGGCGACCCGCCGTTCCGGGCCCTCTTCGGAAGAGCCCGGAACGGCGCTGGTGAGGCAGAGGTCAGAGCCGGTCGAGGATCTTGTTCATCTTCTCGATCTCGGCCTTCTGCGCCGTCTCGACCGCGCCCGCGAGCTTCTTGGCATCGGCGTTGCGGCCTTGGTTCTGGAGGGCCTGGGCCATGGTGATCGCGCCCTCGTGGTGACCGATCATCATCTGGGTGAACTTCCGGTCGAAGTCCTTGCCCTCGGCGGCTTTGAGGCCGGCCATATCCGTTTCGGACATCATGCCGGGCATGGCTGAGCCATTGGTGGAGCTGCCGCCGTGGTCCATGGCCGGCGTGCCGCCGTCCGCCGACGGCGAGGCGGGCTTGCCCCAGGACTTCAGCCAGTCCCGCATGGTGTTGATCTCCGGGCTCTGAGCCTTCTCGATGTCCGTGGCCAGGACCTTGAGCTCCGGGTCGGAGGCCCGGCCGTCGGCCAGTTCGGCCATGTCCACGGCCTGCTGGTGGTGCGGAATCATCATCTGCGCGAACGTCACGTCCGCGTTGTTGAACGTGCCGGACGCCGACGCGGAGGAACCGCCGCCGTGGCCCATGCCGGGCATGGCCGCGTCCTTGGAATCGGGGCCGCAGGCAGCAAGCCCCAGGGCCAGAACGGCGGTGGTGCCGACCGCCGCGAGAGCACGACGACGAGCAGGGGAACGCAGGGAAACAGACATGTCAGGGTCTTTCCGGTGTGGGCACGCCACAGCGGTGAGCGAGGGCGCGCGCGGCAGAAACAGGGCACATGTGCCAAGCCCGGCCGGAGAGCCGGGATTGGCGGGAAGTGCCTGTCACGTCCGCGTCGTACACACCTGGAGCAGCAGACCTCGCCCGTATATCGGCGGCCCCCGCCGCCCGGTGGTCAGAGCACCCGACGGCCGGCGGGGCAGAGCCCAAGCGGCCACAGCGGCAAGCGAGGCGACGGCGAGCAGGCCCGCCGCGGGAAGCGGAAGCCGGTCCCGTACGGGCGTGGCCACGCACGTCGCCCCGCTCGTCCCGTGCGCGCCGACGGCATGGGCCGAGGCGGCGGAATGCGTGGCCGCCCCCGTCGAGTGCGGCAAGGAAGCCGAGGACGCCTCGGCCGTGTCCGCGTGCGTGGTCTGCGACGCGTGCGTGGTCTGCGACGCGGGCGTGGAGCCGTGACAGCCCGTGGCGGCGGAGGCCGGGGAACCGTGCATGAGGAACAGGCCGAACAGGACGGCGCACAAAGTCAGCCACCGGGCCGCGCCCGGTCGGCATGTGTGCCTGCTGCTGCCCGCCACTGCCGTCGTCCCTCCTGGAAGAGTCCAGCCGTATCCGGTGCCGACGATACCCCCACCGGGTTACCCCGGCAGGCCGGCCCGTCCCCCGTCCGCCGCCGGCCCGCCGCCGCTCACGGCAGCCGCCGCTCGCGGTTCAACTCCTTCACCCTCGCCCGGAGAACCTCCCCCGGGGATGCCTGCCGGACGCACTCCGGCGGACAGTCCCACTCCACCCCGCCCCCCGGCGGGCGCAGCTGGACATACGTTCCTTCAAAGCCCATCACCCGTCCCACCCGCCCGTCCCGGGAGTCGACGGCGTACGAACCCAGCTCGGGGACGTACTCGTACGCGCTCATCGCCGCACCTCTTGCAGTACGGCGATGAGCCGCCGCGCCGTGTCGAGGTTGCAGCGGCCGAGGTCGATCAGCGGGGTGGGCTCGTTGCCCGCGGACGACACCGGATCGATCCGCAACGACGGCAACACCACCCCCACCACCCCCAGCCCGGCCCGCAAAACCGCCACCGTCTCCTCCGCCGCCCGTACGTTTTCCGCCGCCGGGCGTCGCTGCTCGCTCGCTTCGTTCATCACCATGGGTTTCTACCTCCACTCTGAGTATTCACGTTCGCCACACAGAGTGGTCAACCGTCGCTAGGCTGAACAGTGACGGCAGCACAACATCGCGACATGTCCCACCGGGAGTCCCTATGCCTCCGAAGCCCCTCGACCCGTCCGCCTCCCCGCGTGCCATGCTCGGCGCCGAGCTCCGACACAAGCGCGACGAAGCGGGTATGTCGCAGGGCGAGTTGGGCGGGCCGCTGTTCGTCAGCGGCTCGTTCATCGGCCAGCTCGAAGCGGGTATCCGCAGGATGCAGCCGGAGTACGCGACGCACTTCGACCAGGTCTTCCAGACGGACGGCTTCTTCTTGCGCAACTGCATCGCGCTGAAGAAGTCGAAGTACCCGGATCACTTCGCTGCGGCGGCGGAGGCCGAGGCAGCGGCGACGAGGATCAAGGAGTACTCGCTGCTACTGATTCCGGGCTTGTTGCAAACAAGGACGTATGCGAGGGCGGTCTTCCGCGCGTACCAGCCGACCGCGACGGAAGAGGCGATCGACGAGCTGGTGTCCGCACGACTGGATCGAGCCAGTCTGCTGAAAGATCCAACAACGCCCCTCGTTTGGATGGTGCTTGACGAGGCGGTACTGCGCCGGGTGGTCGGCAGACCTGCGGTGATGGCGGAGGCACTGCGTCATGTCGTGAGCCTGATGCGACGACACCGAATCATCGTGCAGGTACTGCCGTTCGGGGCAGGCGCTCATGCGGCGATGGACGGCGGGCTCAAACTGATGGCGTTCTCCGACGCACCCCCGCTCGCCTACCTCGACGGCCTGGGTACAGGCCAGTTGCTAGATGATCCGGCATCGTTGGCCAGGTACGAACTGACCTACGATCTGCTGGGGGCCAGCGCATTGTCACCGGAAGCATCCTTGGCCCTGATGGAATCAGTGGCGGAGGATTACACCCATGCAGAGCAGCCATGAGTACGACCTGAGCGCCGCGTCCTGGCACAAGTCCACCTACAGCGGCGGCGACGGCGGCAACTGCCTCGAAGTGGCGCGGGACTTCCCCGGCGCCGCGACCTGGCGCAAGTCGACGTACAGCGGGGCCAGCGGTGGCGACTGCCTCGAAGTCGCCCAAGACTTCCCCGGCGCCGCGTCCTGGCGGAAGTCCACGTACAGCGACGGCAGCGGCGGCAACTGCCTGGAGGTCGCCGACGGCCTCACCGGCATCGTGCCGGTCCGTGACTCCAAGATCCCGCACGGCCCGGCGCTCGTCTTCCAGGCCGCGACCTGGTCCGCCTTCGTCTCCGAGGTCAAGGCGGCCGGCTAGTCCGTTGGTGTTCGAGGAGCGGCGGAGACGGTCAGCCGTCGCGGCCGCTCCTCAACACCTCAGGCCGCCGCCCGCTCCGCCGCGCTGCGCTCCACACAGAACTCGTTGCCCTCCGGGTCGGCCAGGGTCACCCAGCCCCCGCCGTCGGGACGGCGGAGGTCGCCCACGAGCGTGGCGCCGAGGGCAAGAATGCGGTCGACCTCCTCGTCGCGGGTGCGGTCCTGCGGCTGGATGTCGAAGTGGATCCTGTTCTTGATCGTCTTGCCCTCGGGGACCACGATGAAGAGCAGCGTGATGCCCTCCGCCGCGAGCAGTGCCTCGGGGTCTCCCGGGAAGTCGTCATCCGCCAGGGAGGCGCCGAGCACCTCGCCCCAGAAATTGCCGAGGGCGTAGGTGTCGGCGCAGTCGATCGTTACGTGGTGCACAAGGGAAGTCATGCGCGCCACTCTGAGTCTTCCGTCCCAGCCTGTCCAAGGGGTTTCTGCTGTCACCGGAGGGTGACCTCGCTCGGACCGTTGAACTGCGCCAGCGACAGCACCGTCTTCGGCGTCCGCAGCCCCTCGTTCTCCTCGAACAACTTCCTCGCCGCCTCGAAGGGCACGTCGTCGCCCGCCACCAGCGATGCGTCGTCGTACAGCTCACGGATCGCGTCGTTCATCCCCTCGTCGCTGTCCGCGCCCGCCCCCCAGATGTCCCACAGCAGCGTCTCCGCCTTGTTGAGCGCCGCGAGGTCGAGCCGCACGTTGCCCGCCACGAACCACTCCCCGATCAGCGCCATTTCAGGGATCTGGAGCCCGAACGTCTTCGGGTCCGCCCCGCCCGCGCGGATGGCCCGCCATGCCGAGCCGGCGACCAGGAAGCGGTCGCGGGGCACGTCCATCGGGTCGAAGCCCACGCTGAACGTGTCGATGATCACCGGGTCGGTCAGCTGCGGATCGGCGAGCAGCCAGCCGCGCTCGTCGTCCCAGTACTCGGTCACCACGTGGTCGGCGTGGAAGCCGTCCGAGCCGAAGTAGTCGGCGAAGCCGGACCGCAGCCGGGCCGGAACGCCCGCGTGGCGCAGGAACGAGCAGAACAGCAGCGCGAAGTCGCGGCAGATACCGACGAAGCGGTCGCCCATCTCCCGCCGCCGCGCCAGCGGCGCGTCGTCGCGCTCGGTGATGATGCGCAGGATGTCGTCGATGTAGCGCGTCTCGGCGTCGTTGTGCAGGCGGTCCTGCGGGATGGCGTAGCGGAAGAGCTCGCCCTCCATGCGGTGGACCATGAGATCGCGGACCACGCGGGCGAGTTGAGCCGGATCGCGCGGGAGGTCGGCGTAGAGCGGGGCGAGGGCGCCCGGGTCGGAGAAGGCGCTCTGGGTGGCGTAGAAGGCGGCGGCGTCCGGTGCGAGGCGGGCGGATGGCATGGCTGGACCCCCGAGGAATATCGGCCACACGTTCGATTACCGGGCCGGTGCTGCACACCGTGCCAAATGTCCCCCGGTCGTGTCCAGATGCCGCGGGCCGGCGCGTCAGAGTCTCGCGTCAGAGTCTGATGCGGGCGGCGATGGGCATGTGGTCGCTCCCTGTCGTGGGCAACGTCCAGACGTGGGTGACGGACGCCGCCCGGGTCATGATCTGGTCGATCCGCGCCAGCGGAAAGGCCGCCGGCCAGCTGAACGCGAAACCCGAAGGCGGGGAATCCAACTGCGAGCTGACCGGGGACAGACCGCGGTCGTCCACCGTGCTGTTGAGGTCCCCGAGCAGAATCACCCGGTCCAGCGGCTCAGCGGCTATCGCCGCCCCGAGCAGCACGGCGCTCTCGTCCCGCCAGGCCGAACCGAACCCCTTGCTCAGCCCGAGGCGCACCGAGGGCAGGTGGGCGACGTACACGGCGACATCTCCCTGAGGCGTCCCGGCGGTCGCCCTCAGCCCACGCTCCCAGCCCTCCCCGATTCCGGCCGGCTTGATGTCCACCCGCCGTATGTCGGCGAGCGGATACTTCGACCACAGCCCGACCGTTCCGATGACCGCGTGGTGGGGATAGTCCGACGCCAGGACTTCTGCGAACAGCGGCACGGCGGAGGGCGTCAACTCCTCCAGGGCGATGAGATCGGCCTGAGCCCTGACCAGCTCCCTCGCTGTGCCCGCCGGATCCGGATTCTCGTCGCTGACATTGTGCTGAAGCGCGGTGACGTCGTACTCCGAGCCGGACCGGGAAAAAGCCAGACCGCCGAAGAGACTGACCCACGCCACCACGGGCACCAGCAGCGCGGCCAGCCCGACGACCGAGCGGCGCAGCAACGCCACACCCATCAGAACCGGAACGGCCAGGCCGACCCAGGGCAGAAAGGCCTCCAGCAGACTGCCCAGCCGGCCGACCGCATTGGGCACGGCGCCATGAAAGACCAGCAGACAGCCCACCACGACGGCCAGCCCACCGAGTACGCGCTCCCCCACCCCGAACCGGAGCGGCAGCCAACGAGCCCCCGCCCCCCGCGTCCCCGATATCGCCTTCCCCGCCTGCTCCACCATCGCCCACCCGCACTCAAGCCCGGCCCAATGCCGCACCCTACGACGACGCAAAGCCCCAAGCCCCGGTTCCCGGCACCCGCCGACGTCCCGGGGCGTGACCGAGGCCGGTCCGGTGCTGGACGGGCTCAGGCTCCGAGGCGGTGCGCGAGGTCGAGCAACTGCGGCAGCTGGAGCACCCGTCCGCCGGACCCCGGCAGCGGAACGTGCAGGGGCTCGGTCCAGCGAGTGGGGATCGCGTCCAGCCCGTAGTACGCACCCGCGAGGCCGCCGGTGACCGCGGCGACGGTGTCCGTGTCACCGCCGAGATCGATCGCGGCGCGTATCGCGTCCTCGTAACTGGCCGTGGTCCGCAGGGCCCAGACAGCGGAGCCCAGGCATGGCCAGACGGCTCCGTTGAACTCGGTGGCCTGATCGGGGTGCCAGTCGGCGGCGAGGACCGTGGCGTACCGCGGGCGGTGGTCCGGGTGGACGAGGTCCACGATCCCGGGCAGAGCGGCAAGAGGCTCGACATCGTCCAGCGTGACTCGGACGAGCTCATGGAAGACGGCCGTGCCTTCCCAGGCGGCGCGATCTCCGTGGGTCAAGGCAGCGACGCGCCGGGCGGCGTCCATGGTGGCCTGCTGTCCGCCGCGTGCGAAGTAGACCGCGGAGGTGGCTGCCCGCATCAAGGAGCCGTTGCCCGCAGCGCGCCGGTTGACCTGGAAGTGAATGGCGGCCGCCAGGTCCCAGGGCATGCCGTTGGTGAGGACATCCTCGGTCTGCAGGCCGATGTCCTTGGGCTCGGATGCCGCCCATCGCTGGAAGCGGCCAAAGATGTCGGGCAGATCCAGTCCGCCTCGTTCCAGCAGTGACTCCGCCACCAGGACGGCCATCTGCGTGTCGTCCGTGGCCTCGCCGGGATCCCAGCCGCCGCCTCCGCACATCTCGCCGTGGGCACCGGGCGCCGAGAACCGTGCGGAGAATGCTCCCGCCGGGCCGAACTCGAAGGGGCCTCCCAGCGCGTCACCCACCGCCGAGCCGATGACCGCGCCGGCGGTCCGCTGTGTCCGTTCCACATCGTCAGGTTATCGGCGCGCGGTCCGGGGCCGGCTTCCTTCGGGCCGGGCCCGGAAAACACCCGAGGGCGGCACCCCTGGGATAGGGGTGCCGCCCTCGTTCAGGACGGTTGATCAACCGGTGGCCGGAGCCGGGGTCGATCAGAAGTCCATGTCACCGCCCGGCATGCCGCCCGGAGCGCCGGCGGCGCCGGCCTTCTCCGGCTTGTCGGCGATAACGGCCTCGGTGGTGAGGAACAGCGCCGCGATAGAGGCCGCGTTCTGCAGAGCAGAGCGGGTCACCTTCGCGGGGTCGATGATGCCCTCGGCGATCATGTCGACGTACTCGCCGGTCGCGGCGTTGAGGCCGTGGCCGATCGGCAGGTTGCGGACCTTCTCGACGATGACGCCACCCTCGAGACCACCGTTGACGGCGATCTGCTTGAGCGGGGCCTCCAGCGCGAGCTTGACGATGTTCGCACCCGTCGCCTCGTCGCCTTCGAGCTCGAGCTTCTCGAACACCGAGGAAGCCTGGAGCAGAGCCACGCCACCACCGGCGACGATGCCCTCCTCGACGGCGGCCTTGGCGTTGCGCACCGCGTCCTCGATGCGGTGCTTGCGCTCCTTGAGCTCGACCTCGGTCGCGGCGCCGGCCTTGATGACGGCCACGCCGCCGGCCAGCTTCGCGAGGCGCTCCTGGAGCTTCTCGCGGTCGTAGTCCGAGTCGCTGTTCTCGATCTCGGCACGGATCTGGTTGACCCGACCGGCGACCTGCTCGCTGTCACCGGCACCGTCGACGATGGTGGTCTCGTCCTTGGTGATGACGACCTTGCGGGCGCGGCCCAGCAGGTCCAGGCCGGCGTTCTCGAGCTTGAGGCCGACCTCCTCGGAGATGACCGTGCCACCGGTGAGGATGGCGATGTCGTTGAGCATGGCCTTGCGGCGGTCACCGAAGCCCGGGGCCTTGACGGCGACGGACTTGAAGGTGCCACGGATCTTGTTGACGACCAGGGTCGACAGGGCCTCGCCCTCGACGTCCTCCGCGATGATCAGCAGCGGCTTACCCGACTGCATGACCTTCTCCAGCAGCGGAAGGAGGTCCTTCACGTTGCCGATCTTGGAGTTGACGATCAGGATGTACGGGTCGTCGAGGGACGACTCCATACGCTCCATGTCGGTGGCGAAGTACGCCGAGATGTAGCCCTTGTCGAAGCGCATACCCTCGGTGAGCTCGAGCTCCAGACCGAAGGTCTGAGACTCCTCGACGGTGATGACGCCTTCCTTGCCGACCTTGTCCATGGCCTCGGCGATGAGCTCGCCGATCTGGGTGTCAGCGGCGGAGATGGAGGCGGTCGAAGCGATCTGCTCCTTGGTCTCCACGTCCTTGGCCTGCTCCAGCAGGGCACCGGAGACGGCCTCGACGGCCTTCTCGATACCGCGCTTGAGGGCCATCGGGTTGGCGCCGGCCGCCACATTGCGCAGGCCCTCGCGGACGAGCGCCTGGGCGAGAACGGTCGCGGTGGTCGTACCGTCGCCGGCGACGTCGTCCGTCTTCTTGGCGACTTCCTTGACCAGCTCGGCGCCGATCTTCTCGTACGGGTCCTCGAGCTCGATCTCCTTGGCGATGGAAACACCATCGTTGGTGATCGTGGGGGCGCCCCACTTCTTCTCGAGGACGACGTTGCGACCCTTGGGGCCAAGGGTGACCTTGACGGCGTCGGCGAGCTGGTTCATCCCGCGCTCGAGACCGCGCCGAGCCTCCTCGTTGAACGCGATGATCTTGGCCATGTGAAGTGGTCCTCCCGGACTGGGGTGGATTGCTCCGGACCGTGCTGGCGCCCGCGACGGACGGCCTGAGAGCCGTGCGGTTCCTTGCCCCACCGGCTCTTCGGGCCTCACCGACCCGGTCCTTAAGTTGTCACTCTCACTTGCAGAGTGCTAACGCCAATGATTAGCACTCGACCCCTGCGAGTGCAAGCTTGTCTTGCCGACTCGCCACCTGTTCGCACCTCTGCCGCCCCCGGGTCGCACACGGGTCGCCCCCGGATCCCGCCCCGGATCCCGCCCTCCCGGGAACGCACGAAGGGCCCGTATCCCATCTCTGGGACACGGACCCTTCGGCGTGAGTGCGTCGCTGGCCGATCGCGCCGGAATCAGACGGCGAGCTTGACCATGTCCGCCTGCGGACCCTTCTGGCCCTGCGAGATCTCGAACTCCACTCGCTGACCTTCTTCAAGGGTGCGGTAACCGTCCATCTGGATCGCGCTGTAGTGGACGAAAACATCCGCACCACCGTCGACCGCGATGAAGCCGTACCCCTTCTCCGCGTTGAACCACTTGACGGTGCCCTGAGCCATGCCTAACTCCCCTATTACTGGCCCTTGCGCGGGGCCACTTTTCGCGCCGGAACGCGTCGACCGCGGCTGAATGTATCTGCCCAACTGCCCTCTGCAACAGGTCAATCGGACGAGAATTCTGGGCATGGCTGAACACGCATAGCGATGAATTCCCCACGTTCCGGGGCAAGTCGGGCCGGGCAAAGCGCATCTACTGCGCAAAGGGCACCAAGACTTTGACCCCATGTTGTCGCGTTCTCATAGGCGTTGAGCCTGCGCGGGGGAGGGGGCGTTCCCATACTGTATCGCGCTCAACCATACAGAACGGCCCCCTCCGCTTCTCTTGCGGAGGGGGCCGGACCGATCACTGAGCGTCGAAATCAGCCTCCGGCGACGGCGGGGATGATCGAGACGCCGACCCCCTCGGGGGTGGCGGTCTCCAGGCCCTGCTCGAAGCGGACGTCGTCGTCGTTCACGTACACGTTCACGAAGCGGCGCAGCTTGCCCTGGTCGTCCAGGACGCGCGCGGCGATCCCCGGGTGGCTCTGCTCCAGGGACTGGATCACCTCGGAGAGGGTCGTGCCCTCCGCCGGGACCTCGGCCTTGCCACCGGTGTACGTACGGAGAATGGTGGGGATGCGGACGTTGACGCTCATGGTGGGGTGCCTTCCTTCAGTGGTGGGCGGAGCTCAGCGGGCCAGGCCGGCGGCGCGGAACGCGTCGAGGCTCGGACGGATCGTCGCGGTCGGCCCGGTGGTCGGCGCCACGGCGTCCAGCGTCTTCAGGCCGTCACCCGTGTTCAGGACGACGGTGGTCAGGGTCGGGTCGAGGACTCCGGCCTCGATGAGCTTCTTCGTCACGCCGACGGTCACCCCGCCCGCGGTCTCCGCGAAGATGCCCTCGGTGCGCGCCAGCAGCTTGATCGCGTCGACGATCTGCTCGTCGTTGACGTCCTCGACCGCGCCGCCGGTGCGGCGGGCGATGTCCAGGACGTACGGGCCGTCGGCCGGGTTGCCGATCGCCAGGGACTTGGCGATGGTGTTGGGCTTCTGCGGCCGTACGACGTCCTGGCCGGCCTTGAAGGCGGTGGACACCGGCGAGCAGCCCTCGGCCTGGGCGCCGAAGATCTTGTACGGCTTGTCCTCGACCAGGCCCAGCTTGATCAGCTCCTGAAGTCCCTTGTCGATCTTCGTGAGCTGGGAGCCCGAGGCGATCGGGATCACGATCTGGTCGGGCAGCCGCCAGCCGAGCTGCTCGCAGATCTCGTACGCGAGCGTCTTGGATCCCTCGCCGTAGTACGGGCGGAGGTTGACGTTGACGAAGCCCCAGCCCTCGCCCAGCGGGTCGCCGATGAGCTCCGAGCAGAAGCGGTTGACGTCGTCGTAGTTGCCTTCGATGCCGACGAGTTCACCGCCGTAGATGGCGGCCATGACGACCTTGCCCTGCTCCAGGTCGTGCGGGATGAACACGCACGAGCGGAAGCCCGCGCGGGCGGCCGCGGCGCCGACGGCGCCCGCGAGGTTGCCGGTGGAGGAGCAGGAGAGCGTGGTGAAACCGAAGGCGCGGGCGGCCTCGACGGCGATGGCGACGACACGGTCCTTGAAGGAGTGCGTCGGGTTGCCGGAGTCGTCCTTGATGTGGAGGGAGCCGGTGACGCCCAGTTCACGGGCGAGATTGTCGGCCTTGACGAGCTTGGTGAAGCCGGGGTTGATGTTGGGCTTCGTGGCCACGTCGGCGGGGACGGGCAGCAGCGGGGCGTAGCGCCAGATGTTGTCCGGGCCCTCCGCGATGCGCTTCTTCAGCTCTTCGGGGGTGCCGCTCGGCAGGTCGTACGCGACTTCGAGCGGCCCGAAACAGCTGGCACAGGCGAAGATGGGGCCGAGGTCGAAACGCTCTCCGCATTCGCGGCACGAAAGTGCGGCGGCGGGTCCGAGATCGATCGATCCGGGGGCGGCTTCGGTGGGGTGGACGGTCTGCACAGCCATGGAGGCGAGGCCCTTTCTCCTCATCTTCCTCGCGACGTACTTCGCCGCAAGACGGAATTGGCACCTTCCCCACCGTGACCTCGATTGGTCGGCAGGAGGGTTGCCGGGACTTCAACGGGCCGTTCCCTCTGTCCCTCTGGATGAGCGCTATGGCGCCGGATGCGGGATCCGGTGCGTTTGTTCACCTGACGACCCCCGGCATGCGGCGGTCATCGGTGTTGTTCAAGACTGTAACCGAAGGAGCGGATGGTTGAGATAGTCGTCCGCACCGCGAGATGGATCACGTTCATGCATCACGTACAGGGAGTACCGACCGTGCTGGAAGAGGTGGAACGCTGGCTGACCAGGCGTTCCTGGTCCGCAGCCGACCGTCCGCTCGACCGGCTCCTGGTGGCGAAGGCCATGCGTGGCACCACGGTGAGCGTGGTGCTGCCGGCGCTCGACGAGGAGGAGACGGTCGGCGAGATCGTCTCCGTGATCCGGCGTGAGCTGATGGAGAAGGTGCGGCTCGTCGATGAACTGGTGGTGATCGACTCCGGTTCCACCGACCGTACGGCGGAGGTCGCGGCGGCGGCGGGCGCGCGGGTGGTGTGCCGGGACGCGATACTGCCGCGGCTGCCCGCGCTGCCCGGCAAGGGCGAGGTGCTGTGGCGGTCGCTGCTGGTGACGAGCGGCGACATCGTGTGCTTCGTGGACGCCGATCTGCGGGAGTTCTCGGCGGATTTCGTGTCGGGGATCGTGGGGCCGCTGCTCACGGATCAGGACGTGCAGTTCGTGAAGGCGATGTACGACCGGCCGCTGAGCGAGCGGGCCGGGGGTGCCGCGGCGGGTCAGGGCGGGCGGGTGACGGAACTGGTGGCGCGGCCGCTGCTGAATCTGCACTGGCCGCGGCTGGCGGGCTTCGTCCAGCCGCTGGGCGGGGAATACGCGGTGCGGCGCTCGCTGCTGGAGCGGCTGCCGTTCCCCGTCGGGTACGGCGTGGAGCTGGCGCTGCTCGTGGACGCGCTGCACACGGTGGGTCTGGACGCGCTGGCCCAGGTCGACGTGGGGGTACGGATCCACCGCCACCAGGACGACCGGGCGCTGGGGCGGATGGCCGCGGCGATCTACCGTACGGCTCAGCTGCGGCTGTCCCGGGGGCATTTGGTGCGGCCGGAGCTGACGCAGTTCGAGCGGGGCGAGGACGGTTTCGTACCGCGCACGCATGCCGTGGACACGGAGGAGCGGCCGCCGGTGCGGGAGATCGCGGAGTACACGGCGGGGCGCGCGGCGTAGCGGTTCGGCCGCGGGGGTGGTCGCGGCGGCCGCGGGGGTGGATACCCCTGGGGCGTGACCCCCACGGGCGTGCCCCCGCGCCCCGCGCCCCGGGCGCTCGTGGCCGGAGTCACCCGCACGGAGACTCGCCCGTACGTTTGAGCGTTTACGGGACGGGCTAGGTTTCGGCACATGGTCTCCGAGCAAGCCGCCCAGGTACTCGTCGCGTCCAATCGCGGCCCCGTCTCGTACACGCTGCGCGACGACGGCGCGCTGGAAGCGCGCAGGGGCGGCGGCGGGCTGGTGTCGGGCCTGTCGGCCATCGGGCCCGAGACAGACGCCGTGTGGGTGTGCGCGGCGCTCGGCGACGGCGACCGGGAGGCCGTACGGCGTACGGACGGCCGGCTGGACACGGCCGACACGGG
This sequence comes from Streptomyces sp. NPDC058198, assembly GCF_042882605.1. NCBI lineage: Bacteria > Bacillati > Actinomycetota > Actinomycetes > Kitasatosporales > Streptomycetaceae > Streptomyces > Streptomyces sp. NPDC058198. The sequence continues at coordinate 462,465 of NZ_JBHVVP010000004.1, forward strand.
CGGACAGCGCGTCCGCATGCTGGGCATCGCGCCCGAGGTGTACGAGGCCGCGTACAACGGCGTCGCCAACTCGACGCTGTGGTTCGTCCACCACCTGCTCTACCAGACCCCGCTGGAACCGGCCTTCGGCCCGGAGTTCCGCGCGCAGTGGGCGTCCTACGAGACGTACAACCGCGCCTTCGCGGAGGCGCTGGCCGACGAGGCGGGCGAGGGCGCGGCCGTCCTGGTGCAGGACTACCACCTGGCGCTGGTGCCCGGGATGCTGCGCGCGCTGCGCCCCGACCTGAAGATCGGGCACTTCTCGCACACGCCGTGGGCGCCGGTCGACTACTTCCGGCTGCTGCCCGACGACATCGCGCGCCAGCTGCTGCGGGGGATCCTCGGCGCGGACCGCGCGGCGTTCCTGACCCGCCGGTGGGCGGACGCGTTCACGGCCTGCTGTACGGAACTGCTGGGCGGGACCGGCAACACCCGCATCGGCGTCCACGGCCTCGGCGCGGACGCGGACTTCCTGCGCGAGCGCGCGCACCGCCCGGATGTGGACGAGCGCCTCGCCGCGCTGCGCGAACAGATCGGCGGCACCGACCGGAAGACCATCGTCCGGGTGGACCGTACGGAACTGTCCAAGAACATCGTCCGCGGCCTGCTCTCCTACCGGCAGCTGCTGGCCGACCGCCCCGAGTGGCGCGAACGCGTCGTCCACGTCGCCTTCGCCTACCCCTCCCGCCAGGACCTGTCGGTCTACCGCGACTACACCGCCGAGGTGCAGCGGCTGGCCGACGAGATCAACGCCGAGTTCGGCACGGAGGGCTGGCTTCCGGTCGTCCTGCACGTAAAGGACGACTTCGCCCGCTCCCTGGCCGCCTACCGGCTGGCGGACGTGGCCCTGGTCAACCCGATCCGCGACGGCATGAACCTGGTCGCCAAGGAGATCCCGGTGGTCTCGGAAGGCGGCTGCGCGCTGGTGCTGTCGCGGGAGGCGGGCGCGTACGAGGAGCTGGCCGACGACGCGATCGTGGTGAACCCGTACGACATCACAGCCACGGCGGCGGCGCTCCACGAAGCCCTGACCATGCCCCCGGCCGAGCGCGCGGAACGCACGAAACACCTCGCCGCGGCAGCAACGGCACTCCCCCCACAACGCTGGTTCCTGGACCAACTCCACGCCCTGCGCGACTAGCTAGCCTGCTGAGGATCGATCGAGAAATGACGGGCGGCCGCGCGTGCTCCTGTGCACACTGGCACGCATGCTGATCGGCATCTGGCCGCTGAGGGCCCTGCGCATACGGTCGCCCCGTCTAGAGCTGCGGCTTCCGTCCGAGGAAGAGCTGGCAGCGGTGGCCGATGTGGCAGCGCAGGGAGTTCATGCCCGAACCGCACGGCCGTTCCTGACGCCCCGGATCTGCCACCTGCTGAACGTGCCCGCCACGTCGTGCGGCAGCACTGGAGCCGTCTGGGGGCGTGGGCGCCTGACGACTGGGCCCTGGAACTCGTCGTGTTCTTCGAGGGGCGTCCCGTGGGTATCCAGGAGATCCGCGCCACCGACTTCGGTATCCGACGCGAGATCGTGTCGGGCTCATGGATCGGGCTCGACCACCAGGGCAAGGGAATCGGAACCGAGATGCGGGTCGCCATGCTTCATCTGGCGTTCGCGGAACTCGGCGCCGGGTCCGCCAAGTCGGTGTCCTTCACCGACAACCACGCGTCGCTGTCCGTGTCGCGGAAGCTCGGCTATCAGCCCGACGGCATCACGCGCGACGTCCTCCACGGGCAGGTCGTGGAGTCCCAGTGGCTCCGGCTCTCGCGGCAGGACTGGAGCCGTCAGGAGCATGGGCCCGTGACCGTCAGCGGGCTGACGGCCTGCAAGGACTTCTTCGGGCTGGCCACTGAGCCTGCGAAGGTTCATTGATCACGAGCGGATCCAGATGAGGAACCCGGCGGCGGTCACGGTGCCGCGGAAGACGTACCCGGTACCTCAACTTCAGTGATCCACGTCATAGTTGACGTCAGGTTCGGTTGGATGGAGGCAGGATGCCCGTGAGCAGCCGAGCTCGGGAGAGAGGGCCGTCATGATCCTCCTCATACCGGTGGCATTCCTCGCCGCCATCGCGTTGGTCATGTTCTTCCTGCTCCGATCCCTCAAAGTTGCCTTGCCGGGGAACAGACACTGGGCCGGATGGCGCCGTGTGGCCGTTGCTGCCGCCTTTGCCTGCGCAGCCACGACTACTGCCTCCTACTCGTTGGGGGCCATCAATCTGATGTCGACCGTGGCCGTGGCGCAGGACGGCGGGGCGGACTCGGCTCCGTTCCCCTACAACCACCCGTGCCGGGCTCAGTTGAAGGGAGCGGTGGGGTATGACGTCCAGTTCCTCACCCTGCGCACCGTATGCATCATGGAAGACGGAGAACGTAAAGCAGTCGACGACGTGCCGCAGGGGGTGCGGGTGACGGCAGCGGTATCGGGGGCCTGCACTGCCGTGTTGGCGGGGATCGCGTTGGCCGCTCGGCCCCGTGTGCGCACTTCTGTGAGCGGGCGCCGCTAGGCACTGTCCGGCGGAGCATGTGGCCTTCTGACCGGTTGCTCCGCGTCGGGGCCGTACCGCTGCTTCGCTCGGGAAGGAGCGGGTACGGCCCCGATGAGAACGTGCGGCACCGATCCGGTGTGTCAGTTCGCGGTCTTGAGGAAGGCCGTCAGGCTTCCCAGGAGCATGGTGGTGCCCTGCTCGGCGAGGTCGCGCTCGTCGGCGGTGTCGCAGGTCTGGGCCACCACGATGCGCGTCCGGTGAGCACTCTGCTCGGCAAGTTCGACGGTCATGACCGCCGGCTCGTTCTTCCCCGGTACGTCCATGCCGATCACCAGACGCCGGTTCTCATCGACCTCGGAGTACGAGCCGGTCAACGGGAACTGTCCACCGTCCGGGGTGACCATCGTCGCCTTCCACGTCCCACCCGGCCGCACGTCCATCTCGACGGACCCTGGGGCGGCATAGGACCACTGCGCGTAGGGCTCCGCAGTGGTCCAGGCGCTCCAGACCGCCGCCACAGGAGTCTCCAACGTCCGCTCCAACGTGTAGGAGAAACCCTCGGCCGTTCTCTGTTCCCTGATCATCTCGCGCTCCCTGTATCGCTCTTGTCGGGTTGTCGCGGTGTAGACAGGGGCCGGCCCCAAAAGTCATCGGTCTTCCGCGCGTTCGCGGCGTTGGGCGGCCGGCGCGTCGGGATGACGCGCACCAACCCGGCGAACCTATGGGGTCACAGCACTAGAGGCGGCGGACCGCCTGGGCCTCGGCGCGTTCCACTGGGCGTACCGGGAGCCGTTCCACACGGGCACCCGGTCACCCTCCAACCGGGCGCGCTCCTCCACCTCCTCGACCTCCGCGCGCCAGACGGCCAGTTCGGCGGGCAGCTCGACCTCCTCGTCCAGCACCTGCACGTGGAGGGAGTCGGGGGTGATCGAGAGATCGCCGTCGCCCTCGACGATCAGGACGACGCCGTTGGCTATATCGATTCCGTCCACGCTGCGCAGCGTAGTCAGTCAGCAGGCGCTTCTCCGGGAGTCCGCCTGCCGGGCCGTCAGCCGTCCGTGAGGGCCTGCGCCAGGGCCGCCAGGAAGTCCACGACCGCCGCCGGGCCCGGGAGCACGAGGTCGGCGCGCTCGGCCAGTTCGGGGACTTCCGAGCCGCTGCACACCAGCAGGCCCGCGTGGCCGTCGGAGCGGAGTTTCTCGACCGCCGCGAAGGCCGGGAGGTCGCCCAGGTCGTCGCCCGCGTAGAGGACCGTCCCGGCGCCCGCCTCGCGTACGTACTCCAGGAGCGCCACGCCCTTGTCCACTCCGGGCGGGCGCAGTTCCAGGACCATGCGGCCGGGTTCGACGATCAGGCCGTGGCGGGCGGCCAGCTCGCTGAGCGGATCGCGCAGGGCGTCGAAGGCGGCCTGCGGGTCGGAGGCGCGGCGGGTGTGGACCGCGACCGCCTGGCCCTTTTCCTCGATCCAGGTGCCGTGCCAGGCGCCGAACCGGTCGAGGAGTCCGGGGAGTTCGGCGCGGGCCGCCGCCACGCCCGGGTGCGGGGCGGGGGCGTGGACGGTGCTGGAGACCGCGTCCCAGCGCTCCGCGCCGTAGTGGCCGAGGACGACCAGACGGTCCAGGCCGGGCACGCCGGCGAAGCCGCCGTACCGTACCGCCACCCCGGCCGGGCGGCCGGTGATCACCGCCACGGACGCCACGCGCGGTGCGAGGGCGGCCAGGGCGGGGACGGCGCGCGGGTGGGCGCGGGCCTGTTCGGGGTCGGGGACGATCTCGGCGAGGGTGCCGTCGAAGTCGAGCGCGACGACGGCTTTCCTGGGCCGGGCGAGAAGCGCGGCCAGGCCGTCGGCGCCGGCGGGAGTGGTCGGATTCGGCAGGGGGTGCGGGTTGCTGCCCATGTCCCGACCCTATCCGCGTACCCCGGATCACAACCATGGGGAACAGGACACAGGGAAGTGAAGAGGCGCACTCGCGGGAAAGCGGCCCGTATTCAGCGGCGCGGGCTCAGCGGCCCGGGCTCAGCAGCGCGGGCTCAGCAGCGCGGGCTCAGCAGCGCGGGCTCAGCAGCGCGGGCTCAGCAGCGCGGGCTCACGGCCCGTACTCAGCGGCGCTCTCTGCGTTCGTCCCTGATCCGCCGCAGCCGGTTCACCGTCACCGGGTCGTGCTCCGCCGCCCGCGGATCGTCCAGCAGAGCGGTCAGCAGCTGGTAGTAGCGGGTCGGCGACAGCCCCAGCTGCTCGCGGATGGCCCGTTCCTTGGCGCCGGGCCCCGGCCAGCCGCGCCGCTCCATGGCGAGAACGGCGCGGTCCCGCTCGGACAGCTCCGCGGGACCGCGTACGTCTACGTCTTCGGACTCGGCCGGATCTCCGGCGTCCGGCGTGCGCGCGGTCATATGCCCGACACGCTACCGGGCGGCCTCCGCGGCGGACGCGTCGCGGGCGATCCGGCTGAGGACAGCCCTCGGATCCCCGCCGGGCCCGACCGCCTCGCCGATGTTCTTCTTGATGCTCTCGCTGACGCTGGTCCAGGAGTTCTTGCCGTACGGGTACAGCTCGGAGGTGGCCAGTGCCTCCTGGAACTTGCTCAGGTTCTTGTACTCCGGGTCCGCGGCCATCGCGTCGTTCGCGCTGTAGGTGACCGGCAGCAGGTCGTACTGCCCGACGAAGTCCAGGACGTTCTTGTCGTTGTACGCGAAGTCCAGGAACTTCCCGATCTCCGCGCCGTGCTTGTTCTTCTTGAAGGCCATCAGCCAGTCGGCGACACCCAAGGAGGACTTGGCCTGGCCGCTGATTCCGGGCAGCTGCACCGTACCGACCTTGATGCCGGCCTTCTCGGCGTCCTGCATCAGCGTCGGGTGGCCGTTGAGCATGCCGACCTGGCCGCTGCTGAACGCCTTGAAGGCGATGGTGCGGTCGAGCTTCCCGGGGGCGACCGGGCCAGTCAGCTTCGGCTCGACGAGGTTCTTCCGCAGCCACTCGAAGGTCTTGATGTTCTGGTCCGAGTCGATGCTGTACGAGCCGTCGGCGTTCTCGGTGTAGCCGCCCCCGCCGCTCAGCAGCCACATCAGCGTCTCGCCCTGCGCCTCCTCGGAGCCCAGCGGCAGCGCGTACGGCGTCGTGACGCCCTGCTGCTTGAGGGCCTCGGCGGCGGTCCTGATGTCGTCCCAGTTCTTCGGGGCGCTCAGCCCTGCCTGGTCGAAGAGCTTCTGGTTGAAGAAGAGCAGCCGGGTCGAGGCGATGAACGGCAGCCCGTACTGGATCCGGTTGACCTTGCCGGCGTCCGAGAGCTGGGTGAGGAAGTTCGCCTGGGTGGGAATGGAGAGCAGGTCGTCGGCGGCGTAGAGCTTGCCGTGCTTGGCGTAGTCGGCGTACGAGCCGATCTGCGCGATGTCCGGATCCCTGCCCTGCTGGACCATCTCCGCGACATCGCGGTCGACGATCTTCCACGAGCGGACATCGACATCGATCTTGATGCCGGGGTTGTCGGACTCGAACTCCCTGGCCAGGGCGGACCAGTACTTCTCCGAGCTGTTGGCCGATCCGTTGCCGTAATCCGCGGCGACGAGCTTGAGGGTGACGGGCCCGGGCCCACCGGTGTCGCCGCAGCCGGCCAGCACCATCGTCATGCCCAGCGCGGCTATGGCCGCGCCCACTCTCAGGTAGCGCTGCTGCACAGCTCTGTTCCGCCCTTGTTGTTCCGTTGCCCGTAAGGTCCCCGCCGGTCCCCCGTGAAGCCCTGTTATCAGCCAGTTATTTTCCCCTATCCGGAGGTTTGAGGTCCACACAGGGCTGATTGCGCTTCGGCAACGTCTGTGCCAGGCACATGTCAGGGTGGGAGAGGGTCGAGTACCGGCCGTCGACGGCGATTCGCGTTTGTATGGCCGCGCAACAATCCAGGACAGTGGACTAGACCTTTCAAGGCTCTACGCGCGACACTGTCCCTGTGAGACACGTCATCGCCCTGGATGTGGGCGGCACCGGCATGAAAGCCGCCCTGGTCGGGGCGGACGGCGCACTGCTGTACGAGGCGCGCCGGCCGACCGGCAGAGAGCGCGGCCCCGAAGCCGTGGTCGAGACCATTCTCGGCTTCGCCGCCGATCTGCGCGCCTACGGCACCGAGCACTTCGGCGAGAGCGCCGTCGCCGCCGGGGTCGCCGTGCCGGGCATCGTCGACGCCGAGCGCGGCATCGCCGTGTACGCCGCCAACCTCGGCTGGCGCGACGTACCGATGCGGCAGCTGGTCGGCGAGCGGCTCGGGGGCGTACCCGTCGCGCTCGGGCACGACGTCCGTACCGGCGGCCTCGCCGAGGGACGGCTCGGCGCGGGCAAGGGCGCCGACCGCTTCCTGTTCCTCGCGCTGGGCACCGGGATCGCCGGAGCCATCGGCATCGACGGCCTCATCGAGGCCGGCGCGCACGGCTCCGCGGGCGAGATCGGCCATGTCGTGGTCCGCCCCGACGGGCCGCTGTGCGGCTGCGGACAGCGCGGGTGTCTGGAGACCCTCGCCTCCGCCGCGGCCGTGACCCGCGCCTGGGCCGCCGCGAGCGGCGACCCGGAGGCGGACGCCGCCGACTGCGCGAAGGCCGTGGAGTCGGGCGACCCCGCGGCCGTACGGGTCTGGCGGGACGCGGTCGACGCGCTCGCCGCCGGACTGGTCACCGCGCTCACCCTGCTGGACCCCCGCACGCTGATCATCGGTGGCGGACTCGGCGAGGCGGGGGAAACCTTGTTCACACCCCTGCGGGCCGCGGTCGAGGAGCGAGTGACGTTCCAGAAGCTGCCCGAGATCGTCCCGGCGGCCCTCGGGGACACCGCCGGATGCCTGGGCGCGGGGCTGCTCGCCTGGGATCTACTCGCCACGGAGGTAACCGCCTGATGGCCGCACGCGCCGAAACCACCGTTCTCGCCGGCGCCCGGGTGGTACTGCCCACCGGGACCGTGGACGGCGGGCGGGTGATCATCGAGGGCGGCCGGATCGCGGGCGCCGCCCCGGCGGACGCCGTCACGCTCGATCTGTCGGGGCACTGGCTGGTCCCCGGCTTCGTGGACATGCACAACCACGGCGGGGGCGGTGCCTCCTTCACCTCCGGGTCGGTGGACGAGGTGCTCAAGGGCATCCGTACGCACCGGGAGCACGGCACCACCACGCTCGTCGCCTCCGGCGTCACCGGCGAGATGGACTTCCTCGCCCAGCGCGCGGGCATCCTCTCCGAGCTGGTCGAACAGGGCGAGCTGGCCGGGATCCACTTCGAGGGCCCGTTCATCTCCCCGTGCCGCAAGGGCGCGCACAGCGAATCGCTGCTGCGCGACCCCGACCCGGCGGAGGTGCGCAAGCTCCTCGACGCCGCGCGCGGCACGGCCAAGATGGTCACGCTCGCCACCGAGCTGCCGGGCGGCATCGAGTCCGTACGGCTGCTGGCGGAGCACGGCGTGATCGCCGCGATCGGGCACACCGCCGCGACGTACGAACAGACCGTCGAGGCGATCGACGCGGGCGCGACCGTCGCCACGCACCTCTTCAACGCGATGCCGCCGCTCGGACACCGCGCGCCGGGGCCGATCGCCGCGCTGCTGGAGGACGAGCGGGTCACCGTCGAGCTGATCAACGACGGTACGCATCTCCACCCGGCGGCCCTGGAGCTGGCGTTCCACCGCGCGGGCGCGGGCCGGGTCGCCTTCATCACGGACGCGATGGACGCGGCGGGCTTCGGCGACGGGAAGTACCAGCTCGGCCCGCTGGCCGTCGAGGTCAAGGACGGCGTCGCCCGGCTGGTGGAGGGCGGCTCGATCGCCGGCTCCACGCTGACCCTGGACACGGCCTTCAAGCGGGCGGCAACGGTGGACGGGCTGCCGGTCGAGGACATCGTCCAGGCCATCTCCGCCAACCCGGCGAAGCTGCTCGGCGTGTACGACAAGGTCGGCTCGCTGGAACCGGACAAGGACGCGGACCTGGTCGTGCTGGCCGCCGACTTCTCCGTGGCGGGCGTGCTGCACAAGGGCGAATGGGTGGTTGAGCCCCACCTAGGGTGATTTTTTCATAAGTCTGTACGAGTCTGTATGAATCTGTACGAGTCTGTATGAAGGCGGTCGGTCCGGGGGTCTGGGCCAACCGCCTTCTTTTTGACATGATCGCCCCGGCAACCGGCCGGGCAAGCGCGTTCTTCGGGGGAAGGGACACGGATGATCCTGACGGTCACCCTCAATACCGCGCTGGACATCACCTACCGCACGCCCGTGCTGGTTCCGCACGCCACGCACCGCGTCAGCGAGGTCGTCGAACGCCCCGGCGGCAAGGGGCTGAATGTCGCGCGGGTGCTGTCGGCGCTGGGCCACCGGACGGTGGTGACGGGGTTCGCGGGCGGCCGGACGGGCGATGTGCTGCGGGAGCTGCTCGCGCAGTGCGGAGACGGCCGGACGGGGCCGTCGCGATCTTCCATGACCTCTTCCACGCGGCCGGTGGACGCGCTCGTACCGATCGCCGGGTCCACCCGGCGCACCATCGCCGTCGTCGACGAGGCGACCGGCGACACCACCCAGCTCAACGAGCCGGGCCCGACCGTCTCGCCCGCCGAGTGGAGCGCCTTCCTCAGCGTGTACGACCGGCTGCTCACCGGCGCCGACGCCGTCGCCCTGTGCGGCAGCCTGCCGCCCGGCATCCATGTCGGCGCGTACGCCGAGCTGATCCGCCGGGCCCGCGGCGCCGGGGTGCCCGTGCTCCTCGACACCAGCGGCGAGCCCCTGCGCCGGGGCGTCGCCGCGCGCCCCGACCTGGTCAAGCCGAACGCCGAGGAACTCGCCCGGCTCACCGGCTCCCGCGAGCCACTGCGCGCCGCCCGCGACGCCCGCCGCCGCGGCGCCCACTCCGTCGTCGCCTCGCTGGGCGCCGACGGTGTCCTCGCGGCCACCCCGGACGGCATCTGGCAGGCGACCCCGCCCGCGCCGGCCAAGGGCAATCCGACGGGCGCGGGCGACTCGGCGGTGGCCGGCCTGCTGTCGGGCCTCGTCGAACGCCTCCCCTGGCCGGCCCGGCTGAGCCGCGCGGTCGCCCTGTCGACGGCCACGGTCCTGGCCCCGGCGGCGGGCGAGTTCGACGCCGGGGCGTACGAGGACCTGCTGCCGCGCATCGCGGTGACGGAGCACCAGGCGGCGTGACGCGCGCCGCCGCAGAGCCGGGCCGTACGCAGTCGGCCCGGCACCGTAAGGACGGGCCTGACAGCCCGGGAAACATGGGGGCGTATGCCACTCGTCAGCACCGCTGAACTCGTCACGGCCGCCGCGGCCCAGGGACGCGGGATCGCCGCCTTCAACGTCATCACGCTGGAGCACGCGGAGGCCATCGCCGCAGGCGCCGAGCAGGTGGGTGCGCCCGCCGTCCTGCAAATATCCGAGAACGCCGTGGCGTTCCACGGCGGCCGGCTCGACGTCATCACCGCCGCCGCGGCCGCGGTCGCCCGCGCCTCCTCCGCGCCGCTCTCGCTCCACCTCGACCATGTCGAGTCGGCCGGACTGCTGCGGGCCGCGGCCGCCACCGAGGGCCTCAGCTCGGTGATGTTCGACGCCTCGAAACTGCCGTACGCGGAGAACCTCAAGGCCACCGCCGATGCCGTGCGCCGGTGCCATGACCAGGGCATCTGGATCGAGGCCGAGCTCGGCGCGGTCGGCGGCAAGGACGGTGAGCCGTCCCTCGGCGCGCACGCCCCCGGCGTCCGTACGGATCCGGCAGAGGCGGTCGTCTTCGTCGCCGAGACCGGCGTCGACGCGCTGGCCGTCGCGGTCGGCTCGTCCCACGCGATGACCCGGCGTACGGCAACGCTCGACCACGCGCTGATCGCCGCGCTGCGGGAGGCCGTCCCTGTACCGCTCGTCCTGCACGGCTCCTCCGGCGTCCCCGACGAGGAGATCCGCCGGGCGGTCGCCTCCGGCATGGTCAAGATCAACGTAGGGACGGCGCTCAACACGGCCTTCACCGGAGCCGTACGCGACTACCTCGCGGCGAACCCCACGACCGTGGACCCCCGGAAATACCTCGCCCCGGCTCGCGAGGCGATGACCGGGACGGTGGCGGGGTTCCTACGGGTGATCAGCTCCGCGGCAAGGTGATCAGTTCTTCCGCGGAGGCGTGACCTCGAGCCAGTCGAGGATGGCATCGCACTGGTTGCCGTCCTCGCAGGAGATCTTGATCGTGTTCTTGCCCTGCTGAAGCTCGACCGGCGCCCAGGTGGTCTGCCAGTTCTTCTCCCAGTTGGGATCGCTGGAGTGAATGAAGTTCTTCAGCCCCAGGGGGGAAGTGTTCGCCTTGCCGTTGACGGTCAGCGTGGCGTTCGCGTCCTTGCCCGGGATGGCGTAACGCACGGACAGCGCGTAGGGACCGGCCTTCTCGATGTCGGCGGTCCAGGTCACCGAGGCGCCGACGGCGTTGAAGCCGGACACATACGCCCCGCCGGTGCCCTGGGCGCCCTTGATGTCGGTCGCCAGGACGGCGGGCGGTCCGAGCTGGAGGGTTGCCGCGTCCTGCTTGGGCAGCTGGATCGCCTCGTCCGGCTTCGGGTCCTTGCCGGCCACTTCATCACCGGGCTGCTGCGACTCGCCGATCGACGGGCCGCCGGACGGCGTCGCGCCGTCGTCCTTCGTGCCGCCGTTGTTGGAGAGCAGCGCGGCCGTGATGCCGATCACGACGACCGCGACCACCGCGATGGCGCCGATCAGCAGGCCCTTGGTGTTGGGGCCGCCGCCGCGTCCGCCGCGCTGGGCCGGCACCTGGCGGGTGGTGGCACCGCCGGGGTGGGTCTCGGGGGCCGCGTAGTGGGCGTTCGGCTGCTGGCCGTAAGGGGCCTGGCCCTGCTGCTGGCCGTACTGACCCTGCTGCCCCTGCTGGCCATAGGGCTGCTGGCCGTACTGACCCTGCTGGCCGTACGCCTGCTGCGGCGGGACCTGCTGCTGCCCGTACTGGCGCTCGCCGACCGTTCTGACCTGGTTGTACGAAGTCCTGGGCACACCGGGCTGCGCGGCCGGTCCTGGGTAGCCGTAGCCGCCCTGGCGTCGCTGATTGGCGGCCGCCGCCTGTCCGTCCTCGTACAGGTAGCCGAACGGATCGTCTTCCTCGGGCGTGCTCGCGCCGTTGTTCCCGGCCGTCATCCCTGGGTCACTCCTTACCATCTCGCCAGCGTCGCCGACCGGCCGAGCCTACCTCGAATGCGTAAGCCTACGGACGGGCCTTGACTGGTGGCAGCCACTGTGCGGCGCCTGGGTGAACAACGCGTCGCGGCCATGTCCCAGCCCTGTCCCAGACCGGTCCCGTAAGCGAACGGGATCCCCTCCGAGGCTAAGCCCTCTTCCTAACCGGCCCGCCGGTGATCCTTGTTCCGCGACCGCTTTTCGATGTACATCCGCTGGTCAGCGGATTGCAGCACTTCCTCCACCGACATCCCGCAGCTCGCCCAGCTGATGCCGAAGCTCGCCCCGACCCGGACCGCCCGTCCGTCCACCCTGATCGGCGGAATGATCGCGTTCCGCAGCCGTACGGCGAGGTCGGCGGCGTCCGCCGCGCCCAGGCCGTCCGCGAGAACGACGAATTCGTCACCCCCGAGCCGGGCCACGGTGTCCCCGTCCCGTACACCGGTCGTGAGCCGGCGCGCGACCTCGATCAGGACCGCGTCGCCGGTGTTGTGGCCGAAACGGTCGTTGATCGACTTGAAGCCGTCGAGGTCGCAGAAGAGGACCGCGAGGCCCTTCGTACCGTCGTCGGCCTCCCCGTCACCGGTGGGCGCGGTCATATGGACGTGGTGGTCGAAGGACCCGCCGCCGACCGGCAGGCCGAAGCCGTCGAGGCCGAGACCGCCGCCGAGGGCCGCCTTCTCCTCGTATCCGTCGTAGCCGTCGTACGCGTCGTATCCGGGCTCGTACAGGACGGTGCCCTCGTACCCGCCGTACGCCGCGTCCAGGGCCTCCACCGCGGTCTCCCGCATGGCGTCGGGGCGCGAACAGAGCCGTGAGCTGAGACGTGATCGCAGCTCCGCGCTGTTCGGCAGGCCGGTGAGCGAGTCGTGCGAGGCGCGGTGGGCGAGCTGGAGCTCGCGGCCCTTGCGCTCCTCGATGTCCTCGACATGGGTGAGCAGAAACCGGGGGCCGTCGGCGGTGTCCGCGACGACGGAGTTACGCAGGGAGACCCAGACGTACGTGCCGTCGCGGCGGGTCAGCCGCAGCTCGGCGCGGCCGCCCTCGGCGGAGGTGCGGAGCAGCGTCCCGATGTCCTCGGGGTGGACCAGGTCGGAGAAGGAGTGGCGGCGCATCGCGGAGGCCGGGCGGCCCAGCAGCCGGCAGAGCGCGTCATTGGTCCGCAGCAGCCTGCCGTGCTGGTCACCGCCCATCTCGGCGATGGCCATGCCGCTGGGCGCGTACTCGAATGCCTGGCGGAAGGATTCCTCACTGGCCCGCAGCGCCTGCTGTTCGCGCTCCAGCCGGACGAGGGCGCGCTGCATGTTTGCTCGCAGCCGGGCGTTGCTGATCGCAATCGCCGCCTGGGACGCGTACATCTGCAGGGCTTCCTGCCCCCAGGGCCCGGGACGGCGGCCGCCGCGCGGCCGGTCGACGGAGATCACACCGAGCAGCTCACTCCCGCCGCCCGACGCGTACATCGGGGCGTAGAGACGGTCCTGCGGGTGCCACTCGTCCTCGAAACGGGGGTCGGGGCCCTCGGTGTACCACTGCGGAACGTCGTCCTCCAGCAGGACCCAGCCCTCGGTGTGCGATATGAAGCGGAGCTCACCCCAGCTCTCGCCCATCGCGAGGCGGCGCTCCCAGGAACCGCGGGAGCCGACCCGGCCGGTGATCAGGGCTTCGGCGGCCGCGCTGCCCGCGAAGGCGGCGACGACCAGGTCACCGTCGGCCTGGACGACATTGACGCACGCGAGCTGATACCCGAGTCCGTCGACAACGCCGTCGGCGACGGTCTGCAGCGTGTCAGCAAGACTTCGGGCCGTGTTGAGTTCGGCGACGGCCTGATGCAGCTGCCGCAGGGTCGCAAGACGGACATACGGCTCCGACTCGGTCTCCATTGCTCGCTCTCCCCGAGACCTCGACAGCAACTCCAGGATTCTCATCGACTCTCGTGTTGCACTGTCCTCGCAACTGAATCACAGCGAGCTGTGCGGCCGGTACACAGGGTCAACAAATACTGCACACTGTGACTCAAGTCACATCATATGACGAAGGAGTGGCGGATTTCATGGGAGCGCTCCATGGCTTCTTGAACGCAAATCCGGGCGCCCAGCAGGGGTTCGGCGGGCATCCCGAGCGCCGGCGCGCACGGCTCGGGTCCTAGGACCGGCTTGGTCCCCTGGCCCGATGCGGGCACATGACGGCCGAGACTAGCGTCTCCCCTGTGCCCCAGACGACCCCCGCGCCCCGCCCCGAACCCCTTCCCCGTGCTTCACGGGCCATCCCCCATCCTGAGGGGGTGAGCAACGACGACTTCCGCGCCGCCCTGTCCCGGCTGGCCTCGGGTGTGGTGCTGGTGACGGCCCACGAACCCGCATCGAGCGCGGACGGCCCGCGCGGCGAGGACGCCGGTATGACGGCGACCGCCTTCATGTCGGTCTCCCTGGACCCGCCGCTGGTGCTGGTCAGCGTCCGCAACGGCTCCCGTATGGACGACCTGCTCGCCGAACAGCCGCTGTGGGCGGCGTCTTTGCTCACCGAGAACCACCGGCACATCGCGGGGCGGTTCGCGATGAAGGGCCGGATCAGCGACCGGCTGCTCTTCCAGGAGATTCCGTACCGGCGGGGCGAGGTGAGCGGAGCGCCGCTGATCGAGGGTTCGCTGGCGACGCTGGAGTGCCGTACGGAACAGCGGGTCGAGGCGGGCGACCACACGCTGGTCATCGGCCGGGTGGTGGCGGTGGAGCTGCCGGGCGCGGAGGGCGGCCCGCTGACCCACTACAAGGGCCGCTACCGCCAGTTGGGTTAAGGGTAGGCGGCGGGGCGGAGGACGGAGGGGCGAGCGGGCGGCGGGCCTGCGGCTCGTACGGCTCTCGGCGGCTCGTACGGCTCCCGGCGGGCGGGAGGGCTCGCGGCTCGTACGGCTCCCGGTGGCCCGTACGGCTCGTACGGTTACGACCAGCCCTGGCCCGTGCGGCCACGCTTCGTTTCCGCGCGCTGCTTCTTCTCGCGCAGCCGGCGCTCGTTGATGCCGCGCGGGATCTTCGTCTTACGGCGCGCACGCGGCGGCGGGGCCGTCGCCTCGGCGAGCAGCGCCGCGAGCCGCACCGCCGCCGTCTCGCGGTTGCGCCACTGAGAGCGGTGCTCCGACGCGCGTACGGTGATCACGCCACCCACCAGCCGGTTCGCGAGCCGCTCGAGCGCCCGCTCCTTCCACACCGGCGGAAGCGCCTCCGTCTTCGCGAGATCGAACCGGAGCTCCACCTGCGAGTCGCTGGTGTTCACATGCTGGCCGCCGGGCCCGGACGAACGCGAAAAACGCCACATCAGTTCGGCCTCCGGCAGGGAGACCGAACCGCGGATGACATGAGGAGACCCGGACATGTACCCATGGTCCCGTGCCCACGCCGCCCGCGTCACCCCTTTTTCCCGGGCGTGTCCCTCTCCCGGGTAAAGAAAGTAAAGCGGGGCGGAACCCTGCGGTCCTCTGCCTGCGTTATGTCGGGTGACGGTAACTTCGGGAGCACTCGAAGCCCGCACACGTCAACGAAAGGGACATCCCCATGGCTGTAAGCCTGTCCAAGGGCGGCAACGTCTCGCTCACCAAGGAGGCCCCGGGCCTTACCGCCGTCACGGTCGGCCTCGGCTGGGACGTCCGCACCACCACCGGCACCGACTTCGACCTCGACGCTTCGGCCATCGCGGTGAACCCGGGCGGAAAGGTCGTCTCCGACGGCCACTTCGTCTTCTTCAACAACAAGTCGACGCCGGACCAGACCATCGTCCACACGGGTGACAACCGCACGGGCGCGGGCGAGGGCGACGACGAGGCGATCAACGTCAACCTGGCGGGTCTGCCTGCCGACGTCGACAAGATCGTCTTCCCGGTCTCCATCTACGACGCCGAGTCCCGCAGCCAGAACTTCGGCCAGGTGCGGAACGCGTACATCCGCATCGTCAACCAGGCCGGCGGCACCGAGATCGCCCGCTACGACCTGAGCGAGGACGCCGCCACCGAGACCGCCATGGTCTTCGGCGAGCTGTACCGCAACGGTGCGGAGTGGAAGTTCCGCGCGGTCGGCCAGGGCTACGCCTCGGGTCTCGTGGGCATCGCCACGGACTTCGGCGTCAACCTCTGACGCGAGCGCCGACGCTGACGCGCACGCAGGAGTGAGTACGAGTGGGCCCCGGCCGCGGCCGGGGCCCACTCGCGTCCGGACCAGTTCCCCGCGCGCCGTAGGGGTGTCCGCTTCCCCGCACGGCGTACGGCCAGTTCCCCGCGCGCCGTACGGGTGTCCGCTTCCCCGCGCGCCGTACGGCCGGTTCTCCGCGTGCCGTACCGGCGGCCGGTTCCCCGCGCGCCGTACCGGCCGGTCCCCGCCCGGCCGCGCCCCTCGTCGGTAGCCTGCGCCACATGATCGTCGAACCGCTGACGCCCGTGGACGGCGCCTTCCCCGGGCCCCTGCTGACCGAACTCGCCGCCCTCTACGCCTCCAACCGGGAGTTCCAGCAGCTCAGCGGGGACTTCCCGGACCCCGGCAACATCCGCCCCGAGCAGGTCGCGGTCTCCCTCGCCGACGAACTGGCGCACCCCGACGCGAAGGTGCTGCTCGCCCGTTCGGCGGGCCGGCTCGTCGCCATCGCCGTCACCCTCGCCCACCACCCCGACCCGGACGACCCCGATCCCTGGATCGGCCTGCTGATGGTGCACGCGCACGACCAGCGCGCCGGGTACGGAAGCGCGTTGGCCCGGGTGGTCGAGGATCGGTTCCTGGCGGCAGGGCGTACGGGCATCAGACTCGCCGTACTGGAAACCAACCAGAAGGCCCTCGCCTTCTGGGACGCGCTCGGATACGTGGAGATCGACCGCCGCCCGGACACCACGCGGGGCCGCCTCTGTGTCGTGCTGCGCAAAGCGCTCTGACGGACGTCCGATCGCGGTTGCCGGAAGCCCGCTCGTGGTCACGGAAGCCCGCTCTTGGTCACAGGAGCGGCGGCTTGCCCTTGCCGTACAGCCAGCCGTTCCACACCCCGCCGAGGGGCCGGCCCGCCTCCTTCTCCGCGTACGCCGTGAAGTCGCGCGTGGAGGCGTTGCCATGACGGTACGTCCGCAGCCAGCCCCGCAGGATGGAGAAGAACAGGTCGTCGCCCACGGTCACCCGGAGCCGGTGCAGGACCATCGCCCCGCGTCCGTACACCGGCGCGCGCGAGATGTCCGCCGCGGAGGGCGGATCGGACGGCGGGAAGGTCCAGTTGTCGTCATCGTCGTACGCCTCGGCGAAGTTCTCCCGTACGGGTACGTCGTTGGTGTCCTCCTCCCAGAGCCATTCCGTGTACTCCGCGAACCCCTCGTTGAGCCACATGTCCCGCCAGGACTCCGGGGTGACGGAATTGCCGAACCACTGATGGGCCAGCTCGTGGACCAGCGTCCCGAGACCGGTCGGGCCGGGGAGGAAGGGCCTGTTCTGGGTCTCCAGGGCGTACCCGGAGTCGTCCCGCTGTCCGATGACCACACCGGTGGAGGAGAAGGGGTACGGACCAAGGGTCTTCTCCCCCCACGCGATGATCCCGGGGACCGCCGCGACCAGGTCCGCGCTGTCCTCGGCGACGGTCGGATCGACCGCCGAGTAGACGGGCAACGCGCCCTTCGATCCCCTCGTCGCCTTGGTCTCGTACGGGCCGATGGCGACCATGGCCAGATAACTCGCCATCGGCTCCGCGCAGTGCCAGTCGAAGGCGGTACGGCCGGCCGTCGTACGCTCGCTCGTCAACTCGCCGTTGGAGATGGCCTTGAGCCCCGTGGGCACGGTGACCCGGATGTCGTACGACGCCTTGTCGCGCGGGTGGTGATTGCCCGGGAACCACGCCATCGAGCCGGTCGGCTCGCCCAGCCCGACCGCCCGCTCCCCCGACCTGAGCCAGCCCTCCTCCGACTCGTCGGGGTCGGTGATCGTCCGCGGCGCGCCGGAGTAGCGGACGACCGTACGGAAGGTGTCGCCCCGGCCGAGGGCGGCGGGGGGCCGCAAGGTGAGTTCCGTACCGGCCCGGTGGACGGTGGCCCTCCGGCCGTCGACGGTCGCGGAGTCGACCGTCATCCCGGCGAAGTCGAGATTGAAGGCGCTGAGGTTCTGGGTGGCGCGGGCGGTGATCTCGGCGGTGCCCTGAAGCCGGCCGGTGGCCGGGGCGTAGTCGAGGGTCAGTCCGTAGTGCGTGACGTCGTAGCCGCCGTTGCCGATCTGCGGGAAGTACGGATCGCGCAGGCTCGCCGCGCCCGGCCGGGCGTGCGCACCGCCGTCGGTGCAGCCGGCGAGGACGGCCAGAGCCATGGCGAGGGGTACGGCTACGGCTACGACACGGCCTGGGGCTGCGGGAGTGCGCTGGTCCACGCGGTGATCGTAGGCCGCGGAGGGCGGCGGACGGCTGCGGCACGGCTCGGCGGCGGGGCGTCGGCGTGTTGATGATGTTTGGTCGAAGGGCGGTACTTCGATGCGGTGAACCCGCGGGTGATCTTGGTTGGTGGAGCGCCGGGCGTAGCAGCCTTCCTGTGACCGGGCGCTTCCCGCGCCCTGACGGAAGGACACCACCATGCTGCGCACCGTCGCAGGTACGTTCGCCGCAGTCGCCGCTCTCGGCATCGGCGTAGCCGCCCCCGCAGTCGCCGCTCCGGTGCCGGTGACGGGCCTGAACTGTGACGGCGACACCTACAAGTGCACCGCCAACCTCCGCTTCGGCGACGGCAACTGGAAGGCGAACTGGAACGTCAGCGTCTTCCACCAGGCGACCAGGACCGTGACCCCGACCGTGGCCGCGCCGTCCATGGCGGCCCCGTTCCTGGCGGCGTCGGCCCCGAGAGCCGCGGCCCCCGTGCCGGTGACGGGGCTGAACTGTGACGGCGACACGTACAAGTGCACCGCCAACCTCCAGTTCGGCGACGGCAAGTGGAAGGCCAGCTGGAACGTCAGCGTGTTCCACCAGGCGACCAGGGCCGCGACACCGGCCCTGGCGGCCAAGGCCCCCGTGCCGGTCACCGGCCTGAGCTGCGACGGCGACACCAACAAGTGCACCGCCAACCTCAAGTTCGGGGACGGCAACTGGAAGGCCGCCTGGAACGTGACCGTCTTCCACCAGGCGTGACGCACGGCCTCCGGTCCGGCGTGCGCCGCGCATCCGCCGAGCGTTGTCAGGGCATCGCTCGGAGCGCGCCACGCGCCGGACCAGAGGCCACACCGAACCGCGCCGGCGGACTCTCGCCCCGGCCGGCCCCGCGCGCCCGCACTTGATCAGATCCGCGCGCTCACTTGATCAGATCGTTGCCGGCCTTCACCGCGTCGGACCCGGCCTTCACCGCGCCCTTCACGGCGCCCACCTTCTTCTCCACCTTGTCCCCGGCGATACCGTCAGCGACCGGCTCGGCCTTCGCTCCGGCGGCAGCCGCGGTCTGGGCCGCGCCACTCAGGGTTCCGCCGAAGTCGGCTGCCTGGGCGGCGGGCGCGACGGCGGCGAGGAGCGCGGAGCCGGCCGCCGCGGTGGTGAGGAATCGACGCATGTTCATGAGCGGTACAACGCGCGGGCAGGTCCCCAGGACACGCCCGGCACACGCCCTGATCCCCTCCGCGCCCGGGGCCGCGCGGCCCGCGCGGCCGGCCGTGACACCATCGGGCCCGTGCTCGACATCGGCTACTCCCTCTCCCGGCGCTTCCCGGATCCCCCGCAGACCGACTACCGCCTCGCGGACGTCCGGGCGCTGCGCCACGACCTCTTCTGCGGGGACGTCTATCTCGCGGACACCAAGGCGGACCGCGAGGTGTCCACAGCCTGGGGATGGGTGCCGGTGCTGGACTTCGCCTGGGCGCTGTGCGACATCGTCGAGCAGCTCGACCGCGACCCGCGCGGCAGCCGGGCGGCCAAGCCGCAGTACGCCGAGCTGGACTTCACCGAGTCGGCCGACCGCATGCTCTTCCAGCGGCGCTTCGGCTGGGTCGATGTGGAGGCCGACTGGATGCCCGGCGACGAGCCCCCGCTCAACTTCAGCCACCGGCTGCTGCGCCGTGAGGCACGCGACTTCCTGCACGATCTGATCGCGGACCTCACCGATATGCACGAGGGCCTGGCCGACAACCCGATCGTCTGGGATCTCCAGTCCCGCTTCCCCCGCGCCTGACCAGCTACGTTGTAGGACCCACGCATCGCCCCCACAGCGTGGTCACAGACCCCACTCAACGAGTTTCGAATCGGCAGGCGTACATCCCGCATCACCGGGCAGACGAGGACTTGCCGAGGTACTGCTGGGAACCGGGCGACCTGTTCCTCCCCCCACAGAAGGCCGTACCTCTGGAGCACCACGAAGGCCCCGGCCCATCCCCCCAGGTCGGGGCCTTCGAAAATCCCCGCCCCGGGGCGAGTGTCCGGCGGACAGGACCTAGTCCTCCACCCGGACTCCTATCTGCGCCGCGAACGCCGGTGCCAGCTGGAGCAGTTGCGCCGAGTTGATCACCGCGCCCGACAGCCGTTCCAGCCCGCGCGCGATATCCAGCTCGGCGACCGTCCGCAGATCGACGTCCTTCATCCGTACGCCGCTCAGATCCGCCCGCCTGAGCACGCAGTCCCGGAACTCCACCCGCTCCAGCTCCGCGCCCGCGAAGTCCGCCTCCGACAGGACGCAGCCCTCGAAGACCACATCCTTCAGCCGGGCGTCCCGCAGATTCAGATAGTCGATCTTCCCGCCCCGGAACAGCACCCGCTCCAGCACGGCGCCGTGCAACTGCGCGCCGCCGAGGCGCGCGTCGACCACCTCCACATCGCGCAGCGACGCCCCCGCGAGATCCGTGCCCACCCCCCGGACACCGCTGAGCACGCAATCGATGAACCGCGCCCGCACGAGCGTCGTCTCGTCCAGCGCGCAGTCCCGCAGCGCGCAGTCGATGAACCGCGCGCCAGGACCGTCCTGTCCGCCCAGGTCGAGGTCCTTGAACTCCAGCCCGTCGTAATCACCGTCCGGGTCGAGCCCGCCGCCGTACGGACTCAGCGGCGGCAGCCGCACCTCCGCCCGCCGCACCTCCACCCGCTTCGCCGAAGCCCCTCTCGCCCCTCTCGCCCCGGACGACCCGCTCGCACCACTCGTACCGCTCGCACCGCTCTTCGTCGCCTTCCGTGCCATGCCCCCATGGTGACGCACGCCACTGACAACGCTCCGATGTCACATCGGGACGGCCGGCATCCGTCACATCGGTGAGAGCGAGCGAAGGAGAAACCGTCATGAATCCCAGGAATCGCGTCACCGTCGTCGGGGGCGGGTTCGCCGGGCTCACCGCGGCCATCACCGCCGTCGAGTCGGGCGCGCACGTCACCCTCTACGAGGCCCACCACACCCTCGGCGGGCGGGCACGCACCGCGGAGGGCCCGTATCTGACCAACGAAGGACCGCATGCCCTGTACCGCGGCGGGCCGCACTGGGCCTGGCTGCGGCAGCGCGATCTGCTCGGCCCGATGGCCGGCGTGTCCCTGCGCGAAGGGCTCCGCTTCCGCTTCCACCGCGGCGGCGCGCTGCGCAGGACCCCGCCCCTCGGCCTGCTCGCACTCGCCCGCCGCAAGGCGGGACAGGCCCCGGTGGACGTCGACTTCATGACCTGGGCCACCGAGGTGGCGGGCCCGCACACGGCCCGCACCGCCGCGAACTGTGCCGCCGTCGCCGTCTATCACCACGACCCGGGCGCGCTCTCCGCCGCCTTCGTCCAGGAGCGGCTGCGGCGCGCCACCTCGCTGCCGCCCGAGGCCCGCTTCCCGGTCGGCGGCTGGGGCCGGCTGATCGACCGGATGGCCGCGCACGCCTGGAATCTGGGTGTCCGGATCGAGACGGCCGCCCGGATCGACACCGTTCCCGAGGACACCCCCGTCATCGTCGCGACCTCCCTGGAAGCGGCCCGCCGCCTTCTCAAGGACGACAGCCTGCGCTGGCCCGGCGGCCGTACCGCCCTGCTCGATCTGGCGCTGCGTACGGGCAGGGGCGAGCCGTTCGTCATCTCCGACCTCGACGCCCCCGGCTGGCTCGAACGGTTCACCTCGCAGGACCCGTCCCTCGCCCCGGCCGGCGAACAGCTGCTCCAGGGGCAGTTCCCGGTCGGCCCCGGCGACTCCAGGGCGGACGGCATCGCCCGCGCCGAAGCCCTGCTCGACCTGGGGTTCCCCGGCTGGCGCGAGCGCACCGTGTGGCGGCGCGAGGCCCTCGCGACCGGCCGTACGGGAGCCGTCGACCTGCCGGGCACCACCTGGCGCGACCGGCCCCGGATCGACCGCGGCAATGGCATCCAGCTGGCCGGCGACCAGGTCGCGGCGCCCGGCGTGCTCTGCGAGGTGGCGTTCAACAGCGCGATCGGGGCGGCCGCCCTGGCCCTCGGGCAGCTGAAGCACCTGAAGGCCCCGAGGGGCGCCAAGGGCCTTACGCCCCCGAGGGGCGGCGCGGGATCCTCGAGGGGCGGCACGGGATCCTCGAAGGGCGGTCAAGGTTTCACGCCCCCGTCGGACCCGGGGCCGACGCCGCTTGACCTCAAGCATGGTTGAGGTCGGAGGCTGATTCCCGCAGCCAGCCGACCCCTAGGGAGCCCACCATGCGCGCCGTCCGCCTCCACGCCTTCGGTCCCGCCGAGAACCTCACGTACGAGCGGACGGAGGACCCCGTCCCCGGCCCCGGCCAGGTCCGGATCGCCGTCGCCGCCGCCGGGGTCCATCTCCTCGACACCGCCCTGCGCCAGGGGATGCGGGGCCCGTACCCGGCCCCGGCGGAACTGCCCACCGTCCCCGGCCGGGAGGTGGCCGGCACGGTCGAGGCGCTCGGCGAGGGCGCGGACGCCGGCTGGCTCGGCAAGCGCGTCGTGGCGCATCTCGGCATGGCCCCCGGCGGGTACGCGGAGCTCGCCGTCACCGACACCGCCCGGCTCCACGAGATCCCGGCCGGGCTCGACGAGGCCGAGGCGGTCGCCATGATCGGCACGGGGCGTACGACGATGGGCATCCTGCAGTTCACGGACCTGGGCCCCGGTGACATCGCGCTCGTACCGGCCGCGGCGGGTGGCATCGGCACGCTCCTCGTCCAGTACGCGAAGAACGCCGGTGCCACCGTCATCGGCCTCGCCGGCGGCCCCGCCAAGGTCGCCCGGGTCGCCGCGAACGGCGCGGACCTGGCCGTCGACTACACCCTGTCCGACTGGCCGGAGCGGGTAACCGCCTATCTGGGTGACCGGGGCGCGACCGTCGTCTTCGACTCCGTCGGCGGGGCGGCCGGACTGGCCGCCGTCGGCCTTCTCGCCAAAGGCGGCAAGCACCTCGTCTTCGGCTGGTCCGGCGAGGGCCTGCACGACGGGTCGCCGCTGACGTTCACCGACGAGGAACTGACGGAGCGCGGCATCACATCCGAGTCCGTCCTCGGTCCCGTGATGCTCCAGAAGGCGGGCGGCGACGTACGCGTACTCGAAGAGCGCGCCCTCGCCGAGGCCGCGGCGGGCCGCCTGCGCCCCGCCGTACAGCGCTTCCCGCTCGCCGAGGCGGCGCGGGCCCACCGCGCGCTGGAGACCCGCGGAACCATGGGGAAAGTCGTCCTGGATCCGTAGCGGCGGGCCCTGGGAATCGCGAGGGGCGAAGAGGACCGATTCATGGTGTTGTGGGTGAGGTCCGACAGAGATCCACTGCGAAGGAAGATCTCGATGAGCGAGGACCCAGAGCCCCCAGAGCCCGGCACCTCCGAGACCGACACCTCCGAGACCGACACCCACCGCTGGTGGGCCCTGGCCGTCATCGCGACCGCCCAGCTCATGGTCGTACTCGACGCCACCATCGTGAACATCGCGCTGCCCTCGGCCCAACGGGAGCTCGGCCTCACCAACGGCAACCGGCAGTGGGTGATCACCGCGTACACCCTCGCCTTCGGCGGACTCCTCCTGCTCGGCGGCCGTATCGCCGACCTCGTCGGCCGTAAGCGCACCTTCATCATCGGACTGATCGGCTTCGCGGCGGCGTCCTCGATCGGCGGCGCCTCCAGCGGCCCCGAGATGCTTTTCGCCGCCCGCGCGCTCCAGGGCGTCTTCGCCGCCCTCCTCGCCCCGTCCGCGCTCTCGCTGCTCACCACCACCTTCACCAGCGGCAACGACCGCGCCAAGGCTTTCGGGATCTTCAGCGCCATCGCGGGCGGCGGCTCCGCCATCGGCCTGCTGCTCGGCGGCGTCCTCACCGAATACCTCAGCTGGCGCTGGTGCCTCTACGTCAATGTCCCGATCGCCGTCATCGCCGTCATCGGCGCGTTCACCCTCCTCAGCGACCGGGCCGGCACACGCGGGGCGCACCTCGACATCCCCGGCGTCATCCTGGGCTGCGGCGGACTCGTCGCCATCGTCTACGGACTCAGCGAAGCCCAGTCCGACAGCTGGACCGCCCCGCTCGTCCTCGGCCTGCTCTTCGGTGGAATCGCGCTCCTCTGCGCCTTCACCTGGTGGCAGACCCGCTCGCCCGCCCCGCTGCTGCCCCTGCGCATCGTCCGTGACCGCAACCGGGGCGGCTCCGTACTCATCATGTGCCTGACGACCATCGGGCTGTTCGGGGCGTTCCTCTTCATGACGTACTTCCTGCAGAACATCCTCGGCTACTCGCCGCTGAGGACCGGCCTCGCCTTCCTGCCGTTGTCCGCCGCGATCATCATCGGAGCCACCCAGATCTCCGCCCGGCTGCTGCCCCGCGTCGGGCCACGGTTTCTGCTGACCCCGGGACTGCTGCTCGCCGCGGGCGGGCTGTACTCCCTGACCTTCATCGACACGCATTCCAGCTACCCGGCCCACATCCTGCCCGGCACCACGCTGCTCGGCCTCGGCCTCGGGCTCACCTTCATGCCCGCCATCGCCACCGGCACCTCGGGAGTGCCCCCGAAGGACGCGGGCGTCACCTCCGCGACCGTCAACACCGCGCAGCAGGTCGGCGGCTCCATCGGAACGGCGCTGCTGAACACCATCGCGACGACCACGACGAGCGCCTACCTGGCGACCCATCTCGCCGAAGCGGCCAGAAAGGGCGGCCTCACCCCGGCCGAGAAGGCCAATATCGTGAACACGGGCACCGTCCACGGCTTCACCGTCGCCATCGCCTGGGCGGCCGTCATCCTGGTCGTCGCGGCGGTCATCGCCGCGGTCCTCGTCACCGCCGGCTCACCCCGCAGCCGCGAGGCGGCCGAAGCCGCCGCGCGCACCTGACGCCGTGCACACCTGGCCGTCTAGTCGGCGGCGGGCCCACCCAGCGCGCCCAGCGGCTCGTCCGTCAGCCGGAACACCGTCCACCCGTCCTTGGGCCGCGCGCCCAGCGACCGGTAGAACGCGATCGACGGCTCGTTCCAGTCCAGGACCGACCACTCCAGCCGCTCGTAGCCGCGCTCCACACAGATCCGCGCCAGCTCCGTCAGCAGCGCCGTACCGTACCCGCCGCCGCGCCGCTCAGGACGTACGTACAGGTCCTCCAGATAGATGCCGTGCACCCCGCGCCAGGTCGAGAAGCTCAGGAACCACAGCGCGAACCCCACCGCCTCCCCGTCGTCCGACTCCGCGATATGCGCGAACGCCGCGGGCCGCTCACCGAACAGCGCCTCACGCAGCTGCTCCTCGGACGCCCGGACCTCGTCCAGAGCCTTCTCATACGCCGCCAGCTCACGGATCATCGCGTGGATCACCGGAACATCAGCGGCTGTGGCAGTACGAATCATGACCGCAGCCTGCCCTCTTCCCCGGCCACGGCGCCAGCGGCGACCGAGCGACGGACACCGATCGGGGCCGAGCGCCCGCGACGAACACGAGATCGGGGCCGAGCGCCGCCCACTCCGGATCCGGAATGTCGATCACGTCCCGGATCCGGCGGCCGTGCGTGAATCGGCCCATGCGCCGCATCCTCCACACCGTCCGTACCTGGATCACGCGCGCCCCCGGTACCTACCTCTGGCTGGCCGCCCTCTTCGTCACCACCGTCGCCCTCCACCACATGTCGCCCGAATTCGAGAAGCAATTCCTGCTCCAGCGCTCCACCAACATCCACGAACTGTCCACCAACCCCGTCCGCGTCCTCATCGCCAGCGCCTTCTGGATCGACAGCGGCAGCTGGCTCCCCTACGCCCTGCTGTACACCCTCTTCCACGCCCCTGCGGAACACTGGCTCGGCACCCCGCGCTGGCTCGCCGTCGTCGCCCTCGCCCACATCGGCGCCACCCTCATCAGCGAAGGCGTCCTCGGCTGGGCCATCCACCACGGCCACGCCCCGCAATCCGCCCTCAACACCCTCGACGTCGGGGTCAGCTACGCCCTCGCCGGAGTCGTCGCCGTCCTCACCTACCGCGTCCCCCGCCCCTGGCACCTGCCCTATCTGGCCGTCGTCCTCATCTTCTTCGGCACCCCGCTCTTCACCAGCCGCAGCTTCACCGACCTCGGCCACTTCGCCGCCGTCCTCATCGGTCTCGCCTGCTACCCCCTCACCCGCGGCCGCCGCCCCCGGCAGAACCTGGACAAAAATACGAACAACGGTGTACGAACACCCTCATGACGAGCACGATCAACGGCGGCATCTCCTTCTGGTACGCGCAGGACGGCATCCCCGCCCCCCGGGAGCCACTCCCCGGCGACGCGACCGCCGACGTCTGCATCGTCGGCGGCGGCTACACCGGCCTCTGGACGGCCTACTACCTCAAAAAGGCCGTCCCCTTCCTCAACATCACCGTCCTCGAAGCCAAGTTCTGCGGCTACGGCGCCTCAGGGCGCAACGGCGGCTGGCTCTACAACGGCATCGCGGGCCGCGACCGCTACGCCCGGCTCCACGGCCACGACGCCGCCGTACGCCTCCAGCAGGCCATGAACGACACCGTCGACGAAGTCGTCCGCGCCGCGGCGGAGGAGAACATCGACGCCGACATCCACCAGGGCGGCGTCCTCGAAGTCGCCTACACCCCGGCCCAGCTCGCCCGCCTCAAGGCCCACCACGCCGCCGAGATCGCCTTCGGCGAAACCGACCGCACCCTCCACGGCGCCCGCGAAACCGCGGACCGCGTCCGCGTCACCGGCGCGGTCGGCTCCAGCTGGAGCCCGCACGGCGCCCGGCTGCACCCCGTCAAGCTGGTCAAGGGCCTCGCCGCGGCCGTCGAAGCGCTCGGCGTCACCATCCACGAATCGACACCCGTCACCGAGATCAAGCCCAAACACGCCATCACCCCGTACGGCACCGTCCGCGCGCCCTACGTCCTGCGCTGCACCGAAGGCTTCACCGCGGCCCTCAAGGGCGCCCGCCGCACCTGGCTCCCGATGAACTCCTCGATGATCGCCACCGAGCCCCTGCCCGCCGCCATCTGGGACACCATCGGCTGGGACGGCCGCGAAACCCTCGGTGACATGGCCCACACCTACATGTACGCCCAGCGCACCGCCGACGACCGCATCGCCCTCGGCGGCCGCGGCTACCCGTACCGCTACGGCTCGAAGACCGACAACGACGGCCGCACCCAGGCCGCCACCATCGAAGCCCTGCGCGACATCCTCGTCCGCTTCTTCCCCACCACCGCGGGCGTCCGCATCGACCACGCCTGGTCCGGCGTCCTCGGCGTCCCCCGCGACTGGTGCGCCACCGTCACCCTCGACCGCTCCACCGGCCTCGGCTGGGCCGGCGGCTACGTGGGCTCCGGCGTCGCCACCACCAACCTCGCGGCCCGCACCCTCCGCGACCTGATCCAGCAGGACTCCGGCCAGTCGGGCCCCACGGACCTCACCACCCTGCCCTGGGTCAACCACAAGGTCCGCAAATGGGAGCCGGAACCCTTCCGCTGGCTCGGCGTCCACGGTATGTACGCGGCCTACCGCACCGCCGACCGCCAAGAATCCACCGCCCGCACCACCACAACCCACCCCATAGCCCGCACCGCCAACCGCATCTCCGGCCGCTGAACACCCCCCAAAGCCCAGGCCCCCACCACCGGCCTGGGCTCCCGGCGGCACGCGCGCCGGCGCCGTCGCCGGGTTCGTTGAACGGAAAAGCCCAGCTCAGAGGCGTCTCTGGGCTGGGCTTCGCGGAGCCCCCTGTCGGATTCGAACCGACGACCTACGCATTACAAGTGCGTTGCTCTGGCCAACTGAGCTAAGGAGGCGTGCCGGAGCAGTGTAACCGGCCTGGATCACCGGCCGGTCGGGAATTTCATGTCCGCCGGACTACTGACAGATCAGGGATCGCCAGGTAGCGTCACCTCAAGTTCACCCAGGTGGACTAGACCCATCTTCCGCCCCACGGCGGCAGAACCATTCCTTTACTCGGATCGTCCGGCACGTTCCTGCCGGTGGAGGGACACATCACCATGGCAACTGTCTCGTTCGACAAGGCAACCCGTGTCTACCCGGGTTCCACCAAGCCCGCTGTCGACCAGCTCGAACTTCATGTCGCGGACGGCGAGTTCCTCGTCCTCGTCGGTCCTTCCGGTTGTGGCAAGTCGACCTCCCTGCGCATGCTCGCGGGTCTTGAGGACGTCAACGGCGGCGTCATCCGTATCGGTGACCGCGATGTCACGCACCTGCCGCCGAAGGACCGGGACATCGCGATGGTGTTCCAGAACTACGCGCTGTACCCACACATGTCCGTCGCCGACAACATGGGCTTCGCGCTCAAGATCGCCGGCGTGAACAAGGCGGAGATACGCAAGAAGGTCGAAGAGGCCGCGAAGATCCTCGACCTCACCGAGTACCTGGACCGCAAGCCGAAGGCGCTCTCCGGTGGTCAGCGTCAGCGTGTCGCGATGGGCCGCGCCATCGTGCGTGAGCCGCAGGTATTCCTCATGGACGAGCCGCTGTCGAACCTGGACGCCAAGCTCCGTGTCTCCACCCGTACGCAGATCGCCTCGCTGCAGCGCCGCCTCGGCATCACCACCGTGTACGTGACCCACGACCAGGTCGAGGCCATGACCATGGGTGACCGGGTCGCGGTCCTCAAGGACGGTCTGCTCCAGCAGGTGGACTCGCCGCGCAACATGTACGACCGCCCGGCCAACCTCTTCGTCGCCGGCTTCATCGGCTCCCCCGCCATGAACCTGGTCGAGGTGCCGATCACCGACGGTGGCGTGAAGTTCGGCAACAGCGTCGTCCCGGTCTCCCGTGAGGCGCTCTCCGCCGCCGCGGACAAGGGCGACAGCACCGTCACGGTCGGTGTCCGTCCCGAGCACTTCGACATCGTCGAGGAGGGCGGCGCCGCCGGTGCGCTCTCCAAGGACGCCCCGGCCGGTCTGGCCGTGACCGTCAACGTCGTGGAGGAGCTGGGCGCCGACGGTTACGTCTACGGCACCGCCGACCTCGGCAGCGAGAAGAAGGAGCTCGTGGTCCGGGTCAACGGCCGCTCCGTGCCGGACAAGGGCGCCACGCTGCACGTCGTGCCGCGCGCGGGCGAGACGCACGTCTTCTCGACCTCGACCGGCGAGCGTCTGACTGACTGATCCACCTGCGCACCCACGCGTTCGCGCCGCGCAACGGCCCGAATTCGTCCGCACGGCCCCGCACTTCGGTGCGGGGCCGTTTGCGTATGTCGATAAATACCCCGGCAGACCGGTCATTTCAGACGGGCTTGTCAACACTGGATTCGAAAAAACCTATCGAACCATCCCCCGGCAGAGTGACTAAATGTCGCCAAATCATCACTGACCGCTACGCTCGCCAGCGTGACCCACACAGCCCGCCGTATCGGCCGAACTCTCGCTCTCGTACTGCCCGTCGTCCTGGTGCTCTCCGGCACCCTCGCGGTCGCCCGCGTCCCGTGGGCGGCCGACCACTCCGACTCGCGGATTCTGACCGCTTCCTCGGACACCGCCTCAATCCCGGCCATCGCCCGTACCCCCCAGGACACTCTGCGCGACCAGCTTCTCGTAGAACTCCAGGAGAAGGATCCGGGAATCGCCCTGACCCATCTCCAGCGGCGGATCGAGGAGCGCCCGTCGCTCGCCCGGCACTGCATGTCGATCGCCCGGGCCCTCGGCCGCGCCGCCGTGGCCGCGTACGGACCGACCCGCGCGCAGTCGTTCTCGCGTCCCGTGTGCGACACGTCGTTCGCGTACGGGGTCTCCCAGCAGACCGCGGGGAGCTGACCGCCGGCTCCCTGTCCGCCCCGCCTATGGTTCACGGCATGCATACGTATCCGACGCAGGCCGTGGTCCTCGCGGGCGGCCAGGGGTCGCGGCTGCGCCCGTACACCGATGACCGTCCCAAGCCGATGGTCGAGATTCCCGGAACGGGAACCCCGATCATCGGCCATCAGCTTGCCTGGCTCGCCGCCGAGGGCGTGACGCACGCCGTCGTCTCGTGCGGCCATCTCGCCGAGGTCCTGCAGGAGTGGCTGGACTCGGCGGACCTTCCGCTGCGTGTCACCACCGTGGTGGAAACCGAGCCCCTGGGGCGCGGCGGGGGCCTCAAGTACGCCGCCGCCCGGCTGCCGGAGCCCGATCAGCCGTGGTACGCCACCAACGGCGATATCTGGACGCGCTTCTCGCTGCGCGACATGGCCGCGTTCCACGCCGAGCGCGATGCCACCGCCACGCTCGCCCTCGCCCGCCCCCGGATCCCGTGGGGAGCCGTCGAGACCGACGAGTTCGGCCATGTCCTCGACTTCATCGAGTCGCCTCCGTCGCCCTATCTGATCAACGCGGGTGTGTACGTGTTCTCCGCGGCCTTCGTCGGGCTGCTGCCGGACCGCGGCGACCATGAGCGGACCACCTTCCCCCGGCTCGCGCGCGAGCGCCGGCTCGCGGGCTACCCGCTGCCGAACGGGGCGTACTGGCGGGCCATCGATACCGCGAAGGACCTCACGGAGGCGGCCAAGGAGCTTGCCGCCGGGGCTCGCTGACGCATGCAGACAGCGCACGCAATACGGCACAGGTAATACGAGTGTCGTACTGAATGCAGGCGGGAGGGGCGGCCACCCCCCCCCCCGGGGGGCCCCCCGCCCCCCC
>NZ_JBHVVP010000004.1:493135-613604 GCF_042882605.1 Streptomyces sp. NPDC058198
ACCCATGACCGGGTGGCCGCCCCTCCCGCCTGTGTGCCGTGGGCGTCAGCCGAGCAGCCCGCCGATGGGGTTGCTGTTACTGCCGCCGCCCCCGCCCGACGAGGAGCCGCCGGTGGCGGAGCCGCCGCTGTCGCCGCTGCCTCCGGTACTTCCGTCGCCCGCACCGCCCGTCGTGGACGGTCCCTGGCTGCTGGACGGCGGCGGGGCCTGCCGGCCGGGCTGCGGGGGCTGCTGGCCCGTGCCCTGGGTCTGGCTAGGCTGCTGCTGTGTCTGTCCGGTGCTGACACCGCCGGTCCTGGGGGCCGTGGCGTCGCCGGGGGCGGACTGCGGGGCCGACGGGCTGCCGGACCTGCTCGCCGACGGCTCGGACTTCTTGTCGTCCTTGGGGTCGCCGCCGGGGGTGCCGGACACGCCGCCGCGGCCGGGCTGCTGGGGCAGCGGGATGCCCGGCAGCTGGTTGACGGGGTCGACGTCGGGTCCTGGCACGGTGACCATGTCGGAGGACCGTACGGCGCCGCCGAGGACCGAGCCGACCACGAGCGTGAGGCCGATGACGACGGTCGCGACGACCGAGCCACGGCGCAGAACGTGACGCCGCAGGTCCCAGATCTCCGAGCGCGGTCCGAGCCTGCGCCAGGCTTCGCCCGCGAGCCGCGCGTCCATGGAGTAGACGGGGGCGCCCGCGATGATCAGCGGGGACCAGGCGGCGAGATAGATGATGTCCGGCGCGTCGTACGCCGGTACGGTCCGCCAGCTGACGGTGAGGAGCAGCGCGGCCGAGAGGAGGGCGCCGAAGGAGGCCGCGACGCGCTGCCAGAGGCCGAGGACGGTGAGGACGCCGACCACGACCTGGAGAAAGGCGATGCTGAGCCCGGCGCCGACCGGGTGGGAGAGCGCGAAGTCCCTGAGGGGTTCCGCGAGGGCCCAGGGGTGCAGCGAGTTGAGCCACTTGGCCATGGAGCCGCGCTCGCCGCCGTCGAAGAAGACGGGGTCGCAGAGCTTGCCCATGCCGGCGTAGATGGAGATGAAGCCGAGGAAGACGCGGAGCGGGAGCAGCACCACGCCGAGGTTCATCCGGCGGCCGGGGTAGTAGGCGTGCCGGACGGCTTCCGGGGTGTGCCGGTGGGAGCGGGGCCGGCCGTGCGAGGCGGGGCCCGTACCGAGGTCCGTACCGAAGTCCGCGCCGGTGCCGGAGTCCCCGTACGGGTCCGTGCCGAAGTCCGCGCCGAAGTCCGTGCCGATGCCGGTGCCGGGGTCTCCGTACGGGTCCGGCTCGGGTACGTCGTACGCGCCGACTGCCCGCCGCATGGGAGGCAGCAGCGGGGTGGTCCCGGTGCGGGATCTGCGGGGTCCGCGCGGTCCGCCGGGTCCTGGTCCGCCGACGACGGGCGTCGGCATCGTGGAGTCGTCCTCGAAGCCGGGCCGGGGGATGACCTGGGTGGCTCCGCTGTTGTATCCCCTTCCGGATACGTCGTTGTAGCCGCCGCCCGCCCGGAGCACGGAGGAGTTCCGTACGGCTTGGAGGAGTCCGGTCGCTGCGGGGTCGCCCGGAGCCGACCTGCCGCTCCAGACGACGGGAGCCCTGCGGCGTGCCGCCCTGCCGGCGGCCGCGCCGCTCATGGCGGGGATACGCGCGGCGTCCGCCGCGGCACGTGCGGGGCTGGGGCGCTGGCGCGATGCGAGCTTCACCCGGAAGCTGGCGTGGTTCACGATGACCTGCGCGGGATCGCAGTCCACTTTGAGCATGCTCAGCGGGGGCTGATCGTCGAACCCGGGCCGGGGCGTTCTGGTGTCCACACTCATCTAACCGAGTGACTTGTGTTTAGGACACTGCCTTGACGCGCGGGAAATGTCCGAGGCCCGTCAAGATCACCAGGCAGGGCCGTTCGAGTGGCCCCTCGGCGGCCACTCGTGACCCGTTCGAGTGGCCCTTCGCGGCCCGTTCGAGGAGCCGAGCAGGCCCCAGCCGGGCAAGCCCCCCGCCCCCCGCCGCCTCAGGCGCGTCGGCGGGCCGCCTCGTACAGCACCACTCCGGCCGCGACGCCCGCGTTCAGCGACTCGGCGCCGCCCGGCATGGGGATCCGTACGCGGAAATCGCACGTCTCGCCGACCAGCCGGGACAGGCCCTTGCCCTCGCTGCCGACGACGATCACGACGGGGCCGCCGAGGGCCTCCAGGTCACCGACCTCCGACTCACCGTCCGCCGCCAGACCGACGACGACGACACCGGCCTTCCGGTACGCCTCCAGGGTGCGGGTCAGGTTGGTGCAGCGGGCGACGGGCGTACGGGCCGCCGCGCCGGCCGAGGACTTCCAGGCACCGGCGGTCATCCCGGCGGCACGCCGCTCCGGTACGACGACGCCGTGGCCGCCGAAGGCGGAGACGGAGCGGACGACGGCACCGAGGTTGCGCGGGTCGGTGACACCGTCGAGCGCGACGATCAGCGGGTCCTCGCCGTCGTCGAAGGCGGCGGCCGCGAGGTCCTCGGGGTGCGCGTACTCGTACGGCGGGACCTGGAGGACGAGGCCCTGGTGGTTGAGGCCGTTCGTCATCCGGTCCAGCTCGGGCTTGGGGGCCTCCATCAGGTGGATGCCGCCGCGGTCCGCCGCGAGCTGGAGCGCCTCGCGGACGCGCTCGTCGTTGTCGATGAACTGCTGGACGTAGAGCATGGAGGCGGGCACGCCGTCGCGCAGCGCCTCGAAGACGGGGTTGCGGCCGACGACCATCTCGCTGGTGCCCTTGCCGCCCCGGCGGGCGATCTGGCGCCGGGCGGTCTGCTTGGCCTTGGCGTTGGCGGAGCGGTTCTGGACATGGCCCTTGCGGGCCGCCGCGGGCGGCGTGGGGCCCTTGCCCTCAAGGCCGCGGCGTCGCTTGCCACCGCTGCCGACCTGCGCGCCCTTCTTGTTGGACGTGCGGCGGTTCCTGCGCTGGCTGTTCCCGGCCATGACCTACCTGTTTCGTTGCTTCAGACGTGCGTACGAGCCGTACGCAAAGTTCCTGTGTGTAACAGCGTTGTGTAACAGCGTACGCAAGTGTGCCGCCCGGAGGACCGGGCGGCACATCGGGCGAGGTCAGCGCGGGCCGAGAGTCCAGCGCGGGCCTGCCGGGCCGTCCTCGATGACGAGTCCGGTCTGCTGGAGCTGGTCCCGGATGGCGTCCGCGGTGGCCCAGTCCCTGCGGCCGCGCGCCGACTCGCGCTGCTCCAGCACCAGTCGTACGAGGGTGTCGACGACGCCGTGGAGATCCTCGCCGCGGTCGGTCTCGCCGGCCCAGTGCGGGTCGAGCGGGTCCAGGCCGAGGACGCCGAGCATGGCGCGCACCTCGGCGAGCCGGGCGACGGCGGCTTCCTTGTCGTCGGCGGCGAGCGCGGAGTT
This sequence comes from Streptomyces sp. NPDC058198, assembly GCF_042882605.1. NCBI lineage: Bacteria > Bacillati > Actinomycetota > Actinomycetes > Kitasatosporales > Streptomycetaceae > Streptomyces > Streptomyces sp. NPDC058198. Next base: position 496,510 of record NZ_JBHVVP010000004.1, read on the forward strand.
GCCCTGCCGGACGGTGGTGTGGACGATCGCGAGGGCCTGCGGGACACCCAGGTCGTCGTCCATGGCCTCGGCGAAGGCGGGCGGCACCTCGTCCGCCGCCTCGACCATCCCGCCGGCCTTCTCCACGACGCGCTGGACGAAGCCCTCGATGCGCGCGAAGGCGGACTCGGCCTCGCGCAGGGCCTCGTCGCTGTACTCGATCATCGAGCGGTAGTGCGGAGTGCCGAGGTAGTAGCGCAGGACGATGGGGCGCCAGTGCTTGACCATCTCGGACACCAGCACCGAGTTGCCGAGCGACTTGGACATCTTCTCGCCGCTCATGGTGACCCAGGCGTTGTGCACCCAGTACATGGCGAAGTCGTCGCCGTACCCCTTGGCCTGCGCGATCTCGTTCTCGTGGTGCGGGAAGATCAAGTCGAGGCCGCCGCCGTGGATGTCGAAGGCGCTGCCCAGGTACTTGTGGGCCATCGCCGAGCACTCCAGGTGCCAGCCGGGCCTGCCGCGTCCCCAGGGGGTCTCCCAGCTGGGCTCGCCGGGCTTGGTGGCCTTCCACATCGCGAAGTCCCGCTGGTCGCGCTTGCCGGTCTCTCCGTCGCCCGAGGGCTGGCGCAGATCGTCCAGGTCCTGGTTGGACAGCTCCAGGTAGCCGGGGTAGGAGCGGACGTCGAAGTAGACGTTGCCGTCGGCCTCGTAGGCGTGGCCGCGCTCGATGAGGCCGCGCATCATCTCGATCATCTCGGTGATGTGGCCGGTGGCGCGCGGTTCGTAGGTCGGGGGCAGGCAGCCGAGGACGTCGTAGCCCGTGTTGAAGGCGCGCTCGTTCTCGTAGCCGATGGCCCACCACGGGCGGCCCTGGGCGGCCGACTTGGCGATGATCTTGTCGTCGATGTCCGTGACGTTGCGGATGAACGTCACCTCGTAGCCGCGGTACGCGAACCAGCGGCGCATGATGTCGAAGTTCAGTCCCGACCTGATGTGCCCGATGTGCGGGGCGGCCTGCACGGTGGCGCCACACAGGTAGATCGAGACGCAGCCCGGCGTGAGCGGGGAGAAGTCACGGATCTGCCGGGCGCCGGTGTCGTACAGCCGAATAGTCACGCGACCAGGGTAGTGCGCCAGGGGTAGTGCCCCGCGACCCTTTGGGCCACGGGGACACCGAAGCGTGACACTTATGGCCTCGCGGCCGTGCCATCAGTCATTTTTTGGGCTCATCGGCCGCTTTTGGGCTCCTCGGCCGGTGCGCGCTCCCGGGCCTGTCGGCTGGCTCCGTAGTGGTCGCTGGTGCGCGCTCCCGGCCCGTCGGCCGGCTCAGAGCCGGCCGACGACCTTGCGTGGGGTGATACGGACGACCACGCGCTCGCTGTCCTCGGCGGAGGCCGGGTTGAACTCCGCGTACGGCTTGCCGGTGTACTTGAGCGACAGCTCGTTGATCAGTTCCTCGCCACCCTCGGTGGTGAGCGTCGCGGAGCCACGGATCTCCGCATACGTGTACGGGGAATCGAAGGGCTGCACGACAACCGTCACCCGGGCGTCGCGGCGCAGGTTCCGCTCCTTGCGCCGGCCGACCGTGGTGGAGATGAGCACGTCGTCGCCGTCTCGCTTCACCCAGACCGGCGACACCTGCGGGCTGCCGTCGGGCTGGATGGTGGCGATGTTGACGAAGACGGGTCCGTCCAGGACCTGCTTGAGCTGCTCGGAGAGTGCGGCTGCCATGAGTGCCTTCCTGATGACTGAGGCCTGCCTGATGACTGACGGGCATACGCCTACCCGCCGAACTTCCTCAACTCACGGACCGCCGCGGTTATTTCGAGCAGGTCAGTCCGTACGGACCAGCAGCGCCGTGGCGATGGCGGCCAGCCCCTCGCCGCGGCCGGTGAACCCGAGCCCGTCGGAGGTGGCCGCGGAGACCGAGACGGGGGCGCCCGCGGCCTCGGAGAGGACCTTCTGCGCCTCTTCCCTGCGCTTGCCGATCTTCGGCCGGAGACCGACGACCTGTACGGCGACATTGCCGATCGTGAAACCCGCGTCGCGCACGATCCGGGCCGCCTCCGTAAGGAGGGTCAGCCCCGAGGCTCCGGACCACTCGGGGCGTCCGGTGCCGAAGTGGGCGCCGAGGTCACCGAGTCCCGCGGCGGAGAACAGCGCGTTGCAGGCCGCGTGCGCGACGACGTCCGCGTCGGAGTGGCCGGCCAGTCCCGGTCCCTCGTTCTCCCAGAGCAGGCCCGCGCACCACAGCTCGCGGCCCTCCTCGAAGGCGTGGATGTCGGTGCCGATGCCGACCTGCGGCAGGCGTACGGACACGGGCAGCGGGACGTCAGAAGCCATCGTTGGCCCTCCTTCGGGCGAGAACCGCCTCGGCCAGCACCAGATCGAGCGGCCGGGTCACCTTGAACGCCTCCTCGTGGCCGGGTACGACCACGACGGGCGCGCCGAGCCGCTCGACCATACCGGCGCAGTCCGTCGCGCCCTCGCCGACCGGCAGCACCGTCCGGTGGGCGCGCTGGAGCGTGTCACGGTCGAAGCCCTGCGGGGTCTGTACGGCGCGCAGCAGGGCCCGCTCCGGGGTGGCGACGACCGGCTCCGGCTCGCCCTTCTCCCGGGGCTCGACCTGCTTGACGGTGTCCGCGAGCGGCAGCGCGGGCACAACGGCCGGCGCTCCGTCGCGTACGGCCTCGATGACGGCGTCCACGGTGTCCACGGGCACGAGCGGGCGGGCCGCGTCATGGACGAGGACGGTGGTGATGCCGTCGGGGAGTGCCTCGACACCGAGCCGTACGGACTCCTGGCGGGTGTCACCTCCCGGCACCACGAGATAGTCGGTCCGCTCGGGCAGCGCGTGCTCGTCGAGGAGGTTCTTCACCTCGGTGGCGCCGTCGGGCGGCGCGACCACGACAACGAGCGAGACGGCGCGGGAGGCGGCCATCGCGCGGACGGCGTGGATCAGCATCGGGGTGCCGCCCAGCGTGCGGAGCGCCTTGGGGGCGCCCGGGCCGAGCCGTACCCCCCGGCCTGCTGCGGGGATCACCGCGGCGGTGCGGTGGGGGCGGGCTTCGTCTGACATCGGTTGCACTCCGGCAGGTTTGTTTCCTCGGCCGACATGGGTATGGCCTCAGCGTGCCTGGCGCGACGCCTTGACCGGACCCTTCCGTGACACATGGTCGAGACGAACCGCGCCGGCCGCCCGGGCCGTGGCGCATCGCGGTCGCGGTGTTCCGCTGCCGGGGCACGCGGTATACAAGACACACACGCGGATATCAGCGCATGTGAAGGTGTACGGGGGATGTGTACGGAGTGTCGGACGGGGTGCGGGTTTACGGACATGCCGCAGCGCCCGGCGACACAGCTTTTCCCTGATAGCTGGTCAACGGGCACCACGGCATTCACTGCGTTGTTCGTTGTGACGTCATGCGCTGCTGGAACGGCAGCGTCATGATTCAGGACGCGAGGACCTCGTCGAGCAGAGCCTCGGCCTTGTCTTCATTCGTGTTCTCCGCGAGAGCGAGTTCGCTGACAAGAATCTGTCGCGCCTTCGCGAGCATGCGCTTCTCGCCTGCGGAGAGTCCGCGCTCGCGCTCCCGACGCCACAGGTCACGCACGACTTCAGCGACCTTGATGACATCGCCGGAGGCGAGCTTTTCGAGATTTGCCTTGTATCGACGGGACCAGTTCGTCGGCTCCTCTGCGTACGGTGCCCTGAGCACCTCGAAGACCCGGTCCAGCCCGTCCTGACCGACCACATCGCGCACGCCGACGAACTCCGCATTGTCCGCCGGTACACGTACCGTCAAGTCGCCTTGGGCGACCTTGAGCACCAAGTAGGTCTTGTCCACGCCTTTGATCTGGCGAGTTTCGATTGCCTCGATCAGCGCGGCCCCGTGATGGGGATAGACCACGGTGTCGCCTACCTTGAACGTCATGTGACAGGTACCCCTTCCGTGGCTATCCAGGGTAACACGAGAATGGCTTCTTCTGAATGGCGTTTTCGCAGGTCAGGGCGCATCTCGGGGCTTGACAACAGCGACACGAACGTGCTGCGAGCGGCTTCCGGAAGGGGGTATTCGCAGGTCGGAGCGGCTACACGGGCGCGGAGAAACACACGCGTCACCCACCGCACAACACCCTCCGAAGAGGCTGAACGTCCCGATTTGCCGGATTCCAGACGGTGCAGTTCCCGTACTCCGTTCGGATGTCGGTCACCCGTACGGACGGAAGTGCGGGGGAAGTGCAGCGGAAGTGCGAGGGATTCTGAATTTGATCACCACGGCTCCTGTGCACGGTATTCGTAAGGAATGTGTGGCGGCCGGATAATTGATCACCGGCGTTATGTGAACGGCGCGCGAAACCGCGTGATCAAGCGCGGGATGGCATGCGGGATGGGGCGCGGTCGAGGTCCGGAATCGGCCGGGAACCCGTCGGGGAGCCCGTGGGGGGCGGGTCGGGTGCGGGGCGGTCAGGACGGCTCGGTAACCTGAGCCCGCTGATACACCCTGCTACACCCTGAGACCGCCACAGCTCGTCCCCTGCCCCTCCGTCCGTACGTCCTAGGAGTTGCCGCCGCCGTGAGCCGCAGCCTTCGACGCGGCGCCCTCGCCGCTTCTGCCCTCGTGTTCTCGCTCGCCACGCTCACCGCGTGCGCCGCCGGCAACAACGCGCAGACACTCGGCGTCAAGCCGGACAACGCCGCCACGTCCATCGGCGACATCACCATCCAGAACGCGACGGTGATCACCCAGCCCAAGGCCGATACGCCGGGCCCGGCGGTCGTCACCGGCACGCTCTTCAACAACGGCAAGACCAAGCAGACCCTCGACTCGATCACGCTGCCCGGCACCCGTGCCACGGTGAAGCTCTCGCCGGCCAAGGGTTCCGGACCGATCACCGTGCCGGCCCTCGGCTGGGTCCAGCTCGGCGGCGCGGGCAATGCCTCCGCCGTGATCGTGGACGGCCGTGAGGCCGGGCGGGACGGCGACGCACAGCAGGTCGTGTTCGCGTTCAGCGAGACCGGTGACGTGAGCCTGCGCGCCTTCGTCTTCCCCTCGAACACGTACTTCAAGGGCGTCGGCCCGAGCGCGCTGCCCACGCCGCCCGCGGCTCCTTCCGGCACGCCTTCCGGATCACCTTCCGGCACCCCCTCAGGGACGCCGTCGGGCACGCCGTCAGGCTCTGCGTCGGAGTCCGGGCAGCCCGGCTCGGCCATCATGCCGTCGGACTCCTCGTCCGCCTCGCACACGGCCGGCTGAGGCACGCGGCACACAGCCCGGCACACTCAGCCTGGCACGCAGGCACGGCACACGTCCCGGACGTGGCTGTGGCGCCCCACCCGGGTCTCCCGGGACGGGGCGCCACATCTCTGCCGACCCTCGTCGGCGCGGTGCCGGACTCAGTCCGGGCCGAGGTACCCCGGCCCGACCCGCTCTGGCCCGACCTGACCCGGCCCGACCCGCTCTGGCCCGACCCGGCCGAGGCCGGTTTACGGCTCGAATTTGTAGCCCAGGCCTCGTACCGTCACCAGATAGCGCGGCGCTCCCGGGTCCGGCTCGATCTTGGCTCGCAGCCGCTTCACATGGACGTCGAGCGTCTTCGTGTCGCCCACGTAGTCCGCGCCCCAGACCCGGTCGATCAGCTGCATCCGGGTCAGCACCCGGCCCGCGTTGCGCAGCAGCATCTCCAGCAGGTCGAACTCCTTGAGCGGCAGGTCGACCTTGCCCCCGGAGACCGTGACGACATGGCGGTCCACGTCCATCCGGACAGGACCGGCCTCCAGCGCGGCAGGAGTGACCTCCTCCGGCTCGCCCCGGCGGCGCAGAACCGCGCGGATACGGGCCACGAGCTCACGCGAGGAGAAGGGCTTGGTCACATAGTCGTCGGCCCCTATCTCCAGGCCGACGACCTTGTCGATCTCGCTGTCCTTGGCGGTCACCATGATCACCGGGACATTGGACTTGCCGCGCAGCTGCCGGCAGACCTCGGTGCCCGGCAGGCCGGGCAGCATCAGGTCGAGGAGGACGAGGTCGGCGCCGTTGCGTTCGAACTCGTCGAGCCCCGCGGGCCCGGTGGTCGCGATGGCAACCTCGAAGCCTTCCTTGCGGAGCATGTAGGAAAGGGCGTCGCTGAAGGATTCCTCATCCTCGACGACGAGCACTCGGGTCACGGAAGGACCTCCGGGGCAGGAATCACGGTCGGTGGAGCCAGCTCGAGGCTGGAGTCGGTGTCGTAGGGCCGGTCGTCTTCGTCCGGGCCGGTGGGTGTGCGGTCCCGTACGGCGGCCGCTTCGGGCAGCCTCAGGGTGAAGGTGGAGCCCTGGCCTTCGGAGCTCCATACGGTGACTTCCCCGCCGTGCGAGGCGGCCACATGTTTGACGATGGCCAGGCCGAGCCCCGTACCGCCGGTGGCTCGGGAGCGGGCGGGGTCGACGCGGTAGAAGCGTTCGAAGACCCGCTCGCGGTCCTTCTCCGAGATGCCGATGCCCTGGTCGGTCACGGCTATCTCGACCAGGTCCCCGCCGGGAGCGGAGACGCGGTGCGCGGCGATACCGACGCGAGTACGGGCCGGGGAGTAGTTGACGGCGTTCTCCACGAGATTACCGAGAGCGGCGGCAAGCTGGCCACGATTGCCCCAAATGTGCAGGTCTGCGGTGCCTCCCGGGGCCATGGTGATCTGTTTGGTGGACGCCGCGTGCCGGGACCGGTCGATGGCCTCGGCGACGAGTTCGTCCACGCGCACGGGCTCCGCGTCCTCCAGCGGGTCGTCGTTCTGCACCCGGGAGAGGTCGATGAGTTCCTGTACGAGGTTGGTGAGCCGGGTCGCCTCGATCTGCATCCGGCCGGCGAAGCGGGTGACCGCCTCGGGGTCGTCGGAGGCGTCCATGACGGCCTCCGAGAGCAGGGAGAGCGCACCGGTGGGGGTCTTGAGCTCGTGGCTGACATTGGCGACGAAGTCGCGCCGTACCGCTTCGATACGGCGGGCCTCGGTGAGGTCCTCGACCAGGAGAAGGACCAGGCGGGAACCGAGCGGGGCGACCCGCGCGGAGACGGCGAGCGCCTCGCCCCGGCCCGTACCGCGCCGCGGAAGATCCAGCTCCACCTGTCTTATCTCACCGTCACGCCGGGTGTCGCGCGCCATGTGCAGCATCGGCTCGACAGCGAGCTTTCCACCCCTGACCAGGCCCAGCGCGTACGCCGCGGAGCTGGCCTTGACCACGGAGTCGCTCTCGTCGAGCACGACCGCGGAGGAGCGCAGCACGGACAGCACGGTGTCGACGCCCGGGGGCAGTACGGCATCCGTGTGCAGTGAGGTACGAGTGGGTCTGGCCTGGTCGCGCTCGCTCCAGCGGAACGCCAGCATGGCGATGACGCCGGTACACACCCCGGCGATCGCTGCCACTGCGGCGACCGCCGCGTTCACGTCCATGCATCCAGGTTATGCGCGGGTACGGACACTCTCCCAGCGGTCAAGGTGTCTCCTCGGACACTCGTCGCCCAGAGTTCACCGAGGAGAAAGTGCCGGTTCACTTGTGCGGGAGGAGCCGGACGCGTAACGGACAGAACGTGGGAACGTGGGGGCACGGGCCCCGGCCCACGGCCCCTGGCCCACGGCCCCCCTTCCACGGCAGGAACGTTCAAGAGAGGGACACCCCATGCGGGACGCGTACCACGAGGAACTTGACTCGATAGGCGAGGACCTGGTCGAGATGGCCCGGCTGGTCGGTTCCGCCATCGGGCGTGCCACCACCGCCATGCTCGACTCCGATCTCAAGCTCGCCGAGAGCGTGATCGCCGCGGACCAGAAAGTCGACGATCTCCAGCACGCCCTGGAGGCCAGGGCCATCGCACTGCTGGCCCGCCAGCAGCCGGTCGCGACCGATCTGCGGATCGTGGTCACCTCGCTGCGGATGAGCGCCGACCTGGAGCGTTCGGGTGACCTGGCGCAGCATGTCGCCAAGCTGGCCCGGCTCCGCTTCCCGCAGTCCCCGGTGCCTCACGACCTGCACGCGACGCTGCTGGAGATGGGGCAGCTGGCGCAGCGCCTGATGGCGAAGGCCGCCGAGGTCATCATCACGAAGGACGTCGAGCTGGCGCTCCAGCTGGAGCAGGACGACGACGAGATGGACCTGCTGCACCGCACGCTGTTCCAGCACCTGATGGACGACCGCTGGAAGCACGGCATCGAGACGGCGGTGGATGTGACGCTGCTGGGCCGCTACTACGAGCGGTTCGCGGACCACGCGGTGTCGGTCGCCAACCGTGTCGTCTACCTGGTGACGGGCGAGCACGCGGGCGACATCCAGCCGGTGGAGACGCCGGTCGAAGGGGCCTAGGCCCTGTCGGGCGGATCTTCGCGGGCGCGGGGCGCAGAAGGGGCGCGAAGGGCGTACGGCGGCGCTTGTGCGTAATGCGCCGTTGCTGCGCCCGCCTCAATGGGCATGCAATGGGCAGAGGCGCCATCCGTGCACGCCTTTCAGGAGGATCCCATGGCCGATTCCGCCCCGACTGACCCTCAGCAGGAAGCCCCTGTCGAAGTGGTGCACCTGCCCGTCCTCGGCGCATGCGGCTGCGGCTCGGGCTGCGGCTGCGGCTGCCAGTCCGGCGCACCCTGCCAGTGCGGTTAGCCGCTAGCGTGTGTGGCGAAGGGCCTCGTCCGGGAACGCGGAGGGGGCCCTTCGCCATAATGCGGGACCACCGGTCAGGTGCATGCGGGGGTGAGTGCGGAGGCGTAGCGGGCCGCCAGGACGCGGGTGGTCTCGGCGAGCCGGGCCCGGAGTTCGGGTGGGCCGATGACCTCGATGTCCGCGCCCAGCGCGAGGAACTCCCCGTGGGCGCGGTCAAGCGATTCGATGGGGAGCACCGCGCGGGTCCAGCCGTCCGGCTCGACGGTCACGGTCCCGGCCACCGCCGCTTCCGACAGGCGGGACGCGACGCGCGGCGCGAGACGGACGACGGCCTGGCCCCGGTGGAGGCGGGCGTGGAAGTCCGCCTGGTGGCGCCGCCAGTGGCCGGCCAGGTCGAAGTCATCAGGCGGCTCGAACTGCTCGTCGCGTACGGCGAGGTCGAGAATCTGGTCGATCCGGTACGTACGCGGCCCGCGCGGCCCCGCTTCCGCTTCCGCCCGCGCTCCCGCTCCCGCTTCCGCCCGCGCTCCCGCGACCACGTACCAGCGGCCCGCCTTGAGCACCAGACCGTACGGCTCCAGGCGCCGGTCGACATCGGTCGGCTGCTTCCAGCGGCGGTAGCGGATGTCGAGCACCCTGCTGTGCCACACCGCGTCGGCGACCTGAGGCAGATACGGAACCTCGTCGTCCGGCGCGTACCAGCCAGGCGCGTCGAGATGGAAGCGGGACGACATCCGGTCGGCCTGCGCGCGTAGTTCGGCCGGGAGCGCGGCGCGCAGCTTGAGCTGGGCGGCCGCGAGTACCGAGCCGAGCCCCAGCTCGGCGGCCGGCCCCGGAATGCCGGACAGGAACAGCGCCTCGGCCTCGCCGGCGCTCAGACCGGTGAGCCGGGTGCGGTAGCCGGCGAGCAGCTGATAGCCGCCGGAGTGCCCGGCGTCCCCGTACAGCGGTACGCCCGCCAGGTGCAGCGCCTCGATGTCGCGGTAGACAGTCCGTACGGACACCTCCAGCTCCTCGGCGAGCTGGGCGGCGGTCATCCGGCCCCTGGTCTGGAGCAGCAGCAGGATCGACAGAAGACGGCTGGACTTCACTGACACAAGATGTCAGTGAAGCGCTCCTACGGTCCAGCCATGGCTTTCGCAGAGAAACTGCTGTTCGTGCCGCCCCCGGTCGAGGTGGGCGGCCGCCGCGTCAAGCGCTATCACGTCACCACCGATCCGGCCGGTATCGATCCCGAGGTCGAGAAGGCGGCGTACGCGATCCTCCCCGACCTCCTCCCGGAACCGGACGGCACACCGCCGGCCACCTTTGTCGTCCTCCACCGGGGCGGGGACGACGGGGCGTACCTCAACGCGTACAGCTGGGTATGGGACAACGTCCTGCACTTCGGCGGCGCGGCAGCCGGCCAACCGGTCCTGGGCTGCCCGGACAACGACCCGACGCACTTCGTCCAACTGAACGGCTCGCTGATCGGCTGCGTATGGGAGCTGCCGCCGATCCTCCACGAACGCGACGCATGGGTACGCCACATGATCGCCCCCGAAGCACCCGATCTCGACGCCTACCTCGCGAACTCCCTCCCCGAGGGCACCACAGGAGACCGCGCATGAACGCTTCGGGCAGCGACTTCGACTTTCTCACCGGCAGCTGGGACGTAGCCAACCGATGGCGTACGGACTTCCTCGACGAGGCGAGCGCGTGGGAGGAGTTCCCCGGTGTCAGCCACGCCTCCCGGCACTTCGGCGGCGGGGCGAGCTTCGACGAGATCGATTTCCCGACGAAGGACTTCGCCGGGCTCACGCTGCGCCTGTACGACCCGGAGCGCGCGGAGTGGTCGCTGTACTGGGCGAGCAAGCGCACGGGCACGCTGTTCCCCCCGGTCGTCGGGCGGTTCACCGACGGCCGGGGCGAGTTCTACGGGGACGACACCCACGCCGGCAAGGAGATCCGGGCGCGCTTCATCTGGTCGGAGATCACAGCGGACTCGGCCCGCTGGGAGCAGGCGTTCTCGGTGGACGGCCAGCAGACCTGGACAACCAACTGGATCATGCATCTGACCCGCCGCTGAAACCTCGACGCGGGCTACCGGCGGTGTGATCGCCGAGGTCACCAATCGCGCCACTCGTCCGTGATCTCGAATCGGCCGATGCCGTTCCTCTCCGTCAGGGCCGGGATGTCGATACCGCGCTCGCTCAGGGCCTGGTCGATGTACGCGCACAGCTGCTCACGCTCGTCGGTCTCGTATCCCGCGCCGTCGTGCTCTTCGTTGATCTCGTTGAGCGCCAGAACGACATGCTTGATCGTCTCGAAGACCTGCTCGTCGGAAGGGTTCCGCAGCGCCCTCACGTCCGCTTCGAACGTCTGCAACGCGGTGTCGGTCGCCTCCAACAGGGACTCCGGGAAGAGCTGCGCCATATAGGCACATTCCGGATCCATCACCCCGGTCGCAAGCTCCCGCGCCTCCTCAGCCACCCGGGCACGCCACTCGTCAGATGGTCTGGTCGCCATACCCCGGACCGTATGCCTCGGCACATGAGGAGCACTGTCCCTCACAGTTTGCCCCCGACCAGGACCGTGCGATGGCCACCCAGCACGTGTGCGAATCGACCGAGGAAGCCGGGGCTGAACTCGGGCCAGTCCCAGAACTCAAAGCCCAGGTAGCCGAATGCGTAGTAGTCGTCCTCCCAAGCCCACGTGGTCAGATCGCCGGCTCGGCTACAGCGCCGACAGGTGATGGCGGCCCGGCCTGTGTCGTGCCACGTCTCCATGGCTTTCCCGAAGGGTTCCCAAGCATCCGCGATCGTGTCCCCCTCCTCGGTGAACAGGTCCACGTGGGCGGCACAGTGGGGACAAACGGCGTACATGGCGTCGCCCTGGCCACCGTGGAAGACGGTTCGGCCGGTCTCGATCTTGAGTCCGTCGCTGGGCTCCCAGTCCTCTTGACCGACCGCCTTGGCCCAGAGCAGCCCGGGCGAGTGCCCCAGCGGGGCACCGAGAACACAATCCGTACGCTCGGCGCGGACTATGCCTTCCTCGACGAGCCAGTCAAGGCCGCGGGCTGCGAGTGTCGGCGCGTCTGCCGAAGTGGCATCCAGGTCGACGATGGTCTGGAAGTGGCTTCCCATGCCCGTGACAGTAGAAGGCCCCACTGACAGTTGACCGTGGGTCACCGCGTCCTCCGGTGCGCAGCTGGTGCGGACGTAAGCGGTGCTACAGACCGCAGAAGCCGGGGCGGAGACCACCAGCGTTCCTCTCCGAGATGCCTCGGCAGCCCAGGGACGGCTCAAGACAGCGTGTGGATGGCGCGCTCGGTGGCCTGCCAGCCAGCTCTCCGCCGCACAGGGTTATCGTGCCGCCGTGACCCACTCAGTGGAGCGCCCCATCCTCTTCCTCGACGTCGACGGCCCCCTTATCCCGTTCGGGCCGTCGCTCAGTCGGCTTCAGACGCCTGTCTCCGTCTCTAAAGCATTCCCCGATCAAGGGAACCCACTGCTGGGGCGGCTCGACCACGCCGTGGGGCCGCGTCTGATGGCGCTGGGGTGCGACCTGGTGTGGGCCTCGACGTGGATGGATGAAGCCAACGAGTCCGTCGCCCCACGGATCGGACTGCCCCGCCTGCCCGTAGTGGAGTGGCCCGAGGCCTCCACCAACGACGGCCCACGCGGCCTGCATTGGAAGACCCGCCCCCTCGTAGAGTGGGCCGACGACCGTCCCTTCATCTGGGTCGACGACGAGATCAGCGGTATGGATCGACTCTGGGTCGCTGCGCAGCACCAGGCACCGTCACTGCTTTACCGTGTCGACCCGACCAAGGGCCTCACCGAAGGCGACTTCTCCGTACTTGCTGATTGGCTCCGTACTACCGCGCCCAACCTCGACTCGGGAACAGACGCCTAGAGGATGAGCGCAGGGCCCGACGGGTTCGTACGTCAGCGCTGCTGCCACCACCGACGGCACGTCAAGCTGCTGATCACCGCATGAGGAGTTCGATCAAGCGGCCTGCGGTAGAGCGGTCGGCAGGTGTCATCGTTGGCCCTCGGCCATGCTCGTACGGCTCACGGCCCGAGCCCGCTATGACCCGGCGATGGCATGATCGCCGGGGAGGGCCATATATGGATGTCATCGAACTCATGGGATGGCTGGCTGAGCGCGGGTGCTCGGCCGTCTTCAAGGCGGACGGTGAGCGACCGACCGGGCATCGGTGGATGGTCATCGTCAGCGGTGGGGCGCTGGGGGAGGACTCGTTCTTTCGGACCGACCTGGCATCCGCGGACGCCTGCCTCGATGCTCTGCTGGCGCATCTGGAACACCAGGGGATCTCACCGTTCGCATGAGCCCCGTCACCCGGTGACCTGAGCTCGGGAGGCGTTGCTGATCGCCCTCGACATCCGCATCCGCCGTTGGCGTCGTCGCACCTGATGGCCCAGTGACGGCCCAGCACAGCAAAGAGCCCCCTGCCACGCGGAGGAACCGCAGGCAGGGGGCTCGGAGCGTAAGGGCTGCTACTTCTTGCCCTGGTTCTTGACGGCTTCGATCGCGGCTGCCGCGGCGTCTGCGTCGAGGTAGGTGCCGCCCGGGTTGGTCGGGTGGAAGTCGGCGTCGAGGTCGTAGACGAGGGGGATGCCGGTCGGGATGTTCAGGCCCGCGATGTCGGCGTCGGAGATGCCGTCGAGGTGCTTGACCAGTGCGCGCAGGCTGTTGCCGTGGGCGGCGACCAGGACCGTACGGCCGGTCAGCAAGTCCGGGACGACGTTGTCGTACCAGTACGGCATCATGCGGACGACGACGTCCTTGAGGCACTCGGTCCGCGGGCGGAGCTCCGACGGGATCATCGAGTAGCGGGGGTCGTCGCTCTGCGAGAACTCCGTGCCGTCCTCCAGGACCGGCGGCGGGGTGTCGTACGAACGGCGCCACAGCATGAACTGTTCCTCGCCGAACTCGGCGAGCGTCTGGGCCTTGTCCTTGCCCTGGAGCGCGCCGTAGTGGCGCTCGTTGAGCCGCCAGGAGCGGTGGACGGGGATCCAGTGGCGGTCAGCGGCTTCCAGCGCGAGCTGCGCGGTGCGGATGGCGCGCTTCTGGACGGAGGTGTGCAGCACGTCGGGCAGCAGGCCGGCGTCCTTGAGGAGCTCACCGCCGCGGACCGCCTCCTTCTCGCCCTTGTCGGTGAGGTTGACGTCCACCCAGCCGGTGAACAGGTTCTTCGCGTTCCAGTCGCTCTCGCCGTGGCGGAGGAGGATCAGCTTGTACGGTGCGTCGGCCATGGGCCAAAGCCTAATGGACCCTCCTGACGGCACCCGGCCCCGTCCCGGCTGGCCGGATCCGTCCGGCCGGGCCCGCCCGCGATCGGCCCCTGCGGTCAATTGACTGGCGCCGGCGAGGGGGCTGTAAGTAAGTTGCGCGTAAGTTGCCTTTCGCCGTCTGGCCACTTACCACCGCTGTCCTGGGGGATGCCGCATGTCCGTCGCCACGTCCGTCGCCGGTCTGAGACGTGCCGCGAGGGAAAGCGTCTCGGGACTGCCCCGGGAGTTCTGGTGGCTGTGGACGAGCACCCTGGTCAACCGGCTCGGGGCATTCGTCGCCACGTTCATGGCGCTCTATCTCACTCTGGACCGGGGCTACTCCGCCTCGTACGCCGGTCTCGTGGTCGCGCTCCATGGACTCGGCGGGGTCGTCTCCTCGCTCGGCGCGGGGGTGATGACCGACCGGCTCGGCCGCCGGCCCACGATGCTGATCGCGCAGTCGTCGACGGCCGCTTCGGTGGCGCTACTCGGTTTCATGGAGGGTCCGGTGGCCATCGCGGCGGTGGCGTTCCTGGTCGGGGTGACCTCCAGCGCTTCCCGTCCGGCGGTGCAGGCGATGGTGGCGGACATCGTCAAGCCGGAGGATCGGGTACGGGCGTTCTCGCTCAACTACTGGGCGATCAACCTGGGTTTCGCGGTCTCGGCGGCGGGCGCGGGGTTCATCGCGCAGCACAGCTATCTCGCGGGCTTCCTGGGCGAGGGGGCGCTGACGCTCGCCTGTGCCGTACTGGTCTACCTGAAGCTGCCAGAATCCCGGCCCGAGCGTGCGAAGCCCACGCCGGAGAAGCTCGCGGGGGCAGGGGCGGGGGCAGGAGCCGGGGCCGAGGCGGAGGTCCGGATGGGGACGGTCCTGCGGGACGGCCGCTTCATGACGGTCGTCTCGCTGTCCTTCGTCGTCGCACTGATCTTCCAGCAGGGGTACGTCGGTCTGCCGGTGGCCATGGGCACGGACGGGTTCTCCAGCGTCGAATTCGGTATGGCCATCGCGGTCAACGGTGCGCTGATCGTGGTGATGCAGATCCCGGTCACCCGCTTCATCCAGCACCGCGATCCCCGCCGGCTGCTGATCATCTCGTCGCTGGTCGCGGGGTACGGCTTCGGGCTGACGGCGTTCGCCGGGTCGATCGCCGTCTACGCGCTGACCGTCTGCGTCTGGACGCTGGCCGAGATCGTCAACGCCCCGACCCAGACCGGCCTGGTGGTACGGCTCTCCCCCCTCCACGGCCGGGGCCGCTACCAGGGCATGTACACGATGTCCTGGTCGGTGGCGGGGCTGGTGGCCCCGTTGATGGCGGGCTTCGTCATCGACCGCTTCGGCGCGGAGTGGCTGTGGGGGGCGTGCGCGGTGCTGGGTACGGTGGCGGGGCTGGGCTACTGGCTGCTGATGCGGGGACTGTCGGAACCGGAGGCCGAGGCGGCGGTGGAGGTGCGGTCGGCGGCGGAAGTGCGGTCTGCGACGGAGATGCAGTCGGCAGCGGACGCGGGCGGTCAGGCCACGGGCGGTCAGGCCGCAGACGCTCGGATCGCCGACAGTCAGCTCACGTAAGCCTCGCTCATCGGGACATGCAGCTGATGCCGCATAGCCGACCGGATGCTGGCTCTCGCTTCTCAGATCGAAGCCTCGTCGGTCAGCGAAGGCACGTCGCATGGACGCAGGACCATGAGCGAGTCTTCCAAGGTCGCCACCATGGCAAAGGGGAACCGGTCGAGCTCAAGACAGAGTGCGACGTCATCAGGATGGACTCCTTGACGCACACCCTCCGCCAGCTCGGCGGCGGCGCGCGACGCGGCAGCGCGGCGGAGGAAATCGGCAGCATCCGTCCCAGCCCCGGCGGCTCTCCGAGCGATGTATTGAGCGCACGCCAGATCTTCATCGGCCTGTCCACCTTCGCCAGTGACCACGAACGTGACACTGTCACTCTCGCGTGTCCGCAAGAGCCGAGCCGTTGCCTCCGCCACCACGAAGCTGGCGCACAGCACCAGCGACGCCTCCTTGACCGCAAGGGCGCCGACTGTCCCTGCCGTGGTTTTCTGCACAACGGTCCGTCCGCCAAGGTCAATAGACCGCAGCAGGCCCGGCGAGTTGACGGTGTCGAACCCGGGCGCGGACGGACCGTCTTTGAGCGCCACCCAATCCGGGTGGCGGGCCTTGAGCGCCAGGGCTTCGTCCAGCGACTCAGCAAGAACGATCTTTTCCGCCCCCTGGGCAAAGGCCCAGGCAGCCACGGTGAAAGCACGCATGACGTCGACCACGACCGCCACGGACGGGGCTTCGGCCAGATCGGCGATACCAAGAAAACGAGTGTCCATTCCGGTCATGATCGCGCATGCCCGTCGCCAGCCGGGTCTCCGCGATCCGCCAGCACGTCCTGGAGATGCCCGCTCCCGTCGTCGCCGACGCCCTCGGCAGATCAACTACCGGTTCGTCGGCACCAGGGGCGGGCCGTGGTCATACCGGCTCGATACGTTCAACATCTCCTACGGTCCCGCCTCGCCCGAGGTCTTCCTCGGCACACCACCGACACGCCGAGTCGACGAGCGCGGCTTCCTGCGCTGAGCTGTGAGGACGCTTGGACGGTCACAGAGGGTTGTCATCAGACCTTTGTCTGTGGGTCAGGGCCGGGGGGGTAGCCGGGGTGGGTCGGGTCGTGTTGAGCACCGTGGGGCCGCCCCTTTCTGTGTGAGTGTCGCGGCTCCGGGTCGGGCGTCAAGGGCGCTCCTGCGTCACGTCGGCTACGCCGATTCCGCTCCGCTCCACCCGTGACCCCCGTCCCTCCACCGCAAGTGAAGGCAGTGGGGGCGGCCGGGGGGAGGGTTCCCCGGGACGGCTCGCTAGTGGCCGGGGCGCTTTGCCGTCCTGGGGTCGGTGGGTGGTGTACGCGGCAGTGGAATGGGGCGGCCCGGCACCGGCAAAGCGTCGGACCGTCATCAGCTGTCTGAGGCACAAGCAGGTGTCTGAGCTTGGTGGGTGGCGGGGTGGGTGTGACGTATGGGACGGAAGTGGGCCGGTAAAGGGCTCCGATGTGCTCGGGAACCCGCTTAACGCACCCCCTGACACAGCACCGTCCTCCGAGGACCCCAACTGGCCAGGCAAATGGGTACATATCAGGGCGTCGAGCGCCTCTCGTACCCGCTTCTGGGGTGTCATGCGGTCACGGAGCTCAGACACCAGCTTGTGCCTCGGCCACGGACGGTGGCCAGTCGCTAAGCCGAGCCGGGCCGCCCCATTCCACTGCCGCGCAATCCACCCACCGACCTGGGGGCCGGGAACAAACCCCAGGAAACAGCGGATCTTCCCGGGGAACCCTCCCCCCGGCCGCCCCCCTCAAAGAGTTACTTGCGGTGGAGGGACGGGAGTCAAGGGTGGAGCGCAGCGGAATCGGCGTAGCCGACGCGACGCAGGAGCGCCCTTGACGCCCGACCCGGAGCCGCGACACTCACACAGAAAGGGGCGGCCCTACGGTGCTCAACACGACCCGGCCCACCCCGACTACCCCCCGGCCCTGACCTCCAGGCCCGGCTCCCTACCGACGCACCTCGCGCTGTGCCTCGTACAGGTTGCGCGGCCTGATGTCCTCCGGACGGCCGTACGCCTCCAGGCGCGCGTGCAGTTCGCCCGCGAAGTCCGGGACGTCGATCTGGTCGAACTCCCTGACCTCGCTGATACCGGCCGTCACGCTGTACGGGGCGATCTCGTCGATCTTGATCAGGCCCGCACGCTCATTGGTGACGGTGACGTTCCAGTGCGCGAACCGCGCTCCGTACAGCGGTCCCGCGATGGCGTCGCCGCCGTGCCGCCCGTCGTTGCTGACCGTGATCTCGGTCCGTACGTTGGCGAACGGCATCCCCCGGTGGGTGTCGAAGGTGCCCATCTCCATCCGGCCGCGCGACCAGACGTTGTAGCTGGACAGTCCCTCGACATTGATGCCGTGCAGCTGCGTGCCCGCGGGCGCCGGGACCGTACGCCCCTCGATCACGAAGTCCTCGATCAGATTGTCGTGCGAGCCCTCGCGGCAGTAGTACGGATGGTGGGAGCCGCGGCCCGCGACGCGCGTACGGCGCAGGGTGCACGCGGACGCGGCGATCAGCCCGAAGCCGTTGTCGACGTGGCGTACGACGACGTCCTCGGCCCAGCAGTCGTACGCGCACTGGAACGCGACGCCGTTGTGCCCCTTGTCGAGGAGGTGCGGGGACTGCGGCGTCTCGACCGCTGCGAGGGTCAGCCCCTCGACGCCGGAGCCGGTGAGCGGCGTGGCCAGGGTGGTGAACTTCGGCTCCCACTCAGGGCGTACGTCCAGCGGAAGCGGACGCTCCAGGGTGACCTTCGTGCCGTGTACGGCGGTGATGCGCACCGGCCACTCGTAGGGCACGTAGGACGTCAGCTTGGTCATGGCGTTCCAGTCGTACGCCTCCGCGCCCGGGCCGCCGCCCGCCATGTGCTGCAGGAGGGTGTGGTCCGCGTCGTCAGCGAGCCGGAGCAGGACGAGCTGTCCGCGCGTCAGCTTCGAGGTGTCCTCCACGGTCACGGACCGGTCGCCACGATCTGCGCGGGCGACGGCGGTGAGGGTCCGCCACTCGTCGCGCTTGTTGCCCGTCCAGCCCTCGAACGGCCAGGCCCGCTCCTTGATGGCGGTGGTCAGCGTGTTCCAACGCTCCTGCGGGCAGAGCCAGATGAGGCCGCCGGCCCAGGACCAGCTGGACTTGTCGCCGCCGTACCGGCTGCCGTACGGGCCGATCAGCTCGGTCAGGTTCTTCGTCGCGTACAGCTTCGTACGGCCGCTGCCGGCGCCGCGCAGGACGACGTCGCTGTGCCCGATCCGGATCACGTCGTCGATCCGGTACGTGCCGGGCGGGAGGGTGACCGTGCCGCCGCCGCGCGCTCCGGCAGCGGCGAGGGCACGGTTGATCGCGGGGGCGTCGTCCACCGAGCCATCGCCCTTGGCGCCGTACGCGCGCACGTCGGCCACGACGCGATGCCGGGGGAAGCGGGTGGCACCGGCGCGCTGGCCGGCCTGCCCGACGTACGGGATCTGGGGGTGCGTGTACGGCGACTTGGCGAACTCACGCCAGAGCGCGGACGACTCGGAAGTTCCGGACGTCCCGGCCGTCCTGGAAGTCCCGGACGCGGCGGACGCTCCGGGCGTTCCAGCCACCCCGGCCGCTCCGGCCGCGGCGACGACGACGGCGCTGCCGAGCAATGCCCTTCTGCTGATGGCGCGTTGACCGTACTCCATGAGCCGCCTCCATGTATGTGAACGACGTTCAGGTCTGCGTCTGGAGTGAGCATGCCATGGGGCTCAGGCGCCGGGGAAGAGCCGGGAAAGAGGTTGCCGGAAGGACGCTGAGACCGCGTCAGGCCGAAGGGCGCTGGGTCAGATGAGCGAACGCGTCCAGGTTCCGGGTGGACTCGCCCCGGGACACCCGCCACGCGTACTCCTTGCGGATCGCGCTCGCGAAGCCCAGCTCCAGCAGCGTGTTGAAGGAGCCGTCCGCCGCTTCGAGAACCGAGCCGAGCAAGCGGTCGATCTCGTCCTCGGTGACGGCCGCGAGCGGGAGTTTGCCCGTCAGATAGATGTCGCCGAGGCGGTCGACCGCGTAACTCACGCCGTACAGCTTGAGATTGCGCTCCAGCAGCCAGCGGTGGACGGCCTCGGCGTTCTCGTCGGGGTGGCGGATCACGAAGGCGTTGAGGGAGAGCGCGTGCCGCCCGACCAGCAGGGAGCAGGTCGTGGACAGCTTGCGGGTGCCGGGGAGGGTGACGACGTACGAGCCGGGCTGCGGGCTCTCCCACTCCAGCTCCGCGGATGTCAGCGCCCGCTCGATGACGCGGGTCACGAGCGCCGCCTCATCGGTTCGCTGTACGTCAGCCATGGTCCGAGCGTACGTCAGCCATGGTCCAAGCGTTGGTCAGCCATGGTCCAACCGTTGGTCAGCCATGGTCCGAGCGTTGGTCAGCGCGGACCTCAGCAGCCGCTGCGCGCGCGTACGTCAGCGGCTGCGCGCACGCACCTCAGCCGTGGTGCGCGCGCACGCGGCGGCGGTGATCCTGCATGGCCGCCGTATACACGTCCGCCGTCGCCGATGCCGCCGTGTCCCAGCCGAAGGACTGCGCGTGGCGTGAGGCCGCCGCGCCCATCCGGTCGACCAGCTCCGGGTGGTCCAGGAAGCCGCGCAGCGCACGCGCGTACGCCGCCGGTTCGTGGCCGGGGACGAGGAAGCCGGTCGATCCGTCCCGTACCGCCACCGGAAGACCGCCCACGGCCGCCGCCACCACCGGCGTGCCCGCCGCCTGGGCCTCTATGGCGACCAGGCCGAAGGACTCGCTGTACGACGGCATGACCAGGACGGACGCCGCCCGGAACCAGTCCGCGAGCCGGTCCTGGCCGACCGGCGGCCGGAACTGGACGATGTCGGCGATCCCGAGGCGCGCGGCGAGCTTCTGCAGCCCCTCGGGCTTGGCCAGACCGCTGCCGCTCGGACCACCGACGACCGGTACGACCAGCTTCGTACGCAGCGAGGGATCCTGCTCCAGGAGTACGGCTATGGCCCGCAGCAGCACGTCAGGGGCCTTCAGCGGCTGTATACGGCCCGCGAAGAGCGGTATGAAGGCGTCCTGCGGCAGTCCGAGGCGCGCGCGGGCGGCGGCGCGGCCGTCCGCCGGACAGAAACAGTCCAGGTTCACCCCGGGGTGGACGACGGCGGCCTTCGCCGGGTCGGCGTCGTAGAAGCGGACGAGTTCGTCGGTCTCCTCCGCCGTATTGGCGATCAGCCGGTCGGCGGCGCGCACGATCTGGGTCTCGCCGATGACACGGGCCGCGGGCTCGGGGGTGTCGCCCTCCGCCAGCGCGGCGTTCTTGACCTTCGCCATGGTGTGCATGGCGTGGACGAGCGGGACGCCCCAGCGCTCGGAGGCGAGCCAGCCGACATGTCCGGACAGCCAGTAGTGGGAGTGGACCAGGTCGTAGTAGCCGGGGCGGTGGCCCGCCCATGCCTGCATCACACCGTGGGTGAAGGCGCAGAGCTGCGCGGGCAGCTCTTCCTTGGCCAGGCCCTCGTAGGGGCCGGCGTCCACATGCCGTACGAGCACGCCGGGCGCCAGCTCCACGGTGGGCGACAGGCCGCCGGTCGTGGCGCGCGTGAAGATCTCCACCTCGATGTCGATGGCGGCCAGCCGCTTCGCCAGCTCGACGATGTAGACGTTCATACCGCCCGCGTCGCCCGTCCCCGGCTGGTGCAGCGGGGAGGTGTGGACGCTGAGCATGGCGATCCGCCGGGGCCGGCGGTGGTGGCCGGGAAGCCGGAGACGGGGTGGTCCGACGAACGTGCCTGCGATACGGGACACGTACTGGCTCACGTCCACGGTCCTCTCGCTCGGAACACTGAGCACGGCAAAGGGAGGGTTTTGAGGCCCTCTGAAGGCGGCCAACAACGGAATGGGCTCCTTCATTCCGCTTTGCCAAATCATTGCCGGTGAGGGCTCAACCCGCTCAACCCTCATCATCCGACGGGTGGCCCGCCCCGGCACGGGAAGGCCGACCGCGGCGGCAGGCCTCTCCGGCCTCTCGTCTCGGCAGACCTCTCCGGCCTCTCGTCCGGGTACCCGGGGTCGTTACGCTCATCCGTATGCCGTACGCGCCTCCGCCCTCCCGCCCGGCGTCCCGCCCGGTGGGCGCGGTGACCCGCGGCACCACCCACCAGAACCGGCTGCGCCGCATGGACCGCTGGATCAGCGCCGCGCACGGCCCCGCGCTGCGCCGCTCGGCCGACCCCGTCGTGGTGGATCTGGGGTACGGCGCCGCCCCCTGGACCGCCGTCGAGCTGCTGCGGCGGCTGCGTACGGCGGAGCCGCGTACCGAAGTCGTCGGCATCGAGATCGACCCGGCCCGGGTCGCCGCCGCGCGGCCGTACGAACGCGACGGGCTCCGCTTCCGGCACGGCGGCTTCGAGATACCGCTGGACGGCGGCCGGCGGCCGATGCTCATCCGGGCGGCCAATGTGCTGCGCCAGTACGACGAGGGCGAGGTCGCCGCGGTGTGGGCGCGGCTGTGCGCGCGCCTCGCGCCCGGCGGCCTGCTGGTCGAGGGGACCTGCGACGAGATCGGCCGGCGGCATGTGTGGGTCGCGCTCGGCCCCGAGGGACCGCGGACGGTCACCTTCGCGACCCGGCTCGGTTCGCTCGGCCGGCCCTCCGATCTCGCGGAGCGGCTGCCGAAGGCGCTGATCCACCGCAATGTGCCGGGCGAGCCGGTGCACGCGTTCCTGCGGGACTTCGACCGGGCGTGGGCGGCGGCCGCTCCGTATGCCTCCCTGGGGGCGCGGCAGCGCTGGATCAGGGCCGTACGGGAACTGGCCGCCGACTGGCCGCTCGTGGCCGATCCGCGCCGGCTGAGGCAGGGCGAGGTGACGGTGAAGTGGGCGGCCCTCGCGCCCGGTTCCGGCCGGGGCAGCCAGGGGTGACCGCGGGAACACGAACGGCTGCCCGTTCGTCCCTCATGGGGTGGGTGCGACCTGTGAGGTTCCGTCTGCCCCTGTCGTTTTGCCGGAGGGCATGGCACGATCACGGCGATGGCAGGACGTAACTGACGGTTTATCAGGTATGTCTGGTGTGGGGTTGGCTCGGAGGGGGAGCTTGTGAACCGACGTCGCTGGGCCACTGCCGCGATCACTGTGGTCTGTGCGCTCGCCGTGCTGGCGTCACCCGATCTGATGAATCAGGCGTACGCGGCGCCCGCCCCGCGGCCCGTATCGTCACCGCCCGCCGTCCCCCCGCCACCGGTCGAACTCCCGCCGGGAGCCGGGGCGTCCGCCGGGACGCTCGACGGGATATCCGCCGGGATGCCCGCCGCCCCCGGCAAGAAGTCCCTCGACGACATACGCAAGGAGATCGACGGCCTCTACCAGAAGGCCGCCTCCGCCACCGACGCGTACAACCTCGCCGAGGAGCGGGCCGCGAAGCAGTCCGCCGAAGTCGTCCAGCTGGCCGAGGACATCGTCGAGGGCCAGCTGCGGATCGACGACCTCAAGAAGCGCGCGGGCGCCGCCGCCCGCGCGCAGTACCGGGGCGGCGGGCTGCCGCCCGAGGCGCAGCTCGTCCTCACCGACGATCCGCAGCTCTTCCTGGACGGCGCGGGGCGAATACAGCAGGGCCAGAAGGCCACCCAGGACCTCATCGTCGAACTGTCCAGGGCGCAAGAGGACTTGACGACGTACACCGCGGACGCGGGCACGCAGTGGCAGAAGCTCGAATCCAACCGGGCCAAGAAGGAAAAGGCGAAGAAGGAGATCACGAAGCGGATCGCCGCCGCCAAGAAGCTCGAAGCGAGCCTGGAGAAGGAGGAGCGCGCGCGGCTGGCGCAGCTGGAGAGCGACGCGGCGTTCCAGGCGCAGTCGGCCTGGCTCAGTTCCGGCGCGCTCAAGGACATCAACCGCGCGTCGAGCGCGCAGGGCAAGAAGGCGATCGAGTTCGCGACGGGGCAGATCGGCAAGCCGTACGTCTGGGGCGCGGAGGGCCCGTCCTCGTACGACTGCTCGGGGCTGACCTCACAGGCGTGGGCGGCGGCCGGCCGGGGTATCCCGCGTACCTCGCAGGAGCAGTGGCGGCTGCTGCCGCGGATCGACATCAAGGACATGCGGCCCGGCGATCTGATCATCTACCACCAGGACGCCAGTCATGTGGGGATGTACGTCGGCGACGGCGCGATCGTGCACGCGCCGCGGCCGGGGCGGAATGTGACGCTGGCGGGCGCGGGCTCGATGCTGATCCTCGGGGTCGTACGCCCGGACAAATAGGGTGAGCGGGGTTGCGAGCAAGGTTGTGGCGCCGCCGTCCGCAGCGGTAGCCGTGGCGCCGGTCACAGCAGCCATGTGACGCAACCCACGTTCCCCGGTGCCGGAGCCCGTCCGCGCGCGTGATGTTCGTCATGGAAACGCTCCCATATCGCCATGGATGCCTGATGGTGAGCGGCATATGACAGTGGCTCTTCATCCATACGCCATTCCGCTGAGGCCGTGGCTACCGCTAAGGTCCCCGTCTGGCGGAACGTCGATCGTCGCTCCGCCGCGCCCTCGGGGGGAGGGAAGGAAAACCAGACCGATGCCCGTACCCGTACCGCGGCAGCGCACAGGTTCAACAGTGGAGACACACCCCGCCGCGGAGACCGCCAAGGGCGGCGACCTCATGCTCCTGGTGATCGAGGACGACCCGGCGGGCACGTTCACCGCTCCGGAGCTGCCCGAGGGGGCCGGTACGCGCGTCCGCATCCGTACCGCCCGCAACCTCACCGAGGCCGAGCGGCTGCTCACGGACGACATCCACTGCATCCTCGTGGATCTCGCCCTGTCGGGCATGAACGACAGCGATGAGCTGGCCCCGCTGAAGCATGTTCTGCGGCTCGCGCCCCGCCATGCCGTCCTCGCACTGGCGGCGGAGGGCGACGTCGAGCGCGCGGCCGCGGCGGTACGGGTCGGAGCGCAGGACTATCTCTTCCGCGACGAGCTGGACGGGCGGCTGCTGAGCCGTGCCATCCGGTACGCCGTCGAGCGCAAGCGCGCGGACATCGCGCAGCGCCAGCTGACCGAGTCCCGGCTGCGGGCCCAGGAGAACGCCCGGCTGGAGCGCGGCCTGCTGCCCACCCCGCTGCTCCAGGGCTCGGACCTGAGCTTCGCCGCCCGCTACCGGCCCGGCCGCTCCAGAGCCCTGCTGGGCGGGGACTTCTACGACACGGTCCGTACGCCGGACGGCACGGTCCACGCGATGATCGGCGACGTCTGCGGCCATGGCCCCGACGAGGCGGCGCTCGGCGTGGAGCTGCGGATCGCCTGGCGGGCACTGACGCTGGCCGGGCTCTGCGGCGACCAGCTGCTCTCCACGCTCCAGCAGGTCCTGGAGCACGAGCGGGAGAGCGAGGAGATCTTCGCCACGCTCTGCACGGTCGACATCTCCCCGGACGGGCGGCGGGCCGGACTCTGTCTGGCCGGCCACCCCTCGCCGCTGATCACCCGCCGTGGACGGGCGGCGCAACTGCTCGCGTACGAGGAGGGCGGCCCGGCCCTGGGACTGCTGCCGCGCGCCCGCTGGCCGCGCCGGCAGGTCGAGCTGGGCGGGTCGTGGAGTCTGATGATGTACACCGACGGCCTGATCGAGGGCCGGATGGGCCCTGGCGCCACGCAGCGGCTGGGCCAGGAGGGCATGGTCGAGATGATCAACCGGCAGCTGGCGCAGGGGCTGCGCGGCGACGACCTGCTGGAGGCGGCGGTCGCTCAGGTGCGCGAGCTGAACGGCGGTGAGCTCACCGACGATGTGGCGGTCCTGCTGCTGGGCCGCGGGGCCTGAGGCCCGGCGGCCGCGCAACCGTTTCAGCGTCCGCCGTTGTAGGGACCGTAAGGACCGTCGCTGCTCGATCCGCCGCGCCGGCCGCCACCACCACCGGAGATCTGCCGGACGGCGGGCCGTACGTCGACCAGGAAGACGATCGTGGCGACAAGCCCCGCGAGCTGCAGGAACAGGATCTGCAACGGCACGAAGAGGTTCACGACGATCGTGAGACCCAGAATGATCAGCCAGAACTTCTTGGTCTGCTTGTCAGCAGCGCGGTAGGCGTCCTCACGGGCCATCACGGAGAGGCCGAAGGCGAGGACGGCGAGGACGAGCATGCCCAGATTGAGCAGCCAGAGAAATGTGCCGAATCCTGAGAGCAACAAGCTGAGCACCGCCTGATTTGTGGAGGAAAACGCCTCTCGGCCCGGTACGCCAAGGTACCTGGAGAACGGGCCGGACACCCTTGAGGTGCCCGGCCCGTCTCCTTAGATACGTACCTCTTAGCCCTGCTACCCGCTGCTTACCCGCTGCCTACGCGCCGCTCACTTGGCGGACGGCGGCGTGTTCTTCTTCGCCGTCGTCTTGCGCGGGGCGGGGGTGACCTTCTTGGCCACGGGGGGCTTGGGAGCCGCGGCGGGCTTCTTCGCCTCGGCCACCGGAGCCGGCTTCGCCTTCTGGGCGGGGGCGGGCCGCTGCGCGGAGGCGGGCTTCGGCGTGGGCTTCGGCGCGGGCTCGGGCTCGACGGCGACGGCGATCTCGGTGATCTCGTCCGCGGCCTCACCGCGCCACGACCGTACGGTCTGCTCGCCGCGCTCGGCGACCTTCTCGTACGTCTCACGGGCCCTGACCGCGTACTCCGCGGCCACACCCACGCTCCGCAACGCCAGGTCCTGAGCGGACTCGCCCAGCTTCTTCAGATCGGTGTCGAACGAACCGAACACCTCGTTGACCTTGGCCTGGACGGTCGCCTGGGCCTCCTTGGCCTGGATGGTGACCCGGTCCTGGACAACCTTGGGGTCGGAGTTGCGTACGGCGTCGAAACGCACCGGGGCCTCGGCCCGCAGCTGCTCGATCAGGCCGGGCACCTTCCTGGCCTGCTCCACAGCGAGATCGGCGGTACCGGCCGCGAAGTAGAGAGGCGTCGGGTCGGTGAGGGTCTTGCGCAGGTCATCGGCGATGGCCATGACTGTGGTCCTCCCGGATCAGTGTGAGGGTGGGCTTTCGGCACCGCCGTCGGCCGTGCCGGGGCCGTCAGCGGAGGTGTCCTCGAAGACCCCGGCGACGTCGACGTCCGCACCGGCCGCCCGTTCCGTGGTCTCCTTACCGTGCGTGCTCTCCGTACTCTCCGCGTCGAGCGCGTTTTCCTTGCGGAACGACTCGTAGATCTGCAGCAGCACCTGCTTCTGCCGCTCATTTATCGAGGGGTCGGCGAGGAGGACGGCACGCGTCTCCAACTCCTCCCGCTCCCGCTCGTCAAGCATCCCGGCCTGCACATACAGCGTCTCGGCGGAGATCCGCAGCGCCTTGGCCAGCTGCTGCAGAATGTCCGCACTCGGCTTGCGCAGTCCGCGCTCGATCTGACTCAGATACGGATTGGACACCCCAGCGGCATCGGCGAGCTGCCGCAACGACAGCTGCGCATTACGCCGCTGCTCGCGCAGGTACCCACCGAGATTGCCGACGTTGAGTGATGCCATACGCCCATACTGCGCCACCCCCGCTAACTTTTGCAAGCGCCCGCTTGCAAAAGCGTTCCCCGCAACATTCACCCCGCGCTGTGACTGCTCGCTGCCCCGTTGACGTGTCTCACTGAAGCTGAGCCAGTCTCGGTCTATCTGAACCATCTGGTCGCTTGTCTTAGTCAACCTTGGCCATCTGTCGATCTGTCTCGCTCTTCTTGACCCACCGCCGCGCCCGGCTCCCTACGGTCGTCGTACCGGGTCGGCGCCGAGTGGGGGTGGCTAGTGGAGGCGGAGGACTTCTGGCTGGAGTATGTCGACGCCTGCGGTGAGCAGCATGGTGGGCCGCTTGGGGTGATGTGGCCGACCCGTTTCGAGGCGGCTGGGCAGGTGTGTGGGTTCCCGTCGTACCGGGGTCAGCGGAACTTCCCGGGCTGGTATTGGGCTGCTACAGGAGCTGACCTGGTGGGCTATGCGTCGTGGGTGGAGCTCGGGCACCTGATGCGGCTGGACGCCGAGCCAGATGTAGTGGGGGTGGCCTCGCAGCCTTTCCGGTTGTCGTGGCGGGACGGCGGCCGGGGTCGATGGATCCGCCATACGCCGGACTGCTTCGTACGCCGTCGGGACGGCACGGCCGTGGTGCTGGACGTGCGTAGGGACGATCGGATCGAGCCCGAGGACGCGGCGAAGTTCGCGGCCACGGCCGTGGCCTGCGCCCAGGTCGGCTGGGACTTCGAGCGGGTCGGGATGCTCGATCCCGTGCTGGCGGCGAATCTGCGCTGGCTGTCGGGTTACCGGCACCCGCGGGTGTGGCGTGAGCCGCTGGTGGCGGACCTGCGAGCGGTGTTCACCCGATCCCGTGGCCTGTTGAAGGGGGCTCGGATGGTCGGGGATCCCGTCGCGGTGCTGCCGGTGCTCTATCACTTGCTGTGGCGCCGGGAGTTGGTCATGGATTTGGAGGGCGAGCGGCTGTCCGCTGCAACGCTCGTGGGCTCGGCGCCCGCGGTTGCGGAGGAGGATTTCCGGGCCTTCCATGCCGAGTTCACACGGCGGCTCCCCAACGAGAGTTCCCTCCGCACCACCGCCAATCCCTGGTTCATCCATCAACTCCGCACGATCGCGCACACCATCGAGGCAGCCGCAGACCTCCCGGCAACACACGGACCGACGAGCAGGGGCACTGACGTCAGGGGCATCGGCACCGGTCATAAGGCTCCGCTCATGACCAGCAACCCCGGATTCATCTGCTCGTGCTGCGGCGAGCACCACGCAGATCTGCCGACGAACTACTCGACGACGGCCCCCACGCCCGGGATCCGGGTTTCTCCGACGCGACGGACTGCCTGCTCTCCTCGGATCAGTGCGTCATCCAGGCACGGCGCTACTTCGTCAAGGGACTGGTTGAGATACCGATCATAGGAAGCGACAAGGTCTTCTCCTGGGCGGCATGGGTCTCACTAAGCCGGGACAACTTCGCGCGAACCGCAGACCTTTGGGACACCCCGGGACGTGAGGCCGAGGAGCCGTACTTCGGCTGGTTGTCCACCGACCGCTTCCTCTACGCATCGAACACCATCAACTTGAAGACCCACTTCCACACCCGCCCCGTCGGGCAGCGTCCTTTCATCGAACTGGAGCCGACCGACCACGCTCTCGCAGTCGAGCAGCGGACCGGCATCACTCTGGATCGCGTCCGTGAAATCGCCGAAGCCGTCCTCCACCCCGCCGACATCGAATCCGAATGACGTCGCACGTGGTTCTGGCTTAGCGTTCCGTCCATGAGCTCACCGGACGACGACACCGACGGCAAGCCCAGTGTGACCATCCGCTGTCAGGACAACACGTCCGTCGCCGTGACATTCTGCGATCGCTTCAGCTTCGACGCAGACTCCGTGCACTATGCCGTCGAGCTGCAGGCGCCGGGCATGACCGCTCGCACCAACGAGGTCGTTGCTTGGATCTGGGACAACGATATGGTCCCGTTCCTCGAAGAGCTTGCCGCCGACTTCCGAGGATGGGACGGCGAACGGAGGTGGCAGACCAACGACAGGGAGCTAACGGTGTCCGCTGTCTTCCGGACCGGCGGTCACGTCGGGCTGACCTGGACCTTGAGGCCATGGCCGAAGTCCGCTGGCGGCTGGAGTGCCTCGATGACCACCTGGCTGGAGGCCGGCGAGCAGATGGCTTCCCTGGCAGCTGACGCCCGGCAATTCCTCGCCAGGGAGCCGCAGTGACATCCCGCATGCGCATCACCTGGACGCTGGGGGCACATGGATGGGCCGACTGCACCCTTGAGGATCACCAGGCGAAAGCCGAGCTCATTGCGTCCTACATCAGTAATGCCCCCGAGGAGCTCTTGACGGCGGTGGCCCGGCTCATCGTCGGCGAGACGGAGACCCGCGCACAGTTCGAAGCCGAGCCGACGGCCTACCGCTGGATCTTCTATCGCGAAGGCAACGACAGCTGGGTCCGCGTGTTGGAACTGCGACATGGCAGCGAACACGACAACAAGGGCACCGAGATCTGGTCGGCCCAGCTCCCCGTCGACACACTCGCCCGAACCGTGATCCGCTGCTTCGACGAGGTGGCTCGGTCCTACGGCGAGAGCGGCTACCGCAGCAAGTGGGGCGAGCACTTCCCTCGAACCGAGCTCGAAGCCCTCAGGCGCCTCTGGCGCGCTCACCGCCGTGGCGACGACGCATAGCCCGCAGACGCCCGCTGCTCAGGTTGAGTAAGACATCCCAGCCGTTGTCATCGCACTCAACCTGAACCACCCCAGGTCACGGCCTCTCGATGGTCCACTTCTATTGAGACGGGACACCTGCTCGCCGCCCTGTCTCGGTGATGTCCGGGCAGGATCGGAAGTCTCCGGGCAAGTGAGCTGACGTCTCAGTCAAGTCCGGCTGGACCCGCTGGCGAAGGGGATCACCTCGCAGCTGCGACGACCTGGACGGGTGGACCCTGGGCACCATCGATGGCAGCCGCGTACGCGGAGTACTCCGTCGCCACCACCGAGGACGACCCAGTGATCCCCACGCTTCCGTGAGGTGTGCGTCCGTCTTGCGCCCATGGCGAGTGCGGCTCGTCGACGAGGGCGGCGCACCGCGAAGGGCTGTTGCTAGGAGGCCTTGCTCAGGGCAGGGTCCGTGCGCCAGACGATGGCGAGTTCGGACAGGGGTACGCCAAGTACCTCGCTGAGCCGGACGATGGTGCCGAACGCGGGCGTCGGCAGCCGGCCGGTCTCGATCTTGCGGAGGGTCTCCGGCGAGATCTCCGCCGCCAAGGCCACTTCAACGGGGCTGCGTCCGGCCCGGGCGGAGCGCAACGCGGCCCCGAGGCGTCGGCCCGCCTCGATCTGTTCGGGGGCGAGCGGATAGCGAACCATGCGCACATGCTAGAGCCGCAGGTATCCAGCGGCAACCACTCCACCCTCTGGTATAAATATACCTGTCGGTCGCCCCGGGGAATCGAGGATCGCAGTGATCGAGCACAAATCTCCCAAAGAGATCGAGCGTATGCACGTCACTGGACGGTTCGTCGGCCAGGTGCTGGCGGAGCTCGGTGACCTCGCCGCAGTAGGGGTCAACCTGCTGGACCTGGAGCATCACGCTCGCCGCCGGATCAAGGAGCGCGGCGCGGAGTCCTGCTATTGGGACTACGCGCCCTCGTTCGGCAAGGGCCCGTTCCGCAACGTGGTGTGCCTCTCGGTCAATGATGCCGTGCTGCACGGATTGCCGCACAGCTACAAGCTGTGCGACGGGGACCTGCTGACCATGGATATGGCGGTGGCCATCGATGGCTGGGCCGCGGACTCGGCCCACTCCGTCATCGTCGGCACCCCGGCCGAGGAGGACCTGCGGCTGATCGAGGCCACCGAGGTCGCCCTGGAAGCCGCGATCAAGGTCGCCCAGCCGGGCAACAAGATTGGGGACATCTCGGCGGCCATCGGCGCGGTCGCCGCCGAGTACGGCTACCCGGTCAACCTGGAGTTCGGCGGTCACGGTATCGGCCGCACGATGCACGAGGACCTGCACATCCCCAACGACGGTCGTCCTGGCCGCGGTTGGAAGCTGCGTCCCGGCCTGACGATCGCGATCGAGCCCTGGTTCGCCGCTGGCACCAACAAGATCGTCTTTGACCCGGACGGCTGGACGATCCGCTCGGCCGACGGCTCGCGCACCGCTCATTCCGAGCACACGGTTGCCATCACCGAGGCCGGCCCGCTCGTGCTCACCCGGCGCCCTCAGAGCAATAAGGGGCTGGAAGACCAGCGGGAATCATCGGCGACCGGACGCTGACGAGGGCTTCATCGAGGGTTCAGCCCAGGTGGCCGACGACACGGCGACCGCGGTGATCAGCCGCGAGCGGGGCCGAGTTCAGCCACCGGGTGGTCGGCCGGTCGATCGCCGACCACATACACCGGCCTCGTCGCCGGCACCCGCCAGGACCCCGCGTGCTGGTCAAGGCCTCCACGTCCGCTGTCGACCACTACGGGCACGAGCAGATCATCCCAGTTGCACCGATGCGACCACATTTCGCCCCGTTCGACCCGGCGTCGCGACCGTCCGGAGGAGCCTTGCCCGGCATGGGACACCCTGTGGCGCTTCCGACGCCTGACTCTCAGCCGGGTTGCTTGGCCATGACGACCAGACCTGGCCCGCTTTGCTCATCTGCAGGGAGCCGAAGTTCGGCGACCGGGCGCAGTCCAGCCTGCTCGATCAGGTCCACGAGTTGTTCCGGCCGCCATTTGTGTGTCGTCCAACGAACGGATACGCCTCCGTATGCCTCGGTGCGCACCGCGTCTTCGTCACCGACGTGTGTAGCGGTGATGAAGTGTCCGCCTGGCTTCAAGGCTCGCGCGAAGGCGGCGAGAACCTGAGGAAGGACGTCACGGGGGAGGTTGAACAGTGACCACCACCCGAGCACGCCGCCAAGGGACGCTTCACCAAGGTCGAGGTCGGTGGCAGAGGCGACGCTGAAGCGGCATTGCGGATGAAGACGGCGCGCGTTCTCAATCATGCGAGGAGAGAGATCGACCCCGGACACGTCGAGTCCGCGTTCGGCGAGGTAGGCGGTCACCGTTCCGGGTCCGCAGCCGACGTCGAGGACAGGCCCAAGCTCGCTCACGGTGTCAGCGAAAGCGTCGATTGATGCCTTGAGCCATGGATGGCTACGGATGTCGCCGAATCCCGTCGTCACCACCATGTGGGCGTAGTTGTCGGCCACGCGGTCATAGGACTCACGGACCACGTCGAGATCGGCTGGGCGGTCGATATGGTGGGCGCGCATCAGCCGACGATAGTGCGCGACGGCCTACTGGTGGGCTCTCGCAAACTGTCACCAGTTCCCCGCGGAACCCAACCGGCCGGTGACGCGAGATCGCGGAGAGCCTCCTCCACCCCACAGCCGACAACGCCTGAACCGGATGGGTAGAGAAGGGCCTGACGGGTGCCCCCGTCTGTCGGTCAAGGTCCGGGCCTTGCTCGCCTTCGACTCCGGGCGCACGTCGATCAAGCAGACTCCCGTCCGGGTCACGGCCAAAAAGTCCGGCGTGTGCTCACGCCACCCGTTCGTCGTACGAAGTCGCAGCCTCAGCGGCTGCGAAAGTACGTCGACGAGATCGGCCGCGATCGGGATCTCGGTCGGACGCGCCACCGGACTGAACGCCTGACCAGCCGGCGTACCCCCAGGTCGATCACCACCCCCTGCCGCTCGGCACCAGCACCACTCAACCGGCCTCGCCTGATGAGCGGTAGAGGCAGTCACGCCGCGCTGAGCACGAGCACGAGCACGACAGGTGACAGCTGTGCGTTCAGCTGATGGCGGCGCCGAACCACTTGGGTAGCTGGCTGAGCAGATCCTGCTGGTCTTCGCCGGCCCATGCCACGTGGCCGTCCGGTCGCAGCAGTACGGCGGGCGCGTCCAGTTCCTCGCTGACGTCGACGACGTGGTCGACCCGATCCGCCCAGCCCGCCACCGAGAGCCGGCCGGTCTGGTCGAGCAGCAGGCCGCGGCCGCCGTGCATCAGCTCGTAGAGGCGTCCCCGTTTCAGCCCCACGTCCCGCATCCTCCGGCCGAGCAGTTCGTGGCCCTCGCCGAAGTCGTAGCGGACCTCGACCGCGGTGATGATCCCGGTGACGTACCGGTTCACCTCCTCGAAGTCCATCAGCTTCGAGAACATCTCCCGCAGCGCGGTCGCACCCGGATCGGTACCCAGCAGCGTGATCTGCGCGCGGGTGTTGTCCAGCACGCGGGCGCCCACCGGGTGCCGTTCGGCGTGGTAGCTGTCCAGCAGTCCCTTCGGTGCCCAGCCGTTGACCTCGGCGGCCAGCTTCCAGCCGAGGTTGAACGCGTCCTGGACGCCGAGGTTGAGCCCCTGCCCGCCGGTCGGCGGGTGGATGTGCGCCGCGTCGCCGGCCAGCAGCGCCCGGCCGACCCGGTAGCGCTCGGCCTGCCGGGTGGCGTCGCCGAACCGGGACAGCCAGCGCGGCGAGTGCGCGCCGAAGTCGGTGCCCGCGAAGGCCCGCAGCTGCCGCTTGAACTCCTCGAGGGTCGGCGCGGTCGTACGGTCCTCGGCCACCCCTTCGGCGGGCACGACGAGGCGGTACACCCCGTCTCCGTCGAGGATGGCGCCGAACCGCAGTTGGGTCTTGCGGACTTCCGTGACGATGGCGGCGATCGTCGCCGGATCCTCGGTCACCTCCATTTCGCCCAGCAGCGTCTCGACCGTGGCGGGCTCACCGGGGAAACCGACCCCGAGCAGCTTGCGCACCACACTGCGGCCGCCGTCGCACCCGACGAGGTAGCGCGAGCGCAGGTGCGTGCCGTCCGCCAGCTCGACGGTCACCCCGTCCTCGTCCTGGCTCAGCCCGACCACTTCGCAGCCGCGCCGGATCTCGGCACCGAGTTCGAGGGCACGCTCGTTGAGCAGCCGCTCGATGACCGGCTGCAGGGTGGTGAGGCCGTACGGGTGCGCGGTGTCCAACCGGTCCGGCCACGGCTTGTGGATGCCGCCGAAGAAACCGCCGACCTGGAACTTCTCACTGACCGCGAGGAACCGGTCCAGCAGGCCGCGCTGATCCATCACCTCGACGCTGCGCACGTGCAGGCCGCGCCCGCGGGTCTGCCCGGTCGGCTCGGCCAACTTCTCCAGCACGACCACGTGCACTCCGGCCAGCCGCAATTCGCCGGCCAGCATCAAGCCGGTCGGTCCGCCGCCGACAACGATCACGTCGATCATCACAAATCCCCATTTATTTCCGCAGATTCTGCCTTCGGCTGGCGATTCTGCGGCACGACCGGGGTCTTGCCGCAAGCCCCCCGGTGCGCTATACCTTGAGAGTGGCGAGGAGTGGGTAACCTCCTTTCCCTCATCTACTTTCCCTCATCGCGGGCGACCGCGGCCGGGCCTTCGGCCCCGACGCCGGAGCAGCAGCGGGCTTACCTGGCGAGTTCGGCCGGTTCATCCATCCGCGTCAGCTTCCGTGGGTTTCTCATCACGTAGATCCGGGCAACCCGTCCGTGCTCCACCACGAGACTCACCGCCGCCGGCTCCCCGTCGATCTCGATCCGGCCCGCAGGCGCCCCGTTGAGCCATACGGGCTTCGCCTCGAACGCGGCCACCACCCGGTTCGCGCGCGCGAGCAACGTCGCCACTGGTCCGGCCCCGTGGATCGGAGCCCGAGCGGCGGCCGCGAACCCGCCGCCATCGGCGATCAGGACCACGTCCGGCGCCATGAGCTCCAGCAGCTCCTGCAACTGTCCGGTTCGCAACGCGATCAGGAACCGCTCCACCACGGCCTGCTGCTCCGACCGGCTCACCGGCACCCGCGGCCGCCGGGCCGCCACATGCTCGCGTGCCCGCCGCGCGATCTGCCGCACCGTGGCCGCGGACTTCCCGATGGCCTCGGCGATCTCGCCGTACGGCATGTCGAAGACCTCGCGGAGCACGAACACCGCCCGCTCCGCCGGCCCGAGCGTTTCCAGCACGGTCAGCATGGCGATCGATACGCTCTCCGCGAGTTCGACGTCCTCGGCGACATCGGGGCTGGTCAGCAGGGGTTCCGGCAGCCACTCGCCCACGTATTCCTCGCGGCGGCGCGACAGCGTTCGCAGGCGGTTGAGCGCTTGCCGCGTGACGACTCGGATGAGGTACACCCGCGGGTCACGCACCTGCGACCGGTCGACGTCGGCCCACCGCAGCCAGGACTCCTGCACCACGTCCTCCGCGTCGGCCGCCGACCCGAGCATCTCGTAGGCGACCGTGAACAGCAGGCTGCGATGGGCGACGAACGGGTCCTCGGTCATGCCGTGGACGCCGCGCCGGAATTCTCAGGACGCGCGGCGAGCGGAATCTCGCACGCGGCGGAGAAGCCCTGCGACTCGATCCCGAGCGCCGTGTTGCTCCTGGTCGCGAAGTTGGCGAAGGCGATGTACACGGTGAGCTCGATCATCGCCGCCGGGCCGAGCTGGTCGAGCAGACGCGCGGACAGCTCGTCGGTGACGGTCGGCGGCGTGTTCGTCATGGCCTCGGCGTACTCCAGTACGTCCCGCTCCAGCGGCGTGAACACCTCCGACTCCCGCCAGCGCGGCACCTGGCTCGCCTTGGCCATGTCCAGGTGGTGGTTCCGCGCCTGGAAGTAGCCGATGTCGAGGCACCAGCCGCAGCCGACCTGTGCCGCGACGGCCATGTGCGCGAACGACTTGAGGCTCTGGTCGGCCGCGTCCCACTCGCTCGTCCTGCCCCCGAGCTCCAAGGATCCCTCGGCGACCTTGGGGTTGTGCCACATCACCTCGACGGGTTCGGGCACGGCACCGAGCTGCTTGATCATGCTTTCGCCGACCCCGGTGGTGAGCTCCGCCTTCGGAACGCGTAGCGCCATGGTGTTCTCCCTGTACGTGTGCCTGTTCGACACGTGGGCTGTTTACACGTGTGGCTGTTTGACACGTGTGCCTGTTTGACATGAAGACACCGCCGGGCCCGCGAATGTGACAACCGTCGCCACCGGAGGCACATCCGGTTGGCCGCCTCGGAAAACTCGCAGAAGAATTCCGGGGGGAGCTGTCGATCCGGCCGTCTCCCGTTCGACGCAGGGGTGAGGGACAGGGAAAAGCCCCCGCCCTCCCGATCGAGGAGTCACCATGCCGCGCTACCTGACGATGATCCACGTCGACGAGCAGAACCCGCCCACCGACAACCCCGGCCCCGAGTTCGACGAGCGCATGGGCGCGCTGCTCGAGGAGATCACCAAGGCCGGGGTCATGCTCGACACGGCCGGTCTCGCCCCGACCTCCGAGGGCACCCGCCTCACCTGGGCCGACGGCAAGGTCAGCTACACCGACGGTCCCTTCACCGAGAGCAAGGAAGTCATCGGCGGTTACTCCCTCATCCAGGCCAAGGACAAGGCCGAGGCCCTGGAGTGGGCCTCGCGATTCCTGCAGGTCCACCCGAAGCACTGGACGGTCACCGCCGAGGTCCGCGAGATCGCCGAAGGCTGATCCGGCTGCGCTTGCCCCGCTCCCATAGGGCTGTTCTGATGGGTTGCCGTGACGGCAGCAAGCGCGACCGAGACGGTCGAAGCGGTATTCAGGATCGAGTCCGCGCGGATCATCGCCGGTGTCGCCCGCATCGTGCGGGACGTGGGCATCGCCGAGGAACTCGCGCAAGACGCCCTGGTCACCGCGCTGGAGCAGTGGCCGGAGTCAGGTATCCCGGACAGGCCGGGCGCCTGGCTCATGGCCACTGCCAAGCACCGGGCGATCGATCTCGTACGCCGCAAGGAGACGTACGCGCGCAAGCTGGCGGAGGTCGGGCGCACGCTGGAGGACGTACCACCGCCCGAGCCGGCGGACGTGGACGACATCGACGACGATCTGCTGCGGCTGATCTTCACCGCGTGCCATCCCGTGATGTCGACGGAGGCCCGGATCGCGCTCACGCTGCGGTTGCTGGGCGGGCTGACGACGGAGGAGATCGCCCGCGCGTTCCTGGCCTCGGAGCCGGCCGTCGCCCAGCGCATCGTCCGCGCGAAACGGACGCTCGCCAAGGCCGGGGTTCCCTTCGAGGTGCCGTACGGCTCCGACCGGGCCGCCCGGGTCTCGTCGGTCCTCGAGGTCATCTACCTGATATTCAACGAGGGCTACTCCGCGACGGCCGGCGACGACCTGGTGCGCCCGGCCCTGTGCGAGGACGCGCTCCGGCTGGTTCGCGTCCTGGCGGCCCTCATGCCCGAGGAGCCCGAGATCCACGGCCTGGCCGCGCTGCTGGAGTTCCAGGCGTCCCGTATCGCCGCCCGTACGGGCCCCGACGGGGAACCGGTGCTGCTCGCCGACCAGAACCGCGCCAAGTGGAACCGCATGCTGATCCGCCGCGGCGTCGAGGCCCTGCACCGCGCGGGCCACGGCCCGTACTCCGTCCAGGCCGCCATCGCCGCGTGCCACGCACAGGCGGTGCGCTACGAGGACACGGACTGGACGGCCATCGCCGCACTGTACGGACGGCTGATGGCCCTGACCCCGTCCCCGGTGGTGGAGCTGAACCGAGCGGTCGCCGTCTCGATGGCGGAGGGCCCCGCGGCCGGCCTGAAGCTGGTGAACGCCCTGGCGGACGGACCGGCCCTGAAGGACTACCACTGGCTGCCGAGCGTCCGGGGGGATCTGCTGGAGCGCCTGGGACGGGGGAAGGAGGCGCGCGCGGAGTTCGAGAGGGCGGCGTCCCTGACCCGCAACGCGCGGGAGAGGGAACTCCTCCTGGAAAGGGCCTCACGCTGCCGCGTCTCTGGTCCCTAGCAGCCCCCCGGCCCGGGGCCAACCGTCTGCGTCCGGCGTGAGCGTCTGGAGGTGTGAGATCAGCGCCCCCGCCATACGGAAGGTCATCTCATTTGTGATCAGCAGTTACGGGACAACCCTTAACTAAAGTCACCAGATTTGATAGACCACATAAGTTCGTACCAGTAATTATCGTGTACTTCGTAAGCTTCCGGATCAATGCGGCGCACCATATCTTCGAAGCCGGCTGCGGCAATGTCCCAACTTTTGCCAGCTTCGTCTTCATCAAAAGGGTAACGCTCAATCAGCCCACCCATACACAAGGTGAAATGCTCTAGCGTGGTATTGACTACCCTCACGCCCTCCACTCCGCGAGCGGATTCCACTACATGCCCGGCGTGAGGATCCCATAGGATGCTACCAAATAGCCCAAGGGTGCCAAACTTGACGAGTCGACCACGCGGCTCAATTGAAGAGAATTCCAGGAATTCAAGAGGTAGATACAGCTCCCCGATTGATCCGTTCGGCACGTCAAGTGAAGCTGGTACGGAGACCTCCCCTACGGGTTCGCGGAAGTTCAGTGCAATCACCGCATATTCGGACTTGAATTCACTGACATTTTCACTATTCATTGCATATTTCCAAGGATATAAATGAGGGTGGGGCGGCCGCATAGTTGGTCAGCCCACGGTTCTTGTCGATAACGCGCTGGACGGCCCCGCCGGTGGCGCCGTTGCCGTCGTTCCAGTCCCGGTAGAGGTCCTCGACGTAGTCGATTTTGGCGACTGCTTCCTCGGCAGCGACTTCGGAGGCGAATCCGGGTGCTGAGGTGCCAAGTTGGGCACGAGTTGGACGGGCGGCCGTGCGCGTCGAGCTTGGCGTCTACGACGGGCCGATCCGCTTCAACATCCTCTTGCCGGACTACGTCGCCGGGCATCCGCCACTCGCTCTGCGCGCGTAGGTCACGCTTTTGCTCAGCCGGCGGTGTGGCGACGTCCCGGCGGCGCTTCGCCGCCTCAGCTCCGCGGTGGCCTCTGCAAGAGGCCACTTGGACAGGGAAAAGGCAACTTCGACAGGGCCTGCAGTCGGGGCTATCTTCGCCTGACATTCGGCGCCGCCCGCAGTCGCACAGGGGTTCCACCAGCCCAGCCTGAGTCACCCGCAAGGGGATGAGTCGATCACGCCCACAGCTCCCCGCCCCCACGCGCAGGCCACCGAATCGAGTCCACGCCCAGACAGCGAAAGCGTCAGGGACTTCCACACCAGGCTCCTCGGCCAGGGAGAGACGCATGCCCCATCTTGCTCTGTACACGTTCGGCGTCCTGAAGTCACCCCTCACCGATCCCGCACGTCTTACGCGGGAGTTCCACGAGAGCGGTGAGGCCGCCTACCGGGAGATCAGCCAGCACCCCGGATATATCGCTCGTGCTGAAGCGGCAGATCGCAGCCTGGGCGCACGGACGGATTTCGACTCGGACTGGGGTGAATGGGGAGAGTTTGCTGTTCCGGCCTGGTACGGGAAAGGCCGCACTGCGGAATCCACCGCCCTGGCCGCGACCCTCTCACTCTGGACCGACCTGCGATCCGCCTTCGACTCCATCTACACCGGTCTGCACCGCGCCGCGCTCAACAGGCGTTACGACTGGTTCGAGAGGACGGGACACCCGGGTTACGTGTTCTGGTGGGTTGCCGACGGCACGATACCCACCTGGCAGGACGGGGTTTCCCGGCTGGAACACCTCCACGACCACGGCTCCGCGCCATACGCCTTCACCTTCCACCACTCGTTCGATCTGGGCGGAACACCGACCGAGCTCAAAGGCGTCGGACCGAGAAGCGAATTGTCCATGCCCGACTCGCCTACGTGCAACTGACGATGTTCGAGGTGGCGTGCGCACCCTGTGGGGCATGGGGTCGCCGAAAATCCGCTGGTAGTGCAGTCGTTGGGCCGGGTTCATGTCACCGAGCGCGGCGATGTGCCCGCGCTGGAGCTGTTCGAGGGTGATCAGGAAGTTCAGCTTCCGGCAGAGGGCCGACGCCCGGTTGATCTGACTGTTCAGCGGGCCCTCCAATAGGTTCACCCGATGGAAGTACGAGTTCAGGTCCGTGTCGTAGACGAAGCGCGGCGACAACAGGTACGGCGTGCCGTCAGGAATGCCCAGGTCATGAGCCACAACTCCCACTTGTCCGGGGAAAGTTGCAGGTGCCAAGGCTGCGGCTCAGGCTGCGGCAGGTCCCGGGAGCTGTAGTGGACTGACCAGGCTCCTTGTCTCAACACCCGCGGACCGTACAGCTACTTGGTCATTGACCGAGCGTGCACAAGCGATGGTGCAGCGGAACCATCGTCGAGTTCGAGCAGGACCTCGACGGCTCCGTGCACGATCTCCAGCACGACCCACTCGGCCTCGTCGCCGGAGAGCTTGGGCCATTTGAAGACCCGGCCACGGAGTTTGTGCCGCGGGCGGCCATGGTCGGTCGTCTCGGTGACCGCGCAGTCCCGCGCCGGCTCACGCCTAGTCTGGGGATCATGACCGCCTTCTCCTCTTCGCCGCCGCCCATATACACCTGGCTCGACTTCAACTCGCCGCTCTCGGCGGCCCGAGCGGCCGGCCTGGTCGATCGGCTCGGCAGGAGTGGGCCGGCCACGGTGCTCGATCTTGGCTGTGGGTGGGGGGAACTGATGCTTCAGGTGCTGGCGGCAGTGCCCGGTGCGGTCGGCACCGGGATCGACACCAATGCGGATCATCTCGCCAGAGGCCGCGAGAACGCCGAGAAGCGAGGGCTCGGCGATCGGGTCCAGTTTGTCGAAGAGCCCGTCGCCGGCTTCTCCTCCGAGCCCGGTGACCTCGCCCTCTGCGTCGGATCGAGCCACGCGTTCGGGGACGCCGAGCCGCCGGCCCACACCGCCGTGGCGCTGCGAGCGCTGAGGGGCAGGGTGAGGACGGGCGGCAGGGTGCTGTTCGGTGAGAGCTTCTGGCAGCGGCCTCCGACGGCCGGCGAACTCGCGGGAATGTGGCCCGACGCCTCAGCCGACGAGCACACCGACCTCACCACGCTCGTCGGTCTCGCGGCCGCCGCGCGATTTCGCCCCCTGTGGATCGAGACGGCGACCCTCGACGAGTGGGAGCAGTTCGAATCCGGATACCTCGCCGGCAAGGAGGAGTGGCTCGCGTCTCACGGCGACCACGCAGAGGCGGACACGGTCCGCGCCGCGGCTGACGCGCATCGGGACATGTGGCTGGGCTACCGCGGCATCCTCGGCTTCGCCTACCTCACGCTCGTGGCGTACTGATCATCGCGTTCTGATCCATGGCGTACGGCCAGGGCGGCGGCTCACGCCGCCTTTCGCGGGTTCCGGAGCAGCCCGAGTCGTACCAGGCTCTCGGCTGTCGCGACGATGGCTTCCTCGTTCGATCGCGGCGCCCAGCCGAGCACGCGTCCGGCCTTCTCGCTGCTGGCCTTTCTGACCTTTCCCAGGTCGGGAACGATCGGCTTGAGCGAGGGGGCGATCAGTGAGGTGAGCCGCACCATCACGTCGGGCAGCATTCTGGTCGGGACGCGTTTCGCCGCGTCGCCCATGCGGGCCTTCAGTAGAAGGGCGATGTCATTCATCGTCATGCCGTCGCCCGCGATGGCCAGGAATCGCTCGCCCTTGGCAGCGGGACTGGTCATGGCGCGCAGGTGCAGGTCCGCCACGTCCCGTACGTCGACAACGCCGAAGGAAAGCCGGGGAGTGCCCGGCATCGCGCCGTCCATCAAAAGCCGTACGAGCTGGATGGAGCCCGAATAGTCCGGCCCGAGCACGGGACCGAACACCCCGACCGGATTGATGACCGAGAGCTCCAGAGATCCGCCTTCACGGGCGATGAAATCCCACGCCGCGCGCTCGGCCAAGGTCTTCGATTTCACATAGGCGCTCACGTCAGCGTTCGGGTCCGTCCAGCTCTCCTCGGAAAAGGGCCGGTCCGTGTGCTGGTGGCCGTACCCGATCGCGGCGAAGGAAGAGGTCTGTACGACGCGTCTGACGCCCGCGTCCCGCGCGGCCCGCAGCACACGCAGCGTCCCTTCCCGTGCCGGGACAATGAGTTCGTCCTCGTGTTTCGGCACGCCAGGAGGGAAGGGCGACGCGACATGAAGCACAAAGTCGCAGCCGGCGACGGCTTCCGGCCAGCCCGCGTCGGACAAAAGGTCGGCGACGGCGAATGAGAGAGCCTCTCCCGGTTCGGCGCCGCCCGCCTTCACCATTGCGCGCACATCGGCTTCACGCGTGAGTGAACGCACAGTCGTCCGTACGCGATAGCCCGCGTCCAGAAGCCGCACGACGCAATGCGCGCCGACGAATCCCGATCCCCCGGTTACCAGCACCAATTCGCCGCTCATGCCCGGCCTCCTCGTTCATTCATTCTCATGGTGTCGATAATGCGGCGGATCATCACCGACAGTAAGTCCCCACTGACACTGGTACTCACAGGGACAGGATGAACCGCGCACCTGGCCCTACCCTGGAAATCATGGCTACGGGACGTACGGGAAACGGACTCGGTGAATACCTGCGGATTCGCCGCGAGCGGGTACGCCCGGACGATGTCGGTCTGCCCACGGGCACGCGCCGGCGGGTGCCCGGACTGCGGCGGGAAGAGGTCGCGCTGCTCGCGGGCATCAGCGTGGAGTACTACCTGCGCCTGGAACAGGGCCGCGACCAGCACCCCTCCGACCAGGTCCTCGACAGCATCGCCCGCGCCCTGCGGCTCGACACCGACGCCGAGACGTATCTGCGCCAGCTGGCCCGCCCGGCGCGAGCCGGCAGGCGCAGGCCCGCCCGGCCGGAGCGGGTCAGCGCGAGCGTGCAGAGCCTGATCGACAACTGGACCACCACGCCCGCCCATGTCCACGGCCGCTACATGACCACCCTGGCCGCCAACGCGATGGCCGTCGCGCTCAGCCCGTACTACTCACCCGGAGTGAACAGCCTGCGCGCGGCGTTCCTGGAGCCGGAGATGCGGGAGCTCTACCGCGACTGGGACGAGATGACCGCCAAGGCTGTCGCGTACCTGCGGTCGGTCATCGGTGGCGCCGTCGACGATCCGCAGCTGACCGAGCTGATCGGCGAACTCAGCCTGCGCAGCGAGCGCTTCCGGACACTCTGGGCGCGCCAGGACGTACGGCAGAAGACGAGCGGGGTCACGCGCCTGCTGCACCCGCAGGTCGGTTCCCTCGATCTCC
The DNA here is from genome assembly GCF_042882605.1 of Streptomyces sp. NPDC058198. NCBI lineage: Bacteria > Bacillati > Actinomycetota > Actinomycetes > Kitasatosporales > Streptomycetaceae > Streptomyces > Streptomyces sp. NPDC058198. Next base: position 539,404 of record NZ_JBHVVP010000004.1, read on the forward strand.
ACTACGAGAAGCTGGCGCTCCCCGGCGCACCGGGTCAGATGCTGGTCACGTACCACGCGGAGCCCGGCTCCCCGTCCCACGAACGGCTTCAGCTGCTCGCGCACCTGGCCACGCAGCCGCCGTCCGGCCGGGCCGCGACTGCCCGGACGACTGCGCCGAGCACGTCGTCGGGATAGCCGCTGCGACAGCCACGACAGCCGCTACGGATCTACAGATCAACGGAGAGAGAAGGACATGACCGAGTCCGCGCCGTTCAACGCCCGCACCACCGCCGCCGAGGTCGTGGCGGGTATCGACCTGACCGGCCACCGCGCCGTCGTGACCGGCGCTGCATCCGGCATCGGTGTCGAGACCGCCCGGGCGCTCGCGGCCGCGGGCGCGGAGGTGACCCTTGCGGTACGGAGCGTCGAGGCCGGTGAGCGGACCGCCGAGGACATCAGCGCGACCACCGGCAACAAGCATGTCCTCGTCGCACCGCTGGATCTCGCCGACCAGGCGTCCGTCGCGGCTTTCACGGCCGCGTGGGACGGCCCGCTGCACATCCTCGTCAACAACGCCGGCGTGATGATGACGCCCGAGACACGGACGCCGGAGGGCTGGGAGCTGCAGTTCGCCACCAACCATCTCGGCCACTTCGCGCTCGCCACGGGGCTGCACCCGGCCCTCGCGGCAGCCGGCCGGGCCCGAGTCGTGGCGCTCAGTTCGATCGCGCATCTGCGGAACCCGGTGGACTTCGACGACATCCACTTCCGGGTGCGCGCGTACGACCCCCGGGTCGCCTACGCCCAGTCCAAGACCGCCACCGTCCTGTTCGCGGTCGAGGGGAACAGGCGCTGGGCCGGCGACGGCATCACCGTCAACGCGGCACACCCCGGGGCGATCTTGTCGAACCTGACGCGACATCTGAGCCCGGCGGAGCTCGACCGTACGGTCGCTACCGGCGGCTATGTGTTCAAGACGCCGCAGCAGGGCGCGGCCACATCCGTACTGCTCGCTGTCTCGCCCCGGCTCGAAGGCGTGGGCGGCCGGTACTTCGAGGACTGCGACGAAGCGCGTCGCCATGCGCCGGGGGCCTCCGGAGGCGTCGCGGACCATGCCCTCGACCCCGACGCGGCGGCGCGACTGTGGCAGGTTTCCCTCGACATGATCGCCTCGGCGTAGCGCGCTCGGCCGCAGCCGGTTGAGGACGCGGCCCGGTCCGGAGGCACGGCCTGCGTGGCTGGTGGCGTGGCCGGTGCGCGTACACGGATCACCCCCATTGCCCTACGACGTGCTCCACGAGGTCAAGCGGCGCGCCAAGGCCGACGACCGATCGGTGGCCTCGTGGATCGTCGCGCTGTCGGGCACGAGGTCAACCGGACGGCGTGACCGAGGACCACACGCCGAACCACTGCTCGGCGCCGTACTCCTCGAACCGCTCCACCTCGGTGAACCCCAGCTTCGCCGCGAGGCGCATCGAGCGGTCGTTGGCGGTCCGGGTGCAGAGCACCACCAGCTCGCCGGGAAGCGCGTCGGCGAACCAGTCGAGTGCCGCCGCGCACGCCTCGGCGGCGTACCCGCATCCCCACGCCTCCGGCAGGAACATGTAGCCGAGCTCGGCCTCCCCGGCATCCGGACGGACATGACCCGGACGCTCCGCGTCGCGCCGATCGAACGTGATCATGCCGATCATCGCTCCGTCGAGATCGATCACGAAAAGGCCAGGACGCCGCCCGGGCACCTCAGGCACCGTGCGCTCAAGCTCGTCACGCGGTCGAGGGCCACCGAGGTAGGTGCCCACCTCTGGCGAGGCGAACAGCTCGACGAACGCCGCACGGTCCTGGGCCTCGGGCTCGCGGAGCACGAGCCGCTCGGTCCCGATCGGGGCAGGTGGCCAGGCGACGGGTCCGAGCTCAGTCATGGCGGGCAACCTATCGCGCTCCCGCCGCGCAGGAGCATCAGACGACCCCCACAGCGGCAGCAGCTTCTGACCCGTCGGCCCCATCCGAGCCGCCAGCCGACCGCGGACGCGGGGTCGACCGCAGACGCCGGGCCGGAGACGCGAACGGCAGTGGTGTCCACACAAAGGCCAGAGCGGCGGCTCCCCCGACGGCGGCCCGGGCAACGCGTCTTGGACGGCTCACAATCCTTGCTCCCCCAAAAGTCCGTGAAAGGCGCGCAGTTGGCCCGACCTCTCATCGAACATCACCGCGAACCGCCGGAAACCGAGAAGTCACCTCACCCGGGCCGAAGCAGCACGCCACGCCCCGAAAACGCCCGCGAGTAGGCTCCCCCGCATGATTGTCTGGCTGAACGGAACCTTCGGAGCGGGCAAGACGACCACCACGAAGGAGCTGACCGCACTCCTTCCGCAGTCGAGGGCCTTCGACTCCGAGGAGGTCGGCTACATGCTGCGGGACGTCCTGGGCTCCGTCCCCGTGACGAACTTCCAGGAATGGCGGCCCTGGCGCGGCCTCGTCGTGGAGACGGCCGCGCAGGTTCTCGACTACGTCGGCGGTGCGCTCGTCATCCCGCAGACCGTGCTCACGGAGCAGTACTGGACGGAGATCCGCGCCGGCCTGGAGAACAAGGGCATCCCGGTGCATCACTTCGTCCTGCACACCGACCGCGACACCCTTGTCGAGCGCATCCACACGGACTCGAAGCCCGAGAGCTCCGGCGCCGTGCAGTGGCGGCTCGACCATCTCTCCGCCTACGAGGACGCCCTTCCCTGGCTACGGCGGGAAGCCACGGTCATCGATACGACCGAGATCTCACCCGCGCGCGCCGCTCAGCTGATCGTCGACAGCGTCGGGGCCGCACCCTCCTGAGGCGGGCCCGTGTCACCCGCCGGTCCGTGCCGCCCGCCGCCCGTGTCGCCCGCCGCCTCCCCCAGCACCCCCGGCAGCGGGCGGCTGTGCACGATGTCCAGGCGGGACACCGCGCGGGTGAGGGCCACGTACAGCCGGTGTACGCCGCGCGCCTCCGCCTCCGCGACGGCGGCCGGTTCGGCGAGGACGACATGGTCGTACTCCAGGCCCTTCGCCGCCGTCGCGGGCAGCACCGTCACCCGGGCGGCCGTCGCGCCGAGGTCGTCCGCCGTCGCCGTGGCGATGCCGGCCGCCCTCAGGGCCGTACGGATCCGGTCCGTGTCGGGGCCGTCCGCGATCACGCCGATCGAGCCCTCGTGGGTGAGAGCCGCCCGTACCGCCGCGGTCACCCCCGCCGGCAGATCGTCCGCCTGACGGATCGTCAATTCACCGTCCCGGCGCAGCGAACGGGCCGGTGGTACGTCGACGTCCAGCGAGGCCAGCAGCCGATTGGCGAGTTCCACGACGGCTCCCGGCACCCGGAATCCGATGGTCAGCGGGACGACGGCCGCCTCCGGTCTGCCCAGATGCGCCAGGAGCCCCGGCCAGGAGCGGGCGGCCCAGGGGGTGGTGCCCTGGGCCAGGTCGCCCAGCACCGTCAGCGAACCGAACGGCGCGCGGCGGGCGATGGCGCGGCACTCCATCGGGGAGAGGTCCTGGGCCTCGTCGATGACGATGTGGCCGTAGCCCGCGGGGTGTTCGATCAGCCCGGCGAGTTCGTCCAGCAGCACCAGATCCGCCGCCGACCACGGAAGGGCTCTGGCCGCCCGCGCCGACAGCGGGCCACCGCGTCCCCGCCGGTGCCTGCGGATCGCCTGCCGCTCCTCGGCGGTGAGGATGCCGTCGGACGGCGCCGCCGGATCGGCGAGCAGCGCCGCGAGTACCTCCTCGGGGCCCGCCTTCGGCCAGACCGTGTCGAGGTACGCGGTGACCGCCCGCGACCGGCCCACCCGCTGCGCCCACAGCGCGGACTGGGGACCGGCCCGCCGTTCCGCCTGGAGCTGGACGGCCCGTACGGCGCGGCTGCGGACGCGTTCCCGGCCGGTGGCGTACGGCGGCGCCTCGGCCCGCACCTCGGCGACGATCCGCTCCAGCTCGTCGAGCCCGAGCCGCCAGCGGTACGAGCCGTCCGGGACGGTGAGCGGCTCCGCGGGCGGCGCGACCCTCCCGTACAGCGCCCGGCGCAGCACCTCGGCCATCCTGGCGTCGTGTTTGACGACCGCCGCGGCCTCCGTGTCCTCGGTACGCACCGGATGACGCGCGATCTCGTCACCGACCGTCGACTGGCGGATGCCGATCTCTCCGAGGGCGGGCAGCACTTCGGAGATGTACGAGAGGAACGTGCGGTTCGGGCCGAGAATCAGCAGGCCGCCGCGCTGGATCCGCTGCGGATAGGTGTAGAGGAGATACGCGGCGCGGTGCAGGCCGACGGCGGTCTTGCCGGTGCCGGGGGCGCCCTGGACGCAGATGGACTCGCCGAGTGCGGACCGTACGAGATCGTCCTGTTCGGGCTGGATGGTGGCCGCGATGTCGCGCATCGGGCCGACGCGGGGGCGCTCGATCTCACCGGTGAGGATGGCGCTTCCGGCCGCGTCCCCGCTTCCCGGCGCCGCATCCTCCTCCCTCAGCCGCTCGTCCAGCGGCTCGTCCTCCAGGCTGGTCAGATCCTCCGGCGCCCCCTTGCTCCACGGCGCCCAGCCGAACCGGCGGCGGACGGCGACGCCCATCGGGTCGCGCGCGCTCGCCCGGTAGAAGGCGCGCGAGACGGGCGCGCGCCAGTCCACGACCAGGGGCGGGGCCGAGGGATGTTCGCTGATACGGCGACGGCCGATGTGGTAGCTCTGCCCACGGTGTTGGCTCGGCCCGCCATGGTCGGCGGCGGTGTCCGTACCGTCCGCACCGTCCGCCGCCGCTACCGCCACCGCCACCGCCGAGAAATCCAGCCGGCCGAAGAAGAGTGGACTGTCGGGCTCCAGCCGCAGTTCCTTGGCGCGGCTGCGCAGATGGCGGCCGAGGACTTCGGCGTCCGCGCCGGAGGCGAAGGCGTTCTCGCCGGTGATGACCTGCTCGGCGGCGTCATCCACCATGCCGGTCAGCGCGGCGCGGCAGGTCTCGTGGTAGGTCCGTTCCCGGTCGAGTTCGCCGGCGAGGTCGGGGTCGGGTGCCGTCATTCCACCGAGAATAACGTAACCAAGTTAAAAACGTTACCGAGTATCACCTTTCCGCCCGCCTGCCTGTCTACCTGTCTACCCGTCTCCGAGGCCGGTGCGCAGCCGCTCGAAGGCCAGCTCCGCCGCCGCGACCGCCTCGGGGTACAACTGCTCGGCGCCCTCGCCCGCCGCGATCCGCCGCCAGTTCTCCAGTGCGAGGACGCGTTGTACGGCGATGATCTGCCCGGCCGCGAGCGCGCCCTCGATCCCGCCGCCGAGGGCCGCGGCCAACGCGTCCTCGGAGCGCTGCTGGAACCCGTACATCCTGGCCACCAGGCTCGGCGTCCCGTACAGCAGCCGGTGGTAGGCGAGCACCTCGCGGTGGTCATTGAGCCCGGTCACCGGGTCGCGCCGGTCGAGCCCGGCCAGGAAGTGCCGCCGCAGGGCGTCGAGCGGGTACGCGCCCTCGGGCCGCCCCGCCACCACCCGGGCCGCCTCGTCGGCATGGTCGGCGAAGCGGTGCAGCGCCAGGTCCTCCTTGGCGGGGAAGTACCGGAAGAGGGTCGGCTTGGAGATCTCGGCCGCGGCCGCGACCTCCGCGACGGAGACGCGGTCGAAGCCCTTCGCAAGGAAGAGCGTGATCGCGGCGTCGGAGATGGCCTGATGCCGCTGCCGCTTCTTACGCTCCCGCAGGCCGAGGTCGCGGTCCTCGTGCTCGTCGCCGTTCATGACCATGAAGCGTACGCAGCACTTGACCGCACGCTCGACCTCACGCTTGACCTCAACCGGACTTGACGTTCAAGACTCGGCGTACGAAGCGGGATGCGGCGTGGGAGAGGTGTGATCGGGATGCGGGTGGCACGGGTGACGGCGTTCGGCGGTCCTGAGGTGCTCGTGACGGCAGAGGCCCCCGATCCGGTGGCGGGGCCCGGCGAGGTGGTGGTCGCCGTCGCCGTGGTGGACACGCTCTTCGTGGAGACGCAGATCCGGACGGGCTGGGGACAGGAGTACTTCCCGGTGCGGCCGCCGTACATCCCTGGCAGCGGTATCGCCGGCACGGTCCGCGCGGTCGGCGAGGGAGTGGACGGCGACTGGACCGGCCGCCGGGTGGTGGCCTCGATCGAATCCGGCGCGGCGGCGGAGCTGGCCGTGGCCCCGGTGGAGTCGCTGGTACCCGTACCGGACGGCCTCCCGCTCACGACCGCCGCCGCCCTGATCCACGACGGCGTCACCGCGGCCGCCCTCATGGAGATCACGAAGCCGGCCGCGGGCCAACGCGTACTGATCCTGGGCGCGTCGGGCGGCATGGGCACCCTGCTGGTCCAACTCGCCAAGGCCCGGGGCGCGTACGTCGTCGGGGTCGCCCGGGGCGAGCGGAAGACCGCTCTCGTACGGGAGTTGGGCGCGGACGCCGTGGTCGACGGCGCCGTCCGGGACTGGCCGGCGCGAGCCCGCGAGGCGCTCGGCGCGGCGGGTGCGGATGTCGTCCTGGACGGGGTGGGCGGCGAAGTGGGCCTGTCCGCCTTCCCGCTGACGGCCACCGGCGGCCGCTTCTCGGCCCACGGCGCCCCGACGGGCGGCTTCACCCCGGCGGACCCCCGGGAGGCGGCGGCCCGCGGGATCACCCTGTTGGGCATCAAGGACGTACAGATCCCGGAGAAGGACCGCGTACGCCTGGCGGCGCAATCCCTGGAGGCGGCCGCGACGGGCCACCTGCGCCCGGTGATCGGCGCCACGTTCCCCCTGGAACAAACGGCCCAGGCGCACCGAGCGATCGAGAAGCGCACCCTGCTGGGAAAGGCGCTCCTGACCTGCTGACCGGCCACACCGCCCCCGACCCGGTCACCGACCAAGAACCGACCGGGCCCGGAGGCCCGCAGGAACCAGCTCACGGAACTCATCGCGTTCAAGACGCCGGCGCTGTCGCGGCTGGGCGATGCGCCGCGCAGGCAGCGCCATACGATCACGCGGAAGCCGGTCGGCCTGCCTCAGCCCTCGGCCGAGCCCGAATTCGGCGTCACAGCCGCTGACACCGCTTGGAGCAGTGCCTCGGGCCCGGCGCCCCAGCGCGAGCTGATCACCAGGTCCCGGGCCGGGTCGACCCAGAGCAGGTGCGCGCCGCCGTTGCCCCGGGCGCAGCGTCCGGTCGAGGGGGCGTCGGGCCATACGGTGCGGTCGTCGTTGAGCCACCAGGACAGGCCGTAGTTCGGCTTCACCGGGCAGGGCGTCCACAGTTCCTCGATCCAGCGCCGGGAGACCACCTGGCGTCCTTCCCAACTCCCGCCCTGCAGGCAGAGCTGGCCGATGCGGGCCAGGTCGAGGGCGTTGATCCACAGTCCGCCGCCCCAGTGCGCGCCCCCGGACACGACGGGCACGCGGCCCTCGGCAACGTCGGCCCAGGAGTTGGCGTATCCGTGCCAGGACCAAAGGGACGAGGCGCCTATTGGTTCCGCGACACGGGTGCGCAGTATCTCCGGCAGGGGCTTGCCGAGGAGCACCGTGAGTGCCAGGGGGCCAGGTTCACGCGTACGTCGTTGTACGCCCAGCCCTCGCCGGGCGGGCCGCCCGGCGACTCGGTGCCCTCCCGGGCGCTCTGCGCATCGACCGAGGTGGGTTTGGACCAGAGTTCGCCCTCCCATTGGCTGGTCTGATCCAGGAGGTGCCGCCAGATGATGGCCCGTCCGTGGGAGTCGGCGAACTGCGGCAGGTCCACGGAGCGGTGTACCGGCTCGTCGAGTCGCAGCAGCCCGTCGTCGTACGCCGCTCCGGCGGTCAGCGCCAGGACGCTCTTGGTCGCGCTGAAGGCCATCTCCACCCGGGCCGGATCACCCCAGGAGGCGATGACCGCACCGCGCCGCAGGACGACACCGCTCGGGGGGCCGCCGTCCAGCAGCGGACCCACGACCTCACGGTGAGAGGTGTCGGACACCTGGGCCGCCAGGTACGACTTCATGTCCGCCACGCCGCGTACGACCCGTTCCGACTGCTCTCGGGTTGCTCGCGCCAGGGCGTCCGTGTGCACTCCGGCCCACGGATCGCCCGCGGCGTCATGCCGCTCCAGCCGTTCGCCCACCCGCGTCACGTTCCGACACCTCGTTCCGTGCACTTTTCGCCGTGCGCCGAGGCCCGTTCACGCCTACCCCGCGAGCCAAGATCGCTTTCCAGTGACTGTACTGCGCGCGAATCGGCCGGCCCGTGCCCCGGCTGATCTCACCTCTCCTCGACCGCCTCCTTGCCCGCCCAAGTCCATGTGCTTGGCGAGGCCAAGGGTTCACGGCCGAGCCAGGGCCTCCGGAGATAGCGCGTCTCGATCTCCCGCCCGGGCGACACATGAGCGTGACGCAGGTGGGCGCGAAGGACGGCGGTCGGTTCTCGCGGCAGGCAGTCCGGAGCCTCCGTACGCTCCGGTCGGCCACGGCCTGACCAACAGTCAACCGACTGCGCGCCTCCGCCGGTACGGCGGCCGGGGGGTTCGGCGCGCGCTTGGCCATGTGACCGTCCCGTATACCCGATATACCGTTCCGGGATGACAGCATCGGACTGGGCCTCGGGGCAGATCCGTTGGACACCCTGCTGCCGATGTGGAGGTACGAGTTGGACCGGCGACGCTTCCTCTCGGCCTCCGCCTACTCCGTGGCCGCGGCCGCCCTGCCCCTCTCGTACGTGCGGGAGATCGCCGGCCGGACGGCGGCCGCCCGCACCGGCCGGACCGTGGGGATGGCCGAGGTCGCCGCGGTCCGGGACATGGTGCGTGTCTTCTCCGAGATGGACGAACGCCACGGCGGGCAGCACGGACGCACCGCCCTGATCCAGTACCTGCGCGACGACGTCGCGCCGCTGTGCCGGGGACGGTTCCGCACCGAGGAGGCTCGCCGTCTGATGCTCTCCGCCGCCAGCCGCGGCGTGCATCTGGCCGGGTGGAAGGCGTACGACGTCGGTCAGCAGGGCCTGGCCCAGCGCTACTACCTGCAGTCGTACGCGCTCGCCGTCGAGTCCGGCGTCACGGGTCATGACGGGTTCGTGATGCGCACGATGGCCATGCAGGGCCTCAAGCTGCACCGGCCTGAACCTGGCCAAGGGCAAGGTCGACACGCAAACCGAAGCCCTCTTCCGGGTCGTTCACGCGCACACGCTGGCCAAGGCCGGGCACCGGAAGGCCGCCGTCGCCGAGGCCGACCAGGCGCGCGCGCTGCTGGCTGCCGATCGTGGGGACGAGGTGCCGTTCTGGGCTCTTGCCTGGGGGCCGCCGACCGCGTCGGTGCATTCGCGGACCGCGAAGGTTTTCGAGACCCTGGGCGATCACCGGGCCGCGGCCGAGCAGTACGCGCGCGCTGCGGCATCCCGCCCCGGCGACACCTACGCGCGGATCGTCGCGCTCGATCTGGTCGCCGGGGCCGAGATGCAGCTCAAGCGCGGGAGCATCGAGGAGGCGTGTGCCACCTGGGGGCGGGCCATGGACCACGTGGACGGCGTGCGGTCCGTCCGTACCCGCAAGGCCGTCACCACCATGCGCGCCGAGCTCGCCCGCTTCCGGGCCCGCGGGGTGCGGTGTGCGGGCGAGCTCGACCGGCGGGCTGTTGACTTCCTCGCCGGGGTCTGACGCGCTTCGGGTGGGGTCGTCAGTGCGGGGTCGTCGTGGGGGAGACCGTTGTGGAGCGCTCGATCAGGCCGTTGACCGTTTGGTCACCGTTTCCGTTCATCGGCGTGGAGTAGTCGCCGACGGCCCAGAAGTCACCGGAACTGCCGACCGGTGCCAGGTCGTAGAAGGAGTAGCTCGGCCACTGGGTGGCGCCGTCGGGCGCTGTCGCTCCGGGCTCCTTGGTCCAGGTGGTGCCGTCGTAGTGCCAGAAGACCGGTCCGGAGTCGACCGGGGAGGTCTTGTCGGTGCCCGTGACCCACAGACCTCCGCGGCCGTCGGAGTTGATCGCGTGGAGGTAGAGGTCGGTGAGCGAACCGGTGACGTCGGTCCAGGCCGTACCGTTCCAGTGCGCGACGCTCGGGATGGGCGGGTCGGCGTCGGGGCCCTCGGCCCACCCGGCCACGTACACGCTGTCCGGCGCGTCCACCGTGATCTTGGCGGTGTCCGTACCGGCGCGCACCGGGGGCTGGTCCATCAAGGTCCAGGTCGTCCCGTCCCAGTGGTAGGTCACCGGGTGGCCGCCGCGCACCGGGTACTTCATGCCGGTCGCATAGGCGTCGTCCGCCGACAGGGCGTCGATGTCCCGGATGTCGACGAGGTCCGGCAGCGAGAAGGTCTGCCATGCGCCGTCCGCGTAGGTGTACAGGGCCTTGCCGCCCTTGAAGAGCCGCCCGGGGACGGCGTCGAGCGGGACCTCCGGCCAGGAGTCGTCAAAGGCGCCGGTGGTGGGAACGGTGGTCCAGCGTGTGCCGTCGTAGTGCACGAGAGCCTGGCGCCTTTCCACCGTGCCGTAAGCCCAGACGTCGTCGGCCGAGACGGCGCTGACCGCCGACCACTCCCACACGTCGGGGAGCCCCGGGGCGGTGTCCTTGCTCCATCTCTCGCCGTTCCAGCGCATGATGACGCCGTGTTGGGCCTTTCTGCCGACCGCCCAGGCCAGATCCTCATGGACGGAGGAGATCGACTTCAGGGATCCCACCGGGGTGTTTCCGGAGAGGGAGACCTCCCAGGTGGTCGTGGTGGCGGCCTCGGCGCCACTGGCTGTGAACAGGGTGGCGGCGAGAGTCAGCGAGGTAGCGGCCGTGCGCAGCAGGTGCCGTGCGTGCATCGGTGCGTTTTCCTTCACAGTGAGAGCCTCTGCCCTGGTGAAATCCGTACAGACGGAGGGCAGTTGGACGACGAGCCAGACTCTCGGCAGCGTTGGATGGTTGTGTGCCCGGGGGCCATTGGGGCCGTTGGGGCCGTTCAGGCGGTTCCCGCGCCGCCACCGCAACCGCCCGGGTCCGCGCCGGCCCGCCTTCGTACCAGCACTTCCACGCCGTCCAGCAGACAGTCCAGGCCGAAGGTGAACTCCGCGTCCGGGGCGTCCTGTTCGTTCATCACGCCGGCGCTCAGCAGTTCGGCGACCGCCGGGTAGCGGGCCGGGTCGGCGAGCCTTCGTAGGGTACGGCCGTAGCCGGCCATCACCTCCTGGGCCGAGGCGCCGCTCGCCTCGATGGCCGCGGCCATGTCGGCCATCAGCGTTGCCTCATTCCGTACGTAGCCGCTGACCAGCAGAATCACCGAGATCTTGGCGCCGTCGTCCAGCCCGGTGCCGGCCAGGGCCATCAGCCCGCGCTCCCACCACGCCACCGAGTTGGGGGTGGCGGGCGGGCCCGAGATCGGGATGCGCAGCGCCCACAGATTCCGGTGGAACACCACGCGCTGCGCCCACGCCCACTGCGCCAGCGCCTCGCGCCAGCCGGTGCCGGGCTCCGGCGGGGCGGGCGGTTCGCCCACGGCCTCTTCCTGCATCAGGATGTACAGCTCGTCCTTGGCCGCGACATACCGGTACAGCGACATCGTGGAGACACCCAGCTCCTTGGCGACCCGCCCCATGGAGACCGCGCCGAGGCCCTCGGCCTTCGCGACGCCGACCGCCGCGTCCACGATCCCCCGCAGGCTCAGTCCGGGCTTCGGCCCCTTCGCCGTGCGTTCGCGCAGCCCCCAGGCGGCCTCGATGCTGGCAGGCAGCCCCGTACCGCCGCTGTTGTCCGTCATCGTCTCCGCCTTTCGCCCGCGCCCCACTTGACGCCCATCCTAGTAATGCGTAACCCTTACGCAATAACGCGTATGACATACGCAGTAGCGGAGCGGCAGGGTCCGCGTATGACGACAAACGAAGGAGCGGCGGCCATGACCACACAGCCGGCCATCGAGGCCACCGGCCTCGAAAAGTCCTACGGAAGCGGAAAAGCGCGGGTGACAGTCCTGCGCGGGATCGATCTCCGCGTCGAACGCGGCAGCGTCTTCTCCCTCCTCGGCCCCAACGGCGCGGGGAAGACGACCACCGTACGGATCCTCGCCACGCTCGCCACCGCGGACAGCGGCTCCGCCCGGGTCGCCGGGTACGACGTCGCCGCCGACCGGAGCCGGGTGCGGGGCGCCATCAGCCTGACCGGACAGTTCGCGGCCGTCGACGAGAAGCAGACCGGCGAGGAGAACCTCCGCATGATGGGCCGCCTCGGCGGCCTGTCCAGGACCGGCGCCCACCGCCGCGCCGCCGAACTCCTCGACCGGTTCGACCTCGCCGCCGCCGGCCGCCGCCTGGCCGGCACCTACTCAGGCGGCATGCGGCGCCGCCTCGACCTCGCCGCCGGCCTGGTCGGGAACCCCGAGGTCGTCTTCCTCGACGAGCCGACGAGCGGCCTCGACCCGCGCAGCCGCCAAGAGCTCTGGCAGGTCGTACGGGACCTCTCCGCGCAGGGCGCCACGGTCTTCCTGACCACCCAATACCTGGAAGAGGCAGACCAGTTGGCTGACCGGATCGGGGTCGTCGATCACGGCCGGCTGGTCGCGGAGGGCACGGCGGACGAGCTGAAGAGGCAGGTCGCGGGCCATCGGCTCGATCTCGTACTCACGGACGCGGCGGCCTATCTGCGCCTCGCGTCCCGGGCCGTGCACCACTCCCCCGAGACCCTCACCCTCGGCCTGCCGACCGACGGAAGCGCCACCCATGTACGCGCCCTGCTCGACGAGATCGACCCGGACGGTACGGACGTGACGCGCTTCGCCGTCCACAGCGCCACGCTCGACGACGTCTTCCTCGTGCTGACAGGCGAGCGCCGCGGGGACACCACGAAGGAGCCCACCCATGTCTGATGTCTCCGCCGTCCCTGCCCCCTCTGCCGTCTCCGGCGTCTCAGGCGTATCCGGCGTGTCCGGCGTGTCTCAGGCGCTCACGATGGCCGGCCGCAGCATCCGCCTCAGCCGGCGCAACACCGACGCCGTCATCACCTCGATGATGCTGCCGGTCATGCTGATGCTGATCTTCGTCTACTTCTTCGGCGGGGCCATCGACACCGGTACGGAGTACGTGACCTACGTCGTCCCCGGCGTCCTGCTCCTCTGCGCCGGCTTCGGCTCCTCCACCACCGCGGTGAGCGTCAGCGAGGACATGAAGGGCGGCATCATCGACCGCTTCCGCTCGGTGGACATCGGCGGCGGTCCCATCCTCGCCGGACACGTCACCGCGAGCGCCGCCCGCAATCTCGTCTCCACGGCGCTCGTCCTCGGCGTCGCCTTCCTGATCGGCTTCCGCCCCTCGACGACCCCGGCCGCCGCACTCGCGGCGGCGGGCATCCTGTTCGCCTTCATCGTCGCGATCTCCTGGCTCTCGGCGGCGGCCGGACTGCTCGCGAAGACCCCCGAGGCGGCGGGCGGGTTCACCTTCTTCATGATGTTCCTGCCCTACCCGAGCAGCGCCTTCGTCCCGATCGACACCATGCCCGGCTGGCTCCACGGCTTCGCCGACCACCAGCCGGTCACTCCGGTGATCGAGTCCCTCCGCGGCCTGCTCCTGGGCATGCCGGTGGGCTCCACACCCTGGGTCGCACTCGCCTGGTGCGCCGGGATCCTGGCCGTGGCGCTGGGAATGTCCGGCGTGCTGTTCCGGATCCGGACGGCGTGAGCGCTCAGAAGGTGTCCGGGCACCAAGGGCGGCGCGGCGTACGGAAGAGCGCGTCCGCGACCGCCGCGGCGCCCGGCCGCTCCTCGGTCACGGTGCCCAGCGCCACCAGCCGTGCCGCCGACTCGTCGCCCAGGTACAGCGTGCCCAATTCCCTTACGTCCAGGGCGAGACCGGGCGCGTCCGTGGTCGGGGTGCAGGTGGCCCCCGCCGGCGAGGCGTCGAGGCGGAAGCGGCCGCCCGCCAGGCCGGCGCCATCGTGGATCTCCAGGACCAGGGCGCCGGGGACGGCGTACGTACGGGCCTCCAGGGCCCGTACGGTGTCGAGGATCCGCACCCACAGGAAGTCGGCGGCCGTCACGATCCGGGCCGCGCGGGGGTCAGGAAGCAGCTGCGGCAGCAGATCGTCCGGGGCGCGGTATCCCGACCTGACCGTCGTGATCCAGTCGATCGAGCAGACGAAGTGCCACAGGGCGCGCTCCGCGGCCGGGGTCACCGCGGTCAGCCATCGCACGGACGCGGTGTTCATCGGCTGCTTGCCGTCGCCCCACGTGCTGTCGGCGGTGTAGGAGACCAGGCCCTCGACTTCGCCCGCCGCCGAGCGGTACGCGGCGTGGAAGGGCTCGGTCCGGGGGAGGTCGCTGGGCGCCCGGCCGGTGCTCCGCTCCCACCAGCGCTCGTCGCGGTTGATCGCGCCGGGCTGGAGCACCCGGAACCGGTCGTGGAACTCGGCGCCGAGTTCGGGTACGTCCGCGATGTCGACCAGGTCGATCCGTCCGCCGCACACCGGGCCCGCCCAGCGCGGGTCGAGGCCCGCCCGCGTCACATCGACCGCCCACTCGGTGGTCCAGGTGGCGGGGCCGAAGCCGTACCTCCCGTAGATCGGGTACTCCGCCGAGATCAGCGTGGCGACGGCGTCACCGCGCTCCTTCGCGACCGCCAGATCCGCGGCCATCAGCCGGCTGAGCAGCCCGCGCCTGCGGTGCGTGGGCGACACGGTCACATTGGAGATCCCGTCCGCGCTCAGCACAGCGCCGCCGGGCACCGTGAGCTCCTGGGCGAGGGACCGGAAGGTCGCGACACAGCGGCCGTGGTCGAACGCCCCCCACGTACGGTCCAGATCGGTGGAGGCGAGCCGGTACGCCAGCACCTGGTCCGAGGTGACGGGCGGGCGCAGAAAACCGGTGTCCAGCGCGCGGGTCCAGTCGGGAAACTCGGATTCGGTGATGGTACGGACCTCAAGGCTCCTGGTCATGGTCATCACGCTATGCCGTGCCCTGGCCCGGCCGCACGCGCGTTTTCCACCCGCGCCCCGACCCCCCCACTCTCAGAACGCCGCGCGGATCCCGCCGACCTCCACGCCGCCGCCCAGCAGCGGCGCCCGCCCGATCCGGAACAGCGCCTCGGCCTCGACGCCCAGCAGTTGGAGCGCACGCGCCAGCACCGGGCCCAGCGCCCGCACCCCGCCGTCGTCGATCTTGAAGGCCAGCGCACGGCCGTCCGCCAGTGCCACCGCCTGGACGCCCTCCGCGCCCATCTTGGAAAGCGTGCCCGGCACCTCGCTCATCAGCCAGGTGTCGATACGGCGCGTGCCCGCCACATACTCGGGGTGCTCGCGCATCGCGTCCGCCACCCGCCGCTCCGCCGTACCCGGCGCGGCGAGCACGAAGTGGCGGAAGGAACGGGCGAGTCCGGTGAGGGTGAGCGCCATCAGCGGGGCGCCGCAGCCGTCCGTACCGACCGCGGGAACCCGCTCCCCCGCCGCCTCCTCGACCACCATGCGGACGAGTTTCTGCAGCGGATGGGCCGGGTCCAGATAGCTGTCCTTGGGCCAGCCGTTCAGGGCGCACGCCGCCAGCATCGCCGTGTGCTTGCCCGAGCAGTTCATGACGACCCGGTCGCGCACCCCGCCCCCCGCGAGATACGCCTCCGCCTCGACCCGGTCCAGCGGAAGATCCGGCGGCGTCCTGAGGTCGTCGGCCGTCAGCCCGTGCTCGGCGAGCATCTCGCGTACGAGAGCGAGGTGGAAGCCCTCGCCCGAGTGGCTCGCGGCCGCCAGGGCCAGCCGCTCCCCCGACAGACCGAGACCGGCCCGCAGCACGGCGGCCGCCTGCATCGGCTTGTTGCTGGAGCGGGGGAAGACGGGCACCTCGGGATCGCCGAGCTCCAGTTCCACACTGCCGTCGGCCGCGAGCAGCACCAGCGTCCCGCGGTGCAGGCCCTCGACGAATCCGGACCGTACGACCTCCGCGAGAACCGGAGACACGGCGGCGCTACCTGAGGTCATCATCAGCCTTCCGGGGCGGGACGACCCGCTCCGGAAGGCATCAGCGGCATAGGGCGTGTCCGGCCGTTACGTGAGCAGGTCGTCTACTTGTGCTTCACCTTCACGGTACCTGCGGGTGATCTCGGCGCTGCAATCGTCGACGGTCCGTTGCAGCTGGTGACGGCGGCGCGAGATCTGCTGCTCATTGCCGACCAGCCGTGCCATCGCCGAGCCCAGCTCCTCGTCCGTACGGGCCTCCAGGTCCGACAGCTCCACCTCGGCGAGCGTCTCCGCGGCCAGCTGCCGGTACTCCTCGCCGCGCGGCGTGGAGAGCGTGACATGGCGGGCGGAGGAGCGGTGCCGCGAAGGGGCGTCGGTGAGGATCTCGGAGAGCCGGTGGACCACCGGCGTCTCGGGGGCGGTACGGCGGGCCAGCTCGGCCCGCAGGATGTCGATACGCCCCTGGAGCAGCCGGCGCAGATAGCTGAGATCGGCCTCGTCGCGCTGCGAGTCACGGCGCAGCGTGCGCAGCTCGGGCAGTTCCAGCACCCCGAAGTCGTACGGCCTGGGCGCGGGCAGCGACCCCTCGGCGCCGAGTCGCTGGACGGGTGGCCGCTTCCCCGCGGGGCCCGCCGCGGCGCCGCTGCCGGTTCCGCTGGTCGTACGGGTCGTCGGTACGGGTCCGGGCGGTTGCCCGGCGCCAGATGTGGTCATCGCGTGTACTTCCCCTCACTCCGCTGGGGAGACCCCGTCCCTCGCTCCGCTGGGAACCCCCATCCCTCGACCGGTGCGCGAACGCACCGCCTCCGTGCATCGTGCCACTCCCGCACCCGCGCAGGGGGGCACTCTGCACCCGTTCGGCCCCCGATAGGTTGGTCTGTATGCGTGCAGTGGTGCAGAGGGTCGACGGCGCGAGCGTCGTCGCCGTGACGGAGTCCGGGACCGAAACCGTCGGGGAGATCATCGGGGAGGGGCTGTGTGTACTGGTGGGAGTCACCCACGAGGACACGAAGGAACAGGCCGAGCGGCTCGCCCGCAAGCTCTGGTCGATACGGATGCTGGCGGACGAGAAGTCCTGTTCAGAGGTGAACGCCCCGCTCCTGGTGATTTCGCAGTTCACTCTCTACGGGGACGCCCGCAAGGGGCGCCGCCCCACCTGGAACGCGGCCGCGCCCGGCCCGGTGGCCGAGCCGCTGGTCGACGAGGTGGTGGCGCGGCTGCGCGCGCTGGGGGCGCATGTGGAGACGGGCCGGTTCGGAGCGGACATGCGCGTCTCGCTCACGAATCACGGCCCGTTCACGGTGCTGCTGGACATGTGACGCGCGCGTCACATGTCCAGGACCTGGTCTCTCAGGCCTCCACGACCACTTCCTGCGCCGCCGCCGTGTCCCCCGCCAGCAGTTCCGCGTCCAGCGGCACATTGCGCTTGACCAGGGCCAGTGCGATCGGACCCAGCTCGTGGTGGCGGGCCGAGGTGGTGATGAAGCCCAGCTGGCGGCCCTCTGCGCCGTCCGCCGCGAGACGGACCGGGGTGCCGTGGCCCGGCAGATGGACGTCGCTGCCGTCCAGATGCAGGAAGACGAGCCGACGCGGCGGCTTCCCCAGATTGTGGACGCGCGCCACCGTCTCCTGGCCGCGGTAGCAGCCCTTCTCCAGATGGACCGCCGTGCCGATCCAGCCCAGCTCGTGCGGGATGGTCCGGTGGTCGGTCTCGAAGCCGAGGCGCGGCCGGTGGCCCTCGATGCGCAGGGCCTCGTACGCCAGGATCCCCGCCAGCGGCCCGTGCGCCGTGGCGTACGACTCCAGGTCGGCGCGGGGCAGGAAGACATCCCGGCCGTACGGGGTCTCCCGTACGACGACGCCCTCGGGCGCCTCGGTGATGGAGCCGGCCGGCAGATGGACGACCGCGAAATCGTCCGTACGGTCCGCGACCTCGACCTGGTAGAAGAACTTCATCGACTCCAGATAGCCGATGAGCGCCTCCTGCGTCCCCGGCTCGACATGCGCCCAGACCGTCTCGCCGTCGTCCACGAGATACAGGGCGTGTTCGATGTGGCCGTGCGCGGAGAGGACCAGTGCCTCGGTGGCCTGTCCGGCGGGCAGCTCGCTGACATGCTGCGTGAGCAGCAGATGCAGCCAGCTCAGCCGGTCGGGGCCGGTGACGGTGACGACCGCGCGGTGCGAGAGGTCGACGAGACCGGCGCCCTCGGCGAGGGCGCGCTGTTCACGGAACAGGTCGCCGTAGTGCGCGGCGACACCTTCGTCCTGGCCTTCGGCGGCGACGGCTCCGGGCTGGGAAAGCAGAGGGCTGATCGTTGAATGTCGCTGCATACCGATCAGCCTACGACTCGCCGTTCGCCGCGCGGGCGGTGCAGCTCCCGCAGCGGCCGAAGATGGCGAAGTGCTTCATGTCCGTCGTGAAGTCGAAGGTCTCGCGCAGCTTGGCGGTGAACTCCGCGGCGATCTCGATATCGGCCTCGATGACATTCGTACAGTCCCGGCAGACCAGGTGGATGTGGTGGTGGCGGTCGGCCAGGTGGTACGTCGGGGCGCCGTGCCCGAGATGGGCGTGGGAGACCAGCCCCAGCTCCTCCAGCAGCTCCAGCGTCCGGTAGACGGTGGAGATGTTCACCCCGGAGGCGGTCCTGCGCACCTCGCCGAGGATGTCGTCCGGAGTCGCGTGTTCCAGGGAGTCGACGGCTTCGAGGACAAGCTGGCGCTGCGGGGTCAGCCGGTAGCCGCGCTGCCGCAGATCGCTCTTCCAGTCGGTGCTCACCACGCCCCCAGTGTAGGCAGGCGACCTACTTGAAGAAGGCGATTCCGTCGTCCGGGAGGTCACCGAGGTCCTTGGCCCATGCCGCGACCTGATCCGGGGAGACGACCTTCTTCAGATGCGCCGACATGTACGGGCGCAGCGGGACCTCCGGGGTGGCCTTCTCGCCCACCCACATCAGGTCGCTCTTCACATAGCCGTAGAGCCGCTTGCCACCGCTGTACGGACCGGAGGCCGCGGTACGCGCCACCGCGTCGGTCACCAGGTCGATCTGCGGCTTCTGGGCGGCCAGCTCGCCGTACCAGACCTCCACGACGCCCTGGTCGCGGACCATCACGACCTCGACCTTGCGGTCCTTGTCGATCCGCCAGTAGCCGGCCTCGGACTCGATCGGCCTGATCTTCTGGCCCTCGGCGTCGAGCGCCCAGGTGTGCGAGACGTACTCGATGAAGTCCCTGCCGTCATGGCTGAAGGTGACTTCCTGGCCGAAGTTGGCCTTCTCGTCACCGGGGAAGTCGAAGACGCCGACGCCCTCCCACTTGCCGAGGAGAAAAAAGAGGGGGACAAGGTCCGGGTGCAGGTCGGACGGAATCTCGATCATGAGAGCAGCTCAGGCGATCTGTAGGGGTGAGGTGACCGGCGTGACGGACTGGCGCTGGCCCTGGTACTAGCGCTGGCCCTGGTACAGCTTCTTCACGGTCAGACCGGCGAAGGCGAGCGTGCCGACACAGACGAGGACCAGCAGGGAAGTGAAGAAAGCCTCAAGCACGGGGTGCTCCTCGGATGAGCGGGATGAGCGGTAAGGGCCGGGCCCCAGCCTAATGGGTGGGAGCCCGGCCCTCTCGGTGAGGTGCTCGCGGGCGCTTGCCGCCCCTTCGCGGGCACTCTCCGTCGCTTCCGGCCGCTGCCGGCCGCTTCCCGCTCAGCCGAGCAGCTGGTTCTGCAGGGTCAGCGTCTGATGGAAGGCGACACGGGACGCGCCGCCCTTCTTCTCGTGCACGACCAGCGCGAGGGTGTCACCGGCCAGGACGTACGCCTGACGGACCTGCGTCGCGCCGTACGGCTTGGGCTCCGTGAACACATACGTCGAGGTCTCCGGTACGCCCCCGGAAGAGGAGGCCGGCCAGCTCTCGTCCAGCTCGGTCGTGGGAGCGCCGGCCAGCGGGGCGCCCGCGGTCAGCCCGGCGAGGATCCCCCTGTCCTTGAAATCCTCCGCCAACGCGACCGACTGGAAACGCAGCAGGTAGACGCGTGAGGTGGTGCCGTCCGGCATCGTCCAGCCGCGGGCCGCGATATGGCGTACGGCCTCGTCGCGCAGGCCCTGCCGCAGATCGGAGCGCCTGTCCTCGGCGTACTCGGACAGATACTGGTCGGTGCTCACCCAGCCACCGGTCAGCTTCTTGTCGGCGGTCGCTCCGGCAGGGGCGGGCAGCAGCAGCTCGCGCAGGTCGGCGTGGTGGATCTCCGCCGCGTTGCCCTCGGTGAAGGGGCGCGGTGAGCCGGCCGGCAGGGCGGGCAGGGAGAGCCGCGGATACTCCCAGCGGCCGTCGCTCTGGGTGGCGAGCCCGGGTACGTCGGTGCGCTCCATCGCGCTGATGCCGTAGGCCGTGCCGGCGCCGAGGCCGCCGCAGACGAGCACGGCGACGGTCCAGCGGGCGACCGCGCGCAGCACCCGGCGGGGCGGCCGGGGCTGCTGGGGCATCAGCGGGGGCTGGAGGGGTGCGTGGGGAAGGCCGGCGGGCGGTGCCTGCCACGGGTTGTCCGACGACGGCATGGCGGACGGCATGGCGGGCGGCTGCTCGGGCGGCGGCGGCACGGCAGATGCCGCGGGTACGGGCGTGGGCTCCGGCGCAGGCGTGGGCGTGGGTGCGGGTGCGGGCGTGGGCTCCGCCGGAGGGGTGGTCTGCTCGGTCATACGTACTTCCCCGGGGATGCGATGTGGCCGAGCTGATCCTTCATCAGTTCGGCTACGGCGGACGAGTCGAACGGCTTCGGGCCGTGCGCGATGACGTTGACGGTCAGCTCACCGTCGTACGCCACGCACTCCATCGCTTCGAGATCGACCTTGCTGTCCTTGGGCGCCAGGAAGCACTTGGCCTTCTTGTGGCCCTCGACGGCCGGTCCCTTGCGGGCGCCGGGACGCTGCGACTGCGTCTTGTACCAGTTGTGGACGGCCTCGCGGTCCGTCATCCGTACGAGATAGACCTCGACGACGAGATCGTTCGCGTCGGCGGTGTACGAGCGCGCGGCGAGGCCCTTGATGCCGAGCTTGTCGATCTCCTTGTTCAGCGCGCGGCGCAGCTTGCCCGAGAGGCCTTCGCCGACGGACTTCATGAGCGCCGTCGCCTGCTTGGAGGTCAGCTCACCGTCGTTGCCGAACTCGGCCGTGTCGGGGCCGAGGCGGTAGCCCTCGGGCACCGGCAGCAGCTTCCGGCTGAGATCGGTGTTCGTACGGCCCTTGCCGATGTCCCCGGCCGGATCCTTGCCCGGCTTGGCGTCCGTCTTCTTCCACACGGTGGTGGGAGCGGTCTTGTCGGCCGCGTCGACGGTGGTCTTGGTGTACGCGATCCCGCCACCGATGGCGCCGAGGACGAGGACGGCGGGCAGTACGGTGCCGAGGAGCCGGCGCGCGAGAGTGCTGCGCGGGGCGGCCGGGGCCACGGGCGTGGTCTCTTCCGCAGACGTTGTCTCTTCCGCCGACGTGGGCTCTCCCGCGGGCGGCTGTTCCGCCGTCAGCTCCGGTGCCTGACCGGCCGTCGGCTCCGGCGCCTGACCGGTCGTCGGCTCCTGCGGCGTCGGGGTGTTCGGGTCGTCGTTCACAGGCGCTCCAGCTGCCGCTCGGCCAGCGTCCGGATGTCCTTCTTGCTGATCGGCTTGACGTCGAAAATGTTGATGTCGACCATGACGTCGCCCCGCTGGGCGATGGCACGGGCCCGGTAGAGCGGCATGTAACCCGCCTCCCGCTTGACCTTGTACAGGTAGTAATGGCCGTTGCCGCTGCCCTTGATCGGCTCGCCGTTGTTACCGGCGCCGTCCTCCGCGTCCGGCATGTAGGAGTGCTGGCTGTCCGCGTGATCGAAGGCGCCCAGGCTCGAGTTGGCCTGGAACTGGACGAGCGTGATGTTCGTGTCGCGGTACTGGCCCTGTGTCCAGGCCACGGCCGCGACCCGGCGCAGATCGGTCCTCGCCAGCTCCTCGAACATGTAGTCCTCGCTCTCGAAGTCGAGGGCATAGGAGTTGAGCGAGACCCATCCGTCATTGATCCAGGGCGCTTCGGTCTTCCGTGCGCCGGAGGGCTTGCCGACCAGCAGCTTGCGCAGATCACCGTCCGTCTTGACCCGGCCGTCCTCCTTGGCGGACAGCGGCTCCACGCCCTTCCCCTTGGGCAGGGACTTGGCGGGATACGCCAGGCCCGGCTGGGACAGGGCCGCCAGCGGCGTCGGCGGGCGGTCGGCCTGGATCGTATAGCCGGTGGCGATCCCACCGACGATCCCGAGCACCGCGGCCGCGGCGATGATCAGCGTCGTACGGCCACGTCTGCGCGGCGGCCGGGCCGCGGCCGGCTGAGGCTCCGCAAAGCCCACCGGCTCCGGAGATGGCTGAGTTTCCAAAAAGTCCCCCCACGAGACCTGAGGCGCAGATTCCGTTACCTGCGCACACACCTGACCCATGAGAGGAGGGGGTGGTTGTACCGCGGCGGATTACAGTTCGGCATATGCAATCGGCGAAGAAGCTCGTGATCAAAGTGACCGCCGGGGCCGACGCTCCCGAGCGGTGCTCCCAGGCCTTCACGGTGGCGGCGGTCGCCGTGGCCAGCGGAGTGGAGGTCTCGCTGTGGCTGACGGGTGAGTCGGCGTGGTTCGCGCTGCCGGGCCGCGCGGCGGAATTCGACCTGCCGCATTCGGCTCCGCTGCCGGATCTCATCGAGTCGATCCAGGCCGGGGGCCGGATCACGCTGTGCACGCAGTGCGCCGCCCGCCGCGACATCGCGGAGAAGGACGTGCTCGACGGGGTGCGTATCGCCGGCGCGCAGGTCTTCGTCAGCGAGATCATGGCGGACGGCGTCCAGGCACTCGTCTACTGATCCCGCCACCGGATCCCGGCTACGGACCCCAGTTACAGACCCCGGCTAGAGATCCCGGTGCCGGTGTTCATCGGTGGGCGGCTGAGGCGGCCGGGGCGGCGGCTGGGGGCGCTTCTTGCCGTCCAGCTCGTCCCACCACTCGTCGGACTTGGGGTCTCCCGACGGATCGTCCCACCAGCGGTCGTCCTTGCCGCGCGCATTGCCCACCATGGCCGCGATCGGCGGAATGACCATGGCCACCACGCACAGCGCGACCGCGGCCGGGACCGACCAGAGCCGTACGAATGCCCACGCGGAGATGAAGAGGAAGAGGCACCCGCTCATCAGCACGAAATAACGGCGACGGCGTCGCGTGTACATGCCTCCAGCGTACGACTTTCCCGGCCCCCGGCACCCGCCCCCGGACGGCGCGAAGGGCCGCACCCCTTCCAGTGAGCGTCCAACCCCCTGGGGTGCGGCCCTTCGGCCGGTGAGAAACGGACTCAGACCGCGATGGCGACCTCGGAGAGGCCTCCGGTCTGGGCGACGACCGTGCGGTCCGCCGTGCCGCCGGGGACGAGCGCGCGGAGCGTCCAGGTGCCCTCGGCCGCGTAGAAGCGGAACTGTCCGGTCGCCGAGGTCGGGACCTCCGCGGTGAACTCGCCGGTCGAGTCCAGCAGGCGTACGTAACCGGTGACGGGCTCGCCGTCACGGGTCACGGAACCCTGGATGGTGGTCTCACCGGGCTTGATCGTCGAAGCGTCGGGGCCACCGGCCTGTGCTCCACACATACTGTTCAGTCCTCCAGGTCGGGGCGTGATTACTTGTTGGCGCCGAGCTCGATCGGCACACCGACGAGCGAGCCGTACTCGGTCCACGAGCCGTCGTAGTTCTTGACGTTGTCGACACCGAGCAGCTCGTGCAGCACGAACCAGGTCAGCGCGGAGCGCTCACCGATGCGGCAGTACGCGATGGTGTCCTTCGCCAGGTCGACCTGCTCGTCGGCGTAGAGCTCCTTGAGCTCGTCGTCCGACTTGAAGGTGCCGTCGTCGTTGGCGTTCTTGGACCACGGGATGTTGCGGGCGGACGGGATGTGGCCCGGACGCTGCGACTGCTCCTGCGGGAGGTGCGCCGGAGCGAGCAGCTTGCCGCTGAACTCGTCGGGCGAGCGCACGTCGACCAGGTTCTGCGTGCCGATCGCGGCGACCGCGTCGTCACGGTAGGCGCGGATCGAGGTGTCCTGGGCCTTGGCCCGGTACGAGGTGGCGGCGCGCTCCGGGACGGCCTCGACCAGGTCGCGGGAGTCGAGCTCCCACTTCTTGCGGCCGCCGTCGAGCAGCTTGACGGAGTCGTGCCCGTACAGCTTGAAGTACCAGTAGGCGTAGGACGCGAACCAGTTGTTGTTGCCGCCGTAGAGGACGACGGTGTCGTCGTTGGCGATGCCCTTGGCCGACAGGAGCTTCTCGAAGCCCTCCTGGTCGACGAAGTCACGGCGGACGGGGTCCTGGAGGTCGGACTTCCAGTCGATCCTGACGGCGTTCTTGATGTGGTTCTTGTCGTAGGCCGAGGTGTCCTCGTCGACCTCGACGATGACAACCTTCGGGTCGTCGATGTGGGCCTCGACCCAGTCGGCGTCTACCAGGACGTCACTGCGGCTCATTCTGTTCTCCTCCGGGGCAGTATGCGGCGGGATGATGCGGGGGCGGCTTCCTGGCACGGCGGGAGGCCTGCGTACGTCGCGGGGTGGCCCTGAGATACTCGAAGGGCCGGGAAAAACGGGACGCGAAAGTCCCGCTCAGACAGTGCGACAGAGCATGGCGGCGACGCGGCACAGGTCTACTGCCCGCCGCTTCGTGAGGTCCGCCTGTCGCTTCATACGTCCGATCGTAGGGACGTCCCGGCGAACATGTCACCGGTGTGTCGCATGGTGAGACGCGATCATCCACGAGGTGAGACGAAAGTATGGTCGGCCCGGTATTCACCGGCCGTACGCGTGCCCCCGCCCCGCATTCCAGCTGCGGAACGGACGCCGCCGTCTCACCATCCGGCCGTACGGCGTCCCGAGCTACGGAATCGCCCCGTTTCCGCGCGACTTTCTCCCGCCTCTTTCCGCCGCCCGGAACCGTCCGTGGCGCGGTGGGTCGCCTCAGCCCGCGAGCGAGACGTCCGTCCCCGTGCCGGAGAAGCGGAGACCGTCCTTGCCCGCGACGACCTTGTCGAGCTTGATGCTCGACGGCAGTCCGTCGATCTTGAGGTCGTAGTTGATCAGGTCCCGCACCTGGTCGTTCAGACCCGGCACCGGCAGCTCGGGAAGCGACTCGGCCCGCAGCCGGACCGTGTCCGCGCCGTCCAGCGTCACCGAGCTGTACGCGGTGACGTTCCGGCCCTCCAGCAGGACCTTGACGGTGGCGGGCACCTCGATGCCCGCGCCCTCCAGCACGTCCGCCAGCGGGCCGGAGACCTTGACCTGCCCCTTGGCCGCCCGGTCAGGTCCCGCGTAGCCGACGGTCGCGCCCTTCGGCGCCGACTGGGCCAGATCCGCGTACGAGATGTGCGCCGAGCCGCTTGCCCGCGCGGCGGTCGCGGACGAGAAACTGCTGTTGATCTTGACGTCCTTGAGCTCGGCCTTGACCTCGCTCACCCGGACCGCGTGGCCGTCCGCGCTGGCGCTGACACCGTCGAGGCTGATGTCGACCTCGTCCAGCGAGGATGCCAGCACCTGGGTCAGGAAGGGGAAGCCCTTGATGGAGACCTCGGGCGGGGAGCTCAGCCCCTGGCTCGACCTGACCTTCTCGGCGACCTGCCCCTCGGCGAAGTACACCGCCGCCCGGTCGGCGGCGACGAACAGCCCGCCGAGGACCACGACGAGTATCAGCAGTATTCGCAGTGCGCGCATTGCTCGGTGTCCCCACCCTGGTCGTTCCGGCCCCCTGACGACCGTGAGCGTAACGCCAGTGGGGATGCCGCGTGGCGGAGTGATCGACGTTCGGCGGAGGCGTACGGTTCCCGGCCCCCGCCGTGCTCCCGGTCACCACGCGGGTCGCGGCGCCGGTAGAAGCGCCGGTCGGAGCGCCGGTCAGGACAGCACGCGGCCCAGCAGATAGACGGCGGGCGCGGCGGCCGTGAGCGGCAGCGCCACCCCGGCCGTCATGTGCACGAAGCGCGACGGATAGTCGTAGCTCGCCGCCCGCAGCCCGATCAGCGCGCAGACGCCCGCGCCGATGCCCAGCAGCGCGCCCTGGGCGCCCAGGTCCGTCAGTCCGCCGGCCACGAACCCGGCGCCCGCGCCAGCCAGCAGGGCGACGACGACGGACACGATCCCCGGCAGCGGCAGCGCACGCGCCACCGTCGCCGCCGCGACCGCCAGCGCGCCGACGACCATCGCGTCCGGCACGGCCGCCAGATGTCCGGTGGCGAGGATCGCGAGCGCCGCGGAGGCGACGGTGGCCATCAGGCCCTGCATCCGCTCGTCGGCGCCGGCGCGGCTGCGCAGTTGCAGGACGACGGTGAGCAGCACCCACACGCCGAGCGTGCCGATGATCGCGGCGGGGCCGTTCTCCTCGCCGACGGCGAGCAGGGCGATATCGGCGGCGATCCCGCCGAGGAAGGCGAGCGCGATGCCCTGCCTGGCCGGCCACATCCCGTTCAGCCGGAACCAGCCGGCCGCGGTGACGGCCTGGAGCAGGACGAGCGGGACGAGCAGCGCGTAAGGACCGATGGCCGCGCCCCCGGCCAGCAGCAGGCCCAGCACGGCGGTCAGCCCGGCCGGCTGCATGCCCGGCGGGATGATCGGCGACCGGCCCTCGGCGCGGGCGCGCTGGGCGTCGGTGATGCGGGCGTTGCCCATGGTGGTGGGCGCGTTGTACCCGTCGACGGGGGCGGCGGCCTGCGCGGCGGCCGGTGCCGGGGCTTCGTACGGAGGCTCGTGCGACGCGGTCACGGGGGCCGGTACCTCCGGGGGCAGCGGATAGGCGCCCTGCGGCGGCAGATACGCGGCGGGGGCGGCGGCGGACTGCTGCCCGTGCCGGGCCGGAGCCTGGCCCTGGGGCTGGGACGGCTGCTCGTGGTACGGCACCTGCTGCTGGTACGGCACCTGCTGCGGCTGCTGCTGGTACGGCACCTGCTGGCCCGGCTGGAACTGCACCTGGGGCTGGTACTGGGTGTCCCAGGTCTGGCCCTCCCAGGTCTGCGCACCGGCGTCCTGGTGACCCTGTCCCGAGTGCGCGGGCTCGGACCAGCCCTGGGACGCGCCCGCGTCCTGGTACGCGTCGTAGGGCGACGGCTGCTGCGGCCGCCCGTACTGGTCGTACTGGCCCTGCTGCTCGCCCTGCTGACTCTGCCGGCCCTGCTGACCGTGGTCCCCGTGCTGACCGTGGTCCCCATGCTGACCGTACGGATACTGCTGATCGTTGCTCATGCTGTGCGGTTCACCCTCCTGCGAACGGCGGGAGCACCTCGACCGTGCCGCCCTCGGCAAGCCGTACGGTCTCATGGCCACGGGTTCCCACAGGGTCACCGTCGACGAGGAACGAACACCTCTGGAGTACGCGGACCAGCTCGCCCGGGTGCCTCACCCGCGCGGCGTCCAGCGCGCCGGCCAGATTCTCCGCGTCGTACGGCTCCTCCGCGATCCCCGCCGCGGCCTTGGCCGCGGCCCAGTAGCGGATCGTGCCCGCTGCCATAGCCGCACTCCTTTCGTCGGCTCCCATGATGGCCGACGCCCCGCGCGGCCCGGAGACCCCCCGGGCCCTCTGTGCCCTCCGTGCCGCGTCAGGCCCTCTGAGCCGCGTCCACCAGCCAGTCCGCGAGACGGGCCAGCAGCGGCTCGTCCGCGGCGTTCTCCGCGTGGCCCATGCCCGGCTCCAGCCACAGCTCCGCCGCTCCGGCCGCGGCCAGCATGCGCGGATGGTCCAGCGGGAAGTACGGGTCGCGGTCGCCGTGCACGACGAGCAGCGGCGTCGGCGCTATCAGCGGGACCGACTCGACCGGCGAGAGCGGCACCGGATCCCAGTCCCGGTCATGGATGCGGGTACGGAATCCGTACCGCCCGACGAACCGTCCGGTGGGGCGGGTCACGACCCAGTGCAGGCGCCGCATCGGAGCCGTCCCCCGGTAGTACCAGCGCGCAGGGGCGCTCACGGACGCCACCGCGTCGGTTCGCGCCTCTGTGCGCCCCCTGTGCAACGCCGCGTGGCGCAGCGCCACCGAGCCGCCCATGGAGAACCCCACCGTCGCCACACCCGGATGGCCCAGGGAGCGCGCCCATTCCACCGCCGCCGCCAGATCGAGGACCTCACGGTCCCCGACCGTGGAGCGGCCACCCGAGCGGCCGTGCCCGCGGAACGAGAACGTGACGACGGCCGCACGCTGCGCGAAGACCCTCGCGGCCCGTCGTACGGCGGGCCGGTCCACCGATCCGGTGAAGCCGTGGGCGACCACGATCGCGGTGCCGCCGGCCGCCGGGGAATTCCCCGCGAAACCCGCCGTACACGGCTCGTACACCGCCTCGACAAGGACGCCGTCCGCGGTCCTCAGCACCCGGCGCAGGGCGCCCGGTGAGAAAGTGGAAATGGGTGATCTGCGGGATTGACCCTCTGACGCGGAGCACATGTGGGTTATTCTGCTGCGAAGAGGATCCGGGCACCGTAGCCCCCGGGTCCTTTTGTGTTTCCCGTCCGTTGTTACAGACAGATGACACAGACGGAAGACACAGACAGAAGGAACAGAAGGTAAACGCGGACCCCAGGGACGGGGCCCCGTAAGCATCACCGCAGTACAGCAGTGCAAGCAGTGCCGCATACGTCCTCGCAGGGACCGAGGAGGAACCGACGTAATGGGCAAGCGAACCGTGTACGACCACAGCCCCACCCAGGCAGGTGAGCGGCGATGAGTTCTCTGCTGCTCCTGACCAATGCCCTCCAGCCCTCGACGGAGGTGCTTCCCGCGCTCGGGCTGTTGCTCCACAACGTGCGGGTGGCCCCCGCCGAAGGGCCCGCTCTCGTCGACACCCCTGGTGCCGACGTCATTCTGATCGACGGCCGGCGCGACCTCCCCCAGGTGCGGTCGCTCTGCCAGCTGCTGCGGTCCACCGGACCCGGCTGCCCACTGCTCCTCGTCGTCACGGAGGGCGGCCTCGCGGCCGTCACCGCGGACTGGGGCATCGACGACGTGCTGCTCGACACGGCGGGTCCTGCCGAGGTCGAGGCACGGCTGCGGCTCGCGATGGGCCGCCAGCAGATCTCGACCGACGACTCCCCGATGGAGATCCGTAACGGCGATCTGTCGGTCGACGAGGCAACGTACAGCGCGAAGCTCAAGGGACGGGTCCTCGACCTGACCTTCAAGGAATTCGAGCTGCTCAAGTACCTCGCCCAGCACCCGGGACGGGTCTTCACCCGGGCCCAGCTGCTCCAGGAGGTCTGGGGCTACGACTACTTCGGCGGTACGCGGACGGTCGACGTCCACGTACGGCGGCTGCGCGCCAAGCTCGGCCCCGAGCACGAGTCTCTGATCGGGACCGTACGGAACGTCGGCTACCGCTTCGTCACCCCGGAGAAGCCCGACCGGGGCGCCGAGGAGGCCAAGGCGAAGGCCGTCTCCGGGGCGCACCGAACGGACCCCCGGCAGGACGCCCGGCCGGAGAATGCCAAGCAGCCGGAGGACGACCGGACGGCCGCCGGACTGGACGCGGCACACGAAGCCGCCGGGCGGCCTACCAAGCGGTAGATCACCACGCGTAGACTGCCGCGCGTGGCCAAGGTGACGCGGGACGATGTCGCACGACTGGCGGGTACGTCGACCGCTGTTGTCAGCTATGTCATCAACAATGGACCCCGGCCGGTCGCACCGGCCACGCGCGAGCGGGTGGTCGCCGCGATCACGGAGCTGGGCTATCGGCCCGACCGGGTCGCTCAGGCGATGGCTTCGCGGCGGACCGACCTCATAGGGATGGTTGTGCCCGACGCCAGGCAGCCGTTCTTCGCGGAGATGGCGCACGCGGTCGAACAGGCCGCGGCCGAGCGCGGGAAAATGGTCCTCGTCGGCAACTCGGACTACCGCGACGAGCGCGAGGTCCATTACCTGCGGGCCTTCCTCGGCATGCGGGTCTCGGGGCTGATCCTGGTCAGCCAGGGTCCGAGCGAGCGCGCGGCCGCCGAGATCGAGGCCTGGGACGCGCGGGTCGTGCTGCTGCACGAGCGGCCCGAGGCGATCGACGACGTCGCTGTCGTCACGGACGACATCGGCGGCGCCCAGCTCGCCACCCGCCATCTGCTGGAGCACGGCCATCCGTACGTTGCCTGCCTCGGCGGAGTCGAGTCCACGCCGTCGGTGGGCGACCCGGTGGCCGACCACGTCGAGGGCTGGCGACGCGGAATGCTGGAGTCCGGGCGGTCCGTGGAGGGCCGCCTCTTCCAGGCCCCGTACAACCGCTATGACGCCTATCTCGTCGCGCTGGAACTGCTCGCGGGCCCCGACAGGCCCCCGGCGATCTTCTGCTCCACCGACGACCAGGCGATCGGCGTACTGCGGGCCGCGCGCGAACTGCGGCTCGATGTCCCGGGCGAGCTGGCGGTGGCCGGCTTCGACAACGTCAAGGAAGCCGGCCTCACGGACCCCCCGCTGACCACGGTCTCCTCCGACCGGCCGGCGATGGCCCGGGCGGCGGTGGACCTGGTGCTGGACGAAGGCCTACGAGTGGCGGGCTCACGCCGGGAACGGGTGAAGCAGTTCCCGTCCGCACTGATCGTGCGCAGGTCGTGCGGCTGCGCTTAGGCCCTGTCCGGCCCGTCTTCGTGGGCCGGGGTCGTCATCCGATCCTCATCTCGTAGCGCAGCCGCTGCCGGTGTGCGGGCATGGTCATCTTGTCGAGCTGGATGGGCCGGTCCTTCAGGTCGAGAGTGACGCGGGTCAGGCGAAGCACCGGCTCGCCGGGCTCGATGCGCAGGGCTTCGTGCTCTTCCTCGCCGGGCATCCGGGCGGACACCTCCTCCCGGACGCGTACACCGACGTATCCCAGCTCGGCGAGGAGCGTGACGGCTCCACCGGGGATCTTCGCCGTCCCGGCGAGACGTGTGCCGCGCGCGATGGACGTGGGGTAGTACGTGTCCGTCAGCTCACAGGGCAGGTCCTCCAGGAACATCACCCGCCTCCGCACCACGACCGCCTGACCCGGGGCGAGCTCCAGCAGTTCCGCCACCTCGTCCGACGCCGCCACCTCGCCCGCGCCGACGATTCGCTGCCCGCCCCGCCGCCCTCGCTCGGCCAGCTCCTGTCCCCACGCGTCGGGTTGGCCCTCACCGCGCGGTGTCAGATACGGCATCGAGGTGCTGACCCATTCGCCGGCGCTCATGACGTCCTCCTGTGCTGCTGGTCTGGTCTTTATCTGCTGGTCTTTATATGGGGCATACACGGTTTTGTTGCCCTTCTCAGGGCGTCCTCAGGCTGTTCTCATGCGCGGCGCCGACAGTCGTTTCCATGACCGACTACTACCGCGGCAGCGGCGACGCAGACAGCACGCAGCAGCACCCCACCCAGGGGTTCCAGGGCCCGGCGTACCCGCCGCCGCCCCCGTACGGTCCCAGCATTCCCGCGGCGCCGGCCACCTCGCACCGTCGCGCCAAGCGGCCGGTGGCGCTGCTGGCCGCCGTGGCCCTCGCCGCCGCGGTCGTCGGGGGCGGGTCGGCCGTGCTGGTCGGGCAGTACGCCGACAACGGTACGAGCGGCGGCGGCACCGTCGTCAGCGGGACGACCGTCTCGCAGAGCAGCAAGGGCACCGTCGCCGGTGTCGCCGCGGCCCTCTCCCCGGCCATCGTGGAGATCAACGCGACCGCCAACGCCGGCGAGTCCACCGGCTCCGGCGTGATCATCACGTCCGACGGCGAGATCGTCACCAACAACCATGTGATCGCCGGGGCCTCGTCGATAAAGGTCCAGCTCAGCACCGGCAAGACCTACACCGCGCAGGTCGTAGGCACCGACGCGGACAAGGACCTCGCGCTGATCAAGCTGGAGGGCGCGAGCGGCCTCAAGACGGCCACGCTCGGCAACTCCGACCAGGTGAGGGTCGGCGACCAGGTCGTGGCGATCGGCTCGCCCGAGGGCCTGACCGGCACCGTCACCAGCGGCATCATCTCGGCCCTCGACCGGGATGTCACCGTGGCC
This sequence comes from Streptomyces sp. NPDC058198, assembly GCF_042882605.1. NCBI lineage: Bacteria > Bacillati > Actinomycetota > Actinomycetes > Kitasatosporales > Streptomycetaceae > Streptomyces > Streptomyces sp. NPDC058198. The sequence continues at coordinate 571,252 of NZ_JBHVVP010000004.1, forward strand.
AAGGACCAGGACCAGGGACAGCAGCAGCAACAGCAACAGCAGGGCCAGGGCGGCTGGCCGTTCGAGTTCGGCGGGCAGCAGTTCAACGGCGACACCGGGTCCTCGAAGACCACGTACAAGGCGCTCCAGACCGACGCCTCGCTCAACCCGGGCAACTCCGGTGGCGCGCTGATCAATATGAACGGTGAGATCATCGGCATCAACTCCGCGATGTACGCGCCGAGTTCGGCGGCCGCCGGCGCCGGATCCAGCGCGGGCAGCGTCGGTCTGGGCTTCGCCATCCCGGTCAACACCGTCAAGGCGGACCTCTCCGCCCTCCGCTCCGGCGGCAACAACAGCGCCGGCAACAGCGGCAGCAACAGCTGATCCGACGCGTGCCGCGCGCCGCCGCACCGGGGCCGTGCGACGCTGATAGCACCGGAGCACCACTGGCGCACCGGCTCACCCGTTCCGCCGAGCTGACGAGGTAGAAGCGACATGAGTCCCGCCGAAGGCGATCCCCAGCGGATCCTGATCGTCGACGACGAGCCCGCCGTGCGCGAGGCCCTCCAGCGGAGTCTCGCCTTCGACGGATACGGGACAGAGGTCGCCGTCGACGGACTCGACGCCCTCACCAAGGCCGCGGCCTACGACCCGGATCTGATCGTCCTCGACATCCAGATGCCGCGGATGGACGGCCTGACCGCGGCCCGCCGGCTCCGGGCCGGCGGATCGAAGGTACCGATCCTGATGCTGACCGCCCGCGACACGGTCGGCGACCGGGTCACCGGACTGGACGCGGGCGCCGACGACTACCTGGTCAAGCCCTTCGAGCTGGACGAGCTCTTCGCCCGGATCCGCGCGCTGCTGCGCCGCAGTTCCTACACGACGGCCACCGGCCAGCCGCCCGAGGACGACGTCCTCGCCTTCGCCGATCTGCGGATGGACCTCACGACCCGCGAAGTCACCCGCGGCAACCGGCGGGTGGAGCTGACCCGTACCGAATTCACCCTGCTGGAAATGTTCCTGGCGCACCCCCGGCAGGTGCTGACCCGGGAGCAGATCCTCAAGGCCGTCTGGGGCTTCGACTTCGAGCCGAGCTCCAACTCCCTCGATGTGTACGTGATGTATCTGCGCCGGAAGACGGAGAGCGGCGGCGAAGCACGGCTGGTGCACACGGTGCGGGGCGTGGGGTACGCGCTGCGCTCCGACGCGGGAACCGGCGGGAGCGGCGGGACAGGCGGCAGCGGCGGCACCGGCACCAGTGGGGGAACCGGCGTCGGGGCGGGCGGAAGCGGAGGCCCGGAGTGACCGGTCCGGTCAGCCGCTTCCGTACGCTGCCGCTCCGGTCCCGGCTCGCGCTGCTGGTCGCCACGGCGGTCGCGGTCGCCGTCGCCGCGGCGGCCGTCACCTGCTGGCTGCTGACCCGTGCCCAGCTCCGGAGCGAGCTGGACAACTCACTTCAGAACACGTCCGTCCTGGGCGCCGAGGTCCAGGCGGCGCTGCGCAACTGCGCCACGGGCAGCAACCCCGAGACGACGACCACCACCGCGTACCTCTTCATCCAGGTGGTCGACACCAACGGCAACCGCTGCGTCTTCCCCTACTCGGAGCCCGTGAAGGTCCAGGCACAGGACATCTCGGTCGCCCGGCACGTCACCGACGAGTCCCTGCACAACAGCACCACCGAGAAAGGTGCCGCTGTCCGCGTCCACACCGAACGTGTTTTCGTCGGTCCCGGCGCCCAGGCCGCCGTCTCCGTATCGCGTCCGCTCGCCGAGATCGACGCCTCCCTGAACCGGCTCGCCCTGCTGCTCACCGCCGTCGCGGGCCTCGGCGTCGTCGGGGCGGGCGCGGCCGGGCTCTGGGTCGCCAGGGCGGGGCTGCGGCCCGTCGACGGGCTGACTCTCGCGGTCGAGCATGTCGCGCGGACCGAGGACCTCACCGTCCGTATCCCCGTCGAGGGCGAGGACGAGATCGCCCGGCTGTCCCGCTCCTTCAACTCCATGACCGCCGCGCTCGCCTCCTCCCGGGACCGGCAGTCGCAGCTGATCGCCGACGCCGGGCACGAGCTGCGGACCCCGCTCACCTCGCTCCGTACGAACGTCGAACTGCTCGCGCGCAGCGAGGAGACGGGCCGGGCCATCCCGCCCGACGACCGCAGGGCGCTCATGGCCTCCGTCAAGGCGCAGATGACCGAACTGGCCTCGCTCATCGGGGACCTCCAGGAGCTGTCCCGCCCGGACGCCACCGACCCCGGGCCGCTCCAGGTCGTCGCGCTCCACGCCATCGTGGACAGCGCACTGGAGCGGGCCAGACTGCGCGGCCCCGATCTCGGCATCACGGCGGAGCTGCGCCCCTGGTACGTACGGGCCGAGCCGGCCGCCCTCGAACGCGCGCTGGTCAACGTCCTCGACAACGCGGTGAAGTTCAGCCCGCCCGGCGGGTCCGTGGAGGTCGCGCTGAGCGAGCACGGCGAGCTGACCGTACGCGACCACGGCCCGGGTATCCCGGCCGAGGATCTGCCGCATGTCTTCGAACGGTTCTGGCGCTCGCCGTCGGCCCGCGCGCTGCCGGGCTCCGGTCTCGGTCTCTCGATCGTGGCTCGCACCGTCCAGCAGACGGGCGGCGAGATCGCGCTGCGCCCGGCCGCGGGCGGGGGCACGGTGGCGGCGATCCGTATCCCGGGGGCGCCGACCCCGCCGCCGGAGGCCCCCTGAGCTAGACGAGTCATTCCGAAGTCCCGCGGTCCGGAGCGCAGGGGCGACGGGGGGTGTCCCTTCCGCCGCCCCTGTCCCCCGTCAGCCGTTGTGGCGGATCAGCGACTCGACCAGTCCGGCCCGGGTGGCGGGGAAGTCCAGCGGTACGATCCCCAGCCCGCGCCAGCCGCTCGCCTCCGACCCGTCGAGGAAGGTGTGCACCTTCGGGTTGAGCTGGTCGGAGTTCCAGCGGGGCGGCAGCAGCGCGGCCGTACTGACGTAGTTGATGTACATCTTGCCGGGCTGCTGGGCGGCCTTGCGGAAGTGGGCTTCGATCTTGGGGTACTTGGCGCCGGGCTCCGCCTGGTAGTCGTCCTGGATGTCGAACAGCCCCGCGTCGCCGTACCGCACCCCGGGCAGTCCCCCGTTGTCCGCGAGCAGCACGACCCGCCCGCGCGCCTCTCCGAGGGTGGGCAGACCGGCGTCGAGCCGGAAGAGGGAGCGCCAGCCCTTGCCGTCAAGGTAGGTATCGAAGATCCGCCGGAACTCGGCGTCGTTCTCCTCGGAGTACTCCTGCTTGACCCGCATCAGCACGGTCTCGGAGGGGTGTGCCTGAAGGAAGTCCCGGCAGGGGCGCAGCACATCGTCGAAGTTGAGGTTCTGGTAGTAGGCGGCGTGGTGGATGGTGAACGCGTTCTCGAACGCCCGGCAGCGGACGTCCAGGAAGCGGATGCCGCTGTTCAACTGGTCGGCGATGCTGGTCTCCTGGCAAGCCACCCAGAGCCCGCCGACCCGCGCGCCGGAGTTGTGCGTACCGGGGATGGTCAGCCGCTGCACGGGCGTGGTGTCGGCGAAGCCGCCCATCCAGTCCTGCGGGGCGAGCGCACGGCGGGTGGCGGCGGAGGCGGGCGGCGCCGTGCCGATGAGCGCGGCGCCGGAGAGCGCGAGGGCGCCGGCGAGAAAGCCGCGGCGCGTTGCGGAGTGTGTGCCGGGATGTGTGCCGGGGTGCGGACTCATGTGGGGGGTGCCTCCGTGGCCGTGGGGGGTCAACTGGATCAGCCCCAGGATTATGACCCGTACACATCACACGCGGAAGGCTGCCCAGGGGCGCCGGGCAGCGAGGGGGCGGCGGGCATGCGAAAGGGCGGTGGGCTCGACGCCCACCGCCCTCCTTCGCCTGACCGGCCGGGCCTTACGGCCCACCCGCCCTACTTGATGATCGTGATCCGGTTCGCGGCCGGCGGGGCCAGCGGAGCCTGCGCCGTGGAGTTCGCCGCCAGGTACGCGTTGAACAGGTCCAGGTCGGACGGGCCCACGAGCTTGTTCTTGCCCTGGCCGAGCACCGCGAAGCCGTCGCCGCCGCCGCCGAGGAACTCGTTCATCGCGACCCGGTACGTCTTCGCCGGGTCGAGCGCCTCACCGTTCAGCCGCACCGAGTCCGTGACCACCCGGGCCGCGCCCGTCTTGGTCATGTCCAGGGTGTAGGTGAAGCCCTTCGAGACCTGAAGGATCTTCGGGGAGGCCTCGTTGGATCCGCTGACCTGCTGCTGCAGCGCCGTGACGATCTGAGCACCCGTCAGGTCGAGCACGTTCATCATGTTGGTGAACGGCTGGACCGTGAAGGCCTCGCCGTAGGTCACCACACCGGCGCCCTCACTGCCGGACGCCGCGTAGACCAGGTCGGACCTGATGCCGCCCGGGTTCATGAAGGCGAGCTGCGCGCCGCCCTTGTCCGCCGCCGTGGTGCCCGCGAGCTGGGCGTCGGCGATCAGATCGCCGAGCGGGGACTCCGGGGTCGTCGCGCCCCGGCCGTTGATGTCCGCGGAGATGAAGCCCTGCGGGGTGTTGGCGATCGGCGCGGCCGTCTTGTTCCAGCGCGCGATCAGGTCGGTCATGTCCTGCGCCTTGGGCTGGTCACGGCTGACGACGTGGTTCGCCGACTTGACGCTCGTACGCACGATGTCGTTGGTACGGCGGTCGTAGGTGAGCGTGGTGTCCGTGTACAGCTTGCCGAACGACGACGCCGACGTGACCAGACGCGGGTTGCCCGCCGGGTCCGCGATCGTGCAGGCGTACGCGTTGTGCGTGTGGCCCGTGACCAGCGCGTCGACCTTCGGCGAGATGCCCTTGGCGATGTCGACGATCGGACCGGAGATACCGCCGCCGACGGCCGGGCTGTCACAGTCGTAGTTGTACGAGGAGGAGGCCGGCAGGCCGCCCTCGTGGATCAGCGTGACGATCGACTTGACGCCCTGCCGGTCCAGTTCCTTGGCGTACTTGTTGACCGTCTCGATCTCGTCGTGGAACTTGAGTCCCTTGACGCCCTCGGCGGTCACGATGTTCGGCGTGCCCTCCAGGGTCACTCCGATGAAGCCGACCTTGACGCCGTTCTTCTTCCAGATCGTGTACGGCTTGAGTATCGGCTTGCCGGTCTTCTCCGACGTCACGTTGGCGGCGAGGTAGGGGAAGTCCGCGCCCTTGAACTTCTTCCCCTTCTCGTAGCAGCCGGCGGTCGGGTGGCAGCCACCGTTCTGAAGACGGGCCAGCTCGACAGCGCCCTCGTCGAACTCGTGGTTGCCGACGGTCGTCACATCGAGGTCGATCTTGTTGAGCGCCTCGATGGTGGGCTCGTCGTGGAAGAGGCCGGACAGCAGCGGGCTCGCGCCCACCAGGTCACCGCCGGCCGCCGTGATGGAGTACGGGTTGCCCTTGCGCGCGGTGCGCAGCGAGGTCGCCAGGTACTCGACACCACCGGCGGGAATCGCCTTGACCGTACCGTCGGCCTGCGTCTCGTTGACGTTCCCGGCCGAACCGGCCGGCGGCTCCAGGTTTCCGTGCAGGTCGTTGAAGGAAAGCAGCTGTACGTCCACGGTGCTCGGCTTGTGCTGGCCGTGACCGCGGTCCTTGCCGTGTCCATAGCCGGAGCCATGGGCAGCGGCCGGCATCGCGGCGACAAGCGCGCCCACGGTGGCCAGACCGGCGGCGGCGGCGAGCACCCGCCGTGCCGCGCGGTTCTTCTGTGGTGTCGCTGACATCGGTCCCCTTGTGAATGGTGCGTGCGCGTGCGCGCGGAGGGTTTGAGAGTCCTGAAAACTCCGGAGCCTGATGAAGGCTGCGAGCGGCAGCCTAGAGTCAACGCGCGTAGCGCACCAGTGGCTGCCGGGTTAACAATGCTTTGCATGAGAACTCGTGACCTTCGGCCGTGAAATGAAGCGCGGCGACGCATTGGTGGCGAGGACCAAGAAGAGCAAAAAACTCCCGCGCGTGATGAAATGGTAACCGATTGTAATACAGTCGCGCTGTGCAGCTTCGCCCGTAAGAGGGCGTACGAGTCAGGGCTGCCGTATGTGACGTCGAGCGAGCTGTCCAAGTTGCACATCACGCAAGCAAAACGCACCGGGGAACGTTCATGGCTCGCCGAGGTATCGGCGGTGGCGCTCCAGCAGTCCCTTCGCGATCTTGATTCCGCCTACAAGAACTTCTTCGACTCGGTCAGAGGCAAGCGCAAATTCCTACGTCGCGCCGAGAAGAAGCTCAAGAGGCTCCAGCGCGACTTTTGCCGGAAGGCCAAGGGATCGAAGAACCGGGCCAAGGCCGGCATCAAGGTCGCGCGGTGTCCGGCCTCGCACGCACCTGGCTCGCCAAGTCCGTTTATGACGCCGGATGGTCAACGTTCGTCGCCATGCTGGAATACAAGGCTGCCAAGCACGGCCGGTACTTCGGGAAGATCGGCCGGTTCGAGCCGACCTCCCAGATCTGCTCCGTGGACGGAGAGGCCAACTGCCTGTGGAGCGCGGATAAGACCGGGAGGCATCTCGGCACAGCGCGATGAAGCAGGAAGCCACCGAGACGGTCGGACGACCGTGGCAGGAAACCCCGGCTCTCCGGCCGAGGTAGCGCGTCAAAACCTGGTTGCCTTTGAGGGTGGCCCGTCTGTCGTCGCCCCGTCCATACTCCGCTCTCGCCGCGCCTCCGCCGTACCCTCGACGCATGACTGACGCAGCAGCCCGCGAGACCGGCCGGCAGATCCTGACCCTCGACGCGCTCACTCCCGAGCAGGCCGGGGCCGTCCTCGGGCTGCTCGCGGACGCCCATGCCTCGGACGGGGTGCAGGCCGTCTCCGAGCAGGGCCGGCTCCAGTTGCGCGGTGGGCATCGCGAGGGCGTGCGGCACTTTCTGCTCAGCGTCGACGGTGAACTCGTCGGGTACGGGCAGCTGGAGGACACCGACCCCGTCGAGGCGCCGGCCGCCGAGCTGGTCATCGATCCCGCGCGCCGGGGCCGGGGTCACGGCCGGGCGCTGGGGACCGCGCTGCTGGGGGCGTCCGGGAAGCGGCTGCGGGTGTGGGCGCACGGCGGCAAGTCGGCCGCCCGCCATCTGGCCCAGGTGCTCGGGCTGACGCTCTTCCGTGAACTGCGCCAGCTGCGCCGTCCGTTGAAGCCGGCCGCCATCGCCGAGCCGGTCCTGCCGGCCGGGGTCACCGTCCGTACCTTCGTACCGGGTCAGGACGACTCCGCCTGGCTCGCCGTCAACGCCGCCGCCTTCGCCCACCACCCCGAGCAGGGCACGCTGACGCAGCGGGACCTGGACGACCGCAAGGCCGAGCCGTGGTTCGACCCCAAGGGGTTCTTCCTCGCCGAGCGCAACGGTGAGCTGATCGGCTTCCACTGGACCAAGGTGCACGCCGAGGAGCAGCTCGGTGAGGTGTATGTCGTCGGCATCAGCCCCGACGCGCAGGGCGGCGGTCTCGGCAAGGCGCTCACCGCGATCGGGCTGCGCCATCTGGCGTCCCAGGGGTTGCCGACCGCAATGCTCTATGTCGACGCCGACAACACGGCCGCGGTGACGGTGTACGAACGGCTGGGCTTCAGCACGCACGAGGTGGACCTCATGTACCGCACGGAGTCCTGAACCGGCCTGCACGTCGGTAGACCGGCCGACACGTCCGTCGACCGGTCGGCAAGTCCGTAGATACGTGACGTAAGGGGCGGCGATCTTGACGCCGCCCCTTCCTTGCAGCACCCTTTCACTACTTCCTTAGTGAAAGGGTGGTTGCGGGTGATCGAGTACCGCATCGACCGGCGCAGCGGGGTGGCCACCTACCTCCAGATCGTCCAGCAGACCAAACAGGCCCTGCGCCTGGGCCTGCTGGAACCTGGCGACCGGCTGCCCACGGCCCGCGAGGTGGTGGAGGCCACCGCCATCAATCCCAACACCGTGCTCAAGGCCTACCGGGAGCTCGAGCGCGAAGGACTGGCGGAGGGGCGGCGCGGGCTCGGCACCTTTGTCCGGGGCACCCTCGGCCGCGGCTCCGCCGACAGCGCGCTGCGGGCGGAACTGGCCGCCTGGGCCGACCGCGCCCGCGCCGAGGGCCTGGACAAGGACGACGTGACCGCGCTTTTCACATCCGTGGTCGAAGAACGCTTCGAAGAAAGCTTCAAGGGGGACGACGCATGACAGCGGCGGCGATCGAGGCGACCGGCCTCGGCAAACGGTACGGAAGATGGGGAGACGGAAAGCGCTGGGCGCTGCGCGACTGTTCGTTCCGGATACCCGCGGGGCGCGTGTGCGCGCTCGTCGGCCCCAATGGCGCCGGCAAGTCCACGCTGCTCGCCCACGCGGCCGGGCTGCTGGTGCCCACGGAAGGTTCCGTACGTGTCCTCGGCACCGACGACCCGGCGGCGGCCCGCACACGCCTCGCGTATGTCGCCCAGGACAAGCCCATGCACCCGCAGCTGACGGTCGGTGAGACACTGCGGATGGGCCGCGAGCTGAACCCCGGGCGCTGGGACGCGGAGACGGCCGAGCGCGTGATCGAGGGCGGCGCGCTCGACCACGGCCTCCGGGTCCGTACGCTCTCCGGCGGCCAGCGCACCCGCGTCGCCCTCGCGCTCGCCCTGGGCAAGCGCCCGGACCTGCTGCTGCTCGACGAGCCGATGGCCGACCTCGACCCGCTGGCACGCCATCAGCTGATGGGCACGCTGCTGGCGGACGCGGCGGTGAACGGCACCACCGTGGTGATCTCCTCGCACATCCTCACCGAGCTGGAGGACGCCTGCGACTATCTGCTGCTCGTGGACGGCGGACAGGTCAGGCTCGGCGGTGAGATCGAGGACATCCTCACCGCGCACACCCTGGTGACCGGGCCCGTACGCGACCTGGCACCGCACACCGTCGTCGAGTCGCGGGCGACGGGCCGCGGGCTCACCGCGCTGATCCGGCCCGACGGACCGCTGGACGACGCCTGGCAGGCGGCCGATCCCTCACTGGAGGAACTGTTGCTGGCGCATCTGCGCTCCCCCGGCGCGCCGGTCCTGTTCACCCCGAGCGCGGAGCTGCCGGGCCGCGACCGTACGGAGGTGACGGTATGAGCGCGCTGACCTTGCGCGGCCCTGTGTGGGTGGCGGTACGCCAGCACCGGCGCGCGCTGTGGGCGGGGCTGGCGCTCCTGGTGCTCACGATCGGCGTCCAGGCCGCGGCTCGGGTCTGGGTGAGTTCGGCGGAGGTAACCGGCAGCTGCGACGCGGAGTGGGGCGCGGCGTGTGCCGCCTATTCGAACGCGGCCGGCTGGTTCGGCTGGGCGGAGACCTATGGCGGAGCGACCGTCGTCCTGCTGCCGCTGCTCGTCGCGGCGTTCGTCGCGGGCCCGCTGATCGCGCGGGAGCTGGAATCCGGGACGTACAAACTGGCCTGGACCCAGTCGGTGCCGCCCGCCCGCTGGCTCGCCTCGAAGCTCGCCGTGTCCGCCGCTGTCACCGTTGTGGGCACGGCCGTCCTCGTCATCACGTTCCGCTGGACCAGGTCGTATGTCCGGGCCGACTGGGTCTTCCCGCGGGGCTGGTACGACGGCGGCTACCCCGCCCTCGGTCTGACCGCCATCGCCCATGTCCTGCTGGCGGTCGCCGTCGGCGCGCTCGCCGGCCTGCTGGTGCGCCGTACCGTCGTGGCGATGGCCGTCGGTCTGCTCGCCACGGGAGCGGTCGTGGCCGTATCCGCCTTGGTGCGGCCCTTCCTGTGGCCGGTCGTCACGGCCTCGGGCAGGGCGCGGCTCCCGGATGACGTCTGGCGCGTACAGGACGGCGTCACCTTCGCCGACGGCAGCCGGATGACCTTCGAGGAATGCTGGGACATCGGATTCTCGAAGTCGCCGTGCGCGACGCCCCCTGGAGATGCGGCGCGCTTCTACGACTACCACCCCGCCTCCCATTTCTGGCCCCTCCAGCTCATGGAGACCGGCATCGTCCTGGCCCTGGCCGCGATCGTCACCGCCGTCGCGTTCCAGGTCCTTCGCCGCCGCCACGCCTGACCCACCCGTCCCGAATCCGGCTCCCCGGGGGTGTCGTACCGCCCCCGGGGAGCCCCGCCCCGCTTTCCTCCACGTCATGTCTCCGTTACCGGCCATTCAGACGACCTTGCGACCCTCTCTGAATGCAGCCCGCTGTGCCCCCCACCCCGAACGGCAGGACCCACGGCAGGATCCACCTCGCCCCTGCTCTCTCCGACGCGCCTGTCGACCCTTCGGCGCGGAAGAATGGGGACATGAGCAAGCAGCCCGCCGAGGTCCCGGTCCAGCACTCCCAGCCGTCCGTCGGTTTCATAGCCGCCCACCGGCCGAACACGGTCGCCACGGGCGGGTCCGACCTTGAGCCCGATCTCGACGCCGACCTCGACGCGTACGAGGAGGACGCCGGCCCGGACGGCGCGGAACTGCCCCTGGGGCGGTTCCTCGACCGTGAGCGCAGCTGGCTCGCGTTCAACGAACGGGTCCTGGAGCTCGCCGAGGATCCCGCGACCCCGCTCCTCGAACGGGCCAACTTCCTCGCGATCTTCGCGTCCAACCTGGACGAGTTCTTCATGGTCAGGGTGGCCGGCCTCAAACGGCGTATCGCGACCGGGGTCGCCACCCGCTCCGCGTCCGGCCTCCAGCCGCGCGAGGTCCTCGACCTGATCTGGACCCGCTCGCGCGAGATCATGGCCCGGCACGCCGCCTGCTACCAGCAGGATGTCGCCCCGGCGCTGGCCGACGAGGGCATCCACATCATCCGCTGGCCCGAGCTGACCGAGAAGGAGCAGGCCCGCCTCTTCACGCTCTTCCGCCAGCAGATCTTCCCGGTCCTCACGCCGCTCGCCGTGGACCCGGCGCACCCCTTCCCGTACATCTCCGGCCTCTCCCTGAACCTTGCGGTCGTCGTCCGCAACCCGGTCAGCGGCCACCGTCACTTCGCGCGGGTCAAGGTGCCGCCGCTGCTCTCCCGCTTCCTGGAGGCGTCGCCGCAGCGGTACGTGCCGCTGGAGGACGTCATCGCCGCCCACCTGGAGGAGCTGTTCCCCGGGATGGAGGTCCTGGCGCACCACATGTTCCGGGTCACCCGCAACGAGGACCTGGAGGTGGAGGAGGACGACGCGGAGAATCTCCTCAAGGCGCTGGAGAAGGAGCTGATGCGGCGCCGCTTCGGGCCGCCGGTCCGACTGGAGGTCGAGGAGTCCATCGACCCGTACGTCCTCGATCTGCTGGTCCGCGAGCTGAAGGTGTCCGACGCGGAGGTCTATCCGCTGCCGGGGCCGCTGGATCTGACGGCGCTCTTCGGGATCTCGGCGCTGGACCGGCCCGAGCTGAAGTTCCCCAAGTTCATCGCGGGCACGCACCGCGATCTCGCCGAGGTGGAGTCCGCGTCCGCGCCCGACATCTTCGCCGCGCTGCGCGAGCGTGACGTGCTGCTGCACCACCCGTACGACTCGTTCTCGACGTCCGTGCAGGCCTTCCTGGAGCAGGCCGCGGCCGACCCGGACGTGCTGGCCATCAAGCAGACGCTGTACCGCACGTCCGGCGACTCCCCGATAGTGGACGCGCTGATCGACGCCGCCGAGTCGGGCAAGCAGGTCCTCGTGCTCGTCGAGATCAAGGCCCGCTTCGACGAGCAGGCCAACATCAAATGGGCGCGCAAGCTCGAAGAGGCCGGCTGCCATGTGGTGTACGGCCTGGTCGGGCTGAAGACGCACTGCAAGCTCTCGCTGGTGGTCCGGCAGGAGGGCGAGAACCTGCGCCGCTACAGCCATGTCGGCACCGGCAACTACCACCCGAAGACGGCGCGGCTGTACGAGGACCTCGGCCTGCTCACCGCGGACCCGCAGGTCGGCGCGGACCTCTCGGACCTCTTCAACCGGCTGTCCGGCTACTCGCGCCGCGAGACCTACCGCCGGCTGCTGGTCGCCCCGAAGTCCCTGCGCGACGGGCTCGTCTCCCGTATCAACAAGGAAGCCGCGCACCACCGCGCCGGGCGTCCCGCCTATGTCCGTATCAAGGTCAACTCGCTGGTCGACGAAGCGATCATCGACGCCTGCTACCGGGCCGCCCAGGCCGGTGTGCCGGTGGACATCTGGGTGCGCGGCATCTGTGCCGTACGCCCCGGGGTCGCCGGCCTCTCCGAGAACATCCGGGTGCGCTCCATCCTGGGGCGCTTCCTGGAACACTCCCGGGTCTTCGCCTTCGGCAACGGCGGCGAGCCCGAGGTCTGGCTCGGCAGTGCCGACATGATGCACCGCAATCTCGACCGCCGTATCGAAGCGCTGGTACGGCTCACCGACCCGGCGCACCGCGCGGCCATCACGCGGCTGCTCGAGGTCGGGATGTCCGACAAAACGTCCTCCTGGCACCTGGGCGCGGACGGCAACTGGACCCGGCACGCCACCGATGCGGAGGGCCAGCCGCTGCGGCATGTACAGGAAATGCTCATAGACGCCCGGAGGCGCCGGCGTGCAGCACCATGAAGTGGACACCGACCGGCTTACGGCGGGCGAGGTCCTGGCCGGGTATTTGCACTCCCGCGCCGGTGATTTCCTACGCGGCCTGCGGCTGTACGGCGAGAGCGGCTCGGACACCGCGGCTGCCGAGGCTGCGGCCCGTTCGCTGCGCGGCGCGGCCCGCAGGATCGGCGGCGGCCTGCATACGTTCCGGCCGCTGCTCGACCCGGTCTGGGCCGACCAGCTCCGTACGGAACTGGGCTGGCTCTCCGGCACCCTGGCCCAGGAGCAGGCCTGTACGGCACGGCTGCACCGGCTCGTCGGAGCGCTGGCGCGGCTCTCCGGGCCGCCCCCCGGCCCCGTCCCGGCGCGCGCGGAAGCGGGGTCCGGCGGTCAGCCGCCCGGCACGCTCACCGTCGGGGCGTCCCGCGCCGGCGCTCTGCTGGAGCGGCAGCTGACGCTCGCCAGGACCCGCGCGCACTCCGCCGCGCTCCAGGCGCTCGGCTCGTCCCGCTTCCACGCGGTGGCGGACGCCGTGGCCGTGCTGGCGTCCGAAGTGCCCCTGGCGCCGGTCGCGGCCGCCCCCGCCATCGAGGTGCTGGCCGGTCCCGGCGACAGCACCGAGCGGCAGCTGCTGGACGCGGTGGCCGGGCTGCCGCTGGCGCGCGCCGCGCATCCGTACAACGCGGAGGCCCTGGTCCACGGGCTGGCCACCGCGTCGGACGGCGAGGCGCAGGACGCCCCCTGGCACCAGGTGCGCCAGCTGCTGCGGCTGCACCGGTACGCGCAAGAGGTGTGGTGCGCCGGCGGCGCCCCCGATCCGGTGCTGATGGCCGCGGGCCAGGCCCTGGACCGGCACCGCGACGCGGCCGAGGCGGCCGCGGCCGCGGCGAACGCGGCCCGTACGCCGCGGATCGCGCCGACGACGGCGTACGCGCTGGGCGTGCTGCACGCCGACCAGCGCCACGAGGTGGAGGCGGCACGCTTCGCCTTCCAGCAGGTGTGGCAGCGGGCGGCGGCGACCGCGCCGTGACGGGGAACGGGAGCGGGTCCATGCGTGGGGGCGGCCGGCCGGACGTGGTGCTCGCGGCGGGCTGTGTGCTCTGGCGCCGCTCGGCGTCCGGCGACGGAATCGAACTGGCCCTGGTCCACCGTCCCAAGTACGACGACTGGTCCCACCCGAAGGGCAAGCTCAAGCGCGCGGAGGACGCCTTGGCGGGGGCTCTGCGCGAGGTGCTGGAGGAGACGGGCCACCACTGCGCGCCCGGGGCCCGGCTCGGTACGGTCCGCTATCTGGCCCAGGGCCGCCCCAAAGAGGTCAGCTACTGGGCGGCCGAGGCGACGGACGGCGCCTTCATCCCGAACGACGAGGTCGACCGCATAGCGTGGCTCGTCCCGCCGGCGGCCCGCGACCGCCTCACGCAGCCCCGCGACCGCCTCCTGGTGGACGCCCTGCTCAACGCGCTGCACGCGACGTAGCGGCCCCGGCGACAACCCGGGCACCGCACGCGACGAAGCGCCCCGGCGACCGCCCGACGTCGCACGCGACGTAGCGCACGCAACGTAGCGTCCTGGCGACAGTCCGTACCGATCGGCCGTCCGCACCCCCGTCCCCGCACGCCCCTTTCACCACCCGCACCCCGCCGGAGGCGCCCCCGCACCCAGCTGTCCGGCGAGGTTCACCTTCCGTTCACCCCCCTCCGTCGGCGGCTTCACCTGATCTGCCTAATTTCGGCCTTACACGGTGACCGGCACAGTGCCGCACCAGCCACCCCGACGCACGCCGCCGTAAGACTTCTCGGACCGGCGGCTCTTGGAAGGAAACACCCGAAGTGAAGCTTCAGCGCAAGAACGGGCTGCGCGCCACAGCGCTCGGTGCCCTCGCCGTCTCCGGCGCCCTGGTTCTCACGGCGTGCGGTTCGGACAACAACGCCGGCGACCCCGGCGACACGGGTACGAAGGCCACCGCCGCCTCCAGCGCGGTGTGCAAGGACGCCAAGGGCCAGCTGCTCGCGTCCGGCTCCAGCGCGCAGAAGAACGCCATGGACCTCTGGGTCAAGAACTACATGGCCTCCTGTACCGGCGTCGAGGTCAACTACAACAGCTCCTCCTCCGGTGAGGGCATCGCCAACTTCACCCAGGGCACCGTCGGCTTCGCCGGCTCCGACTCGGCGCTCAAGCCCGAAGAGGTCGCCGAGTCGAAGAAGATCTGCTCGGGCGGCCAGGGCATCAACCTGCCGATGGTCGGCGGACCGATCGCGATCGGTTACCACCTGGAGGGTGTGGACAGCCTCGTCCTGGACGCCCCCACGCTCGCCAAGATCTTCGACAGCAAGATCAAGAGCTGGGACGACGCGGCCATCGCGAAGCTGAACCCCGACGCCAAGCTCCCGAAGAAGCCCATCCAGGCCTTCCACCGCTCCGAGGACTCCGGCACCACGCAGAACCTCGGCAAGTACCTCGCCGCCACCGCCGCTTCCGACTGGAAGTACGAGGCCGAGAAGAAGTGGCCCGCCCCCGGCGGCCAGTCGGCGTCCGGCTCCTCCGGTGTCGCCACGCAGGTGAAGCAGGTCGACGGCGCGATCGGTTACTTCGAGCTGTCCTACGCCACCTCGCAGCAGATCTCGACGGTCTCCGTCGACACGGGCGCCAGCGCCCCCGTCGAGGCGTCGTCCGAGAACGCCTCCAAGGCCATCGCCGCCGCCAAGATCAAGGGCACCGGCAGCGACCTGGCCCTTGAGCTGGACTACGCCACCAAGGCCGACGGCGCCTACCCGATCGTCCTCGTGACGTACGAGATCGCCTGCGACAAGGGCAACAAGCCCGAGACGCTGGCCACGGTCAAGTCCTTCCTGACCTACACCGCCAGCGACGAGGGCCAGAAGCTGCTCTCCGACGCCGGTTACGCGCCGATCCCGGCCGAGATCAACGCCAAGGTCCGCGAGACGGTCGCCTCCCTCTCGTAGTCCCTCAGCTCAGCAGGTGACGGCAGGCCGGCCCGGTGCACCCCTCCGGGCCGGCGGGCCGTCCACCCATCCGGTGCACCGCCGCCAGGGGAGCCCTCACTCCCCCACACAGACCGGAAAGACCATGGCTTCCACCACACCCACAGACACACCGCCCGCCCCGTCGCTCAGCCCCAGGTCGGGAACCTCCACGGGCCGCGCGGGCGACACGATCTTCTCGGGCCTCTCGCGGGGCTCGGGCATTCTGCTGCTCGTCGTCATGGCGTCGATCGCGGGGTTCCTCACCTACCGCGCCGCCATCGCCATCTCCAAGGACGAGGGCAACTTCCTCACCACCTTCGACTGGGACGCCTCCGCCACCCCGCCGGTCTTCGGCATCGCGGTCCTGCTCGTCGGTACGATCGTCAGCTCGATCGTCGCGATGGTCATCGCCGTCCCGATCGCCGTCGGCATCGCGCTCTTCATCTCGCACTACGCGCCGCGCCGGCTGGCCGCGCCCCTCGCCTACGTCGTGGATCTGCTGGCCGCCGTGCCGAGCATCATCTACGGCATCTGGGGCGCCATCGTGCTCGTGCCGTACCTCGCGGGGCTCAACCTCTGGCTCGACCAGTACTTCGCGTGGACGTACATCTTCGACCAGACCCAGCCCGGCGTCGCCCGCAACATGCTGACGGTCGGGATCCTGCTGGCGATCATGATCCTGCCGATCGTGACCAGCGTCAGCCGGGAGGTCTTCCTCCAGGTTCCGCGGATGAACGAAGAGGCGGCCCTCGCCCTGGGCGCCACGCGCTGGGAGGTCATCCGGCTCTCCGTCCTGCCGTTCGGACGCTCCGGCGTCATCTCGGCCTCGATGCTGGGACTCGGCCGGGCGCTCGGCGAGACGATGGCCGTCGCCACGGTCCTGTCTCCCAGCTATCTGATGTCGCTCCATCTGCTCGACCCGGGCGGCGGCACGTTCGCCCAGAACATCGCGGCGAAGTTCGGCGAGGCCAATCCGCTCGGGCGTGACGCCCTGATCGCCTCCGGCCTGGTGCTCTTCGTCCTGACTCTGCTGGTGAACGGTGCGGCCCGGCTGATCATCGCGCGCCGCAAGGAGTACTCGGGGGCCAACGCATGAGCCACACAGCCGTACAGCACACGCAGGCCCCGCTGCCGCCCGTGGGCGAACAGAAGAGCCTCAGCCACCGCGGTCTCCCCCGCTGGGCGCCGGCCGGCTTCGCCCTCGTCGGCATCCTGCTCGGCACGGGCATCGGAGCCGCCGCCGGCCTCGACAGCAAGGTCCAGTGGGGCCTGATCGCCGTCATCGCCTTCCTCGCCGTCTCGTACGTCACCACCTCGGTGGTCGAGAACAAGCGCCAGGCCAAGGACCGCTTCGCCACCAGCATCGTCTGGGTGTGCTTCGTCCTCGCCGTGATCCCGCTGTTCTCGCTGCTCTGGACCACCATCAGCCGCGGTGTGAAGGCGCTCGACCCGTACTTCCTGACCCACTCCATGGCCGGTATCCCCAGCGCGGAGCAGGGCGGCGGTGTCTACCACGCGCTGATCGGCACGCTGGAGCAGGTCGGCATCGCCACCGTGATCTCCACGCCGATCGGTCTGCTGACGGCCGTCTACCTCGTCGAGTACGGCAAGGGCGCGCTGGCCAAGGCGGTGACGTTCTTCGTGGACGTCATGACCGGCATCCCGTCCATCGTCGCGGGTCTGTTCATCCTGTCGATCGTGCTGATGTTCAAGATCGAGCCGTCCGGCCTGCTGGGCTCGCTCGCCCTCACGATCCTGATGATGCCGGTCGTGGTCCGCTCCACCGAAGAGATGCTCAAGCTCGTCCCGAACGAGCTGCGTGAGGCGGCGCTCGCCCTCGGCGTGCCGAAGTGGCGGATGATTCTGAAGGTGGTCCTGCCGACCGCGATCGGCGGTATCACCACCGGTGTGATGCTCGCCATCGCGCGTATCGCCGGTGAGACCGCGCCGATCATCCTGCTCGTCTTCGGCAGCCAGCTGATCAACACCAACCCCTTCGAGGGTGCGCAGTCCTCGCTCCCGTTCTACATCTACGAGCAGTACAAGGCCGGCGAGGTCGCTTCGATCGACCGTGCCTGGGCCGCGGCCCTGGTGCTGATCGCGTTCGTCATGATCCTCAATCTGGTGGCGCGCGGCATCGCCCGCTGGAAGGCCCCGAAGACCGGCCGCTGAGGCCTCGATATCCGGCTCCGCCGCGCGGGGCCACGAAAGAAGCAGTGATTGACATGGCCAAGCGAATCGACGTCAGCGGACTCTCCGCCTACTACGGCTCCCACCGGGCGATCGACGACATCTCGATGACCGTGGAGCCCCGCTCCGTGACGGCCTTCATCGGCCCGTCCGGCTGCGGCAAGTCCACCTTCCTGCGCACGCTGAACCGGATGCACGAGGTCACCCCCGGCGGCCGGGTCGAGGGCAAGGTGCTCCTGGACGACGAGAATCTGTACGGCGCGCATGTCGACCCGGTCGCCGTGCGCCGTACGGTCGGCATGGTCTTCCAGCGCCCGAACCCGTTCCCGACGATGTCGATCTTCGACAATGTCGCGGCGGGGCTGCGGCTCAACGGCAAGGTCCGCAAGAGCGAGCTGTCCGAGGTCGTGGAGAAGTCCCTCAAGGGCGCCAACCTCTGGAACGAGGTCAAGGACCGCCTGAACAAGCCCGGTTCCGGTCTCTCCGGCGGCCAGCAGCAGCGTCTGTGCATCGCCCGCGCCATCGCGGTCGAGCCGGAGGTGCTGCTGATGGACGAGCCGTGCTCCGCCCTCGACCCGATCTCCACCCTCGCCATCGAGGACCTGATCGGGGAGCTGAAGGAGCGCTTCACGATCGTGATCGTGACGCACAACATGCAGCAGGCGGCGCGTGTCTCGGACCGTACGGCCTTCTTCAACCTCTCCGCCGTCGGTCAGCCCGGGAAGCTCGTCGAAATAGACGAGACCGAGCGGATCTTCTCCAACCCGTCCGTGCAGGCGACCGAGGACTACATCTCCGGCCGCTTCGGATAGGGCGAAAGCCGTCCTGCGGTGCTGCATGGCGGTGCCACCGCAAGGCGAAGGGCCCGCCCCCTCTCTCAGGGGGGCGGGCCCCATTGCGTTTCCCGGCCGGTCAAAAGGTCATGCGGTTACACACTCACGCGGTCGTGGGCGTGGGCGTGGGCGTGGTCAGCCGAAGGCCAGGTTGACGATCCAGAAGCTCACCGCGGCCACCAGCGCGGCGGCCGGCATCGTGATGAACCAGCCGAGAATGATGTTCTTCGCCACGCCCCACCGCACCGCGTTGACCCGCTTCGTCGCCCCGGCGCCCATGATCGCCGAGGTGATGACATGCGTCGTCGAGATCGGCGCGTGGAACAGGAACGCCGAGCCGAACATGATCGACGCGCCGGTCGTCTCCGCCGCGAATCCCTGCGGCGGGTCCAGCTCGATGATCTTCCGTCCCAGCGTCCGCATGATGCGCCAGCCGCCCGCGTACGTACCGAGGGACAGCATCAGCGCGCAGACGATCTTCACCCAGACCGGGATCGCGTCGCCGGAGTCCTCCACATCGGCGATGACGAGGGCCATCACCACGATGCCCATCGTCTTCTGCGCGTCCTGCAGACCGTGCCCGAGGGCCATGCCCGCCGCCGAGACGGTCTGGGCTATCCGGAAGCCGCGCTTGGCCTTGTGCGGGTTGGCCTTACGGAACATCCACATGATCGCGACCATCACCAGATAGCCGACGAGCAGGCCGACGAGCGGCGAGACGAACATCGGGATGACGACCTTGTCCAGCACTCCGGACCAGATCACCTCGGTGCCGCCGGCCAGCGCCGCGCCCACCATGCCGCCGAACAGCGCGTGGGAGGACGAGGACGGAAGTCCGTAGTACCAGGTGACCAGATTCCAGACGATCGCGCCGACCAGCGCGGCGAAGAGGATGCCCATCCCCCTCGCCCCGTGGGGGGTGGCGATCAGACCCTCGCTGACGGTCTTGGCGACCCCCTGGCCGAGAAAAGCGCCCGCGAGGTTCATCACCGCCGCCATGGCGAGGGCGGCGCGGGGGGTCAGTGCCCGCGTGGACACCGAGGTCGCGATGGCGTTCGCGGAGTCGTGAAAGCCGTTGGTGTACGTGAAGCCGAGCGCGACACCGATGGTCACGATCAGTGCGAAGGTGTCCACGAGGTTCAGGACTCCTTGACCGCGATGGTCTCCACCGTATTCGCGACGTGCTCGAACGCGTCGGCGGCCTCTTCAAGCACATCAACGATCTGCTTGAGCTTGAGCACCTCCATCGCGTCGTACTTGCCGTTGAAGAGATGGGCCAGCAGCTTGCGGTGGATCTGGTCGGCCTGGTTCTCGAGCCGGTTGACCTCGATCCAGTACTCGGTGAGGTTGTTCATCGTCCGCAGGTGCGGCATGGCCTCGGCCGTCAGCTCGGCCGCCCTGGCCAGGACCTCGATCTGCTGCTCGACTCCCTTGGGCAGCTCCTCGACGTTGTACAGAACGACAAGGTCGACGGCCTCCTCCATGAAGTCCATGATGTCGTCGAGCTGGGACGCGAGGTTGTAGATGTCCTCGCGGTCGAAGGGCGTGATGAAGGAGGAGTTGAGCTGGTGGAAGATCGCGTGGGTGGCGTCGTCGCCCGCGTGCTCGGCTGCCCGCATCCGCTCAGCGATCTCGGCCCTGGCGGAGGAATCCGCCCCGAGGAGTTCCATGAGGAGCTTGGAGCCCGTGACGATGTTGTCCGCGGATGCGGCGAACATGTCGTAGAAGCTCGTCTCCCTGGGGGTCAGACGAAATCGCACGTGGGTTCCTCGGGTTACATGGGATTCGGTCAGGCTGATGCTAGGCGCATCATCCGGCCACGACTAACCGGCAAGTTCCCAGTGTCGCCCATGCGACATGGTGATATGCACAGGGCCCTGCCCCAAGGCTCACAGACAGGTATCATATACCCACGAGGGGTATATAGCCCTCTTTCGGACAGCACAACGGGAGGACGCGATGACGACCACCGAGGCGGCCGGCGCGGCGACGAGCGACGCGCCCTCCGTCACCACCGATCACGACCGCGGGGTGCACGGCTACCACAAGCAGAAGGACGAGCACCTCAAGAGGCTGCGCCGGATCGAGGGCCAGATCCGGGGCCTGCAGCGGCTGGTCGACGAGGACGTCTACTGCATCGACATACTCACGCAGGTCTCCGCCTCGACGAAGGCCCTGCAGTCCTTCGCACTCCAGCTCCTGGAGGAGCACCTGCGGCACTGCGTGGCCGACGCCGCGGTGAAGGGCGGGGAGGAGATCGACGCGAAGGTGGAGGAAGCGACCAAAGCGATTGCCCGTCTGCTCCGCACCTGACGGCCCCGGCAAAGCGAGCGCCGCGCCGACGGACGACCGGGGCGCGGCGGGACCGCGCCCCTCAGGTCCTGTCCGGCGGACACTCGCGGCGGCACTCCGTCTGACGGGGAGGCCGGGGCGGGACGGGACGCTCGACCGTGACGTTCAGCACCTCGTCGATACGGGCCGGACTGAGCCGCTCCCCGTCCGCGGCCGACGCCGCGATCATCAGCTCGCCGCACCACTCGATCTCGGCGAGGGCCACGTGGTCCTGAACGGTCGGCGTACGCAACGGAGCCACGTGCTATCACCTCTTCCTGCCGGTGTCGACTTCCTAGGGTAGGGAGCGTGATAGACCCCGCGCATGGCACGTCCGGACCATTTCCGCCTTGGTCCTCCATGGTTACGGCTTGATTTGATCTTGTTTTGATCCGGCGGGCTCACGCTTTGATCTTCCCGGTGAAGATATCGCCCCGGGGAGGCAGCGTGACGCTGACCCGAATACCGAACGCGTACAGCAGCGTCGTCGACGCGACAGCGACCGTACGCCCCTGGTTGAGATAGCTGAACTGGTGCCGGACTTTGCGCAATCGGCCCGATTCGTCCAGATACGCGTCGAACGGTACGGCGTCCTCGCTGAACCCTTCGGCCGCGGCGGCCAACGCCCCGCGCGCGTACGGCAGCGCCGCCTTCGCGGCCTGCCGGATGTCCGTGACCCCGCGGTAGTGCCACACCCTGGTCCCGGCCAGATCCTGTTCCGCGACAAACATCACATTCCGCGCGGTACGCAGCAGTTCGGCCGCGGCCAGCGGATCGGTCACCCCGCCCGTGACCAGATTCCCGTCCTCCAGGGCGGTCGAGTCCACCCTGACCCACTTGTCGGCCGGCACCCCGGCCCCGCGGTTCTTCATGTACAGCGCGCCGGGCGACAGCAGTTCGGTGATGGGCCGGTGCTCGCTCGCGCCCGCGGGGTCCTTGGGCAGGACGACCTTGAGCTGCCCCATCCGCTTGCCGAAGTCGTACGTACCCTCCCCCCGGATGGTCACGCGCGTCCCGCCGGCCGCCATCTCCATGGACGTACGGGCCTTCGAACTGCCGGACGCGAGCAGCACGTCGGCCGCCTTCCGCACCGCTCCCGGGTCACGGCCGGGCCGGTCGTCGGCCGCGGCGCCACTGCCCGCGGCGCATCCGCCGCTCGTGGCCACGAGCCCCGTCATGGCCATGGCGGCGAACGCCACGCCCCTGCGTCTGTGCTGCTGCACCACCATCGCCTGCCAACCCCCAACACCCGACCGCCGCTTGTCCGAAGCCCCACCCGTCCCGCATAACGACGCCCCGCGTTCCCCGTCACGCCGGGCCTGGTTACGGGGCGCCGACACCCCGGTACCGTGGAGGTGTGTGCGAGCAAGACACCTCCGGTCCCCCCACCGCCGCCTCACCCCGCACGGCGGCACCCCACACCACCTCCACCGTCGAACGCGGCTCGTTCTGCCTGGCCCGCTGCACCTGCGGCTGGACGGGCGCGGCCCGCAGATCACGCGACCGCGCCCGTACCGACGCGAACTCCCACGCCGCGTCGCGCTGACGCGGACCGCCCCACCGCGGCGCGGGCCGCCCTCAGGAGGTCGTCATATGGAACGGCGCAGACTGCTCACCGCCGCGGCCGCCGCCGTCACGGCCGCCACCGCGGCCGCCTGTTCCGGTGGCGGTACGGGAAAGCCGGCGGACGGAGCGCCTCCCCACGACGCCGCCACACCGCCCCGCCGCACCCCGCCGGCGAGCGGCTCCCCCGGAGCGAGCGGCTGGAGCGCGCTCGCGAAGGGGCTGGACGGAGAGCTCGTACGGCCGGACGACGCCGCGTACGCGACAGCCAGGCAGCTCTACAACACCCGGTTCGACACCCTGAAGCCCGCGGCCGTCGCCTATGTCGGCGGCGAGGACGACATAAGGGAGTGCCTCGACTTCGCCCGTACCCACCGCACCCCCGTCTCCATCCGGGGCGGCGGCCACTCCTACGCGGGCTGGTCCAGCGGCAACGGCCGTCTCGTCATCGACATATCGAAGCTCGACTCGCTCAAGAACGCCGCCTCGGACGGCACCATCGGCGCCGGCGCCAAGCTCGCCGATGTCTACCGCGCCCTCTCGGATCATGGACGTACGATCCCCGCCGGATCCTGCCCCACCGTCGGCGTCGCCGGCCTCACCCTCGGCGGCGGACACGGCGTCGCGGCCCGCGCGTACGGCCTGACCTGCGACAGCCTCATCTCGGCCACCCTCATCACGGCCGACGGCAAGCGACTGACCGCCGACGCCACGCAGAACCAGGACCTCTTCTGGGCGCTGCGCGGCGCGGGGAACGGCAACTTCGGTGTCGTCACCGAGCTGCGCTTCCGTACGCACCCCGCGCCCACCGGCGTCACCGCCTTCCTCAGCTGGCCCTGGCCGAAGGCGGCGGCCCTGCTCGACGCCTGGCAGAAGTGGGGCCCCGACCAGCCCGACGAGATCTGGTCCTCGCTCCATCTCTCCGCGGGGCCCGGCGGTGTCGCCCCGACCGCCACTCTCTCCGTCTTCTCCCTCGGCGACGAGGCGGATCTCCATAACGCCGTCGACCGCCTCGCGGACGGCGTGGGCGGGCCCGGCCCCGCGAGCTCCGTCTCGCTGCGCCGCCGCGGCTACGAGGACGCGATGCTGGTGTACGCGGGCTGCTCCGGATTCACCGAGGAGCAGTGCCGGCTGCCCGGTACGACTCCCGGCCGGAGCGCCGGGGGCGCGCTCCGGCGCGAGACGTACGCGGCCGCCTCGGACTTCTTCGACCGGTCGCTCTCCCCGGCCGGCCTGCGCGTCCTGGTGTCGGCCGCCGAGGAGTTCACCCGGATCCCGGCGGCCCGGGGCGGCGGCGGCTCGCTCGTCCTGACCGCGCTCGGCGGCGCGGTCAACCGCGTGGATCCGCTCGCCACGTCCTTCGTCCACCGGCGGTCGCGGATGCTCGCGCAGTACATCGCCGCCTGGGAGCCCGGGACCTCGGGACCGGAACAGCGGGCGTGGCTGAAGCGCACCCACGCGTCGATGCGGCGGTACGCGTCGGGCGCGGCGTACCAGAACTACATCGACCCGGCGCTGACCGGCTGGCGTACGGCCTACTACGGCGCCGCCGCCGACCGGCTGACCCGGCTGAAGAAGCAGTACGACCCCGACCGGCTGTTCGATTTCCCCCAGGCACTGTGAAGGTCGTTTCCCCGCAGGCGCCGTGACGGTCCTTGTCGCCCGTACGGCCCACAGAAGTGGCCGTACGGGCCGCCTGACGATGCTCTGTACATAGCGAAAACAGAACGGGGGGCAGAACCGACTCGCAAGGGCGGACACATGGACCGAACCGGACCCCGAATAGCCGCGCTCGCCACGGCCACCGTTCTCCTTCTCACCCTCGCCACCGGCCGCGCCGCGGCGGTGGACAAGCCGACCGAGCCCGGTGAGCTGACGCTCATCACCACCGACGCGGGCAAGGTACTGGCCGACAAGAAAGGCAACCCGCTCTACCTGCGGGACGCCGACAAGCGGGACGTATCGGACTGCGCGGCCTCCTGCGCCACCAGCTGGCCCGCCGCGATCGGCTATCCGACCAAGGCGCAGGGCGTCACCGGCGAGACCTCACAGACCGTGCTGAACGCGGTGAACAGTGACCATCCGCAGGTGATCTACAACGCGCACCCGCTGTACTACTACCGCAACGACCGGCCCAACCAGCCCAAGGGACACCGGATGCCGGGCTTCAGCCTGGTCGCCCCCGACGGCACGGCCATGCCGGACACGGGCTCGACGCCGACCGCGGCCTCGACGAAGGCGCCGAGCCCGGCGAAGTCGGCGCCGGCGTCCGCGAAGGCTTCGGCCAAGGCGACGGCCACAGCTACGGCGAAGGCGCCCGCCCAGACGGCGGACGCGAACAAGATTCCCGCGCCGCCGGCAGTGGCGACGAACAGTGCGGCGGCCACGGCCGGGACCGGCGCCGTCTCCCCGTCGGTCGGCGTTCTGCAGATCACCCCGTCCGGTGCGGCGAAGGGAGGCGCCGATCACCTGACCGCCGCCGACTCCTCAGGCCCGTCGGTCATGGCCGGACTCGCCCTCACCCTCGGGGCCACCGCCGCGGCCGCCGTCGGCACGATCCTCGTGGTGCGTCGCCACCAGCGCCGCGCCACGGGTGGCCGGCGCTGACCGGGAAGGCGGGTCGCTCGCACGGGGCGGGCGGGTGGCTCACGGTGGATACGGCGGTCAGGGGCCTCTCCGCCTTCGCGGCGCTGTGCATTCTGATCGCCGTGGCGCTCAACCTGTTCCCGCAGCGGCCCGCGTCCTCGTCGGCCAACGCCGAACCCCGCGTCGTGCGTGTCACGGACGCGCCCACCGCTCCCGTACGGCTGCACGTCCCGGCGCTGGGACTGGCCGCGGACGTCCTGCCGCTCGCGCTCGACGCCCAAGGCGCCCTGGACGCACCCGCCTTCCGGGACGCGATGAAGGTCGGCTGGTACGCCCTGGGCCCGCGCCCCGGCGAGCGCGGCCCGGCCGTGCTGGTCGGCCACCGGGACGCCCCCGCCGACTCCGGCAGCACCGTGGTGCGGACCGGCCGGGACACCATCCGCAACGCGGTCTTCGCCAAGCTGGGCCGGCTGCGCCTCGGCGATGTGGTCGAGACGGAGCTGGGGGACGGGCGCCGGGTGCCCTTCCGGGTGACGGCGGTCGATACGTACCCGACGAAGGACTTCCCCACGGCGCGGGTCTACGGTCCGGTGCCCGGCCCGGAGCTACGGCTGATCACCTGCGGCGGGGTGATCGACGCGAACGGCCACTGGGACTCGAATGTGGTGGTCAGCGCGGTAGCGGTGACCTGATCGAGAGCCTCAGGCGGCCAGGTTGTTGTCGTCGGGGCGCGGCTCGGGGATACCGAGCGGCCGCGTCCCGCCGACGGCGCCGGAGCCCGCCGTACCGTCCGTCTCACGCGCGGCCCGCGACCGTACGAGCCACCCCACCCGCGCCGAGCGGGAGATCGCCGACACCAGCGGTGTCAGCAGGGCGAGCGCGAGGGGCGTGAGCAGCAGGGCGACCGCCGTGCCGAGCGCGAAGCCGCCGATCACATCGGTCGGGTAGTGGACGCCCATGTAGACCCGGCAGAAGCCTTCGAGCAGCGCGAGCCCGAGCGCGACGAAACCGAACTTCCGGTTGGCGACGAAGACGCCGACACCGATGGCCATCGCCATCGTGGCGTGGTCGCTGACGAACGAGAAGTCCGTCTTCCCCGCCACGAGGACCTCGAGGCCCTTGTGATCCATGAACGGCCTCGGCCGTTCGACGAACCCCCTGATCGGGATATTGATGAGCAGCGCCACCCCCGCGGCGAGCGGCGCCCAGACGAGCCCGGCGACGGCCGTGACCGAGTCCTCCGCCGACCCGCGCTTGCGCACGCTCCACCAGCACCAGAGGACGACGAGCACCATCGCGAGCATGATCCCGAACTCACCGACGAACTCCATGCCGCGGTCGAACCACGACGGAGCGTCCTTGGCCAGTCCGTTGATGTCATAGAGCAGGCTGACGTCGGGGTTCGACCCATCCAGTACGAGTCCAGCCATCTGCTGCGGCCCCTTGCCTTGTGTCCTGCCGCGCCACATCACCGTGGGCGCCGCCTCTACCAACCCCCGTGGTCAGTACGGCACATGCTGCGCGATCAATACGCAGCTGTCGTCCAGGGAACGGCCTACTCGCCGCGTACGTTCCACTCTCCACCGAACGATCACCATGACGTTATCGAAGAGTGACACATCGTCGCAGCTCAGGGCCTCGGCCGGACGGACAGTTCCGGCCACTCGACAGCTTTCGGCAGGTCCGTTTTCAGACGGCCGGCCGACTCCTCAGACGGCCGGCCGGCTCGCCGGGAGGTTCGTCGGCAGCGATTTGGCGCCGTCCTCGGTGACCCGGGTGGCTCCGAAGTAGTCGGGTGTATCGATCTTGTCGAACCGGATCACGGCCCCGGTGTACGGCGCGTTGATCATGTACCCGCCGCCCACGTACAACCCCACATGCCGGATCGCCCGCGAATTGGTCAGATCGTCCGAGAAGAAGACAAGGTCACCGGGGAGCAGCTCATCCCGCGAGGGATGCTCGCCGGCGTTGTACTGATCATTGGCGACCCGCGGCAGCTCGATCCCCACGGTCCGGTACGCGGCCTGCGTCAGCCCGGAACAGTCGAACCGCCCGTCCTGCTCGGGCGTCCCGTTCCCGCCCCACAGGTACTTCGTACCGAGCTGCTGCTGCGCGAAGTAGATCGCCCCGGCGGCCTGCCGCGACGGCTCGACCCGCCCGATGGGCCGGGCGAAGCTCTTCTCCAGAGTCCGGATGATCTTGACGTAATTCTGCGTCTCCCGGTACGGCGGCACGCCCGCGTACTTGATGACGGCGTACGCCCCCGCGTTGTACGAGGCCAGCATGTTGTTGGTCGCGTCCCCGGGCACGTCCTTGACGTATTCAGCCAATTCACAGTCGTACGAGGCGGCCGACGGAATCGCGTCAGCCGGATCCCAGATGTCCCGGTCCCCGTCCTTGTCCCCGTCGATCCCGTGCGCGGCCCATGTCCCGGGGATGAACTGCCCGATCCCCTTGGCGTCGGCGGGACTCTGGGCGGAGGGGTTCCAGCCGCTCTCCTGGTACAACTGCGCGGCGAGCAAGGCGGGGTTGATGGCGGGACAGAGATTGCCCCACTTCTGCACGAGCGGCTGATACGCCGCCGGCACGGCCCCCTTGGCCAGCCCCACCCGCCCGCCCCCACCGGCTCCCCCGATGAGCCCGGCGGCGGCGGAGTAGGTCCCGACGACAAGCAGAGCGACGAAGCTCATACACAGCCCACCGACAGCGGCCGCGACCAGCCATGCCTTACGCACCGTCAAACACCCCTCATGTCAGGGCCACCGTCTGCGCCAGTGTAGGCGCGGAGGGCCCTGATCAGGGGGCAGATGACGAGGACGCCGAAAGAGGCGCCCCGGATGACCAGAAGTCGTCGTGCACATCCGGGCGCTGGGGGTAGTCGCCCTCGCGCTGCGGGGTGTTCGGCTCGGTCGCCGGGTCGGACACGGCGGATTCGGTGAAGCACGGGGTGGTGATGGAGAAGAAGAACTGACCTCCTCCTCCAACGGCCACCCTTATACGGAAGTCGTCCGGCGTCGAAGCGTAGACGGCAGGCAATTCGCGACTCGCTCGCACGCTGGTGATCCGATATCCCCGAGCGTTCCAGTCGCGCTCCACGACTCCGAGCAAACTTCCACGCCGCTCTTTGGAGACAACAGTCATGACGGAAATTCTGCGTTTTACTGAACCGGTCCCCAGGGAGTCATTCTTGGAGTCGGTACAGATACTGTCGTTCGAAGGCCCGTGATTCCATCGAAGCTCCGGCTTAATCGCCGACAGCGTCCGCTGCATGATCGCGTCGGCCTTCGCAGCGGCCTGCTGCATATCCATGTCAGATGTTTTCCCTTCTGGGGGAGCAGCATCGGATAGAGCGCCGCATCCAGTCGCCATCACAAGAAGGAGCGCAGTGAGGACGAGACGTGGATTGGTCATCGGTGCTCCTGAGTACTGATCTCGCGACCTCGTCCGGCAACAATCAAGGCGATATTATCGGCAGATTCCTCGTCTTCCGCAGGATTGAAGTAGTTGGAGTGCGCCGCAAAGCCTCCGCCGTCTCCGATCGGACGTGGCCCGTCCCCCACTCGGAAACGCTGGGCACCGAACGCCTCGTGCGCCGGATCCGTCCCGTACCAGATCTCTCTGTCGTCTGCCTGCGCGTCTTGTGCGAAGTACGCGGCCGCGCCCGCCCCGACACTTCCGACCGCCGCGCCGACCGGACCCCCCATCGCCATCCCCACCGCCGCCCCACTGCCCGCGCCCATCGCCATGCCACGTGCTTCGACCTTGGCGGGCATCGCCGTCACCGGGTCGTTCTCCGCCGCGCCGACGAACACATGTTTCCTACCCACGCCCAAGTCGTCCGCCGAATCCGCGCCAGTACCGGGGCTGCCGAGCAGAACAATGTCGTCGGCGCCCGGAATACCGCCCGGCCGCTGTGCGGCTTGACCGACGGTGAGCGAGCCATAGGAATGCCCGATGGCGGTGACGTGCGGATCCTCGTTCTGATTCGTCGCCGAGATGCCGGACATGAATTCGTTGTATTCGGTGGCCCCGACCTGCGCCTGATCGGCAGACATCACATCCGCGTTTCCCGTGATGTCGTCAGCGGAAAGCTGCGGAGCGTCGTATCCGAGCCACACGATCGCCGCGCTGGAGGGATCGTACTCCCGCGCACCGACGGCCGTGTCCCGCGCGCGCTTCAGATCGTTCTTCGCGAAATCCTCGTCCAGCGCCGTCCCCAGCCCCGGCACATACGCCGAAACATTCCTCGCCGTATCCGGATTCCCGTACGCGACAATCGCCCGACCATTCCCCTCGTCCCCAATGCCCAGCAGATACATCGGCGGATTCCCCCCTGCCCGCAACTGCTCGTCGATCGATCTCAGCCCCGCCAGCCGCGTCTGCGACTTCTCGTCCCCTTGTCCCTCCAGCTTCCCCATCAGCAACTGCAGGTTGTCCCTGTTGGCCGCGTCCCTCACCTCCGCCGGGATCCCGTCCACGTTCCCGATCCGGTCCGGGTAGACCGCCAGGTACTCCTCCCGTTCCTCCTGCGTCAGGCCGTCCCACCACGCCTTGCGTTCCGCAGGGGTCTTGTCCCCGGGGATGGCGTCCGCCAGGTAGACCGACGCCAGGCCCCGCACCGCCGTCGCGTCACCGCTCGCGTCCGTCCACATCGCGTCGGTGACCTTGAGGCCGTCCTGTGCCGTCAGCTTGCGCAGCGTCCCGGTGTACTGGAGGTCGACCGCCCTCGCCTCGCTGACCGCCCGCGCGATGCGGTCGGCGATGTCCTGGGCCTTCGCCGCGTTCGGGTTGGGGCTCGGGCCCGTGAACGCCGGCGGCGGGGCCAGCAGGGGCGGCACCGCGCTGCCGGCGGCCTTGCCGCCCGGCAGCTCCTCCCGCGTGAGCGCGTTCTCGCCCCCGGCGGGAAAGCTCACCGAACCGTCCTCGTGGACCGTGAACTTCAGGACCTCCGCGTCATCCAGCGCGTCCACCAGCTTGCGCTGCGTTCCCCGCAGCTCGAACGCGAAGCTGTTCAGCGTCGTACGGACCAGCCCGCACTCGGTGTAGACGTACTGGAAATTACGGCTCAGCTCCCGCAGCCGCGTCACCGCGGCCTCCGCCGCCTCGCCCTCCTGCGAGGCCGCGAGACCCGCCAGCAGCTGCTTGTCGATCCGGTCCCGCGCGGCATCCGCCCGGTTGCTCGCCCTGCCCCAGCCGTCGGCCGCGTCCTCCAGCTCGGAGCACTTCACCTCACGTAACTGAGCCCACGTCAGCACCCCGCTCACCGCCCACCACCGGCGCCGACGCCGGACCCGGCGCCAGGCCCGACCCCCGTCCCTGCGGAGGACCCCGCGGAGGGCCCCGCGGAGGACCCCGGGAAGGACGACCTGAAGGACGACCTGATCGCCGCCTCGACCTCGCCCTGGTCCTTCGCGACCGCCCGCAGCTTCCCCGCCAGGCTCCCGCACTCCCTCGCCGCGGTCTCGATGCGCCGCTCCCACGACGTACGCACCGTCCGCAGCACCGCCCCGGCCCGCAGGCCCGCCGTACCGGACGCCAGCCCCTCGTGCGCGGCCCCGAAGTCACCCTTCACCTGGCCCATGTCCGTACGCAGCGCCTCGGCCGCTCCCGCCGCCCGGGTCCACGGACCTCCGTTGTGCTTCAGGCGCCCGCCGTGCGGAGCTGGAACCCCGCCGCCGGCCATATCAATCAACTGCTGCCAGCTGTCCGAATACCCCGTCATGCCGCACGCCCCTGTTCCTCAACCCTCTCAACCGCACTGTCCCAAAGGCGGATACGCGGCATTTCCACCCGCCAGTGGGGCGCGAGAGGGGGCGCATACGGCGAAGACACCCGCAGGCAAAGGCATGCGGCCGATGGACCGACCGCACGACGGGGGCGCCAAGTTCACCCGTACGAAAGAGGTCGGCACAGGCACAAGCACCAGCAGCAGTCGGCTTGTTCGACGATCAGATCGGCGGTCGGCTAGGTTCCCGGAAGCATTTTGTTGGCTCGCTACGGGGGACAGGCGCATGGCGCTCAACGAGAAATGGGCGGAGCTGTTCGGCCACGACAGCCCCGGCACCGGAATGAACCTGGCCTCGGCCGCGACGCCGGTCGACGGCGGCGGAAGAGGCGGAAACAGCGGAAGCGGCGGACCGGACCTCAAGGTCGGCCAGGGCCCCTGGACCACCGCCTCCGCCGTCGCCAACGGCCTGCACACCTCCTCCGCCACCGCCCTGACCGACATGAACACCGCCTCCGAAGGCGTCACCGGCGCCACGGAAGGCTTCACCAGCACTGCCGCGCTGAACGAGATACGCACCTCCTGGAAGGAACGCCTCTCCGCCGTACGCGACGAATGCGCACGGCTCGAAGGCACCCTCAAGAGCGCAGGCAAGGAGTTCGGCGAGCAGGAGGCCAGGACCAAGCAGCGCTTCGAGGGCGAGGGCCCGAAGTGACCACCTGGCAGCAGCTGCGCGATGTGAAGCGTTCGGAGTACGAGGACGCGGCGGACGGCTGGGGCAAGGTCTCCGGCCGGGCCAACGCCGCCAAGGACCGCGTCGACAACGAGATGCTCGGCACGCTCCGCGAGACCCAGAAGGGCGAGACCGCCACCAAGGCCTTCGGCGACCTGTCCCAGTTGAGCCGCAACTACCAGTACATCCACACCGAGTGCGGACTGATCCGTACCGCGCTGAACGGACTGGCCGCCGAGCTGGCCGCGCCGCAGCGGAAGCTGAGGCAGGCACTGGAGGACGCCGAGAACCTCAAGTTCACGGTGAAGCCCGACGGCTCGGTCGAGTACCCCGTCTCGCCCGTCGCCCCCCTCGCACCCGGCAGCGGCACCGCCACCCCCGGCGCCCCCATCCCCCTCCTGCCCGGCAGGGCGGAGGGCGGCGCCGACGTCAACAAGGGCAAGGCCGAGGACATCGTGGAGCGGATCTCCGCCGCGGTCCGCGACGCCGCGGAGATCGACGGCCGGTACGCGAGCGCCCTGCGCCGCCTCAAAACGACCGGCGGGCTCAAGGTCACGGACGCGATGCTCGCCGACGCCGCCCAGGACACCCAGGCGTTGCAGAAAGCGGCAGGGAAGTACGCCGACGACTCGAAGATCCCCCAGGGCAAGTCCCCGGCCGACAACGCCGCCTGGTGGAACGGCCTCACACAGGAGCAGCGCGACGAGTACGCGACGCTCTATCCGGCCTCGGTCGGCGCCCTCGACGGCATCCCCAGCACCGTCCGCGACGACGCCAACCGCATGGTCCTCGCCGAGACCCGCGCCCAGGCCCAACTGGATCTGGACAAGCTGGGCCCCGAGCCCCCCAGGACGATCCAGGACCCGAACGGAGGCCCCTACGGGGTCTCCATGAAGAACCCGGCCTGGGAGAAGTGGGACGAGAGCCGCAGCCGCCTCCAGGCCCAGATCAAGGGCATGGACGCGATCCAGGAGAGATTCGACCGAACGGGACAGGTCAGCCGCGCCGGCGAGCGCCCGCTGCCCGAGGCGTTTCTGCTCGGCTTCGACACGAAGGGCATCGGTCACGCGATCGTCGCCAACGGCAACCCCGATACGGCCACCCACACCGCGGTGCACGTGCCGGGCACGACGTCGAACCTGGAAGGCATCGGCGGTGAGGTCAAGCGGATGGAGGCACTGTGGCGCTCCAGCGACAACCTGGCCCAGGGACAGAGCGTCTCCACCATCACCTGGCTCGGCTACGACGCTCCGCAGAGTCTGGTCTTCGATTCGCCCAAGAGTGGCTACGCCAACGACGGCGGACCCAAACTGAACGACTTCCTCGGCGGGCTGCGCTCCTCGCACGAGGGCGACCCGGGGCATCTGACCGCCATGGGCCACAGCTACGGCAGTACGGTGGTCGGCGCCGCGGCCCGCCAGGGCACTCTTCCGGTCGACGACGTCTTCGTGGCGGGGAGCCCCGGCATGCAGGTCGGGAGCGCCAAGGAACTCGACGTTCCGGCCGGCCATGTCTTCGCCGCCGAGGCTGACAGCGATCCGTATCTCAAGGGCAGCCATATCCCGTACATCGGCGACGACACGTACGGCGGCGTCAACATCCCCTTCATCACCAGCGACCCCGTCCCGGAAATCGGCGGCTGGAAGCACGCTCCGGTCAAGCTGGACATCGACCTCCTCCCGTCGTTCCTCGACGGGGACGGCACCAGCGTCGCGAAGCCCCTCACTCCCACCAACCCGGACTTCGGGGCGACGATCGTCTCCACGGACGGTTCGCGCGGGCACAGCGGCTACTGGGACGAGGGCACGGAGAGCCTCAACAATCAGGCCCGGGTCGTCACAGGCCGGTACGACGACGTAACGACAAGGTGAGCCAGATGAGTCCCACGGCAACAGCGGAGAAGAGCGCCGGCCGGGCAACCGTACGGCTCGTGGCCCTCGCGACCTCCACTCTCTTCCTCTCGACAGGATGCTCCACCATGAACAACGGCGGTCTGGACTACGAACCGCAGCGCATGTCCGTCTCCGACGCGAAGGATCTGGTACGCGAGCGGTCCAGCGCGCTCTTCGCTGTGTCGGGCCTGCCGGAGGCGAGCAACGGCGCCCCTGACGCGTCCCCCTGCGCGGGCGTGGACCACGGCTTCCTGGTGCGTCACTTCTGGTCCATGTACAGCCCGTCCAGCGACGATCTGAAGCAGGCCATCGCCCGGCTTCACACGGAGCTGCCCGCGAAGGGCTGGAAGGTCGTGCGCTTCGAGCCGGCCAAGTCCCAGGCCAAGCAGCTCCAGCTCGACGTCGAGCACGAGAAGGACCACCACACGGCGACGATCGAACTGCTGCTCCCCTCGACGTCCAAGAACCCCTCCAAGTGGGAGAAGGAGTACCGCGACAGCCTGTCCGTCTCGCTGACCTCGCCCTGCTATGTCGATCCGGAGTACAAGGTCGGCGACTGACCACCGAGGACGGCCCGACGGGCCGTCATATCGCCAGCCCCGCACGGTCTTCCGCAGAGGTGTAACAACGACAGTCATTGCCCGGAGTCACGCTCCGTGATACACAGAGTAACCAAATGCGTACGCGCACACCCCGGTCCGCGCCTGGTCAGGGCGCCGGATCGGTCATATGTGCGGGGATCGGGTAAAGAGACCCGCCAAGCGGCGCACGAGGGCGGTTCCATCAGCGAAGATAGAGCGTGACCCGTGCCATGGGGGCATGGGCGTGAACGACCCAACAGGGGCGGTGAGTTACATGTACCTGGCGGCCGAAAAGGGCGACATCACCACCATCATCGGTGGCATCGCCCCGAACTGGGGGCCCTTCGGAACACTGGGGAGCGAGGCCCGGGTGATGATCGAGGTCGTGATGGCCGTGGCCATCCTTCTCTGCCTCGGCATCGCGATCTGGGGCGCGGCCAAACAGCGGATCGGGGCGACAGCGCTCAGGGACACGTTCAGCGCGGAGCAGGGCAAGGGTCTGATCGTCGCCGGGCTGACCGGTGTCTTCATCATCGGCTCGCTGGGCACGCTTTTCACCATCGTGTACGGGATGGCCGTCTAGCCCCGCCGCCCCGTCTGTCCGCACCGGGGCGTGCCCCGGACCACTCCAACACCACCTGTCCGTCGCACCCACCGGCTGAGGTTGCGTCTCCCTGATGTCGAGTCACCACACCGCGCCCGCGCGGGAACCAGCACGGCTACCGTCGTACTACGCGTACTCCGCGGAACTGCAAACGGCTGAGGGGGCCCACGCGGCATGAGCTTCGGTGACGAGCACGGCTACGGCGGCGACTCGGGCCGTACGGACGAGAGCTTCGGCGGTACGGGCCAGACCCGTACCCGCCTGCCCGACGGCAGAAGCGGCGACATGTACGGCGGCCCCCGCCGCCCGGCACGCGGCTCGCGCTCGCTCATCACCGTGGTGGGCGTGGTGGTCCTCCTCATCGCGGCTATCGCGTTCGCGAACCGCGGCGGCGGGGACGACGAGGCCTCGGGCGGCGGCGGCAAGGGCGCGTCGTCGGGCCCGGGAGCGGACCCGACGACGGCGACGGGCGAAAAGCCGGTAACGGGCAAGAACGGCGCGATTCCCTCAGGCTTCGCCCAAACCGAACAGGGAGCGGCAAGCGCGGCGGCGAACTACGCGGTGGCGCTCGGCTCTGACGGCATGTTCAACCGGGACAGCCGGCACAGCATCGTCGACACCATCTACACGCCTGACGCGGCGGGCAAGCTCAAGGCGCCGCAGGACGCCGCGTACTCAGCGGAGTTCCTGCAGAAGCTCGGCCTGGACGCCAACGGCAACCCCCCTCAGGACAGCACCTTCATCTCCCGGACGATCCCGGTCGGCACCAAGGTGGAGAGCCTCGCGGCGGACACCGCCAAAGTGTCGGTCTGGTACACGGGCCTGATCGGGATGTCCGGTCCCGAATCCACGGACCCGGTGAGCACGACGTGGAAGACCTGGACCTTCGATCTGCAGTGGCTGGACAACGGCTGGAAGGTCACTGCCGACTCACAGAAGGACGGCCCGGCCCCTGTCCCCGGCGACATCGCGGCCTCCACCTCGGACGAGATCAGCAAGGCTGTCGAGCAGTACGGAGGCTTCACCTATGCCAGGTAGCTCTCGGCACCGCGCCCGGTCGGTCGTCGCCGTACTGGCGGGCATTCAAGCGGCGTTCTTCCTGTTCGCGGCCCGCGCCGTAGCAGCACCGACACCGTCACCGACGCCCACTCCGTCGCCGAGTGGCAGCAATGACCCCTGCGGTCTTCTGATCGGTCCCGCGAAGGAGTACTGCGGAAGCGGCGACGCCGGGTCCGCGCGGTCCGGGCCTTCTTCCGACCCCGCCGACGCCCTCGATCCCCTCTCCTCCCTCGCCCGCGGCTGCGCCGACGCCGCCGCCTGGATCGTCGGCAAGCTCAGTGACGCCGTGAAGGACACCGCCAACGTCGACTTCACCAACGCCGCCTTCCTCCGCCAGTACGCCGTCGTCTTCGCCGCCTCCACCGTCCTCACCCTCGTCCTGTGGCTCCTCGCCGTCGCCAAGCGCGCCATCCGCGGCGTGCCCCTCGCCACCGCGCTCTCCGAGGCCATCGGGTTCCTCTGGCTGACCGTCCTCGCCTCCGCCTTCACGCCGCTCATCCTCTATACGATCGTCTCCGCCACCGACGGCGTCACCGAAGTCATCTCGACCTCCACCGGCGGACAGACCGACGTCTTCTTCGGCGGCTTCTCCGAAGCCCTGAAGAAGGGCGACAACATCGGCGGCGGCCCGATCATGCTGATCGTCGTCGCCCTCGTGTCGATCCTCGCCGCCGGCGTGCTCTGGCTGGAGCTGGTCATAAGGGCCGCGCTCCTCTACGTCGGCGCCCTGCTCGGCACCGCCGTCTACGCCGGGCTCGTCGACAAGAACATGTGGGGACACGTCCGCCGCTGGGCCGGCATCATGATCGCGGTCATCATGGTCAAACCCGTGATAGTGATCGTGCTCGGCCTCGCCGGCGCGCTCTCCGCCGACGAAGGCCCCGACGCCTTCTCCGCCGTGGTGTCCGGCCTCGCCATCATCCTGCTCGCGATCTTCGCCTCCGCGATGATCTACCGCTTCGTGCCCGGCTTCGGCGACGAGATCGCCTCCTCCCGCAGCAACCGCAAGCAGGCCACGGACGGCTCCCAGGCCGCCGCCGTCATCAGCTCCCCCGCCGCCCTCGTCTCCCAGGGCATCAAGACCCACAGCAGCCGCAACCACCAGCAAGGCGGCGGAGGCGGCGGCGCCAGGCCCGCCAACCCCGTCGCCGGCGGCGTCGCCGCGCACAGCTCCCGCGGCTCCACCTCCGGCGGCGGAGCAGGCGGCGGACATATCCCCGCCGCCCCGCCCCCGCCCCGTAACAGCGGCCCGACCAGCGGCCCGCACAGCTCACGCGGCAACAGCACCGGCAACAACAGCACAGGAGGTGGCGGGCGTTGACGACCCACTCCCAACCGATGGCGCCCCGCCGTACGTATCTCGTCGGCCGCGCCCGGCCCAACGCGATCGTCGGCAAGAACCGCGAGACCGGCGAGATCGCGCTGATCATCGCCGGCGCGTTCATCGGCATGATGTGCGGCCTGCTGGTGCCCGTACTGTCCCTGCGGATCGTGACGCTGACCGGGTTCCCGCTCATCGCGCTGGCCGCGGTGTACGTGCCGTACAAGCACCGCACGTTCTACAAGTGGTACGAGATCAACCGCAGCTTCAAGCGCACCCTGCGCGGCGGCGCCGTCTACCGCTCCGGCGCCATGGAGTCCGGTACGCACTTCGACGGCCGCGAGGTCGAGATCGGCCCGCCCCCCGCCATCGGCCGCATCAACTGGCTGGCCGCGCCATTCGGGCCTGACGAGATCGCCGTCCTGCTCCACGCCGACCGCCGCACCGTCACCGCCGCCATCGAGATCGAGGGCCCCGGCGTCGGCCTGCGCGACAGCGAGGACCAGGAAGCCCTCGTCGACCGCTTCGGCACGCTCCTCAAGCATGTCGCCAACGGCGACGGCTTCGTCACCCGGCTCCAGATGCTCGCCCGTACGCTGCCCGCCGACCCCGACGCGCACGCCAAGGACGTGGCGCAGCGCGGCGACGGCTCGTCCCCCGGCTGGCTCCAGGAGTCGTACGACCAACTCCAGTCGATGGTCTCCACCTCCAGCGAGCAGCACCGCGCGTATCTCGTCGCCTGCATGCACTACACCCGTGAACTGGCCGCCGAGGGCCAGGCCATGGCCCGCGCCGCCCGCCAGGCCGCCGGTACGAAGAAGCTCGACCGGGACGCGGGCCTCGCCGTCGTCATGGCCCGCGAGCTCACCGACATCTGCGCCCGCCTCGCCGAGGCGGACATCCGCGTACGGCAGCCGCTCGGGCAGAGCCGGCTCGCCTCCCTCGTGCACTCGATGTACGACCCGGACCACCCCATCGACCACATCCAGGCCATGACGAAACGAAACGCCTGGCCGGCCGAGCTGGACGCGATGGAACCGACATATCTCCAGGCCAAGACCCGGGAGTCGTCAACCCGGGCCCCCTGGTGCCACTCCACCGCCTGGGTCAAGGAATGGCCGATGACCCCCGTCGGCGTGAACTTCCTCGCGCCGCTGCTCGTCCACACCCCCGACGTGATCCGCACGGTCGCGGTCACCATGGATCTCGAACCCACCGAGATCGCCATCGAGCGGATGCTGACGGAGAAGACCAACGACGACGCGGAGGCGAGCCGCGCCGCCAAGATGAACCGCACCGTCGACCCGCGCGACATCGCCGCGCACGGCCGGCTGGACCAGCGGGGTGAAGATCTCGCCAGTGGGGCGGCGGGGGTCAACCTCGTCGGGTACATCACAGTGTCGTCCAGGTCGCCCGAGGCGCTGGCCAGGGACAAGCGGACGATCAGGGCCTCGGCCGGCAAGTCGTATCTGAAGCTGGAGTGGTGCGACCGCGAGCACCACCGTGCCTTTGTGAACACCCTGCCGTTCGCAACCGGCATACGCCGATAGCCGAGGACAGCACCGAGGGCGGACCGACAGCCGCCACGTGGAGCGAGGTGCGGCCAGGTGCGGCCGTCGACAGCCCCGCCGTCAGCCATCGATAGCCGCCGAGCCGAAAGGGGCCAGTGATGCGAGATCCACTGTCCGTCCTCACGGATGCCTTCACCAGCTTCCTCTTCGGGAAGGTGGAGACGACCCGGCTGCCCGTCCGTACGTCGACGGGCCAGGCCCAGGCCGTCTATCTCCCCACCGCGGCCCCCGGCCTCGGTGACTCGGGTGTGATCATCGGCCGCGAGGTCTACAGCGGCAAGGGCTATATCTACGACCCCTTCCAGCTGTACGGGCAGCAGCTGCCGGCCCCGCACTGGCTGGTCCTCGGCGAGTCCGGCAACGGGAAGTCGGCGCTGGAGAAGACATACGTCCTGCGCCAACTGCGCTTCCGTGACCGCCAGGTCGTCGTCCTCGACGCCCAGGGCGAGGACGGCCACGGCGAGTGGAACCTCATCGCCCAGGAGCTGGGTATAACCCCCATCCGGCTGGACCCGATGGCCGCGCTCGACGGCGGTATCCGCCTCAACCCCCTCGACCCGGCGATCACCACGACCGGGCAGCTCGCCCTGCTCCGTACGATCATCGAAGTCGCCATGGGACACGGCCTCGACGAGCGCTCCGGCTTCGCACTGAAGGTCGCGCACGCCTATGTCAACGAGACGATCACCCAACGCCAGCCCGTGCTGATGGACATCGTCGAGCAGCTGCGCCACCCGAAGCCCGAATCGGCCCAGGCCATGAACGTCGACCTGGACGACGTACGGGCCTGGGGCCTGGACGTGGCGCTGGTCCTGGACCGGCTGGTCGACGGTGACCTGCGGGGCATGTTCGACGGACCGACGACCGTCGGGATCGACCTGGACGCCCCGCTGATCGTCTTCGACCTCTCGCACATCGACCGCAACTCGATCGCGATGCCGATCCTGATGGCGATCGTGGGCGTCTGGCTGGAGCACACCTGGATCCGCCCCGACCGCAGGAAGCGCATCTTCCTGGTCGAAGAGGCCTGGCACATCATCAACTCCCCCTTCGTCGCCCAGCTCTTCCAGCGGCTGCTGAAGTTCGGCCGGCGGCTCGGCCTGTCGTTCGTGGCGGTGGTCCACCACCTGTCGGACGTGGTCGACGGGGCGGCCGCGCGGGAAGCCGCGGCCATCCTCAAGATGGCCTCGACCCGGACGATCTACGCCCAGAAGGCGGACGAGGCGAGAGCGACCGGCCTGGTCCTCGGCCTGCCCCGATGGGCGGTGGAGATCATCCCGACGCTCACGCCGGGTATCGCGGTCTGGGACGTCAACGGCAACGTCCAGGTCGTCAAACACCTGGTGACGGAGGCGGAACGGCCCCTGGTCTTCACGGACCGGGCGATGACGGAGAATTCCGAGGCGTCGGACGCCGCCGACGCCCTGGAAGCCGGCCTGCTGCCCGAGGACCTGCGGGCCGCGGAGTGGGAGGCGGAGCAGCGGGCCGTCCTCCTGGAGCGACAACGGCGGTTGAACGAGTCATCCGAGTCGACGGTCGCGTGACATGGCGCGCCACCACGAGGGTCAGGAGCAGCGGGGCGTCCCGGACGGGCTGCTGCTGGGCCTGCTGGCCTTCCTGCTCGGGCTGAGCCTGCTGGTCTGGACGGCCACGGGGCTGTCGGGACTGTTCGCGCACGGCGCCTGGCCGCAGGCCGTGACCTACGCCCGTACGCCGCTGGCCATACGGCAACTGGCGTCGACGCCGCACGACCTGGCGGCAGCCTGGCCCGACACCCCGCCGGGGCAGCTGTCCGGATACGGGCTGTTCTGGGGCCTGTTGATAAGCCAGCTGATGATACTGACCGTGCTCACGGTGTTCGCGCTGGGTGTGACGGCCCGCTATCGGGCGGTACGAGCCCGACGGCGGGAGCAGCTTCTTCAGGAGCGGTACGAACGGGATGCCGCGGCGGCGGCCCTGTCCGGCGTCGTGGCGACGGCCGCGCCTGTCCCCGCACCGGCTCTCCCCCAGCAGTCACGGCAGTCCGTAGTCGGGTCCGCACCCGTACCCGTGGCCGCCGTTGCCGGCCCCGCGGTCCACGCGGTCCCGGCCGTCCGTAACGCGCCGCGCGTGCGGTACGGCGATCCCCTCACCCGCCGCCCCGCCGCCGTTCAGGCCATCCTGGAGGCCGAAGGACCCGCCCTCGTCGTCACGTCCGACCCCACCGTCTGGGCCGAGACCAAGGACGCGCGGGCCAAGCTCGGCCCCGTCCTCGTGTACGACCCCGGGCACCTCTGCGACACCCCGGACCGGCTCCACTGGTCCCCCGCCGCCGGCTGCGAGGACGCCGGCACCGCCGCCGCCCGTGCGGCCGCGCTGCTCGCCCCCGTACGCCCGCACGCCCTCCTGGACGTCGCCATGGCCGACACCGCGGAAACGCTCCTGCGGTGCTGGCTGCACGCCGCTGCCGTGGACGCGCGGCCCTTCAAACAGGTGCACCGCTGGACGCAGGGCGGGGGCGCCCAGGAGGCCGTACGGATCCTCCGTACCCACCCCAAGGCCGCCTCCGGCCTCGCCGGGCTGCTGGAGTCCGCCCTCACCGCACACCCCGAACGCCGCGAGGTCGCCCAGCAGTTGACGGCCCGTGCGCTGTCGGCACTCTCCTCGGTCCATATCCGGGAAGCCTGCACACCGAACAGAACGGATTCCCTCACTCTGGATTCTTTTGGGAACGAGGGGGGCACGCTCTATGTGGTGGGCGAGCCTATCGAGGACCCTCGCTCCCGCCCGGGTGCGATGCCGCTGCTCACCGCACTCGCCTCAAGCGTGGTCGAGCACGGCCGCCGCATGGCCGCACGG
This sequence comes from Streptomyces sp. NPDC058198, assembly GCF_042882605.1. Classification (NCBI taxonomy): domain Bacteria; kingdom Bacillati; phylum Actinomycetota; class Actinomycetes; order Kitasatosporales; family Streptomycetaceae; genus Streptomyces; species Streptomyces sp. NPDC058198. The sequence goes on from NZ_JBHVVP010000004.1 coordinate 612,485, forward strand.
TCATCTGACGGTCGGCTCGACCCACCAATGACTCTCGTCCTCGACGACGTCGCCGCGGTGGCACCGCTCCCCCTTCTTCCGGAGCTACTGGCCACCGGCCAGGACCAGGGACTGCCGGCCCTGGTCCTGCTCCGCTCGCGGGAACAGGGCCGGGACCGCTGGCCGGACCACGAGTTGCCTGCCTCCTAAGGGCTGTCCCGTAATCCGTGGTGGATCAGCGCACGGCGTCAGATGCGGTGCATCGCAAGGCGGAGGGACGTCCGCATACTGGATGTATTCGGGCGTTCCGACAACGCAGCGAGGTGCCGTAGCTGTCGTCGTGCGCCCGCCACGGATTACGGGACAGCCCTTAGCCCCTTAAGACCTTTGGGCCTTGTCCGGTTAGGCCTTGTCCGGGCGCTCGACGGCCAGCTCCAGTTCCTTGAAGGCGGGGTCGAGTTCGAAGGGGACGACCTTCCCGGTCGGTACGAACCCGATCTTGCGGTACGCGGCCCGCGCCCGGCCGTTCCCCTCGTGGACATAGAGCCGTACCCGCCCGAGGCGGGGCTTCTCCACCGACCACGCCCAGTCGAGGGCCGCGGCGATCAGAGCGCCGATCAGTCCGCTGCCGCGCTGCTCGGGGCGTACGTAGACACCGACCAGATGCCCCTGAGCCTGCTCGACCGAGGTCCCGAGGAAGTCATCAGCGCCCGCCTTCTCGATCAGCAGGGCCACCGAGCCCGACCAGCTGCCGTCCGGCGCCTCGGCGATGAACTGACCGGCCCTGGTCCCGTGCCGCGGCGAGGAGCCGGCAGCGCGCTCCTGCCAGTACGCGTCGCTGTACCGCCGGGCTTGCTCGTACGTATCCAGGAAGGCGAGCGGCGCTGCCGGATCCTGGAGCGACTCCAGCCGGATCTGCTTGACCTTGGCCCATTCGTCGGGCCGTACGGCGCGTATCACGTGGTTCATGAACCGATCCTCCGCGCGCCGCGCCCCCGGCCGCAAGGCGATTTAACCCAGCTGCCTCGCCCCGAACGGGTCCGGGGAAATGGGTGGTGAACGCAGAAATGCCCCGCACCATACGGTGCGGGGCATTCCCACAAAGATTGTTCGGCGGCGTCCTACTCTCCCACAGGGTCCC
>NZ_JBHVVP010000005.1:0-41968 GCF_042882605.1 Streptomyces sp. NPDC058198
GGGGCCCCCGCGCGCTCGCCGGCGCCGGGGGGCCCGGGGGGGGGGGGCGCCCCCCCCACCCCTGTGTCAGGACTGCTCTTCCCCGGTCTCGTTCCCGCTTCCGTCCTCGTCGGTCGCCTGGTTGGGCAGGGCCCCGCCGAAGCGCCGGTCCCGGGACGCGTATTCCAGACAGGCCCGCCACAGATCCCGGCGGTCGAAGTCCGGCCACAGCACGTCCTGGAAGACCATCTCCGCGTAACTGCTCTGCCAGATCAGATAGTTGGACGTGCGCTGTTCCCCGCTGGGACGCAGGAAGAGGTCCACGTCCGGCATGTCCGGGTAGTACAGATACTTGGCGAAGGTCTTCTCGTTGACCTTGGCCGGGTCGAGCTTGCCGGAGGCCACATCGGCCGCGAGCGCCTGCGCCGCGTCCGCGATCTCCGCGCGGCCGCCGTAGTTGACGCAGAAGTAGAGCGTCATGGCGTCGTTGTCCCGGGTCTGCTCCTGCGCGACCTGGAGCTCCTCGACGACCGACTTCCACATCTTCGGCATCCGGCCGACCCAGCGGATCCGGATGCCCAGTTCGTTCATCTCGTCGCGGCGGCGCCGGATGACATCGCGGTTGAAGTTCATCAGGAAGCGCACCTCGTCGGGCGTGCGCTTCCAGTTCTCGGTGGAGAAGGCGTACAGGGAGAGGTTCTTGACGCCCATCTCCAGACAGCCCTTGAGCACATCAAGGACGACGCCCTCGCCGACCTTGTGTCCCTCGGTGCGCGGCAGACCGCGCTCCTTCGCCCAGCGGCCGTTCCCGTCCATCACGCACGCCACGTGCTTGGGCACCAGCTCGGCGGGGATCTTCGGCGGGCGCGCACCGGAGGGGTGCGGTTCCGGCGTCTTGTACTCGCGGCGGGAACGTCCCAGGATTCCGCGTCGTGCCATGCGGCTCTCGTCTCCTAGTTCTTCTCTACGTATCTGAGCGAGCGCAGGCCGCGCTCCAGATGCCAGTGCAGATAGGCGGACACCAGCCCGCTGCCCTCCCTGACGTGCCGCGCCTCGCAGGCGTCAGCCGTCTCCCAGTCGCCGGTCAGCAGTGCGCTGAGCAGTCCGACGGCCTCCGCAGAGGGTACGACGCTGCCGGGCACCCGGCAGTCGGCGCAGATGACTCCGCCCGCCGCGACGGAGAAGAAGCGGTTCGGGCCGTGCAGCCCGCATTTCGCGCAGTCGTCGAAGCTCGGCGCGTAGCCGTTGACGGCGAGGGAGCGCAGCAGAAAGGCGTCCAGGATCAGATGGGGGGCGTGCTCCCCGCGGGCGAGCGTGCGCAGCCCGCCGACCAGGAGCAGATACTGCTGGACGGCCGGCTCACCCTCGTGGTCGGTGAAGCGCTCGGCGGTCTCCAGCATGGCGGTGCCCGCGGTGTAGCGGGCGTAGTCGGCGACGATGCCGCCACCGTACGGAGCGATGGTCTCGCTCTGGGTGCACAGCGGCAGCCCGCGCCCGATGAGTTCGCTGCCGCGCGCGAAGAACTGCACATCGACATGCGAGAACGGCTCCAGCCGCGCCCCGAATTTGGACTTCGTCCGGCGCACTCCCCGGGCGACGGCGCGGACGCGGCCGTGGCCGCGGGTCAGAAGCGTGATGATGCGGTCGGCCTCACCGAGCTTCTGGGTGCGCAGCACAACGCCGTCGTCCCGGAACAGACTCATGGCGCCATTCTCCCGCATCCACGCGGGCCCTCCCCCCGCGCGGCGGCGAGGGAGCCGTCCAGGAGCGTGCGTGCGCGTCCGGGGACGGCTCAGGGCATACGTCCGGGGACAGCTCGGGGCGTGCGGCCCCGGACGGCTCGGGGCGTATGCCCGCGGACGGGTTCAGGACGGCGTGCCGGAGGCGGCGAGCAGCAGGCGCTCCGTGTCGTCCGCGCACAGCTTGAGCGCGCCGCCGACGATGCTCAGCACCTCGCGCTCCGCCGAGCTGTACGGCCCGTCGGCCAGCGCGATCCTGGCGCCCTGCAGCAGGATCGACTCCCGGCCCGCCGGGGCCAGGTGCGGGGAGAGCGGCTCCAGCGCCTCGTGCAGCTCGATGGCGAGCGCGGCGCCGCACGGGCCCGGGTCGACGACGAACCGGCCGGTGTCGGCGGCGAGGGCCTCGACCAGCTCCGTCAGCCGGTCCTCCGTGCAGTCCTCGAATCCGGCCGTGCGGACGAGGGAGACCGCGGTCTCCCTGACCGTACGGGAGGAGATGCCACCGGCCACGAGGACGGCGAGCGCGACGGTGTGGATGGCGTCGCGCAGCATCGCGGAGAAGCGGACCGTGGTGGGGTGGTCGAGGACGTCCGTACCGAAGTGGGAGTGGCAGGCCGCGCATTCGACGACGGGCCCGGCGAGTCCGCGCGAGAGCAGCGGGACACCGAGCACGGTGAAGCGACGACGGCCGGTACGACGGCGGTAGTTGCGGTCGCCCCCGCAGTCGGCGCAGAAGAATTCCCCGTCACCGACCGTGTTCCATGAGGTACGAATGCCGCAGACGCGCAGTTTTCGGCCGCTTGATCTTTGAACTGGCAGCACGTCGCGCACCTCCGTAACGCTCCGGCAACATTGCCGCGTTGACGTGATGTTAGCCACATTGCCCGGTCGGCGTCAGCACCCCGGCGTGAGATCGCCATGACATGGCTGAACCCCGCCCACCGTGGCCGGTGGACGGGGTTCCTAAAAGCTCAGGTCAGCGGGTTGCGCGGTTCACGGCGGAGATGACCGCCTTGAGCGAGGCCCGGGTGGTGTTCGCGTCGATTCCGATGCCCCACAGCACCTTTCCGTCGATCGCGCACTCGATGTACGAGGCGGCCTGCGCGCTCGCACCCTCGCTCATGGTGTGCTCCTGGTAGTCCAGCAGCCGGGCGTCCACCCCGACCGAGGCCAGGGCCTCGAAGAAGGCCGAAATCGGACCGTTGCCGGTACCGGTCAGCACCGTCTCCGCGCCGTCCACGACGGCCTGCACGGTCAGTGTGTCCTGGCCGTCCGTATCGGTCGTGGTCTGGCCGGAGCGCAGCTGGACCCGGCCCCAGGCATTGTCCGGGTTGGGCAGGTACTCGTCCTGGAAGACCGCCCAGATCTGGCCGGGCGTGACCTCGCCGCCCTCGGCGTCGGTCTTGGCCTGGATGATCCTGGAGAACTCGATCTGCATCCGGCGCGGCAGGTCCAGCTTGTGGTCGTTCTTCAGGACGTACGCGATACCGCCCTTGCCGGACTGCGAGTTGACCCGGATGACCGCCTCGTACGAACGGCCCACGTCCTTGGGGTCGATCGGCAGATACGGCACGGCCCACTCGATCTCGTCGACCGTCTTGCCCTGGGCGGCGGCGTCAGCGTCCCGCGCGTCGAAGCCCTTCTTGATGGCGTCCTGGTGGGAGCCGGAGAAGGAGGTGTAGACCAGGTCGCCCGCGTAGGGGTGGCGCGGGTGGATCTCCATCTGGTTGCAGTACTCGCTGGTACGACGGATCTCGTCGATCTGCGAGAAGTCGATCTGCGGGTCGACGCCCTGCGAGAAGAGGTTCATGCCCAGCGTCACCAGGTCGACATTGCCGGTGCGCTCACCCTGCCCGAACAGACAGCCCTCGATCCGGTCGGCGCCGGCCATGATCGCCAGCTCGGCGGCGGCGACGGCGGTGCCGCGGTCGTTGTGCGGGTGCACCGACAGACAGACGTGCTCGCGGCGGGAGAGGTGGCGCGACATCCACTCGAAGCGGTCCGCGTGCGTGGACGGCGTCGAACGCTCCACGGTGGCGGGCAGATTGAGGATGATCTCGCGGCCCGCCTCGGGCTGCCAGACGTCCATGACGCCCTCGCAGACCTCCAGGGCGAAGTCCAGCTCGGTGTCGGTGAAGATCTCCGGGCTGTACTGGTAGCCGAAGGTGGTCTCGGGGCCGAGGATCTTCTCCGCGTACTCCATCACCAGCCGCGTACCGTCCACCGCGATCTGCTTGACCTGCTCCTTCGTACCCCGGAAGACGACCCGGCGGAAGGTGGGGGCGGTGGCGTTGTAGAGATGGACGGTCGCGCGGTGGGCGCCGCGCAGCGACTCGACGGTGCGCTCGATCAGCTCCTCGCGCGACTGGGTCAGGACGGAGATCGTCACGTCCTCGGGGATCGCGCCCTCTTCGATGATCGAGCGTACGAACGCGAAGTCGGTCTCCCCGGAGGACGGGAAGCCGACCTCGATCTCCTTGTAGCCCAGCCGGACCAGCAGATCGAACATCTCGCGCTTGCGGGCCGGCGACATGGGATCGATCAGTGCTTGGTTGCCGTCGCGCAGATCGGTGGAGAGCCAGCGCGGGGCCACGGTGATCCGGTTGTCGGGCCAGCTGCGGTCCGGGAGGTCCACGGCCTCGTACCGGCCGTACTTGTGGATCGGCATCCGGGAGGGCTTCTGGGTGTGGGTCGCGTTGGTGATGGGCGTGGGGCGACCGACAGAAGTGTCAGACATTGCGCAGGGCTCCTCGTGTGTCCACTGGGACGGCCGACGGGGCGTGATCACCGCAACGCCAGACTCCGCGGGGAGGGGGTCGGCCTACGACTACAGGCCCTCGCCGCGGCAGCTAAGGAGAAGCAGCCCGAAACGCATGATGTCTCGAAGCCTAACGGAGCCGCGCCGTCCGCGCGGGTCCGTATCAGCATGCGGGATCGAAAAAGTAACGGCCGAAGGCTGACGGATCACTCCATTTCAGCAACTTCCGTCGCAATGGGTGACAGCGCGATGACGGAGTGCCACATTGCTCGCATGACTGCCACGACCCCCGTTTTCTGCACCATCGTCCCTCCCCACGTCCTCGACAAGCTCGCCCAGGCCGACGACCCCGCGCTCTCCGGGCCCGCCCGCCGCACGCTGGTCGCGGACTCCGCCCGGCGCACCCGCCGCCGGCTGACCGCGGTCGGCGTGGTCCCCACGGCCACCGCGCCGGCCGGGGACGGCGCGACCGGCGGCCCGCACCGCACCATCCACGACTGCGAGCACGGCACCGCGCTGCCGGGCAGGAAGGTACGCGGCGAGGGCGACGAACCGGGCTCCGACGCCACCGTCAACCGCGCGTACGGCGGGCTCGGCGCCACGTTCGAGCTGCTGCTGACGGCGTACGGACGCGACTCGCTCGACGGCGCGGGGCTGCCGCTGACCGCCAGCGTCCACTACGACGAGCGGTACGCGAACGCCTTCTGGGACGGCGAGCAGATGGTCTTCGGCGACGGTGACGGCGAGATCTTCCTCGACTTCACCCTCCCGGTCGATGTGATCGGCCATGAGCTGGCGCACGGCCTCACCCAGTACACCGCCAACCTCAGCTACTACGGCCAGCCGGGCGCCCTGAACGAGTCCGTGTCGGACGTCTTCGGCTCGCTGGTCAAGCAGTACACCCTGGACCAGACCGCCGACCAGGCCGACTGGCTGATCGGCCAGGGCCTGCTCGCGCCGCGCGTCACCGGTGTCGCCCTGCGCTCCATGAAGGCGCCGGGCACGGCGTACGACGACGATGTCCTCGGCAAGGACCCGCAGCCGGCCACCATGGACGACTTCGTGCACACGGGACGCGACAACGGCGGGGTGCACATCAACTCCGGCATCCCCAACCACGCGTTCTATCTGCTGGCCGACCGGCTCGGCGGGAAGTCCTGGGAGCGGGCGGGACAGATCTGGTTCGACGTGCTGACCGGCGGTGAGCTGGCGGTCGACGCGAGCTTCGCGGACTTCGCCCGGCTGACCCTCGCGGCGGCGCGGTCCCGCTTCGGCGACGGCGCGGAGCACGAGGCCGTGACCAAGGCGTGGTCCCAGGTCGGGGTTCCCACGGCATGAGGCGCGGCGGCACGGAACGCGCCCTTACCCCGCCGGCCCACACGTACTAGAACAGGACCCATGCGTATCCAAGTACGGCGCACCGGCGGTTTCGCGGGCATCGAGCGCAGGGCCGAGGTCGACACCTCGGCTCTGCCCGACGCCGACGCATGGCGGGAGCTGGCCGAGCAGGCCGTGGCCGACGGCCGGGGGACGCCGTCCCCCGGCGTGCCGGACGGCTTCAGCTATGTGATCTCCATCGACGGCCGTACGGTCCACTGCGCCGACCCACGGCTGTCCGAGGCGCAGCGCGCGCTGATCTCGCGCGTGCTCAAGGAAGGTGCCTGAGCGGGGGCATGAGTGGGTGCCTGAGCGGGCTTCCCGTCACGCCGGCCGGACGGCGGTGACGGGGGCCCGTTTTTGCTCAGAAGCCGAGCTTGCGCAGCTGCTTCGGGTCGCGCTGCCAGTCCTTGGCGACCTTGACGTGGAGGTCGAGGAAGACCGGCGTGCCCAGGAGTGCCTCGATGTGCTTGCGGGACTTCGTCCCGACCTCCTTGAGCCGCTTGCCCTTGGGGCCGATGATGATGCCCTTCTGGCTGGGCCGCTCGATGTACACATTGGCGTGGATGTCGAGGAGCGGCTTGTCCGCCGGGCGGTCCTCGCGCGGCAGCATCTCCTCGACGACGACCGCGATCGAGTGCGGCAGCTCGTCCCGTACGCCTTCGAGCGCGGCCTCACGGATCAGCTCGGCCACCATGACCTGCTCCGGCTCGTCGGTGAGGTCGCCCTCCGGGTAGAGCGGCGGGCTCTCCGGGAGCAGCGGCACCAGCAGATCGGCCAGCAGTCCGACCTGCTCTCCGCCGACGGCCGAGACCGGCACGATCTCCGCCCACTCCAGGCCGAGTTCCTTGCCGAGCTGGTCGATCGCGATGAGCTGCTCGGCGAGCGTCTTGGAGTCGACGAGGTCCGTCTTGGTGACGACGGCGACCTTCGGCGTCTTCCTGATGGCGGCCAGTTCCTTGACGATGAACCGGTCGCCGGGGCCGAGCTTCTGGTCGGCGGGCAGGCAGAAGCCGATCACGTCGACCTCGGCCCAGGTGGTCCGCACGATATCGTTGAGACGCTCACCGAGCAGCGTGCGCGGCTTGTGGAGCCCGGGGGTGTCCACCAGGATCAGCTGCGCCTCGGGCCGGTGCACGATGCCGCGGACGGTGTGACGCGTGGTCTGCGGCCGGTTCGAGGTGATGGCCACCTTCTGACCGACCAGAGCGTTCGTGAGGGTGGACTTGCCCGCGTTGGGGCGACCGACGAAGCAGGCGAAGCCGGCCCGGTGGGGGGCTTCGGCTGTCTCGGGAGAAGAGGTACGAGCGCTCATGGCGCCCATTCTCCCCGATCGTTTGGCCGCCGCCGACCAGATTCCCGCTACGGCCGTCGTCAACCGGCCGTCACGGTCGCGCGCAGCACGCCGTCCGGGCCCGCGACCAGGACGGGGGTCGCGGGGCCGCCCAGATCGCGCACAGCGGCACGGTCCTCGTCCGCGGCGCTCTCCGCGGCGGTGACGACGGCGGCGGCCTCCAGCGAGGTGGCCCCACTGGCCACGGCCATCGCGACGGCGGTCCGCAGCGCGCTCAGCTTGAGAGACTCCAGCTCCACGGTCCCCGCGACATAGGTCCGCCCGGTCTCGTCCCGCACCGCGGCCCCCTCGGCCACCCCATTACGCGCCCGCGCGCTCCGAGCCAACGTGATGATCTTGCGGTCCTCGGCGCCGAGGTCGGTGCTCTGTGTCATACGCCGAGCATAGGCACCACGCGAGGGCCTCCCAGCGCAGGGTCACAGCCAACGCGGTACGCGGCGGGTCAGGGGCGGTCGAGGCGGAGGCGGGTGGGTTTGGGGAGGGTGGCTACTACCAGGTCGTAGGAGTCCTCGATCAGTTCGCGCACCATCCGGGGCGGGAGTTCGGGGACCGTGATCGTGTTCCAGTGGCGTTTGTTGAGGTGCCAGCCGGGGGTGATCGCCGGGTGGGTCTCGCGGAGGCGGATCGCCTCTTCCGGGTCGCATTTGAGGGAGACCTTCAGCGGGTGCTCCTCCAGCGCGCAGAACGCGAAGATCTTCTCCGCCACCCGGAAGACCGTGAGACCGGGGCTGCGGGGGAACGGGACGTCCTCGGACGTCCCGTTCTGGCCGAGGCAGCAGGCCCGTAGCTCCTGCGGGGTCATCAGGCGGGCTCGTCCTCGCGGAGCGGCTCCGCGAGGACCGTGACGATCTTGTTGCGGCGGCCGGCCGGGGACTCGGCCGTCAGCCGCAGGGTGCGTCCGTCCGGCAGCTCGACCCTGGCGCTGGCGCCCGCGATCGGAACCCGGCCCAGCGCCTTCGCCAGCAGGCCGCCGACCGTCTCCACGTCCTCGTCGTCGTACTCGTCGAGCCCGAACAGGTCCCCCAGGTCACCGATGTCCAGCCGGGCCGTGACCCGGTAGGAGCCGTCGCCGATCTCCTCGACCGGCGGCAGCTCGCGGTCGTACTCGTCGGTGATCTCGCCGACGATCTCCTCCAGGATGTCCTCGATCGTGACGATGCCGGCCGTGCCGCCGTACTCGTCGATGACGACCGCGACATGGCTGCGCTCCTGCTGCATCTCGCGCAGCAGATCACCGGCGTTCTTCGTGTCGGGGACGAACGCGGCGGGGCGCATCGCCGTGGAGACCAGATCGGATTCGGAGTCCCGGTTGATGTGCGTCTTCCTGACCAGGTCCTTCAGGTAGACGATCCCCACTATGTCGTCCTCGTTCTCCCCGGTCACCGGGATACGGGAGAAGCCGGAGCGCAGGGCCAGCGTCAGCGCCTGCCGGATCGTCTTGTGGCGCTCGATGCACACCAGGTCCGTGCGCGGGACCATGACTTCCCGTACGAGCGTGTCGCCCAGCTCGAAGACGGAGTGCACCATCCGGCGCTCGTCGTCCTCGATGAGGGACTCCTGCTCGGCGAGGTCGACCATCGCCCGCAGCTCCGCCTCGCTGGCGAACGGTCCCTTGCGGAAGCCCTTGCCCGGGGTGAGGGCATTGCCCAGGAGGATCAGCAGCTGCGGAATCGGGCCCATGACCCTGGCGAGCGGCAGCAGGACGTACGCCGAGGCCGTCGCCGTGTTCAGCGGATGCTGGCGGCCGATGGTGCGGGGCGAGACGCCCACCGCGACATAGGAGACGAGGACCATGACCCCGATCGCGGTGACCAGCGCCGCCCAGGTCTCCTGGAACTCCTTCAGACAGACATATGTGACCAGCACCCCGGCGGCCATCTCGCAGGCGACCCGGACCAGCAGCGCCACATTCAGATAGCGCGTCGGATCGGAGGCGATCTGCGCCAGCTTGGCCGCGCCCCGGCGCCCCGACCTGACGGCCTCGGCCGCCCGGAAGCTGGAGACGCGGGCGAGGCCCGCCTCGGCGGACGCCGCCAGCCAGGCGACGACGACCAGGGCGACCGCGCCGACGATCAGCTGCGCGGTCACGAGACGGTCGGCGCGGGAGACGGGCCGGTGAACCCCTTCTCGCCCCTCCACCCGTCGACGATCGCCGCCTGGAGACCGAACATCTCGGCCTTCTCGTCCGGCACCTCGTGGTCGTACCCGAGCAGATGCAGCACCCCATGGACGGTCAGGAGCTGGAGCTCCTCGTCCATGGAGTGCTGCGTCGGGGCTTCCTCGCCCTGCTTCCGCGCGACCTCCGGGCAGAGCACGATGTCACCGAGGAGCCCCTGCGGGGGCTCCTCCTCGTCCTTGACCGGCGGACGCAGCTCGTCCATCGGGAAGGACATGACATCCGTCGGACCCGGCAGGTCCATCCACTGGAGGTGCAGCTGCTCCATGGCGGCTTCGTCCACGACGATCACCGAGAGCTCGGAGAGCGGGTGGATGCGCATCCGGGCGAGCGCGTAGCGGGCGACGTCGAGGATCGCCTGCTCGTCGACCTCGATGCCTGACTCGTTGTTGACGTCGATCGACATGGTGCGCTGTTGCTCTTTCGCTCAGTCACAGCCCATTGCGGCTGTCGTATTGCTCGTACGCGTCGACGATACGGCCGACGAGCCTGTGCCGTACGACATCCTGCGAGGTGAGACGGGAGAAGTGCACATCGTCGACGCCTTCCAGGATGTCCTGGACCTGGCGCAGACCGCTCTTCGTGCCGTTCGGAAGGTCGACCTGGGTGACATCTCCCGTAATGACGATCTTCGATTCGAAGCCGAGCCTCGTCAGGAACATCTTCATCTGCTCGGGGCTGGTGTTCTGCGCCTCGTCGAGAATGATGAACGCGTCGTTGAGCGTCCGGCCGCGCATGTACGCCAGGGGCGCGACCTCGATCGTGCCCGCCGCCATCAGCCGGGGGATCGAGTCGGGGTCGAGCATGTCGTGCAGCGCGTCGTAGAGCGGGCGCAGATACGGGTCGATCTTCTCGTAGAGCGTGCCGGGCAGGAAGCCGAGCCGCTCGCCCGCCTCGACAGCGGGCCGGGTCAGGATGATCCGGTTGACCTGCTTGGACTGCAGGGCCTGGACCGCCTTGGCCATGGCGAGATAGGTCTTGCCGGTACCGGCGGGGCCGATGCCGAAGACGACCGTGTGCTTGTCGATCGCGTCGACGTACCGCTTCTGGTTGAGGGTCTTGGGGCGGATGGTCCGGCCGCGGCTGGACAGGATGTTCTGGGTGAGCACGTCGGCGGGCGTCTCGGGACCGTCCGCGCCGCCGTTCTCGCTCGCCCTGAGCATGGCGATGGAACGTTCCACTGCGTCCTCCGTCATCGGCTGACCGGTGCGGAGCACCAGCATCATTTCGTCGAACAGGCGCTGGACGAGCGCGACATCCGCCGCGCTGCCGGCCGCACTGATCTCATTTCCCCGGACATGGATGTCCGCGTCGGGGAACGCCTTCTCGATCACACGCAGCAGGGAATCCCTGGAGCCCAGGACCGTCACCATGGGGTGTTTGGCGGGGACGGTGAAGTGGGCACGTGCCTGCCCCGGTGCGGGGGTCTGGGCTGTAGGTGTCTGAGTCATGGGCCGGCTCTGTGGCCTGCGCATACCTCCCGTTGCAGGGTTCTCGCTGCTCGACAACCTCTGGGCTACCAGCGTACGACTCCGCACTGACAAGGCCCTAGGGCTTTTCCTTGCGCCGTCGGCCCGGTCAGCCGGCCCGGTCAACCGGAGCGGCCGAAACCGATCGTCGGTACGGCCCTGCGCAGCGGCCACGGCCTGCTCGGCGCGGGCAGCAGTTCCGCCAGGAAGGCGTAGCGCCGAAGCGCCGCCGGGTCCTGCTCGGGGGAGGCCTGGACGTACTGCCACCAGGTCGCGACCTCCGCCCAGCCCGGCGCGGAGAGCGAGCCGCCGAACTCCTGGACGGAGAGCGCGGCGGTCAGCCCGGCGAAGGCCAGCCGGTCCGCGAGCGGCCAGCCGGCGAGCGTACCGGTGACGAATCCGGCGACGAAGACATCGCCCGCGCCGGTCGGATCCAGGGCCTCGACCTCGATCGCGGGGACCTCGGCGGTCTCGCCGGTGGCGCCGTCCACGGCGTACGCCCCCTCCGCGCCGAGCGTGACGACGGCGACCGGCACCCGCTCGGCGAGCACCCGCGCGGCGGCCCGGGGACAGGTGGTACGGGTGTAGCGCATCGCCTCCTCCGCATTGGGCAGGAAGGCCTCGCAGTACTCCAGGTCGGCCAGGCCCCCGAGGTCCCAGCGGCCGGTCTCGTCCCAGCCGACATCGGCGAAGATCCGCGCCCCGGCGCCGGCGGCGCGGGCGATCCACTCCTCGCGGCGGCCCGGCGCGAGCGCGGCGACGGCGGCACGCGCGCGGGGCGGGCACTCGGGGAGGGCCCCTTCGGGCGGCGGGGCCTCGTGGCCGTGCGAGACCATGGTCCGCTCGTCCTCGTACGCCATGGAGACGGTGACGGGCGAGTGCCAGCCGGGGACCGTACGGGACCGGGAGAGGTCGATGCCCTCGCCCTGCTCCAGCGCGTCCCAGCAGTACTCACCGTAGTGGTCGTCGCCGAAGGCCGCGGCGAGCGAGGTGCGCAGGCCGAGCCGGGCCAGGGCGCTGGCCATGTTGGCGATCCCGCCGGGGCTGGACCCCATCCCCCGGGCCCAGGACTCCGTGCCGCGCACGGGGGCGCTGGCCAGGCCGGTGAAGATGATGTCGAGGAAGACCGTGCCGGTGAGATAGACATCGCACGGCGGGTCGTCCGGGGCGCGCAGCGCGCTCAGCGGGTCGACATGGGCGGTGTGTTCCTGCGGGTCTCCGTTGGATGTGATCACGGTGGGCTCCCGATCGCGTGCGGATCCGGACAGTGTGCCCGATCCGCCGGGCCCGAGCCGCACGCACAGGGTGTCCGCGCCCGGTCCGTGACCGTGGCCGCCGCCGGGGCAGCCGCCACTGACCCACCGCGGCGGGTCAGCCGAACCGTGCGGCAGGTCAGCCGGACCGTTTCGGCAGCGGTACCCGCACCAGATCGGCGGCGACGGTCAGCTCCCCGTCGAAGCCGGCGGCGCGGGACTGCCGCTCGAACTCGTCCGGATCGCCGTAGCGCTGCGAGAAGTGCGTCAGCACCAGATGCCGTACGCCCGCCTCCCGCGCCACCCGGCCGGCCTGGCCCGCGGTGAGATGACCGTGATCGGTCGCCAGCCGCTCGTCCTCGTCGAGGAACGTCGACTCGATGACCAGCATGTCGCACCCCTCGGCCAGCGCGTACGCCCCGTCGCAGAGCCGGGTGTCCATGACGAAGGCGAACCGCTGGCCCCGGCGCGTCTCGCTGACCTCGTCGAGGCTGACGCCGTTCAGCGTGCCCTCGCGGCGCAGCCGGCCGACGTCCGGGCCCGCGATGCCGTGCGCGGCCAGCCGCTCCGGGAGCATCCGGAGCCCGTCGGGCTCGGTGAGGCGGTAGCCGTACGACTCGACGGGGTGGGAGAGCTTGTACGCGTCCAGGGTGTACGCGGCCGTCCGGGCGAGAACGCCGTCGCCCACGACCGGCGCCTCGGTCAGCTCGACGGACTCGCGGTAGGCCGTCGCGTACCGCAGCCGGTCGAAGAAGTGCTGTCCGCTCGCCGGGTAGTGCGCGGTGACCGGGTGCGGCACCTGGTCCAGGTTGATGCGCTGGATCACCCCGGCCAGGCCGAGCGCGTGGTCGCCGTGGAAGTGCGTGACGCAGATGCGGTTGATGTCGTGCGCGGCGACCCCGGCGCGCAGCATCTGGCGCTGGGTGCCCTCTCCCGGGTCGAAGAGCAGGCCTTCGCCGTCCCAGCGCAGCAAATAGCCGTTGTGGTTGCGGTGGCGGGTGGGCACCTGGCTGGCGGTGCCCAGCACCACCAGTTCTCGTACGGACAAGACGCCTACCCGGGGGGCCAGTTGAGACCGCGACCGCCCAGGACATGGGCGTGCGCGTGGAAGACGGTCTGTCCGGCGCCGGCGCCGGTGTTGAACACGATCCGGTAGCCGGTGCTGTCGGCCTTGTCGTCGGCGGCGACCGCGGCCGCCTCGCGCAGCACATCGGCGGCGATCCCCGGCTCGGCGGCGGCGAGGGTCGCGGCGTCCGGGTAGTGCACCCGGGGGATGACCAGGACATGGGTCGGGGCCTGCGGGTTGATGTCCCGGAACGCGACCGTGGTCTCCGACTCCCGCACGACGGTGGCCGGTACGTCCCCCGCGACGATCTTGCAGAACAGGCAGTCGGCCTGTGGTTCTCCCGCCATGGTCCGGGCCTCCTCGGATCCGCCGGGCGCACCGGCGGTCGCTGCTGACGATCAGTGACGATCCGTACGGACGCATGCTATCGGCCCGACGGCCGCCGCCTGTCGGCTGAGGTGTCCAGGCCCTGCCCTGGGAGGGCCGCTAGGACCAGCGGCCGGTGCGGCCGAGCAGGAGGGCCGTGGCCGCCGTTCCCGCGGTGGAGGTGCGCAGGACGCTGCGGCCCAGCCGGTACGGCTTCGCGCCGGCTTCCGCGAACGTCGCCAACTCCTCCGGGGACACGCCCCCTTCGGGGCCGACGACCAGCACGATCCGGCCCTCGGCGGGCAGCGGCGCGGTGGCCAGCGGTTCGCTGCCCTCCTCGTGCAGTACGGCGGCGAAGTCGGCGTCCGCCAGCAGCGCGGCGACCTGCCGGGCCGACAGCGCGTCCGTGACCTCGGGGAAGCGGAGCCTGCGCGACTGCTTGCCCGCCTCGCGGGCCGTGGCCCGCCATTTGGCCAGGGACTTGGCGCCCCGCTCGCCCTTCCACTGCGTGACACAGCGCGCGGCCTGCCAGGGCACGATCGCGTCGGCGCCGGTCTCGGTCATCGTCTCGACGGCCAGCTCCCCGCGGTCCCCCTTGGGCAGAGCCTGGACGACGGTGATCCGGGGCGAGGGTTCCGCCTCCGTCCGTACCTCCGTGACGGCGACGTCAAGACGGTCCTTGCCCTCGACCGCCGCGACCGTCCCGTAGGCGCCCGTGCCCGCGCCGTCCGTCAGCACGATCTCCTCGCCGACGCGCAGCCTCCGTACGGAGACGGCGTGCCGCCCTTCGGAGCCGTCGAGGGTGACCGTACCGGTGCGCAGTACACCGCCCTCGACGACGAAGACAGGAGCGGTCACGAGTCGCTCTCCGGCGTCAGCGACGCCCGGGTCGCTTCGAGCTCGGCGGCGAGGACCTCGACCAGCTGTCCCGCGGGCAGCTCGCGGGCCATCCGGTGGCCCTGTCCCGCCCAGAGCGCCATGCCCTGGGCGTCGCCCACCCGCGCCGCGGCCTTGCGCAGCCCGGAGGTGAGGTGGTGGACCTCGGGGTAGGCGGGCGGCGCGTACGGGCCGTGCTCGCGCATGAAGCGGTTGACGAGGCCACGGGCCGGGCGGCCCGAGAAGGCCCGGGTCAGCTCGGTCCTGACGAACAGCGGGTTGGTCATGGCCTGCTTGTGCAGCACGTTCGCCCCGGACTCCGGGCACACCAGGAACGCCGTGCCGAGCTGCGCCGCGTCCGCGCCCGCCGCGAGCACCGCCGCGATCTGGCCGCCGCGCATCAGCCCTCCGGCGGCGATGATCGGCAGCTGCACGGCCTCCCTGACCTGCGGCACGAGCGAGAGCAGTCCGATGCCCGCGCCGTCGGTGGCCGGATCGTCGCGGTGCGTGCCCTGGTGGCCGCCGGCCTCGATGCCCTGGACACAGACGGCGTCGGCGCCGGACCACTGCGCGGTCTGGGCCTCCTCGGGGGTGGTCACCGTGACCACGGTGTAGGTGCCCGCGCGGGCGAACGCGTCGAGGGTCGTACGGGTCGGGCAGCCGAAGGTGAACGAGACGAGCGGCACCGGGTCGTCGAGCAGTATGGCCAGCTTGGCCTCGTAGCCGTCGTCCCGGCCGGCCTCGGGGTCGCCGAGCGGGGTCTCGTACCAGGTCGCCTCACCGGCGAGCTGGTTGCGGTAGACCTCGATGACCGCGTGGTCGGCGTGGTGTATCTGCGGCATGAAGAGATTGATGCCGAAGGGCTGGTTGGTGAGCCCGCGCAGCTGTTTGACCTCTTCGTACATGCCGTCCGCTGTTTTGTACCCGGCGGCGAGGAACCCGAGACCACCCGCCTCGGAAACGGCCGCCGCCAGCTGCGGGCAGGACGCGCCGCCCGCCATGGGGGCCTGCACGATCGGATACCGGCAGAGATCGGTCAGTGCGGAGGACATGCAGGCATCGTGCCACGTCCCCCGCACAGCGACGAATCCGAGCCACGCTCGGCGGGGGTCACGGGAACGCGGGGCGGGCGGGGTCGCGGGCCGGGGGCCAACCCCCGGACCCCCGGCCCCCACACGCCTACCGCCCGTTGAACGCATCCTTCAACCGCGAGAACAGGCCCTGCTGCCCCGGCTGACCGCGCCTACCCGGGGGCCAACCCCCGGACCCCCGGCCCCCACACGCCTACCGTCCGTTGAACGCGTCCTTCAACCGCGAGAACAATCCTTGCTGCCCCGGCTGGAACTGGCCCGTGGGCCGTTCCTCGCCGCGCAGCTTCGCCAGCTCCCGCAGCAACCGCTCCTGCTCCGGGTCCAGCTTCGACGGGGTCATCACCTCGACGTGCACGATCAGGTCGCCCCGGCCGCCGCCGCGCAGATGCGTGATGCCGCGTCCGTGCAGCGGGATCGACTGGCCCGACTGCGTGCCGGGACGGACGTCGATGTCCTCCACCCCGTCCAGCGTCTCCAGCGGGCACTTCGTGCCCAGCGACGCCGCCGTCATGGGGATGGTGACCGTGCAGTGCAGATCGTCGCCGCGCCGCTGGAACACCGCGTGCGGCAGCTCGTGGATCTCCACGTAGAGATCGCCGGCGGGACCACCGCCGGGACCGACCTCTCCCTCGCCCGCGAGCTGGATGCGGGTGCCGTTGTCGACACCGGCGGGGATCTTGACCGTGAGCGTACGGCGGGACCGGATACGCCCGTCGCCCGCGCACTCGGGGCACGGCGTCGGCACGACCGTACCGAAGCCCTGGCACTGCGGGCACGGCCGCGAGGTCATGACCTGGCCCAGGAAGGACCGGGTGACCTGCGAGACCTCGCCGCGGCCGCGGCACATGTCGCAGGTCTGCGCCGAGGTGCCCGGCGCCGCCCCCTCGCCCGAACAGGTCGTACAGACCACGGCCGTGTCGACCTGGATGTCCTTGGTCGTGCCGAAGGCCGCCTCGTTGAGGTCGATCTCCAGCCGGATCATGGCGTCCTGGCCGCGTCGCGTCCGCGAGCGCGGACCGCGCTGGGACGCCGTTCCGAAGAAGGCGTCCATGATGTCGGAGAAGTTGCCGAAGCCACCGGCTCCGAAGCCGCCCGCGCCCCCGCCGCCGCTCGCCGAGAGCGGGTCTCCGCCGAGGTCGTAGACCTGCTTCTTCTGCGGGTCCGACAACACCTCGTACGCGGCGTTGATCTCCTTGAAGCGCTCTTGCGTCTTGGGATCGGGATTGACATCCGGGTGCAGCTCGCGTGCGAGCCGCCGGAATGCCTTCTTGATCTCGTCCTGCGATGCGTCGCGGCGCACGCCGAGTACGGCGTAGTAGTCCGTGGCCACTTACGACTCCGCCAGGATCTGTCCGACGTAACGTGCCACTGCGCGTACCGCTCCCATCGTTCCGGGGTAGTCCATGCGGGTCGGTCCGACCACGCCGAGTTTGGCTACTGCCTCGTCGCCCGAACCGTAGCCGACCGCGACGACGGACGTGGAGTTGAGGCCCTCATGGGCGTTCTCGTGCCCGATACGTACGGTCATGCCCGGGTGTTCCGCCTCACCCAGCAGCTTGAGAAGCACCACATGCTCCTCCAGCGCCTCCAGCACCGGCCGGATGGTGAGCGGGAAATCATGCCCGAAGCGGGTGAGATTGGCGGTGCCGCCGATCATCAGCCGCTCCTCGGTCTCCTCGACCAGCGTTTCGAGCAGGGTCGCGAGCACCGTGGACACGGTCCCGCGGTCCCCCTCCTCGAACGACTCGGGAAGGTCCTGCACCAGCTGCGGGACATCCGAGAAGCGGCGTCCGACGATCCGGCTGTTGAGCCGGGCCCGCAGATCCGCCAGCGAGGTCTCACCGAAGGGCGTGCCGCAGTCGATCATGCGCTGCTCGACCCGTCCGGTGTCCGTGATCAGCACGAGCATCAGCCGGGCGGGAGCGAGCGACAGCAGCTCCACGTGGCGCACCGTCGAGCGGGTCAGTGAGGGGTACTGGACGACGGCAACCTGCCTGGTCAGCTGCGCCAGCAGCCGTACCGTACGGCCCACGACGTCGTCGAGGTCGACGGCCTTGTCCAGGAAGCTCTGGATGGCGCGGCGCTCCGGCGAGGTCATGGGCTTGACCCCGGCCAGCCGGTCGACGAAGAGCCGGTAACCCTTGTCGGTCGGGATACGCCCCGCGCTGGTGTGCGGCTGGGCGATGAAGCCCTCGTCCTCCAGCACCGCCATGTCGTTGCGGACGGTGGCCGGGGACACGCCGAGCTTGTGCCGCTCGGTCAGCGCCTTGGAGCCGACGGGCTCCTCGGTGCCGACATAGTCCTGGACGATGGCGCGCAGCACCTCGAGTCTGCGTTCGCTGAGCATGGCGCACACCTCCAGCTGTCGTCCGTCGGATCCGGCTTGGCACTCGCTCCGTGGGAGTGCCAGCAATCCCCCCGGCCAGTGTACGGCCGTGGGGTAGGCCCCTAGCAAGGGTGGCCGACCACGTGATCACGCTGGTTCTTGCGGATAGCGTCCTCGTATGGACGTCCGTTGGGAAGAGTGCGGGTGGGAGCGGCTGGCCCCGGGGGTGGGGCGGCGACGGCTGCCGGGGTGGGACGCGACGGTCGGGCTGGTGGCCGGCGCCGCCGCGGCCCTGCTGTACGACACGGGGTCGACGGTCCGCGAGGGCGAGGCCATCCGGGCGCAGGTGGCCGCCCTTCTCGGCGAGGACAGGCGCGTGACACACATCGCACTGAGCCACGCGCACTTCGACCATGTGCTGGGGACGGCGGCGTTCCCGGAGGCCGAGGTGTACGGCGCGGTGGGTCTGGCGGACCTGCTGGCCGGCGGGGCGGGCCTGTACGAGAGCGCCGTGCACCACGGCGTGAGCGAGGCGGAGGCCACCGAGGCGGTGGATCTGCTGGTACGGCCGGGGCACGCCGTCTCCGGCTCGCTCACCCTCGACCTGGGCGGCCGTCAGGTCACGCTGGCGAACGCCGGCCCCGGCCACTCGGCCCACGACCTGGCCCTCCTCGTCCCGGCCTCTCCTCCCGTCCTGTTCTGCGGCGACCTGGTGGAGGAGTCGGGCGAGCCCCAGGCCGGCCCCGACGCGATCCCCGCCCGCTGGCCGGCGGCGCTGGACCGGCTGCTCACGCTGGGCGGTGCGGACGCGGTGTACGTACCCGGGCACGGGGCGGTGGTGGACGCGGCGTTCGTACGGGCGCAGCGCGACGCGTTGGCGGCCCGATTCGGCGTGTCCTAGCCGTGTCGGCCCCGTCCGTTTATCGTCGTGCGAATGCGCCGCTACAGCCCTGATCTGACGCCTCCGTGGAAGAAGTCCTCGCCCGCGCCGGAGGTCCCCGCCGAGCCGGACCTGGTGGTCGAGGAGGTGTCGACGGGCTTCTGCGGCGCGGTCATCCGCTGCGAGAAGACGGCCGAGGGTCCGACGGTCACCCTGGAGGACCGCTTCGGCAAGCACCGGGTGTTCCCGCTGGTGCCGCGCGGTTTTCTGCTGGAGGGCCGCGTGGTGACCCTGGTCCGCCCGTCGGCGGCGGGCCCGGCCCGGCCGTCCCGTACGGCCTCGGGATCGGTCGCCGTGCCCGGAGCCCGCGCGCGGGTCGCCAGGGCCGGGCGTATCTATGTCGAGGGCCGGCACGACGCGGAACTGGTCGAGAAGGTGTGGGGCGACGATCTGCGCGTCGAGGGCGTGGTCGTGGAGTATCTGGGCGGCATCGACGATCTGCCCGCAGTCGTCGCCGAGTTCGGCCCCGCGCCGGACGCCCGCCTCGGCGTGCTGGTCGACCATCTGGTGCCCGGCTCGAAGGAGTCCCGGATCGCGGCGGAGGTGACGGGCGCGGACGTCCTGGTGGTGGGCCACCCGTACATCGACGTCTGGGAGGCGGTGAAGCCCTCGTCGGTGGGGATCCCGGCGTGGCCGTCGGTGCCGAGGGGCGAGGACTGGAAGACGGGGGTGTGCCGCGCGCTGGGCTGGCCGGAGAACACGGGAGCGGCGTGGCAGCACATCCTGTCGCGGGTCCGCACGTACAAGGACCTGGAGCCGCCGCTGCTGGGCTCGGTGGAGCACCTGATCGACTTCGTCACGGACCCGCGGCCTCTTTAGGAGGTGGGCAACCGTCAGTCCACCAGGTCCCTCACCACCGCGTCCGCCAGCAGGCGGCCCCGGAGCGTCAGGACCGCCCGGCCCCTCGCGAACGGGCCCGGGTCCAGCAGGCCGTCCCCCACCGCGCGGTGCGCAGCCGCGAGGCCCGCCGGGGCCAGCAGCGACAGCTCGCAGCCGTCGGACAGGCGCAGCTCCAGCAGGATGCGTTCCACCCGGCGGTCCTCCGCCGAGAGGATCTCCCGGCCCGCGCCAGGCGAGCGCCCCTCCGCCAGCGCCGCCGCGTACGCGCCGGGGTGTTTGACGTTCCACCAGCGGACGCCGCCGATGTGGCTGTGGGCGCCGGGGCCCGCGCCCCACCAGTCGGCGCCGCGCCAGTACAGCTCGTTGTGCAGACAGCGGGCCGCCTCCGAGGTGGCCCAGTTGGAGACCTCGTACCAGGAGAAGCCCGCGTCGGCGAGCACGGAGTCCGCGATCAGATAGCGGTCCGCGTGCTCGTCGTCGTCCGTCATGGGGACCTCGCCGCGCCGGATGCGCCGGGCGAGCTGCGTGCCCTCCTCCACGATCAGCGCGTACGCCGACACATGGTCGGGCCCCGCCCCCACCGCCGCCGCGAGGGATGCGCGCCAGTCGTCGTCGCTCTCCCCCGGCGTGCCGTAGATCAGGTCGAGGTTCACATGGTCGAAGCCGGCCGCGCGGGCCTCCGCGACACACGCCTCGGGCCTGCCGGGGGTGTGCGTACGGTCGAGGACCTTCAGCACATGCTGCTTCGCGCTCTGCATCCCGAAGGAGATCCGGTTGAAGCCGCCCTCGCGCAGGGTGGCCAGATACGCCGGATCCACCGATTCCGGATTCGCCTCCGTGGTGATCTCGGCGTCGTCCGCGAGGCCGAACTCGTCGCGGATCGCGCCCAGCATCCGGACAAGATCCCCGGCGGCCAGCAGCGTCGGTGTGCCGCCGCCGACGAATACGGTACGGACCGGCCTGGGGTCGTCGCCCAGCACCTTTCTGGCCAGCCGGACCTCGTCCGCCAGCGTCTGCGCGTAGTTGTCGCGGGAGGCCAGCACGCCTCCCGAGCCGCGCAGCTCGGTCGCCGTGTACGTATTGAAGTCGCAGTAGCCGCAGCGGGTCGCGCAGTACGGAACGTGCAGGTAGAAGCCGAGGGGCCGGTCCGCCGCGCCGTCGAGGGCGTGCCGGGGCAGCGTCCCGGTCTCGGGCATGGGGTCACCGTCGGGCAGTGCGGAAGGCATGCCCCCATTGTCCCGTACGCCGCGGGTAACCCGTCCCGGCCGTCATTCGGCCTGGAACACCAGCAGGGCGAGATCGTCCCCGGGCGGGGTGTCGGCGAACTCGTGCACGGCCCGGCGTATCCGCTGCGCCACGCCCTGCGCCGTCAGCCCCGCGCACGCCGCCAGGGTCCGCGCGAGCCCGTCGCCGTCGTCGAGGAGCTGCCGGCCCGAGCGCCGTTCCGTGACGCCGTCGGTGACGCAGAGCAGGGTGTCGCCGGGCTCCAGGTCGAAGGTGCTGCTCTCGTACGCGACGTTCTCCACGACCCCGAGCAGCAGCTGCGGCTCGGCGGCGGCCCGTACCGTCCCGTCGGGTCTCAGCAGCAGCGGCAGCGGGTGGCCGGCGCTGGCGAGGGTGCACCGTACGCCGCCGGAGGGGCCCGGCAGCGGCTTCAGCTCCCCGTACAGCAGCGACAGGAAGCGGGCCTGGCCGCCCTCGGGCAGCGCCTGGGCGGCGTCGGGCAGCCCGGCACCGGCGGCGGCCGCCGCGGCCATCAGGGACGCCGATTCTGCCGCCTCGGTCGCGTCGTCGAGGAGCAGCCGGTTGAGCCGGTCGAGGACCGCCCCGACGCGGTAGTTCTCGCGGGCGAGCAGCCGCAGCCAGGGGCGGGCGAGGCCGGTGACGACGGCGGCCTCGGGGCCGCTGCCCTGGACGTCGCCGAGCATGAAGCACCAGCGGTCGCCGGGCGGGCACGGGAAGATGTCGTAGAAGTCGCCGCCCGCGAGACCCTCGTCGCTCGGCTCGTACACCACGGCGCTGGCGACGCCCGGGATCCGCGCGACCTGGCTGGGCAGCAGTCCGCGCTGGAGGACCTGGCTGATGGTGACCTGCCGGGTGTAGCGGCGGGCGGCGCCGATCGCGAGGGCGATGCGGCGCGCGAAGTCCTCGATGAGGGCGGTCACTTCGTCGGGGATCTCGCTCTGGCCCGGCCGGCCGATCAGCAGCGTGCCGAGGGTGCGTCCGTTCGCGAGCAGCCGGCAGGCGAGAGCCATGCCCTCGCCCGTACGCGCCTGCGCACCCGCACCCGGCCAGGGCACCCGTACCGGTCCGCCGCGCGGCGGGTCGGGCAGCCGCGGGGGCTCCTTCTCCAGCAGCGCCCGCAGTTCGGCGCTCCTGGACTCGTCCGCGTGCCACACCCGCGCGAGCCGGGGCGCTCCGCCCGCCGGTCCGCCCTCGCTGTCCAGCCAGACCGCGCACCACTGGGCGAGCCGCGGCACCAGCAGCTGACCCGCGAGCGCGGCGACCAGGTCCTCGTCGAGCTGTCCCGCGAGCAGTTCGGAGGCCTCGGCGAGGAAGGAGAGGGCGCCCCGGCCGGCCCACTCCGGGTCGTCGCGCACGGTGCGCCGGGTCGCGGGGGCGAGGATCTCGGCGGCGCGCAGTCCGCGGCGCAGGACCGGTTCTGTGCCCTGTGCGGGGCCCGCCTCCCGTCCTTCGAGCGAGAGGCGGGCCCAGACGGTCTTGAGCCCGGAGCGGTAGGTGATGCCCCAGCGTTCGGCGAGGGCGGCGACGAGCTGGAGGCCGCGGCCGTACTCGGGCGTGCCGGGCGGAGCCTGGGTCCGTGCCTCGCTCTGTAACGCGCGGCCGGGGTGGTGGTCGGACACCTCGATGACCAGGGCGGCGGGTTCGTCGGCCGCCTCGGTGGGGTCTTCGGAGGGCTCCTCCAGACGGCAGAGCAGCTCCACGGTGGTACCGGCGTGCACGACGGCGTTGGTGACGAGTTCGTTGACGATCACCACGGCGTCGTCCGCGAGCAGATCGGTGCTGTGGCTCCCGGACGAACAGCCCTCGTCCCCGCGGCAGAAGGTGCAGGTGGCGAGCAGCCCGAGGCTGGTCCAGTCGGCCAGCGCCGCGCGGGTGAAGCGGCGGGCGGCGGCCGGAGCGAGCGGGTTGCCGGGCAGGCTGGTACGTGACGTGGACCGCGCGTCCTTCCGTAACGGCACCTGGGGCACCGGACGGTGAAGGCTCTCGCGCGGGATCGGAATGGGCCTCACTGGGGCTCCTGATCCGGTTCTGGCGTTGTGCCGCTTACGATCCCGACAGCGTGACAGACAGAACGCGCCCGTACGCGCCGAGTTATCGAAGTGGACGGAGATTGACCCGGGGCCGCGGTCGCGGCGCGGGGCTGGGGCGACGGCTGGGGCGACATGAGGCCAAACCACCCGAACGACGTGCGAAATCGCTCCGAGCAGAGCATTCTTGCCTCCCTGGCCGAAACGTGAGGGCCGGAACAAGGAGACCGCATGAGCGGGAAGACAGCCATCACGGATCGCGCGAGCATCCTTCTCGTTGATGACATGGAGGACAATCTCGAAGCGCTCGAAGCGGTGCTGGCATCCCTCGACGAGCCGCTCGTACGCGCCCGTTCGGGCGAGGAGGCGATGACGGCGCTGCTGCGGCAGCCGTTCGCGGTGGTCCTGCTGGATGTCCGGATGCCGGGCATGGACGGCTTCGAGACCGCCTCCCGGATCAAGCGGCTGGACGGGGCCAAGGACACCCCGATCATCTTCCTGAACGGCCCTGAGTCCGACAGCGGTTACGCCTTCCGTGGGTACGCGACGGGAGCGGCGGACTTTCTGACCAAGCCCTTCGACCCCTGGATGCTGCGCGCCAAGGTCAGTGTCTTCCTGGATCTGCACCGCAAGAACCGCCAGCTGGAACGGATGCTGGCGCAGGATCAGGAACAGCTGGGGCAGATCACGGACCGGCTGTCCTCGATCGAGGAGGAGCTGCGCCGGAACGGCCCGAACGATCTCACCGTACTGGGGCATCAGCTCGCCCGGATAGAGGACGCCCTCGGCGAACTACGGCGCGGGCGGGGCCGGTAGCCGTCCGCGGACGGGGCCCGGCGGGCCCCGTCGCGCGCCGTACGGGCGGATACGGCTCAGGACTCCCGGGAGCCCTCGTACATCTCCTCGATCAGGTCCTTGTACTCGCGCTCCACGACCGGCCTCTTGAGCTTGAGGCTGGGCGTCAGCTCGCCGTGCTCGATATCCAGGTCGCGGGGCAGCAGCCGGAACTTCTTGATGGTCTGCCAGCGCTGGAGCCCGTCGTTGAGCCGCTTCACATAGCCGTCGATCAGTTGCTGGGCCTGGGCGGAGGCGACCACGTCGGCGTACGGCTTGCCGCCCATGCCGTTCTCCTCGGCCCAGCCGAGGATCGTCGGCTCGTCGAGCGCGATCAGGGCCGTACAGAAGTTACGGTCCGCGCCGTGCACCAGGATGTTGGAGACGAACGGGCACACCGCCTTGAACTGGCCCTCGACCTCCGCCGGTGCGATGTACTTGCCGCCCGACGTCTTGATCAGGTCCTTCTTGCGGTCGGTGATCCGCAGATAGCCGTCGACGGACAGCTCACCGATGTCGCCGGTGTGGAACCAGCCGTCGGACTCCAGGACTTCCGCGGTCTTCTCGGGCTGCCCGTGATATCCGGCCATGATCCCCGGGCCGCGCAGCAGGATCTCGCCGTCGTCGGCGATGCGCACCTCGGTGCCGGGCAGCGGCTTGCCGACCGTACCGGTGCGGTACGCGTCGCCCGGGTTGACGAAGCTCGCGGCGCTGGACTCGGTCAGGCCGTAGCCCTCCAGGATGTGGATCCCGGCGCCGGAGAAGAAGTAGCCGATGTCCGGGGCGAGCGCGGCGGACCCGGAGATCGCGGCGCGCAGCCGGCCGCCGAACGCCTCGCGCAGCTTGGTGTAGACGAGCGCGTCGGCGACCTTGTGCTTGGCGCCGAGGGCGAACGGCACGGACGCCGTGCCCGTACGGCGGAAGTTGTCCTGGGAGACCTTGGCGTACTCACGGGCGACGCCGGCCGCCCACTGGAAGATCTTGTACTTGGCGCCGCCGCCGGCCCGCGCCTTGGCCGCGACCCCGTTGTACACCTTCTCGAAGATCCGCGGCACGGCCGCCATGTACGTCGGCTGGACCACCGGAAGGTTCTCGATGATCTTGTCCACGCGCCCGTCCACGGCGGTGACATGCCCGACCTCGATCTGGCCGGAGGTCAGCACCTTGCCGAAGACATGGGCGAGCGGCAGCCACAGGTACTGCACGTCGTCGGTCGTGATCAGTCCGGTCGAGGCGATGGCCTTGGCCATGTACGACCAGTTGTCGTGCGGCAGCCGTACGCCCTTGGGGCGGCCGGTGGTGCCCGAGGTGTAGATCAGGGTGGCGAGCTGCGTGGCCGTGATGGCCCCGACCCGCTCCGTGACCGCCTCCGGGTGCTTGGTCAGATACTCCGCCCCGCGCGCCTCCAGATCGGCGAGCGAGAGCACCCAGCCCTCCGGGTCGCCCTCGGCGGGCTGCGCGTCGGCGGCGTCGATCACGACGACATGGGCGAGGTGCGGCAGCTCGGCCCGGCGCTCGCGCGCCTTGGCGAGCTGGGCGGCGTCCTCAGCGATCAGTACCCGGCTGTCCGAGTCGGCGAGGATGTACGCGGACTCCTCGGTGTTGGTCGAGGGGTAGACCGTGGTGGTCGCGGCGCCCGCGCACATCACCCCGAGGTCGGCGAGGATCCACTCGACGCGGGTGGCGGCGGCGAGCGCGACGCGCTCCTCGGGCCGTACGCCCAGCTCGATCAGGCCGGCGGCGATGGCGAACACCCGCTCGGCGGCCTGGCCCCAGCTCAGCGAGCGCCACTCGTCGGGGCCCTGCCCCGACGTGCGCGGCACGGGATAGCGATAGGCCTCCGCGTCCGGCGTGGCCGCCACGCGCTCAATGAAGAGGGTCGCCACGGAGGGCGGCCGGTTCTCGATCAAGGTCTGTGTGTCGCTCACGACATCCTCCGGGCCCGCGGCAGCGCTGCGTGACTGACTGATTGTGTGACTGGCGAGTAACTAACTGGCGAGTAACTATCGATCAGTGATCAGACTAGAGGCCCCCCGGCCGGTGCGTAAGAGGCAGTGGGATGTCGCTTCATAACGAACCCGCCCCATCAACCACGGACGGACCCCCGCGCCACAGCGTGAGGGTCCGTCCGTGGTTGCCGCCGGCCGGCCGCTCCTACTTCTTCGACTTGCCGCCGCCGGATTCGTCGCTGGACAGCACCGCGATGAAGGCTTCCTGCGGGACCTCGACGCTGCCGACCATCTTCATCCGCTTCTTGCCTTCCTTCTGCTTCTCCAGCAGCTTGCGCTTCCGGGAGATGTCACCGCCGTAGCACTTGGCGAGGACGTCCTTACGGATGGCGCGGATCGTCTCGCGGGCGATGACCCGGGAGCCGATGGCGGCCTGGATGGGCACCTCGAAGGCCTGGCGCGGGATCAGCTCGCGCAGCTTGGCGACGAGCCGCACGCCGTACGCGTACGCCTGGTCCCGGTGGGTGATCGCCGAGAAGGCGTCGACCTTGTCGCCGTGCAGCAGGATGTCGACCTTGACGAGATGGGCGCTCTGCTCGCCGGTGGGCTCGTAGTCGAG
Organism: Streptomyces sp. NPDC058198; assembly: GCF_042882605.1. NCBI lineage: Bacteria > Bacillati > Actinomycetota > Actinomycetes > Kitasatosporales > Streptomycetaceae > Streptomyces > Streptomyces sp. NPDC058198. The sequence goes on from NZ_JBHVVP010000005.1 coordinate 26,285, forward strand.
CGAGGCGTAGCCCCGGGTCTTGGACTTCAGCTGGTCGAAGAAGTCGAAGACGATCTCCGCGAGCGGCAGCGTGTAGCGGATCTCGACCCGGTCCTCGGAGAGGTAGTCCATGCCGAGCAGCGTGCCGCGGCGGGTCTGGCACAGTTCCATGATCGAGCCGATGAACTCGCTCGGGGCGAGGATCGTGGCCCGTACGACCGGCTCGTGCACCGAGTCGATCTTGCCCTCGGGGAACTCGCTCGGGTTGGTGACCGTGTGCTCGCGGCCGTCCTCCATCTCCACCCGGTAGACCACGTTGGGCGCGGTGGCGATCAGGTCGAGGCCGAACTCGCGCTCCAGGCGCTCCCGGATGACGTCGAGGTGCAGCAGTCCGAGGAAGCCGACGCGGAAGCCGAAGCCGAGGGCCGCGGAGGTCTCCGGCTCGTAGACCAGGGCCGCGTCGTTGAGCTGGAGCTTGTCGAGGGCGTCGCGCAGCTCGGGGTAGTCCGAGCCGTCCAGCGGATAGAGGCCGGAGAACACCATCGGCTTGGGGTCCTTGTAGCCGCCGAGCGCCTCGCTCGCCCCCTTGTTGAGCGTGGTGATCGTGTCACCGACCTTGGACTGGCGGACGTCCTTCACACCCGTGATCAGATAGCCGACCTCACCGACGCCGAGGCCGTCGGCCGAGGTCATCTCCGGGGAGGAGACGCCGATCTCCAGCAGCTCGTGGGTGGCCCCGGTGGACATCATCCGGATCCGCTCACGCTTGTTGAGCTGGCCGTCGATGACGCGGACGTACGTGACGACACCGCGGTACGAGTCATAGACGGAGTCGAAGATCATCGCGCGGGCGGGCGCGTCCTTGACGCCGACCGGCGGCGGCACGTCCTTGACCACCCGGTCGAGCAGGACGTCCACGCCGACGCCGGTCTTCGCCGAGACCTTGAGGACGTCCTCCGGCTGGCAGCCGATGAGGTTCGCCAGCTCCTCGGAGAACTTCTCCGGCTGGGCGGCCGGCAGGTCGATCTTGTTGAGGACCGGCACGATGGTGAGGTCGTTCTCCATCGCGAGATAGAGGTTGGCGAGGGTCTGCGCCTCGATGCCCTGGGCGGCGTCCACCAGGAGGACCGTGCCCTCGCAGGCCGCCAGCGAACGGGACACCTCATAGGTGAAGTCCACGTGGCCCGGCGTGTCGATCATGTTGAGGACATGGGTCGTGCCCTGTCCCTCACCCGTGGTGGGGGCCCAGGGCAGCCGGACCGCCTGGGACTTGATCGTGATGCCGCGCTCGCGCTCGATATCCATCCGGTCGAGGTACTGAGCACGCATCTGCCGAACATCGACCACTCCGGTCAGCTGGAGCATCCGGTCGGCGAGCGTCGACTTGCCGTGGTCGATGTGCGCGATGATGCAGAAGTTGCGGAGCAGCGCCGGGTCCGTACGACTGGGCTCGGGCACGTGGATAGGGGTCGCGGGCACGCAGGGTCCTGATTCTTGAGACGCGCGGCGTCTCGTCTCGGGTCGACTCGGATCGATACGTAGCCTCCATCGTCCCACGGGCGCGGGACTGCGCCGGGTTTGGGACGGTCGGAGGGTCACTGCTAACCTGAGCAGCTGTGTCTCGTGCCGTCTCGGCGCGGGACGGCTCGGTCAAAGATTCATCGAACCTGAAAAGGCTCTTTCGTGGCGAACATCAAGTCCCAGATCAAGCGGAACAAGACGAACGAGAAGGCACGCCTGCGCAACAAGGCTGTCAAGTCGTCGCTCAAGACCGCGATCCGCAAGGCCCGTGAGGCCGCTGCCGCGGGCGACGTCGAGAAGGCCTCCGTGGCCGCTCGTGAGGCGTCCCGCAAGCTCGACAAGGCTGCCTCGAAGGGTGTCATCCACAAGAACGCCGCCGCCAACAAGAAGTCGGCGCTGGCTGCCAAGGTTGCCTCCCTCCAGGGCTGAGCCGCTCCTGATTTGATCGCCGGACAGGACTCAGCGGGCCCTCTCTACCGCTCCTGAACGGCATCCTCCGAACTCGCACGCGACTGCGTTCGCCACGCGGGTGCGAGTTCATCTGATTCACGTCGAGGCCCCGGCCCCGTCCTCCCCAGGACGGGACCGGGGCCTTCGTCATGGGGGTATGAGTGATGGGGGGTACAAGTGCCTGCCGGAGAGGGCCTAACGGCCGGTGCGGGCCGCGCGGGCGATCGTGACGACTGCCTTCTCCAGGGCGTACTCCGGATCGTCGCCGCCGCCCTTGACGCCCGCGTCGGCCTCGGCGACCGCCCGCAGCGCCGTCGCCACCCCGTCCGGGGTCCAGCCGCGCATCTGCTGGCGCACCCGGTCGATCTTCCACGGCGGCATCCCCAGCTCGCGGGCGAGATCGGCGGGCCGCCCGCCCCGGGCGGAGGAGAGCTTGCCGATGGCCCGGACGCCCTGGGCCAGGGCGCTGGTGATCAGCACGGGAGCCACCCCGGTCGACAGCGACCAGCGCAGCGCTTCGAGGGCGTCGGCCGCCCGGCCCTCCACGGCCCGGTCGGCGACGGTGAAGCTGGAGGCCTCGGCGCGGCCCGTGTAGTACCGGCCGACGACCGCCTCGTCGATCGTGCCCTCGACATCCGCGGCGAGCTGGGAGACGGCGCTCGCCAGCTCCCGCAGATCGCTGCCGATCGAGTCGACCAGGGCCTGGCATGCCTCGGGCGTGGCCGAGCGGCCCAGCACGCGGAATTCGGAGCGTACGAACGTCAGCCGCTCGGCGGGCTTGGTCGTCTTGGGGCAGGCGACCTCACGGGCCCCCGCCTTGCGGGCGGCGTCCAGCAGCGCCTTGCCCTTGGCCGCTCCGGCGTGCAGCAGGACGAGCGTGATCTCCTCGGCGGGCGCGTCGAGATACGCCTTGACGTCCTTGATCGTGTCGGCGGAGAGATCGTGCGCGTTCCGCACGACGACGACCTTGCGCTCGGCGAAGAGCGACGGGCTGGTCAGCTCGGCGAGGGTACCGGGCTGGAGCTGGTCGGAGGTGAGGTCGCGTACGTCCGTGTCGGCGTCGGCGGCGCGGGCGGCCGCCACCACCTGCTGCACGGCGCGGTCGAGCAGCAGGTCCTCCTGGCCCACGGCGAGCGTCAGAGGGGCGAGCGGATCGTCGGGGGAAGTCTTCCTGGTGGCCATCGCGGTCCAGCATCGCACGGGCCACCGACAGCCGGAGCTACGGCCGCGACGCTCAGGGCGCTTCCCGCCAGCCGTCCCAGTCGGCCACGAACGCGTCCAGCGCCGCGCCGTCCATCCGCGCCTCCGGGTCCTCCACGACCACCAGCCACTGGGCGTCCTCGGCGTCGTCCTCGCCGGCCAGCGCGTCCCGTACGAGCCGTGGTTCGTCGGCCACCCCGAACCGCTCACCGAGCGCTTGCGCCACCTCCTCGGCGGCGTCGCGGTCGGGCAGCACCAGCACATGTCTCACATCGCTCACGGCGGCATTCTCCCAGCCCGCGTTCCATCACCCCGTCCGGGCACTCAGTCCGCCCGCCGGAGCGCCACCGCTCGCAGCCCGGCGCCCGTGCCCGTCACCGCGATCGACCCGTCCATGTCCGTACGCAGCACCCTCGCTCCCCCGGCGCGCAGTGCGTCGACGGTCCGGGGCGCGGGGTGTCCGTACGGGTTGTCCCGCCCCGCGGAGATCAGGGCGAGCCGGGGGCGGACGCCGTGGAGCAGCCCCGGATGCTGGAAGGGCGAGCCGTGGTGCGCGACCTTGAGCACGTCGACCGGGGGCAGCGCCGGATGGTCGTGCAACAGGCCCTGTTGGGCGGGTGGTTCGAGGTCACCGAGGAGCAGCAGCGTGGGGCCGTGGGTGATGCGTACGAACAGGGTGACGCTGGAGTCGTTCGGCCCCCCGGCGGCCGCTCCCGGCCCCGCCCGTGGCCACAGCACCCGCCAGGTGAGCGGCCCGGTCCGCCGCCGCTCCCCCGGCCGGGCGCGGACGACGGGCACCCGGGCGGCGGCCGCCGTTCTCCTTACGAACGCGCCTTGGGCCGGCGGATCCTCGGCGGCCGTCGTCTCGATCGCGCCGACCGCCCTGCCCCGCAGCACACCGGGCAGCCCGGTGACATGGTCGGCATGGAAGTGGGTGAGCAGCAGTAGCGGGATACGGGTGACGCCGAGATCGCGCAGACAGCGGTCGGCGAGTTCGGGGTCGGGCCCTGCGTCCACGACCACGCCCGCACCGTCGCCCGCCGCGAGCACCATGGTGTCGCCCTGGCCGACGTCGCACAGTGCGAACGCCCAACCCGGCGGCGGCCAGCCGGTGACGATCCGGGTGAAGGGCGGGGGCCGCAGGACCGCGAGCAGAAGAAGCACGGCACACGCCGAGGCCGTCCAGGGATGGTGCCCGATCCGCCGCGCGGCGAGCAGGGCGAGGACCGTCAGGGCGGCGAACAGCAGACCGCCCGACCAGCCGCCGGGCCAGGCGGCCTCCGCGCCGGGCAGCGCCGCGCCGGCCCGGGCGACGGACGCGATCCAGCCCGCCGGCCATCCCGCGCATCTGGCCAGCGCCTCGGCCACGGGCATCGCCAGGGGCGCCGTGGCGAGCGCGGCGAAGCCGAGGACCGTGGCCGGGGCCACCGCCAGTTCGGCGAAGAGATTGCACGGGATCGCGACCAGGCTGACCCTGGCCGCGAACACGGCCACCACGGGAGCGCAGACGGCCTGCGCCGCACCCGCCGCGGCCAGCGCCTCCGCGAGCCGTGGCGGCACCCCGCGCCGCGCCAGGGCCGCGCTCCACCGCGGCCCGATGGTGAGCAGCGCGCCGGTGGCCAGTACGGAGAGGAGAAAGCCGTAACTCCGGGCCAGCCAGGGGTCGTAGAGCACCAGGAGCAGTACGGCGGCGGCCAGCGCCGGAATCAGTGTCCTGCGCCGGCCCGTGCCGATGGCGAGAAGGGTGATCAGCCCGCAGGCGGCGGCCCGCAGCACACTGGGCTCCGGCCGGCAGACGATCACGAAGGCCAGCGTGAGCGCCCCGCCGAGCAGCGCGGTCGACCGCAGCGAGATCCCCAGGCGCGGGGCGAGTCCGCGCCGCTCGGCTCTCGTGGCGAGCCCGGGCGGCCCGATCAGCAGGGCGAGCACGACGGTCAGATTGCTTCCCGACACCGCGAGCAGATGCGTGAGGTCGGTCGCGGTGAACGCGTCGCGCAGCTCAGGTGCAATCCGCGAGATGTCGCCGACGACCAGTCCTGGCAGCAGGGCGCGGGCATCGGGATCGAGCCCGTCGGTCGCCTCGCGCAGCCCGGCACGGAGATGTCCTGCCGTGCGCTGCACGACGGTCGGCGCCCCGATGACCTGCGGCGGTCCGGTCCCCTCCACCCGCAACGCCGCCGCGTAGCGGTCGTCCTCGTGCAGCGGGGGCGAGAGCCTCGCGGTGACCCGCAGCCGGGTGGAGGGCAGCAGCCGTCGCCACCGGCCGGTGTGCTCGCCGGGCGTGGCGATCACCAGGACGGGCGTCCGGCCCGTGGTGACCTCACCGTCGAGCGCCGTCATCCGAATGATGTCCGCGTCGAGGAGGAATCTCCCGCCGGACACCTGGTCGCCGATGACCTTCGCGCGCGTCGGCCGGGGATCGGAGGTAACTGTCACCTCCACGGTGACCCGGGCGTACCGCTCCGCGAGTCCGGGCACGGGCCCCCGGCGTGTGTCGGCCCCGTGCAGCCCGGCGGACGCCGCCCCGGCGGCGGCGCACAGCAGCACGCCGGCGACCGCCACCCCGTGAAGCCGACGGCGCCTCCCGGCGCGCGCGGTCCGCGCCAGGAGGAGCGCGGCCGTCAGAACGCAGGCCGTCGCCCCGACGGCGGTCCAGCGTCCCGGCAGGCCCAGCGCCAGGGCCGCCGCGGCCCAGGCCGCCAGGGCCGGCGGGACCAGGCGGAGGTCGGCCGGCGCCTCTTGGCGGGGGTCGGCGGCTCCCAGGCGGTGGGCGGCTTCCGAGTGGACCGCGGCGCGCGTCATGGGCCGACGAGAGGCTGGAGGTCCGCGAACCGGCGCTCGCCGATGCCGTTCACCTCGCGGAGTTCCTCGACGGACCGGAAGCCTCCGTGCTGGGTGCGGTAGTCGATGATGTGCCGGGCGAGCACGGGACCGACTCCGGGCAGCGTGTCGAACTGGTCGGCCGTGCCGGAGTTGAGACTCACCGGCCCCGTGGCCGGAGCGCCGCCACCGCCGCCGACGCCACCGCCGGTGCCTGGCCCCGGTGGTGACGGCCCGCCGACCACCACCTGTTCGCCGTCCATCAGCACCCGGGCCCGGTTGAGCCCGGTGAGGTCAGCGCCGGGCGTGACGCCCCCGGCCGCACGCAGCGCGTCGGCGACCCGCGATCCGGCCGGCAGCCGCAGCACACCCGGCTGCCGCACCTTGCCGCCCACATCGACGACGACACGGGGCGTCTGCGCGGACGGGGGCGGCGACAGCGACGGCTTCGGAACGACGGGCTCCGCACGGACCTTCTCCGGTGCGCTGACGGATTGCGGCCGCGCGGCCCAGAAGTGCTGAGCGGCGAGAACCACGGCGACCACCAGGACCACGGCGAGCGCGGCGAGCGTCCTGGGCTCCAGACCGCATCTCAGCTGCACCCACATCGGCAGCCGCTCCCGCACCACGGAAGCCACCCGCTCGCGCCTCGGACCGGGCCCACCCGGCTCGGCTCGCCCGCCATCTCCGACGAGCACCTCCGCCGCATCCGGCGGCGCCGTCACCGCCGGCGCGGCGACGAAGAGGGCGTCCGCGCGACTGCGCGGAGCCGTCAGGGCCGTACCGCCCACGCCCCCGGCAGCGGAGAGCGCCCTACGCGGGCGACTTCGTACCCCGCCGTGAAGGGTCCGGCCGTGAAGGGTCCGGCCGCGGCGGGTCCGGCCATGGCGGGCGCGGCCGTCGGAGTCGGGAGCGCGGCCCGGGCCGCTGGTTGCGGAGCGTGTTCGGAGAGCCATGACACAAGACGGTAGGCACATCCGCCGGACCCCGCCGAGCAGGCCGAATTTCCGTGGACAACGAGCCGGTTGTGGACAACTCCGCCACCCGTACGAGGGAGTTCGGCAGCTGTCGGACCGTCAGCGCGGTGAGATCACGGCCCCCAGCAGCCCCGGCCCCGTGTGCGCCCCGATCACCGCGCCCACTTCGCTGACATGCAGATCCGCGAGGCCGGGCACCCGCTCGCGCAGCCGCTCGGCGAGCGCCGCGGCCCGCTCCGGCGCCGCCAGATGGTGCACGGCGATATCCACCTGACTCGTGCCCGCGCGGTCGGCGACGATCTCCTCCAGCCGGGCGATGGCCTTCGACGCCGTACGCACCTTCTCCATCAGTTCGATACGCCCGCCGTCCAGTTGCAGCAGCGGTTTCACCGCGAGCGCCGAGCCGAACAGCGCCTGGGCCGCGCCGATACGGCCGCCCCGGCGCAGGTAGTCCAGCGTGTCGACGTAGAAGTACGCGGAGGTGCCCGCGGCGCGCTTCTCGGCGGCGGCCACCGCCTCGTCCAGCGTGCCGTCCGCCTCCGCGGCCTCGGCGGCCGCCAGCGCGCAGAACCCGAGCGCCATCGCCACCATTCCGGTGTCCACCACCCGTACCGGCACCGGCGCGTCCTTCGCCGCGAGCACGGCGGCGTCGTACGTCCCGGAGAACTCGGCCGACAGATGCAGTGAGATGATCCCGGTCGCACCGGCTTCCGCCGCCGCGCGGTACGCGGCGGCGAAGACCTCGGGGCTGGGCCGCGAGGTGGTCACGGAGCGTCGCTTCTGGAGTGCCACGGCCAGCGAACGCGCCGAGATCTCGGTGCCCTCTTCCAGCGCGCGGTCACCGAGCACAACGGTCAGCGGCACCGCGGTGATGCCGTGCCGCTCCATCGCCTGCGGCGGCAGGTAGGCCGTGGAATCGGTGATGATCGCGACATGGCGGGACATGACCGGGAGGTTACCCGTCGGCGCCGCCGGTCGGCAGCCCGGCCCCGCCTCAATGATCGATTCCGTCCCGGCGCGCCGCCCATCCCGGTCCGTTCCGCCCATTCCCTGCTCCGTTCACCCCGCTCGCCCGCACCTCGCTCCACAGACGCGCGGCGCGAGCCGAGCGGCGGGTCGGAACGGTCGGAGCGGTCGGAGCGGTCAGTTCGTGGTCTCGGGCCTGGCCTGCCTGGTCGGCTTCTGCCAGGGGTAGGTGGTCCGCCGGGGATCGGGCGGCTCGATCGCCTGCGGTCCCTCGGCGGGCGGCGGCTCGGGCCAGGTCTGGTCGGTGACCGTACGCTCCGGCGTGCCGGCCGGCTCGTGCCCGGCCACCGGCTCCGCCCCGGGCTCCGGCCACGCCGTGTCCTGCTCGGGCTCCGCCGTCGACCAGTGCCGCAGCGCTCCCGACTCCACATCGATCTGCGCACTCAGCGAGGACAGATCGTCCTCCGCGAACTTCCGCGCCCGGTCCCGCGCCGCCCAGCGCAGCGAATCCGCCGAATGCGTGATCCGCTCCGTGCGCTCCCGCAGCTCCTGGAGGCGGTCGGCGATCCTCGCCCGGTCCGGGTCACGCTCCAGCTGCCGCAGCTCGTCGTCCAGCTCACGGCCGTGCGCGCTCAGCCGCTGGAAGAGGGCGATCGACTCCGACAGCGAGGCGTCCTCGGCCGCGCCCGCCTGCAGCGCGTCCTGGGTGGCCCGCATCGAGGTGCGCAGCTTCAGCCGCAGCTGGGCCAGCTGTCCCGGTACGCCCAGCTGCCCGATGCTCCTGGCCCGCAGCGTCGTGTCCTCCACGGTGCGGCGTGCCTGCGAGATCGTACGGTCGACGCCGCGTCTGGCCGCGCCGACCGCCTTGACGCTCACATAGATCCCCAGCGCCACGAAGGTGACGAAGAGCAGCGCCAGGATGATGATCGCGACCTCCATGGGCGCCCCTTCGTAGTGGCCATGTCCAGCTTGTGCTTCAGGCCATGGCTCGGACAGTGGTGCGTCGTACGGTTGTGCTTCCTCCACCGTAAACGGAACGGGCAGGCGAAGGGTTCCGCAAGAACCCTCAACCTGCCCGCAGGGGAAAAAGCCATGTCCGCCGGACCGCGTGACGCGGCCCGCAGAACCGCCCGTCCGCCGTTACGCCGGAACGATGTTCACCAGCTTCGGCGCCCGCACGATCACCTTCCGGATCCCGGCGCCGCCCAGCGCGGCGACCACGGCCGCGTCACCCAGCGCCAGCGCCTCCAGCTCCTCGTCCGAGATGGACGGCGAGACCTCCAGCCGCGCCTTGACCTTGCCCTTGAGCTGCACCACGCAGGTCACGGTCTCGTCGACGACATACGCCGGGTCGGCGACCGGGAAGTCCTGGTGCACGACGGATTCCGCGTGGCCCAGCCTGCGCCACAGCTCCTCGGCGATGTGCGGGGCCAGCGGCGCGATCAGCAGCACCAGCCGCTCGGCGACCGGGCGCGAGAGCGGTCCGCCCACCTTGGTCAGGTGGTTGTTCAGCTCGGTGACCTTGGCGATGGCCGTGTTGAAGCGCATCGCCGCCATGTCCTGCGTGACCCCGTCGATCGCCTTGTGCAGCGCACGCAGCGTGTCCTCGTCGGGCTCGGTGTCCACGACGGTGACCTCGCCGGTCGCCTCGTCGACGACATTGCGCCACAGCCGCTGCAGCAGCCGGTACTGGCCCACCACCGCGCGCGTGTCCCATGGCCGCGAGACATCCAGCGGTCCCATCGCCATCTCGTACAGCCGCAGCGTGTCCGCGCCGTACTCGGTACAGATCTCGTCCGGCGTGACCGCGTTCTTCAGGGACTTGCCCATCTTGCCCAGGACGCGGCTGACCTTCTCGCCCTGGTACCAGTACCCGCCGTCGCGCTCCTCGACCTCGACGGCCGGGACCGCGATCCCGCGGCTGTCGCGGTAGACGAAGGCCTGGATCATGCCCTGGTTGTACAGCTTGTGGAACGGCTCGACCGAGGAGATGTGCCCCAGGTCGAACAGCACCTTGGACCAGAAGCGCGCGTACAGCAGATGCAGGACGGCGTGCTCGGCGCCGCCCACGTACAGGTCGACACCGCCGTGCGGCTGACCCTCGCGCGGGCCCATCCAGTACTGCTCGATGGCCGGGTCGACCAGCTTCTCGCTGTTGTGCGGGTCCAGATAGCGCAGCTCGTACCAGCACGAACCGGCCCAGTTCGGCATGGTGTTGGTCTCCCGGCGGTAGCGCTTGACGCCCTCGCCCAGGCCCAGGTCCAGTTCCACGTCGACCCAGTCCTCGTTCCGCGACAGCGGCGTCTCGGGCCGGGTGTCCGCGTCATTCGGGTCGAACGTACGGGGCGAGTAGTCGTCAACCTCCGGCAGCTCCAGCGGCAGCATCGACTCGGGCAGCGCGTGCGCGGTGCCGTCCTCGTCGTACACGATCGGGAAGGGCTCGCCCCAGTAGCGCTGCCGGCTGAACAGCCAGTCGCGCAGCCGGAAGTTGACCGTGCCCTCGCCGATGCCGCGCTCGGCCAGCCAGTCGGTGATCTTCGCCTTGGCCTCGACGACCCCCAGGCCGTCCAGCGAGATGTCCTCGCCCGTCGAGTTGACGATGCGCGCGTCGTACGAGGCGAACGCGTCCTCCCACTCCGCCGGGTCCGTGGAGCGGCCGTCCGAGGGCTCGACGACACAGCGCATCGGCAGCTCGAAGGCGCGTGCGAACGCGAAGTCACGGCTGTCGTGCGCCGGGACGGCCATGATCGCGCCGGTGCCGTACCCCATCAGCACATAGTCGGCGATGAAGACGGGCACCCGCTCGCCGCTGACCGGGTTGGTCGCGTACGCGCCGGTGAAGACACCGGTCTTGTCCTTGGCCTCGGCCTGCCGCTCCACGTCGGACTTCGACACGGCCTGCTTGCGGTACGCGCCGACGGCCTCGGCGGGGGTCGCGTGACCACCCGTCCATACGTCGTGCGTGCCCTCGGGCCAGGCGGTCGGGACGATCTTCTCGACCAGGTCGTGTTCCGGCGCCAGCACCATGTACGTGGCGCCGAACAGGGTGTCCTGACGGGTGGTGAACACGGTGATGGCGTCCGTGTCCCCGACCGGGAAGTCGACGCGCGCGCCCTCGCTGCGCCCGATCCAGTTGCGCTGCTGCAGCTTGATGGCCTCGGGCCAGTCCAGCGCGTCCAGATCGTTCAGCAGCCGGTCGGCGTAGGCGGTGATGCGCATGTTCCACTGGCGCAGCTTCGCCTTGAACACCGGGAAGTTGCCGCGCTCGGAGCGGCCGTCCGCGGTGACTTCCTCATTGGCCAGGACGGTGCCCAGACCGGGACACCAGTTGACGGGGGCGTCGGAGGCGTACGCCAGCCGGTGGTCGCCCAGGACGCCGGCGCGCTCTTCCGCGCTCAGCTCACTCCAGGGGCGCCCGTCCGGCGTCGCGCGCTCCCCGCTCTCGAAGAGCGCCACCAGCTCGTCGATGGGACGGGCCTTGTCCGCGTCCTTGTCGTACCAGGAGTTGAAGATCTGTACGAAGATCCACTGGGTCCACTTGTAGTAGTCCGGGTCGATCGTCGCGAAGGAGCGGCGCTTGTCGTGGCCCAGGCCCAGCCGGCGCAGCTGGACCTTCATGTTCTCCATATTGGCCTCGGTGGAGATCCGAGGATGCGTGCCGGTCTGCACCGCGTACTGCTCGGCGGGCAGGCCGAAGGCGTCGAAGCCCAGCGTGTGCAGGACGTTGTGCCCGGTCATGCGCTGGTGGCGGGCGAACACGTCGGTGGCGATGTAGCCCAGCGGGTGCCCGACATGCAGACCCGCGCCGGACGGATACGGGAACATGTCCATGATGAACTTTTTGGGCTTCGCGGCCAGGACCGGGTCACCGGCCAGATCGCCCGTGGGGTTGGGCGCCTCGTACGTGCCCTCGGCGTCCCAGAAGTCCTGCCAGCGTGCCTCGATGTCGGCGGCCATGGCAGCCGTGTAGCGGTGCGGCGCGGCCGGCTCGGCGGCAGCGGAATTCGTCTCGCTCATGATCCTCAAAGGCTCCATCGATCGTCTCTGCCAGCGGATTCGGCTCTGCCATTCAGTGAATGACGTGAATGACCGTGCCTGTCGGTGAACGAAAAAGGCCCCTCACACAGGAGGGGACGCCGCGCTGATTCCGACCGGATCTTTCATCCGTCGGGACTGATCAGCACGGCCCGCTAAGCAGAAGGCGTACGGCACGCATGGCGTCAGGGTACCGCAGGGCCCGGACGGCCCGCACGGGGCAGGGCGCGGGGGCGGGCACGGGGCTTGGCAAGGGGTACTCCATGAGCCGGCGGGGGCGGACGAAGGCTCGGGCGTACGCCTTACTCCGCGTATCGACCCTATCCGGGGCAACCCCAGAGTCGGTTGCCTCACCTTCCCCCGGTTAAACCTGCAAACCGCGCACTGCCTGGTATGGCTCGACTTAGCATGCCGCAACGGGACCGCTTTCCCGAGCCATTCGGAGTTGCCCCCCTATGAACCCTCATCGCATGTTCAGCTCATCGTCCAACCAGAACCCGGGGATGAGCCGGCAGATTCAGGGCGGAGTCACCATCGCCGCGCTGGTACTGGTACCCGTGCTCGCCGTCGCAGGCGGCGACGCCTTCCGCGCCGCACTCGACTTCACCACCGGTGTGCTGTCGCTGCTCTCCCTGACCGCGGCCGTCGCCTGGGGCCTGATAGCCACCGACCGGCTGCTGCTCTCCCCGCGCCACCGCCTCCTCGCCCAGGGCGTCCACCGGGCGACGGCGGTCGCCTCGCTCGGCTTTCTGCTGCTGCACGTCACCGTCAAGGTCACGCTCGGGCATGTGGCGCTGCTCGGCGCGCTGGTGCCGTTCGGCCTCGGTGTCACGGGTACGGACGGCCTCATCGGGTTCGGTTCGCTCGCCGGGCTCCTGATGATCGTCGCCGCCACGACCGGCGCGCTGCGCAGCGCCTTCGCCACCCCGGGACGCATCGCGGGCCGCTGGCGGGCGATGCACATGCTGGCCTATCCGGCCTGGTGCTTCGCCCTGGTGCACGGGCTCTACGCGGGCCGCGCTCCGGCGGTCTGGGTGACCACCCTGTACTGCCTGTCCCTCGCCGGGGTCGCCGCGGCCGTGTCGCTGCGGCTCCTGTCCCGCCCGCTCCAGCGCCGGATCGCCGACCGGATCGGGGCGCTGACCGGCGCCGTCCGTGAGATCCCGGAGCCCGAGCAGGCCCGCCGCGATCCCTCGGCACAGCCGCTCCCCGGCGCCACGGGTGCCGCACCGCCGCCCGTGTACGAGCAGCGGCTCCAGCGGGAGCCGGCGATGTCGGCGCAGCCGCTGGGAGCCCCGCGTGCGCGACGGCGGCTCGCCGCCCCCGCCCCGCCGCTGTACGAGGCGGCGCGGCCCCCTCATGACCGTCCGGCCGACCGCGTCACCGACTCCTTCGCCGGTCTCGGTGCCGATCCGCTGTCAGGTCTCGGCGCCGATCCGCTGTCAGGGCCCGGTACGGGGATCTCCGCCGGCTATCGCGCGGTCACACTGGGCGGCGACCCGACCGTGCGGATGCCGGTGCCGCCCCCGTCCCCGGGGTCGCCGGCCGGGGAGATACCGCTCGCCGAGCGCATCCCCCTGACCGAGGAACTCCCGGTCGTCCCTGACGAGCCGGCGGGCAGGCCGGGTTCCTGGCCCGCGCCGTCGCCGCCGGTGCCCACGCAGGCGTTCGCTCCGCCCGCGTCGGTCCCGTACGACACCGGTGCCACACCCGTGTACGACAGCGGCGCGGTCCCTCCGTACGACACCGGCGCCACACCCGCGTACGGCCCCGGAGCCGCCCCGTACGGCACCGGCGCCCTGCCGGCGTACCAGGCCGACTCCGCGTACGACACGGGCTCCGCCCCCGCCTACGACACCGGCCCCCTCCCCCCGTACGACACGGGCTCCCTCCCCGCCTACGACCCCGGCGCCGCCCCCGCCCCCGACGGCCGGGGGCCGGCCTCGCCGCCTCCGTCCTCGCCCGGCCCCCTCTATCCGCCCCCGGCCGGGGAACCCTGGCACGCACCCGCAGGAGACCGACCGTGAACGCCCCTCTCCCCGATGTCCCCGAAGTCCGCGTCGTCGGCCTCCCCCAGCTGACGCAGGGCTTCGACCTGGTCGAGCGCCTCGACCTCGCCATGCATCTCAAGGTGCACGGACCGCTGGAGCCGATGACCGGCGAACGGCTGGCGCAGCTCGCCGAGAACATATCCCTGCGCGGCCGCGGCGGCGCCGGCTTTCCCTTCGGCAAGAAACTGCGGGCCGTCGCCACGGCCTCGATCCGCCGCGGGGTACGGCCCGTCGTCGTGATCAACGGCAGTGAGGGCGAGCCCGCCTGCCGCAAGGACACCGTGCTGCTCAACCGCGCGCCGCATCTCATCCTCGACGGCGCGCTGCTGGCCGCCGAGGCGCTCGGCGCCCGCACCCTGATCGTCGCCGTCACCCGTAACTCCACGGAGATCTCGATCCGTGCGGCGCTCGCCGAGCGCGGTCTGACCGACCGGCGCGGCCAGCAGCTGCGGGCGCGGGTGGTCCGTACCCCCGAGCGCATGGTGTCGGGCGAGGCGTCCGCCGTGATCCGCGCCGCGGGCGGCGGCCCCGCGCTGCCCCCCGGCCGCCGTGAGCGCGCCGCGGAGTCCGGTGTCGGCGGCGCCCCGACACTGCTGTCCAACGCCGAGACCTACGCCCAGCTGGCCGTCGGCGCCCGGATCGGCGCCCGCCGCTACGGCCACACCGGCCTCGACAGCGAGCCCGGCACGGTCCTGCTCACCGTCTCGGGCGCGGTCGCCCGTCCCATGGTCGTCGAGGTGCCGACGGGGGTGCCGCTGCGGTACGTCCTACAGATGGCCGGCGCCCCGCCGCTCCCCCAGGGCGTGCTGACCGGCGGCTACCACGGCAACTGGATCGACGCGGTGGCCGCCCATGAGGCCGTCATCTCACGCGACTCCCTCGCGGCCGTGGGCGGTTCGCTGGGCGCGGGCGCGATCCTGCCGATCGGTCCCGAGACCTGTCCGCTGGGTGAGGCGCTCCGGGTCGCCAACTGGCTCGCCGCCGAGACGGCCGGCCAGTGCGGCCCCTGCAAGCTCGGTCTGCCGGCCGCCGCGGGCGGTCTGTCGGATGTCATCAACGGCGGCGGCCCGGCCGCCCTGGAGGCGCTGCGCGCGGTGACCCAGGCGGTCAAGGGCCGGGGCGCCTGCAAGCACCCGGACGGCTCCGCACGCTTCTTCGCCTCCACCCTGTCGGCGTTCACGGACGATCTCGCCGCGCATGTGCTGGACGGGGGCTGCGGGCGCGAGACGACCGGTGTGCTGCCGCTGCCGGGCCCCGGGTACCAGGACGCGGAGGAGTCCATCCCGAGCGGCGAGAAGCTGGCCGTGGACTGGACGCTCTGCCAGGGGCACGGCCTCTGCGCGGACATCGTGCCCGAGCTGATCCGGCTGGGCCCCGACGGCTATCCGGCGCTCGCGGACGCGTCCGTTCCGATGCATCTGCGGGGGCGCGCCCAGCGCGCCGTGCGCCGCTGTCCCGCGCTCGCGCTCCGTATCGAGCAGCCGGCGCCCGAGAGGCCCGCGCCGGCGCTCCCGTCCGTCGGCCGCAAGGCCCTGGGCCCCGGCCGCGGTTGAGCGGTCACCCCACACGACGAGAAGCGGGGGCGGCGCGTAGGGGTGGGGCCGGGTCGGGGGGGGGGAACGGTGGGGGGAAAGGGGAATTTTCAGCAGAACACCGGACATCCAGGGCAGCGCGCGAGCAAAAAA
>NZ_JBHVVP010000005.1:41978-490259 GCF_042882605.1 Streptomyces sp. NPDC058198
GCCGCGGTGGCGGGCGCCCCCCACCCCCCGAGCCGGGGGCAAACCTTGTGGTAGGCCCCGCTTCTCGTCGTTCAGAACCTGTGGAGCTAAGGAGAATTGAACTCCTGACCTCCTGCATGCCATGCAGGCGCTCTACCAACTGAGCTATAGCCCCGTGCGATGCGCCGCTCTCCGGGATCACCCCTCGGCGGCATCGCCAACATTACACGGTCCATCCGGCCGACTACCAACTCGATTCCGGTCTGTACGGATACGCCCGGTACTGTCGCCCTTCGTGACCCTCTCCGTACTCGCACCGACCACCCTCAGGAGCGCGTCCGACCGGCGCTCCTTCCTGCTGGCCGCCTCGGTCTGTCTGCTGTCCTTCGCCGCGTTCTGGACGGCGCAGCGCGTCGCGGGGGTCTCGATGATCGACCTGATGGTGTACCGCGCGGAGGGCCGTACGGTGCTCGACGGCCAGGATCTCTACGCGATGCGGGCGACCGCCGCCCGACTCCCCACGACCTACCCGCCGTTCGCCGCCCTCCTGTTCACCCCGCTCACCCTGCCCGGCGTTCCCGAGCTGCGTACGCTCGCCACCTTCGGCAATCTGCTGCTCCTGGTCGTGTTCGTACGGCTCTCCCTGCGGCTGGTGTTCCACGGAACGGGCCGGCTTCCTACGGAGGCCGCGCTCCGGGTCACCACCCTGTGGGTGGCCGCGCTCGCCGTCTGGTGCGAGCCGGTCTGGACGACGCTGCGCTACGGGCAGATCAATCTGCTGCTCGCCGCGGCGGTGCTGTGGGATCTCTCGCGCCGGGACGGACACCGCTGGGCGGGGGCGGGGATCGGCTTCGCGGCCGCGGTCAAGCTGACCCCCGCGCTCTTCGCCGTCCTGCTGCTGATCGCCGGGCTGGTACGGGCGCGGGGCGCCGGCTGGAACCCGTGGCTGCGGCAGGCCTCGACGGCGGCCGCGGTCTTCACCGGCGCGACACTCGCGGCCGCCGCCGTCCTGCCGCACGACTCGTACCGCTTCTGGACCGGGGCTCTTTTCGAGACGGGCCGGGTGGGCCACGCGGAGGACACCGCCAACCAGTCGCTGCGCGGGGTGCTGGCCCGGCTCCTGCACACCGGCGATCCGGGGCTCTGGTGGGCCGTCGCGGCGGCCGGGGTGGCGGTGGCGGGCCTCGCGGTGGCGGTCATGGCGGCGCTGCGCGGGGAGCGCGCCGGGGCGCTGGTGGCCTGCGCGGCGACGGCGCTGCTGATCAGCCCGGTCTCCTGGTCGCACCACTGGGTGTGGTGTGTGCCGACGGTGCTGTTCCTCGCGGTGCGCGCCGGGGCCCGGTGGGCGGTCGCGGCGGGCCTGGTCTTCTGTTCGTTCGCCCTGTGGTGGGTGCCGCACGGACCCGGCCGGCTCGAACTGGCCCAGAGCGGGGCCCAGATGGCGCTGTCCGCCCTCTATCCGCTGACGGCCGCGGCCCTGATCGGGTACGTGGCCGCACAGCTCGGGCGGGCCGGGGCGGGCCGGTCGGGTCAGGCCGGTCGGATCAGGCCGTCGCGAACGAGTAGAACCGCTTGAGCGTGCAGTGTTCCTCAAGGAGACGGCCGTAGATCGGCTCCCCCTCCAGCTCCCGGTACGTCTCGATGGGGTCGCCTTTTATGATCAGCGCCAGCGCGCACTCCTCGCACCAGTACTGGTACTCGAGGTTGAGCGGATCCATGTCCCGGACGATCGGCGTACCACCGCCACACCAGTCGCATTTACGCCTGTGTGCACCCATCACTCAGCTCCAGCTGTGGCCGCAGGCCGTGCACACGTAGGAAATCCCGCCGTTGTCACCGAGTACTTGGGCCACCTGGGACGATCCGCACGAAGGACAGCTGAGGCAGCTGCGCACCTCCGCCGCGGCAAGCAGGCCATCGGACTCCTCGATGCTGCTGGCGGACAATGACGCTCTCCCTCCCGGCCCGGTCCTTCGTCCCCCTCCGGTCGTCCGATTCTGCCACGCCATGGCAAGGGGGGCAGCCTGAAAGAGCGTCTCAGTACGGCCTCATACCGCACGCCAAAGATCCCGCCCCCTGGTGGGGACGGGATCCGGATTGTGGAGCTAAGGAGAATTGAACTCCTGACCTCCTGCATGCCATGCAGGCGCTCTACCAACTGAGCTATAGCCCCTCGCGTTCTCTGCGCTTCGCGCTGCGAACAAGAAGAACTTTAGCCTGCGACCTGCCGGAAAGTGAAATCCGGGTCGGTCGCCGTCCGGGGCCGCTCAGTCGTCGTCGCCGAGGACCGGTTCCGGGAGGGTTCCGGCGTTGTGTTCCAGCAGTCGCCAGCCGCGGGCGCCCTCGCCGAGGACGGACCAGCAGCAGTTCGTGAGACCGCCGAGCCCCTCCCAGTGGTGCGCCTCCAGGCCCAGCAGCCGGCCGATCGTGGTGCGGATCGTGCCGCCGTGGCTGACCACGACGAGCGTGCCGTTGTCGGGGAGCTTGTCCGCGTGGTGGAGCACCACGGGCGCGGCCCGGTCGGCGACCTCGGTCTCCAGCTCGCCGCCGCCGCGCCGCACGGGCTCACCGCGCTTCCAGGCCGCGTACTGCTCGCCGAACCGCTCGACGATCTCCTCGTGGGTCAGCCCCTGCCAGTCGCCCGCGAAGGTCTCGCGGAGAGCGGCGTCGTACGAGAGGTCGAGCCCGGTGATCGCGGCCAGCTCACCGGCCGTGGCCACGGCCCGCTGAAGGTCGGAGGCGATGATCGCGTCCGGCTTCAGGGAGGCCAGCAGCCGGGCGGCGCGATGCGCCTGGGCGACACCTGTGTCGGTCAGCTCGATGTCCGTGGAGCCCTGGAAGCGGCGCTCCAGATTCCAGGCCGTCTGGCCGTGCCGCCACAGGACGATGCGGCGGCCCCTGCCGCCTTTGCTGCCGTTCAGCTGAGCTCACCGTCCGCGTCACCGGCGATCCCGGCGTGCTCCTGGGCCTTGCCCCGGGTCTTGACGGCGTCCTCGGGCAGCGACAGCTCGGGGCAGTCCTTCCACAGCCGCTCCAGGGCGTAGAAGACGCGCTCCTCGCTGTGCTGCACGTGCACGACGATGTCGACGTAGTCGAGGAGGATCCAGCGGGCGTCACGGTCGCCCTCACGACGCACCGGCTTGGCGCCGAGCTCCTTCTGGAGCCGCTCCTCGATCTCGTCGACGATCGACTTGACCTGGCGGTCGTTGGGCGCGGAGGCGAGCAGGAAGGCATCGGTGATCGACAGCACATCGCTGACGTCGTACGCGATGATGTCGTGCGCGAGCCGGTCCGCGGCCGCCTGGGCGGCGGCGTTGACGAGCTCGATGGAACGATCAGTAGCGGTCACTGGCAGGCTTTCGTCGGCGGTCATGGAGACCCCCAGGATCTCACGGACCGCCGACACCCAGCGCGACGATAAAAACGGCGACAGAAGCGGCGATAAAAACGGGGCCGGCCGGGGCGCGGGACGCCCCGGCCGGCTCTGCTTAATTCACCTTGTAGTCCTGACCGAGGACGACGGAGACATCGGCGTTGGCCGCGGCCTTGCCCTTCTGCACGGCGCTCACCGGCAGACCGAGGGTCTTGGCGACCTCTTCCGCCTCCGCCTTCTTCGCCGCGTCACCGTAGGTGACCTGCGACGACGTCACCGCGCCCGCCGTGCCCGCGTCCACGAAGCCATAGCCGCCGTTCACCAGGGAGATCCGGGCGGACTCCGCCGCGTCCTGGTCACCGCTGGCGTTCTTCACGCCGACCCGTACGGCCGAGCCCTGCTCCGGCGCGCTCACCGAGCCGCCCAGGATGTCCTTGATCACACTTTCGGTGGCCTGCTCGCTGAGGGTGCCGTTCGCCTGGACGGGCAGGACCTCCGTCTTGTAGTCGCCCTTCTTGGCGTGCTCGGCGAGCTTCGCGAGAGAGGCGCCGAGGTCCTTCTCGGGCAGCGAGGGGTCGAGGATCTGCGCCAGGGTCTCGACGGTGATCGTCGCGGCCCCCGGATCGTCGGAGATCTTCCGCAGGACACCCTGGAGGACCTGGCCGAACCGCTGGAGCTGCTTGGCCTCCGGCTCACCGGGCCCTCGGTACGTGGCGTACGCGACGGCCATCCGGCCGCTGAGCGTCTGGTTCTCGCCCTTCCTGACGACCGGCTGCTCGCCCTTCTTCGCGGCGGGCACCTCGGTGTCGGTGGTCAGGTCGATCGTGCCGACCAGCTCCACGAGATTGTCCAGGTACGGGGTGTCGAGCCGCCAGGTGCCGGAGATGTCGGTGCCGAGCAGGGTGCCGATGGACTCGCGGGTGCCGTCGGAGCCGTCCTCGTCGACGGATTTGCCGAGGGTGGTGGAGATGCCCTCGTCGTCGGCGACGGAGAGGGAGTTGGGCAGCAGGACGGTGGTGCCCTGGCCGGTCGTGGAGTTGTTGACCAGCAGCGCCGTGGAGGTGCCCTTCTGCTTGGTGTTGTGCAGATGGACCACGATCACATCGCGCTTCTGCGGTCCCGTGGCGGTGCTCTGCGCCTCCTCCGCGGCGGAGGTCCCGGGCAGCTTGCCCGCGTACCAGAGGTAGCCGACGCCTCCGGCGAGAGCCAGGGCGAGGACGACGACCAGGGCCACGACCCGGGTACGGCCGCGGCGCTTGGCCTCCTCGCGCCGCTCGGAGCGGCTCTCGGTGAACTTGAGCCAGTCGATGACGTCTTCGGAGTCCTCGTCGGGCTCCTCGATGAAGGAGAACTGCTCGGTCCGGTAGTCGCGGTCCTCGGCGGCGGGGCGCCGCTGCTCGGGTACGGCGGCCTGCGGGGGCGCCGGCTCCTCGACCGCGTCGGGCGCGGGCTGCCGTTGCTGTTGCTGTTGCTGTTGCTGTTGCTGTGGGATGTTCCACTGCTGCGTGGTGTCGACCACCACGGGCTGCTGCTGTCCCGTGTCGTACGCGGGCTGCTGTCCGGTGTCGTAGCCGTAGCCGTCGTATCCATACCCCTGCGACTGCGGCTGCTGCTGCTGCCCATAGGGGTCGTACTGCTGCTGGGGCTGCTGCGGTTGTTGCGTTTGCTGAGGCTCGGCGTACGGGTCGTATCCGTACCCCTGTTGCTGCCCCTGCTGCCCCTGTTGCTGCTGCTGTTGCGGCTGCCCGTAGGCGTCGTACTGCTGCTGTGGCTGGACCTGCTGGTACACCGGCTGCCCGTACTCGTCGTACCCGACGATCCGGGGCTGCGCGTAATACGGGTCGTACGGGTCGTACGGCTGCTGCTGGTCGTTCACCGGTGCCCCTCTCCGTGGCTCATGCGCCGCGGTACAACTGCCGCTTGTCGATGTAGCGCACCACACCGTCCGGCACGAGGTACCAGACCGGATCGCCCTTCGCGACCCTCTCCCGGCAGTCGGTCGACGAGATCGCCAGCGCCGGAACCTCCACCAGGGAGACCCCGCCCTTGGGCAGCCCGTCGTCCGTCAGATCATGGCCCGGCCGGGTCACACCGATGAAGTGGGCGAGCGAGAACAGCTCTTCGTGATCCCGCCAGCTCAGAATCTGCGAGAGCGCGTCGGCCCCGGTGATGAAGAAGAGGTCCGCGTCGGCGTGGACGGCCCGCAGATCCCGCAGCGTGTCGATCGTGTACGTCGGCCCGCCGCGGTCGAGGTCGCTGCGGCTGACGGAGAATTGCGGGTTCGACGCCGTGGCGATGACCGTCATCAGATAGCGGTCCTCCGCCGGGGAGACCGCCCGCTGGCTCTTCTGCCACGGCTGCCCGGTCGGCACGAAGACCACCTCGTCGAGGTGGAACAGGGCGGCCACTTCACTGGCCGCCACCAGGTGTCCATGATGGATCGGGTCGAATGTCCCGCCCATCACGCCGAGTCGGCGGTTGCCGCGACCGGATCCGGGGTCGGTAGGCGCTTGCTGCTCTCCCATGCGTCCAGAGCCTACTGGCATGGGGTTACGGCCCGGCCTCAGCGGTCGCGGTTGAAGCGGGTGGTGATCCACAGCAGCAGAAGCAGCGCGAACAGCGCGCCGCCGCCGGTGAGGTACGGGCTGAGGCTTTCGTGGTTGCCGCCTTCGCCGCCCTCGGCGAGCGTGACCAGGGTGGCGGCGGTGCCGGTGAGGCTCATCTTCAGCAGGCCCTATCGATCGGGAGTCGTAGCGGGAGTCGTAGCGGGGACTTCGCCCACATCGTATGCGGGCCCTCCGGGCACGCTCACGCCGACTCAGTCGTTGTGATCGTTGTCGCGGTATCCGCGCAGCAGGAACCAGGCGAGCAGGGCGACTCCGACGATCGAGGCGAGCAGCACGATCCGCAGCGTATTGCCCGGTCCCTGCTGATCCGATACCGCGGCGAGCAGTGTGGCGGTTTCCTGCATGGCGGGTGTGCTCCTCGGTTCTTTCCGGCTGAGGCCCGGGGTTCTCCCCCGGGGAACGCAGCCACAGGCCCCCGGCACACGGTAGCTCCAGCACCTAATGTGGGGTTCGTCAGGGGGACGGGCCTTGGACTCGTACGAACAGGGGACATCCATGACCGAAGACAGCCACGAGGCAGCCAGCCACGAGAATGTGCCCAGCAGGCAGCGCAAGCGCTTCCCGGGCATTTCCTCGCGGGCCTACGAACACCCCGCGGACCGCTCGGCGCTGGTCGCCCTGCGCAAGCTCAGCGGTTTCGACACGGTGTTCAAGGCCCTGAGCGCGCTGCTTCCCGAGCGGAGCCTGAGGCTGCTCTTCCTCTCCGACTCCGTGCGGGTCAGCGACGCCCAGTTCGCGCATCTGCACGCCATGCTGCGGGACGCCTGCTACCTCCTGGACCTGGAGAAGGTCCCCACGATGTACGTGGCCCAGGATCCCCGGCCCAACGCGATGTGCATCGGCCTCGACGAGCCGCTCATCGTGGTGACCACCGGTCTGGTGGAGCTGCTCGACGAGGAGGAGATGCGCGCGGTCGTGGGCCATGAGGTGGGCCACGCGCTCTCCGGCCACTCCGTCTACCGCACGATCCTGCTCTTCCTCACGAACCTCGCGCTCAAGGTCGCCTGGATCCCGCTGGGCAATGTCGCGATCATGGCGATCGTGACGGCGCTGCGGGAGTGGTTCCGTAAGTCGGAGCTGTCGGCGGACCGGGCGGGGCTGCTGGTCGGGCAGGATCTGCGGGCCTCGATGCGCGGTCTGATGAAGATCGCCGGTGGCAACCATCTGCACGAGATGAACGTGGACGCGTTCCTGGAGCAGGCCGCGGAGTACGAGTCGGGCGGCGATCTGCGCGACTCCGTGCTCAAGATCCTGAATGTGCTGCCGCGTACGCACCCCTTCACGACCGTGCGCGCCGCCGAGCTGAAGAAGTGGGCGGAGAGCCGCGACTACCAGCGGATCATGGACGGCCACTACCCGCGCCGCGACGAGGACAAGGACGCCTCGGTCTCGGATTCCTTCCGTGACTCCGCCGCGCACTACGCGGACTCGGTCCGCAGCAGCAAGGACCCGCTGATGAAGCTGGTCGGCGACATCGCGGGCGGCGCGGGCGACCTGGGCGGCAAGCTGCGCGACCGGTTCGCGGGCGGCGGCGGTGGCGGTACGTCCAACGGAAACGGGAACAGCAACCGCCCCACGGGCGAGACCGGCCAGGACCCGGCCTGACCCGGTCAAGGACCCGGCACCGGCCACCAACCACCGGCCACAGGAGCCCGGCCGCCGCACTCAGGCGGCCGGGCTCGGCTCCGCGGAACGGGCCAGGGAGCCGCAGAGCGCGGCGTCGGAACGGCCCGTCAGGTACGGGTCGGTGCCGACCGGGTCACCGGGGTCCGCCCGCTCACCCGCCAGCAGCGGACGCAGCGTCCTCGGCGCCTCGGCCGAGCAGGCCTGCGGCCCTGCCTGGACCTCACTGACCAGCAGTTCCGCGCGGTGTCTCTGCAGATCGTCGCGGTCGAACTGAAAGCGCAGCTCCCGCCGGACGGTGAACAGCGAGGCGTCCCGCACCGGCTGTGCGGCGGATCCGGCCGGCCGCAGCGCGTAGACGAAGACATGGTCCGAGACCACTTCGAGCGTCCCGGGCTTCGACTCCTGGTAGCGCAGCGTGCCGTGTACGCGCACCTGGTCGTCGGCCGGCGCCACCTTCGCCGCGTCGAAGCGCACCAGCCAGCCAGCCGGCGCGTGCCGGCCGTCGTCGGCCGGGGCGGTGAAGCTGCGGTCGAACTGCACCAGCTGGTCCGGGTCGAGCAGCACCCGTACGGCTCGCACGGTACGGCCCGCGAGGACGTCCGGATCGAGCGAGGACGCCACGAGATAGTCCTTGACGGTGGCCAGCGCGGACATCACCTGGCCCTCCGAGAAGCCCCCGGTGTCGCGGGCGGCGGGCAGCGTGATCCCGGCGCCCCCCACCCGGAACTGCGCGGCGGGGCTGTGCGCGAAGAGGTCGTCAGGGGCGCCGCCCGGCACCCGCCCCTGCGGGGACAGCGGGACCACCGCCATCCGCAGCTGCTCCACGGCGCGGCCGGTCTGCGGCCGGTACGGACTGCGGACGCCCAGGAAGATCGCCGTACCGAACGCCAGCACCATCACCAGAACGAGCAGCAGAAGCTGCCTGGAGCCCCTCCTGATACGTCTCTTCGGCGGCTGCGGGGGTACCCGCCGGACGGCGTGGTGGTCATGGTCACGCATCCGTTCCCGCGCGGAGAACTCCTGGAGACGGGCAGCGCGGATGAACGATTCGTCGAAGACGACGGACCGGTACTCCTCGTCGTCACCACCGCCGGGGAGCCCCTCCGGTTCCCCTTCGGGTGGATCTCCGCGCCCTGCCATACCTTCAGAGTAGGTCGGGGGAGCCGAACATAAACGCTGAGCTGTCGGCCGAGTTCCGCTCGGGCCACGCTCAGCCGTTCAGGGTGTGTCCGGGAATCCGGGGAGGGTTCACGGCGTGCGCGGCACCGCGGACACCGCCGGCGCGGTGTAGTCCACAGAGGACGAGGGCCGGATCGAGCCGGGGATGTCGATGCCGCTCGTGGCGGGCTGCGGCACCTGGTCCTCGTTGCCGCTGGAGGCCCCGCGGTAGACGGCCGTGAAGGCGAGGGCGACCATCCCGATCCCCATCAGCAGGGCGAGCAGCCAGGCGACCGGGCGGTGCCAGCGGGCGGTGCCGCGATAGGGGCGCAGAGCGCCGCCGTGGCGTCCGTACGGTCCTCTGTCCTCATCGGGGTCGTCGGGGTCGTAGTCGCCGTCGTAGGCGCCGTCCCTGCCGTATCCCCCGTGCCCGTAGAGCTCGTCGTACAGCTCGTCCTCGGGCGGTCCCCCGCCGGCCCGCGCCCGGGCCGCCTCGGCCTCGGCGCGCGCCTGGGCGGCGGCCAGCAGCCGTTCCACGGCGGAGGGTTCATGGAGGGTGGCGGACCGGACGAAGTCCTCGTCGAACACCACGGAGGCGAAGTCCTCGTCCGCGCCTCCGCGGTCGTCGTCGGGCTCCCAGCCGTCCGGGAACGGCCTGCCCCCCACGTCGTCCGGCACCTCTTCAGAGTAAGCCTGGGAGGTGGTTTTGGGCAGGCGGAGTCCGGACTCTCCCAAATTCGCCGTTCCGGAGTTCAGCGCTCCTGGACGGGGCCCGCGCCACCCCGTCGCCTACCGTGTGTGACCGTCGCCGGTCACGATGTACTTCGTGGAGGTCAGCTCCGGCAGCCCCATCGGCCCGCGCGCGTGCAGCTTCTGGGTGGAGATCCCGATCTCGGCGCCGAAGCCGAACTGGCCACCGTCCGTGAAGCGGGTGGACGCGTTGACAGCGACCGTCGTGGAATCGACCAATTGGGTGAATCGGCGGGCCGCGGCCTGCGAGGTGGTGACGATCGCCTCCGTGTGGCCGGAGGACCAGAGCCGGATATGGGCGACGGCCGCGTCCAGCGAATCCACGACCGCGGCGGCGATGTCGTACGAGAGGTACTCGGTCTCCCAGTCGTCGGCGGTGGCCGCCACGACCGTCGCCTTCGTCCCTTCGCCGTACGCGAGCACCCGCTCGTCCGCGTGCACCGTGACCCCGGCGTCGGCGAGGGCGTCCAGCGCGCGCGGCACGAACGCGGCCGCAATGTCCTGGTGGACGAGGAGCGTCTCGGCCGCGTTGCAGACGCTGGGCCGCTGCGCCTTGGAGTTGATCAGGATGTTCACGGCCATGTCGAGATCGGTCTCGGCGTCCACGTACACATGGCAGTTACCGGTGCCGGTCTCGATCACGGGGACGGTGGACTCCTCGACGACCGTACGGATCAGGGAGGCGCCGCCGCGCGGGATCAGTACGTCGACCAGACCGCGCGCCCGCGTCAGCTCCCGTACGGCGTCCCGGCCCTCGCCGGGCACGAGCTGTACGGCGTCGGCGGGCAGCCCGGCCCCGCCGATGGCGTCGCGCAGCACGCGCACGAGCGCGGTGTTGGAGGAGATCGCCGAGGAGGACCCCCGCAGCAGGACGGCGTTGCCCGACTTCAGACAGAGGGCGGCGGCGTCCACGGTGACATTGGGGCGGGCCTCGTAGATGATCCCGACCACGCCGAGCGGCACCCGTACCTGGCGCAGATCGATCCCGTTGGGCAGCGTCGAACCGCGTACGACCTCACCCACCGGGTCGGGCAGCGCCGCCACGTCCCGAACATCCGCGGCGATGGCCCGCACCCGCTCCGGCGTCAGCGTCAGCCGGTCGATGACCGACTCACCGGTGCCGGCCTCCCGGGCGCGTGCGACGTCCTCCGCGTTGGCCGTGACGATCTCGTGCGTACGGACCTCCAGCGCGTCCGCGACCGCCAGCAGTGCGTCGTCCTTGGCCCCGCGTGGCAGCGGCGCGATATCGGCGGCCGCGGCGCGGGACCGGTAGGCGGCCCTGGCGACCGGGGAGAGGTTGTCGTACGGCGAGAGCGAGGTCATGCCCGCAGGGTAATGCGCCTCCTGCGGGCATTCCGCACGTATTCCGTACTGCGAGACACTTCGGCGGAGACGGCCCTCGGATCAGAACGGCCGGCCGTCATATAGGAACGGATGAGCTCAGAACGGATGAAC
This sequence comes from Streptomyces sp. NPDC058198, assembly GCF_042882605.1. Lineage (NCBI taxonomy): Bacteria > Bacillati > Actinomycetota > Actinomycetes > Kitasatosporales > Streptomycetaceae > Streptomyces > Streptomyces sp. NPDC058198. The sequence continues at coordinate 52,947 of NZ_JBHVVP010000005.1, forward strand.
GCCCACGCCCGCCGCCGGCGGCGGGCCGTAGCCCTCGGCGATGCGCTGGTGGTACGTCTCGCGGTCGATGACCTCGAGACCCACGATCTCCCACGGCGGCAGCTTCGCGCTCGACCGGTGTTCGCCCCAGAGCCGCAGCGCCACCGCGGCGGCGTCGTGCAGGTCCCGGGCCTCCTCCCAGTAGCGGATCTCCGCGTGGTCGCGGGCGTACCGGCTGGTCAGCAGGAAAGGGTGGTCATGGGCCAGCTGTTCCAGGCCACGCCGGACCTCCGTCAGCGGAGCGTCTGCGCCCGAGACACTGAGCGTGATATGCCACAGCTTGGACGCCGGGCGCCGCCCCCCGCCGCGCGCGTCCGTCCTCGATCCGGCCTCCCGCTGTCGCTCTTCGTCGAAGTCTTCCCCCGCTTCGACACTGGTCAGGGCACGTTCTTCGCCCACTGCCCTGCGGGCGTGGGCGCTGCCCCCGGTAGCTCGGGTCACCGCACCCGGGCGCGCTCGTCTCACCAGCGGCCTCCTGTTGATGCTCGTCGTGCTGTACCCCGTGTGTACCCGTGGGACAAAGTTGACCAGTCCCGGGCAGGATGTGGGGCGGTTTTGGTGAAGGTCCCTGTTCAAAGGCCGGGGTTTCAGCCGTTTCAGGGGTTCGGTCAAGGATGCAGGATGACGAGATCGTCTCTGTGCACGACCTCGCGTTCATAGGCGGGGCCCAGCTCGCGCGCCAGCTCCCGGGTGGAGCGGCCGAGCAGCTGGGGGATCTCCTTGGCGTCGAAGTTGACCAGGCCACGGGCGACGGCGCGGCCCGCCGTGTCCCGCAGCTCCACCGGGTCGCCGGCGCTGAACTCGCCCTCGACGGCGGCGATTCCGGCCGGCAGCAGTGAGGTGCGGCGCTCGACGACGGCCCGTACCGCGCCGTCGTCCAGGGTGAGCGCGCCCTGCGGGGTGGAGGCGTGGGCGAGCCAGAGCAGCCGGCCGGCGGAGCGGCGTCCCGTGCTGTGGAAGTACGTGCCGGTGTCGCGGCCCGCGAGGGCGTCGGCGGCGCGGCTGGCGGAGGTCAGCACCACGGGCACGCCGGCCGCGGCGGCGATCCTGGCGGCCTCGACCTTGGTGACCATGCCGCCGGTGCCGAGTCCCGCCTTGCCGGCGCTGCCGAGGGAGACACCCACCAGTTCGGCGGGGCCGCGCACCTCGGCGATCCGGGAGGTGCCCGGCTTGCTCGGGTCGCCGTCGTACAGCCCGTCGACGTCGGAGAGCAGGACGAGCAGATCGGCCCGTACGAGATGGGCGACGAGGGCGGCCAGCCGGTCGTTGTCGCCGAAGCGGATCTCGTCGGTGGCGACGGTGTCGTTCTCGTTGACGACGGGCACGGCGCCCATGCCGAGCAGCTGGTCGAGGGTGCGGTAGGCGTTGCGGTAGTGGGCCCGGCGGCTGGTGTCGTCCGTGGTGAGGAGCACCTGTCCGACGCGTACCCCGTAGCGGGCGAAGGAGGCGGTGTAGCGGGCGACCAGCAGCCCCTGTCCGACGCTGGCCGCGGCCTGCTGGCGGGCCAGGTCCTTGGGGCGGCCGGGCAGACCGAGCGGCGCGAGCCCGGCGGCGATGGCGCCGCTGGACACCAGCACGATCTCCTTCTCCGCCGCGTTCTCACCGGCCCCGGCACCGCGGACCGTGGCGAGAGCGTCGACCAGGGCGTCCACCCGGTCGGCGTCGAGCCCTCCCGAGGCGGTGGTGAGCGAGGAGGAGCCGACCTTGACGACGATCCTGCGAGCGCCCGCCACTACGTCCTGCCGTGCCGCTGCCACGTGCTCTGCCTCTGCTCTCACTGTCGGGCTGCCTCCCGGCCGGTCAGCGTACGCGAGCGGTGACCTGGGACGGCGGGCCTTTTCAGTGGGTGGGACGGCGGCCGACACGCCCACCTCGCTGGTCAAATATGAGCCATCCGCACAACCGAACGGAGGTAACGACAGTCTGTCAGGTGTAACACGGGTGAGACAACGGTCGGGAAACATCGCTGCCGCGCGCAGAGATAGGCTGGCCATCAGCGGTGCCTCGCACTTCGCAGACGGCGGCGACTCCTTCCCCGCGTACAGAACCCTGGGCAACCACACACGAGATGAGCTTTCAGCAATGTCAGTAAAAGTGAGCGTCGTCATTCCGGTGTACAACCCGGGTAAGTACATCGACCCCTGCATCGATTCGCTGCTGGCCCAGACGCTGCCGGCCGAGGAATTCGAGGTGCTCTTCGTCGACGACGGCTCGACGGACGACAGCCCCGAACGTCTGGACAAGCTGTCGGCCGAGCATCCCCATTTCCGGGTGATCCACATCCCCAACTCGGGCTGGCCCGGCAAGCCCAGGAACATCGGGGTGTCCGAGGCGAAGGGAGAGTACGTCCAGTTCGTGGATCATGACGACCACCTGGCGTCCGACGCTCTGCGGCGGATGTACGAGATGGGGAACCGCAACGGCTCCGACATTGTCATCGGCAAGGTCGCGTCCAATTTCCGCGGTGTCCCGCACGGCGTTTTCCGGGTGAACCGCGAGAAGTGCGACCTGAGCAATGCTCCGTTGTACGACAGCCTCACCCCGCACAAGATGTTCCGCACCCAGTTCCTGCGCGAGAACAACATCGCGTACCCCGAGGGAAAGCGCCGCCTCGAGGACCAGCTGTACATGATGCAGGCGTATTTCCCCGCCAAGGTGGTCTCGATTCTGGGGAATTACACCTGCTACTACTATTCGAAGCGGGACGACGGACAGAACGCGGGTTCGGCGAAGCTCGTGCCGGCCGGCTACTACGGCAACCTCCGCGAGGTCCTGCAGGTCGTCGTCGACAACACTGAACCGGGTGAATTCCGGGACCGCCTGCTGCGGCGCTTCTACCGGGTCGAGATGCTCGGCCGGCTGAGCGAACCGAGCGTCCTCGGCTACCCGCGCGAGCACCTCGACGAGATGTGCGAGGCGATCCGCCCGCTCGCCGCCGAGTTCATGCATGACGGTGTGCACGACGGACTCGGCTCACTGACCCGGCTGCGCTCCACCCAGTTGCGCGCCGACGACCGCGAGGGGCTGCTGAAGACCGCCCGCTTCGCCAAGTCGGTGAAGGGCGTGGCCCGGCTGGAGGACTTCGACTGGCAGCAGGACGGCAAGGTCGCGCTCTCCGTGACCGGCCGGCTGGTCCACGGCGACGACCGGGAGCCGCTGCGCCTCATCCGCCGCGACGAGCGGTACTTCCTGCACCCGGACATCACCGAGGGGCTACTGCCGGACGGTGAACTGCTCGACGTCACCGACGACTTGGGCGGCTTCAAGGGCGAGATCTCGCTGCGCAACCGGGAGAGCGCGGTCGAGTGGCCGTGCCCCGCCACGTACACCACCGAGATCGAGGCGCTGGGGGACGACACGTACGAGGTCGTGCTGCACGGCACCGGCCAGGTGACCAGCGAAGCGGTCAAGGGCCGCGGCAAAGTCTCCCGCGGTTTCTGGGACGTCTGGGTGCCGCTGCGCGGCCTCGGGCTCGTACGGAAGGCGCGGCTCGGCGCCGACCGCGCGCCGCAGGTGGACGCCAAGTGCCTGCCGGCGCTGCTCGGTTCGCCCGCCCGTCCGGTCATCCCGTACTTCACCGACCCGCACGGCAACCTCACCTTCGATGTCGCGGGCCGCGCCAAGAAACTGGCCGTCTACCTCGCCGACCGTCCCGTGCTCCGGATGCCGGGCAGCCGCCAGGAGCTGCGCCTCGACGTGTTCACCGGCACCAAGTCCGGCTCCTGGGCCGTCGAGTTGGAGCTGACCTCCGCGGACGGGGTCACGAGGACGGTGCCCGGCACGCTGCGCCCCGATCACGGACGGGCCCACGTCCGGATCCCCGCCCGCGTGCCCGGCCTGCCCGTCGGTACCGCGCGGCTGTCGGTACGGCTGGACGGCGAGGGGAACCCCGGGCTGCCGCTCTGCGAGGTGCCCGTGACCGGCGACGGCCGGATCCGGCTGGACCAGAGCGGTCTGCCCGTGGTCGACCCCCTGCTGGTCCGGGTGGTGACGGTCAAGCGCCGCAGAGCGGCGGTGAAGCGGCTGCTCAGCCTGGCCGGCGGCCCGATCCTGCGCCGTCTCCCCCCGTCGGCGCGCAAGAAGGTGCGCCGTCTCGCCGCCCTCATCTGACCGGCCGCTCCACCGGCTCCTCCACCGGCCGCTCCGACCGGCCCTCGTTTTCCCGGACAACAGAACAAGGACGTGATCACATGCGGCAGCTCTCCGTCGAAGGCGCCTGGGTGCATGAACCGAAGGTCTTCCCGGACAGCCGTGGCAGCTTCCACGAGTGGTTCAAGACCCCCGACGTCACCGAGGCGGCCGGCCACCCGCTGCACCTCGCCCAGGCCAACTGCTCCATCTCCAGCCGCGGCACACTGCGGGGCATCCACTTCGCCGATGTGCCTCCCAGCCAGGCCAAGTACGTGAAGTGTGTGCGCGGCGCGGTGCTCGACGTCATCGTGGACATCCGGGTCGGCTCGCCGACCTACCGGCAGTGGGAAGCCGTGCGGCTCGACGACGTGGACCACCACTCCGTCTATCTGGCGGAAGGGCTCGGCCATGCCTTCATGGCGCTGACCGACGACGCGACGGTGATCTATCTCTGTTCCACGGGGTACGCCCCCGGGCGCGAGCACGGCCTCAACCCGCTGGATCCGGCGATCGGTATCGAGTGGCCCGAGGGCATCACCCCGCTGCTGTCCGACAAGGACGCGGTCGCCCCGACCCTCGCGGAGGCCGAGGCCCAGGGCCTGCTTCCGTCGTACGAGGACTGCCGGGCGTACTACGCGCAGCTGGCCGCCCTCGGCTGACCCCCACCGGGACGGGCTTGAGCGGCATACGGAAGGGGCCTGAGCGATCCAGGATCGCTCAGGCCCCTTCCTTCAATACGTGCGCGTCAGCTCAGGACCGATTCGATCTGCTTGCGCAGCGGCGCGAAGGCCGACCGGGAGCGGCGCAGATTGCGGGCGCGGATCAGGCCGGGCCAGAAGTCGGCGCCGAGCAGCGCCTCGGGCTGTACGGCGTTCTTACGGACCAGCACCTCGTCGGGCACGTCCTGCGGGTCCGGAACGACGTACTCCTCGATGATCTTGTCGTACGCGTTCTTCAGCACGACGTTGTCGGGGTTGGCGCCGAAGATGGCCACCACCCCGGTCGGCGCGGTGTCGACGTCGACCACCAGCAGGTCGGGGCGGAAGCGCCGCAGCACCTGCGCCACCTTGTAGACGTCACCGGCCCAGAACTTCGTGTGCCGGTCGCGCGCCGCCTCGTCGACGTCCCGCGGCAGCATGTCGTCCAGGACGATCACACTGGACCAGCGGGAGTGCTTCTCGACGTTCATGAAGTCGCGCAGCGCGTACTCGAACAGGTGCATGCCGTCGATGAACGACAGCTCCAGCTTCGGGTCGCCGCCGAAGAGGTTGACCGGATCCCGGCGGGCCAGTGCGCGGAACGGGTTACGGCCATTGCGCAGATGGATCAGGGGATCTTTGCGGGCGAAGAAGTCGTCGCTGGTGGCCTTGACCAGGTGGACATCACAGCTGATGTCCGTGACCACCCGGAAGGCCGGGTCGACAGCTACCGACGGAACCCGGGACAGTGCCAGGCTGCGCCCGTCATTGACCCCGATCTCCAGATAGGTGCGGGGTTTGTAAACACGGTGCAGTTGGCGCAGGAAGCCGTGGCGATCCACGTAAGGGGCCCTTCACTGAGAATCAACAACCAGGGGATTGATTCTCAGTGAACCTAGTAGGTCTCTGGCCTGTACGTAAACATCTACTGGTTGGTAACACCCATTTGGCGGTCTGCCTCGACGAGCGCCGGAAGGGCCTCCGCGAGCGCGGAACGCCAGTCACGGATCGGGTCGATTCCTGTGGGTTTCCACCGGTCGTGTCCCAGCACGCTGTACGCGGGCCTCGGAGCGGGCCGTACGAAGGCCTGACTGGTCGTCGGACGGACCCGCTCGGGGTCCGCGCCGAGCAGCCGGAAGATCTCCCGCGTGAACGCGAACCACGTCGTCTCGCCGCCGCTGGTGCCGTGATAGACCCCGGCCGGAGCCGTCCCCGCGAGCGCCGCCCTGCCGAGCAGGACCAGCCGGCCGGCGAGGTCAGCGGCCCACGTGGGCTGGCCGCACTGGTCGTCGACCACGTCCAGGGTGTCCTTGACGCCCTCCAGCCGGATCATCGTGCGGACGAAGTTGCCGCCGCCCACGCCGTACAGCCACGCCGTACGGACCACGTAGCCGGTCTCCGGGAGCGTGTCCAGCACCGCGCGCTCCCCCGCCAGCTTGGTGCGGCCGTAGGCGCTGCGCGGCCCCGTGGGGGCCTCCTCGCCGTACGGCGTCTCCGCGTCCCCGGCGAAGACGTAGTCCGTGGAGAGCTGGATGAGGACCGCGCCCGACGCCTTGCACGCCTCAGCGAGGACCCGGGGCCCCGCGCCGTTGACCGCGAGCGCCTCGGCCTCCTTGACCTCGGCGTCGTCCACGGCCGTCCAAGCGGCGCAGTTCACCACCACGGCCGGTGCGTACGCCTCCAGGGCGGCGCGCACCGCGCCGGGGTCCGTGATGTCCAGCGCGGTACGGTCCAGGCCGGCCGCGCGCTCCCCGGCCGCGGCGAGCGCGGCCAGCAGATCCTGGCCGAGCATGCCGCCTGACCCGGTGACGAGCCAGCCGCTCACAGGGCCGCACGCCCCTTCAGCGGCTCCCACCAGGCGCGGTTGTCGCGGTACCACTCGACGGTCTCCGCGAGGCCGGTGGCGAAGTCCTTGCGGGGCTCGTACCCCAGCTCCGTGCGGATCTTGGCGCAGTCGACGGAGTAGCGGCGGTCGTGGCCCTTGCGGTCGGTGACGTACTCGACGCTGGTGTCCCAGTCCGCCCCGCATGCCTCCAGCAGCAGCCCGGTCAGCTCCTTGTTGGAGAGCTCCGTACCGCCGCCGATGTTGTAGACCTGGCCGGCGCGGCCCTTCGTACGGACCAGCTCGATGCCCTGGACATGGTCGTCGATGTGCAGCCAGTCGCGGACGTTCCCCCCGTCCCCGTACAGCGGGACCTTCTTGCCGTCCAGCAGGTTCGTGATGAACAGCGGGATGACCTTCTCGGGGAAGTGGTGGTGCCCGTAGTTGTTGGAACAGCGGGTCACCCGCACATCGAGGTCATGGGTGCGGTGGTACGAGAGGGCGATCAGGTCGCTGGACGCCTTCGCCGAGGAATACGGCGAGTTGGGCTCCAGCGGGTGGGTCTCCTGCCAGGAGCCCTCGTCGATCGAGCCGTAGACCTCGTCGGTGGAGATGTGCACGAAGGTCTTGACGCCCGCGCGGTGCGCGGCGTCGATCAGCGTGTGGGTACCCACGACGTTCGTGCGGACGAACTCCGCGCCGCCGTCGATGGAGCGGTCCACATGCGACTCGGCGGCGAAGTGCAGCACCTGGTCGTGCTCGGCCATCAGTTTGGCGGCCAGCTCGGGATCGCAGATGTCGCCCTGGACGAAGGCGAATCCGGGATGGCCGCGGACCTCGTCGAGGTTGGCGGGATTGCCCGCGTAGGTGAGCTTGTCGAGCACCGTGATCTCGACGTCACCGGGGCCCTGGGGGCCCAGCGCCGTACGGACGTAGTGCGAGCCGATGAAGCCGGCACCACCGGTGACCAGGATCCTGGTGGGGCGGCTGGGGGCCGCGGAATTCGTCATGAGGAAATCTGCACCTTGCTGTGGTCGCCGAGGACGAGCCGGTGGGCGGAGGGGTTACGGGGCGCGGGGGTGACCTCGACATGGCGGCCGATCAGGGACGCCTCCACCCGGCGCACGCCGGTGAGGGAGGCGCCCCGCAGGACGATGGAGTACTCGATTTCGCTGTCCTCGATCCGGCAGCCCTCGGAGACCGAGGTGAAAGGACCGATGTAGGCGTCGCTGACCACCGTGCCCGCACCGATGATCGCGGGACCGACGATGCGGCTGCCGGTGACCTGCGCGCCCTTCTCGATCCTGACCCGCCCGATGATCTCCGTGGCAGCGTCGACGGTGCCTTCACGGCACGGCTCCAGGGTCTCCAGCACCGAGCGGTTGACCTCCAGCATGTCGCTGACGTTGCCGGTGTCCTTCCAGTACCCGGAGATGGTCGTGGAGCGGACGTCGCGCTTCTGGTCGATCAGCCACTGGATGGCATGGGTGATCTCCAACTCGCCACGCCAGGAGGGCTCGATGGAGCGCACGGCCTCATGGACGGCCGGGGTGAAGAGATAGACACCGACGAGCGCGAGATCGCTCTTCGGCTCCTTCGGCTTCTCCTCCAGGGCCACCACCCGGCCGTTGCTGTCGAGTTCGGCCACACCGAAGGAGGTCGGGTTGGGGACCTTCGTCAGCAGGATCTGCGCGTCGGGCCGGTCCGCGCGGAAGGCGTCCACCAGACCGGAGATGCCACCGACGATGAAGTTGTCACCGAGGTACATCACGAAATCGTCGTCGCCCAGGAAGTCACGGGCGATGAGCACGGCGTGCGCCAGGCCGAGGGGGGCGTCCTGGCGCAGATAGGTGACCTTTATGCCGAACTGGGAGCCGTCGCCGACCGCCTCGCGGATCTCCTCGGCGGTGTCCCCCACGATCACACCGACCTCGGTGATACCCGCCTCGGCGATGGCTTCCAGGCCGTAGAAGAGCACCGGCTTGTTCGCCACGGGGACCAGCTGTTTCGCGCTGGTATGGGTGATGGGCCTTAGACGGGTGCCCGCCCCGCCGGACAGTACGAGAGCCTTCACGATCCCTATCCCATGCTCTGATTGCGATGCTGCCCGGGCGTCGCCCGACGGCACGATTTTACCTACGATTCCCGCTGCGGCCCGCTGATGGTCACCTTGAGTGGGCGGATCGGCGCGCTCGGGGGGCGCGGAAAAGTACGCTCACGAGCCCCCTTTCAGTACGAGGGCGCGGCATCGCACGTGAGTGCGTAAGCGCCGCGCCACCCGGCGGGCCAGCGACTTGCGCCGGCGCGCGGCCTTCGGAGCCTCGATGCGCTCCAGACCCGGCTCGCCCACCCAGTCCGGCACGGTGACCTCGTACGACGCGTCCCGCAGGCCGGTCCCCGCCTCCCCGAAGTGCGGATAGGCCAGGTACGGCGTGCGGGCGCGGCCCCGGCGGACCACCTCCGGCTTCGTCCCGGCCTTGATGAAGGCGAGCAGCTCCTTCAGCAGGTCGAGCCGGTCCAGGGCGACACACTCCAGCCGCAGCCGCTCGGAGACCTTTATGCGCTTGGCCACCGCCGGGGTCCAGTACCGCGCCATCAGGGGCGCCGCCAGCTCCATCTTGTGGCGCTGGACCTTCTCCGGCTGCTTCAGCAGCCCCTGCCCGAACTGCTGGATCAGCCCGACCGTGAAGGGTCTGACCATCAGCCGGTCACGCTTCGGGCCGGCCGGCACCAGGTCCGTGATGAGCCGCATGAGGGCCCCCGCGGAGTCGAACCGCAGCTGGTAACTGCCGCTTTTGGTCACATGCTTGCCGTCGTCGCGGCCGACCAGGTAGTAGCAGGTGTAGTCGGAGATCACCGAAACACCCTTACCGCGGATGTACGCCTCCATCGTGAAGAGCGCGTCCTCGCCGGTCTTCAGCCCCTCGTCGAACCGCAGGCCCAGCCGGACGAGCAGCTCGCGCCGGAAGAGCTTCTGCGCGCTCAGCGTGAAAATCACCTGCGAGCTGTAAATGTCGACGCGCTCGGCCGTTCGGGTCCACATCGACCCCGGAGCGCCCCGGTTCACCCCCTCCACCTTGCCGAGCACCACGTCCGTACCGGCACGGTCGGCCATGGCCACCATGCGTTCCAGCGCTTCCTCGGCGAAATAGTCATCGGCATCCAGGAAGAACACGTAACGCCCCCGGGCAAGCCCGAGACCCACATTGCGCGGCCCGCTGGGGCCACCCGAGTTGGCCTGTCGTACCACCCTGGTCGGGATGGCCGTCGAGGCGGCGAACTTCTCCAGATATTCCCCCGTGCCGTCGGTCGAGCCGTCGTCGATGGCGACGATCTCGATTCGGTGGGCCATGGTCTGGGCCTCCACCGATTCCAGGCAGCGGATCAGGTAGGGCATCGCTTCATATGCCCCGACAATCACACTCACATCAGGAACAGGCATATCGTTCATCGCAATTCAAGACAGGTGGCACCGGAAATTGGTTGTCTTGTCACCTTCCTCTGCGTATGTGATGCCGGTCACAGTGGACTTTCGGGGCCATACGGAAAGGCCCGGCAGGGCGCCAGAAGGCGGCCCTGCCGGGCCTTGGAAAAAACGGTACAGCTGGTGCTCAGCCGCGCACGGGCGAGTCCAGGTCGTTGTTCTCGGGCTCCGTCCGCGCGTCCTTGGCCGTCTCCAGGCCCTCTTCGGCCCGGGGCTCGACCGGTGCCGAGTCGTCCGGCGCCGCCGACTCCTCGGGCTCCGCGAGGCGCTTCTCGACGCTCACGTTGCGCGCCTCGGACTTCACCGACAGCGCGCGCGTCGCCGCGTTGAACTGGTCGATCGACGAGGGCTCGTCAGGTCCCAGCAGATACCGCTTGAGCTCATGACGGGCATCCGCCAGCCGGTCGGCGGACGGATCGGCGACCGCCGCGAGCAGCTGGTCCAGCTCGTTCGCGCTGTTGGAGAGGATCACGGCGGCCCGTACGGCGGTGTTCTGCCGCTTGAACTCCTCCGCGCCCAGCGCCGCCGAGTCGGTGACCGCGTACGGCTTGCCGCTCGCGATGAAGTCCGACACCACGCTGGAGATGTCGGAGACCATGGCGTCCGACTCGTTGAAGCAGTCGTACAGCCGCGGCTCGGCGCCCCCGATGACCCGGTGCTCCCACCAGCCGAAGGAACGCCAGTACGCGCTGTTCCACTCGGTCCTGAGCCGCGTCAGCTCCGCCTGCCGCTCCGGGTCCGCCGTGGAGTCACGCGACTCCTCGGCCTCGTCCCGGCTCGCGTCCGCCACCCCGGAGAGCTCGGTCAGCCGGGCCCCGATACGGGTCAGCTCGGCCCGCGCCGCAGTCTGCTCCGTGCGGAGCGCGGCCGCCTCCTGCGCCCAGCGGGCGTCGGTGGCACGCGCGGCGGCGGCCTTCTCCACCAGCGCGATGATGCGGTCGTGCACGGCCTTCGCCTTGGCGCTGCGCGTCCCGGTGAAGGGGTGCGGCTTGTAGAGGACCCGCACCGGCTCCTCGGCCTTCAGCAGCCGCTTGATGATGTTCTCGCCGGCCAGCAGCAGCGAGGTGTTGCCGGGGCTGTCGTCCCAGCCCTCCCAGGTGGGCGCGTACAGCACCGTGGGGATGGGGTTCTTCGGTGCGCCGCTCGCCGGCTCGATCGGGGCCAGCTGCGGACGGCCCACCTCGACGATGTCCTCGTCGCGCACCCCGACGTCGGCCAGCGCGTAGCGGTCGCGGCCGGCCCGGCCCGCGGTCCACACCTCGTCGTACGCCTTGCTGTACGGGTTGACGCTGGCGATCTTGTCGCTGTCGCCGTGCCCGATGAAGACGTGCTTCATGGTGGGGACGCGCAGCATGTGGATGTTCTTGCCGACGTTGGCCGCGTAGAGCGCGACCCGGACGGTCGACAGGTCCAGGTTCATCAGATGCACTCCGCCGGGGATGCACAGCACCGGTACGCCCGTCGGGCCCAGCTGCTGCGCGATGACCCGCTCGCGCAGGACGATCAGCGGCCGTCCTTCGAGCTGGTCCATCGTGTCCAGCCACATGTTGACCTGGTACGCGGACTCCTTGGAGCCGGAGAAGTACAACATCACGGTCGGCCGGTAGTCAGCCAGCCAGCCGTCGACCGCCTTGAGCACCTTCTCGGCGGACGGCACGAGCCGGCTGGGCCGCAGGTACGGCAGCAGCGCGACGATGTAGCCGAAGGCGAGGAACAGGCTGGCGGCGAGGCCCGCGAAGCCGAAGATGTTGTCGCGGGTCTCCACCGTGATGATCACGCCCACCACGGCGAAGATGTCCAGGTGGAGCATCTTCTCGGCGGAGCGGTCGAGCAGCCAGCGCGGCGGGGCGTCCGGGATCCGGATGGCGCCGAGGTCGATATTGCGGGTGACCACCGGCAGCCTGCGGCGCAGCCGGAGCAGGGTGACGATCGCGCCGTGCGGCGCCTGGAGTCCGTAGAACACCAGCACCGCGACCACGGTCACGTAGAAGATCCGGTCCTCACCGAGGCCCGAGCGCGCGACCATCAGCACCAGCAGCATCTGCCGGATCAGGAAGCGGATCGACAGACCGGCCCGCACTTTGGCGAGCCGGTTCACCAGATAGCTGCCCCGCTGGTGCAGGAAAGTGTCCGCGAGATAGGTCACGGCCGCGGCCGCCGCGAACAACCAGAGATTGGGAATTATCGCGGCGAGCATGACGCACGGGAAACCCAGACCCAGTAGAAGTGCGGCTGCCAGCTCTGATCCGCTGCCCACCCGGGCGACGCGAATGGCTGTCGAAATCACGAAAAACTTGCTCCAGACCGTGCCTGCTGTTGCCTTGCAAGGAAAGTGTGAAGACGCAGCTTCACGAGCTCGGGCCTCCATGGTTCGCACGTCGGCGACCACAGAGGCCCGGATCTAAGATTGTCAAGAATTATTACACATCTCCCTGACGGTCCAGGACGGCGGCCAGCGCCTGCTCGAAATCGGATGCCTCGGAGGCGCCGCGGGTCGGGTCCTGCTGCCGTACGTCGATGACATGGCCGGTCAGCTCGGAGAGCAGCACATCGAGGGAGGTCTTGGCGACCGCCTCGGAGGAGAGCAGCGATCCCTCGGGCTCCTGGCCGAACGCCTTGGTGCGCATCGGGGTCGCGGTGCGCTCGGGGTTCACGCAGTTCACCCGGATACCCTCGCCGGCCCACTCGTCCGAGAGCGCCTGGGTGAGGTTCACCATGGCCGCCTTCGTGGACGAGTAGAGGCTGTACTCCGCGCGCCCGCGGGTGTAGCTGCTGGAGGTGTAGAGCAGCAGCTGTCCCTTGGTCTCCACCAGGTACTTGTACGAGGCGCGGGCGATCTGCACCGGCGCGAGGTAGTTGACGTTCAGCGCTTCCTGGATGGTCGTGTTGTCCGTCTCGGCCAGCTTGCCGATGCGCAGCACGCCCGCGGTGTTGATGACGTAGTCGATCCGGCCGGTCTCGCCGTACGCGCGCGACAGCGCGTCGTCGACATGCTCGGGGTTCTCGACATGCGTACCGGTGGTGGAGCGGCCCAGCGCGTACACCGTGGCGCCGAAGGACTCGGCGAGCTTCGCGATGTCCGCGCCGATGCCGTAGGAACCGCCGAAGACGACCAGGGTCTTCCCGGTCAGCAGCTCACGGTAGGAGTCCTCGGAGGACTGCTGCGGGGCGGCGGCGGAGGCCAGCTGGAAGAGCTTGTCGGCGATGAAGACATCGACCGGCTGGGTCACCTTCATGTTGTACTCGTCGCCCGCGACGACATAGATCGGCACGTCGGGCAGGTACTTCAGCACGACCGAGCAGTCGTCGGTGGCCTGGAAGTTGGGGTCGCCGGCGGCCACCTCGTACGCCCTGCGGATGGTGGAGAGCTTGAACGCCTGCGGGGTCTGGCCGCGCCGCAGCCGGGACCGGTCGGGGACGTCGGTGATGAACTCGCCGTCCTCGCCGTGCGTACGGGTCACGATGATCGTGTCCGCGGACGGGATGGCCACGTCGACGGCCTGGTAGCGGTCCAGCGCGGCCACGCAGTCCTCGATGACGCGCCGCGACAGCAGCGGGCGGACGGCGTCGTGGAACAGGACGTTGCGGTCCTCGCCCTCGGCCAGGCCCTCGCCGAGGGCGGCGATGGCACGCTCGGTGGTCTCGTTCCGCGTCGAGCCGCCCTCGATGACCTTGCTGACCTTGGTCAGCCCGGCCTTCGCGACGATCTTCTCCACGTCGGGCACATAGCCCGGCGCCATGAGCACGATCACATCGTCGATCGAATCGGCCTGCTCGAAGATCCACAGTGTGTGCTCGATGACCGCCTTCCCCGCGATCTTCAGCAGCTGCTTCGGGATCGACAGGCCCACTCGCTGACCGGTACCGCCCGCCAGGACGACGGCGGTGGTACGGGGCTTCACGGGCGACGCGGGAGTTGCAGACACAGAACTGACCTACCTTGCGGGCTCAGAGGATGAAGCGATGGTCCCACCCGCGGCAATCCTCTTGCAAGGTGGACCACAACTGTGCGACACCGGCCCGCAACCCCTGATTCACCTGCGAAGACCAGTGCGCCAATGGTTCGGGGCGGGAGTCGTACGTGAAGGACACCACACAAGATTCACGTCGGAGCAGCGGGGGTCACAGATGAGAGCGTACGCACCGCTCCCACCCGGTCACCGGTTGTGACACCGGCCCGGGTGACCACGGCTTTCCGCCATGGTCTCCCGGGCCGGGAGGGGCATCAGAAGGCGTCGGACTAGAAGGCGTCGAACTCCTCGTACTCGCGGTCCGAGTCGTCCCGCTCGGCGTCCCGGTCCCGGCGCCGCTGCGCCGCCGGACGCGGTGCCTCAAGACGGTGGTCCTCGCCGCGGCGGCCGAGCATCTCCGCGCCCGCCATCATCGTGGGCTCCCAGTCGAAGACGACCGCGTCGTCCTCGGCGCCGATGGCCACTCCGTCGCCCGCCCGGGCGCCGGCCTTCATCAGCTGGTCCTCGACACCGAGCCGGCTCAGCCGGTCCGCGAGGTAGCCGACGGCCTCGTCGTTGCTGAAGTCGGTCTGCCGCACCCAGCGCTCCGGCTTCTCGCCGCGCACGCGGTAGATCCCGTCCTCCTCCAGCGTGACGGTGAAGCCCGCGTCATCGACGGCCTTCGGACGGATGACGATCCGGGTCGCCTCCTCCAACGGCTTCTCCGCACGGGCCTTGGCGATGACCTCGGCGAGCGCGAAGGACAGCTCCTTGAGCCCCGTATGGGCCACGGCCGACGCCTCGAAGACGCGGTAGCCGCGCTGTTCGAGCTCGGGACGGATCATCTCGGCGAGGTCCTTGCCGTCCGGGATGTCGATCTTGTTGAGGACGACGATCCGCGGCCGGTTGTCGAGACCGCCGTACTGCGTGAGCTCTTCCTCGATGACATCGAGGTCGGTGACCGGGTCACGGTCGGACTCCAGCGTGGCCGTGTCCAGGACGTGTACGAGGACGGAGCAGCGCTCGACATGGCGCAGGAACTCCAGACCGAGGCCGCGGCCCTGGCTGGCGCCCGGGATCAGCCCGGGGACGTCCGCGATGGTGTAGACGGTGGAGCCGGCGGTGACCACGCCCAGGTTGGGGACGAGCGTGGTGAAGGGGTAGTCCGCGATCTTGGGCTTGGCCGCGGAGAGCACGGAGATCAGCGAGGACTTGCCGGCGCTCGGGTAGCCCACGAGCGCCACGTCGGCGACCGTCTTGAGCTCCAGGACGATGTCCCCGCCGCGGCCCGGCACACCGAGCAGCGCGAAGCCGGGCGCCTTGCGGCGGGCCGAGGCCAGCGCGGCGTTGCCGAGACCACCGCGGCCGCCGTCGGCGGCGACATAGGTGGTGCCCTGGCCGACCAGGTCGGCGAGGACATTGCCCTGCTTGTCCAGGACGACCGTGCCGTCGGGGACCGGCAGGACCAGGTCCTGGCCGTCCTTGCCCGAGCGGTTGCCGCCCTCGCCGGGCTTGCCGTTGGTGGCCTTGCGGTGCGGCGAGTGGTGATAGTCGAGCAGCGTCGTCACCGACTGCTCGACGACCAGGATGACGTCGCCGCCCCGGCCGCCGTTGCCGCCGTCGGGGCCACCGAGCGGCTTGAACTTCTCACGGTGTACGGAGGCGCAGCCGTGGCCTCCGTTACCCGCGGCGACATGCAGCTCGACGCGGTCCACGAAGGTGGTCATGGGGGTTGCCTCCAGTACATACGGAAATGTCTAACCTGCAACACGCGAAAGGCGGACCCGCTTCCCGTCACCGGGAAGTGAGGTCCGCCCTCGCGAAGAAAACCGCTCTACGGGTGCCTGATCAGGCAACCGGAACGATGTTCACGACGTTACGGCCACGGCTGGTGCCGAACTCCACCGCACCGGCGTTCAGCGCGAACAGCGTGTCGTCACCGCCACGGCCGACGCCCGAGCCCGGGTGGAAGTGCGTGCCGCGCTGGCGGACCAGGATCTCACCGGCGTTGACGACCTGACCGCCGAAGCGCTTCACGCCGAGCCGCTGAGCATTGGAATCGCGCCCGTTCCGAGTGGACGATGCGCCCTTCTTATGTGCCATGTCTCCTCAGTCCCTTACTTCGCAGCCGCGGGAATACCGGTGACCTTGATCGCCGTGTACTGCTGACGGTGACCCTGGCGACGGCGGTAGCCGGTCTTGTTCTTGTAGCGAAGGATGTCGATCTTCACACCCTTGTGGTGGTCCACGACCTCGGCCGTGACCTTGATGCCGTCAAGCACCCACGGGTCGCTGGTGACGGTGTCGCCGTCGACCACGAGCAGGGTCGAGAGCTCGACCGTGTCGCCAACCTTGGCGGTGGGAATCTTGTCAACCTCAACGATGTCGTCGACAGCAACCTTGTGCTGGCGACCACCGCTGCGCACGATGGCGTACACGCGGATCTCACTCTCGCTCGGAACGGAACCCCTGATGCCAGCCGCTCGCACGGGCCGGGGCCCATGGCGATCCTGACAGGACGAGCGGCCTCCCCCGGAAATCCGGGAGGTGGGTGCTCAGGAGTGGGCGCGCATTGGAACACGCCGAAGGTTTAGAGTACGGGGCCCCTGTACAGGGGGTCAAACCAGGTCCCCCGCACCGTGACTGGGCCCGTGCGCCCGAGGGCGCGGCGGAGACGGAACGGCCGTCGGCCGGACCCGGGAATCCAGGGTCCGGCCGACGGCCTTCTGCGAACGCGCTCAGTCCTCCGTGGAAGCCGTGACGCCGGACGGCGCCTGCTGCTCGGCCGCCGCGGTCTTCTTCGACGCCGACTTGGCCGTCTTCTTGACCGTCGTCTTCTTCGCCGCGGTCTTCTTGGCCGTCGTCGTCTTCTTGGCGGCCGTCTTCTTCGCGGTGGTGGCCTTCTTGGCGGTCTTGCGGACCGTCTTCTTGGCCGGGGCGGCGCCCTCGGACCCGGCACCGTCCGACGCGTCCTCCACGGGCGCCTCGGCCGGCTCCTCGGCCTTCGTGTCCTTCACGGACTCCACCACGACGACCGCCGCGTCGTCGGCGCCCGAGGGCGATCCGGCGGGTGCGGTGACCTTGCGGGTCGCCCGGCGGCGCGCACGCGGCGGGGCCGCGACGGGTGCCTCCTCGACGGCCGGCGCCTCGGCCGCGACCGGCTCGGGCACGGCCTCGGGCTCGGCCGGCACGGGCAGGACGACCTCGGCGGCCACTGCCGCGTCGGCGGCCTTCGGCGAACCGGCAGGAGCCGACGCCTTGCGCGTGGCCCGACGGCGCGTACGGCCCGTGGGGGCCGCCTCCTCCGCGGGTGCCTCCGGCTCGGCGGCCGGAGCCTCGACCGGTGCCTCGACAGGCGTCTCGGCGACGGGCGCCTCGGTCCTGGCCTCCGGCTCGGCGGCCTTCGGCGAACCGGCCGGAGCCGACGCCTTGCGCGACGCCCGGCGGCGCGACCGGCCGCGGACGGCCGCCTCGGCCTCCGCCGCACTGCTGAACAGCTCTTCGTCCGGAGCGAATTCGGGCTCGGGCAGCGCGGTCGGGACCGCCGCCTCCGCCGCGAGCTCGGCCTCGGTCTCCGCCGCGACACCGGCGTGCTCGTGGTCGTGGTCGTGGTCCTGGGCGAGGTCGTGCTCGTGACCCTGGTCGCCACCGGCCGCGCCGCCGCGGCCGCGCTTCTTGGCGCGCTTGCCGTTGCCGCCGCCACCGGCCGCCGTGGGCTGCTCCATGTGGACGATGACACCGCGGCCGTTGCAGTGGACGCAGGTCTCGGAGAACGACTCCAGCAGGCCCTGGCCGACCCGCTTACGGGTCATCTGGACCAGGCCCAACGAGGTGACCTCGGCGACCTGGTGCTTCGTACGGTCCCGGCCCAGGCACTCCAGCAGCCGCCGCAGCACCAGGTCCCGGTTCGATTCGAGCACCATGTCGATGAAGTCGATGACGACGATGCCGCCCAGGTCGCGCAGCCGCAGCTGACGCACGATCTCCTCGGCCGCCTCCAGGTTGTTCCTGGTGACGGTCTCTTCGAGGTTGCCGCCCTGGCCGGTGAACTTCCCGGTGTTGACGTCGACCACGATCATGGCCTCGGTCTTGTCGATCACCAGCGAACCACCGCTCGGCAGCCAGACCTTGCGGTCCAGCGCCTTCATCAGCTGCTCGTCGATGCGGTACGTCGCGAAGACGTCGACCTCGCTCGTCCAGCGCGACAGCCGGTCGGACAGATCCGGCGCGACATGCGCGACATAGCCGTGGATGGTCTGCCACGCCTCGTCACCGCTGACGATGACCTTCGTGAAGTCCTCGTTGAAGATGTCGCGGACGACCCGGACGGTCATGTCGGGCTCACCGTAGAGAAGGGTCGGCGCGTTGCCGCTCTTCGCCTTCTTCTTGATGTCCTCCCACTGCGCCTGGAGCCGCTCGACATCGCGGCGCAGCTCGTCCTCGCTGGCGCCCTCGGCGGCCGTACGGACGATGACGCCCGCGTCCTCGGGGACGATCTTCTTGAGGATGGTCTTCAGCCGGGCCCGCTCGGTGTCGGGCAGCTTGCGGCTGATGCCGGTCATCGAGCCCTCGGGCACGTAGACCAGATAGCGGCCGGGCAGCGACACCTGACTGGTCAGCCGCGCGCCCTTGTGGCCGATCGGGTCCTTCGTCACCTGGACGAGCACCGACTGGCCGGACTTGAGGGCGGTCTCGATCCGGCGCGGGCCGTTGGCCATGCCCAGCGCCTCGAAGTTGACCTCACCGGCGTACAGGACGGCGTTGCGCCCCTTGCCGATGTCGACGAAGGCGGCCTCCATGGAGGGCAGTACGTTCTGTACCTTGCCCAGGTAGACGTTGCCGACGTAGCTGGTGGCCTGCTCCTTGTTGACGTAGTGCTCGACGAGCACGTTGTCCTCAAGGACACCGATCTGGGTGCGCTCGCCGTTCTGGCGGACGACCATCACCCGCTCGACGGCCTCGCGGCGGGCGAGGAACTCCGCCTCGGTGATGATCGGCACCCTGCGCCGGCCCTGCTCGCGGCCCTCACGGCGGCGCTGCTTCTTGGCCTCCAGACGGGTCGAGCCCTTGATGGACTGCACCTCGTCGGAGCTGGTGCTGTGCTCGCGCTCTTCCTTCTTGCGCGGCTCGCGGACCTTGACGACCGTACGCTCCGGGTCGTCCGTACCGCTCTCGGCCTCGGAACCGCCGTCACCGCTGCGACGGCGCCTGCGACGACGCCGCCGGCTGCTGGAGGAACCGCCGCCCGAGGAGCCCTCGGTGTCGTCGTGCTCCTCGTCGTCCCCGTCGCCGTCACTGTCCTCGGACTGCTCGGCGGAGTCGTCGTGGTGCTCGTCCGTGGTGTCGTCCGCGTCCGCGGACTCGCCACGGCGGCGGCGACGGCCACCCCGGCGGCGGCGCCGCGACGGGCGGTCCTCGTACTCGTCGGAGTCGTCACCGTCGCCGGACTGCTCGGCCTCGGTGTCGGTGTCCGTGTCGGTCTCGTCCGGGGACTCCTGCGGCGCCTCTTCGGCGGCCGGCGCGGTCTCCGCGGTCTCCACGGGTTCGGCGGACTCACCGCGGCGGCGACGCCGGCGGCGGCCCGAGGGCTCGGGCGCGGCGACGGGCTCGGCCACTGCCGCGGCCTCCGTCACGTCCTCCTCCTCGTCGTCCTCCACGGTCCCGGCGGCGTGTGCCGCGGCGGCGGCCGTCTCCGGGGTCTGGAACATCGGCTCGGTGAAGACGGGCGCCTGGAAAACGGCCACGGCGGGCCGCGTCGCACGGCGGCGCGAGCGCTCCGGGGCCTCGGCCTCCTTCACGGCGGCCTTGTCGCCGGCCTTCGCCTTCGCCCTGGTCTCCTTGACCGGCTCGGGCGCGGGCTCGGGGGTGGTCTCGGGCGCGGCGGCCCTGCGGCGCGTACGGCCACGGGTGGCGGCCTTCTCGGCGGCCTGGACCTGCTCGTCCTCGGCGGCGATCTGCGCGACGACATCCTGCGGCAGGCTCTCGCCCGCCACGTTCTCCGCGGCCTGCGGCGCACCCTCGGGCGCGGTGGCCTTACGGGTCGCACGACGGCGCGTACGGGGAGCGGGCGCGGCCTCCTCGGCCGGGCTCTCCTCGGCCGGAGCCGCCACGACGGCCTCGACGGCCTGCACCGGCTCGGGGGCGACCTCGGTGGTGACCTCGGCAGCGGCGGTCTTACGGGTGGCACGGCGGCGCGTGCGCGGCGCGGGGGCCTCTTCCGCGACCGGGGCTTCGGCGGTCGGTGCTTCCGCGACCGGAGCTTCGGCGGCGGTCTCGGCGCTCTCCTCGGCCGGCGCACCCACGGGCGCGGTGGCCTTACGGGTCGCACGACGGCGCGTACGAGGGGCGGGCGCGGCCTCCTCGGCCGGGCTCTCCTCGGCCGGGGCCTCGACCACGGCCTCGACGGCCTCGGCCGGCTGGGTGGTCACCTCGGGTGCGGCGGTCTTGCGCGTCGCACGACGACGCGTACGCGGCGCGGGGGCCTCTTCGGCCGCCGCCCCGCTGGTCGCGGCTGCGTCGGCAGCCTCACCGGCCGGTATGGCCGGGGCGACGGTCTCCGCGACTGTGACGCCGTTCGTGGCCTCGGCGCCCGCGGTGGGCGGCCCCGCCGGGCGGGACGCGGCGCGGCGCCTGCGGCGCGGCGGCAGCGTGTCGCTGGGCGAGTTGTTGTCTTCGTTGGTGGTGTTCCCGGGTGTACCGGGTTCGGTGGACTCAAGCATGCGGGCGGTTCTCCCGTCGCGCTCCCGGGCGCCGCGCCTGATTCCGGTCCGGCCGCGGCCCGCGCGGTGCGCGGTTGCCGCCGTCCGGGGCGCGGGCGCCGCACGGGAGCTGTTATGTCTGGCTCGCCGGTTCCCTACGCGATGTACGTACGGCCTGGCGAAAGTCTTCTGGTCAGTGCGCTGCCCGACCCAGGTGGCTCCCGAGTACCAGGGCTGCGCTACAACGACCGCCCTACGCGGAACCTGCACCTTCCGGCGCCTTCGCGGCGGCGGGTCCGGCGGCCTTGGATGGGGCGGCCGTGACTGCCTCGCGGTCGGGCGCGAGCGGGTCGGTCACCGTGCCGGACTCCTCGTCGAAGAGCCCCTGCGCCAGCCTGGTCACCGCTGCGGGGACCGGCGGCGCCAGGTCGGCCACAGCTCGGAGACCGGACAGGACGTCGTCGGGTCGAACGGCAGGTGTCACGTGCCGAACAACCAGCCGCAGTATCGCACAGGGCCCGTCCCCGGGCCTATCAGGCTGTGGATGAGCCGCCCGCAGGTCGGCCACGGCACCCCGGGCGTCGAAGGTCCGCAGACCGTTCTTCGTACGGCGTTCCACCTCGACCGACTCGGCGGCGAGGAAGAGGGACACGGCCTGTGCGGCCTGCGCGGGGTCGACGCCGTCCAGCCGCAGCTCCCACACGGAAGCGGTCAGCCGGTCGGCGAGTCCGGACGTACGGGCCTCGACGGCGTCGATGATGTCGAGGCCGGCCGGCAGCGACTCGTCGAGCAGCTCACGCAGCTTGTCGGGGTCGCATGCCCGCACCAGGGCGATCTCCAGGAACTCGGCCTCGCTGCCCGTACCGGTGGGTGCGGCATTGGCGTACGACACCTTCGGGTGCGGGGTGAACCCCGCCGAGTACGCCATAGGCACCTCGGCACGGCGCAGCGCCCGCTCGAAGGCGCGCTGGAAGTCACGGTGGCTGGTGAACCGGAGGCGGCCGCGCTTGGTGTAGCGCAGTCGGATGCGCTGCACCGCCGGTGCGGGCGGCGGGCCTTCGGGCTGTCGCTTGCCCAGTGGTTCTTCTCCTCGGTGCGGGCGGTACGCGGTGACGCGCCGCCCTCGGACGTGGGGATGACCCCCGGATCCCGGCTCAGCCCCGCTTGTGCAAGGAGATCTCAGGTGCGGGCTCCGCGCCGGGGACGATCGTTGTACTACCCAGAGTACGCGCCCGGTCCACCAACGGTTCCCCAGGCTCTGGAGCCCGGGGTGGACCCACCAGCGCGCGCCAGGCGTCACGCCGGGCCTGCCGGACGGTCGCCCGCGCGGAGCGGAGCGCGTCACCCGCCGCCCGGCCCGCCACGGCGGCGATGTTCCTGGCCGGGGCCCAGACGCTGTCACGCAGCCAGTGACCGACCGGCGTACAGACGCTCAGGTACGTCCAGCGCAACGGGCGGCCCAGCAGATTCCAGGTGAGCCAGGCGAGGGCGCGGCCGACAGCGCGCGAGATGTATCCGGCAACGCGCCAGGCGACACCGAACGCGGCGCCGATCTCGCGTCCGAGCGGGACAAGGATCACGCGGCACACCCAGGCGACCGGGATGACAAGCAGGACGCGTGTCAGCCACACCACCGGCACCACCAGCCCGTAGTACACGACCGGCACCACCACATACCGCCACAGCGCCACCCCCGGCCACACCAGCAGCGTCTTCACCAGCCACTCCAGGAGCCACCCCAGAGCGTGCCCCAGCGGCGTGAGCAACGTCTCGTACAACCGGCCCAGCAACCGGCCGAGGAGGCGGCCCACCGGAGTGAGCCCGCTCCGGTACAGCCACACCACCGGCGCAACCAGCCCGTACCGCACGAGTGGCGTGAGCACCGCGCCGTACAGCCACACCACCGGCACCACGAGCCCGTACCGCACCAGCGGCGTGAGCACCGCGCCGTACAGCCAGACCAGCGGGATCACGAGCAGGACCCGGCCCAGCCACGCCAGCGACCGGCCCAGCGGACGCAGCACCACCCGGTCGAGCGCTCTGCCACTCACGACGAGGACGTCCCACACCAGGCGCAGGGGCACGACGACCACCAGCACGACGATCCGCACCGGAATCCGCACGGCCGTCGTCAGACAGCCCTCGCCCGGCTCGTAGTGCGGCGGCGCCTGCTGACTCCCGTAAGCCCGGGGCGGCTTGTCCTTGTCCAGCTCCATGAAGGACAGGACGCCTCAGACGGCCGTTCGGATCCAGAAACGCAGCTTTCCTCCGCGCTCGTCCTCCAGCACCCCGCCGGCCGCCTCGATCACCTTGCGCGAGGGGACGTTGGTGGTGTCGCACGTGACCAGGACGGACCCGATCCCGAGCCCGCGGGCGACGGGCAGCGCCTCGGCGAGCATGGCGGTCGCATGACCCCGTCCACGGGCGGTGGGGCGTACGGCATAGCCGATGTGGCCGCCCAGTTCGTACAGGAAGGGGTTGAGCCGGTGCCGGATGGCCAGACGCCCGAGAAAGGTGTCGCCCTCGACATACCAGAGCGTGGTGCTGGGCACCCAGCCCTCGATGCGCGGAGTCTCCTCCAGCGGCTCGGCGTTCAGCCGGTCCACATAGGTCGCGAAGACCTCGGGCCGGTGCCAGGTGGCGGCGAACTCCTCCATCTCGTGCAGGAGCAGCGACCGTTCACCGGCGCCTTCCTCTACGAACTCCTTCATCGCGTCGAGGAAGGAGGCATGGACCCGGACGTCGGGAGCGATGAACCGCGGCATCCCGCCATTGTGCCCCCACACACCCAAGCCCGGCCCCGGATCACCCCCGCGGCCGGGCCTGACATCAGGTCACTCCCTGCCGGCCCGTCACTTCACCATGAGCGGGAGGAGCTTCTTGCCGGTGGGGCCGATCTGGATCTGCGTGTCCAGCTGCGGGCAGACGCCGCAGTCGAAGCACGGCGTCCAGCGGCAGTCCTCGACCTCGGTCTCGTCGAGCGAGTCCTGCCAGTCGTCCCAGAGCCAGTCCTTGTCGAGACCGGAGTCCAGGTGGTCCCAGGGCAGGACCTCCTCGTACGTGCGCTCGCGCGTCGTGTACCAGTCGACGTCCACGCCGAAGTCCGGCAGGGTCTTCTCGGCGCAGGCCATCCAGCGGTCGTACGAGAAGTGCTCGCGCCAGCCGTCGAAGCGGCCGCCGTCCTCGTAGACGGCGCGGATGACCGCGCCGATGCGGCGGTCGCCGCGGGAGAGCAGGCCCTCGACGATGCCGGGCTTGCCGTCGTGGTAGCGGAAGCCGATGGAGCGGCCGTACTTCTTGTCGCCGCGGATCTTGTCGCGGAGCTTCTCCAGCCGGGCGTCGGTCTCCTCGGCGCTCAGCTGCGGGGCCCACTGGAACGGGGTGTGCGGCTTGGGCACGAATCCGCCGATCGACACCGTGCAGCGGATGTCGTTCTGCCCGGACACCTTGCGGCCCTCGGCGATGACCTTGACCGCCATGTCGCCGATCTGGAGGACGTCCTCGTCGGTCTCGGTGGGCAGACCGCACATGAAGTACAGCTTCACCTGCCGCCAGCCGTTGCCGTAGGCCGTGGAGACCGTACGGATCAGGTCCTCCTCCGAGACCATCTTGTTGATGACCTTGCGCAGGCGCTCGGAGCCGCCCTCGGGGGCGAAGGTCAGACCGGAGCGGCGGCCGTTCCTGGTCAGCTCGTTGGCCAGGTCGACATTGAAGGCGTCGACGCGGGTGGACGGGAGGGACAGGCCGACCTTGTCCGCCTCGTACCGGTCGGCGAGGCCCTTGGCGATGTCGCCGATCTCGCTGTGGTCGGCGGAGGAGAGCGAGAGCAGGCCGACCTCTTCGAAGCCGGTCGCCTTCAGTCCCTTCTCGACCATGTCACCGATGCCGGTGATGCTCCGCTCCCGGACCGGGCGGGTGATCATGCCGGCCTGGCAGAACCGGCAGCCGCGGGTGCAGCCGCGGAAGATCTCGACGGACATCCGCTCGTGGACGGTCTCGGCGAGCGGCACGAGAGGCTGCTTCGGGTACGGCCACTCGTCGAGGTCCATGACGGTGTGCTTGGAGACCCGCCACGGGACGCCCGACTTGTTGGGTACGACGCGGCCGATGCGGCCGTCCGGGAGGTATTCCACGTCGTAGAAGCCCGGCACATACACGCCACCGGTCTTCGCGAGACGGAAGAGGACCTCCTCGCGGCCGCCGGGGCGTCCCTCGGCCTTCCAGGCGCGGATGATCTCGGTGATCTCCAGGACGGCCTGTTCGCCGTCGCCGATGACCGCGCAGTCGATGAACTCCGCGATCGGCTCGGGGTTGAACGCGGCGTGGCCGCCCGCGAGCACGATGGGGTGGTCGACCGTACGGTCCCTGGCCGCCAGCGGGATGCCCGCCAGGTCCAGGGCGGTGAGCATGTTGGTGTAGCCCAGCTCGGTGGAGAAGCTCAGCCCGAAGACGTCGAAGGCCGAGACCGGCCGGTGCGAGTCCACGGTGAACTGTGGGACCTGGTGCTCGCGCATCAGCGCTTCGAGGTCCGGCCAGACGCTGTACGTACGCTCGGCGAGGACGCCCTCGCGCTCGTTGAGCACCTCGTAAAGGATCATGACGCCCTGGTTGGGCAGCCCGACCTCGTACGCGTCGGGGTACATGAGCGCCCAGCGAACGTCGGTGCTGTCCCACTCCTTGACCGTGGAGTTGAGTTCACCGCCGACGTATTGGATCGGCTTCTGCACATGCGGGAGCAGGGCTTCGAGCTGCGGGAAGACCGATTCGGCAGACATCTCGCACTTCCATGGGCTGACAGGGGTGACCACCCAGGCTACCCCGGTGGTCACCGGGTCAGCGCCGCGCGCCATTTCCGGGCGGACGCCTTCGCCCAGACCTCCGGCAGCTCCTTCTCGCGGCGGTCGGCCTGCGCCTCTTCCCTGCCGTACAGCAGCCCCCAGGTGAAGGCGGACTCGCCCGCCGCATGGGCCTGGATGGCGAGGCTCCGCAGGGCGTCACGGGCCACCACGCTGTCCTGGTGGTCGCCGAGCACGGTCTGTACGGCCTTCATCCGCTGGGCGAGGCGCTGGGCGGGCTTGCCCAGCGCGGGCCGCACGGCCTCGGCGGCGTACCGGGCGCGCTTGGCCGCCTTGCGGGCGTTGTGCAGGGCGACATCGCGCTCCTCGCCGGGCGCGAGGGCCAGCGCGTGGGCGACCCGGCCCGCCAGCCGGTCGTAGTCCTTGAGGACCGCCCTGGGCAGCACCTTCCCCGGCGGGCCCGCTGCGGCCGGCCGCAGCGGCGGGTCCGCGAGCAGAGCGTCGAGGGTGTCGAGAAGGGACAGATACCGCTCGCTGTCGAGTACGGCGAGCGTGCTGCTCCGGGAGCCGGCCCGCTGGGCGACGCTCCACATCCGCAGCCGGGCGCGCACCGGCCCGAGGAGCAGGGTCTCCGGCACCGCGTCGAGCCGGGCTCCGAGCCGTTCGTCGAGGACTTCGTGGTCGCGGTCGATGCCGAGTTCCCCGGCGAGCCACTTGAGCTCCTCGGCGATCGGGTCGGTGACGGACCTGTCGAGGATCTGCCGGTACGTACGGAAGGCGGAGCGCATCCGGCGGGTGGCGACGCGCAGCTGGTGCACCGAGTCGGGCAGGTCGCGGCGTACGGCGGGGTCCTGGGCGACGATCACATCGGCCTGGGTCCGCAGGTAGGCCAGCACATGGTCCCCGGCGGTGGCCTGCGCGGGCACGGTGGCCGACACGGGCGCGGTGGCCGACACGGGCGCGGTCTCCCCGGGCTGCGGGCCGTCGGCCCCTTCCGGCGCCGTCTCGGCCAGTGCCCTGGCCAGCTTCGAGGCCGCGGCTGCCGGGCGCAGGCCCGCCTTGCGCAGCTTCTTCTCCACGGCGTCCAGGAAGGCGGGGTCGCCGTCGTCGGCGAGCTCCACCTCGACCTCGGTCCAGGAGGCGGTGGCGGGGTGCGCGGTGAGGCGTACCGCGCGGACAACGTCGACACTCACCTCGGCGAGCAGCGCGCCGTCGGCGTCGAGCAGATGGGTGACGTCACGCGCGGTCCGCAGCCGGACGACGGGGATCAGCTCGGCGCGGCGGATACGGGAGCGCAGCAGTGCGGACAGCTCGGGCGGGACGGTCTCGGCCAGCGGTGTCTGGATCTCGTCGCGGATGCCGGTGGAGACGGGGAACTTGAGATGCCAGCCGGCGTCGGCGCCGCCTGTTCTGCGGCGCAGGGTGCGGGAGTCCGCGGTGAGGCGCAGGTCGGCGGTGTCGTAGTAGACGGCGTCGAGTTCGCTGACGCCTTGGTGGACGACGGCCGAGACTGCCTTGACCTGCGTCAGATCGGCCAGCCAGGTCCGGTCACCGGCCTGGGGACCGTCAAGGGACTCAGGGAGTTCGTACTTCCGTTCGATCTCGCGCTTTGTGTCCGCCATGTACCGAATCTAACCGGAACGGCGGTGTCTAATCGTCGGGCCGCCGAATGACGGCGGCCCGACGATATGACCTCAGGCCGCGAGCGGCCGCTGCACACGGATCGACTGGAGCAGTCCGACGGCGATCCAGACCGCGAACATGGAGGTACCGCCGTACGACACGAAGGGCAGCGGCAGTCCCGCCACCGGCATGATGCCAAGCGTCATCCCGATGTTCTCGAAGGACTGGAACGCGAACCAGGCGATGATCCCGGCGGCGACGATGGTGCCGTACAGCTCGGTCGTCTCGCGCGCGATCCGGCAGGCACGCCACAGGACGACGCCGAGCAGCAGCAGGATCAGCCCCGCGCCGAGGAAGCCCAGCTCCTCGCCCGCGACCGTGAAGACGAAGTCGGTCTGCTGTTCCGGCACGAACTGCCCGGTGGTCTGCGAGCCCTTGAACAGCCCGGTGCCGCTGAGACCGCCGGAGCCGATGGCGATACGCGCCTGGTTGGTGTTGTAGCCGACGCCCGCCGGGTCGAGTTCCGGATTGGCGAAGGCCGCGAATCGGTTGATCTGGTACTCGTCGAGGACCCCGAGCGCCGCGACCGTGACGGCTCCGATCACCCCGGCGCCGATCAGGCCGAAGACCCAGCGGTTGGAGGCGCCGGAGGCGAGCAGCACACCGAGCACGATCACCACCATGACCATCACCGAGCCGAGGTCCGGCATGGCCATGACGATCAGCATCGGGATGACGGCCAGGCCCAGGGATTTGGCGACCGTCCGATGGTCCGGATGGAGCTGGTCCCCGGCGTCCACCCGGGCGGCCAGCATCATCGCCATGCCCAGGATGATCGTGACCTTCACGAACTCGGACGGCTGGAGCGAGAAGCCGCCGCCGACCACGATCCAGGCGTGGGCGCCGTTGATGGTGGCGCCGAGCGGGGTGAGGACCAGCAGGACGAGCACGACGGAGAAGCCGTACAGCACCGGCACGGCGCCGCGCAGGGTGCGGTGCCCGAGCCAGATCGTGCCGATCATCAGGGCGAACCCGATGCCGGTGTTGAGGAGGTGGCGGAAGAGGAAGTAGTACGGGTCGCCCTGGTTCAGCTGGGTGCGGTTACGGGTCGCGGACCAGACCAGCAGGGAGCCGATGACCGACAGGGCCACCGCCGAGAAGAGCATCGGCCAGTCGAGCCTGCGCACCATCGAGTCGCGGGCCGCGAGCCGGGCCCATGTGCCGCGTTCCGGACCGTATCCGGAGACCGAGAAGCCACTCGTGCCGGCCATCGCTCAGTCCCTCCGTGCGGGCGCGCCCGCGAGCGTTTGGGTGTCTTCCGGGGCTTCCTTCACCGGCTCGTACGGCCTGATCTCCGGCGCGTCGATCGACCCGTCCGGCTCGATCGTGGGCAGTGCCGTGCGCGGTTGCGGCATCAGGGCCTTCTTCGTGTCCTGCTCGCCCTTCGCGTTCAGCCCGTACATCGACTCGTAGATCTTGCGGACGGCGGGCCCCGACGCTCCGGATCCCGTACCACCCTGGGAGATCGTCATGACGATCGTGTAGTCGTTGGTGTACGAGGCGAACCACGAGGTCGTCTGCTTGCCGTAGACCTCGGCGGTACCCGTCTTGGCGTGCATCGGGATCTTGGCCTGCGGCCAGCCGCCGAACCGCCAGGCGGCGGAGCCCCTGGTCGCCACACCGGCGAGGGCTTGGTCGATCTGGTCGCGTGTCTTCTTGTTCATCGGCAGCTTGCCGTGGGACTTGGGGGCGATCTGCTCCACCTGCTTGCCGTCGGCGCTGATGACGGCCTTGCCGACGAGGGGGTTGTAGAGAGTGCCCCCGTTGGCGATGGCGGAGTAGATCGTGGCCATCTGTATCGGGGTGACGAGGGTGTCGCCCTGTCCGATCGAGTAGTTCACGGAGTCACCGGCGCGCATCAGGTTGCCTTCGAGGCAGCCTTCGTAGGCGAGCTGCTGGACATACGTGCCGCCCTTCTTCCCCTGCTTGCACCAGCCGGCCTTGTTGGCCTTCCAGAAGCTCTGCTTCCACTGACGGTCGGGGATCCGCCCGGTGACCTCGTTGGGGAGGTCGATGCCGGTCTCCTTGCCGAGGCCGAACTGATGGGCGGTCTTGTAGAACCAGTCATTGGGGTGCTTGGGCTTCATGCCCCCGTCCTTCAGCCACTCCTTGTGCGCGAGGCCGTAGTAGACGGTGTCGCAGGAGACTTCGAGGGCCTTGCCGATGCTGATGCTGCCGTAGCCCTGGGACTCGAAGTTCTTGAAGACCTGGCTGCCGACGTTGTACGAACTGGGGCACGGGTAGCTGCCGTTGAAGTCGTATCCGGCGTTGACCGCGGCGGTCGACGAGATGACCTTGAAGATCGAGCCGGGGGCCGCCTGGCCCTGGATGGCCCGGTTCAGCAGCGGGAAGTTGGACTTCTTGCCGGTCAGCTTGGCGTAGTCCTTGGCACTGATACCGCCGACCCAGGCATTGGGGTCGTACGTCGGCTGGGAGGCCATCGCGACGATCCGCCCGGTCTTCCCCTCCATGACGACGACGGCGCCCGAGTCCGCCTTGTAGTTCTCGTTGGTGTTCCGGTCCAGCTCCTTGCGCGCGGCCTTCATCGCCTCGTTGAGCTCGTACTCGGCGACGGCCTGCACGCGCGCGTCGATGGAGGTGACGACATGAGCGCCGGGCTTGGCGTCGTCGCTCTGCGCCTTGCCGATGACGCGGCCGAGGTTGTCGACCTCGTAGCGGGTGACTCCGGCCTTGCCGCGCAGCGCCTTGTCGTAGGTGCGCTCCAGGCCGGAGCGGCCGACCTGGTCGGAGCGCAGGTACGGCGAGTTGGTGTCGTGGGCCTTGGTGATCTCTTCGTCGGTGACGGGCGAGAGATAGCCGAGGACCTGGGCGGTGTTGGCCAGACCCGGCGCGGTGTAGCGGCGTACGGCGGTGGGCTCGGCGGTGATGCCGGGGAAGTCCTCGGCGCGCTCGCGGATCTGCAGGGCCTGCTGGGTGGTGGCCTCGTCGGTGACCGGGATCGGCTGATAGGGCGAACCGTTCCAGCAGGGCTGGGGGGTCTTGGAGTCGCAGAGCCTGACCTTGTCCATGACCTCCTTGGGCGTCACGTCGAGGACATCGGCGAGCCGGGTCAGCACGGCCTTGCCGTCGTCCTTCATCTTCATCAGGTCGGTACGGCTGGCGGAGACCACGAGCCGGGTCTCGTTGTCGGCGAGCGGGACACCGCGGGTGTCGAGGATCGAGCCGCGGACGGCCGGCTGGACGACCTGCTGTACGTGGTTGCTCTTGGCCTCGTCCGTGTACTCCTGGCCGTTGCGGATCTGGAGGTACCAGAGCCGGCCGCCGAGCGTGAGGAAGAGGGAGACCACGAGAATCTGGATGACGATGAGCCGGATCTGGACCCGGGGGGTCCGTCCGGTCTCCGGGATATTGCTCACAGCCTCTTGACCCCCTTGATGCTCTTGACCCCCTTGATGCGTGCCGCCCGGGCCGGCTTGACGCGTCCGGCCCGTGCCGCGCGGTTCCGGGCGACCCTGACCCGCAGTCCGCCCCGCTGGCTGCCGATGCGCAGGCCCGTGCCGGTGGTGAGCCAGCCGGCCGCGACATCGCCGTTGCTCTGGGGCTCGACGAGCGGATCGCTGTCGGCGCGTCTGGCCAGCCACATGATCAGCGGGATGGTGAAGGGCGCGAGCAGCAGGTCGTAGACGGCGGCGCTGAAGATCATGGAGCCGAGACCCACATGGCGGGCGGCGGTGTCACCGACGAGGGCGCCCACTCCCGCGTACAGCAGGGTCGAGCCGACCGCCGCGGCGACGACCACGGTCATCGGGCCGACGGCCGACTTGAGCCGGCCGTTGTCGGGGCGGGCGAGGCCCGCGAGATAGCCGATCACACAGAGCACCAGGGCGTAGCGTCCCGCCGCGTGGTCGGCCGGCGGGACCAGGTCGGCGAGCAGGCCGGCGGCGAAGCCGACGAGCGCGCCGTTCACATGCCCGTACACGAAGGCCAGGGCGAGGACGACAAGGAGCATCAGATCGGGGACGGCGCCCGGGAGCTGGAGCCGGCCGAGGACGGACACCTGGATGACCAGGGCGACCACGACCAGTGTGGCCGAGAGCAGAATCCGGTTCACACGCATGGGGATCAGCTCTACTCCTGCTCGTCGACTTGGTCGGTGCCATCGCCCGAACCTGTGTCGGTGCCATTCACATCGGCGTTGCCGCTGGCGTTGGGACTGGGGGTGGGACCGGCGCTGGGGTTTACGCCGCCGGTGGTGTCGAGACCGCTCTCGCCGTTGGGGCTGGCGTTCGCCGACGGGGTGACCGTGACGGTGACGGTGGGCGTGGGCTCGACCTTGGACTTGGGCGGCAGGACCGTGTCGCGCGGGTCCTCCCGGGGGGCCACGACGACGACGCCGACGATGTCGAGCTTGGTGAAGCCGACGAAGGGGCGTACGTAGAGCGTCCGGGTGAGGTCGCCGCCCGAGGGGTCGACACGGACGACCTCGCCGACCGGGACGCCGGGCACGAAGGGCTTGTCCCTGCTGGAACCGAAGGTGACCAGCCGGTCGCCCTTCTTGACCTTGGCCTTGCCGTTGAGAAGCTGGACGGAGAGCGGACGGTCGCCCTGGCCGGTGGCGAAGCCCAGTTCGTCGGTCTTCTCCATCCGGGTGCCGACGGTGAAGTCCGGGTCGTTGGCCAGCAGTACGGTCGCGGTGTTGGGGCCGACGGTGGTGACCCGGCCGACGAGTCCGTCCCCGTTGAGGACGGTCATGTCGCGCTTGATGCCGTCGTTGGCGCCGATGTCGATGGTGACGGTCCAGGAGAATCCCTGGGCCGCTCCTATCGCGATGACCTCGGCGCCCTTGATTCCGTACTGTCCCGCGCCCGCCTTGTTGAGCATGTTGTCGAGTTCGCGCACCCGGCTGCGATTGCGGTCGTCGCTGCCGAGCTTCTGCTTCAGCGCGGCGTTCTCCTGCTGCAGTGCGCTGATGCGGTCGTGCCGCGAGCCGGAGTCGCGTACCGCTCCGATGGCATTGCCGACCGGGTTGACCGCGGACGCGACGCCGTTCTCCACCGGGCCGAAGACCGACGCGGCGACCTGGCGCGCGCCGTCGACCGGAGACTCCTCACCCCCGCGGATATCCACCGTGATCAGTGCGAACGCGATGGCGATCAGCAGCACCAGGAGCAGACGGCTCTCTCGTGTGTCCCTCACGTGCGGCGGCCGTGCCTTCCTCGTAGGAATGATTCTGTCTGTATATCAACGATTCCCATATCAACGTTCCGCCGTACGGGGGGTGAGGCGGAGTCAGGCCCTATACCGGAGGTCCCCCCGGGCCGTGGGCCCAGGGGGATGGTGAGGACATTCCGTCATCGGCGGGGCTGCGCGTCCAGCACCTGCTGGAGCGCCTCGAACTCCTCGACACACTTGCCGGATCCGAGCGCGACGGAGTCCAGCGGGTCCTCGGCGATATGGATGGGCATTCCGGTCTCCCGGCGCAGCCGCTCGTCGAGGCCGCGCAGCAGCGCGCCGCCACCGGTGAGCACGATCCCACGGTCCATCACATCGCCGGACAGTTCCGGCGGGCACTTGTCGAGCGTCGTCTTCACGGCGTCGACGATCGCGTTGACCGGCTCCTCGATGGCCTTGCGGACCTCGGCCGCCGAGATGACGACGGTCTTGGGCAGACCGGAGACGAGGTCGCGGCCCCGGATCTCGGTGTGCTCGTCCTTGTCGAGGTCGTACGCCGAGCCGATGCTGATCTTGATGTTCTCCGCGGTCCGCTCGCCGAGAAGAAGGGAGTACTCCTTCTTGATGTGCTGGATGATCGCGTTGTCCAGCTCGTCACCGGCGACCCGGATGGACTGCGCTGTGACGATTCCGCCGAGCGAGATCACGGCGACCTCGGTGGTGCCGCCGCCGATGTCCACGACCATGTTGCCGGTGGCCTCATGGACGGGGAGCCCGGCTCCGATGGCCGCGGCCATCGGCTCTTCGATGATGTGCACCTGCCGCGCGCCGGCCTGGGTGGACGCCTCGATGACGGCACGGCGCTCTACGCCCGTGATGCCGGAGGGCACACACACGACGACCCGCGGGCGGGCCAGATAGCGGCGCTTGTGGATCTTCAGGATGAAGTAGCGCAGCATGCGCTCGGTGATTTCGAAGTCGGCGATCACGCCGTCCTTCAGTGGCCGGACGGCAACGATGTTGCCCGGTGTCCGGCCGATCATTTTCTTGGCTTCGGCGCCAACCGCGAGAATGCCGCCCGTGTTGGTGTTGATGGCGACCACGGACGGCTCGTTGAGTACGATCCCCCGGCCCCTGACGTACACCAGCGTGTTGGCGGTCCCGAGGTCGACAGCCATGTCACGGCCGATGAACGACATGTTGTTCCCCATGAGGATGCGTCTGGCCTTCCCAAATCGAGCATTGACGGCTTTTTAGGATGGCGAGGTGGGTGCTCTTGCTTGGAGGCTTCCATCGTAGTGCCGCCT
Source organism: Streptomyces sp. NPDC058198 (assembly GCF_042882605.1). Lineage (NCBI taxonomy): Bacteria > Bacillati > Actinomycetota > Actinomycetes > Kitasatosporales > Streptomycetaceae > Streptomyces > Streptomyces sp. NPDC058198. Next base: position 86,688 of record NZ_JBHVVP010000005.1, read on the forward strand.
GCACGGCGGCGGCGCGGTGGCCCACCTCAGTAACGGTGACGATGTATCGGACCGATGCGTTCCCGGAATTGGCACGCATATGCCCAAAGGCGACCGAATTCCTTCGGTCGCCTCAGACGATCAGCGCCGTTTGGCTGACTTGAGGTCAGGAAAGGCCCGGGAAGAAAAGCTTCAGTTCCCGAATGGCGGACTCCTCGGAGTCCGAAGCGTGGATCAGGTTCTCCCGGACGATGCTGCCGAAGTCCCCCCGGATGGACCCCGGCGCTGCGGCGATCGGGTCAGTCGGACCGGCGAGCGTGCGCACTCCCTCGATGACCCGCTCGCCCTCGACGACGAGCGCGACGACCGGGCCCGAGGCCATGAAGTCGACCAGCGGCTCGTAGAAGGGCTTGCCCTTGTGCTCGCCGTAGTGCTGCTCCAGCGTGTCCTGGTCGAGTGTGCGCAGCTCCAGCGCGCTGATGGTCCAGCCCGCCTTGCGCTCGATGCGGCTGATGATCTCGCCGATGAGCTTCCTCCTGACCGTGTCGGGCTTCAGGAGAACGAGAGTGCGCTGAGTCATGGTGTGCGGCTCCTTGCAGGCAGATACGTGCGGTGGAGTGAGGCTACCGGGGGCCGCCGAACGCACGGCACCCGGACCACAAGCTCGCCGGACAGGACCTAGCCCGCCTCCGCCTGGGCGGCCTCCGCCTGGGCGGCCTCCGCCTGGGCGGCCCAGCGGGCCTTGGCCTTGTCGATCTCACGGCCGTAGTGGACCGACGCCCACCACAGCACCGCGAACACCGCGCCGAGGAAGAACATCGTGGGCACCACGAAGCCACTGGCGATCAGCGCGATCTGAAGCGCCCAGCCGAGCTGTATGCCACCGGGACGGGTGATCACACCGCAGAGCAGAACGGACAGCAGCATGCCCACCCCGCAGACCGTCCAGATCGTCCCCACCGAGAGATCGTCGGACTTCATGGCGACGAGTCCGGCGAACCCGATCACGAAGAACTCGCCGAGCAGGGTGGATGCACAGAGCGTACGCATGGGGTTCAGCCCCTCCTCAGGAGCAGCCGGGCCTCGCCGACCGTGATCACCGAGCCGGTCACCAGCACTCCGGCGCCCGCGAACTCGGACTCTTCCTCGGCGAGCGTGATCGCCGCCTCCAGCGCGTCGTCGAGGCGCGGCTCGACCTGGACCCGCTCGTCACCGAAGACCTCGACGGCGACGCCGGCCAGTTCGTCCGCGTTCATCGCGCGATGCGTGGAGTTCTGCGTGACGACCAGCTCCGCGCAGATCGGCTCCAGTGCTTCGAGGACCCCGCGGACGTCCTTGTCGTCGCTGGTGCCGACCACACCGATCAGCCGGCTGAAGCCGAACGACTCGGTGACGGCCTCGGCGGCCGCGCGGGCGCCGGCCGGGTTGTGCGCCGCGTCCAGCACCACGGTGGGCGAGCGCCGGACGACCTCCAGCCGGCCCGGCGAGGAGACCGAGGCGAACGCCTTGCGGACCGTGTCCATGTCCAGCAGGCGGGCCTGCTGGGCGCCGACGCCGAAGAACGCCTCCACGGCGGCGAGCGCCACCGCCGCGTTGTGCGCCTGGTGGGCGCCGTACAGCGGAAGGAAGACCTGTTCGTACTCACCGCCGAGTCCGCGCAGGGTCAGCAGCTGGCCGCCGACGGCGACCTCACGGGCCACCACCCCGAACTCCATGCCCTCGCGGGCGACCGTCGCGTCCACGTCGACGGCCTTCTTGAGCATCACCTGCGCGGCGTCCACCGGCTGCTGCGCCAGGATCACCGTCGCGCCGGGCTTGATGATCCCGGCCTTCTCCCCGGCGATCTCGCCGGGCGTGGATCCGAGCCGGTCCGTGTGGTCCAGGGCGATCGGGGTGACCACGGCCACGGAGCCGTCGATGACATTCGTCGCGTCCCAGCTGCCGCCCATGCCGACCTCGACGACGGCCACGTCCACCGGGGCGTCCGCGAAAGCGGCGTACGCCATGCCGGTCAGCACCTCGAAGAAGGAGAGCCGGTGCTCCTGCGCGCCGTCGACCATCTCGATGTACGGCTTGATGTCCTCGTACGTCTCGATGAACCCCTCGGCGGAGATCGGGGCGCCGTCCAGGCTGATCCGCTCGGTGACCGACTGGACGTGCGGACTGGTGTACCGGCCGGTGCGCAGCTCGAACGCGCCGAGCAGCGCCTCGATCATCCGCGCCGTGGACGTCTTGCCGTTGGTCCCGGTGATGTGGATCGACGGATAGGCGCGCTGGGGGTCGCCCAGCACATCCATCAGCGCCTCGATCCTGGCGAGCGACGGGTCGAGCTTCGTCTCACCCCAGCGCCCCGCGAGCTCCTGCTCGACGGCGCGCAGCGCCTTGTCCACCTCCGGGTCCTGGGGGCGGGCCGGCACGCCGTCGTCCTGCGACGGCCCGGCTTGGGCGCGCAGGGTACGGCTGCCGGCCGCGATCACCGCGAGGTCGGGGTCGCGCTCGGTCTCGGCGCCGACGATCTCATCGAAATCGTCGTACTCGCCGGGCTGGTCGGAAGGACGGTGCTCGCTCACGGGACCAGTCTACGGAGCGCCGCCGACACCGAGGCCCCCCGGCCGTCGCGGGCCGGGGGGCCTCGGTGTCGTTGCGTACGGGCGTCAGCCCTGCGGCAGACTCGCCACCTGCGCCGTGAGCCGCTCGATGTCCGCCTCGGCCTTGGCGAGCCGGGTACGGATCTTGTCGACGACATTGTCCGGGGCCTTCGCGAGGAACGCCTCGTTGCCGAGCTTCGCCGTCGCCTGGGCCTTCTCCTTCTCGGCGGCGCCGAGATCCTTCGTCAGACGCTTGCGCTCCGCCTCGACGTCGATGGTGCCGGACAGGTCCAGGGCCACCGTCGCGCCCGCGACCGGCAGCGTGGCGGTGGCGTGGAAGCCCTCGCCCTCCGGCTGCAGACGCAGCAGCTGGCGGATGGCCGCCTCGTGCGCGGCGAGCGACGTGCCCGACAGATCCAGCCGGGCCGGGACCTTCTGACCGGGCTGGAGACCCTGGTCGGCGCGGAACCGGCGGACCTCGGTGATCACCTGCTGGAGGTTCTCGATCTCCCGCTCGGCGGCCTTGTCACGGAAGCCGCTGTCGGCCGGCCAGTCGGCGATGACCACCGACTCCTTGCCGGTGAGCGTGGTCCACAGCGTCTCGGTGACGAACGGGACGATCGGGTGCAGCAGCCGCAGCGTGACATCGAGGACCTCGCCGAGGACCCGCCCTGAGACCTTCGCGGGCTCGCCGCCCTCGATGAACGTGGTCTTGGACAGCTCGACGTACCAGTCGAAGACCTCGTCCCACGCGAAGTGGAAGAGGGCGTCGCTGAGCTTCGCGAACTGGTAGTCCTCGTAGTACGCGTCGACCTGGGCGACGGTCTCGTTCAGCCGGGACAGGATCCAGCGGTCCGCGGCGGACATGTCGGCCGCGGTGGGCAGCTCGCCCTCGACGGTCGCGCCGTTCATCATCGCGAACCGGGTGGCGTTCCAGATCTTGTTGGCGAAGTTGCGGGAGCCCTGCACCCAGTCCTCGCCGATCGGGACGTCGACGCCCGGGTTGGCGCCGCGCGCGAGGGTGAAGCGGACCGCGTCCGAGCCGTACTTGTCCATCCAGTCCAGCGGATTGACCGCGTTGCCGAAGGACTTCGACATCTTCTTGCCGAACTGGTCGCGGACCATGCCGTGCAGCGCGATGGTGTGGAAGGGCGGCGTGCCGTCCATCGCGTACAGGCCGAACATCATCATCCTGGCGACCCAGAAGAAGAGGATGTCGTAGCCGGTGACCAGGACCGAGTTGGGATAGAACTTCTCGAGGCTCGGGGTCTGTTCGGGCCAGCCCAGCGTGGAGAACGGCCACAGGCCGGACGAGAACCAGGTGTCCAGGACGTCCTTGTCCTGCGTCCAGCCCTCGCCGGTCGGAGCCTCGTCGTCGGGACCGACGCAGACGGTCTCACCGTTCGGCCCGTACCAGACGGGGATGCGGTGGCCCCACCACAGCTGCCGGGAGATACACCAGTCGTGGAGGTTGTCGACCCAGCCGAAGTAGCGGGACTCCATCTCCTTCGGGTGAATCTTGACTCGCTCGTCACGGACGGCGTCGCCCGCGGCCTTCGCCAGCGGCTCGACCTTGACCCACCACTGGAGGGACAGCCGCGGCTCGATGGTCGTCTTGCAGCGCGAGCAGTGTCCGACGGAGTGGGTGTACGGACGCTTCTCGGCGACGATGCGGCCCTCGGCCTGCAGCGCGCCGACGATGGCGCTGCGCGCCTCCATCCGGTCGAGTCCCTCGAAGGGGCCCGGCGCGGTGATCACGGCGCGCTCGTCCATGACCGTGATGTTCGGCAGGTTGTGCCGCCGGCCGATCTCGAAGTCGTTCGGGTCGTGGGCCGGGGTGACCTTGACGGCGCCCGTGCCGAACTCCGGGTCGACATGGGTGTCGGCGACGACCGGGATCGTACGGTTGGTGAGCGGCAGCTTGATCTGCTTGCCGACGAGGTGCGCGTACCGCTCGTCGTCGGGGTGGACGGCGACGGCCGTGTCACCGAGCATCGTCTCGGCGCGGGTGGTCGCGACGACGACGGAGTCCTCACCGTCGCCGTACTTGAGCGAGACCAGCTCGCCGTCGTCGTCCTGATACTCGACCTCGATGTCCGAGATGGCGGTCAGACAGCGCGGACACCAGTTGATGATGCGCTCGGCGCGGTAGATCAGCTCGTCGTCGTACAGCTTCTTGAAGATGGTCTGGACGGCCTTGGACAGCCCCTCGTCCATGGTGAAGCGCTCACGCGACCAGGCGACGCCGTCGCCGAGCCGCTTCATCTGCCCGGAGATCTGCCCGCCGGACTCGGCCTTCCACTGCCAGACGCGCTCGACGAACTCCTCGCGGCCCAGGTCGTGGCGCGACTTGCCCTCCTTGGCGAGCTCGCGCTCGACCACGTTCTGCGTGGCGATACCGGCGTGGTCCATGCCGGGCTGCCACAGGGTCTCGTACCCCTGCATGCGCTTGCGGCGGGTGAGGGCGTCGATGAGCGTGTGCTCGAAGGCGTGCCCGAGGTGCAGGCTGCCGGTGACGTTCGGCGGCGGGATGACGATGGTGTACGGCGGCTTGTCGCTCTTCTCGTCCGCTTCGAAGTAACCGCGGTCTACCCAGCGCTCATACAGCTTCCCCTCCACCTCGGCCGGCGCGTACTGGGTCGGCAGTTCGGGGTTGCTGGCTGGCTGCTGCTGAGGGTTCTCGGTCACGAGGCTCAGTTTAGAGGTGTCACAGCCGCGTACTGAAACGGGTTGTTCCGTAACGGTGCCGCCCCCGGCGGCCCGCGCCACCGCCTCTTCCGACAGGATGTTCGGAACGCATAAGCATCTGGAGGGGACAGAGCACATGAGTCACAACCAGCCGGGCCCGTACGGTGGGCAGCAGCCCCAGCAGCCTGGACCGTACGGCCAGCAGGGTCCTTACGGTCAGCAGCCGCCGCAGGGCCAGCCGGGCCCCTACGGCCAGCAGCCGCCGCAGGGCCAGCCGCAGCCCGGCTACGGTTACCCGCAGCAGGCCCCCCAGGGTGTCCCGCCGCAGCAGCCCCCGCCTCCGCCGGGCTACGGCTACCCGCAGCAGCCAGGCCAGCCGGGCCCTTACGGTCAGCCTGGCCCGTACGGCCAGCCGCCGCAGCAGCCTCCGTACGGAGGCGGCCAGTTCCCGCCCCCTCCGGGCCCCGCGCCGAAGAAGAAGACCGGCCTGATCATCGGCGCGGTCGTCGTGGCGCTCGCGGTGATCGCCGGCGGCGCGTACTTCCTGACGTCCGGCGGTGGCGGCAGCTCGATAGCCGACGACGGCCCGCACAAGCTGACGACGCCGGCCACGGTGCTCGGCGGCGAGTACAAGAAGACCGACAGCAGCGCCAACGACACCGGTATGAGCGAGAGCGACCTCAAGGACGCCGAGGCGTGGGGGGTGACGAACCCCAAGGACGTGTCCGCCGGCTACGAGGCGGTGAGCGAGGACAATCCGCTGGCCGCCAAGTACTTGAGTTTCGGCGGGGTCTACGGCGAGATCGACGACCCGGAGAAGGTCGTCGACGCCATGTTCGCCTATATGACGAAGAAGTCCGCGGCGGACCCCGACAACAAGGACGCGGGCGAGATGGTCGGCACTCCCGAGGAGTACAAGCCGGCCGGCCTGAAGGACGCCGTCATGAAGTGCCAGAACCTCAAGACCGCGAACGACCCGGGCTCGGCGACCGGTGACGCCGAAGGGCCGAAGGAGATGACCTTCCCGATCTGCATCTGGGGCGACCACAGCACCCTCGGCTTCTCCATGAACATCGAGCTGGCGAGCGCCATGGCCGGCAAGACCGTCCCGCTCGAGGACGCCGCCGCCACCACCGCCAAGCTGCGCAACGAGGTCCGCGTCAAGCTGTAGCAGCGGACCCAACACGCAGGGGCGCCCGGCCAGTTGGACTGGCCGGGCGCCCCTGCGTGGTACGCGTGGTACGTACGTGGAACCGCTACGCGGACTTCTCGTGACGGCCGTCGTTCTTGACGATGCGCGGCTCGCGCGGGACCAGCGTCGGGTTGACGTTGTCGCGGACGACCTCCGCCGTGATGACGACCCTGGCCACGTCCTTGCGGGACGGCACCTCGTACATCACCGACTGGAGGACCTCTTCGAGGATGGCGCGCAGCCCGCGCGCGCCGGTACCGCGCAGGATCGCCTGGTCGGCGATGGCCTCCAGGGCCGGGCGGTCGAAGTCCAGTTCCACGCCGTCGAGTTCGAAGAGGCGCTGGTACTGCTTCACCAGCGCGTTGCGCGGCTCGATGAGGATCTGGAGCAGGGCCTCGCGGTCCAGGTTGTGGACCGAGGTGAGGACCGGCAGACGGCCGATGAACTCCGGGATCATCCCGAACTTCACCAGGTCCTCCGGCATGACCTCCTGGAACTGGTCGCTCGCCTGGATCTCGCGCTTCGAGCGGATCGTCGCGCCGAAGCCGATGCCCTTCGCGCCGGCGCGCGACTCGATGATCTTCTCAAGACCGGCGAAGGCGCCGCCCACGATGAAGAGCACGTTGGTCGTGTCGATCTGGATGAATTCCTGGTGCGGGTGCTTCCGGCCGCCCTGCGGGGGGACCGAGGCCGTGGTGCCTTCCAGGATCTTCAGCAGGGCCTGCTGGACGCCCTCGCCGGAGACATCGCGGGTGATCGACGGGTTCTCGCTCTTGCGGGCGACCTTGTCGATCTCGTCGATGTAGATGATCCCGGTCTCGGCCTTCTTGACGTCGTAGTCCGCCGCCTGGATCAGCTTCAGCAGGATGTTCTCGACGTCCTCGCCGACGTAGCCGGCCTCCGTCAGCGCCGTCGCGTCGGCGATGGCGAACGGAACGTTCAGCATGCGCGCCAGCGTCTGGGCGAGCAGGGTCTTGCCCGAGCCGGTCGGGCCCAGCAGCAGGATGTTCGACTTCGCGAGCTCGATCGCGTCGTCCCGCCCGGTCCCGCCGCCGTTCTCCCCGGCCTGGACGCGCTTGTAGTGGTTGTAGACCGCCACCGAGAGGGCCTTCTTCGCGGGCTCCTGCCCGACGACGTACCCCTCGAGAAACTCGTAGATCTCGCGCGGCTTGGGCAGTTCCTCCCACCGCACCTCGGAGGTCTCGGCGAGCTCCTCCTCGATGATCTCGTTGCAGAGGTCGATGCACTCGTCGCAGATGTACACACCGGGACCTGCGATGAGCTTCTTCACCTGCTTCTGGCTCTTCCCGCAGAACGAGCACTTGAGCAGGTCGCCGCCATCACCGATGCGTGCCACGAGGTGCTTCCCCTTCGCCTGGGAGCAGCCTGGTTCAGCGGCTCCTGTGCCTCATATCCGACGGTACCTTGCCCGGGCCCCCGTTCGGGCCCCCCTCGGCGCGGTTCACATGGTCGTGCGAACCGCGCCGAGGGCGCCGGGTGCGTCAGGCGGCCGCTGCGGCCGTGGTCTTCCTGGTCGACACGATCTGGTCGACCAGGCCGTACGCGAGCGCGTCCTCGGCAGTGAGGATCTTGTCGCGCTCGATGTCGTCGCGAACCTTCTCGATCGGCGTGGTGGAGTGCTTGGCCAGCATGTCTTCCAGCTGGGCACGCATCCGGAGGATCTCGTTGGCCGCGATCTCCAGGTCGGAGAGCTGCTCCCGGCCGGTCTGGCTGGACGGCTGGTGGATCAGCACGCGCGCGTTCGGCAGGGCCAGTCGCTTGCCGGCGGTGCCGGCGGCGAGCAGCACGGCGGCGGCGGAGGCGGCCTGTCCCATGCACACGGTCTGGATGTCCGGCTTCACGAACTGCATCGTGTCGTAGATGGCGGTGAGCGCCGTCATCGAGCCGCCGGGGCTGTTGATGTAGATCGAGATGTCGCGGTCCGGGTCCATCGACTCCAGGCAGAGCAGCTGCGCCATGACGTCGTTGGCGGACGCGTCGTCGATCTGCACACCGAGGAAGATCACGCGCTCCTCGAAGAGCTTCGCGTACGGGTCGTACTCACGCACGCCCTGCGAGGTGCGCTCGACGAAGCGCGGGACGATGTAGCGGTTGTCCACCTGCGGGCCGGTGTAGAGGCCGCTCGCGGAGTAGTTGTTCATGTGGGTGTTCACCATCCTGTGACGTTCGGTGGGCTGGGCCGGCTGATCGGGGCGGGGTCAGGCCCCGGTGCCGCCGCCGCCCGGAACGCCCGAGGCAGCGGAGATGATCTCGTCGATGAGCCCGTACGCCTTGGCCTCGTCCGCGGTGTACCAGCGGTCGCGGTCACCGTCGCGGATGATCGTCTCGACGGTCTGGCCGGAGTGGCGGGCGGTGATCTCCGCCATGCGCTTCTTCGTACGGAGCAGCTGCTCGGCCTGGATCTTGATGTCGGAGGCGGTGCCACCGAGGCCCGCGGACCCCTGGTGCATGAGGATGTCGGTGTGCGGCAGCGCGAAGCGCTTGCCCGCGGTGCCACCGGTCAGCAGGAACTGGCCCATCGAGGCCGCGAGGCCCATACCGATGGTGACCACGTCGTTCGGGATGTACTGCATGGTGTCGTAGACGGCCATGCCGGCCGTCACCGAGCCACCGGGGCTGTTGATGTAGAGGTAGATGTCCTTGTCGGGTTCGGCCGCGAGAAGGAGGAGCTGCGCCGTGATCTTGTTGGCGATGTCATCGTCCACCTGCTGGCCGAGGAAGATGATCCGCTCTCCGAGCAGTCGGCTGTAGACCTGGTCGCCGAGGCCACCACCGAGGGACGGCTCACCGGCGGCGTAAGGCATCAGATTCGTCACGTATACACCTGCTCGTCTCTGACGGCTGCGGCCGTCTCAGCGTCTTCGTACCGGGGACGGGATACTCCCCTGCCCTCGTATTCATGGACCCTAACGCGCTGGTCGGCGGGCGCCATCCCGCTTCCGTGGCTGTTCGCTGGGAGCGCAAGGTAGTTGAGGCTCTGTGCGGGCTCCAGAGGGCCTGTGGGCCCTGTCCCGACCCGGGGGACCGCCGGGGTCTTCCGGCGGGTTCTGCGGGCCGGACGGAACGGGCCCCGGGCGCGTCTCGCACCCGGGGCCCGTCCTCGTGCTCAGAACGAGACCGCTCAGGCCTCGGTCTTTCCGCCCTTGTCCTCGCCCTGCTCGGCGTCGGAGGCCGGAGCGGCGTCGCCGGCGTCGTCCGAGGAGGCCTCGACCGTCTCGGCGGTCTCGTCCTCGTCGTCGTCCAGCTCGACCGGCTCACCGTTGGTGTCGACGACCTTGGCGGCCTCGACGACCACCGCGAGCGCCTTGCCGCGGGCGACCTCGCCGACGAGCATCGGCACCTGGCCGCCTTCGACGACCGCCTGGGCGAACTGGTCGGGGGACATGCCGGAGGACTGCGCGCGACGCATGAGGTGCTCGGTGAGCTCCTCCTGGTTCACGTTCAGCTTCTCCTTGTTCACCAGCTCGTCCAGGATGAACTGGGTCTTGATGCCCTTGACCGCCTGCTCCTTGGTCTCGGCGTCGAACTCTTCCTCGGTCTTGCCCTGGATCTCCAGGTACTTCGCGAGGTCGAGGCCCATCTGGCCGAGCTGGTGGTGCTCAAGGTTGTGCTTGCGGGTGTTGATCTCGTCCGCGAGGAGCTTCTCGGGGATCGGGACCTCGGCCAGCTTCAGCAGCTCGTCGAGGACGCGCTCCTGGGCCTGGGTGGCCTGGTCGTACTGCTTCATGTTCTCGAGGCGCTTGCGGCTGTCGGCCTTCAGCTCGTCGAGCGTGTCGAACTCGCTCGCCATCTGGGCGAACTCGTCGTCCAGCTCGGGGAGCTCGCGGGCGGCGACCTGGGTGACCTTGACGGTGACCTCGGCGGCCTTGCCCTCGGCGGTGCCGCCCTTCAGCTCGGAGGTGAAGGTGGCCTCGCCGCCGGCCTCCAGGCCGGTGACGGCCTCGTCGATGCCGTCGAGCAGCTCGCCGGAGCCGATGGTGTACTGCACGGCGCTGGCGACGCCGTCGGGCAGCACCTCACCGTCGACCTTGGCCTCCAGGTCGATCGTCACGACGTCGCCTTCGACGGCGGCGCGCTCGACCGGGTTGGTGGAGGCGAAGCGGTCGCGGAGCTCCTCGACCGACTTCTCGATGTCCTCGTCGGTGACCTCGACGGAGTCGACGGTGACCTCGATACCGGAGTAGTCCGGGATCTCGATGACGGGGCGGATGTCGACCTCGGCGGTGAAGGCCAGCAGCTCGCCGTCCTTCAGCTCGGTGATGTCGACATCGGGCTGGCCGAGGACATTGAGCTCACCCTCGTTGACCGCTTCGGTGTAGAACTTCGGGAGGGCGTCGTTGACGGCCTCCTCCAGCACAGCACCACGCCCGAACCGCTGGTCGATGACTCGGGCCGGGATCTTGCCCTTACGGAAGCCCTTCACCGTGACCTGCTGGTTGATCTTCTTGTACGCCGCGTCGAGGCTGTCCTTGAGCTCCTCGAAGGGCACCTCGACAGTGAGCCGAACCCGAGTCGGGTTCAGGGTCTCCACGGCGCTCTTCACGGTTCGGTCTCCTTGGTGGCTGATTCTGGGGTTCTGCTGTGTCCGCCGCACTGCGGCGGCCCAGCGGATCGGCCCGGTTCTTCAGAGACTCTTCAGACACACGGGCACGCAGCTTGCATAGTAACCGCAAGCAGGAAGCGCCCCACAATGTGATCTTGACTGGACTGGTCGGGGTGGCCGGATTCGAACCGACGACCTTCCGCTCCCAAAGCGGACGCGCTACCAAGCTGCGCCACACCCCGTCGGTGCGACACGTAGGGTACATGCCCCCGGCCGCCGCGTCGGTATCTTCAGCGGGTGCGTGGCAAAGTCTTTGACGAGTGCGCGGCGAACGGTCCCGGCCGGTCTCGCGGGGTGGCGTCCTTACGGGTGTGCGGTGAACCGCCAGGACCCGCTACGATGCTGACCATGCCGCGGTCGCACGACCTGCGGCGCGCACTGTGCGGGCGTAGCTCAATGGTAGAGCCCTAGTCTTCCAAACTAGCTACGCGGGTTCGATTCCCGTCGCCCGCTCCACAGCCTCCGGCCCGATCAGGTGGACATGCCACCGGTCGGGCCGGCGGCGTTCGCGGCGCGGCCGTTCGGAGGCGTCAGACGCTGATCGGTTCAGACACTGGTCGGCTCAGAAGCTGATCCGGCTCAGAAGCTGATCTGACTGACGGTGTCGGCTATCGAGTTGAGGAACCGGTTCACCGACGGAGCCATGTTGGTGGAGGCGAGGAAGAAGCCGAAGAGCACCGCGACGACCGCGGGTCCGGCCTTGAGGGAGCCACCGCGGATCAGCACCACGAGGATGACCGCCAACAGCACCACCACAGACAGTGAAATGGCCACAACTGATCACACCCTTGGTCGGTCCTGCCTTGCCCTGTACCCCTGCCAGGCGGGGGTACACGACGTCGTGCGCCCCGCTCGGACCATCGTGCCATCAACCTCCCTGCGGATGTTGCCGGGTGACGAATCGTCGCCGTAGGGATCACGCCAATCGCACGCCCGGCGCGTCGCGCCGGTACGGCTCCGGCGCGCGGGGGCGTCGGACGAATGCGGACGTGAATTCGAGCCGGCCGTTTCATCGCACACACATTCCATTCACAGGCCATTCCCATGATGGGCGTCGCGGTAATCAACCGGGAGTCACAGCTGTGGCCACGGCCCGGTCGCAACCGGGCCGCAGCCCGACGAAACACACCATTTAACCCGATTAATTGGGGCATAGTGCCCGGTTGTCGGCGGTTTCAGATTCGAATGGACTACCTGGGCAGGAGGTTTTACGAATTGCAATACGCGCGGCTAGGGTGCCTCAGATGTTCCAGGCGCCCCATGGATATACGAGGTCCCCGCTCCCCCGGGCAAGGCAGCAGGAGCCCACCCCCAGAACCCCGACTCCGACGGTGGCCGACACGCCGGGACCGGCCGTTCGGCGGTCCGCCGAGCGGATGCCGAATCAGCACCCGGTGTCCACTGAACGAGACGCGTTCTTCGACAACGCCAAGTACCTGGCGATCGTGCTCGTGGCGGTGGCGCACTCCTGGGAACCGGTCATGGACGGCAGCCGCGCCACCAAGGCGCTCTACCTGCTCGTCTACAGCTTCCACATGCCGGCCTTCATCATCATTTCCGGCTACTTCTCCCGGAGTTTCACCGCCCGCCCGCACCAGATCAAACGGCTCGTGACCGGCATCGCCGTGCCGTACGTGCTCTTCGAGCTGGCCTACTCGCTCTTCAAGCGGTACGCGGACGACTCCCCCGGCCACCCGATCAGCCTGCTCGACCCCTGGTATCTCACCTGGTTCCTGGCCGCGTTGTTCGTCTGGCGGCTGACCACCCCGATCTGGCGCGCGCTGCGCCACCCACTGCCGGTCGCACTGGCCGTCGCCGCGCTCGCGTCACTCACCCCGGACATCGGTGACGACCTCAACCTCCAGCGCGTGCTGCAGTTCCTGCCGTACTTCGTCCTGGGACTGTGCCTCAAGCCCGAGCACTTCCAGCTGGTGCGGCGGCGCGAGGTCCGGCTGCTGGCGGTACCGCTGTTCGCGGGCGCGGCGCTCGTCGCGTACTGGGCCGCGACCCGGATGCGGCCCGGCTGGCTCTACCACGGCTCCAGCGCCCAGCAGTTGGACGCCCCGTGGTGGTCGGGGCCCGTGATGACCTTCGCGCTCTTCGGCTGCTCGCTGCTGCTCTCGGCCGGATTCCTGGCCTGGGTGCCGCGTCGCCGGATGTGGTTCACGGTGCTGGGCACGGGGACCATCTGCGGCTATCTGCTGCACGGATTCCTGGTCAAGGGCGCGGTGTTCGCGGGGCTCTTCGACAGCTACCCGTGGCTGACGAGCGCCACCGGGAAGATCGCGCTGTCCGTACTGGCCGCCGCGGCGGTAACGGTGCTGTGCACGCCTCCGGTGCGCCGGCTGTTCCGCTTCGCCACCGAGCCGGAGATGGGATGGGCGTTCGGGCGCGATGGGGACGGCGGCAACGGTTCGCCGGGCGCGGCGGCGGGTCGGGCTACGACGGCGACCACGGCCGGTCCGGCCAAGGCTGCGCCTATGCCTGCGCCTGCGCCTGACCGTCAGTCGGCAGGTCAAGCAGTCGGCGCATCCTCAGGTATTTCTCGGTAAGACGGTCCCGCGTGGGCTCGTCGAGCACGGCGAGCCGCGCGGGATCGGCATTGTGCGCGAGGTCGGACTCCTTGACCAGCAGCGCCCCCGGCGTGGCGAGTATCCGCCGGGCGTACGTACGGACGTCCTCGCCCTTCACCTTGGTGACGGCGAGGACCATCTCTTTCACCGGCTGCGGCAGTGCGGCCGCGTCGAGCCATTCCCTGGACAGCGCGTCGTCCTCGACCGCGTCATGCAGCCACGCTGCGGCGATCTGCTCGTCGGAGCCGCCCCGCGCCCGTACCCCCTCGGCGACCGCCGCCAGGTGCTCGGCGTAGGGACGTCCCGCCTTGTCGGTCTGGGCGGCATGGGCCGCGCGGGCGAGGGACTCGACCTCGGACAGGGTCAGATACGGCATGGGCCGACTGTACGGGCACGGGCCGGGTGCGCGGCCCTGCTTGTACGAGCCACAGGAGCGCCCGCCGCGAGGCTGACCGGGATGCGACAGTTGCCCGATAAACCATTTGGTAAACTAATTACTGACGGTTCCTTGACGCACTCTTGACCTTACGACGGAGGAACGACCCCATCGGACACGCAGAGACCCTCATAGCCATGGGCGGCGCCTTCCTCGCCGCCGCCGTACTCGCCCGCCTCGGCAGCCGCATCGAGCTGCCCACCATTCCGCTGTTCATCCTGGCCGGGATCCTCCTCGGCCCGCACACCCCCGGCATCGTGCTGGTCTCCGACCCGCACGACCTGGAGATGCTCTCCGCTCTCGGCCTGGTCCTGCTGCTCTTCTACCTCGGCCTGGAATTCCATCTGGACGACCTCAAAGCGGGCGGCCGGAAGATGGCCCTCGCCGGCGGTGCGTACCTCGCCCTGAACGTCGGCGCCGGTCTCGGCTTCGGCTTCGCCCTGGGCTGGGGCACGTCCGAGGCGCTGGTGCTCGCGGGGGTCCTCGGCATCTCCTCGTCCGCGATCGTCACCAAGGTCCTGGTCGACCTGGGCCGTATCGGCAATCCGGAGACCAAGCCGATCCTCGGCATCATCGTGGTCGAGGACATCTTCCTGGCCCTCTACCTCGCCGCGCTCCAGCCGATCCTGTCCGGTGCGGACAGCCTCTCGGCGGCCGTGGTGGACGGTGGAAAGGCATTCGGCTTCCTGCTGCTGCTCGCGCTCGCCGCCCGGTACGGGACGAAGATCGTCGGACGCTTCATCGCCACCAAGGACGACGAACTGCTCGTCATCTCCTTCCTCGGCATCGCCGTCCTGGTGGCCGGCGTCTCCGAGTGGTTCGGTGTCGCGGACGCCATCGGCGCCTTCATGGTCGGCCTGATGCTCGGCGGTACGACCTCGGGCGACCGGATCCGCAAGCTCGTCCACCCGCTGCGCGACGCGTTCGGCGCGATCTTCTTCTTCGCCTTCGGCCTGTCGATCAACCCGGGCGATCTCCCGACCGTGCTGTGGCCGGTGCTCGCCGCCGTCGCCGTGACGCTGGTGATGAACGTCCTCGCGGGACTCTCCGCAGCCAAGATCTTCGGCTTCGGGGCAGGACCGGCGGCGAACATCTCCACAACGCTGCTGGCGCGGGGCGAGTTCGCCCTGATCCTCGCCACGATGGCGGCGGGAGCGAGCCTCGACGCGCGGCTCGCCCCCTTCATCGCGGGCTACGTCCTGGTCCTGGCCGTCCTCGGCCCGCTGGCCGCCGGCCGGTCGCACTGGCTGGCCCGGATTTTGCCGGGTGGCCGGAGCGGGGGCGGCGGTGGTGACGGCGACGGCGGTGTCGGCCATGGCGGCACTCCCAGGGAGGGCGAGCCGACACGGGAGCCACAGTCAGTCGTCAGCTGACTGCTGCCGTTTCGCCTCGCACTCGAACCACACGGTCTTGCCACCGCCGGGGCGTGGCGTCACGCCCCACCGGTCGGTCACCGCGTCGATGAGAAGCAAGCCCCGGCCGTCCTCGGACAGTTCCGTGGGGTCCTGAAGCTCCTTCACCGTGGGCAGCCGCGGCTCCTTGTCCGTCACTTCGACGCGCAGAGAGTCCGGCTGCCACATGAAGAGCACCGAACAGCCACGGCCCGGCACATGGCGCACCACATTGGCGAGCAGCTCGGTGAGGGCCAATTCCGCCGAATCACACAGGTCTTCCAGGTCCCAGGCACACAGATACGTATGCACGATGCGTCGCAAGTGCCGGGCGGAGTGCTCACCCACAGTGAAGCTCATGCTGTAACAACTCGGGGGAAACTCTGCGCTCTGCAGCACGCTAACTCCAGCTCGATGGGGTTGGGTTGTCGCATTCACCCCCCAACCGTGCGACGACATGGCTACGCTCGGCTACGGACTAGAAGAAACGCTCCGTAACGTTGGAGGCCGTCGTGTCAACCATCCGTGAGCTGGACCCCAGCGCGTCCCCGCTGGATTACTTCGGCGCCGAGCTGCGACGGCTGCGCGAAGCCGCGAATCTCAACCAGAAGCAGCTGGGCGCGATCATCTACTGCACCGGCTCACTGATCGGCCAGATCGAGACGGCGAGGAAGGTTCCAACCAGGCCGTTCGCGGAGAGGGTTGACGCGGCGCTGGGTACGGGAGGGGCGCTGAGCCGACTGGTACCACTGGTGCTGCGGAGCCAACTTCCGCCGTGGTTCCAGCAGTACGCGGAGATGGAGGCGCGGGCGACGTACATCAGCTCCTTCCAGACGCAATTGGTCGACGGGCTTCTCCAAGCGGAGGAGTACGCACGGGCCGTACTGGGCGTCATGACTGTGGAGAAACTGGATGAGCGGGTCGCAGCCCGGATGGAGCGCCAGCGCATCTTTAAGCGGGAGCACCCTCCGCTGGTCTGGGTAGTGCTGAGCGAGGCGGTGCTCTATCAGGAGATCGGCGGCCGTGAGGTGATGCGGAACCAACTCGCCCACCTGTTGTCCTACCGGGATGCGGAGTGGGTGCAGATCCAGGTCCTGCCGTTCGGGGCCGGTGCGCACGCTGGGCTGATGGGCTCATTCAACGTCCTGCGCTTCGACGACGATCCTGACATCGCTTACACCGAGGGGTATGAGACCGGCCATCCGACGGCCAATCCACAAGAAGTCAAGTCTCGTTCGCTCCGTTACGATCATTTGCAGGCCGCCGCGCTCTCCGTGGGGGAATCGGCGGAACTGATCGCCCGGGTACTGGAGGAGCGCTATGGAGAACAACCTGAACCTGACGGGCGCACGCTGGCGTAAGTCGAGCCACAGCGGCGACACCGGCGGCGACTGCGTGGAGTGCGCGCCGGTCGGCAACGCAACCTGGCACAAGTCGAGCTACAGCGGCGACACCGGCGGCCAGTGCGTCGAGGTCGCCACCTGCACCGCCGCCGTCGCCGTCCGCGACTCGAAGAACCCCGACGGCCCGGTCTTCGCCGTCGCCCCGCACGCCTTCACCACCTTCGTCACCGCCGCCGCAAGCGGCGACCTCAACCGAAGCTGAACCTGTCGTCTGCGACTCAGAAGCTGGTAGTCGGGGCGGACCAGGTCGCGTTGAGCACCGGAGGGCCGCCCCTTTCTCTTTGATTGTCGCGGCTCCGGGCCGGGCATCAAGGGCGCTCCTCCGTCGCGTCGGCTACGCCGATTCCGCTCCGCTCCACCCTTGACCCCCGTCCCTCCACCGCAAGTGAAGGCAGTGGGGGGCGGCCGGGGGGAGGGTTCCCCGGGAAGCCAGGATCTTGGCGGGGGCCCTTTGCCGTCCACCGGTCTGTGGGTGGATTGCGCGGCAGTGGAATGGGGCGGCCCGGCACCGGCTCAGCGACCAACCACCGTCTGTGGCCGAGGCACAAGCTGGTGTCTGAGCTCCGTGATCGCATGACACCCCAGAAGCGGGTACGAGGGGCCGAGACGCCCTGATATGTACCCATTTGCCCGGACGATTGGGCTGCCTGTCGGTCGGTCTTGCGCTAAGGGGTGCGCTAGGAGCTTGTGAGACGCATATCCGGCTGTCGGACCATGTAGACGTCGATGGGGTCCTGGCTCTCTACGAAGAAGCCGTGGCGCTCATACAGTCGGCGGGCGGCGCTGCCTTGCAGGACATTCAGGCGGACGAGCACTCCGTCGGCGTCGATTCGGTCCAGCAGTGTTCGCAGGACAGCGGAACCGAGCCCCCGGCCCTGCATGCCTGGAGCAAGGTAGAAATGCTCCAGCTGCTGCCCGTCCTCGGCCGGTCGGACGGTGACACAGCCCGCGAAGGCGCCTTCGGCCACGATGACCGAGGTGTGCTGCGGCGAGAAGGAATCCCGCAGCCGTTGCCGGACCCGATGTTCATCGAATCGACCCAACCGCTCCAGGTCCGGGCGCATCACCGTCGCCCGCAGCTCCGCGATCACCTCGACATCCGCCAGTCCTGCGGAACGCAGCGCCCATTGCATGGGACGGCCTGAACCCTGGCCCGGCCGTATCCCATCCACTGTCGTGCTCGTATCCACGGCGTGAGTATCTCAGTGCCCACCCAGCTCAGACACCTGCTTGTGCCTCGGACGACTGATGAGGGTTTGCCGCTGAGCCGGTGCCGGGCCGCCCCATTCCACTGCCGCGCAATCCACTACAGGCCCGAGGTCGGCAAAGCGCATCCGCCAAGATCCTGGCTTCCCGGGGAACCCTCCCCCGGCCGCCCCCCACTGCCTTCACTTGCGGTGGAGGGACGGGGGTCAAGGGTGGAGCGCAGCGGAATCGGCGTAGCCGACGCGACGAAGGAGCGCCCTTGATGCCCGGCCCGGAGCCGCGACAATCAAACAGCAAGGGGCGGCCCCACAGTGCTCAACACGACCCGCCCCACCCCGAATACCCCTCGGCCCTGACCCGCAGACAACAACACCAGCTTGCACGGCCCACCCCGTGCTCCCCCTGGTCGTCGGAGCGCGCCGACGTTCGGGCGCCCCGGCGCGGACGCCCCCTGCGGCAGTGGGGCCACGGTGGACGGGGTACGCGGCATTCCCCGAGGTCAGGACATCCGTATGCCAGGGGGCGTACGGACGTTGTCCGCGCGCCGCTCGCCCCCGAGGGCCGCCTCCGGCCTGCTCGTTCTGCTCCCGTGCGCGGCAGCGGGGCCCTTGGCCGGTTGCAAGGCGGCCCGCAGACTCCGAATGGGTTCTCAGCCGGGAGCCCCGTCGTATGGCGTCGCACCGACCGAAGGGGCCAGATGCGCCCAGTGCAC
The DNA here is from genome assembly GCF_042882605.1 of Streptomyces sp. NPDC058198. Classification (NCBI taxonomy): domain Bacteria; kingdom Bacillati; phylum Actinomycetota; class Actinomycetes; order Kitasatosporales; family Streptomycetaceae; genus Streptomyces; species Streptomyces sp. NPDC058198. The sequence goes on from NZ_JBHVVP010000005.1 coordinate 105,480, forward strand.
CTGTCCGTCACCGCCCTGTCCGCCGCAGCTCTCCTGCTGTCCGCCACCCCCGCCACCGCCGCGCCGCGTGCAGAGGGCACAACCGACAGAGTGGCGGCCGCCGGCGCGTCCGCCGACGGCTTCGAAACCCCGCTCGTTCCGGCCCCGTACACGTTCACCGACTACCTCGGCGGACAGCCCATGGGCCCCTGGACGGTCGGCGGCGACAGCGTCGACCTCACCAACGACCGTCTGTGGGACGCCGCCGAGGGACACCAGTCCCTCGACCTCAACGGCAGTACGTCCGGCAGCGTCTCGCGGAAGATCTCAACGCTGCCGCTGACCTCGTACATCGTCAGCTTCAAGCTGGCGGGCAACCCGGAGTGGCTCCCCGCCCTCAAAACGGGCGAACTCAGAGTCAACAGCTCGCCCCTGAAGACCTTCAGCTTCGACATCACCGGCCACGGCCGCCGCAGCATGGGCTACGTCCAGCAGACCGCGGTCTTCACCACCCTGCTGAACACCTCCGTCACCCTGACCTTCGTCAGCACCAACCCCGGTTACGGAGGCCCCGTCATCGACGACGTCAAGATCCAGAGCTGCCTGCTCGTCCTCTGCCCACCCCACCACTGACACCACCATCTGACGGACACGGATTGTCAGAGGCGCGCAGTACGGTCCTGTCATGGCAGCCAGAATCGATCTGCGCCGCCCGCCCCCTTCGCGACCCGCGAGGAGTGGCACGCGAGTTTCGACCTGCCGGAGGACGACTCCGTGGACGACGGGGCGTGGCTCTGTGATCCGGACGGGGTCGGCCCCCGGCTCGGCATCCTCAAGGTCGCCGAGCCGAAGACGGCGAAGAACCGGCTTCACATCGACGTCCGGGTGCCGGGCCACGGCAGTCCGCCCTCTCAGACCGGCCAGCAATCCGCTGGGTCGTCCAGCCACGCCTGTTGCCCGTCGGCCGTGACGGAGAGTCCGAAGCGGTCGTAGTCCGGCTTTCCCTTCTCGTTCCACCACTGGTACGCCGCTTCGGCTTCGTCCCAGAGCCGGCGGGGGCCGGATTGCCACACGTCTGCGTCCTGGCCGTCGTGGAACTGCACGCACGCCCATGACCGGTCAGTGAGTCCGTAGAGCCACACAGGCCGCCTGCCCTCGCGCTTCTCGGCCACCACGTGAACGCAATCGCGGACCCGCAGCCCCACGGCGAACCGCTGGGGACTGAATCGCTGCCCCATGAACGCGTCCTCGCTGACCGTGGTGGACGACTTGTCGCGGACGGCCAAGGTGCCGTTGACGTACTCGGAGTGCACGACAGGTGAAAGGCGCTGGGCTCGCGCCTTCATGAACTCCACCGGACCCGTGAACGCGCCCGTGGCACTGACTCGGTCGTCTGCGACGACCATGCGTGCCACGGCGTCCCCGTTGCCGTAATGCGTCCCCCACGGGACCACCATCACCGCGCCCGGTCGGCTCTGCTCCACCCAAGCGAACGGAATGGACCGGAAGCCGCAGGTGGCGATGATCCGGTCGTACGGCCCCCCTTCTGGGTATCCCGTGGCACCGTCCCGGTTGATGACCCTGACGTTCATCCCGAATGCCTCAAGGACCGTACGCGCCTCGGCGGCGACCACGGAGTCCAGTTCCAGCGTGACCACGTTCTCCGGCCCCAGCCGGTGAGCCAGTAGAGCGGCGTTCCAGCCGGTTCCCGCCCCGATCTCCATGACACGGTCGCCGGGCCGTACGTCCAGGTCGTGGAGCATACGGAACACGACGGAGGGCATAGAGGCGGAAGAGGTCGCGACTACGCCCGGAGCGGTGCCGTCGTGCCTGCCGTCATCCCACTGCGTGACAACGGGCGTGTCGGCATCCGCGTAGGCGTACCAGGAATCCGGTTCTTCCGAACGCGAAACGGGGACGCTCTGCCCCGACTCCATGTCGTACGGCCAGATGAGATCCGGCAGGAACGAGGACCGGGGAACAGCAACGAACGAGGGGGCCCAGTCCGAGGAGAGCACGCCCCCGGCCATGAGGACGCGCCCCAGCTCGGTGCGGCCGGGGCGCTCCTGGTGTGCGTCAGAAGTCACTGAGTGAGAGCCTCACCTTTGGGCGGGTTGGGAACACCTGGCCCACCATCCGGGCTCGGCGGCTGGTGCGGTCCCGGGTAAGGCTCCCCGGGCAGTCGGTCTCCGCCGCCACTGGCCTTGTGCATCCTGATCACTCTTCTTCCTTCCGATTCGCCCGGCTGCCGACCGTCAAGCAGGACAGCCAAGCCGGTTTTCACCCGACAGCAGGGTGGTGCGCTCCACACCCTCCCGCCCGAGGTCGGTCTACGGCTAGCGGCCACGTGTCGGCCAACTGTCGGCCAGACTTGGCCCATGGGGAGCAGCATCGGGGCCAACATCCGACGCGAGCGCGAACAGCGCGGGTGGAGCCAGACACGGCTGGCGCTGGAGGCCTGCCGGGCGCCGGACACGGATTGTCAGAGGCGCGCAGTACGGTCCTGTCATGGCAGCCAGAATCGATCTGACCTTTGACTGTACGAACGCGCCGCTCCTCGCCGGGTTCTGGAAGACGGCGCTCGGGTATGTCGACGAGCCGCCGCCCGCTCCCTTCGCGACCCGCGAGGAGTGGCACGCGAGTTTCGACCTGCCGGAGGACGACTCCGTGGACGACGGGGCGTGGCTCTGTGATCCGGACGGGGTCGGCCCCCGGCTCTGCATCCTCAAGGTCGCCGAGCCCAAGACCGCGAAGAACCGGCTTCATATCGACGTCCGGGTGCCGGGCCACGGCAGTCCCGAGGAGCGATGGGCGCGGATCGCGGCGGAGGCCGAGCGGCTGGTGACGGCGGGCGGGAGCGTCCTCGGGGAGTTCGAGGGGCACCACGTGGTGATGGCCGACCCCGAAGGCAATGAGTTCTGCGTCGGCGCGGCCTCCGCCTGACGGCCGGCGGTCTGTGGGCAGGCAGTCCGTGGGCAGGCGGTCCGTGGGCCGGGTCAGCCCCCGAGTGACCCCAGGGAGCCCATGACCAGCACATACGCGAGGAGCGAGAACGAGAGCGCCGTCAGCAGGGTCAGCGCGCGCTCCCGGTGGGAGCGGGCCATGAGCAGCGGGACGAGCACCAGGACCGCGAGGCAGACCGACGCCTGGGTCATGTAGTGCAGGCTCCAGGCGTAGTGGATGCCTTCCATGCCGAAGACGCCCGCGAGCGCGGCCAGTCCCAGGACGCGTTGGCGCGTTGTCCCGCCCTGTCGCCACCAGCCGCCCGCGATGCCGAAGACCGGTCCGGCGATACAGGCCATGGCCACCCAGACGAGCGGCCAGTAGAGGGCGCCCATGCCGTCGCGGCCGAATTCCGCGTAGCCGTAGTAGCCGACGACGAGGGCCAGCTCGGCCGCGAGCCCGGCGACGGCGAGACCCACTCGGGACACCCGGCCGGCCAGCAGCGCGCCGGCCACGAACGCGGCGACGGACCAGACCGCTCCGGAGTTGGGTATCTGGTTCCAGGAACCGGGCAGCCAACCCTGGGCCAGGTTGGTCAGGACGCCGAAGGCCAGGCCGCCGACGAGCGCCCCTGCCGTCGCGTACGGCCGGCCGGCTCTCTTCGGGGGAACAGCGATCTCAGTGGTGGTCATGACGCTCGTGGCCGCCGCTTCCGTGCAATGGGTCTGATTGGGTGATTAGGTACCGATAACTCCAGATGCATCTTAAGGACGAACCGCAGCCGGGGAGCACGGCCCTCGGGTGGCGTTCGTCTCGTACCGCTTCGGGCCGCGTCAGGCCTCGCGGCAGATCAGCAGCAGCGCCCGGTCGTCGTTGACGTCCTTGGCGATGGCTTCGATCAGGTGCCAGGCGGCGCCCTCGAAGCCCGTGCCGACATAGCGGTCGGCTTCTCCGGTGAGGCGGTCGATGCCTTCCGCGATATCGCGCCCGGGGGCCTCGACCAGGCCGTCCGTGAAAAGCATCAGGACATCCCCGGGGCGCAGATTGCCCTTGACGGGATCGAACTGGGCGCCGTCGTAGACGCCGAGCAGCGGGCCCTCGCCCGACATCTCGTCCCAGCGGCCGGTGCCCGCGTGGAGCTGGAGGGCGGGCAGATGGCCCGCCGAGAGCAGCTCGTAGTCGCCCGAGTCGAGGTCGAGAACGAGGTGGATGGAAGTGGCGAAGCCCTCCTCCCAGTCCTGACGGAGCAGATAGCCGTTGGCCGCCGGCAGGAAGCCGTGGGGCGGGAGCGAGCCGAGCAGGCCGCCGAAGGCGCCCGACAGCAGCAGGGCGCGGGAGGCCGCGTCCATGCCCTTGCCCGAGACATCGGTGAGGACGACTTCGAGGCTGCGGCCGCCGTTCGTCCTGGCCGCCACCACGAAGTCGCCGGAGAAGGACTGGCCTCCGGCCGGGCGCAGCGCCATCTCGCGGTGCCAGCCCTGGGGCAGGCGGGGCAGGGCGCTCTGCACCCGGATGCGTTCGCGCAGGTCGAAGAGCATCGTCCCGCCGCGCCGCCACGGCACCCCGACCCGGGCCCGGAACTGGGCGATCAGCAGACCGAAGAGTCCGCAGGCCGCCACCACCAGCACCGTGCCGGGCGTGACCCGGCCGGGACCGTCCGTGTAAGGGCCGAGGACCATGGACTCGATGATCAGGGCGGCGGCACCGGCGGCGTACAGGCTGAGCAGGCTCGCGGGCCGCAGCAGCAGTCCGCCGGCCACGATCGGGAGGACGAGGGCGGAGGGCGCGCACCAGACGGGGATCGCCATCGTGGCGATGGCGATGGCCGGGATGGTGAGCAGCAGGCCGGCGAGCGCGATCCAGTCGGAGCCGTCGCCCCGGAAGTAGTCCACCCCTGATTTGCGCACGGCGTTGCGGACCCGGTGCAGCGTCATGCGCATCCGGGCCGAATACGACTCCGCTCCCGCGACACCGGCCATTGTGGTGGACCCTATCGATCCAGCCGCCCACCGTGCAGGGGGGACCCCCGTGACAATGCGTTCGAAATCGGGTCGCCTGCTCGACGCGGCCCTGGTACTCATGGCACATGACGACTGATCTACGGGTGCTGGACGCGTCCGAATGGGACTGTTGGTACGGGGCGTTGGAGCTCGCGTTCGGTGGTGTGGCGCAGTCGGACGGGGAGCACGCGCTGTGGCGGGAGCTGACCGAGTGCGAGCGCTCGGTCGGTGTCTGGGACGGGGACGAGTGCGTCGGCACCGCCGGGGCATTCAGCTTCCGGCTGTCGGTGCCCGGTGGCGCGCTGGTGCCCACGGCCGGTGTGACGATGGTGAGCGTGGCGGCCACGCACCGGCGGCGCGGGATCCTCACGTCGATGATGCGGCGCCAGCTCGATGAGGTCCGGGCCCTGGGCGAACCGCTCGCCGTGCTGACGGCGTCCGAGCCGGTGATCTACGGACGGTTCGGTTACGGCATCGCGACCCAGCAGCTCTCGGCGGAGATCGACACGAGCCGGGTGCGGATCACGGTGCCCGAGGGTGCCGACGATGTACGCATACGTCGGGTGACCCCGGATGACCGGGCTGTACGGGACGCGTGCGAGGCGGTGTACGCCAAGGACGTCGCGGGACGGCCGGGGATGGTCGCCCGCCCGCCGGGCTGGGAGCGGCTGCCCGTCGTCGACGCCGACCAGGAGAAGGACGGCATGTCGCCGCTCCAGTGTGTCCTGGCGGAGCGGCACGGCGAGGTCGTGGGATTCGCGCTCTTCCGCAACAGGCCGGAGTGGGACAGCTCGGGCCCCAAGGGCACGATCGAGCTGCGGGACGTGCACGCGCCCGACCCGGTGGCGTACGCGGCGCTTTGGCGTTTTCTCTTCGACATCGATCTGACCTCGACGGTCCGGGCGCGCAACCGGCCCGCGGACGATCCGTTCCAGTATCTGGTCTCCGACGTCCGGCGGTGCGGGATGCGGCTGCGGGACTCGCTGCATCTGCGGCCGGTGGAGGTGGGGGCCGCGCTGGAGGCGCGTACGTACCGGGCGCCGGTGGACGTGGTGTTCGAGGTCGAGGACGCCTTCTGCGCCTGGAACGAGGGACGTTGGCGGCTCAGCGGCGACGCCAAGGGCGCGTCCTGCGAGCGCACCCGCGACACGCCCGACCTGGCTCTCTCCGTCAGGGAGTTGGGCGCCGCCTATCTGGGCGGGGTGTCCCTGGCCGCGCTCGCGCGCGCGGGCCGGGTCCGGGAACTGCGCCCCGGGGCGCTGGCGGAGGCGTCGGTTGCCTTCGCGTCGGACGTCGCACCCTGGCTGCCGCACGGCTTCTAGCCCGCGTGTCTCGCTAGCGCCGTTGGCAGCCGGGGCACCAGAACAGGTTGCGGGCGGCGAGGGGCGCGGTGCGGATCTCGCCGCCGCACAGATGGCAGGGCATGGCGGCCCGGCGGTAGACATAGACCTCGCCGCCGTGGTCGTCGACGCGCGGCGGGCGGCCCATCTCCTCGGGGGTGTGCTCGGGACGGACGGTGTCGATGCGGTTGTTCCGTACGCCCTCGCGCATCAGGGCCACCAGATCCGCCCAGATCGCGTCCCACTCGCGGCGGGTGAGGTCCTTGCCCGCGCGGTAGGGATCGATGCCGTGCCGGAAGAGGACTTCGGCGCGGTAGACATTGCCGACGCCCGCGATGACCTTCTGGTCCATGAGCAGCGCGGCGATGGTCGTACGGGAGCGGGAGATCCTGGCCCAGGCCTGCTCGCCGTCGTCCTCAGGACGCAGCGGGTCCTGGCCCAGGCGCTCGTGTATCGCCTGCTTCTCCGGGTCGGTGATCAGGGCGCAGGTGGTGGGGCCGCGCAGATCCATGTACGCCGTGCCCGAGGCGAGCCGCAGCCGGACCGTGTCCGTGGGCGGCGGGGCCGGCGCGTCGCCGAAGCCGACCTTGCCGAAGAGGCCGAGGTGGATATGGATCCAGCCGGAGTCCCCGAAGCCGAGCAGGAGATGCTTGCCGTGGGCCTCGGTCTCGGCCAGCACCCGTCCGTCGAGGAGGGCGGCGCTGCCGGAGAACTTGCCCTGCGGGCTGCTGACCCGTACCGGCCGGCCGGCGAAGCGGTCGTGGTGGTCCGCGGCGAGGCGGTGGATCGTATGCCCCTCGGGCACGGTGTCTCCCTGAAATCACAGCTGTGCCGCCGGGCGGGCCCGGCGGCACGGACGTGCGGTGCGATCCGGTCGGTCAGTCCTGCTGCGGGTGATGCGCCGGAATGGGCGGCAGCTCGTGGGTCGCCTCGTAGTCCGTGAGCATCTCGATGCGGCGTGAGTGACGCTCCGCGCCGGAGTACGGCGTCTTCAGGAAGACCTCGATGAAGGAGACGGCCTCTTCGCGGGTGTGCATCCGGCCGCCGACGGAGATGACGTTCGCGTTGTTGTGCTCGCGGCCGAGCTCCGCCGTCTCCTCGCTCCAGGCGAGGACGGCCCGTACACCCTTGACCTTGTTCGCGGCGATCTGCTCGCCGTTGCCGGAACCGCCGATCACGACGCCGAGGCTGCCGGGGTCCGCGGCCGTCCGCTCGGCGGCGCGGAGGCAGAACGGGGGGTAGTCGTCCTGGGCGTCATAGATGTGGGGCCCGCAGTCGACGGGCTCGTAGCCGTGGGCCGTGAGCCACTCGACCAGATGGTTCTTGAGTTCGAAGCCGGCATGGTCGGAACCGAGATACACGCGCATGGACCGAAGTGTGGCACGCGCGTCGCCGGGTAGCGGTCAGCGGGTCGGGGCTCCGTATCGGGGCCACCGGTGTTTCACCAGTATTCGAAGCAGGCCCTTCCGACGGCGGGGGCTGGGCGCTTAAATGCGGGAGCTCTTCAGTCGAGCTCCTCGCGGATGTAAGGATTCCTGTATGACCTCCCTTCCTACCCCCACTAAGGAAGGCGGAGACCCCGGCGTACCTGGGAATCCGCAGTCCCCCGACGGCCTTCAGGCCGGGCTCAAGAACCGCCATCTGTCCATGATCGCGATCGGTGGTGTGATCGGCGCCGGGCTGTTCGTCGGTTCCGGATCGGGTATCGCCGCCGCGGGCCCCGCCATCCTGCTGTCGTACGCACTGGTCGGCCTGATGGTCGTGCTCGTGATGCGGATGCTGGGCGAGATGGCCGCGGCGCAGCCGACGTCCGGGTCCTTCTCGGCCTACGCGGACCGTGCGCTGGGCCGATGGGCCGGATTCTCGATCGGCTGGCTCTACTGGTTCTTCTGGGTGGTCGTCCTCGCGGTCGAGGCGACCGCGGGCGCGGTGATCCTGGAGGGCTGGGTGCCGGCCGTGCCGCAGTGGGCGTGGGCGCTGATCGTGATGGTCGTCCTGACCGCGACGAACCTCGCGTCCGTGGCGTCGTACGGCGAGTTCGAGTTCTGGTTCGCCGGCATCAAGGTGGTGGCCATCGCGGCGTTCGTCGTCATCGGCCTGCTCGCCGTCTTCGGCGTACTGCCGGGCTCCGACAACCCGGGCGCCGGCTTCGCGCATCTCACCGACTCCGGCGGATTCCTGCCCAAGGGACCGGGCGCGATCCTGACCGGTGTGCTGATGGTCGTCTTCTCCTTCATGGGCAGCGAGATCGTCACGCTCGCCGCCGGGGAGTCCTCGAACCCGCAGCGGGCCGTCGCCAAGGCCACCAACAGTGTGATCTGGCGGATCGCCGTCTTCTACCTGGGCTCGATCTTCATCGTGCTGACGCTGCTCCCCTGGAACGACCCGTCGATCGCCAAGGACGGCTCGTACGTCGCGGCCCTGAACTCAATCGGGATCCCGCACGCCGGACAGATCATGAACGTCATCGTGCTGACGGCCGTCCTGTCCTGTCTGAACTCCGGCCTCTACACCGCGTCGCGGATGGCCTTCTCGCTCGGCCGGCGCGGGGACGCGCCCAGGGCCTTCGCACGGACGAACGCGCGGGGCGTGCCGCGGGCCGCGATCCTGTCGTCCGTCCTCTTCGGCTTCGTCGCCGTCTTCTTCAACTACAAGTGGCCGGACACGGTCTTCGCGTTCCTGCTGAACTCGTCGGGCGCCGTGGCGCTGTTCGTCTGGCTGGTCATCTGCTTCACGCAGCTGCGGATGCGCGGGATCATCCTGCGCGAGGCGCCGGAGAAGCTGGTCGTACGGATGTGGCTCTTCCCGTATCTGACCTGGGCGACGATCGCGATGATCTCGTTCGTCCTGGTCTACATGCTCACCGATGACACCGGGCGGGAGCAGGTGCTGCTGTCGCTGCTGGTGGCGGCGGTCGTGATCGCCATCGCGCTGGTGCGCGAGGCGCGGCAGCGGCGGACGGCGAGCGGCATCCCCGACGAGATCCCCGCCGGGGTGGCACGGGACGAGATCAATACCTGACCGAAGCCGTCAGGTGGCGCCGTGAGGCTCTCCGTACGCACCGGGTGGACCCCCACCGGGCGAAACGGGGAGCCTCACGCATGTCCGGCACGCATGTCCGGACGCTTCCACCAGGGACGACGGCATCAGCCGCGGCGGCCGACGAGCTTCCAGGCGGCGGGGAGCGCGCCCATCGCGAGGGCGGCCTTGAGGGCGTCGCCGAGGAGGAAAGGCACCAGGCCGGCGGTGACCGCGGCGCTCAGCGACATTCCGGCGGCCACCGCCAGGTAGGGGACGCCGACCGCGTAGATGACCAGGGAGCCCAGCACCATCGTGCCCGCCGTGCGCGGTACGGAACGGTCGCCGCCGCGGCGGGCCAGCGCGCCCACCACCGTGGCGGCGAGCAGCATGCCGAGGACATAGCCGAAAGAGGCGCCGCCAGGTCCTGAGGATCCCGCGGAGAACCACGGCATCCCGACCATGCCGACCAGGGTGTAAATGGCGAGGGAGAGGAAGCCGCGGCGAGGGCCGAGCGCGGTGCCGACGAGCAGCGCGGCGAAGGTCTGGCCGGTGACCGGCACCGGGGAGCCGGGGACGGGTACGGAGAGCTGCGCCGCGAGGCCGGTGAGCACGGCGCCGCCGACGACCAGGGCTATGTCCCGGGTGCGGGTGGCGGGCAGCAGATCGGCGAGGACCGCTCCGGTACGGGGGGCTGCGGCAGCAGTACTCATGGGGTCTCCGCGGGTAGAGAGGGCAATTCGGGACAGCCCGACGTTAGCCCACCACACCGGCCCGGATCACCGTCAGTCGCCCACAAACCGGAGGTCAGAGCGTTGTCGGAGGTGACACATGGGGCGGGAGGTGTCATGAGGAGCACAGCCGCCCTCTTGCTGTTAGCGTGCACTTGCATAAGATGTGCAACAAGAGGCCGGAGGGCTCGGACACATGGCCACGTACACGCTTCCTGAACTTCCTTACGACTACGCGGCGCTCGAACCGGTTATCAACCCGCAGATCATCGAGCTGCACCACGACAAGCACCACGCGGCCTACGTCAAGGGCGCCAACGACACCCTCGACCAGCTCGCGGAAGCGCGCGACAAGGAGTCCTGGGGCGCGATCAACGGCCTGGAGAAGAGCCTCGCGTTCCATCTCTCCGGCCACATCCTGCATTCGATCTACTGGCACAACATGACCGGTGACGGGGGCGGCGAGCCGCTCGCCGCGGACGGTGTGGGCGAGCTGGCGGACGCCATCGCCGCGTCCTTCGGCTCCTTCACCGGCTTCAAGTCGCAGCTGACCAAGGCCGCCGCGACCACCCAGGGCTCGGGCTGGGGTGTCCTCGCGTACGAGCCGGTGAGCGCCCGGCTGATCGTCGAGCAGGTCTACGACCACCAGGGGAACGTCGGCCAGGGCTCGGTCCCGATCCTGGTCTTCGACGCCTGGGAGCACGCCTTCTATCTCCAGTACAAGAACCAGAAGGTGGACTTCATCGACGCGATGTGGAAGGTCGTCAACTGGCAGGACGTCGCCAAGCGCTACGCCTCCGCCAAGCAGCGGGCGAACAATCTGCTGCTCGCTCCGTAGGAAGGGACCACAAAGGCCCGCAGGGACCGCCACACGTCCTGCTCGTGATCGTCTTCTCACCCTTCACGTGCGGGCGGAATGACGAAGGACCCCCGCGAGGACATGACTCGCGGGGGTCCTTCTGCCGGAGTTCGGTCAGTCGAAAATGGGGCCCTGGGTGCGGGTCCGCTTGATCTCGTAGAAACCGGGTATCGACGCGACCATCAGCGTGCCGTCCCAGAGCTTCGCCGCCTCTTCGCCCTTGGGCGCCGGGGTGACGACCGGGCCGAAGAAGGCGATCTGCTCGCCGTCCGCGCCCGGGACGGCGATGACCGGGGTGCCGACCTCCTGGCCGACCTTGTCGATGCCCTCCTTGTGGGAGGCGCGCAGCTCGGTGTCGTACGCGTCGGAGTCGACGTAGTCGATCAGGTCCGCGGGCAGTCCGACCTCGTCCAGGGCGGCGGAGATCGCCTCGCGGGTCGGGCCCTCGCCCTGGTTGTGGAAGTGGGTGCCGAGCGCGGTGTACAGCTTGCCGACGACCTCGTCGCCGTACTTCTGCTGAGCGGCGATGACCACCCGGACCGGGCCCCAGGCCTTGTTCGCGAGCATGTCGCGGTATTCCTCGGGCAGCTCGTCGATCCGGGGCTCATTGAGGACGGCCAGGCTCATCACATGCCAGCGCACCTCGATGTCGCGGACCTTCTCCACTTCGAGGACCCAGCGGGACGTCATCCACGCCCAGGGGCACAGCGGGTCGAACCAGAAGTCGACGGGGGTCTTCTCGGACATGACTCTCCTCATTACGGGCTGCGGACGACGAGCTGCGGACGCACCTGCCCGGAGCAACGTCACGGACCGCCGACGGCATTCCCTGATGCCGTACGTCAGTGGCACATGCGAGGATCGTTCGGGTTTCGAACGAGCCACAAGGCAAGCCGAAGGAGTGACCGTGCCCGGTGAGAATCTGTCCCGTGACGAGGCGGGCGAGCGGGCGGGCCTGCTGTCCGTAGACAGGTACGAGATCGCCCTCGACCTGCGCTCGGCCGTGGGTGAGGCGCCGGACGGGCCGCGGACCTTCCGCTCGCTGACGACGATCCGGTTCCGCGCCACGGAGCCGGGGGCGGCCACCTTCGCCGACCTGATCGCGCCGAGCGTGACCGCGGTGACGCTGAACGGGCGGGAGCTGGACCCCAGCGCGGTGTTCGACGGCTCGCGGATCGCGCTGGACGGCCTCCAGGCGGAAAACGTGCTGGTCGTGGACGCGCAGTGCGCGTACAGCCGTACCGGCGAGGGCATGCACCGCTTCGTCGACCCGGAGGACGGCGAGGTCTACCTCTACACCCAGTACGAGCCGGCCGACGCCCGCCGCGTCTTCGCCAACTTCGAGCAGCCGGACCTCAAGGCCCCGTACACCTTCCAGGTGACCGCGCCGGAGGGCTGGCAGGCCTGGAGCAACGGCGTGGGCACGCTGACCGACGGGGTGTGGCACTTCGCGGAGACGAAGCCGATCTCGACGTACATCACGACCGTCCTGGCGGGGCCGTACCACTACGTGACGGACTCCTACCGCCGTACGTTCGACGACGGCACGGTGCTGGAGATCCCGCTCGGCGCGATGTGCCGCAAGGGGCTCGCCCGGCACTTCGACGCGGACGACGTCTTCCTGATCACCAAGCAGGGCCTGGACTTCTTCCACGACCACTTCGACTACCCGTACCCCTTCGGGAAGTACGACCAGGCGTTCGTGCCCGAGTACAACCTGGGCGCGATGGAGAACCCGGGCCTGGTGACCTTCCGCGAGGAGTACATCTTCCGCGGCAATGTGACGCAGGCGTCGTACGAGCGCCGGGCGAACGTCATCCTGCACGAGATGGCGCACATGTGGTTCGGCGACCTGGTCACCATGCGGTGGTGGGACGACCTGTGGCTGAAGGAGTCCTTCGCGGACTTCATGGGGTGCTTCTCGATGGTGGAGGCCACCCGCTTCACCAACGGCTGGATCACCTTCGCCAACAACCGCAAGGCCTGGGCCTACCGCGCCGACCAGCTGCCGTCCACCCATCCGATCACGGCCGACATCCGTGACCTGGAGGACGCCAAGCTGAACTTCGACGGCATCACGTACGCCAAGGGCGCGTCGGTGCTGAAACAGCTCGTCGCGTACGTCGGCAGGGACGCGTTCCTGGAGGGCGCCCGGCGCTACTTCAAGCGGCACGCGTACGGGAACACCCGGCTGGGCGATCTGCTCTCCGTCCTGGAGGAGACGTCCGGGCGGGACATGACGGGCTGGTCGCGGTCCTGGCTGCAGACCGCCGGGGTCAACTCCCTCACCCCGCAGGTCCTCTACGACGCCCAGGACCGGATCACCGAGCTGGCCGTGGTGCAGGACGCCCCCGAGTCCCACCCGGAACTGCGCCCGCACCGGGTGGCCATCGGGCTGTACCGGCGCACGCCCGACGGCGCGCTGGAGCGGTTCGCGCGGGCCGAGACGGACGTCGCCGGGCCGCGTACGGTCGTGACGGAGCTGGCCGGGGCCGAACGGCCGGAGCTCGTACTCGTCAATGATGACGATCTGACGTACTGCAAGATCCGTTTCGACACGGGCTCGCTGGACACACTGCGCGCGCGTCTCGGTGATCTCACCGACCCGCTCGCGCGCGCCCTGTGCTGGTCGGCGCTGTGGAACCTCACGCGCGACGCGCTCATGCCGGCCAGGGACTTCATCGCTCTGGTGCTCACCCACGCGGGCCGCGAGACGGACATCGGTGTGCTTCAGATGCTGCACGCCTGGGCGCGGTCGGCCCTCACCCACTACGCGGCGCCGCAGTGGCGCGAGGAGGGCGGGCGGCTGCTCGCCGAGGGTGCGCTGCGTGAGCTGCGGACCGCCGAGCCCGGCGGCCAGCACCAGCTGACGTGGGCCCGCTTCTTCGCGGCGGTCGCGTCGAGGGACGCCGACTTCCAGCTGCTGCACGGGCTGCTGGACGGTACGGCGAAGATCGACGGCCTTGAGGTCGACCAGGAGCTGCGCTGGGCCTTCCTGGAGCCGCTGGCCGCGCACGGCATCGCGGACGAGTCCGTGATCGGGGCGGAGCTGGCGCGTGACGACACGGCGTCGGGCAAGCGCCACCAGGTGCGCTGTCTGGCGGCCCGACCGTCCGCCGCGGTCAAGGCGCAGGCCTGGGCGCAGGTCGTCGAGTCGGACGCGCTGTCGAACGCGCTGGTCGAGGCGACGATCTCGGGCTTCGTCCAGCCGGGTCAGCGGGGGCTGCTCGCGCCGTACGCCGCCACCTACTTCGAGGTGATCGAGCGGGTGTGGGCGGACCGTTCGATCCAGATCGGCATGGTTGTGGTGCGGGGCCTGTTCCCGGGGCTCCAGGACGACCGGTCCACCCTGGAGGCGACGGAGTCCTGGCTCGGTACGCACCCGGACGCGGCTCCGGCGCTGCGCAGGCTCGTGCTGGAGGCCGGGGACGATCTGGCGCGGGCGCTGCGCGGGCAGGACTGCGACCGGGCGGCGGCCGGCTGAGCCATCCGGGCGACGGCCGAATGGCTGACTGATCGGCAGCCGAACGCCCGTACTTTAGGGCGAGCTTGTCCGCTTTTGTCGACGAACGTGTAACAGAGGTTGAGAGCGGCCGGGGCAGGGGCAGACCCCGGGACATGAACAACAACACCCCGGTGTCCCCCCGCCCCCTCAGTCACCTCTCCGACGATGTGCAGCGCCGGGTGCTCTCGCTCGCGCAGCTGCGGGAGCACGGCGTACCGGCCGGCCGGGCGGCCGCCCAGTGCCGGACCGGTGGCCCCTGGCAGCAACTGCTGCCAGGGGTCTTTCTGTTGCACGCGGAGCCGCCGACCAGCGAGGAGCGGCTGCACGCGGCGCTGCTGTACGCGGGGCGGCCGAGCGTGGAGGGCGGCGGGGAAATGCCGGAGCAGAGCGGCCCTGCGACGTCCCGGTCCGTGCCGGCGCCGCCTGCGCAGCCGACGCCCCCGGCCGCCTCCCCGGTCGCGGCCGCCTCCCCGTCCCCGGTCGCGGGCCCGGTCGCGGCCCCGGTCGCGTTCGGCGCGGTGATGATCACCGGTCTGGCGGCGCTGGCGCTGTACGGATTCTCGTCCACTCCCCCGCTGGCCGCCCTGGAGCAGATCGATGTGCTCGTGCCGCGCACCCGCCGGCTGCGGTCCACGGGATGCGCCCGGCTGATCCGCGCCCACGCCCTGCCGCGGCCCGAGCAGATCACCGGCCTGCCGGTGGCGCCGGCGGCGCGTGCGGTGGCCGACGCGGTCGCCGAGCTGTCGGACGCGGCGCTCGTACGCGCGCTGCTGACCGAGGCGGTACGCGGCGGGCACTGCGAACCGGCCGCGGTGGTACGGGAGCTGAGCCAGGCCAGACTGCTGACCCGGCCGTTCGTGGTGGACGCGGTGGACGCGCTGCTCGCCGAGGGCCGGACGCTGTCCGAGGGACGGCTGTACGAGATGGTGCGGACGTACGGACTGGCCGAGCCGTTCTGGAACGTCGATCTGCGGCTGCCGGACGGACCGCATCTGGGCGGTGTGGACGCCTACTGGCCGGAGCAGGCGGTCGCCGTCGAGCTGGACACCCGGACGCCCCGGCAGGGCGGCCGGCCCGAGGACGACGAGCTGTGGTCGGAGTGCGCCCGCAAGCGGGAGCACCTGGAGCGGCTGGGCATCACGGTCGTCCACCTGACGCCCAGGAAACTGCGGGAGTCGATGGAGCAGCAGGCAGCGGTGGTCCGTACGGCCCTGATGGCGGCGGACGACCGTGATCCGGCGGCGTATGTGGCCGTCCTGCCCAGATGAGGCGCTGTCAGCCGCAGAACTCGGCTTCGACGACCTTCGCGGTGTCGCCCGCCGCGTCGGAGTTGAAGGTGAAGGTGAGCGAGTGGGCTCCGTCCGCGGTCGTCGCGGCGACCGACGCGGAGCCGCGGATGCTGCCGCTGTGGCCCCAGATCTCCGTGCCGCAGGGCAGTTTCTGCCACATCAGACCGAGGCCGTAGCCATAGCCGGGCAGCTGCGCGCCCAGCGGGACCGTGGTCATCATCTCTTTGAGCTGGCGCTCGGGCAGCAGCTCACCCGTGAGCAGCGCGCCGTAGAAGCGTTGCAGATCGGCGGAGTTGGAGATCATCGCGCCGGACGCGCCCGCGACCGTCGGATTGATCTCGGTGACGTCATGGAGCGCCGCCGCCGGATCCGGGTCGAGGAGTGTGGAGTAGGCGCGGCCGGAAGGCCGTGGCATCCGGGCATCGGTGCCCGGCACGCTGGTGGCCCGCAGGCGCAGCGGGCGCAGGATGCGACGCTCGATCTCCGTGGCGTACGAGCGGCCGGTCACCTTCTCCACGATCATCCCGGCGAGCAGGTAGTTGGTGTTGGAGTAGTTCCAGCTCGCGCCGGGGGCGAAGTCGGGCCGGTGGCTCATGGCGAGCGCGACCAGCCGCTGGGGCCGCCAGGTGTCGTACCGGTGCTCGAAGAAGCCGTCGCCGGCGACCTTCTGCCGGAATTCCTGGTCCGCGGTGTAGTTGTAGATCCCGCTGGTGTGGTTCAGCAGTTGGCGGACGGTGACCGTGCGCCCGTCGTGGCCGTTGCCGCGCACCACCCCGGGCAGCCACGCGTCGACGGTGTCGTCCAGGCCGATACGGCCCTCGGCCGACAGCTGGAGGAGCACCGTGGCGACGAAGGTCTTGGTGAGGGAGCCGACGCGGTAGCGGTCCTGGGGCAGACGCTCGCGGCCGGTGGTCAGGTCAGCGACCCCGGCGGCGCCGGTCCAGCCGCCGTCGCGGTCCCGCACCCGGGCCATCGCCCCGGGCACCCCCTCCTCGACGGCGGCGTCGAGCGCCCGCTGCGTGGCGCGGTGGCCGGTTCTTCCGTCTTCCCCCGCCGGGACGGCCCGGGCGGGGCTGACGAGCGCGGTGCTCGCGACGGCCGCCGCCGCGAGCGCTCCCGTCCACGCGACCAGGGCCGAGCGGGCCGAGCGAGTCGTACGTACTGCCATGTGAACTCCCCTGTCAGCGAATGCGGTCGCCGGACAGACGCCCGTAACGCGTCCGAAGTTCTCTCCCGGACCACGTGATGCGGACGGCATGGGCGGCCGCGCGCCGCTCCGAGAAGGCCCGCACGTGCCGGACTTCGCGGATATCGACCGATTGGTCCTCGGTGGCGCACCAGCCGCGCTGGCGGATGTCCGCCATGACCGAATCCCGACCCTGACAACCCTCCACAAACCCCTGCCACTTAGGCAAAGCTGAGCGGTCATCCGGTACCGAAATCCGGACTGTCTCTTTCACAACTCAGGGATGCTGATGACCTCCGAATCCGAGAGCTCCATATCCGGGCCGAGACGCGTGGCCAGGGTCGCGGCGGCAGCCGGCCTGGTGGCCGCGCTGATCGCCTCCGGTGCGGTGCCCGCGTTCTCCGCGACTGCCGCAGACGACCCGGCCGCCCCCGCCCCCATCAAGGCGTCCTCCGACAAGCTCGGGGCCGCCGATGCCGACCTGCTCACCAAGGCCAAGGCCGAGGGTGAGAAGAGCATCACCATGATGGTCGCCACCGCCCCCGGTGCGACCGAGCAGGTCGCCGGCCAGCTGGACGCCATCGAGGGCGCCACGGTCGGCAAGACGTACGACAAGGTCGGCTACGTACGGGCCACGCTCCCCACCGCCAAGGCGGATGCCGCGATCAACGCGGCCCAGAAACTGTCTTCCGTCCACGGCATCGATCTCAAGCAGGAGATCAAGCTGGACGACCCCACCCCGGCGGCCGACACCGTCGCTCACGCCAAGGGTTCGAAGGGCTCGGCCGCCGAGAAGTACCCGGCGCCGAGCAGCAGGACCCCGGCGAAGAACCCGTACAACCCGTCCTTCGAGACCGGTGCGGTCGACTTCGTCAAGCAGCACCCGAAGGCCGATGGCCGCGGGGTCACCATCGGCATCCTGGACTCGGGGGTCGACCTGGGCCACCCGGCGCTCCAGAAGACCACCACTGGCGAGCGCAAGATCACCGACTGGGTGACGGCCACGGACCCGGTCTCCGACGGCGACGGCACCTGGCTTCAGATGAGCGGCGCCGCGAGCGGCCCGACGTTCACGGCGGCCGGCCGGACCTGGACCGCCCCGGCGGGCGCGTTCAAATTCACCACCTTCGCCGAACGGGTCACCGCCGGCGGCGACATGGCCGGCGACCTGAACCGCGACGGCGACACCACCGACGCCTGGGGCGTGCTCTACGACCCGGCGAGCGGCACCGTCCGGATCGACCTGAACAGCGACGGCAACTTCACGAACGACACCGCGATGAAGCCGTACAAGGACGGCTATCAGATCGGTTACTTCGGTACGGACAACCCGGCGACCGAGATCGTCGAGCGCATCCCGTTCGTCGTCGAGATCCGCAAGGACGTCGTCTACAACGCGGCCGGTGCGAAGTCCGACTACGTCAGCGTCGGCGTCATCGAGGGCGAGCACGGCACGCACGTCGCCGGCATCACCGCCGCCAACGGCCTGTTCGGCGGCAAGATGAACGGCGCCGCCCCCGGCGCCAAGCTGGTCTCCTCCCGCGCCTGCACCTGGAGCGGCGGCTGCACCAACATCGCGCTGACCGAGGGCATGATCGACCTGGTCGCCAACCGCGGCGTCGACATCGTCAACATGTCCATCGGCGGTCTGCCCGCGCTGAACGACGGCAACAACGCGCGCGCCGAGCTCTACACCCGGCTCATCGACACCTACGGTGTCCAGCTGGTGATCTCCGCGGGCAACGACGGCCCCGGCACCAACACCATCAGCGACCCCGCCGTGGCGGACAAGGTCATCTCTGTCGCCGCCTCCATCTCCAAGGAGACCTGGGCCGCCAACTACGGCTCCGGTGTGACGACGAAGTACGGCCTGCTGCCGTTCTCGGCCCGCGGCCCGCGTGAGGACGGCGGCTTCCAGCCGACCATCACCGCGCCCGGCGCGGCGATCAACAGCACCCAGACCTGGTACCCCGGCGGCCCGGTCGCCGAGGCGGGCTACACACTGCCGCCCGGCTACTCCATGCTCCAGGGCACCTCGATGGCCTCCCCGCAGGCGACCGGCGCGAGCGCGCTGCTCCTCTCCGCCGCCAAGCAGAAGCGCATCGACCTCACCCCGGCGAATCTGCGGACGGCGCTCGCCAGCAGCGCCGACAAGATCCCCGGTCTCCAGGCGCACGAGCAGGGCGCCGGTCTGATCGACGTCGTGGGCGCGTGGAAGGCCATCGAGCACGGCGCCACCGCGCACGAGTACGCGGTCAAGGCCCCGGTCGACACCGCGATCGAGGAGTTCCTGAAGACCCCCGGCTTCGGCACGGGTCTGTACGACCGTGAGGGCGGCCTCCAGGCCGGCAAGAGCAAGACGTACGACGTCACCATCACCCGGACCACCGGCCCCAAGGGCGCGGTGGAGCACCGGCTGGACTGGAAGTACAACGACGGCACGTTCCGGCTGCTCGGCAGTGACAAGGTCAAGGTGCCGCTGAACCAGCCGGTCACCGTCACGGTCCAGGCCAGGCCCCGCACGGCCGGCGTGCACAGCGCCATCCTGGAAGCGGACGACCGTCGTACGGAGGGTGTGGACAAGCAGATCCTCGCCACCGTGGTCGTCTCGAAGGAGCTCGCGAAGCCGTCGTACGCCTTCACGGCGTCCGACTCGGTGCAGCGCAACAGCTCGAAGTCGTACTTCCTCACGGTGCCGCAGGGTGCGAAGACCCTGGAGGTGGCGCTCGGCGGACTCGCCAAGGACAGCCAGACCCGGTTCATCTCCATCCACCCGTACGGTCTGCCGGTCGAGGACAGCTCGACCATCTTCTGCTACCCGAACTACTCGAACCCGAGCAACACCTGCCGCCCGGACCTGCGTTCGTACGTGGACCCGGCCCCCGGCGTCTGGGAGATCGAGGTCGAGTCGCGCCGTACGTCGCCGCTGCTCGACAACAAGTACACGCTGGACGTGTCGCTGCTCGGCGCGAGCTTCGACCCGGCGGTCACCACGCTGCCCGAGGCGAAGATCGGTACGCCCACCCCGGTGACCTGGACGGTCACCAACGAGGCCGCCGCCATCGACGGCAAGCTCAGCGGTGGCTCGCTCGGCTCGGCCAAGATCGAACGGCAGACGATCGCCCACCGGCAGAAGCTCGTCTCGACGATCGTTGTCGGTGCGGGCGTCGAGCGCCTGGACATCGCCATCGGCAACACTTCGGACATCAGCGCCGACCTCGACCTCCTGGTCGCCAAGGACGGCGTGACCGTGGGGCAGTCCGCGGACGGTGACTCCGAGGAATCGGTCAGCCTCACCAATCCCGCCGCCGGTACGTACACGGTGACGGTGGACGGCTACTCGGTCCCGGCCGGGACGACGGAGTTCGACTACCGCGACGTCTACTTCTCGGCGTCGCTCGGCTCCATCAAGGTCGACGACACGAAGTCGGTGAAGCTCGCCAGCGGCGCGTCGGCGCAGGTCTCGGCCGATGTCGTGGTGAACAGCGCGGCCCCCGAGGGCCGGCAGTTCTTCGGCGATGTACGCCTGCTGAACGCGCGCGGCACGGCCGCGGGCACCGGCAGCGTCCAGATCAGCAAAACCAGCAACTGAACCAGAGTGATGCCCCGGTCCCCCACTGAGGGGGGCCGGGGCATCTCTCTGTCTGGAAAAAGAATGACACAAACATTACTTGGCCATGACCTACACCACTAACTGAAATGTCATCAGATGGCCTTTTAGTTCACTTTATATTCTTGCTGCGTCTACTCCTTTGATGCCAAAATTGCTCAGCATTCACGCCCGCCCTCAGAGGAGAGTTCCTGAATGTCGCGAAGAAAATGGGCCGTCTGGGCCGTCTCGTCGACCGCCGTAATTGCCTTGACAAGCGGGGCGGCGCTGTCGATGGACAGCGAGCCGAGGGGCAGGGACACCCAGCCCGAAGGAATTGCCAATGCCATGGAGACCGTCGCATTCGAAGATGCCGGTCAAATGGCCGTCACTGCCGCCAAAGTGGTTCGCGCCACGGTGACCTCCGTCAGTCCCGGCCGCATCACCGGTGCGGACGAGCCCACCGACCCGGGAGAGGAGCCTCCCACCACTCAGGCCAGAGACGTGACACTGACGGTCACCGACGATCTCAAAAAGCCGGGTTCGCTGGCCGCGTGGCCCAATCCCATTGTCGTAGAAGAGTGGGGATGGGACAGCGAGGGTGAGGGCTACCAGGTCAATAACTACACCTGGAGCGAAGTCGGTGAGGAGTACATCTTCTTCCTGAATTATGCGCAACCCATAGGCACGAATCGCTGGAGCGTGATCAATACGGAAGGGCGGGCGCACATCGGCCCGAACGAGGAGCTGACGTCTTCCGCCGAGGAGGGATCGGCACTGAGCTACAGCGTGGAGAGCTTTTCCGCCTGGGGACTGACGCAGTACCTGAATCGCCTCTTCGACAAGAACACCCCGCCGGAGGACAGGCCGGACGCGGCCGACATGCCCGTGCCGGCGCCGTCGGGGTACGGGGAGACCCCCGTTCCGGGCATCGATGACAGCCCCATTCCAGGGGTCTCCGAGGGCGTAGACCCGTTCCCCTCCGCCACCAAGCCCGACCTGGGAACCGAAGATGGCTCCTGACCCGCTCCGACCGAAGCCGTTCGCCAAACTGGAGATGATAATGGCAAGAAGACGGTGGGCTGCCGTAGCAGTCGCTTCTGGCGCCCTGCTTGCGTCGTCGTTGTGTTCGCCGGCTTACGCGGGTCACGATGACTCAGGATTTGACCCCGACAACAGGAACCAGGCAGTCAAGGGATTTTCCCTGACCGCAAAAGGCAAGAGCGCCATGGAGTGGGGAAAGAGCCAGCTTGAACGCAGCGTAATCACCACCTCATGGGGTGGCGGGGACATCGAGGTGCACGACTACGCGACCAGGGGCGTCACCTGGGCAGGCCAGACGAGATGCAAGGACTGGAACGCGCTTTTCACGTCCTGCGACGTGCTCACCATCCAGTTCAACACGGCCAACAGTTACGACAACTGGACCTGGCTGGTCATAGGTTGTCATGAATTCGGCCATACGGGAGACCTGGGCCATCGGAGCGCGTCGAACGACACCGACAACAACTCCTGCATGCGCAGTAACACCGGAAGCGCGTACTACAAATTTGATTCGCATGACATAAGCGCCATTGCGGCAGGCACGTGATGTCCACGCGCACAAGAGTGCGAGTGGGCGTTGCGACGATCATCGTCGCGGCCGTCGTCGGCTTCACGGGCTTCCAGCTGGCAGCAGCGGATGAATTTCAGAACAAGGCTGACCAGGCAAAGTTCTGCGAAGAGGCCATGCCGCTGGACCTGCAGAACTCGCACGACCTGAGCAACGACAAGAAAGGACACATCCTCAAGGAGCTGAGCGAGCTGGCACCCGAAGGTGTCCACGACGAATTCACCTCCCTTCTCGACTGGTACGAGCACTACCGCGCCGAGGACAAAGAAGACGCCCGCGAAGCAAGCTTCGCCATAGGTGAGTTCATCGAAAAATCCTGCGATATCAACATAGGAGGAGTCAGGGCCTCGCGCGACTGAGACTCGTCACCCAGCACAGCCGTCCCGTCCGAACCATCCCGTCCGAACCGTCCCGTCCGAACCGTCCCGTCCGAACCGTCCCGTCCTTCGGACATCGGATTGGACAAGGCGGGCATGCTGGTACGCATCATGGAGCGGCAAGCGTGCCGCACGTACGTACGGAGGAGTCCCGTGAAGGTCGGAATCGTCGGAGCCACCGGTCAGGTCGGCACAGTCATGCTCAGGATCCTGGCCGAGCGGGACTTCCCCGTCACCGAGCTGCGGCTCTTCGCCTCCGCCCGGTCCGCGGGCTCCTCCATCGAGTGGCAGGGCACCCCGGTCACGGTGGAGGACGCGTCCACGGCCGACTACTCCGGACTCGACATCGCGCTCTTCTCCGCCGGCGGCGCCACCTCGAAGGCGCTCGCCGAGAAGGTCGCCGCGCAGGGCGCCGTCGTGATCGACAACTCCTCCGCCTGGCGTCGTGACCCCGAGGTCCCGCTGGTGGTCTCCGAGGTCAACGCGCACGCGATCAAGAACCGTCCCAAGGGCATCATCGCCAACCCGAACTGCACGACGATGGCCGCCATGCCCGTACTGCGCCCGCTGCACGAGGAGGCCGGGCTGACCGCGCTGGTCGCCACCACCTACCAGGCCGTCTCGGGCTCGGGCCTCGCCGGCGTCGCCGAGCTGCACGGCCAGACGCAGAAGGTCGTCGCCGAGGCCGACAAGCTCACCCACGACGGCGGAGCCGTCGACTTCCCGGAGCCCGGCGTCTACCAGCGCCCCATCGCCTTCAATGTGGTGCCGCTCGCGGGCAATCTCGTGGACGACGGCTCGTTCGAGACCGACGAGGAGCAGAAGCTCCGCAACGAGTCCCGCAAGATCCTGGAGATCCCGGAGCTCAAGGTCTCCGGGACCTGCGTCCGGGTGCCGGTCTTCTCCGGCCACTCGCTCCAGGTCAACGCCCGTTTCACGCGTCCGATCAGCGTGGCGCGCGCGTACGAGCTGCTGAAGGACGCGCCGGGCGTGGAGCTGTCCGAGATCCCGACCCCGCTCCAGGCCGCCGGCAAGGACGCCTCGTACGTGGGCCGGATCCGTAACGACGAGACCGTGGAGAACGGCCTCGCGCTGTTCCTCTCCAACGACAACCTCCGCAAGGGCGCCGCGCTCAACGCCGTCCAGATCGCGGAGCTGGTCGCGGCCGAGCTGAAGGGCTGAGCCGACCGCTCAACCGGCGGGGCGGGATTCCTTACGGGAGTCCCGCCCCGCTGCCATGTCAGTCACGGCGTACGTCGACGTCGCGGCGTACCTAGAAGTCGCGGCGTACCTCGAACTGGAAGCAGCCGTACTCCACCGCCCGTACATGCACCAGCGCGACCCGGGGGTCGGCGAAGGCCTCCGCGAACGCCTCGTCGAAGCCCTGGTCGACGTCCTCCGGAAGCTCCGGGAGCTCCAGAAGCCGGCCGCCGAGGATGTGTCCTTCGGCGTTGTAGCGCCGTACGGTGCGCAGCGCGCCCGGCCTCGCGTACGGATAACCGGCCGCCGTCGCGTCCGGCGCCGGGCCCTCGCACTCCTCGGCGTGGATGAAGACCGGTCCCTGCTCGTCGTACGCGCCCGGCCTGGCCCAGGTCTCGGCGGCCCAGCGCCGCAGCGGGGCGTACGAGACGAGGAGCAGCAGCTCACCCGTCCGGCTCTGTCGCAGACAGCAGCGCAGCGGGGAGCCGCCCTCCGCCTCGGTGAACGGGCTACGGGTGAAGCCGGCGTCGTCGGTGGCGCGCAGCTCCTTGAGCGCGGCGGGGGTGATGGGGCGTGCGATGTGGTTGGTCATGGCTCAAGGCTCGCGCCGCGCCGCCGTCGTGACCGGCGGTTTCCGGACCTCGCGGTGGGGCGGGGCGTCGCCGGTTACTCACGGGCAGCGGGCGGGGTGCGCGTGGAAGGATGGCCCCAAACGTCACGAACCGAGGAGATGACCCGGGTGCCTGGCACTAATCTGACCCGCGAAGAGGCGCAGCAGCGTGCGCGCCTCCTCACCGTTGACTCGTACGGGATCGACCTCGATCTCAGCGGCGCGCAGGAGGGCGGCACCTACCGGTCCGTGACCACGGTGCGCTTCGAGAGCACGGAGGCCGGGGCGGAGACCTTTATCGACCTGGTGGCGCCCGCCGTGCACGAGGTCGAGCTGAACGGCACGTCGCTGGATGTCGCCGCCGTCTTCCGGGACTCGCGGATCGCGCTGCCGCATCTGCTCGAGGGCCCGAACGAGCTGACGGTCGTCGCGGACTGCGCGTACACCAACACCGGTGAGGGGCTGCACCGCTTCGTCGACCCGGTCGACCAGCAGGCGTATCTGTACACGCAGTTCGAGGTGCCGGACGCGCGGCGCGTCTTCGCGTCCTTCGAGCAGCCGGACCTGAAGGCGACCTTCCAGTTCACCGTGAAGGCCCCCGAGGGCTGGACCGTCGTCTCCAACTCGCCGACGCCGGAGCCCAAGGACAACATCTGGAGCTTCGACCCGACCCCGCGCATCTCCTCGTACATCACCGCGCTGATCGTCGGCCCGTACCACTCGGTGCACAGCTCGTACGAGAAGGACGGGCAGTCGGTGCCGCTCGGCATCTACTGCCGTCCGTCGCTCGCGGAGTACCTCGACTCGGACGCGATCTTCGAGGTCACGCGGCAGGGCTTCGACTGGTTCCAGGAGAAGTTCGACTACGACTACCCGTTCGCGAAGTACGACCAGCTGTTCGTACCGGAGTTCAACGCGGGCGCGATGGAGAACGCGGGCGCGGTGACCATCCGCGACCAGTACGTCTTCCGCTCGAAGGTGACGGACGCGGCGTACGAGACGCGGGCCGAGACGATCCTGCACGAGCTGGCGCACATGTGGTTCGGCGACCTGGTCACCATGGAGTGGTGGAACGACCTGTGGCTGAACGAGTCGTTCGCCACGTACACCTCGGTCGCCTGCCTGGCGTACGCGCCGGGCTCCCGGTGGCCGCAGTCCTGGACCACGTTCGCCAACTCCATGAAGACGTGGGCGTACCGCCAGGACCAGCTTCCGTCTACGCACCCGATCATGGCCGAGATCCGTGACCTCGACGATGTGCTGGTCAACTTCGACGGCATCACGTACGCCAAGGGCGCGTCCGTGCTGAAGCAGCTGGTCGCGTATGTCGGGCAGGACGAGTTCTTCCGGGGCGTGCAGGCGTACTTCAAGGCGCACGCGTACGGGAACACCCGGCTGTCGGACCTGCTGGGCGCGCTGGAGGAGACCTCCGGGCGCGATCTGAAGACCTGGTCGAAGGCGTGGCTGGAGACGGCCGGCATCAACATCCTGCGTCCGGAGATCGAGCTGGACGAGTCGGGTCATGTGACCTCGTTCTCCGTACGGCAGGAGGCGCCGGCGCTGCCGGCGGGCGCGAAGGGTGCGCCTGTCCTGCGTCCGCACCGGATCGCGATCGGCTGCTACGACCTGGACGAGAACGGCAAGCTGGTCCGTACGAACCGGATCGAGCTGGACGTGGACGGGGAGAGCACCGAGGTGCCGTTCCCGCCGAACACGCCGCGGCCGGCCGTGATCCTGCTCAACGACGACGACCTGTCGTACGCGAAGGTCCGCCTCGACGGGGAGTCGCTGCGGGTCGTCACCGAGCACCTCGGGGACTTCACGGAGTCGCTGCCGCGCGCGCTGTGCTGGGCGTCGGCGTGGGACATGACGCGCGACGGCGAGCTGGCGACCCGGGACTATCTGGCGCTCGTGCTGTCCGGGATCACGAAGGAGTCGGACATCGGTGTGGTGCAGTCGCTGCACCGCCAGGTGAAGCTGGCGCTCGACCTGTACGCGGCGCCCGAGTGGCGCGAGGCGGGGCTGACCCGCTGGACGGACGCCACGCTGGCGCATCTGCGGGCGGCCGAGCCGGGCAGCGACCACCAGCTGGCGTGGGCGCGGGCCTTCGCCATGACCGCGCGTACGCCGCAACAGCTCGACCTGTTGCAGGGGCTGCTGGACGGTACGGACACGATCGAGGGCCTCGCCGTCGACACGGAGCTGCGCTGGGCGTTCGTCCAGCGGCTGGCCGCGGTCGGTCTGCACGACGAGGAGGAGATCGCGGCGGAGTACGAGCGCGACAAGACGGCGGCGGGCGAACGCCACGCGGGCGCGGCGCGCTCGGCCCGTCCGTCGGCGGAGGCCAAGGCGGAGGCGTGGGCGTCGGTGGTGGAGGGCGACAAGCTCCCGAACGCGCTCCAGGAAGCGGTGATCAGCGGCTTCGTCCAGACCGACCAGCGTGAACTGCTGGCTCCGTACGCGGAGAAGTACTTCGCGGCGGTGGCGGACGTCTGGGAGTCCCGCTCCCACGAGATGGCGCAGCAGGTCGCGATCGGCCTCTACCCGGCGCTCCAGGTCTCCCAGGCGACCCTGGACGCGACGGACGCGTGGCTGGCCTCGGCGGGCCCGAACGCGGCACTGCGCCGCCTGATCTCGGAGTCCCGCTCGGGCGTCGAACGCGCCCTGAAGGCCCAGGCGGCGGACGCGTCGGCGTAACGGTCCGGGGGCGGGTGGGGGCCCTGCGGGGCTTGTTCCCCTACCCGCCCCTTCCCGAAACCGGGGACAAGCCCCCGGCCCCCCGCCGGCACACCGCGCGCTTCGCGGCGCGGGGTCCGGGCGGCCCGCGTAAGCGCGGACCACACGACCCCGACGGGGGTCGACCCCCGTCGGCGCACCGCGCACTCCGTGAAGCATGGGCTGGCTACACGGCCCCAGCGGGACCGGTTCCCCGCACCCCGACGGCGCACCACGCGCTTGGCAGCGCGGGTGCCGAGTCGGCTCGGTGCGCCGGGTGGCGGACGGGGCACGGCCCCGGCGGGGGCCGATCCCCCGCCCCCGACGGCGCACCGCGCGCTCCGCAGCGCGAAGGGCCGGGCGGCCCGTGACGTGCCCGCGCAAGCGCGGGCCACACGACCCCAACGGGGCCGACCCCCGTCGGCGTACCGCGCGCTCCGTGACGCACGAGTCGGCCACAGGGCCCCAACGGGACCGAGCCCCCCGCACCTCCGGCGCCGCACTGCGCGCTCCGTGACGCATGGGCCGGCTACACGGCCCCAGCGGGCGCGGCCCCCGCCCCGGCAGCGCGGGTGCCAAGTCGGCTCGGTGCGCCGGGTGGCGGACGGGGCACGGGCCCGGCGGGGGGCCGATTCTCCGCATCTCCGGCGGCGCGGCGCCGGAGCGGGGCGTGGGGGGCTGGGGGCCTGCCCCCAGTTACGGGAAGGGGCGGGGTGGGGAACAAGCCCCGCAGGGACACCGCCCGCACACACAAGGGCGCCGCCGCGGCACGTCGTGCCGGGCGGCGCCCTTGGAGCGCGTTCGTTCGGGTCGGGTCAGACCCGCTTGTCAGACTTGTCGAGCGCCATCACCAGGCCCGCGATGATCGCGAAGAGCACCAGCGGCGCCGCCACGTACAGGCCGAGCGTCTCGGCCACACTCAGGCCGGGGCCCGGGTCGTCGCCGTCGTCGCGGGTGAGCGCGAGCGCCGGGGACGTCATGAGCAGCATCATCAGCGTCGTACCGGCCGCCAGGGCGCCGGCGCGCAGAGCGTTCTTCTTGTCCACGGTGCAAACGTAGCGAACGCCTAGGCCGGCCGCGCGCGCGGGGGTGCCGTTCGCGGCCCGGGCGGCTCCATCAGCACCTCCATCAGACCGTGCAGCCGGGGCGACGCGGCCAGTTCCTCCAGCGTCATCGGGCGGCCCTCGGCGTCCGCGACGGGCAGTCGCCAGTTGGGGTACTGATCCCAGGTGCCCGGCAGATTCTGCGGCCTGCGGTCGCCCACCGCGTCCGGCAGCCAGACCCCGACCATCCGCGCCGGGGTGCGCAGCAGAAAGCGGTAGACCGCGCGGATCTCCTCCTCCTCGTCGCCGTCCCCGCCCGGCAGCAGCCCGAGGCGCGCGAGGCAGTCGAGCCACTCGGCGACCTCCGCGTGCTCCTCCGACTGCTCCTCCTCCAGGGGGCGGGTGAGCAGTCCGAGCCGGTGGCGCAGCTCCACATGCTCACCGGTCAGCCGGGCCGCGGTGGACGGAAGGTCGTGGGTGGTGGCGGTGGCCACGCAGCCCTCGCGCCAGCTCTCGGGCGCCAGCGGCGCCCCCGTCCCCCGCCAGTCGCGCTCGAACCAGAGCACGGACGTGCCGAGCACCCCGCGCCGTTCCAGCGTTTCGCGGACGCCGGGCTCGACCGTGCCCAGGTCCTCCCCTATGACGACGGTGTCCGTGCGGTGCGCCTCCAGGGCGAGTACGGCGAGCATCGCCTCCGCGTCGTATCGGACATACGTTCCCCGGGTGGGCGGCTGCCCCTCCGGTACCCACCAGAGCCGGAACAGTCCCATCACATGGTCGATCCGCAGCGCCCCGGCATGCCGCAGCAGCCCCCTGAGCAGTCCGCGGTACGGGGCGTAGCCGGACGCCGCCAGGACATCGGGGCGCCACGGGGGCAGGCCCCAGTCCTGGCCGAGCGCGTTGAAGGCGTCCGGCGGGGCGCCGACCGAGATACCGGCGGCGAAGGCGTCCTGCTGCGCCCAGGCGTCGGCGCCGTCGGGATGCACGCCGACGGCGAGGTCATGGACGATCCCGACGGGCATTCCGGCGTCACCGGCCGCCCGGGACGCGGCGGCCAGCTGCTCGTCCGTCAGCCAGGCCAGCCGGGAGTGGAAGTCGACGCGGTCGAGCAGCTCACGCCGGGCCGCGGCCGTCTCGGCGGAGCGCGGATCGCGCAGCCCGGCCGGCCAGTCGCGCCACCGGGGGCCGTACATCTCGGCCAGGGCGTACCAGGTGGCGTGGTCCTCCAGGGCCCGGCCCTGCTCGGCCAGGAAGTCCCAGTACTCGGCGCGGCGGCCGGGGCCGAGCGGAACCGCGTCGAGGATGTCCAGGGCCGCGCGCTTGAGCGCCCATACGGCGTCACGGTCGATCAGCGCGCCCTCGCCGAGGACGGATTCGCGCAGGACCGCGGCCTTCTCCACGAGCGCGTCCAGCCGCGCCCGGTCGGGGCCGGTCACGTACGCGTACTCGGGCACCGCCTCGATCCGCAGATGCACCGGGTCGGGGAAGCGGCGCGAGGAGGGGCGGTACGGCGAGGGGTCGGTGGGGGTTCCCGGCACGGCGGCATGCAACGGGTTGATCTGGACGAAGCCGGCCCCGAGGGACCGCCCCGACCAGGTGGCCAGCTCGGCGAGGTCCCCGAGGTCGCCCATGCCCCAGGAGCGGGTGGAGAGCAGGGAGTAGAGCTGTACGAGAAAGCCGTGGGTACGGGCGGGGGGCCGCGGCAGCCGGCCGGGCGCGACGACGAACGTGACCCGGGCGGTGCGCCCGTCGGGGGCGCGGGCGGCCAACTGGTGCACGCCGAGGGGCAGCCGCGCCCACGCCGGGGCGTACCTGCCGGGCGGGGCGGCCCCCGGGAGCGGGGTGGGCTCCGCGGGCGCGGACAGCTCGGCGGGCAGGTCGGACCGGTCCTGCGCGGCGGGGCCCGCGGCCGGCAGGTCCAACGACTCGCCTTGTTCGGTCTCGACCCGGAGCGTCGTGCCGGGCGGGAGCGCGGCCAGCGGGGCCGGCAGTTCGGGTGCGCCGTCCCCGGCGGTCCACAGCACCACCGTCGGGGGCAGCAGGCGGCTCGCGGCGGCGGACTCGGCGCGGCTCAGCGCGTCGTCCACCGCCGGGGCGGTGGACGCGTCGACACCCAGCGCGGCCAGCACCGAGACGACCGTGTCGTCCGGCACCTGGACGGTGACGTCCGGGGCGGGTGAGTACGACGTCGCGACACCGTGCAGCTCGGCGAGCCTGGCCAGGCCCATTCAGACTCCTGGGGACTCCGTGCCGCCGGCCGTGCCGGGGGCGGTCGGCTCGCTGGTCAGCGGGGCGGCGTCGGCGAGCGGGGGCTCACTGGTCAGGGGGGCGGCGTCGGCGAGCGGCGGCTCGCTGGTCAGGGGGCCCGTACCGAGGTCGGCGAAGGGCGGTTCGCTCGTCAGCGGGGCGAGCTGCGCCTGTTTGGAGAGTGCGGAAAGCAGAAGCTGCGCGGATGCGGCCACGACGGCGCCTCCAAAGGACGGGGGACAGGACACAACAGCCCTACCCAGCGGGCGCGGCCGCAGACGCGTCCGTGCTGTAAACGTGCGTCGAGTCACGATCCGTTCCCCGTGCGGCAGTTGAAGGTCCCTGCCTATCACAACGGGCAAATGCGACACAAAGGCCACGCGCATTGACACCTTCACCACGCGAGTGGTGGGCTCAATGCCGCTCGGTGAGCCCACTTGGCGATAGTGCTTGGCGAGACTCCGCGGGACCAGGAAGCACGAGGGGAGCAAGACGTGCAGCTCGGGCGCAGAAGAGGGACCGCGACCGCCGTCGTCGTCGCCGTGATCGGTGGACTTCTCGGCGCCGCACCGGCCGCGCTGGCCGCACCCCATGAGCCCGGTTCTCCCGCGGCCACCACACCGGACCGCGAGGGCGGCACGGCGGTCCCCGCCGTCTGGCCCCGGCCGCATACGATCCGGGCGGCCGGGCGGGCGGTCTCCCTGGGGGACGAGGTGACCGTCGTCGCGGGCGAGGGCGCCGACCCGTACGCCGTACAGGAACTGACGGCCCTGCTGCGCGCGGCCGGAGTCCGTACCGTGCACCAGTCCTCCGTATCCTCCGGGACCGCACCCTCCGGAACGGCACCCTCCGGGACCGCACCCTCCGCCTCGGCAACCTCCGCCACCGGGCCGGTCATACTGGCCGGCGGCACCGGCGCACAGAACGCGCTGCGCGCCCTCGGCGCACCCCAACGCGCCGATCTCCCGCCCGGCGGCTACCGGATCGCCGTGGGCGCCGTCGCCGGCCGTGACACCATCGCCCTGGACGGCATCGGCGCCGACGGCCTCTTCCATGCCGCGCAGACCCTGCGCCAGCTGATCGTCACGCCGAAGGACCGGCCCACCGTCCCCGGTGTCGTCGTACGCGACTGGCCGGGCACAGCCGTACGGGGCACGACCGAGGGCTTCTACGGACAGCCCTGGGACCATCAGGAGCGGCTCGCGCAGCTCGACTTCATGGGGCGCACCAAGCAGAACCGCTATCTGTACGCGCCCGGCGACGACCCGTACCGGCAGGCGCGCTGGCGCGACCCGTATCCCGCCGCGCAGCGCGCGGACTTCCGTGAGCTGGCCGAGCGCGCCCGCCGCAACCATGTGACGCTCGCCTGGGCCGTGGCCCCCGCCCAGGCCATGTGCATGACCTCGGACAAGGACCTGAAGGCGCTCACCCGCAAGATCGACGCGATGTGGGCGCTGGGCGTGCGCGCCTTCCAGCTCCAGTTCCAGGACGTCAGCTACAGCGAGTGGCACTGCGCGGCGGACGCGGACACCTTCGGTTCAGGACCCGGGGCGGCGGCCGAGGCACAGGCCCGGGTCGCGAACGCGGTGTCGGCCCATCTGGCGGACCGGCACGCCGGCGCCGAGCCCCTCACCGTGATGCCGACCGAGTACTACCAGGACGGCTCGACCGACTACCGCGACGCGCTCGCGGGGGCGCTCGACGGCCGCGTACAGGTGGCGTGGACGGGCGTCGGGGTCGTACCGCGCACCATCACGGGCCGGGAGCTCGCGGGCGCGCGCGCCGCGTTCCGGCATCCGCTGGTCACGATGGACAACTACCCGGTCAACGACTACGAGCAGGGCCGGATCTTCCTCGGCCCGTACACCGGCCGGGAGCCGGCCGTCGCCACCGGCTCCGTCGCGCTGCTCGCCAACGCCATGGAGCAGGCGTCGGCGTCCCGTATCCCGCTGTTCACGGCGGCCGACTACGCCTGGAATCCGCGTGGATACCAGCCGCAGGAGTCCTGGCGGGCCGCCATAAACGATCTCGCGGGCGAGGACACCGCGGCACGCGAGGCGCTGACCGCGCTGGCGGGCAATGACGCGTCCTCCATCCTCGATTCGTCGGAGTCGGCCTATCTGAAACCGCTGTTCGAGGCGTTCTGGCGGTCCCGTACGACCACGGACGCCAAGGTCAGGAGCGCCGCCGCCGACCGGCTCAGGGCCGCGTTCACGGTGATGCGCGAGGCCCCGCGGCGGCTCGCCGGGGCCGCGGACGGCCGGCTCGACGACGAGGTGCGGCCCTGGCTCGATCAGCTGGCGCGTTACGGCGGGGCGGGCGAATTGGCCATCGACATGCTGCGGGCCCAGGAACGCGGTGACGGGGCGGCGGCCTGGCAGGCCTCACTGGATCTGGAGCCGCTGCGCGAGGCCGCGGCGGCGAGCCAGGTCACGGTCGGCAAGGGGGTGCTCGATCCCTTCCTCGACCGGGCCGTCACGGAATCGGCGACCTGGACGGGCGCGGACCGCGCCGCGGGCGCGGACGTCACCAAGGACGCGCAGGCGTACACCGTCGGCCTCGGCCGGGCCCGTCCCGTCGAGGCGGTGAACACGATGACCGAGCCCGGCACGGGCGCGGGCGCGACCGTCGAGGCCCATGTCCCCGGCGCGGGCTGGCGCCCCCTGGGCCCGCTCTCGATGTCCGGCTGGACCCAGTCGGACGCGCGGGGGCTGCGGATCGACGCGGTACGGATCGTCTGGCCCGGCAACGGCTCGGGGGTCGCGGGTCCTGGCGGGTCGGCGCCGTCCGTACGCCATGTCGTGCCCTGGTTCGCCGACGAACCGCGGGCCCGGCTCGATCTGGCGCGGGGCGAGGCGGACGCCCAGATCGGCGGGAAGCCGCAGAAGGTCGAGGCGCGGCTGGCGGCCCAGCGGCCCGGTGAGGTACGAGGCACACTCACCGCGAAGGCGCCTTCGGGCATCCGGGTGACGGTGCCCAAGGAGACGACCGTGCCGCGCGGCGCTCGTACGAATGTTCCCGTCGAGGTCAGTGTGCCCGCGGGCACCCCGGCCGGGACGTACGAGGTGCCGCTCGCCTTCGCCGGGGAGGAGCGGACGCTGACGGTCCGCGCCTCGCCGCGCACCGGCGGCCCGGACCTCGCCCGTACCGGCGTCGCGTCGTCGTCCGGTGACGAGACCCCCGACTTCCCGGCATCCGCCGTGGTCGACGGCGATCCGGTCACCCGGTGGTCCTCGCCGGTCGAGGACGGCGCCTGGTGGCAGCTGGAGCTGGCGCGGCCTGCCCGGGTCGGCCAGGTGGTGCTGCGCTGGCAGGACGCGTACGCGAGCCGCTACCGCATCCAGGTCTCCTCGGACGGGACCACGTGGCGCACGGCGGCGGCGGTCAAGGACGGCAGGGGCGGGCGCGAGGCGATCGGGATGGACGCGAAGGACACCCGGTTCGTGCGGATCCAGGGCGAGGCGCGGGGCACGCGGTTCGGCTACTCGCTGTTCTCGGTGGAGGCGTACGCGGTCGCGGAGTGACGCGGGGCCGGGCGTACGAAGTGACACGGGCCAGGCGTACGGAGTGACACGGCAACCGGGATGCGGAGTGACGCGGGGCCGGGGGTGTGGGCACGCCCCCGCCCCCTCAGGCGGAAATGCCGTCGATCCGGGCCATCGCGTCGTCCGCGCCGTACGGCTGCAGATACGGCAGCCAGCGCGGATCCCGGTGTCCGGTTCCGATGATCCGCCAGGCGAGCCCGGACGGCGGGGCCGGCTGGTGGTTGAGCCGCCACCCCAGCTCCAGCAGATGGCGGTCGGCCTTGACGTGGTTGCAGCGGCGGCAGGCCGCCACCACGTTGTCCCACACGTGCTGGCCGCCGCGGCTGCGCGGAATGACGTGGTCGACGCTGGTTGCGACGCCACCGCAGTACATACAGCGGCCGCCATCTCGGGCGAAGAGCGCACGGCGGGTCAGCGGAACGGGCCCCCGGTAGGGGACCCGTACGAAGCGCTTCAGCCGTACGACGCTGGGTGCTGGAACGACACGGGTTGCGCTGTGCATGAAGGCGCCGGATTCCTCGAGGCAGATGGCCTTGTTCTCGAGGACGAGGACGAGCGCGCGGCGGAGCGGTACGACGCCGAGCGGCTCGTACGACGCGTTGAGGACCAGGACATGCGGCACGGATGCCTCCTTGTACGCCGGCGGCGCGTGGCTCGCGCCGGGACGATCTGCTCCAGTCTCTCCTTATGCCTGGTCGAAACGCCACCACGTCCGGGTAACGGGCTCGGAGTGTTTTCAACCACAGAGCGCTCTCCCCCGCGTACAGGGCCCTGTGCGGCCGCCTGGGGCCCACGTGAGGATCGTCTCTCCCCCGAACGGAGCGCCGGAGCGTGCGCACTGCCCCGTTAGTGTGGTTGGTCCGCCCTGCCCTATCCGGAGGTTCCCGTCGTGTCCTGGTCCGCCCTGCCGGCCGCAGGCCCCCCGTCCGACCCCGTCACCCTCGACGAGGCGGCGGACCGGGCGACCGACGCCGCGGGCTGGGTGGAGCAGAACTGGTCCACCTGGCTGAGCGTCGGCCTGCGCATCGTGCTCATCATGGTGATCGCGCTGGTCCTGCGTCATGTGATCCGGCGTGCCCTGACCAAGCTGATCGAGCGGATGAACCGCAGCGTCCAGGCGGTGGAGGGCACCGCGCTCGGCGGTCTGCTGGTGAACGCCGAGCGGCGCCGCCAGCGCTCCGAGGCCATCGGCTCGGTGCTCCGCTCGGTCACGTCGTTCCTGATCCTGGGCACGGCGGCGCTGATGATGCTGGGGGCGCTGAACATCAACCTGGCCCCGCTGCTGGCCTCCGCGGGGGTCGCGGGGGTGGCGCTGGGCTTCGGCGCGCGCAATCTCGTCACCGATTTCCTCTCCGGTGTCTTCATGATCCTGGAGGACCAGTACGGCGTCGGCGACACCATCGACGCGGGGGTGGCCTCCGGCGAGGTGATCGAGGTCGGCCTGCGCGTCACCAAGCTGCGCGGTGACAACGGCGAGATCTGGTACGTGCGCAACGGCGAGGTGAAGCGGATCGGCAACCTCAGCCAGGGCTGGGCCACCGCCGGGGTGGATGTGATGGTCCGGCCGTCCGAGGACCTGGACAAGGTCCGTGCGGTCATCACGCAGGTCACGGAGAAGCTGGCCAAGGACGACCCCTGGAGCGAGAAGCTGTGGGGCCCGGTCGAGGTGCTCGGCCTGGACTCCGTCCTGCTGGACTCGATGACCGTACGGCTCTCGGCGAAGACGATGCCGGGTCAGGCGCTGAGCGTGGAGCGCGAACTGCGCTGGCGGATCAAGGAGGCGTTCGACGAGGCGGGCATCCGGATCGTCGGCGGCCTCCTGCCCGCGACGGACGGGGCGCCCGTGGTGGACCCGGCGGCGGGCGTCTCGGCCCCCTCGGCCCTGGCGAGCCCCACCTCTCCGCAGTCCCTGGCGGCGTCCCCGCTGGCCCCGCCCCAGAACCTCTCGAAGTAACCGCCGGCGCACCCCGGCGTGTACCCGCCGGCACACCCGGCGTGTAACAGCCACGGTCCTCTCCACCGCCCCGTACGCCCCCGCAGGTAACGCTTTGGTTGCCTCGGGGGTGTCGTGCGTCGGAGGGTATTGACGGCTTCCTGACGGCGGGCCTACTTTCCTCGAAACCCGATAGGAAACTTTCCTAACAGTGTCATCGGGAGAACGAGCAGTCGAAAGGCAGGCGTCCGAACCGTGACCGGATCATCCACTCCGTCGCCGGGGACACCGCGGGTACTGCGGGCCATGAACGACCGGGCCGCGCTCGATCTGCTCATCGCCCACGGTCCGCTCACCCGCACCAGGATCGGCGAGCTGACCGGCCTTTCCAAGCCCACCGCCTCCCAGCTGCTGACCCGGCTGGAGGCCGCGGGACTGGTCCGTACGACCGGCAGCCAGAGCGGCCGTCCAGGACCCAACGCCGTGCTGTACGAGGTGCACCCGGCCGCCGCCCATGTGGTGGCGCTCTCCGCGGGGCCCACCGGCATCGACGCGGTGGTCGCCGACATCACCGGCACGGTGGTCGGGACCTGCCGGGTCGAGGCGGAGGCCGTCGCGGAGGACGTGCGCCACCGTACCGCCCAGCTCGTCTCGGAAGCCGTGGACGGCGCCCTGCGGGAGGCCGGTCTCGGCCATGAGGACCTGCACTGCGCGGTGATCGGCACACCGGGCGCGATCGACCCGCACACGGGGCAGCTGCGGTACGCGCCGCATCTGCCGGGCTGGCACTCCCGCACCCTCCAGGCCGATCTGGCCCAGGTGCTCGGCACCCGGGTCTTCATCGAGAACGATGTGAACCTCGCCGCCATCGCCGAGCAGTACGAGGGCGCCGCGCAGGACCACGACGATTTCGTGCTCGCCTGGCTCGACGAGGGTGTCGGCGCCGCGATCGTGCTGAACGGCACCCTGCTGCGGGGCGCCACCGGCGGCGCCGGGGAGATCGGCTACATGCCGCTGCCCGGCGCACCGCTCGCCCGCGGCGGCGCGCGGGACTGGGCGGGGCCCGACGCGGGCGGCGGTTTCCAGAGCCAGGTCTCCTCCCCCGCCGTACGGGATCTGGCCGGCGGCCTGCCGCTGGCCAAGGCCCTCGCCGACGAGGCCGTACGCGACCAGGTCGCCCGCATGCTGGCCACCGGCCTCGCCGCCGTGGTCGCCGTGGTCGACCCCGAACTCGTCGTGCTCTCGGGAGCGGTGGCCGAGGCCGGCGGCGAGGCGCTGCGCGAGCGGGTCGAGGCCGAGCTGACCGGACTCGCGCTGCCCCGGCCGCTGCTGCGGATCAGCGATCTGGACGGCGACCCGATCCTGACCGGAGCGCTGCGGACCGCCCTCACCCAGGCCCGTGACGCGGTCTTCGACACCACCTGACCCCCGCACCCCACCCAGCACCTGACTCCCCGCCCGGCCCACAAGCCCGCTCCCGACCCACCACCCACCCACTCATGCCCCTTTTATGCCACTTGCTTCCCCTCTCGCGACCCCCTCCCCCGTCCCCTCCCGTAAAGGAAGTCCGCCATGGCGCGATGGCGTATACGCACCTGCGTGTCCGCGGCGCTCGCCGCAGCCGCGCTGCTGTTGGCCGGCTGTGCCAATCCCAGCACCGGCAGCAACACCGACGACCCGACCGCGCCGGTGACGCTGAAGTTCTGGCACGGCTGGTCGGCGGCCGGCGAGGTGAAGGCGATCAACGCGAACATCGCCCGCTTCGAGAAAATCCACCCGAACATCAAGGTCGTCTCCACCGGCAATGTCGGCGACGAGACGATCAACCAGGCACTGCGCGCCGGTGGCAGCGGCGCGCCCGATGTGGTCACCTCCTTCACCACCAACAACGTCGGCCAGTACTGCTCGTCCGGCATGTGGGCCGATCTCGACCCCTTCCTGAAGAAGAGCGGGATCGAGAAGGCGAAGGTCTTCCCGAAGACCCTGCTGGACTACACCCAGTACGAAGGCGTCCAGTGCGCGATGCCGCTGCTCGCCGACGCGTTCGGCATGTACTACAACAAGGACGCCTTCGACGCGGCCGGGATCAGCCGGCCGCCGCGCACCATGTCCGAGATGAAGGCCGACGCGGTCAAGCTGACCGAGCGGAACAAGGACGGCTCGCTCAAGCGCGCCGGGTTCATGCCGAACTTCCAGCTCTACCAGAACGCCCCGGACCGGATGTTCGCGCAGTGGGGCCCG
Source organism: Streptomyces sp. NPDC058198 (assembly GCF_042882605.1). Lineage (NCBI taxonomy): Bacteria > Bacillati > Actinomycetota > Actinomycetes > Kitasatosporales > Streptomycetaceae > Streptomyces > Streptomyces sp. NPDC058198. The sequence continues at coordinate 143,442 of NZ_JBHVVP010000005.1, forward strand.
AAGTACTTCACCGCCGACGGCAAGGCCCAGCTCGCCGACGAGCCCAAGACCGAGCAGTTCTTCTCGGCGATGAAGGACCTCTCCGACGCGCAGGGCGGCTACGGCGCCATGGAGAAGCTCCGCGGCACCTTCGGTGACGAGATGTCGTCGCAGAACGGCTTCCTGACCGGCAAGCTCGCCATGCATCTGGACGGCGAGTGGCGCGGGCTGATGCTCGACGACGCCAAGGCGAAATTCAACTGGGCCGTGGCGCCGCTGCCGGTCCCCGACGACCAGGCCGACACGTACGGCCGCGGCTATCTGACCGGCACCGTCGCCGGTATCGCGCACAGCAGCAAGCACCAGAACGCGGCATGGGAGCTGATGAAGTTCCTGACGATCGACACCGGCTCGGTGGTGAGCTTCGCGAACGCGATCCACAACGTGCCGTCCACGTTCGCCGCGCTCGAGTCACCCGACCTGGACTCGGACCCGTCCTTCCGGCAGTTCCTCAAGATCGCGCAGAACCCCTACAGCCAGGCGGTCCCGCCGTCCAACAACGGCGGTCAGTACATCAACTCGTTCGGTGACTTCTCGCAGTCCGTCGAATCGGGCAGGACGCGCGACCTCCACAAGGCCCTGAAGGAACTCGACGACCAGATCGACGCCGACAACCTCCAGTCGGAAAACTGAGGAGCCGAGCCATGGCACTGTCACTCTCCACCTCGGCGGACACCGCCAGGGCCGGGGCCGAACCGGCCCCCGGCAACACCCCGCTGCGCCGCAAGCGCAACCGCCGGCGGCTGCGCACCCTGGGCTTCCTGTCCCCCTGGCTGGTCGGCTTCTCGGTCTTCTTCGCCTATCCGCTGCTCGCCACCGTCTACTTCTCGTTCATGCACTACAACCAGATCAAGGCGCCCACCTTCGTGGGCCTGCGGAACTGGAAGTACGTGCTGGAACAGATGCCGCTGTTCGGCCCCGCACTGTGGAACACCCTGTGGCTGGTCGTCGTGATGGTCGCGCTGCGCGTGGTCTTCGGCCTCGGCATCGGCCTGCTGGTGACAAAGATCAAGTCGGGCGTCGGACTGTTCCGTACCGCCTTCTACATTCCGTATCTGGCACCGCCGGTCGCCGCGACCGTCGCCTTCGTCTTCCTCCTCAACCCGTCCACGGGACCGGTCAACGAGGTGCTGGCCTGGATCGGCATCCACGGCCCGAACTGGTTCAACGACCCGAGCTGGTCGAAGCCCTCGCTGGTGCTGCTCTCCCTGTGGGGCATCGGCGATCTGATGGTCATCTTCATGGCCTCGCTGCTGGACGTGTCCAAGGAGCAGTACGAGGCCGCCGATCTGGACGGCGCGGGCGCCTGGTCGAAGTTCCGCTACGTCACCTGGCCGACGATCACCCCGATCGTGCTGTTCGCCGTCGTCACCGGGGTCGTACAGACGATGCAGTACTACACCCAGGCCCTGGTCGCGGGAAAGCTCGCCTCCGGCGTGTCCATCGGCCCCGGCACGGTGATCCAGCCCGGCTACCCGGACCACTCCACCCTGACGGTCCCGCAGCTCGTCTACTCACTGGGCTTCCAGAACTTCAACACCGGTGCGGCATGCGTGCTCTCGCTCGTGCTCTTCGCCATCGCCATGGCCGTCACCCTGCTGCTGATGCGCAAGAGCGTCGGCCTCATCCCGGCGGAGGACTGAGATGACCACCACCACCCTGAATCCGCCGGCCACCGCGGCGCCGAGCCGTCCGAGCGGCCCCGAGGCCGCCAGACAGCGCCGCAAGCGCGCGCTGAACTGGATCGCCGTCCACTCCGTGGCCCTCGCGCTGGCCCTCTTCTTCGTCCTGCCGTTCGTATTCGTCTTCCTCACCTCGGTGATGAGTGACGGGCAGGCGCTGAGCGGCGAGCTGTGGCCCTCCTCGTGGCACTGGTCGAACTACTCGACGGTGTTCCACACGCCCGGCTTCCTCACCTGGTGGCGCAACTCGCTGATGTACGCGCTCCTGGGCACGGTCTTCACGGTGTGCTCGTCGGTGCCGGTGGCCTACGCGCTCGCCAAGTTCCGCTTCCGCGGCCGCCGGACGGCGATGCTCCTCGTCATCTCGACGATGATGCTGCCGCCGCAGGTCATCATCATCCCGATGTACCTGGTCTGGGCCCAGCAGTTCCACCTGTCGGGCTCGCTGTGGCCGCTGATCATCCCGATGGCGTTCGGCGACGCGTACTCGATCTTCCTGCTGCGGCAGTTCCTGCTCACCATTCCCTCGGAGTACATCGAGTCGGCGAAGGTCGACGGCTGCGGTGAGCTGCGCACCCTGCTCAAGATCGTCGTCCCGATGGCCAAGCCCGGCATCGCCGCCGTCGCGCTCTTCCAGTTCTTCTACTGCTGGAACGACTACTTCGGACCGCAGATCTACGCCGCGCAGAACCCCGGCGCCTGGACCCTGAGCTACGGCCTGGAATCCTTCAAGAGCGCGCACGCGGTCAACTGGAACCTGACCATGGCCGCGACGCTGCTGGTCATGGCGCCGGTCATCATCGTCTTCTTCTTCGCACAAAAGGCCTTCGTAGAAGGCGTCACGCTCACCGGAGTAAAGGGCTGAGAACCATGAAGCTCGCTGTCGTAGGCGGAGGATCCACCTACACACCCGAACTCATCGACGGATTCGCACGGTTGAGGGACACTCTGCCGATCGAGGAACTCGTACTGATCGACCCCGCGGCCGACCGGCTGGACCTGGTCGGCGGGCTGGCCCGGCGGATCTTCGCCAAGCAGGGACACCCCGGTCGTATCACCACCACCTCCGACGTGGACGCGGGCGTCGCGGGCGCCTCGGCGGTGCTGCTCCAGCTGCGGGTCGGCGGACAGGCCGCGCGCAACCAGGACGAGACCTGGCCGCTGGAGTGCGGCTGCGTCGGACAGGAGACGACGGGCGCCGGCGGTCTCGCCAAGGCGCTGCGTACGGTCCCGGTCGTCCTCGACATCGCGGAGCGGGTCCGGCGGGCCAACCCGGACGCCTGGATCATCGACTTCACCAACCCGGTGGGCATCGTGACCCGGGCGCTGCTCCAGGCCGGCCACAAGGCTGTCGGCCTGTGCAATGTGGCGATCGGCTTCCAGCGCAAGTTCGCGAGGCTGCTGGAGGTCGCGCCCTCCGAGGTGTACTTGGAGCATGTGGGGCTGAACCACCTGACCTGGGAGCGCGGGGTGCGCCTCGGTGGTCCCGACGGCGTCGACGTGCTGCCCAAGCTGCTGGCCGAGCACGGCGACGCGCTCGCGGACGAGCTGCGTCTGCCGCGTTCGGTGCTCGACCGGCTCGGGGTCGTGCCCTCGTACTACCTGCGCTACTTCTACGCGCACGACGAGGTCGTACGGGAGCTGGGCACCAAGCCGTCCCGGGCCGCCGAAGTGGCCGAGATGGAGAAGCAACTGCTGGCGATGTACGGCGACCCGGCGCTGGACGAGAAGCCGGAGCTGCTGTCCAAGCGCGGCGGCGCCTTCTACTCGGAGGCCGCGGTGGATCTGGCGGCGTCGCTGCTGCGCGGTGGCGGCAGCCCGGTCCAGGTCGTCAACACGTACAACAACGGCACCCTGCCGTTCCTGGCGGACGACGCGGTGATCGAGGTCCAGGCCCGGGTGGGCACGGAGGGTGCGGTGCCGCTCGCGGTGGACGCGCTGGACCCGCTGTACGCGGGCCTGATCGCGCATGTCACGGCGTACGAGGACCTGGCGCTGGAGGCCGCGCTGCACGGCGGCCGCGACCGCGTCTTCAAGGCGCTGCTGGCGCACCCGCTGATCGGCCAGCACGCGGACGCGGACGCGCTCACCGACCGGCTGATCGCGCACAACCGGGAGCATCTCGCGTGGCTGTGAGCACTGCCGGTACGGCGGCGGGGCGCGCGAGCGTCCTCGCCGTCGACGCCGGGAACAGCAAGACCGATGTGGCCGTGATCGGCGCCGACGGTTCGGTGCTCGGCACGGCCCGCGGGGGCGGCTTCCAGCCGCCGGTCGTAGGGATCGAGGCGGCGATCGACTCGCTGGCGCTGGCGGTCGCCGAGGCCGTCTCGGCCGCGGGGCTGCCGGAGCGGGACTTCGCGGACCATGTGTCGGCCTGTCTCGCCAACGCCGATCTCCCGGTGGAGGAGCGGGAGCTGGCCGAGGCCGTGCAGGCGCGCGGCTGGGGCCGTACCACCGAGGTACGCAACGACACCTTCGCGGTCCTGCGGGCCGGTCTGCCGAGCGGCGCGGAGCCGCGGGGCGTCGCCGTCGTCTGCGGCGCGGGGATCAACTGTGTGGGCATGCTGCCGGACGGCCGTACCGCCCGCTTCCCCGCGATCGGCCGGATCTCCGGTGACTGGGGCGGCGGTTCGGGTCTCGCGGAGGAGGCGCTGTGGTTCGCGGCGCGGGCGGAGGACGGCCGCGGTGAGCCGACGGAGCTGGTGCGGACCCTGCCGGGGCACTTCGGTCTCGCGTCGATGTACGAGCTGATAGAGGCGCTGCATCTGGGGCACATCCCGTTCCTCCGCCGGCACGAGCTGACGCCGGTGCTGTTCGCGACGAGCGCGGCGGGCGACGCGGTGGCCGGGTCGCTGGTGGACCGGCTGGCCGAGGAGGTCGTCGCGCTGGCGACGGTCGCGCTCGGCAAGCTCGATCTGCTCGACGAGGAGGCGCCGGTGCTGCTGGGGGGCAGTGTGCTGGCGGCCCGTCATCCGCGGCTCGACGACCGGATCGGGGAACTGCTCGCGGCCAAGGCGCCGAAGGCGGTCGCCCGGGTCGTGACGGCGCCGCCGGTGCTGGGCGCGGCTCTGCTGGGGCTGGACCGGGTACGGGCGAGCGCCGAGGCGCACGCCCGGCTGGGGGCGTCCTACGCCTGATCCGACCCCGGTGCGTTCAACACCGGTGCGTTCACCCCCGATGCCTCCGAGCTCGGTGCCTCCCGCCGTCTGACGGCTCATCCGAACGCGTACGAAGACCCGTGATCGGGAACCGATCACGGGTCAGTGGCGTATTCATGGTGGGGAGAGCGGACGGCCGCGGCGGGCGCGACAGGAGGAAGATCCAGTCAAGCCTTGTGCAGTTGTCGGTCCCTGCGGCCATACTGCTGGCCTGGGACTCGTCCCCCACCCGCCGGGGGCGGGCCGCCGTCGTCAAATGACCGAGGGGGAGGTCACGTGACTTACCCGCCGAATGTGCGCCCCGCGCCACCATCGGCGCCCACGCACGCGCCGGCGCAACCGCCCGTACAGCCACCGGCTCCGCCGCCCGCGCGCCACAGCGCGTGGACCGAGACCACGGAGCGGCTGCGCGCGGCGGCGATGACCGAGCCCGGCCGGCTGAGGATCATCGGAGCCGCACTGGCGCTGCTGGTCGTGGCGTTCGGGGCGGTGACGGCATGGGAGGCCGCCGACCGGTTCTCCGCCGCCGACGACGTGGTGAGCCACAGTCAGCCGCTGAGCGCGGACGCGGCGGACATCTACCGCTCGCTGGCCGACGCCGACACGGCCGCGGCGAGCGGCTTCCTGGCGGGCGCGCAGGAGCCGCCGAAGGTGCAGCAGCGCTATCGGGACGACATCGAGAAGGCGTCCGGGCTGCTGGTCAAGGCCGCGGCCAATACGGACAGTTCCAGCGACTCGGCCCGGCAGATCGCCACGCTCAACGAGGGGCTCCCCCGCTACACCGGTCTGATCGAGCGCGCCCGCGCCAACAACCGGCAGGGGCTGCCGCTGGGCGGCGCCTATCTGCGGTACGCGAACCAGCAGATGGCCAACGAACTGCTGCCCGCGGCCGAGAAGCTGTACGCGGCGGAGACGGACCGGCTCGCTCAGGACAACGACGACGCGCGGCTCTGGCCGTTCGTCTCCCTGGTGATGGGGGTGCTGGCGTTCGGCGGCCTCTTCTGGGCCCAGCGGCGCAACTACCTCCGGACGAACCGGGTGTTCAACCAGGGCCTGCTGGCCGCGACCGCCTCGGCCACGGTCCTGCTGCTGTGGCTGGCCGTCGGGCAGACCGTCGCGCGGGCCGAGCTGAATACCGCTCAGGTACACGGGCAGGAATCACTGAAGGTCCTCAACGACGCCCGGATCAACTCCCTCAAGGCCCGTGCCAATGAGAACCTGACACTGGTGGCGCGGGGCGCCGTCCTCACGGCGGACGGTAAGAACGACAAGTACGAGACGGACTACAACACGGGCATGGACAAGCTCAGCACCGCGCTCGGCGAGGCGAAGAAGCTCGCCGACGACAGCGCGGGCGGCAAGCCGGTGGACGACGCGATCTCCTCGGTCGCCCAGTGGCGGGAGCGCCACACGTCGGCCAGCAAGACCGACAAGGCCGGTGACTACGAGGGCGCGCTGAAGAAGGTCATCGGCAGCGAGGAATCCACCGGTCAGTCGTTCGACCAGGTGGACACGGCACTGCGGAAGGCGCTCGTCCAGGAGCAGCGGGAGTTCACCCGGGCCGCCTCGGACGGCCGGGGCGCGCTGACCGGACTGGCGGTCGGAGCCGGGGTACTGGCCCTGGTCGGTGCGGTGGGCGCCATCCTGGGCATCGGCCGCAGGCTTTCGGAGTACCGGTGAGAGGCGGAGGGATGACTTCCATGGACAGGCCCCGCCGGTCCCGCGGGCTCCGCCCGTTCGACAGGCTCCGGGGCTGGGGCGGTGTCTCCGCCATGGCCGCCGCCTGTGTGCTGACGGCGTCCCTCACCCTGCTGCCGCTGTCGCACTCGGTCGCCGAAGGGCCGGAGGAGTCAGGACAGCGGATCGCCACGGCCATGCCCGCCAAGGCCGACGAGTGCACGGAACCGGAGGCCAGCCTCCCGGCCTCCGGCGAGGACGGCGCCACCATAGAGAAGATCAAGGCCCGTACGAACAGGAAGCTGATCGTCGGTGTCGACCAGAACAGCTACCGCTGGGGTTACCGCGACCCGGCCACCGGCAGTCTGGAAGGCTTCGACATCGATCTGGCCCGGGCCATAGCGAAGGACATACTCGGCGATCCGGACGCCATCATCTTCCGCGCCATCCCCACCAATCAGCGGGTCGGGGCGCTGGAGAACGGCACGGTGGATCTCGTCGTCAGGACGATGACGATCAACTGCGCCCGGATCAAGCAGGTCGCCTTCTCCACCGCCTACTTCCAGGCGGGTCAGCAGGTGCTGGCCCCCAGGGACTCGACGGTCACCGGCTACGACCGGTCCCTCGCCGGGAAGCGGGTCTGCTCCGCCGAGGGCTCGACGGCGTACGAAGCCCTGGAGAAGCAGTCGTACGGCGCGGAGTTCAAGGACAAGCACGACGGACAGCCGGCCGACGAGGACCGGCTGACGGTGCCCAACCAGCTCGACTGTCTGGTCCGGCTCCAGCTGGGCGAGGTGGACGCGGTGGTGACGGACAACGCCCTCGCGGCAGGCCAGGCGGCCCAGGACCCGGCGGTCGAGCTGCAAGGAGAGCCGTTCACCGTCGAGTACTACGGCGTCGCCGCCAAGCTCGGCAACGACGACCTGATACGCCGGGTGAACAAGGTGCTGGAGGGGTATCGCGCAGGCGGGGCGAACAGTCCCTGGATGACGTCGTACCGGAAGTGGCTGGAGGCGGGCCTGCCCGGAATAACCGCACCGCCGGGCGCCAAGTACAAGGAGAACAGCTAGTTCCGCCGGACCTTCCGGTCCTGCGAGAGCTGCCAGTACTGCTGGACCTTTCAGAGCTTCCAGTGCTTCCAGTCAGTCGTACGCGTCGTACGGACAAGAGCGGAGAGGTGATCGATGGGCGCCACGGGCTCCTTCCCCGACTCGACGGGGAGTCCGCCGGGACCGGTGATGGACCGGGACGAGGTGGACCGAGCTCTGGCACGCCTCGAAGCGGAGCACGAGGCGATCGAGACCTCGCTGCTCGCCCTGCAGGACCACGCGGGCCGCAGACTCCTCGAAGGGGCCGGGCTCACCGGGGTCACCAAGGACCGCTGGGCCGACGCCGAGCAGTCGATCACCCTGCTGTGGACGTACTTCGACCACTACGCCGCGGCGCTGAGCGGCGCCCGTGAGGCGCGCGCCAGGCGGCGCTGGCCGAACCGCGACGATCTGGTGGAGCTGACCGAGACGCTGCGCGGCCGCGGTGTGACCATCGCGGGCACCGCCGAGCACCAGCCGCCGTCCCTCACCGGTCCCGCCAAGCTCTCCGAGCACTTCACGCTCGCGGAGCTGGTGTCCCGGATGAACGGGCTGTACGCGCGCTCGCTGGACATGGTCGTGGCCGCGGACTCGGTGTGGTCCGCGCTGCCCGCCCGGATCGATCTGCTCTCCGCGGAGCTGCAGCGCACGCGCTCGCTGGCACACTCCGTCGGCGTACGGCCCGGGGAGCACCCGGCCGGCGACGACCTGGAGTCGATCACCCATGAGCTGAGCGCCCTGCGCGCCCAAGTGGTCTCCGATCCGCTGGCCTTCTGGCGTCCCGCGCCCGGCAGTTCGGCCCCGGGCGGCGGCCGTCCCGACACCGAGCGCTACGACCGGGCGGCCCGCGCCCTGGAGGACGTACGGCGGGAGATCGAAGCGGTCCTCGCGGTGCGCCAGGACTCGGAGGAGCGGCTGATGCGGCTGCGCGACGTGCTGTCGCGCGCGGACCGTACCCTCGCCGAGGCACGGTCGGCCCGCGGTGAGGTGCTGGCGAAGATCGCGGCGTCCGAGGTACCGGCCGTCAGCGGTCCGCCGACCGTGCTCCACGAGCGGCTCTCGACCGCGGCGGAGCACCGCAGGCATGCCCAGTGGCACCGGCTCTCACCGCTGCTGGAGTCGCTGGAGCGCGACGCCGAGGACGAACTGCTGCGCGCCCGCGAGTCCTTGACGGCGGTCACGGCGCCGCTCGCGGTCCGCGCGGAGCTGCGCGGCCGGCTGGACGCGTACAAGGCGAAGATCGCCCGGCACGGCATGGCCGAGGACCCGGTGCTGATCGAGCGGTACGACGCGGCCCGCAGGATGCTGTGGAGCGCGCCGTGCGATCTGCGCGTCGCCGAGCAGGCGGTGCTGCGCTACCAGCAGGCGGCGGCGGAGATCCTGGTCCCGCGCCGGCCGGAGCCCACCGACCGCAGGGGGGACGCGTGAGAGCGGCGACGGGACGTGCGGCGAAGAGAACAGAAGGCGAACGGGGGGACCGATGAGCGCGACGAACACATGCCAGCGCCCCGGCTGTGAGGGCTCGTACGAAGACATGGGCGGCGGTGAGTTGTACTGCGACACCTGCGGTCTGGCCCCCGTCGTCTCGCCCAACGGCGTGCTGTCGTCGCCGCCCACCGGCATCACCGGCGGCGGCAGGGGCAGCGGCGGCTCGGGCAGGAGCGACTCCGCGCGCTCCTCATCCCGGGCTTCCTCCCGGGCCTCCTCGCGCTCGTCGACCTCACGGCGTTCGGTCTCCGGCCGGCTGTCGCGCGCGCTGTCCGGGCGGCTGACCTCCCGGTCGGTGTCGGTGCGCAGCTCCGGTTCTTCCACGGCCGCGTCGGGGCGCAACCGGCTGGGCGCGGGACTGGTCTCCGTACCGGACGTGCCGCGTCCCGACCCGCGCTCCGCGGTGATGGCGAACCCGGAGGTGCCCGAGCGCAAGCGGTACTGCTCGCGTTCCGACTGCGGGGCGCCGGTGGGCCGCGCCCGCGGCGACCGGCCCGGCCGTACGGAAGGGTTCTGCACCAAGTGCGGGCACCCGTACTCCTTCGTACCGAAGCTGCACGACGGCGACATCGTGCACGGGCAGTACGAAGTCGTGGGCTGTCTGGCCCACGGCGGCCTCGGCTGGGTCTATCTGGCCATCGACCGCGCCGTCTCGGACCGCTGGGTGGTCCTCAAGGGCCTGCTCGACACGGGCGACCAGGACGCCATGGAGGCGGCGATCTCCGAGCGCCGCTTCCTCGCGGAGATCGAGCACTCCAACATCGTCCGTATCTACAACTTCGTGGAACATCTCGACCAGCGCACCGGCTCCATGGACGGCTACATAGTCATGGAGTACGTCGGCGGCAAGTCGCTGAAGGAGATCGCCAACGAGCGGCGCACCGGTGCGGGCAAGCGTGATCCGCTGCCGGTCGAGCAGGCCTGCGCGTACGGCATCGAGGCGCTGGAGGCGCTCGGTCACCTGCACAGCCGCAATCTGCTCTACTGCGACTTCAAGGTCGACAACGCGATCCAGACCGAGGATCAGCTCAAGCTCATCGACATGGGCGCGGTCCGCAGGATGGACGACGACGAGTCGGCGATCTACGGCACCGTCGGGTACCAGGCGCCGGAGGTCGCGGAGACCGGTCCTTCCGTGGCCTCCGATCTGTACACGGTGGCCCGCACCCTGGCGGTGATGACCTTCGACTTCCAGGGCTATACGAATGTGTTCGTGGACTCGCTCCCGGACCCCGACAACATCGATGTCTTCCGGACGTACGAATCCTTCTACCGGCTGCTGGTGCGGGCGACGGACCCGGATCCGGCGCGGCGGTTCTCCTCGGCCCAGGAGATGGCTGAGCAGCTGACGGGCGTGTTGCGGGAGGTCGTCGCGCTGCAGACGGGCCGGCCGCGGCCCGCGCTGTCGACCCTGTTCGGCCCCGAGCTGCGGGTCACGGACACGGAGCTGTTCGCGGAGCTGACGGAGGACGTCTCGCGGCTGGGCGTGCGCGTGGAGCCGGCGCCGGGCGGCGGGAGGTTCGGCCGTCGTACGAAGGCGGTGGCCGCGGCCCCCCACGGCCTTCCTCCGGTGCCTGCCCTGCCGCCGGGCATCGGCGCGGGCGCTCTGCCGGCGCCGGGAGCACGGCCCGGCGTTCCGGGGGCCGGCGGCCTCGACCCGGCGGCCCCGGCCCCTTCCCCGGGCGCGGCAGCGGTGCCGTACGCGCACGCGCAGCCCTTTGTCCCCGCTCCCCGCGCCGGAGGCACCACGGGTACGGCCGCGCCGGCGAACGGCACGGGCGCGCCCCTGCTCGCGTCCCTCGACGCGCGGGCGACCGCGCTGGCGCTGCCCGTACCGCGCGTCGATCCGAACGATCCGAACGCCGGGTTCCTGGCCGGTCTGATGGCCTCGGCACCCGCCGAACTGATCTCCGCACTGGCCGCCGCCCCCACCGACTCGGTGGAGCGGAGACTGCGCGAGCTGCGGGCCCGGCTGGAGATGGGTGAACCGGCCACGGCCGCCGAGGCGCTGAGCGCCCTGGAGGCCCGCCGTCCCGACGACTGGCGGGTCGTCTGGTACCGCGGCATCGCCTCACTCGCCGCGGGCGACGACGAGATCGCGGCGCTCTCCTTCGACGCGATCTACGACGCGTTCCCCGGCGAGCCGGCCCCGAAGCTGGCCCTGGGCGTCTGCGCCGAGGTGCTCGGCCAGCTGGACAACGCCGCAGAGTATTACCGCCTCGTCTGGACGACCGACCCGAGCTATGTCAGCGCCGCGTTCGGCCTGGCCCGGGTGCAGCTGGCCGCCGGTGACCGGGTCGGTGCCGTACGGACGCTGGAGTCGGTTCCCGAGGCGTCGATCCACTACACGGCGGCGCGGGTCGCGGCCGTACGGGCCCGGCTGCGCCAGCGCGGCCCGCACGCGCCGGCCCCCGGCTCCGGCGCGCAGCCGCCGCTGATCGATGATCTGACAGCGGCCGCCCAACAGGTGTCCGCGCTGCAGCAGTTCGGTCTGGACGCGGTACGGCGTGAACAGTTGTCGACAGAGGTACTGGGCACGGCCCTGGACTGGGTACTCTCCGGTAGTCCCGGGTCCAGTCCCGTACAGGCCGTGCTGCTCGGCAGCGAACTGGACGAGCGCGGCCTGCGTTTCGGACTGGAACGCTCGTACCGGGTGCTCGCCCGGCTCGCTCAGCGCGGCGAGGAGAGGATCGAACTGGTGGAACGGGCCAACCGTTTCCGCCCCCGGACGTGGGTGTGATTGATGTCCCAGATGCCCCAGTCGGCCGGTCGGCCGACATGCCCCGGCTGCACGGAGCCGCTGGAGTCCGGCGACCTGTTCTGCGGCGCGTGCGGGTACGACCTGTCGGCCGTACCTCCACGACCGGACGACCATCCCACCATCGTCATGACCGGCGCCGGGCAGACGCTGCCCGGCGCCCCGGTCGCCGGTGTGGAGTGGCCCCCCGCCACCGGAACGGACGGCTCGGACGCCCACGCGCCTGTGCATCTGCCCGGTGAGCTGCCGGGGGTGGACTCGGGCGGCTCGGAACTGCCTTCGCAGTCGGGCGACTTCGAGCTGCCCGCGCCAGGGACGCCGGTGCCAGGGACACCGGCGCCGGAGACGTCCGCCCCTGGGACACCCGCTCCGGGGACGTCCGCTCCCGGGAACGCCGTTAACGCGCCGGGTTCCGTGGTCCGGGACGCCTCGGCCCGGGACACCGCCGGCCCGGTCCCGTCCGATCCGGCCTCGGCCGGCCCCTGCGCCGATCCACGCACCACGGATCCCGCCCAAGCGTCCAACGCGGGCAGCAAGCTGTGTGTGGCCTGCCGCGCGGGCCGGGTCGACACGGACGGCTACTGCGAGAACTGCGGCCATGCCCAGCCGCGCGAGCGTGACCATGTGGAGCAGGAGCTCGGGGCGGTGGCCGCGGTCAGCGACCGCGGACTGCGGCACCACCGCAACGAGGACGCGTTCGCCGTGTCCTCCGCCGCCCTCCAGGACGGTTCACCCGCCGTGGTCGCGATCGTCTGCGACGGAGTTTCCTCGGCGACCCGCCCCGACGAGGCCTCGGCCGCGGCGGCCGCCTCGGCGAACGAGTCCCTGCTCGAAGCGCTGCCACGCGGAACGCATCCGCAGCAGGCGATGCACGAGGCGATCGTCGTGGCCGCCGAGGCGGTCAACTGCCTGGCCACCCACCCGGGCGGCGCGACGGCGCGCGATCCGCACCCCCATCAGAACGCCCCCGCGTGCACGATCGTCGGCGCGGTGGTGGCGAGCGGCCTGCTGGTCGTCGGCTGGATCGGCGACAGCCGGGCGTACTGGGTGCCCGACGACCGCGGCGGCCCGCCCGCCCGGCTCACCGAGGACGACTCCTGGGCCGCGCAGATGGTCGCGGCCGGCCTGATGAACGAGGCGGAGGCGTACGCGGACGAGCGCGCCCACGCCATCACGGGCTGGCTCGGCGCCGACGCGTACGAACTGGAGCCGCACACCGCGTCCTTCAAGCCGGACCGCCCCGGAGTGGTGGTGGTCTGCACGGACGGTCTGTGGAACTACGCGGAGGGTGCGGACGAGATGGCCAGGGCGCTGCCTGCCGACGCCGCGGAACGCCCGCTGCACGCGGCTCAGGTGCTGGTCGGGCACGCGCTGGACGGCGGGGGCCACGACAACGTAACAGTGGCCGTACTGCCGTTCGCCGTGCCGCCGCAAGGGGCAGGATCCGCCTACAACACGGCGTGAGCACCACTCTGTCCGACCTCGACCCCCCATGCCCGTTTCGCTGACCCCTTTTTCACTTGTCTCTGCTGTGTGGAGCGTCAAGGAGCCGATACAGATGGCGAACTTCTCCAAGTCGAACGTGCCGCAGTTCTCCGTCGACGTGTACCAGAACGAATACCTGCCCGAGGGCGGGCGCGAGGTCAACGCGATCGTCACGGTCACGTCCACCGGGGGCGGCACCACCGGCGGAGTGCCACTGGCGGGATCCTCGTCAACCCCCTCGGCGCTGCCCGGCCACAGCCCGAACGCGGCCGTGGTGATCATGGTCGACTGTTCGGGTTCGATGGACTACCCGCCGACGAAGATGCGCAACGCGCGCGATGCCACGGCGGCGGCCGTCGACACCCTGCGCGACGGCGTCGCCTTCGCGATCGTCGGCGGTACGCATGTGGCGAAGGAGGTCTTCCCGGGCAACGGGAGGCTCGCCGTCGCCGACACGCAGACCAGGGCCCAGGCCAAGGAGGCGCTGCGCCGGCTCAGCGCTGGCGGCGGCACGGCCATCGGCACCTGGCTACGGCTGGCCGACCGGCTGCTGGCCACGGCCGATGTCCCCATCCGGCACGGCATCCTGCTCACCGACGGCCGTAACGAGCACGAGTCCCCGGAGGACCTGAAGGCCGCGCTCGACACCTGCGCGGGCCGCTTCACCTGTGACGCCAGGGGTGTCGGTACGGACTGGGAGGTCAAGGAGGTCACCGGCATCGCCTCCGCGCTGCTCGGGACCGCCGATATCGTCGCCGATCCGGCGGGCCTCGCCGCGGACTTCACCCAGATGATGGAGAACGCGATGGGCAAGGAGGTCGCGGATGTGGCACTTCGGCTCTGGACGCCCGTCGGGGTGGAGATCGGCTTCGTCAAGCAAGTGGCGCCCACGGTCGAGGAGCTGACCGGCCGGCGCACCGAGGCGGGGCCGCGGGCCGGGGATTATCCGACCGGTTCCTGGGGCGACGAATCCCGCGACTACCACGTATGCGTGAAGGTCCCGGAGGCCGGCATCGGTCAGGAGATGCTGGCCGCGCGGGTCTCGCTGATACTTCCCGCGCCGGGCGGCGGCGCTCCCCAGGTGCTGTCACAGGGGCTGGTCCGCGCCGTGTGGACGGACGACATGGCGGCCTCCACGTCCATCAACCCCCAGGTCGCGCACTACACGGGCCAGGCCGAACTGGCACACGTCATCCAACAGGGCCTGGATGCCCGTAAGTCGGGCGATTTCGACGGCGCGACCGCGAAACTGGGGCGCGCCGTGCAGCTCGCCGCCTCGTCAGGGAACGCCGATACGGCGAAACTGCTTTCGAAGGTGGTGGACGTGGTCGACGCGGCGACAGGTACTGTGCGACTGAAAGCGAAGGTCGCCGATGCGGACGAGATGACCCTCGAAACGCGCTCCACCAAGACCGTACGCGTCAAGAAGTAGCAGCGAGCAGCGGCCTGCGGGCCGGACGAGGAGAGGGGGAAGCGCCGACATGCCGACCTGCCCGAACGGACACCAGTCGGGTTCCGACGACTGGTGCGAGGTCTGCGGCCATCGCATGGCCGGTCCTGGCGCTCCCACGGGCGCCGTGCCGCCGCCGCCCCCGCCGCCGCCCGCGCTCGGCTACGGCTATCCCCAGGGCCAGGGCCCTGACGCCACCGCCCAGGCCGAGCTGTGCCCGCAGTGCCGCACCCCGCGCGAGCCGATGGCTCCGTTCTGCGAGGAGTGCCGCTGGAACTTCCTGACGAACACGGCGACGTCGTACACCCCGCTGGCTCCGCAGCAGCCCGGTCCCGGCGGTCCCGGCGGCGGTCCCGGTATGGGCGGTCCCGTCCACGGGCTCAATCTGCCGCCGGGCTTCCAGGCCCAGCAGCCGCCCCGGCCGCACGACCCGTACGAGTACCAGAGCTCGCGGCCCTCGCAGCTGAACCGGCCTGCCGAGCCGCTGACGCCCGACCGGCCCTCGCAGCAGGACCCGCACCGGCCCGACGCGCACCGGCAGGGCCCGCATCAGCAGGGCCCGCCGCCCCCGCCGCCGTACGTGCAACAGGGTCCGCCGGCGCCGCCTGCCTTCCCGCAGCAGTCCTCCGCCCCGCTGGCCCCGCCGCAGCCCCGGCGGACCGGCGACGACGACTGGATGCTGCCGCCGCCCTCCTCGCACCAGACACCGCAGTTCCCGGCCCCGCAGACCGCGCAGCACCAGGCCGCGCAGCCCTCGGCGCCGCAGCCCCAGACCCCGGCGAGCTGGACGGCGGTCGTCGGCCCGGACCGTGAGTACTTCATGGCGATGATGCAGCGCAGCGGCCCCGAGGCCACCGGGCTGAATCTGCCGGCGTACTCCCCCGAGCAGCGCCTCCCGCTGGGCGGGAACCAGGTCACCATCGGCCGCCGCCGCCACTCCACCGGCGAGTCCCCCGACATCGACCTGTCCGTGCCGCCGGAGGACCCGGGCGTCTCGCACCAGCACGCGGTCCTGGTCCACCAGCCGGACGGCAGCTGGGCCGTGGTCGACCAGAACTCCACCAACGGCACCACGCTCAACGGCGCCGAGGACCCGATACAGCCCTATGTCCCCGTCCCGCTCAAGGACGGCGACCGGGTGCATGTCGGCGCCTGGACGACGATCACGATCCGCCGAGGCTGAACCCGCCGGGGCCCAGTGGCCAGAGGTACGGCCCCGAGGGGTCGTCCAGCCAGGCCCACTGGCTGTCTCCGGCGACGGTGACGCCGAACCGCTCGCGCTCCGGGCGCCGCTCGCGCTCCCACAGGGAGAGCGCCTCGTGCGGATCCAGACTGCCCGAGGTCAGCGCGAGCAGGAAGCGGAAGAGGTCGTTCTCGGCCGTGCGCCTCGGCAGTCCGCCGAGGGCCCGCCGCGCCGTAGGACCGCCCCCGGGGACGCCCCGTAGCGGTACGAAGAACGCGGGGGTGTGCAGAAAGCGTCCCTCCGCGCAGAGTCCGTGTGCGCCGTCGCCGACCCGTAGCGCGATCAGTCCGGTGGCGAGCGGCGCCAGGATCCGTGCCCCCGGCCGGCACTGCGCCAGCCAGCCGGCCGGCACCGACGGCAGGGTGCAGGTCGCGATGATCCGGTCGAACGGCGCGCGCTCCGGGACGCCGCGCGCTCCGTCGCCGGTGAAGACGGCGGGGCGGTAGCCGGCCGCCGCGAGATGCGTGCGGGCGGACTCCGTGATCTCCGGATCCAGATCGATGGTGGTGACGCGCTGGTCGCCCAGCCGGTGGGCGAGCAGGGCCGCGTTGTAGCCGGATCCCGCGCCGATCTCCAGGACGCGGTCCCCGTCCCGTACGTCCAGCTCCACCAGCATGCGGGCCATCAGGGAGGGCTGGCTGCTGGACGAGATCAGCTCACCGTCGCGGACCCGGGTCGCGAGCGGCCCGTCCGCGTACGCCCCCCTCAGCCAGCGCTGCCGCCGCGCCGCGTCGGGGTCGCCGCTCCACAGCCGGTCGTAGCCGCCGGGACGGCTGACGAAGTAGTACGGCACGAAGACATGGCGCGGCACCTCCTCGAACGCGGCCCGCCAGGCCGGATCGTCCAGCGCCCCGGACGCCGCGATCTCCTCCACCAGCGCGGCGCGCGCCCGCGCCGCGGCCGCGTCGTCCGGCCCGTACGCCTCGTCACGGTGTGCGCCCATCCCTCCACTGTCCTGGGTGAGCGGTCCGGAAGCGAGTGGGCCCGGCGGGTGGCCCTGATGCACAGACCCGGCGCACGGGCACCCGGTCCTGGGGCGGACAGGACCTAGGACCGAGGTCCTCGGCCGGTGCGTCTGAGACCATGGACGGGTGAAAGAGATTCCGCACGGCACGCTTCAGGAGCAGACCTTCTACGAGCAGGTCGGCGGCGAGGAAACCTTCCGGCGCCTGGTTCACCGCTTCTACCAGGGGGTCGCGGAGGACCCGCTGCTGCGGGCGATGTACCCGGAAGAGGACCTGGGCCCCGCGGAGGAGCGCTTCACGCTCTTCCTGATGCAGTACTGGGGCGGTCCCCGCACCTACAGCGACAACCGCGGCCACCCCCGGCTGCGGATGCGCCATGTCCCGTTCGCCGTCGACAAGGCCGCGCACGACGCCTGGCTGAAGCACATGCGGGTGGCGGTCGACGAGCTGGGACTGTCCGAGGCGCACGAGCGGCAGCTGTGGGACTACCTGACCTATGCCGCCGCCTCGATGGTCAACACCCCGGGCTGACCTGGCCCCCCGGACCCGGGCGCGCGGGCGCGCGCTCAGGCCGGGGTGAGTGTGTCTCAGGCCGGGGTGACCGTGAGGCTGCCGAGTCCCGCGCGGCGTACCGCGATCGAGCCGTACCGCGTACGGAGCCGGAGCCAGCCGCCGGACGCCAGCAGCGCCAACGGCTCCTCGGGCGCCGGGCCGGCCGCCGCCATGACCCGGACCGGGCGCAGGAAGCCCAGCGACTGGGCGGCGTGCACGGCCCGCAGCGGGAGACGGGTGTCGCCAAGGGTCCTGGACCATATCTCGCGGCCGATCCGGTCGCGTTCGGCGCGGGTCCGGCTGTCGGGCGTCAACTGCTCGTCCCGGGAGCGGAATTCGGCGACCGCAGCGGTCAGCGCGGCCCGGATCGCGTCCTCGTCCGGCAGTCCTGGCACCTGTTGCCAGCCGCCGCGCGGCGGCAGCACTCCGGCCCACGGCGGACCGGTGACGGCCGCGGGGACGGCCGCGGCGCCCTCGGTCTCGTCGATGGATTCGAGGAGTTCACCGGCGGAGACGGTGACATCCAGTTCGTACGGTGCGGCCAGCCGGGCGGTCCGGATGGCCAGCACCTCGAAGGACGCCGGCCGGCCGAACACGGCGAGCGCGCCGCCGCCGGCCTGGAGCCGGACTGCGGCGGCGCGGTCGTAGTGGATCAGCCGGGCGAGGAAGGCACCGAGATCGGCCGCCTCCCGCGCGTCGGCGAACTCCAGTGCCGTCACGGGCGTGGTCATGCCGCGAGAACACCCTCGTCCGCGTCCAGGTACTTCAGGAGGTAGGACTTCTCCTCCTCGGTGATCCGTCGCGGCCGCCCGGCCGCCAGGTCGTACGGCACGACGACCGTCGAGGCCCGTACGTACACCTGGTCCGCGTCCTTGATCTCGTACGCGATCGTCAGCGAAGCGGCGTTGATCTTCGTCACCCACGACTCGATGGTCACCGGCTCGTGCCGGTGGACCAGCGGCCGCTTGTAGTCGATCTCGTGGCGGGCCACGACGGACCCGCCGGAGAAGGACGGGGAGCCGTCGCCCGGCGCGAGCCGGAACATGAAGTCGATGCGGGCCTCTTCGAGATAGCTGATGAAGACCGCGTTGTTGACGTGCCCGAAGGCGTCCATGTCCGACCAGCGCAGGGGGCAGCTGTAGATGTGGCGGCCCATGTCAGCCCCGCGTGAGCTTCTTGTAGGTGGCGCGGTGCGGGCGGGCGGCGTCCGCGCCGAGCCGCTCGACCTTGTTCTTCTCGTACGAGTCGAAGTTGCCCTCGAACCAGAACCACCTGGAGTCGCCCTCGTACGCCAGGATGTGCGTGGCGACGCGGTCCAGGAACCACCGGTCGTGGGAGACGACCACGGCCGCGCCGGGGAACTCCAGCAGCGCGTTCTCCAGCGACGACAGGGTCTCGACGTCGAGGTCGTTGGTCGGCTCGTCGAGGAGCAGCAGGTTGCCGCCCTGCTTGAGGGTCAGCGCCAGGTTGAGGCGGTTGCGCTCACCACCGGAGAGCACCCCGGCCGGCTTCTGCTGGTCCGGGCCCTTGAAGCCGAAGGCGGAGACGTAGGCCCGCGAGGGCACCTCGACCTGGCCGACGTTGATGTAGTCCAGCTCGTCGGAGACGACGGCCCACAGCGTCTTCTTCGGGTCGATGTTCCCGCGGGTCTGGTCGACATAGCTGATCTTGACGGTGTCGCCGACCTTGATGATGCCGGAGTCCGGCTCCTCGAAGCCCTGGATCATCTTGAACAGCGTGGTCTTGCCGGCACCGTTCGGGCCGATGACGCCGACGATGCCGTTGCGCGGGAGGCTGAACGACAGGTCGTCGATCAGGACCTTGTCGCCGAAGGCCTTGGTGAGGTGCTCGACCTCGACGACGACACTGCCGAGCCGCGGGCCCGGCGGGATCTGGATCTCCTCGAAGTCCAGCTTCCGCATCTTGTCGGCCTCGGCGGCCATCTCCTCGTAACGGGCCAGGCGGGCCTTGGACTTGGCCTGCCGCCCCTTCGCGTTGGAGCGGACCCACTCGAGCTCTTCCTTGAGCCGCTTGGCGCGCTTGGCGTCCTTCTGGCCCTCGACCTTCAGACGCGACTGCTTGCTCTCCAGGTACGTGGAGTAGTTGCCCTCGTAGCCGATGGCGCGGCCGCGGTCGAGCTCCAGGATCCAGCCGGCGACATTGTCGAGGAAGTACCGGTCGTGGGTGACGGCGACGACGGTGCCGGGGTACTTGGCGAGGTGCTGCTCCAGCCACTGCACGGACTCGGCGTCCAGGTGGTTGGTGGGCTCGTCGAGGAGCAGCAGGTCGGGGGCTTCGAGCAGCAGCTTGCAGAGCGCGACGCGACGGCGCTCGCCACCGGAGAGGTTGGTGACGGGCCAGTCGCCGGGCGGGCAGCCGAGCGCGTCCATGGCCTGTTCGAGCTGGGTGTCCAGGTCCCACGCGTTGGCGTGGTCGAGGTCCTCCTGGAGCTTGCCCATCTCCTCCATCAGCGCGTCGGAGTAGTCCGTCGCCATCAGCTCGGCCACTTCGTTGAAGCGGTTGAGCTTGCCCATGATCTCGGACGCGCCGTCCTGGACGTTCTGCAGGACGGTCTTGGACTCGTCGAGCGGCGGCTCCTGGAGGAGCATGCCGACGGTGTAGCCCGGGGACAGGAACGCGTCGCCGTTGGAGGGCTGCTCCAGGCCGGCCATGATCTTCAGCACGGTGGACTTACCGGCGCCGTTCGGACCCACCACACCGATCTTCGCGCCCGGCAGGAAGCTCAGCGTCACATCATCGAGGATGACCTTGTCGCCGTGCGCCTTACGCGTCTTGCGCATCGTGTAGATGTACTCAGCCAAGAGAAACCGTCCGGCAATCGAGAAGGGCCAATGTGCGGCTCCGCCGCGTGAGGGCAGATACACCCCATCTTGCCTGACGTCCATCCCCCGACGGAAACCAGTACCGCTCCGTGGTCCCTGACCTGGACGTCGGCCGACCGCTTACGTCAGTGATCTGTCACCCGGTCCGGCACGCGCGCGCGGAACCGGTTTGTTCGGGGTCGCGTCCCACGGCCAGGGAGGGGTGTGACGTGATACGTCAGAGCAGGGCCCGTGTTTCGGGCCGCGTGCGGTTCGTCGCGGTAGTGGCCACGGTCTTGGTGGCCGCCGGTTGCGGCGGGCTGAACGATCCGGTCAAGGAACGCTGGGAGTCCAGAGCCGAGTCTCCACGGTGTGGCGCGGTGAGCCTGGATCAGGGTGAGGAGATGCAGAAGAAGGGGGTGCGGGAGATCGGCTGCCTCCAGCGAGCCCTGAAGAGCGGCGAGAGCGCGGAACTGAAGGTGACCCGGCCCACCGTGGAGGGTGACCCGATTCGCGAGTACTACCGCTTGACGCCGCAAGGCGGGCTCGAGGTGTACACCGACAGTACGGACGACCGCTACTCGGACCAGAAGTGGTCGTTCGACGAGTGCTACGCCCCGGAATGGCTGGCTGAGATTTCCTGCGGTCGGTGACCGGGCCGACGGCGCCGTGTCCGGCCCGTCGCCGCACACCAGTGGCCCCCGGCACGCTGTCGCGTACCGGGGGCCACGGTCGGCGCCGAATCACTCAGCGCCAGGGGTCATTTACTCTCCGGTGGCCGCCGCGTTCTTCTTGCGGAGGAAGAAGACCGCTCCGCCGCCGAGCACGACGAGCGCGATGGCGACGCCCGCGATCATCGGGGTGGCGCTGGAGGAGCCGGTCTCGGCCAGGTCGCCCGTGCTGCCCGCGGTGGAGCCGCCGGCCGAGGCCGCGCTGGGCTGCGAGGAGGGCTGCTCGGGCGCCGGGCCCTCGCTGCCGGTGGTCTTGCAGTCCAGGACGCCCTTGAAGGTCTGCGTGAACCCGCCGGGCCCGGTGATGGTGAAGTCGTACGCCTCGTCCTCGCCGACCGGGACGGTGATGGTCTGGGACTCACCGGCGGCGACCGAGTGCTCGGTGCCCTTCAGATCGAAGGTGAACGGCTCGTCACCGCTGTTGGTGGCGGTGACGTCGATGCCGCCCTTGGCGCAGTTCTTCTCCGCCGTGACCGCCGGGATCGCACCCTGCTTGGCCCAGTTCGCGGTGGCCGTCGCGGCGACGGTGGAGTCGCTGGAGCCGGCCAGGATCTGCGTCTGGCTCTTGGTCACACCGGCGAAGGCGCGGCCGACCGGCACGGAGGTGGTGGCCTGCACACCGAGGGACGCGGTGCCGTCCGAGGCGCCGGCCGGCACGTCGAAGTACAGCTCCGTGCCGTTGACCGCGGTGGTGACGGCCTTGCCGTCCTTGTCGGTGACCTTGACACCGCTGGCGGCGGCGTCGGCGGGCGGCGTCACCGTGACGCTCGCGGCGTCGGTACGGACGGTGACGGGACCGAGCTTCTCGCCGGCCTTGCCGGAGACCGCGCCGGGCTCCAGGGTGAGCGAGGCCTTGGGCTCCGCGGCGTCCTGCGCGTTCTGCTGCAGCCAGTCGGCGAGCTTCTCGGCCTGCGGGTCACTCGCGTCGACGTCGGCGTTGTCCGAGTAGCGCCAGATCGCGACCTGGGTGCCGGCCGCCGCGGTCTTCTCGGTGAGCGGTCCGGTGCCCGCGGTGCCCGCCAGCGCGGCGAGGTCGTCGATCTGCGGGTAGGAGTGCTCCAGGATCCAGCGGATCTTGCCCGCGTTCTCGTTGGCACCCAGCGAGGTCTGGTCCCAGGGGGTCTCCAGGTACTTCGCCTGGTCCTGCGTCGGGTTGTGGATGTCGATGCAGTACGTCTTGAGCTTGCCGCCGCCGTCGACGGTCATCTCGAACAGCCCGGCGGGCAGCTGCTGGTCCTTGCCGTCCGTGTGGAGGACGGCGCCGTCGTAGGTCTTCAGCCCGTCCAGGGTGGCGGCCGCGCCGCCCTGGTGCTGAGGCGCCTCATCGGCGGTGGCCGCGCCGGCGCCGGCCAGGGAGCCCATCGCCACCAGGCCCGAAACCAGGACCGCGGCGGCGAGACGGGCGGCGCCTCGACTCCGTACGGATGACGCAGATATCGCAGAAAACACAGAATTCCCTTCGGGCGAGGTTCTTCCGCGTGTGAACGCGTGGGGGGTATGCCTCGCCGGCAGACTCAAGTGCCCCGTGAGTACTGGGGAATCCTATGGACGACGGGAAGCCCCGGTGCCCGCCCAAGGATCAGATAACCGTTCCGAATCGGAATCGTTATCGAGTAACCGACACAACCGCGGAATACGGCTGGGTATATCGACAAATCTCCACAGTCGAGGGCCGGTCCACCGCCGTCGGCGCCGCCGCTCACACCGAGGTCCCCACCGGCGCCGGATCCGGACGCTCGAACGGAATCGTGCCCTGGCCCGGCGCCCGGCGCGGCATCTGGCCCTGCGTCGCGTTCTCGTGACGTTCCGTCAGGGATGGAACCGCCCTGACCACGCGTCTGAACGCCGAGGTCCCGCGCGTCAGATCGTGTCCCACCGCCACCGCGTCAATGTCCACGGACGTCCTGCGCTGTCCCTCCCCTTCCTCGTCCCGCACCCGCAGTCTGCCGTGCACCACGAGCGGCTCACCGACGGAGACCGACGCGGCCAGATTCGCTCCCAGCGTCCGCCACGCCCACACCGTGTAGAAACTCGTCGGCCCGTCCGCCCAGACCTCCTTCTGCCGGTCCCAGCGGCGCCCGGTGACCGCGAATCTGAACCGCGCCACCCCGCCCGTGGCCGACTCCCTGAATTCCACACCTGTTGCGACATTCCCCACCACCGTCACCACGGTGTCGTTCATAACGGCCCCTCCCATCCGGCTGCATTGACTGATCCCATGCTGGACCGGACGGAAAGAATGCGCTGGAGCCTGTGGATTACCTGTCAGTTGTGGAAAACCGGGTCACCCGCCCGCCCGGGTGACCGCCATTACTCCGTCACCGCGAGACAGTCACGTACTGCTCCCGCACCTCCCGGTACCGCATCAGCTCCGCCGAGACCGGGTCCAGCACCCTCGCCCGCCCGCAGCCCGCCGCCGCCTCGCGCAGCCGCCGCTCGGCGTCCTGCCCGTACCGCCGCGCCGGCCCCTTGGCCGCCGCCCCGCAGGCCCACTCCACGAGCGGCCCGCCGATGATCCCGGCGAGCATGACCAGCACGGGCGGGAGCAGTCCCGGTTCCAGTACGCCGATGATCTGGCCCACCAGCCAGAGCGCCCCGTAGATCTGAAGCAGCGTCATCGCGGCCTGCGCCAGCACTGCGGCGGGCCACCAGGCCGGCCGCGGCGGCCGGCCGCTCGGCGTCCCCGCCGTCACCGCCAGCTCGTCCAGCGCCTCGGGCAGCCCCTCCGCGCCCCGTACCGCCGCCTCGCGTACGGCGTGCGCCCAGGGCGCGGGCAGTCCGGCGGACGCCTCCTCCCCCACCGTACGTACGGCCTGTTCCACCCGCTGTCTGGCCGTCAGCTCCTCCTCCACGACGGCCGGGGCCTGCGGGGTGCCGCCGCCCGGCGTCCGGGTGCTCTCGTACCACCGCCAGAGCCGCAGCCACGGCGTCCCGCAGGCCCGCCCGGCGTTCCTGCGCCACTCGCGCTCCGCCGCCTCGCCCGCCGCCACCGCGCCGACCGCCCAGGCCAGCCGGTCCGCGAACTGCTCGCGGGAGCGCTCACCGAGTCCCGTACGCCCCTCCGCGACATACGCCGACCGCAGCCGCCGGGCCGCCGCGTCGACATCGGCCGAGAGCCGGCGCGCCGGCGCGTTCCGCTCCCGTACGAACCGTCCGAGCAGTTCGCGCAACTCACCCACGCCCTGCCCGCTGAGCGCGGACAGCGCGAGCACGGTGGCGCCCGGCTCGCCGTGTTCGCCCAAGGCCATGCCGTCCTCGTCGAGCAGCCGGCGCAGATCGTCGAGCACTTGATGGGCGGCCTCGCCGGGCAGCCGGTCGATCTGGTTGAGCACCACGAAGGTGACCTCCGCGTGCCCGGCGAGCGGCCGCAGATAGCGCTCGTGGAGCGCGGCGTCCGCGTACTTCTCGGGATCTACGACCCAGATGACCGCGTCCACGAGTGCGATGACCCGGTCCACCTGGTCGCGGTGGCGGATGACGGCCGAGTCGTGATCGGGGAGATCGACGAGGACGAGGCCGTGCAGCTCATCGTCGCCGTCGCCGCCCGCCAGCGGCCTGCGCCGCAGCCGCCCCGGGATGGCGAGCCGGTCGAGCAGCCCCGCCGCGCCGTCCGACCACATGCACGCGATGGGGGCGGAGGTGGTGGGCCTGCGCAGCCCGGTCTCCGAGATCGGCACCCCGGCGAGGGCGTTGAACAGGGTCGACTTGCCGCTGCCCGTCGCTCCCGCGATGGCGACGACGGTGTGGCGGGAGGACAACCGCTGGCGTGCGGACGCCTCGTCCAGTACGCGCCCCGCCTCGGCGAGGATGGACCCTTCGAGCCGGGCCCGCGACAGCCCGACCAGCTCGCCCAGGGCGTCGAGACGTACCCGCAGCGGGCCTCCGAACGGGCCGCCGATGGGCGTGTGCGCGTCGGTCTCGTCCTGGGCGGCCGCCGAGCGGTCCCGCGCGCCGGTGAGGCCCTCGACGCCGGTGAGGTCGTCCGCCCGGCTGAGCCCGCCGGTCCCGGTCCCGGTCCCGTCCGGCCGTTCCGGATAGGCAGGACGCTCCTTGGCGGCCTTCTCGTCGGCCCTGGCGCCCCTCTCGTCGGCGCGCCGGGCGATCAGCCCGTCGTCCCAGCCGGCGCCGGACTCGCCGGAACCCTGCGACGTGCCTGTCCTCTCCGCCGCACCTGTCCTCTCCGCCGCGCCTGCCTTCTCCACCGTGTCGCGCCTGGTTCCTGTCTTCTCGCCCGCTCCTGACTTCTCCGCCGCTCCTGACCTCTCCGCCGCTCCTGACTTCTTTCTCCTGCCGGTTCTTCTGGACTGTCCGGCGGCTGCGGCCGCTCCTGGCTTCTCAGCCTTCGCGGACTCCCCGGATTCATCCGTCACAGCGGTCACCTCGGTCACCTTTCCCTCTGCAGTACGGACAGCGCGGCGATCAGCTCGGCCTGCGGCTCCGGGGTCACCCCGAGGGCGTCGAGTGGCGCCAGCCGCCGGTCGCGCTCCCCGTGCAGTACGCGATCGATGTACGTCGTCACGAGCGCGCCGCCCCGGTCACGCAGCCGCAGCGCGCCCTGCGCCCCGATCCGCTCCGCGAGCCGCTCCCCCGCGATCCGGGCCCGCCGCCCGCCGAGCAGGGCCGCGGCGAGCAGCGCCGCCACCGTCTCGGCGTCGGGCGCGGCGCTCCGGTCCAGCTTCCGCACCTCTTCCTCGGCCAGTTCCTCCAGGACCCGTTGCCAGCGGCGTACGGCCATCCCGACCCGTTCCGTCACTTCCCTGTCCGGGCCCGGCACAGGGAGGGCGCCGGCCGCCGGTTCGCGCTGCCAGGCCTCCTGCACCCGCTCGTCGGCGGCGGCCACGGCGCACTGGAGCAGCGCGCCGAGGCTCTCCGTCAGCGAATCGAGCAGCTCCCGGGCCGAGCTGTACCGCGGATAGCCGCGCCAGCGGGTCCGCGCGTCCCCGGCGAGTACGGCGCCGCGCTGGAGCTGCCTGCGCACCCGTTCCCCCTCGGCCCCGTAGGCGTCCTCCACCGCGCTCGTCAGCCGTACGGCGGCGGCGTACTGCGTGGCCACCGCTCCGGCCAGCTCCGGCATCCGCACATTCAGCGAGTTGATGACGCCCGCCGCGGTACGGACCACGGCCTGCTGACGGGCCGCGGGGTCCTGCACCCGGTGCGCGAGCCAGGCGAGCAGCGGCGCGACGGCGGTGGTGGGCAGCAGCCCGCTCCCGCCACCGGCCGACTCGGGCAGTTCGGGGATGGTGAACCGGGGTACGTCTCCGAGTCCCGCCTTGGTCATCAGCGCGCCGTACTGCCGCGACACCTCGTCGAGCACCTGATGCGGCACCCGGTCGAGCACGGTCACCAGCGAGGCGTCGTACTGCTTGGCGGTACGCAGCAGATGCCACGGCACGGCGTCCGCGTAACGGGAGGCGGTGGTCACCATCACCCACACATCGGCGGCGCAGATCAACTCGGCGGCCAGCAGCCGGTTGACCACCACGAGTGAATCGATGTCGGGGGCGTCGAGCAGCGCGAGCCCACGGGGCAGGGAGGCGGCGGTGTCGATACGGAGCGCGTTCTCCTCCATGGCCCCGGCGCCCGTCCTGCCGTCCTCCTCCTGCTGCGGCAGCCACACGCGGGTGAGGTGCGGCAGCACCCGCATCCCGGCGAACCAGTGGTGGTCCTCGGGATGGCACACCAGTACGGGGGTCCGTGTGGTGGGCCGCAACACCCCCGCCTCACTGACCCGCCGCCCCACAAGGGAGTTGACGAGCGTGGACTTCCCGGCACCGGTGGACCCGCCGACGACCGCGAGCAGCGGTGCTTCAGGATCCCGGAGCCTGGGAAGCAGATAGTCGTCGAGCTGCGCGAGCAGCTCGGCCCTCGTCTGCCGGGCGCGCGGCGCCCCGGGAAGAGGCAGTGGAAGACGCACGGAAGCGACACGGTCGCGCAGTGCGGAAAGTGCGTCGATCAGCTGGGGCCGTACGTCCAAGGTCACCACATGCGAAGAATGCCCAATTTTGGAGCCTTTTTGAAGCGTATAGCCCCCTCTGCGCGCCGATAAAACAGTCAGGGCAGACTTAGGACAGACGGGACGAGTGGGGCAACGGCATAACGAGTGCACAACACCCGGGGCGCGGGGGGTGAAAAGCGATGCACGAATCGCACCTGCCTGCGATTATCGGTTCGCTTCACTGAACCTCCACATCGTGCCACGCACGTGAAGCAACCGGGTCAAGGCGATCGGAGCCCTATCCTTGTCCCGGCAAGGCCGCGGAACCACCCAAGCGGGGCTCCAGGTCACCGAGGCCACCAACCGGCCCCCGTAGCTCAGTGGATAGAGCAGGTGCCTTCTAAGCACTTGGCCGCAGGTTCGAGTCCTGCCGGGGGCACTCTTCTACGCGCGGTGCGAAGCCCTCCGTGAAGGAGGGCTTTTCCGCTGGTCAGGGACATCGCACCAGGCTCGGCGCCACAGGCTCGGCGGATCGGGTACGGTCTCTCGCCGGTCGATCACAGGACATATCGGCATTCGGGTTGAAGATGGGCGATTGTCGGATCATCCTTGCCGTCATGACTCTCGCCTCCACCGCTCCGGATGTGTCGGACCTGCGCGATGACGCCTTCGACTGGGCACTGGTCGACGTGGAGACCTCCGGGCTCATACCCCGTCAGCACCGGGTGTTATCGATCGCGGTGGTGACTCTCGGCCCGGACGGGGAGCAGACCGGGGAGTTCTCGACCCTGCTGAACCCGGGCTGCGATCCGGGCCCCGTGCACATACACGGCCTGACTCCGGAACGGTTGCGCGGGGCACCGACCTTCGAGCAGGTCGCGGGGCAGATCGCGGCGCTGCTACGGGACCGCGTTCTGGTGGCCCACAACGCCCAGTTCGACTACGACTTCCTGACGCACGAGTTCGCGCGGGCGGGGCTGCGTCTGCCGGTGTCGCGGCGGCTGTGCACCCTGGCGCTGAACCGTCGGGTGGACCCGCCGACCGCGGACCTGCGTCTGGGGACGCTGGCCGCCCACTACGGCGTAGCGCAGTCGAAGGCGCACGACGCGCTGGACGACACCCGCGTCCTGGCCGGGATCCTGCGCGCCACCCTGAGGGAGGCCGCCCTCCTCGACCTGCCGCTGCCGCTGGTGGCCTGTCCGCCGCGGCAGGACCCGCGGTTCGCGCCGAAACCGCCCAAGACGCCATGCGCGTTCCGCAATCCCGGGAGGCTCGCACCGGGCGGTCCACTCACGCAGGGTATGAAGATCGCCATCACAGGTGACACCGAGACGGTGCGAACGCAGTTGGTCGCACGGTCCGCCGCCGCCGGGCTGAACATGGTGAGCTCGGTCAGCCGGCACACCAGCGCTCTGGTCACCAACGACTCCGCCTCGGGGTCGTCGAAGGCCCGTCGGGCTGTCGCCGAGGGCGTTCCGGTCCTCGACGAACAAGCCTTCCTCACGCTGCTGGACGACGTGAGTCCCGGCACGCCGCACGAGAACCCGACGACGACGGAGCTGGCGGAGCCGGTTGCCGTGACGGTGCCCGTCCCGGCCGCGCGCCGGCATGAGCCCGCCGCCGAGGGCACGTCGCTGGCCGGGCGACGCGTCCTCGTAGTGGGGGGTGTCCACCAGGACGCGGCCGAAGCTCGCACCCGTGTCGTCGAACTGGGCGGATCCGCGGCCGTCAACCTCTCCGCGAGCGTCACGGACGTCGTGCTCCTCCCCGGCGGCGAGCGCGACAGGCGTCTGCCCCGGATCACTTCCCTCCGCCTTCCGACCCACGACGCCGACTGGCTCACCGCGCCCACCTCGGCGGCACCTTCGTACGGGAGCGAGCGCGCACCGTTCCCGCACGTCCTGCCCCGAGGCGGCGTGATCGATCTTCCCGGTACGGCCGCGGAGACCCGCTGGGACGTGAGCGCCTCCTGGGCACAGCAGACAAGCTGCGAGATCGACGTCGTGGCCTTCATCGTCGACGAGGACGAACAGGTCTCCTGTGACGAGGACTTCGTCTTCTACAGCGCCCCGGAAAGCCCCAGCGGCTCCGTACGGCTCCTCAGCGACGGACCGACCGAGCAGACGATCACCGTCGACCTCACCGCGATGCCGCCGGCAGCCCGCAAGGTGGTCGTCTGCGCTGCCATCGACGGCGTGCCCACCTTCGGTGATGTCGGCGCGGTGCAGATCACCACGGCACCGGGCAGCAGTGCGACGCCACTGGCGCAGGTCACCGTGGACGCCGCGACCACCGAGCGCACCATGCTCCTCGCCGAGATCTACCGCCGCGGCCCGCTCTGGCGCTTCCGCGCCGTCGGCCAGGGCTACGACCACGGCCTGGCCGCGCTCGCCCGTACCTACGGCGTCAACATCACGGACTGAGCGATGCGGCAAGCACGACCTGCCGGCGCCGCGGGATCCCTCGGCTCTGCGAGCCGCCCCACAAGGGCCCGCCTTTCGGAGGGCCCTTGTGGGGCGGGGCCGGCGGTTAGGGGGCCGCGCGGAGGGTTGAGGGGGCCGGGCGACGTGCCCGGCGCCCCGGTGGGATCAGATGCCGGGACCGTTGACGTAGGTGAAGTCGCCCGCGGCGGTGCCGCCGGTGGTGGTCACGACCACCTCCGCGGGGCCCGGCTCGCCGTCGCCCGTGGGCGGGGTGACGGCGGAGACGGTGGTGTCGTTGATGACGGTGAACGGCGCGGGGATGCCGTCGAAGGTGACCGACTGGGTGGTGGTGAGGCCGGTGCCGGGGATGGTCACCGCGGTTCCGCCGGTGGGCGGGCCGGAGTCGGGGGTCAGGGTGCCGATGGTGGGGCCGTCCACGTAGGTGTAGGTGAAGCCGTTGTTCGTGCCACCCGCGGTGGTGACGCTGACGCTGACCGGTCCTGGCGCCGCGCCCGCCGGTACGACGACGGTCAGTTGACTGTCGCTGAGCACCGTCGGCGTCGCGGTGACCGCGCCGAAGTTCACGGCGGTGGCGGTGGACAGGCCGGTGCCGGTGATGGTGACGGTGCCACCGCCCGCGGTGACACCGGAGGTGGGGCTCAGGCTGGACTTGAAGGGCGCGCCGACGTAGAAGAACGAGATCGGGTTGCTGGTTCCGCCCGGGGTGGTCACCGTCACGCCGACCGTGCCGGAGCCCGACGGGGAGACGGCCGTGACCTGCGTCGGCGAGACGTTGGTGACGGCGGTGGCCGGCTTGGAGCCGAACTTCACCGCGGTGGTACCGCTGAGGTTGGTACCGGTGATGGTGACCGTGGTCCCGCCGCCGGACGATCCCTGGTTGGGGGAAAGAGGCATGACTGCTCCTTCATGAAACGCGGTTGGCTGAGGAATGAAGAGCTGATGCCGGAGGGCAGTCAGCGCAGCCGGGCAAGCTGCTCGACGAGGCGTTGTTGGCCGGACACACCACTGGCATCTGGGTATGCGTGGTAGCCGGGACCGCGGCCATCCCTGCGGAAATGGCACAGACGTCGAACATGGGCCGAAGAGCGCGGACCGTTCACGTCGTTACCGGAGGAGCCCCACTGGGGCTGCGCGGCCGCCTGGCCGGCTGTGCGTCCAGGCGGGTCGGCGGAGAGGCCGACTGTTCATCCCCCGGGGGAAGGGCACCCACCGGACTGGATGTGGCCAGTAACACATCGGAGTGAAGAAGCCTGCAATGACCTTGACGCCGGTTCACTCGAATGGCAGAGCGCGGGAGTGATTGCGGTACGGCACGTACCACCGCGCCACGCCCCCACCAAGCCGCACGCTCCAGGCGCACCGGACTCGACCCGGACTCGCACTGGACTCGACAGGCAACCGTTTGGTTGCCTATCTTGGGTCGGAGCGTGAGGCCAGAGATGACGATGGACGCGGTGTTCAAGGCGCTCGCCGATCCGAGCCGCAGACAGCTGCTCGACCGGCTCAACGCGCGCAACGGGCAGACCCTGCGGGAGCTGAGCGAGGGGCTGGCCATGAGCAGACAGGCGGTGAGCAAGCACCTGGCCGTACTGGAGTCGGCCCTGCTGGTGGCCGTCGTACGGCAGGGCCGGGAGAAGCTGCATTACCTCAATCCCGTGCCCATCCACGAGATCGCGGACCGCTGGATCGGCCGGTACGAACGCGGCCGGCTGACCGCGCTGTCCCATCTGAAACAGACCCTGGAAGGACCACCCATGAGCAAGCCCGAGTTCGTGTACGTCACCTATATCCAGACCACCGCGGAAAAGCTCTATCAAGCCCTGACCGAACCGCAGTTCATCAAGATCTATATGGGCGGCACCGGGCCGGAGTCGACCTGGGAGGTGGGCGCTCCCGTCCGCTGGAAGATGGACCCGAGCGGGGAGTTCGAGGAGCTCGGCCAGCGGGTCCTGGAGGCGGAGCCCGGCAAGCGGCTCTCGTACTCCTGGCACACGCTGCAGCCCATGCACCGCGCCCTGTTCGATTCGGACGAGGAGTTCGCGAGGGCTTGCGAGGAACGCTCCAGGGTCACCTTCGACATCGAGCCCGCCGAGGTGCCCATGCTGGGCATCAAGCTGACCATCACCCATGACGAGTTCGACGCCCCGGACAGCAAGATGATGGAAGGCACCAGCGGCGGCTGGATCATGATCCTTTCCGCGCTCAAGACCGTGCTGGAGGGCGGAAAGTTCGTCTCCGAGCCGTAGGGCGGCAGGGCGGTTCCGAGCAGTGCGGCGGGGCAACCGCCGGGGCAACCTCTCGACGTGCCCCGAAAAGGGCCGGAGAAACGAACAAAAACACATGTGTTTCTCGCGCATAGCCGGAATTACCGGGGGCACACGGCTGCTCGGAGGTTGATAACTATGGTTCCCCTGATACTCGTTCTTCTGCTCGCCCTGATCCTCTTCGGTGCCGGTTTCGCACTCAAGGCACTGTGGTGGATCGCCATTATCGTGCTGGTCGTCTGGCTGCTCGGATTCGTGGTACGTCCGGCCGCCAGTGGTGGCAAGCGCGGCCGCTGGTACCGGTGGTAGACACACAGCACAGCGCTGAACAGCAGTGATGTGGGCGGGGCCCGGACGATGTCGTCCGGGCCCCGCCCATGTGTGCGACGGCCCGATATCCCGTTAGTTTCCATAGGGAAATAGATCTCGGTACGACAACGGCGGGGTTACGGAATGGCCGTCCCGGGATTCTTTCACGGCCGCCGGGGCCGGACCGCAGGCGGGCAGCGGGCACGGTCGGCGACGTGATGCATATCGAGCTGAATCTCGCCGAGATCCAGCCAGACCGGCCGCCGGACCGGTATCGCCGGCAGGAGCCCGTACCCTCGCCTCACCGCCCCCTTCGTCGCCCCCGCGCAATCCCCCGATCGAGTGGCCACCCACCTCACGGGTGATTCGAACGGAGCACGAAGGCCGGTCATGCCCACCCCGCACGGCCGCCGCTCCAGGCTCGAACATCTGTTCTATGATTCCCCCCGCGTGCCCCGTTACAGGCCCTTGATCAGGTCCGTTGTCCGGGCGCCCACCCCAACCGCAGTGCACTCCGGAGGAATCATGCGACCTGTTCCCGCTCCCGTTGGCGTCGTCGCCGGACATCCCGCGTTCGAGAACGGTGGGGTGCCCCTCCAGCCCGCCGCGCACCGGGTTGACGCCGTCTGCCGCCGCGCCGACCTGTCATCTCGACCGTCACCGAGGTGGGACGCATGAGTCACACCAAGACCAGTCACGCCCAGACCAGTCACACCAAGACCAGTCACGGCACCATCCTCCCGCCGTCGCTGCGGGCCTGGGCCGAGCGCCTCCTCGGGCCCCTCTCCGCCGTACACGACGCGTCACAGCCACGCGAGAACTCGCGGGTATGGGAGGTCACCGGCAGCCACGGCCGGCGCTTCTTCCTCAAGCAGTCGCCGAGTCCGAAGTCCTACGAACGCGAGACCTTCGGGTACCAGTCCGCCGTCCCCGCCCTGGGGTTCGGACGCGCCCCGCAGCTCGTGGAGAGCGACGCCAGGCACCTGGCGCTGCTGCTGACCGCCGTACCCGGCACGCCCCTCTCGCAGCTCGCCCTCACCCCCTCGGAACACCGGGCCGCGCACCGGCAGTTCGGCGCGTTGCTGCGCCGCCTGCACGGCACGGACAAAATGCCCGCGCAGGGCCGCAGGGAAGCCGAAGCGGCCGCCGAGCGCGCAGCCGCCGACGTCGAGGAACACCTCGCCCGCGCCGGTGACCTGCTGACCGAAGACTGGCGCACGCTCGTCCGTCGCTCGGCCGACCACGTACGCGGCCTGAGCGAACGGCTCACGCCGGCGCACATCCACGGCGACGCCCAGGAGCGCAACGCCCTGTGGTCCGGGCAGCTGGCCGTCATCGACTTCGAGCGGTCCCGGTACGCCCCCGCCGTGCAGGATTTCGTCCGGCTGGCCTGCGGCCCGTGGCAGGACCGCGGCGAGCTGCGCACCGCGTTCTTCCAGGGGTACGGCCGCCCGCTGACCGAGGCGGAGCGTTACGCGCTGCCGTGCCTGGCGGCGCTCGATGCCGCGAGCTGTCTGGCCTACGGCCCGGCCCATGGCGACGAAGAGGTCACCGACCGCGGGCTGCGCACGATGGCCCGGCTGGAGAGGGGGGCCTTCGTATGAGCGAGCAGTGCACGTACGCCGCCGAGAGCGACACCGCGAACGTCACCGAGGGGCGCGGCGACAGCGCTGCGCCCCGCGCCCTGGACCTCAGGAGCGCGACCGGCCACCGCGCCGCCCACACCGACCCGCACCGCCTGCTGGCCACCCTCGCTCAGGAGGTGCGGCCGGGCGGGCGGCTCGAACTCACCGTACGGATGGGGGATCCCACCCCGGAGCTGTGGGAGGACCTGCTCGTGGAGGCGGGTTTCACCGTCGACGAGATCGTTCCTCTCGCGGACGGGACCGATCCTCTCGGCGGCCGGGACACGGAAGACCCGCCTCCCGGCCGGCTGATCCGGGCCCGGCGACGCGAGAGCCCCTCGTACCCTCGCGTCACCAGCCGCCCGCGCGCCGCCGCGCCGCCCACCGCTCACGCCACTCTCGGCGTCGGCGTGATCGTGCGGGACCGGGCAGGACGTGTCCTGCTCGGCCTGCACCACGGCGGGACCTGGGAGCTGCCCGGCGGCAAGGTCGAACCGGGCGAGTCCGTCGCCGCCGCGGCCGTACGCGAACTCCGCGAGGAGACCGGCCTTCGCGCCCACGAGCAGGACGTGACCGTGTTCGCGATGCTGCACGACGAGATCGCCGGTTTCGCGCGCGTGACCATGGCCGCCGTCCTCACCGTGTACGAGGGCGACCCCGTGGCGGCGGAGCCGGAGCTGATCAGCCACTGGCGCTGGGCACGCACCGAGGAACTGCCGAGTCCGCTGTTCGTGCCCTCCGCGCAGGTACTGACCGCCTGGCGGCCAGGTCTCGACATCGCCCACCCACCGGCGCACCGCCTGCCCATCGCGGGGAGTCACGGCTTGCGGGCGACCCCCGCGTAGATGGAGACCGCCGCATCGGTGGCGCCGTCGAGCGGTTCGCCGTCCGGGCGCCAGCGGTGCGGCACCGCGAGACCGGGATCGACGAACTCCAGTCCGTCGAAGAAACGGAGGACGTCGTCCCGCGACCGCACCTGGGCCGGGATGCCACCACGGTGGTAGACGTCGATGACCCTCTCCCACATCTCCGGGGCGAAGTCCTGCGTGCAGTGGGAGAGGACCAGGTAGCTGCCGGAGGGCAGGGCGTCGAGGAGGTACTGAACGGTCTCGTACGGGCGGAACTCGTCCGGGACGAAGTGCAGCAGCGCGTTGAGCGACAGCGCGACCGGGCGGGTCAGGTCGATCGTCCGGTGCAGTTGCTCCGACGAGATGATGGTCTTCGGTTCCCGGACGTCCGCCTGTATGTACGCGGTACGGCCCTCGGGTGAGCTGCGCATCAGGGCCTCGGCGTGGCGCAGGACGATCGGGTCGTTGTCGACGTAGACGACATGGGACTCCGGGGCGGCCTCCTGGGCGACCTGGTGGAGGTTGGGGCGTGTGGGGATGCCCGTACCGATGTCCAGGAACTGGCGGACGCCGGCTTCGGCGGCGAGCCAGCGGGTCGCCCGGTGCATGAAGAACCGGTTGGTCCGCGCGCAGGTCTTGGCGGTCGGGAAGACCGACTCGACCTTGGCCGCGGCCTCCTTGTCGACTTCGTAGTAGTCCTTGCCCTGAAGGTAGAAGTCGTACATGCGCGCGGGGTGGGGCTTGCTGGTATCGATCTCGTGGATCGACGGCTGGTCGAGGTCCGTCATACTGATCCGTCCATTTCTGGGTGTGGGGGGGGTGGGTGCCGGCACCACAGCGGCCAGCGCCACAGCGCCCGGCACCACAACAGCTGGCACCACAGCGGCCGGCACCACAGCGCCCGGCGCCACAGCAGCCAGCCACTTGCCGCCAGCTACAGCAGGAAGTCGGCGAGGCCGTTCTTCGCGCCTTCTACGAAGCCCGCCATGGCCTCCGTGGTGCAGATGAGGGCCGGACCCGACGGGTCCGCGGACTGACGGACCGCGATGTGCTCGCCGTCCACCTTCTTGGTCTCGACGCAGCTGCCGCCGTTGGGGCCGCTCCACGGCTTCACCCAGCCGTCGGCTCCCAGCTCGTCGGCCGGCATTCCGTTGAATATGTCCCGCATTAGAGCTCCTTGCGTATTTCTCGGAGAAAAGCTCTCGATCCGTCAACAAGCGCCGCCCGGGCGGACATGTTGTCCAGGACTTCCAGGTAGGCGGCGACATCGGGGCGCTGGTCCATATAGACGGCGCCCGTGAGGTTCTCGGTGTAGACGACGTCAGGCAGTTCGGTGAGGTCGAACCGGAAAAGATGGAAGGGCCCGAACGCCCCGAGATGCGGGCCGACCGCGAACGGCATGATCTGCAAGGTCACGTTCGGCATGGCAGTGGCTTCGAGCAGCCGGTCGATCTGCGCCCGCATGACGTCCGCGTCACCGACGGGTCTGCGCAGAACCGCCTCCTCCAGGAGGATCCACAGAATCGGCGCGTCCGGCTTCAAGAGCAATTGCTGCCGCTTGATCCGCAGCGCGACGCGCCGCTCCAGCTCGTCCGCGTTGCGGTGGGCGCCCACGCGCAGCACCCCGCGGGCATAGTCCTCGGTCTGCAACAGGCCGGGGACATAATGGGGTTCGTACGTCCTGATCAGGGCGGCTTCGTCCTCAAGGCTGACATAGGCGCTGAACCACCCCGGCAGGGCGTCACGGTAACGGTGCCACCAGCCGGGCTTGTTGGCCGCCTTGACCAGCTGGACGAATTCGTCGGCCTCGCTCCCCGCGACTCCATATGCCTGAAGAAGAAGCCGGACATAGGGGAGTTTGAGGCTGACTTCGGAATTCTCCATCCGCCGAATCGTCAGCGGAGTCACATCCAGGACTTTGGCCGCCGCCTCGCGGGACACGCGCGCCTTCGCACGCAGTGCGCCGAGCCGCTTGCCGAGGACTATTCGCAGGACTGTGGGTGCGGTTCCCGTACGGGCCTCACTCACGTGGTACCTCCTGACACCTACTCATTCCGCGCAGTCTGACAGCTGGTTGACGACCCAGCCAGAGAGCATGTGTGGACATTCTGAAATTATCAGATCGATCAGTTGCGACCTGAGAGCGCCAGCCCGCATAGTGAACGCGTGGCTCATATCACGGATCACCGTGCACACCAGCAACCCCCGTCGGCTGCCAAGGAGTTACAGGTGCGCGCCCGGCACCCCTGGGGTGTCTGGTGCGCCTCGGTCCGCAGAGCGGGCGAGGGAAACGGCTCCGGCCTCCGTGCCCGTACGTACGGGCACGAGGCACGCAAACATCAAGCGCACGGGCACGAGTGTTTCTTCACTCTCCCCGGCAGGCGGGATTCCGTCGCCCGGGCGCGGCACCGGGTACGAGCCGAGCTTCAGCGGCGAAGACTGCCCGCGGATCTGTGCGATGTCGCCGTCCTGGTGATCTCCGAACTGGTCACCAACGCCGTGCTCCACACGGGCGGCGCGCTGGTCGGCTGTGAGGTGCGCGTCATGACCGACCATGTACGGCTCGACGTGCACGACCAGGGCGCCCAGGACGGGGCGCTCGGCCCCCGATGCCCCGACTCCGACGCGGAGAGCGGGCGCGGACTGCTCCTGGTCGACAGCCTGGCCGACTCCTGGGGTGTCGTGTCCCGCGAGGGCGGCGTCGGCCGCACCGTATGGGCGACGCTCCCCTTCCCCGCTTGAGAGACACGCGAGACGTACGAGGTGAGCGCCGCGCTTCCCCCCACAGACAACGCCCCCACTGAGAAAACCCTCACGGACAACACCCCCACCGAGAACACCCGCACCGGGAACACCCTGGCCGGGAACGCCTCAGCGGAAGCCGAGGAAGCCGAAGAGGCCGAGGAACGCGACAGCGGCGATCTGGCGCGGGACCTGCTGTGCCGGATCGCCGAGGACAGCAGGCTGACGGCGGCGGCGCAGCGACTGCCCGCGAGTCATCTGCGCCGGCTCCTGACGAGATGCCACGCCGAGAACGCCGAGGCGCTGCGGCGCATCGTCACCGCGCACGGCTGGCCGACGGCCGCCCTGGTCGGCGAGGACGCGTCGACGGCCGCTCTGATGATCCTGCTGCACTCGGACGACCTCGGCTTCCAGCTGGCATGCCGGGACCTGATCGCCGCGGCGGTCGCCCTGGGCGACTGCCCGCCGATCCACGGCGCCTATGTCACGGACCGCTGCGCGGTGTCGATGGGACGCCCACAGGTGTACGGAACCCGCTACACGCCGTTGGGACGTCCCTATCCGGTCGTCGACCCCGAGGGTGTCGACGACCGGCGGCGGGCGGTCGGCCTGCGCACCATGGCCGACGAGCAACAGGCGCTGCGGGAGCTGCGGTTGCGCCGGATGAACCGCGCCTCGGCGTAAGAGCCTCGGCGTAAGAGACGACGGGTTCCGGCCGGCAGTACAGGGGTCTGCCGGTCAACGGGCCCGGTCGGGGGAGGCTGCGGGGGGCCGGGAAGGACACAGGGGTGCGGGCCGGTGACGGCGGCTCCGGTGCCCGTTCCGGCGCCCCGGCCGCCGCGCCGGGCGCCGCGCCGGGCTCGCAGCCGCGGCGGTCGAACTGCCCGGGATCGGCGCTTCGCACGGGTTTCATAAAAAGCTTTACCAAGAAACAGAAAGGGATTACTAGAGGCCCCATTGAGGAACGCTAGATTCCTAATCGACGCCAGACGGCATAAATGTCATGACCGATGACACTGCGGATCCAATTTCCTCTTGCGTGTGCCCCGGGTGGATAGCATGCCCGCGATCGGAACAGGGACAGACTCCCTTTTCCCTCGCATCCCGGAAAGGAATCCCAGTGCTTTCTCGTCGTCATGCGATACAGCTCGGGCTCACCGCAGGAGCCCTCGGCGTCACCGGTGCCACCGGCTATACGGCACAGGCACTCGGCGCCCGCGACAAGCCGGGTCCTGCCACCAGGCCCGCCGGGCCCGTGACAAAGTTCAGTGTGCCCCTCACCCGGCCCCCGGTGCTCGCGCCGGTGCGCAGAACGGCGGCCGCGGACTACTACTCGGTCGTGATGACCAGGTCGCGCCGCGAGATCCTGCCGGGCACCAGCACGGAGGTGCTGACGTACAACGGCTCCTTCCCAGGACCGACGATCCGGGCCCGTTCGGGGCGGACCGTGGTGGTCAAGCAGGTCAACGCGCTGGACATGCCGACGTCGGTGCATCTGCACGGCGGCGCCAACCCGGTCGCCGACGACGGCGGCATGATGGACACGATCGCGCCGCGCGGCACCAGGACGTACACCTACGCCAACGCCCAGCCGGCCGCCACGCTGTGGATGCACGACCACGCGCACCACATGGAGTCCGAGCACGTGTACCGCGGGCTGTCCAACCTCTATCTGCTGGGTGACGACAGGGAGGATGCCCTCGGGCTGCCCTCCGGTGAGTTCGAGGTGCCGCTCGTCCTGCGGGACGCGCGGTTCGACGCGAACGCGCAGATGGTCTACGAGATGGACGACGCCTTCAACCGGACGACCATCCTGGTGAACGGCAGGCCGTGGCCGTACCTGAAGGTCAAGGCGCGCAAGTACCGCTTCCGGCTGGTCAATTCATCCAATCTGCGGATCTTCGTGCTGCAGCTGTCCGACGGCAGCGAGATGACGCAGATAGGCTCCGACGGCGGCCTGCTGGAGAAGCCGGCCCCGTCGCCGACGCTGACGCTCTCCCCCGGCGAACGCGCCGATGTCGTCATCGACTTCTCGCAGTACAAGCCCGGCACGCAGCTGGTGCTGAAGAACCTGCTCGGCCCGGGGCCCGTCGAGGAGGTCGGCCAGATAATACGGTTCGACGTCGGCGAGCGGGTGCGCGACTCGAGCAGGGTGCCCGGCACGCTGACTACTCTGGCGACGCTGCGTACGCCGACCGTCCAGCGGAGCTTCGAGCTGAACATGGACGAGCCGGGGACCGGCGAGCAGGGGTACATCAACGGGAAGTCCTTCGACCCGAACCGGATCGACACGACCGTCAACTGGGGCACCACCGAGGTGTGGACCGTCACCAACGCCAGCACCCTCATCCCGCACAACTTCCATATGCACCTGGTGCAGTTCCGCGTCCTCGAACGCGACGGGGAGCCGGTGAGCGCGTCGGAGGCGGGGCGCAAGGACACCGTGCTGCTCCTGCCCGGTCAGAGCGTGAAACTGCAGGTCACCTTCGACAGCCATCGCGGGGTCTTCCCCTACCACTGCCATCTGATCGACCACGGCGGGATGGGCATGATGGCCAACCTGAAGATCGTGTGATCCGGACGCACCCGGTATGACGCGTGTGACGCGCGTCGTGACGAAGGTCAGGGCACGTCGGGCTGCGGGCCGGCCGGAAGGACAGACTCCGACCCGCTGCCCCGGCCGGGGCCGACGCCGTCAGGACAGGGTGGCGCTGACCACCAGGACGAACGCGGCCACCGAGAACAGGGTGCGGACCCGGTGGCAGGCGTTCCAGCGGGACTCGAAGGCCGCGCGCGCCACACTGTCGGGAGAAGACGTGGACGCGGCCAGCGCGTTGTTGAGCGGGACATTGCCCCCGATGGTGACCAGATGGTTGATGATCGCGCAGACCAGTCCGGCCACCAGGAGCAGCCGCTGAGTCTCCGAGCGGCCGTCGACCGGAACGGCGAGGGCGGCGGACGGGAACCCCACGATGGCGAAGAAGGTCAGCAGGAAGACCGGGCGCGGCACGAGCTCATTTATCCGGCGCATGGCCGGGACGAACTGCGCGTCCGTGAGCCGCGCCAGGGCGGGCATGATGCCGGTCTGGAAGATCAGGAAGAACCCCGCGTACAGACCCGTGGAGATCGCGGCGAGAGCGAGCAGCAAAGTGGCCATGACGACCATCATGGCGCACGAAAAGGCCAGCGTGGCACCGTTCTTGAGCGTATTTCGATCACGTCGCCGGTTCATGGTCACGCGCCCGGGGAGTTACCCGGCATGACGGGGCAACTCCCCTGCCGCGAAGGGCCTGCGGGTCAGCCTTCCTGCCATCCCACACTGCCGACGCCGGAGCCGCCGCCGCAGGTCGCCGAGGACCATCCGGAGGCGCCCGGCCGCAGCGTGATCCAGGCGCCGTAGGCGTCCGGCCACCATCCGCAGACGACGACCGCACGGAAGGCGACCACCTGACTGCTGTAGTTGGTGCAATCCGCCCTGCCGGTCCAGCCGTCGGTGCTGGTCGAGCAGTTGAGGAGCGCGGCGGGGCCCGCCCGGTCCGCCGCCTGGACGGATCCCACGGCGGGGGACAGTACGACCAGGGGCAGTGCCGCCGCGGCGGCCAGGAGCTTGCCGGTCAATCGCTGGGACATCGTGGTCTTCCCTTCGTCTCGCGTTGGTTCGCGTTGTCTCGCGGTGCCTCGACTCGTCTCATGCCGAGCGATCACCAGCGTGCGGGAGAAAAGACCGATTACTGAGCCACTGGCATGGAGTCGCCACACTCCGAACTGGCACTTGTCACGGTGTGCAGTCATATGCGTACATGGAGTGGCGTACGGCTCCGAGGGGATGGCGGGGGTGGTCAGCCGTGGCGGATGTTCCAGGTTCTGTGCTCAACAGGTCGGCGCTGTCGATGGGCGTGGTGCGGGAGGACGTGGTGGACTCGCTCCATCCGCCCGGCCGGCCGATCCGCGGGGTGCGGCAGGTGATGGCGACGCTGACCGCCCTGGTCCGCTCGGCCCGCCGTGAGCTGCTCGTCTTCGACGACCCCGGCAGCTGTCTGGGCCAGGGCATTCCGGAGCAGTTCCTTGAGTTCGCGGGCTCCTGCGTGCGCGCGGCGGGTGAGCGGGCCGGGCCGGACGGCGAGGGCGCCGGCGGCAGGGCGCGAGGG
Source organism: Streptomyces sp. NPDC058198 (assembly GCF_042882605.1). Taxonomy (NCBI): domain Bacteria; kingdom Bacillati; phylum Actinomycetota; class Actinomycetes; order Kitasatosporales; family Streptomycetaceae; genus Streptomyces; species Streptomyces sp. NPDC058198. The sequence goes on from NZ_JBHVVP010000005.1 coordinate 184,895, forward strand.
CGCCCGCCCGTGGTCAGCGTCCGCAGGATCGTGCCCCGGCACGGGCTGGCCGGGCTTCCGTACCCACTGCCCCGCCGGCTCCCCGGCCGGGCGAGACAGACGGACTCCATCCCGTTCAAGATGATCCTGGTGGACCGCGCGGTCGCCGCGGTCCCGCTCGATCTCCAACTCCACTACCACGGGGTGCTGCTGATCCGTGATCCGGTGGCCGTCCAGGCCCTGGTCCGTACCCACCAGATGTGGTGGGAGACGGGCGAGGAGCTGCCCACGGCCGCTGTCCCCTCCCCCGGAGTCCTGCCGGGGCAGCTGCGGCCCGTGCTGGAGGCCCTGTTGGCCGGGCTCACCGACGAGACGGCGGCGACGCGACTGGGCATGTCCAGCAGGACGTACAGCCGCCGGGTGGGTGACCTGCTCACCGCCCTCGGCACGACGAGCCGCTTCCGGGCGGGTGCGGAAGCGGCTCGACGGGGGTGGGTCTGAGGGCTGTCCGGCGGATCTTCGCAGGCCCGCTCTACGAAACGATGTCCTTGCGGGAGAAGCCCCGGAAGGCCAGGGCGAACAGCACCACGGCATACGTCACCGAGACCGCCGCGCCCTTCACCATGCCGCCCCACTCCAGCTGCGGCTGGAGCGCGTCCGCCCAGGCGAACTGCCAGTGCGCGGGCAGAAACTCCCGCCATGAGCCGAGCGCCGTCACGGCGTCCAGCACATTGCCGATGATCGTCAGTCCGACCGCGCCACCGACCGCGCCCAGCGGGGCGTCCGTCTTGGTCGACAACCAGAAAGCGAGACCGGCGGTGACCAGTTGGGAGACAAAGATGAACGCGACGATCAGCGCGAGCCGCGGCACGGTGTCGGCGGCGGCCAGAGAGCCGCCCGTCGGTAGTTCGAGCGGTCCCCAGCCATAGGCCGCCGTGCCCGCCGTCAGCGCGACCAACGGCAGCAGCACCATCGCCGCCGCGCTCATCCCGAGCGCCACCGCCAGCTTGCTCCAGAGCAGCCTGACCCGCGGCACGGGCGCGGCGAGAAGGTAGCGCAGCGAGGACCAGCTCGCCTCGGAGGCCACCGTGTCCCCGCAGAACAGCGCGACGGGCACCACCAGCAGGAAACCCGCCGAGACAAAGAGACAGGTGGCGGCGAAGTTGGCGCCGGAGGCGGTCGCGGTGTCCATAAGGCTCAGCCGGTCGTCCGGCTCTCCCCCGGGCGTTCCACCGATCGCGAAGGCCACGATCAGCACGAAGGGCAGGATGCCCAGCACGGCGCCCATCGCCACCGTCCGCCTGCGCTTCAGCTGCCGCATCGCCTCGACCCGCAGGGGCAGGGTGTGCCGTGCCCGGTAGCCGGGCGCCGAATCGATCAGCGCGCTCATGCGGAGCCTCCTGAGATCAGAGTGAGGAACGCGTCCTCCAGGCGGCGGTGCGGTCCGACACCCGTCAGCGGAACGTCGAGCCGGACCAACTCGGTGATCAGGGTGCTGGTGCTCGCGCCGTCGAGCTGGACGAGCAGTCCGTTGTCCGTACGGACGGCGGAGCTGATCCCCGCCAGCGCGGCGATCTTCTCGACGACGGGCTCGGGCACCTCCTCGGCGCTGGTGATGAGCAGGGTGTCGCCCGAGCCGGTGATCTCCGCGACCGGTCCTGCCTGGACGAGCTGCCCGCGGTGCATGACCACCAGATGCGTACAGGACTGCTCGACCTCGGAGAGGAGATGGCTGGAGACGATGACGGTCCTGCCGCCTGCCGCGTACCTGATCATCACGTCCCGCATCTCGCGGATCTGTGGCGGGTCGAGGCCGTTCGTCGGTTCGTCGAGGATCAACAGATCCGGCATACCGAGCATGGCCTGGGCGATGGCGAGCCGCTGCCGCATGCCCTGCGAGTAGGTGCGTACGGCCCGCGCGAGCGCGTCACCGAGCCCGGCGATCTCCAAGGCCTCCTCGATATGGGAGTCCTCGGCGGGTCGGCCGGTGGCCTGCCAGTACAGCTCCAGGTTGGCCCGTCCCGACAGATGCGGCAGGAAGCCCGCTCCCTCGACGAACGAACCGACCCGGGAGAGCACCGGCGCGCCCGGCCGGATCGCGTGCCCGAAGACCCGGATCTCACCGGCGTCGGGGCTGATCAGCCCCATCAGCATGCGCAGGGTGGTGGTCTTGCCGGCGCCGTTCGGGCCGAGCAGACCGAGCACCTGCCCCTTCTCGACCCGGAAGGAGAGATCGCGGACGGCATAGCGGTCGGCGGACTTGCTGTAGCGCTTCGACAGATCGGTGATCTGCAACGGCACGTCGGCGAGCGCGGGGTCCGGGGCCGGTGCGACGGTGCGGCGCCGGGCGGTGAGCAGCAGCGCGGCCGCGATCAGCACGCCGGCGGCCGGCAGCCCCCAGGTCCACCAGGGCAGCCCGGTGGTCCCGGCGGTGAGCGCGGGCACGGTGGGTACGGTCAGCGCGCCGTCCACGGCGACCCGGTAGGTGGCCGGGGCGAGCGGCGAAGCGTAGGCGAGGTCGGTGGCGGCGAGGACGACCCGGAGCCGGTGCCCGGCCTCCACCTGGTGGTCCACGGCGGGCATGGTCAGCTCGACGGTCCTGCCCTGCCGTGCGTCCTCGACCCGGACGGGCGCGACGAGCTGGGAGGGCAGCACCTGCTGGCGGCCGTCGGGGCCGACGTCGTACACCTTGCCGAAGAGCACCGCGTCACCGCTGCTGGACGTGACCGTGACCCGGACGGTCGGCGAACCGGTGATCCGCAGCGACCGGTCGAGCGGCCGGGAGTCGAAGCGCGCGTTCTGCCCCGGGAAGTCGAGGGAGAGTCCGACGCCGAGCGTCGACAGCTGGGAGAGCCCGCCGCCGAGGCCGGGTACGGCGGAGATCCCGGGCGGGCTGGCACCCGCGGGGTTGCCGAAGGTCTGCGTGCCGCCGCTGAGCGGGACGGTGGTGGAGCCGCTCTCCAGCCCCGGGTAGCGGTCGCTGCTCGCGCCCCGCAGCAGGGGCCGGCCGTCGGTGGAGTCCACGCCTCCGGTCCGGCTGACGCGGAACGCCGGCCCGGTGTCCGCGCCCTTGTCGTCCTTGAGATAGCGGTCGAACCAGGACGAGATCCTGCTCTCGACCCGGCCGGTCTCCTGGTTTCCGCCGTCGTGCCCGCCGGCCATCCAGTCGACGTCGACGGGTGCGCCGTTGCCGCTGATCGCCTTCGCCATGGCGTCGGCCTGGCCGAGCGGGAAGAGCGAGTCGGACTGGCCCTGGACGATCAGCGCCGGCACATCGATCCGGTCGCCGACGGCGGCGGGACTGCGCTGTTCCAGCAGCTCACGGGCGGCCGCGTCGGGTTTCCCGGCGACGGCGACCCGCTGGTACATCTCGCACAGCTGCTTCTCGAAGGTCGTGCAGCCACCGCCGGTGGAGAAGAAGATCCCGGCCCAGAGCTTCTTGAAGACTCCATTGGGAAAGAGCGCGTCGGCGAGGTTCCAGTACGTGATCTGCGGGGCGATGGCGTCGACCCGCTTGTCGTATCCGGCGGCGAGCAGCGAGACGGCCCCGCCGTACGAGGCGCCGGTGACGCCCACGCGCGGATCGCCGTCCGCGTCGAGCCGTACCTCGGGCCGCTTCGCCAGCCAGTCGATGATCCGGGACACGTCCTTGACCTCGTGGTCCGGATCGTTCAGCCCGATCTCACCGGTGGACTTCCCGAAGCCGCGCGCCGACCAGGTCAGCACCGCGTATCCGTCGCGCGCGAGCTTCTCGGCCTGGGCCCGTACATCGTTCTTGCTGCCGCCGAAGCCGTGCCCGATCAGCACGGCGGGCCTGCGTCCGCTGCCCGCGGTGAAGTACGAGGTGTCGATCCGGGCGCCCGGCATCTCCAGCACCTGGTCCTCACGGTGCACGGTGGGCGCGCCGTCCGAGGCGACGGCGGTCCATGTACCGGCTCCTACGAGCACCAGCGCCGCGGCCGCGCCCGCGAGCCATCGCGCGCGCGGCCGCAACCGGCGGGGGGTTCGGGTCTCCATGATTGAACCCTAAACGGCCCCGGAACCCGGCAGCGCTGACACCGGTCGGAACTCGGGGGCCTCCTCGAGTAGTACGGGGTAGCGTCGCCGTACACCAGACGCGGTACGCACGCCCTGCTCAGGAGGCACCCCCATGGAGATCCGCCGGGCGACGACCGTCGCCGAACTGACCGCCGCGGAGCACCTCTACGACGGCCCGGCCCGCCCCGAATGGGCGGAGCGCTTTCTCGCCGCTCCCGGCCACCTGATGCTGATCGCCTACCTCGACGGCGCCCCCGCCGGAATGATCTCCGGCATCGAGATGCTCCACCCCGACAAGGGAACCGAGATGTGCCTGTACGAGCTCTCGGTGCACGAGCCACACCGCCGACGCGGCATCGGCCGCGCACTGACCGACGCACTGGCGACGGTCGCACGCGAGCGCGGCTGCTACGACATGTGGGTCGGCGTAGACACGGACAACGCCCCGGCCCTGTCCACCTACCGCGCGGCCGGAGCCCTGAACGACGGCGAATTCACCATGCTGACCTGGAACTTCACCACCCCAGCCACCCCAGCCCTCGCATAACGAGCCGACTTCAGTTGTGAGGCGGTGGCCATAGCGGCCGCATCTGGCACGTTTGGGCGGGCGTTAGCGGCTGGCGCGAGGGTGTTGTCAGTGGCGGATGTTAGCTTCCGGACCAGGTATGAGCCGGTTCGTCGTTCTCGCTGGGAACGCGGCGGCCAAGGGGGGTGGCCGGATAGGGATCCCCGGATCTGTGTGGTCCCGGGACACCGAATGGCTCCGCACCCACCCCCCTCTCCACCTTCTGATCCGTAGCGCTACACAGATCGGTCATTGAAGGTCATTCAGGCTGCCAGGAAGCTCATGAGGGCCAGTGCTAGGCCCTGCCGACTGCTGAGGTTGCTGTTGGAGGACGATGCCGAGCTCATCGGTGCCGAGGTCACCTGGCTATGTTCAGGAGAATGGTCAGCAGATGTTCGCCACTTCGAGAGGCGCCGCAGCACGCCGAGAATTCGAACACTGAGTAAACCGCTTGCCGCCGTCAGAGACGGCGGCGGCTGGCGCTCGCCCGCGCTGCGTTGACGCTCCACGACGATGGCAGGTCCCGTTCCCACACGGACGAGAAAACACGTTGGCCGACGGTCGCCGAGCTGCGACGATCCAGCTGTTTCCCATGCGGAGGGGCCTTTGTTCGTTTTCGTTTGTGCGAGGTGCGATGCCGAGCTGACCGTCCCCTTGTCCCAGGTCTCCCTTCCGGCCCACGCCCGTCAGAGTTACGGGAACGGGGTCCAGCTTCCGGTGCTCATGGAGTCAGAGACGTTTGCCGTGGACCCGGACCCCTGGGGAGGGCCGTGGCGGATGTGGGACGAGATCGATCCGGGCGAGGCGGAGGCACGCGGCATCTACGCGCCGGTCTACGCGCTGTCCGACAGCCCGCCCGGGGCGTTCGTCATCGCGCCCGGTGATATCCGCGGAACCAGGCTGATCCCCGAGAAGCGAGGCGGTGCCTGCTGTGGCCTCGACGGGGCCGACGGGCCCAACATGGCCTGCGAAGCGTGCGACCTGCCCGTAGCCACCAGGGTCGACGACTGCTCGCTCTGGCAGGCAGTGCGGCTCAGCTCAGACGCCGTGCGCCGCGTCCTCGTCGACGGTGTCCACGCTGCGCCGCTCGCCTGGGCGGAGCTGGCAGAGAAGGGGGAGAGCACGCCCCCGTTCGAGCCGATTGCCCCGTGGGGAGGACGGTTTGGGTCGAGCCACTACTGGTCGTGGAGTCCGCAATGGGAGGCGGCAGCGGGCCAGGCGCTCGCCCACCTGCTGGTGGCCTCCAAAGGGCAGCCGGTGAAGGTCCCCGACGGTCTGACCGCGGATGTGTTCCAACGCGCGCTCGACGCCCTGCTGCCCGCGGGCAGGCCAACGCGGCGCGCCGTCCTGGCTGGACCGGGACGGCCCTCCCCCGACGCGGGCGTCGACATCCTCCTCGTACCGGTCCATCCCCAGACGGGTCAGACCTGGGCTCCCGCCGGCCCGGCTGCTTCGGCATACCTGGTGCCCCTGCCGCTGGGGGTGTGGCTGTGGCTGGTCTCTCCCTCGCCGTACTTGCCGCTTCCCGCGTCGGGCGGCCTACCCCAGGACGTCCTCCGCGACGACCCGCTCCCGCCGCGCCCCAACTACCTGTTCCGGGCCGACCGGGGAACGTTCCAGCACACCCTGGTCCGGCTACCAGCCGTGCGCAGCCCGTGGCTCCGCACGATCCTCGAGAACCTCACGCACGACAGGTCTGCCGGCCCCTTCTAGCCGTCCGGAATCGAACAGCGCCAGACTCTCGTGCCTCCCGAAGTGGCGAACATCTGCTGTCCATTCTCGTGAACATAGTCAGCCACCGTACTGCGAGCACCTGATGGCTCCGTCCAATCCCCGCGCGCTCACGTAGTCGCCGAACTGGTCAGCCAGCTTCGAGGGGACCTATCCCACGAGACGCAGCGCGCTCAAGGTGACCTGGGGGCCCTGACGGGCCTCGATGGCAACGCAGGCGAGGTTTCCAGATGCTGAGAAGTAGGTCGCCAGCGCTTGACCATGGCCTGCTGAAAGATGGAACACCGCCCACTTGCCAATCACTTCCGCGCTGGGAAGATCACCGTCCAGCGCGGCAACCACTTGGTCTCCGTGCTTGGCTGCTGGCGACCATGTCAACAGGAATCAGCTGCCGTCGGCTGGGTCTTGCCAGTGCCAGGGCACATTTGGTGGCAGCCAGGCGGTGCTGTCGTTTCGCTCAAGTGCAGGAGGTTCGCAGCCATCCGGCATGGGGCTGGCATCGATCACGGCTTCCAGACTGAGTTGGACGTAGCGCAGGTACCCGCTTACGTCCCGAATCTGACGCTCCCGGTTCTGCTGACCGATGCTCCGCCACGCGACGTCGTAACACAGTCGCACCAGAATCCTGAAGCGCGCACGGACTCGATCGTCCGCTATGGAGAGAAGGTCTGTTTGCATGCCATGGCGGATCGACTCGAGTGCCGACGCGCAACGCTCGCGGGCCTGCACGCTCAAGCGAGGCTCGTCCAACGCCACATCCGGCAATGAGGGAAGCCATGCGTAAAGCGTTGCGAGGCGCTCTAAGAGTCGTTGAGCAGCCTCGGCGGAGCGCTGTCGGGTCCACTGATTACGTGCGAGCGCCACGTTGGCAGCCTCTTGTGAGACAGCAAGTTGGGATTGAGCCTCGATCGTCCTTGTCGTTTGCCAGCGCGCCACGTGCACAGTGATGGCCCCGCCGGCCAATGTCCCCACCAGCGCGCTAGCTGCTTGGCTCGCCAGATCTCCCCAGTTGCTCATGCACTGATCCTGGCGCGCAACACCAAAATAAAACCCGGTACGAAAACTGGCCGAGAATTGATCAATCACCACCATCCCACCAGGAGAGCCCTGAGCTTGGGAAGCACCGCGCTTCCACGACCCAACCAGGCCTCTGAGCGGGTTCAATGGGCACTGGAGCCCTGCCTGGAGGCGTCGCCCCGGACTCACCATTGACCGTGGCACGGCAGCCTGCCGACCTATAGCACTAGCTGGTATGGGGCGGCGAAGCTGACCTCTCCCCGCATCATCTTGGGTCCGAGCATCCGACCGATGGCGATCCAGTTGCCGAACTGGACAAGATCATCCATGACCTCGCCGGTTGCGGGACGGCCACTGCGCCACCGCTGGATGAGGGTGCGTGGTCGCGTCTGCATGACAATCCCACAACCGCCGCGCAAGTAAGCGGCCCCTGACCAGGCAAATCGGCGGGGGTCGTTCTCATCTGCGCTGTCCGCCAATCACCGTGGTTTCCCGCTAGTTGCCCGCCGATCGCACATCAGGGGCACGCACTTCCGACCCGTAGTCGCAGCGGGAACTCACAGCGCTGTGAGAGTTTCGGCCAACTGAGCATGCAGCGGACGCGCATAAGGCACGCTTATGTTCGGTTGCTGGCTCTCTTTGCAGGCGGATTCCTTCGGTGAAGCTACAAGAGATTGTCCCCATATTCGTAGCGTTCATCACGCTGGCTGGAGTCCTTGCCCAGCTGAGGCGTAGACGCCCCAAAATGAGGGAGAGCGTAAGGCAAGACGCGTAACTGCTTGCGAGCAATGCTCAAGACCTGTGGATCGGCCTCGGGAGGGGTGCCTCGCGGAACGCGGAGGGCGTACCTTCCCGAGTGATCGATTGATGGTCACCGAGTAGACCCGCGTTGCACCGCGGGTCGGCAAGGCATGCCCGTGCTCAGCGTAGTCAACGACGAGGGAACCACCGAGACTGGATCCCTGATGGACGACATTGTTCGTGAGATGCGTCGGTTTTATGGGCTTGCGGGTCGTAGGTGGGTGGGCAGGGTGTCTTCCGGCGGGTAGGGGGGTTCTTGTGGGAGTAGTTGGGTGGCGGTGGGCAGGTCGTCCTCGCGCACCAGGGCGTGGATTCGGTGCGCTAGGGGCGTTACGTCGGTGACGGAGACGGTCCACTCGTCCGCGTACTGCCGCGCCGCCTCGCCTGAAAGGCCGAGCTGGAGTGAGCGGTAGGGCAGCGGCCTCAGGTGCAGGTCTCGCTCCGGATCCCACTGGACCCGGGTCGGGGCCCGTTTCAGCTCGCGTTTCCAGGAGGGCTGGTCGGGGTGTAGGGCACGGTCGTAGTGCGACAGACAGGCGTTCCGCAGCGCCCAGTCGAAGCCGTCCCTGGTGATCTCCACGGCCAGGATGGTCTCCTGCCCTTCCTTGCCGGCCCAGCCGGAGCGGTACATCATCCAGCGGAACGACGGCTTGATCCAGGTCATCCGGTCGCGTTTCCAGGTGGAGGGGAAGCGGCCGTCGCGGGCTGTGGGGAGGCCGATGGGTGGGGGGTAGGCCTGGTAGACGGTGATCGTGGTCGCCGTGTGCAGGGCGCGGATGCGGTACTTCGGTTCTGGCATGGGACCAGGGTGGTGTGGCTCGTGGCGGCCGGCCACCGGTTATCAGGGGAGTGTGATCTCCGGGTTGTAGAGGTCGAGCCAGAGCGCGAGGTCCAGGGTGCGTTCCAGGCCGCGGCGCGAGGCCATGGTGATCTGTGGGGTGTCGTGCCCCGCCGCGCGGCGGACCGTGGCCGGGTCGACCAGGTCGAAGACGCGGTGGGAGGGGTCGGCGAGCAGGTCCTTGGCCTGTTCCTGGAGGGCGATGGCGTACTTGGGGTCCTGGGTGGAGGGGTAGGGGCTCTTCACCCGGTCGTAGACCGACTTCGGGAGCACGTCGGCCGTCGCCTCCCTCAGCAGGCTCTTCTCCCTGCCGTCGAAGGACTTCAGGGACCAGGGGGTGTTGTAGACGTACTCGACGAGCCGGTGGTCGCAGAAGGGCACCCGGACCTCCAGGCCGACCGCCATGCTCGTGCGGTCCTTGCGGTCGAGCAGCAGCCGGACGAAGCGGGTCAGGTGCAGGTAGCAGATCCTGCGCATCCGGTACTCGAAGTCGCTCTCGCCAGGAAGGCGTTCGATGCCGGCGACGGCCGTGGCGTAGCTGTCCTGGAGGAATCCGGGGATGTTCAGGGCCGTGTGCACCTCGGGCCGCAGCACATCGGCGTCGTCGCCGAAGTGCCGGGCGAACTGCACCAGCCAGGGGAACATGTCGGACCGCCTGGCCTCCTCGTCGAAGAACTGGAGGTAGCCGCCGAAGACCTCGTCGGCCGACTCGCCCGAGAGCGCGACGGTCGAGTGGTCCCGGATGGACTTGAAGAGCAGATACAGCGAGGCGTCCATGTCGCCGAGGCCCATGGGCAGGTCACGGGCCCTGATCACCCGGGCCCGTACCGCGGGGTCGGCGAGTGCGTGGGTGTCGAGCACGATGTCCTGGTGGACGGTGCCCGAGGCGCGTGCGACGTCGTGCACGAAGGGGGTGTCCGGGGTGGCGCGGAGTTCGTCGGCGACGAAGTTCTCCGTCTGGCCGACGAAGTCGACGGCGAAGCTGCGGACCTTCTCGCCGGACTCGGCCAGCTGCTGGGCGGCCAGCGCGGTCATGGCGGAGGAGTCGAGACCCCCGGAGAGAAGGGTGCAGAGCGGCACGTCGGAGATGAGCTGGCGCCGGACGATGTCGTCGAGGAGCGTGCGCACCTTCGCCACGGAGGTCGCCTGGTCGTCGGTGTGGGGCCGCGTCTTCAGGGACCAGTAGACGTGCCGGCGTAGACCGCCCCGGTCCACGGTCACGACGGTGCCGGGCTCGACCTCGTGCATGCCGTCCCATACCGCGTGGCCGGGCGTTTTGACGAAGGCGAACAGTTCGCGCAGCCCGTCGAGACCGACGCGGGCGCGGGCGAGCGGGTTGGCGAGGATCGCCTTGGGCTCGGAGCCGAACAGCACCCCGTCGGGGGTCGGGTAGTAGTAGAAGGGCTTGATGCCCATCCGGTCGCGGATCATCACGAGCTTCTGGTGCCGGCCGTCCCAGAGAGCGAAGGCGTACATCCCGTTGAGGCGTTCCGCCACGGCCTCGCCCCACTCCAGATATCCGCGCAGGACGACTTCCGTGTCGGATTCGGTGGTGAACCGGTGGCCGCGGCCGGTCAGCTCCCGGCGCAGCTCGGTGAAGTTGTAGGTCTCGCCCGAGTAGACGAGTGCGAGGGGGCCCTGCGGTGTCTCGACAGTCATCGGCTGCCGCCCGCCGGGCAGGTCGATGATCGCCAGTCGGCGGTGTCCGAGGCCCGCGGGGCCGCTGATCCAGGTGCCTCGGTCGTCGGGGCCCCGGCAGGCCATCGTCTCCGTCATCGCATCCAATGTCGTGGACGCGTCCCGCAGATCACGGTCGAAGGAGACCCAGCCGGTGATTCCACACATGTGTGCCCTCCTGCTTCCGATCGGTCCGGTGCGCAGGTCAGAGTGGAGATGACCAGAAAGTCCACAGCAGGACAGCAGGCCGGGCCGGATCAGTTGCATCCAGCACCTATATTACGAGCGTGTGTCATACGACTCGCTCGGTCAACGCTGCCGTCGCTCCGCCGGTCGCCCGACCCCGGTGAATTCAGCCGTCCGTCGTACGCGGCGACCGCCCACGACCGCCCCCTGTCCCAGGCGCCCCAAGGCCGGTGTGATCCCGTGGACACAGCCGGGCGTCACAATCAGGCCACGGGCAAAGACTTCCCCAATCCGCACCGGGCCGGGACAGGCCGTGGCCCGTACGGACGCAGGACGCCGTACGGGCCACGGTCGGCCGGGGGGCCGGAGAGGGGTCAGTGGATCCGGAGAGGGGTCAGTGGTTACGGGGGAACCCGAGGTCCACGCCCGCCGGGGCGTCCGACGGGTCCGGCCAGCGGGTGGTGACCACCTTGCCGCGCGTGTAGAAGTGCACGCCGTCGTTGCCGTAGATGTGGTGGTCGCCGAAGAGCGAGTCCTTCCAGCCGCCGAAGGAGTGGTAGCCCACCGGCACCGGGATCGGCACGTTCACCCCGACCATGCCAGCCTCGATCTCCAGCTGGAAGCGGCGGGCGGCGCCGCCGTCGCGGGTGAAGATGGCCGTGCCGTTGCCGTACGGCGAGGCGTTGATCAGGTCGACGCCCTCCTCGTACGTCTCCGTACGCAGCACGCACAGCACCGGGCCGAAGATCTCGTCCCGGTACGCGTCGGAGTCGGTGGAGACCTTGTCGAGGAGGGACAGGCCGATCCAGTGCCCGTCCTCGAAGCCGTCGACGCTGTAGCCCGTGCCGTCCAGGACGACCTCGGCGCCCTGGGCCGCCGCGCCCGTGACATACGTGGCGACCTTGTCACGGTGGGCCTTGGTGATCAGCGGGCCCATCTCGGAGGCCGGGTCCTGGCCGGGACCGATCTTGATCTTCTCGGCGCGCTCGCGGATCTTGGCGACCAGCTCGTCGCCGATCGCGCCCACCGCCACGACCGCCGAGATCGCCATGCAGCGCTCACCGGCGGAGCCGTACGCCGCTGAGACCGCCGCGTCCGCGGCGGCGTCGAGGTCGGCGTCCGGCAGGACGAGCATGTGGTTCTTGGCGCCGCCGAGCGCCTGGACGCGCTTGCCGTTGGCGGAGGCCGTCGTGTGGATGTAGCGGGCGATCGGCGTGGAGCCGACGAAGGAGACCGCCGCCACGTCCGGGTGCGCGAGGAGGGCGTCCACCGCGACCTTGTCGCCGTGCACGACGTTCAGCACGCCGTCGGGCAGGCCGGCCTCGGCGGCCAGCTCCGCCAGGAGATTCGCGGCCGACGGGTCCTTCTCGCTGGGCTTGAGTACGAAGGTGTTGCCGCAGGCCACCGCCAGCGGGAACATCCACATCGGCACCATCGCCGGGAAGTTGAAGGGCGTGATGCCCGCGACGACCCCCAGCGACTGGCGGATCGCGGCCACATCCACCCGCTGGGAGACCTGGGTGGACAACTCGCCCTTGAGCTGTGTGGTGATCCCGCAGGCCAGCTCGACGATCTCCAGCCCGCGCGCGACCTCGCCGAGCGCGTCCGAGTGCACCTTGCCGTGCTCGGCGGTGATCAGCGCGGCGATGTCGTCGCGGCGCGCGTCGAGCAGGGCGCGGTAGCGGAAGAGGATGCCGGTGCGCTGGGCGAGGGACGAGGTGCCCCACGTGGCGTAGGCGGCCTTCGCGGCGGCGACCGCCGTGTCCACCTCTTCGGCGGAGGCCAGCGCGACCTGCGTGGTGACGGCGCCGGTCGCGGGGTCCGTGACCGGTCCCCAGTTGCCCGACACGCCCTCGACGGTCTTGCCACCGATCCAGTGGTTGACGGTCTTCATTGCGTGCTCCTTCACAGATGGCGGCGGCGGGCTGCTGCGTGGCGGTCGTACTCCTCGCGTGCCGTGACCGCGGACGCACGGGTCGCGGTCTCCGCCACGGGCACATCCCACCATGCCTGGGCCGGGGGCACGCCGGACACAGTGTCTGCCGTTCCGGTCTCCACGTAGACACATGTGGGGGTGTCGGCGGCGCGCGCCTCGGCCAGGGCTTCGTGCAGGTCACGAATGGTCTTGGGGCGGATCACCCGCATACCGAGCGAGGCCGCGTTGGCGGCGAGGTCGACCGGCAGCGGGGCTCCGGTGTACGTGCCGTCGGCGGCCCGGAAGCGGTAGGCCGTACCGAACCGCTCCGCGCCGACCGACTCGGAGAGTCCGCCGATGGAGGCATAGCCGTGGTTCTGGAGGATCACGACCTTGAGGGGCAGCCGCTCCTGGACCGCCGTGACGATCTCGGTGGGGTTCATCAGATACGTACCGTCGCCGACGAGCGCCCAGACGGGTTGCCCGGGGGCCGCGAGCATGACACCGATGGCGGCGGGGATCTCGTAGCCCATGCAGGAGTAGCCGTACTCGACGTGGTACTGGTGGCGCGAGCGGGCCCGCCACAGCTTGTGCAGATCGCCGGGGAGCGAGCCGGCCGCGTTGATGACGATGTCCTCGTCGGTGACGAGCGCGTCGAGCACGCCGAGGACCTGTGCCTGGGTGGGCCGTACGAGATCGTCGTCGTCACCCGTGAACGCGGCGTCGACGCGGTACTCCCAGTGCTCCTTGTCCTCGCCGTACTCAGCCGCGTAGGCGGGCTCGACCCGATAGCCGTCGAGCCCCGCGGCGATTCCTTCCAACGCGGTACGGGCGTCCGCCACCAGCGGGCGGGCCGCGAGCTTGTGGGCGTCGAAGCCGGTGACATTGAGATTGAGGAAGCGGACGGCCGGGTTCGAGAAGAGCGTGGCGGAGGCGGTGGAGAAGTCCGACCAGCGGGTGCCGACGCCGATGACCAGATCGGCGGTCCTGGCCAGTTCATCGGCGGTGGCGGTGCCGGTGTGGCCGATGCCACCGACATCGCAGGGGTGGTCGTACCGCAGCGAGCCCTTGCCGGCCTGCGTGGAGGCGACCGGGATGCCGGTGGCGTCCGCGAGCGCGGCGAGCGCCTCCTCGGCCGCGCTGTGGTGGACGCCGCCGCCCGCCACGATCAGGGGGCGGCGGGCTTCCCGTACCAGCCGGACCGCCTCGGTGAGTTCATCCGGATCCGGCGCCTGACGGCGGACACGCCAGACGCGCTCGGCGAAGAACTCCTCCGGCCAGTCGTACGCCTCCGCCTGCACATCCTGCGGCAGCGCGAGGGTGACGGCTCCGGTCTCGGCCGGGTCGGTGAGCACCCGCATCGCGGCGAGCGCGGCCGGAATCAGCGCCTCGGGGCGGGTGACACGGTCGAAGTACTTCGAGACGGGCCGCAGGGCGTCGTTGACGGAGACATCGCCCGCGGAGGGGACTTCGAGTTGTTGGAGGACGGGGTCGGCGGGACGGGTGGCGAAGGTGTCCCCGGGCAGCAGCAGTACGGGCAGGCGGTTGATGGTGGCAAGAGCCGCGCCGGTGACGAGATTGGTCGCGCCGGGGCCGATGGAGCTGGTCACAGCGTGGGCGGAGAGGCGGTTGCTCTGGCGGGCGTAGCCGACGGCGGCATGCACCATGGCTTGTTCGTTGCGTCCCTGCAAGTACCTCATCTCGCCGCCGGACTCGACAAGGGCCTGGCCGATGCCCGCCACATTGCCATGGCCGAAGATGCCCCAGGTGGCGTCGATCAGCCGCTGCCTGCGGCCGTCCCGCTCGGTGTACTGCCGGGACAGGAAGGTGACCAGTGCCTGGGCGACGGTGAGTCGGCGCGTGGTCATCGGGGGCCCTCCTCGGTTCCGGATCGGGTTCCGTACAGCGGCAGTCGGGGGTCGACGGCGAGCGCCGGCCAGGTGTCCCGGATCCAGCCGTGGTCGGGGTGGTCGCGGATCAGCCACTCCCGGGACTCACCGGGTCCTGCCATCACATTGAGGTAGTACATGTCGCGTCCCGGTGCGGCGATGGACGGGCCGTGCCAGCCGTCGGGGATGAGGACGGTGTCGCCGGTACGGACCTCGGCGAGGACGTCCGTACCGCCGGGGCGGGAGGGCGAGACCCGGTGATAGCCGAGGCCGTCGCCGTCGATCTCGAAGTAGTAGATCTCTTCGAGCTCGGACTCGACGCCCGGATGGTGCTCGTCGTGTTTGTGCGGGGGGTACGACGACCAGTTGCCGCCGGGGGTGAGCACTTCGACCGCGATGAGCCGGTCGCACTCGAAGACGCCGGCCGCGGCGAAGTTGTTGACCTGGCGGGAGCAGTTGCCCGCGCCGCGCAGCTCGACCGGAACCTCCGGCGCGGGGCCGTAGCGAGCGGGGAGTCGTCGCTCGCACTTCGCTCCTGCCAGGGCGAAGCGGCCTCCCGCACCGGAGGCGATCTGTGCATGGGCGTCGCGCGGTAGGTACGCGAAGTCGGTGACCCCGCTGAACACGCTTTCCCTGCCCAGCAGTTCGAAAAACTCGCCGTGCGTGTGCACCGTACAACCGCCGGTGAGCGGGAGCACGATCCACTCACTGTCCCCGGTGGCCAGCGTGTGCGAGCCGCCGGGCGGGAGCTCCAGGACGCGCAGACCGGAATGGGACCAGCCGGCCCGCCGGGGGTCGATGTCGAGGGCGTACGGTCCCGCCGCGCTGCTGCCCGCGGGCACATGACGCTCGTACGGCTCGTCCGGGCCGTAGGGCTCACGCGGCTCACTATCGATTGTCATGAAGTGTCCCTACCCTCTACAGCAGACCCACGGCGGTATCGACGGCCCCCGCCACATCACCGTCGACCGGATAGAGCAGCGAGCGGCCCACCACCAGGCCCTGGACGGTGGGCAGTTGCAGCGCGTTGCGCCATTTCTCGTACGCGCCCTCCTGGTCGCCGCCGATCTCGCCGCCCAGCAGGACGGCCGGGAGCGTCGAGGTCTCCATCACCCTGGCCATATCGTCGGGGTCCTGGGTAACGGGAACCTTCAGCCAGGTGTACGCCGAGGTACCGGCCAGCCCCGAGGCGATGGCGATCGAGCGGGTCACGGCTTCCGCGCTCAGATCCGTACGGAGCCGTCCCTCGTCGCGGTGGCATATGAATGGCTCGACGAAGACCGGGAGCCGGTGCTCGGCCATGGCGTCGATGGCGCGGGCGGCGGAGTACAGGGTGTCGAGGGAGCCCGGGTCCTCGTAGTCGATACGGAGCAGCAGCTTGCCGGCGTCGAAGCCGCGGCGGGCGAGGTCCTCGGGGCGGAGTCCGGTGAAGCGGTCGTCGAGTTCGAAGGCGGCGCCCGCCAGTCCGCCGCGGTTCATCGAGCCCATGACGACGCGGTCCTCCAGGGCGCCGAGGAGCAGCAGGTCGTCGAGGATGTCGGCGGTGGCCAGGACGCCGTCCACGCCGGGGCGCGAGAGGGCCAGACAGAGCCGCTTCAGCAGATCGAGGCGGTTGGCCATGGCGAGGCGGCGGTCCCCGACGGCGAGGGCGCCGCGGGCCGGATGGTCGGCGGCGATGATCATCAGTCGTCCGGTGGACCTCAGCAGGGGCCTGCGGACGCGGCGCGCGGCGGCCTCGGCGATGGCCTCGGGGTGGTGCGCGCGCAGTCGGACCAGCTCGGACACATCGACGGGGATCACGAGACGGCCCCGGCGGGCGGCACAGGAGCGGGCGAGACGGCGGGGTCCTGCGCGGGGAAGGGGCCGCCCGCGAGGACCTGGCCGACTTCGGTGTCGTACGGCATCGCGGAGGAGCAGGCGAGGCGTCCCGCGACGATGGCGCCCGCGGCGTTGGCGTACCGCATGACGCGCTCCAGGTCCCAGCCGGCGAGCAGTCCGTGACAGAGGGCGCCGCCGAACGCGTCCCCGGCGCCGAGGCCGTTGACGACCTCGACGGGCACGGGCGGCACTTCGGCCCGGGTGCCGTCGCGATGGAGGGCGAGCACGCCCTTGGGGCCTTGTTTGACCACGGCCAGTTCGACGCCGGCGGCGAGCAGGGCCCGCGCGGCGGCCTCGGGCTCACGCTCCCCTACGGCCACCTCGCACTCGTCGAGATTGCCGACGGCGACGGTGGCCTGGCGCAGGGCGCGCGCGTACAGCTCGCGCGGGTCGTCGGCGGCGGACGGAGAGCCGGCGGAGGGAGCGTTGGTGGCGGGGGCGTCGGCGGACGCTGCGTCGGTGGCGGGGGCGTCGGTGCCGTAGGGCGTCGGCCAGAACATCGGCCGCCAGTCGAGGTCGAAGACGGTGATTCCGGAGCGGCCGCGCGCCTCCAGCGCCGTCAGCGTCGCCGAGCGGCTGGGCTCCGCGCAGAGGCCCGTACCGGTCATCCAGAAGATCCGGGCCGACCGGATCGCGTCCAGGTCCAGTTCGTGTCCGTGGATCTCCAGGTCGGGTGCCTTCGGAAGCCGGTAGAAGTAGAGCGGGAAGTCGTCCGGCGGGAAGATCTCGCAGAAGGTGACCGGGGTCGGATACTGCTCGACCGCCGTCACCCAGCGGTCGTCGACCTCGAACTCGCGCAGCGCCTGGTGGAGATAGTCCCCGAAGGCATCCCGGCCGGTACGGGTGATGACCGCGGCGCGGCGGCCCAGCCTGGCCGCCGCCACCGCGACATTGGTCGCGGAGCCGCCGAGGAACTTCCCGAAGGCGTCTACCTGTGCCAGCGGAACCCCGGTCCGCAGCGGATAGAGGTCCACTCCGATCCGGCCCATGGTGATCACGTCGTACGGCGCAGGCATACATGTCCCCCTTCGGTTCGACGGCCATGCCCAGGTTTAATGCTCCTCCTGGAGCCCTGTCAACGTTTTGTCCTGACATTCGGACGAAGTCTTGACACTCTTTCCCGGCGGCCGGAAAGCTGACCGGTATGAGCTCTTCCGTACCCACACTGAACCGCATCCGGGTCGGGTCGGCCCCTGACTCCTGGGGGGTGTGGTTTCCCGACGACCCGCGACAGGTCCCTTGGCAGCGCTTCCTCGACGAGGTCACCGAGGCCGGCTACGAGTGGATCGAACTCGGCCCCTACGGCTACCTCCCGACCGATCCCGAACGGCTGGCCGAGGAGACCGCGCGGCGCGGGCTGAAGGTCTCGGCCGGGACCGTCTTCACCGGGCTGCACCACGGACCCGCCGTCTGGGAGAAGACCTGGGCGCATGTCGCGGACATCGCCGCCCTCACCCGGGCGATGGGCGCGGACCATCTGGTCGTCATCCCGTCCTTCTGGCGCGACGACAAGACCGGCGAGGTGCTGGAGGACCGCACGCTCACCGCCGCCCAGTGGCGCGATCTGACCGCCCAGACCGAGCGGCTGGGCCGGGAGGTGCGGGACCGTTACGGACTGCGGATCGTCGTGCACCCGCACGCCGACACGCATATCGACAGCGAGGAGAACGTCAGCCGCTTCCTCGACGCCACCGACCCGGCGCTGGTCTCGCTCTGCCTGGACACCGGGCACTACGCCTACTGCGGCGGCGACAGCGTCAAGCTGATCGAGACCTACGGCGAACGGATCGGCTATCTCCATCTCAAGCAGGTGGACCCGGAGATCCTCGCCGAGGTCGTCGCGGCCGAGGTGCCGTTCGGACCGGCCGTCGCGCGCGGGGTGATGTGCGAGCCGCCGGCCGGGGTGCCCGCGCTGGAACCGGTCCTGGCGGCGGCGCAGCGGCTGGACGTCGATCTCTTCGCCATCGTCGAGCAGGACATGTACCCGTGTCCGCCCGACAAGCCGTTCCCGATCGCCACGCGCACCCGTCGTTTCCTGCGGAGCTGCGGAGCCTGACGCGCGGGCCGTTCGACCGGGTGGGAGCGGCGAGAACCGGCCCGACTTGATGTACATGTGTCACATGTGCCGCTTGTGTCACAGAGATCCCTCTACTGTCACACATGTCTTTATTACGCGGGCCTTCCGTCACGGGGAGGCGACAACCCCGCTCTCTCCATCACTCTCCGTCGCCCAACGGGCACAGGCTGGGTGATCACCAGCGCTTTGCCGCAGCTCCCTCGACGGCCCACCGGCCGCTCCTGCGGCGGGCGCAGGGAGGTGCTACTGATGACGGACAAAAGGCTCTGGTCGTACAAGGAGATCGCCGCGCACATCCGGGTGCAGCCGGACACCGTCCGCTCGTACCGCAAGCACGGTCTGCTCCCACCCCCGGACCATGTGGAGAACGGCAAGCCCTACTGGTACGCGGACACCGTCCGCGCGTGGGTGGCCAAGCGCCCCGGCAACAGAGGCAACAGAGGCTGATCGCCGGGCGATGAAGGGAAGTTGACGAAGGGACCATGAGCGGGGCTCCGTACCGATCCGGGTACGGGGCCCCGCCGTGTTTACCGTGTTCGCCGGGCCCGCCGGGCCCGCCGTGCCCGCCGTGCCCGCCGTGCCCGTCGGCCGTCAGACGCCCACCGTGTCCCGGTCCCGGGCAGGTGGCTCCGCGTGCCCCTCGGCGGCCGACTTCGACTCGCCCTCGCTCAGCCCGAACCGTTCGTGGAAGCGGCGCAGCGGAGCCGGGGCCCACCAGGTCGCCTTCCCCGTCAGCTTCATCACCGCGGGGACCAGCAGACTGCGCACCACCATCGCGTCCATGATCACGGCAAGCGCGATACCGAGGCCCAGCATCTTGGTGTTGGTCACCCGCGAGGTGCCGATGCCCACCATGACCACCGCGAGGATCAAGGCGGCGGCGGTGATCAGCCCTCCCGTGCGCCGCAGGCCGAATGCCACCGCCTGCTCATGGTCACCGCCGCGGTCGTACTCCTCCTTGATCCGGGAGAGCAGAAAGACGCCGTAGTCCATGGAGAGCCCGAAGGCGACACAGAACATCAGGACCGGCAGGGTCGTCTCGATATCGCCGGTGGCCGTGAAGGAGAGCAGTCCGGAGAGATGGCCGTCCTGGAAGACCCAGACCACCGCGCCGAACATCGCCGTGAGACTCAGCGCGTTGAGCACGACCGCCTGGACCGGTATCAGCACGCTCCCGGTGAGCAGGAAGACCAGCAGCAGGGTCACCACCACGATGATGGCCGCCGCCCAGGGCAGCCGGTCCGCGATGGAGTCCTTGGAGTCGACCAGCACGGCGGCGGAGCCGGTCACCGACGTGTCGAACGCGGCCGGTTCCGCGCGGATCTCCCGGACGACCCGCTGGGCGTCCTCTCCGACCGCTTCTCCCTTGGCCAGCACGGTGAAGTAGGCGTGCTCTCCGGAGGTGACAGGGCCGTCGACCCTCAGCACCCCGGGAAGGCCGGATATCCGGCTGCGGTAGTCGGCGTACTCGGCGGGCGTGGCAGCAGTCTCCGCGAACACCTCGAGGCCGCCGCTGGGGCTGCCGGGGAAGCCGTCCCGTATGTTCTCCTGGACCACGCGGGACTCGGCGCCCGACGGCAGCTGGCGGTGGTCGGCCGTACCGAACTGGGCCCCCAGGAACGGCAGCCCGAGCAGCACGAGCCCGGCCGTCGTGGCGAAGGCGAAGAGCGGGGCCCGGCGCATCACCAGCGCCGCCGTCCGCCCCCAGCCGGCCCCCTCCTCCGCAGAGGCGCCGGCCGCCGTGGAGCGGTCCGCCGCACCGGACGTACGCCGTCGGCGCAGCAGGCGCCGCAGGTCCAGCGCGTTGACCCGGTGGCCCAGCAGCATCAGCGCGGCCGGCAGCAGAATCAGTGCGGCGGCCGCGGCCAGCAGCACCACCGCGATCCCGGCATAGGCGAAGGACCGCAGGAAGTACTGCGGGAAGACCAGCATCGCGGCCAGCGACACCGCCACGGTCAGCGCGGAGAACAGCACCGTCCGCCCGGCGGTGCGCAGCGTGACCCCCACGGCGTCCCGCACCTCGGCGCCTTCGGCCAGCTCCTCGCGGAATCTGCGCACGATGAACAGGGCGTAGTCGACGGCCAGTCCGAGCCCGAGCGCCGTGGTGAGGTTCTGCGCGAAGACCGAGACATCGGTGAGCTCGGTGATCCCGCGCAGCACCGCGTTGGTCCCCAGGATGGCGACGATCCCTGGGCCCAGGGGCAGCAGGGCGGCGACCGCGCTGCCGAACACCATCACCAGCAGCACCAGCGTGACCGGCAGGGCGATCAGCTCGGCCCGCAGCAGATCCTCCTGGATAATGCTCTGCATCTCGTGCCGCACGGCGATGGGCCCGCCGACCGAGACCTCCACCGGCCCCTGGGCTCCGCGGAATTCGGGCGCTATCCGGTCCAGGACCTCGGCGGCGGTCTTCTCGTCGCCCTCGATCCTCGCCGCGATCAGCGCCTCGCGTCCGTCCTCGGCGCGCAGCGCGGGGTCCTTCGTCTGCCAGTACGACCCGACGCCCGTGACCCCCTTCTCGGCCATGAGCCGGTCGCTGAGCCGCCCGGCCTCGGCGGCCACGGCCGGGTCGTCCACGCTCAGGCGCCCGCTGTCGACGAGCAGCAGCAGATTCGGCTGGGAGGCGGGGAACTCCCGCTCCATGGCCTTCGTCGCATACGTCGACTCGGCGTCCGGATCCTCCCAGCCACCGCTGCCCATGCGGTCGGCGACACCGCTCCCGGCGAACACGGCGAGCGCCGTGATCACCAGCGCGACCAGCAGAGAAAGCCTCGGGCGCGCGGTGACGAACCGGGTCCATCCCCCGACGCGCGGTCCAGTATTGACTTCGGACATGGTGCGGTGTCCCCTTCACCGAGACCCGTGGCATGGGTCGGCCATCGCCATAGAATGGCAAACGCGAGTCATCGCTCGCATAACTTAAGAATGCGAGCGACCTCTCGCATTTGTCAACCGATCCAGGAAAGCCGGGGGATTCATATGCCGGACGCGAAGCGCGACAGCGGCGAGGTCACGGAGAGCGGCACCCCGGTCTCCGCTCCCGCCCCGGCGCCGGCGGCGCCGAAACCTCGCCGCCGCCAGGCCCGCGGCGAGCGCCGCATCGCCCAGCTCCTCGAAGCGGCGGCCCATGTCTTCTGCACCACCGGCTACACCGGCGCGAGCACCAACTCCATCGCCAAGGAGGCCGGCGTCTCTCCCGGCACGCTCTACCAGTTCTTCCCGAACAAGGAGGCCATCGCCGTCGAGCTGGGCGACCAGCTCCTGCGGCGCTGGCGCGACACCTACGGCCAGGCGTTCCTGCCGGCCCATCTCGAACTGCCGCTGGACCAGCTGCTGGACGCCGTCCTCGACCCGCTGATCGAGTTCAACTGCGAGAATCCGGCCTTCGCCGTCCTGATGCACGGCTCCGAGATCCCCGGCCAGGTCACCCAGGAGCATGACGCCCTGCACTCCTCCATGCTCACCCGCATGGAGGACATACTCGGCAGCTACCTCCCCGCGGCGCCGCAGGCCGATCTCACCCGGATCGCCAGCACGGTCTTCACCGTGTTCAAGGCGGGCCTGGACCTCATCCTCAGCCGCGAGGGCGCCGAGCAGGCCGCGTACACCGCCGAGCTGAAGACCGTCATCTACCGCTATCTGCGGCCCCTCGTCGGGGACACGGAACGGTGCGCCGACCGCACCGGCGCGGACAGTCCGGCCGGCTGAGCGACGCGCGTCCCGGGACGCGCGTCCCGGGACGTTCCTTTCATACCCCCTAGGGGTATAATCTGAAGCTGTCAGGCGGTCGCGGCGTCCTCGCGACCCCTGGCGCATCGTGGATTCTTATGCCGAAGCGCCCGAAGAGGAGAACGCCATGACCACCGAGACGAAGACCCAGCCCGCCGAGGCCACCGGTTCCTGCTGCTCACCCACCGGCTCCTGCCACGACGGCGCGAGCGACGTCCAGGTGGGCCAGGTCACCACCGTCTACCAGGTCACCGGCATGACCTGCGGGCACTGCGAGGGCGCCGTCTCCGGCGAGATCTCCGCGATCGAGGGCGTCACCTCGGTGCAGGCCGTGGCCGCCACCGGACAGGTAACCGTCGTCTCCCGGGCCCCGCTGGACGAGACCGCCGTACGCGCCGCCGTCGACGAGGCGGGGTACGAACTGACCGGCCAGGCCTGACCGAGCCGATCCGCAGCGGTCCGCGGCGATCCCGAGGCAGGTCAGAGGCGGTCCGGCGGCCGTTACCAATTCTTTGCGCCCGCGGTCCTTCACATGAGCCACAAGTCCTTCACAAAGAGATCTAGATCACATAGATTGAGGGGTAACCATCCGGGCAGCTCGCGTGTCTAAGAGGACGATGCCAGAGAACGTCTTGGGGGACGTTCATGAGATGTCTTGGGGGACATCTCAGGCAAGCGATTGGCCGGGGCACGTGCACCGGGGAGCTTTGAGCGGCCCTCCCGTACGTACCCCGGTCAGACCGCGCGAGGAGCTTCTGCTGGTAACGGCAGGTGCCCGCCCAGACGCCCGGCCCGGATCCCGTGGGGGGAATCCGCTCCGGGGATATGGAAAGCGCCCCGTTCGTCAACCCGTGGGGGGATTGGCGGCGGGGCGCTTTTCGGCTCCGTACGGGCGTTGTGCGAGCCGTACAAGCAGTCCTGCGGGCGCGGAGTGCGCGAAGGGTCAGCGGGACTCGACCGGGACGAAGTCGCGCAGGACCTCGCCGGTGTAGATCTGGCGCGGACGGCCGATGCGGGAACCGGGCTCCTTGATCATCTCGTGCCACTGCGCGATCCAGCCGGGCAGCCGGCCGATGGCGAACAGCACGGTGAACATCTCGGTCGGGAAGCCCATGGCCCGGTAGATCAGACCGGTGTAGAAGTCCACGTTCGGGTAGAGCTTGCGCTCGACGAAGTAGTCGTCGGCCAGCGCGTGCTCTTCGAGCTTGAGCGCGATGTCGAGAAGCTCGTCGGACTTGCCGAGCGCCGAGAGGACGTCGTGCGCCGCCGCCTTGATGATCTTCGCCCGGGGGTCGAAGTTCTTGTAGACGCGGTGCCCGAAGCCCATGAGCTTCACGCCGTCTTCCTTGTTCTTCACCTTGCGGATGAAGGTGTCGACATCGCCGCCGGAGGCCTGGATGCCTTCGAGCATCTCCAGCACCGACTGGTTGGCGCCCCCGTGCAGCGGGCCCCACAGGGCGCTGATGCCGGCGGAGATCGAGGCGAACATGTTCGCCTGCGAGGAGCCGACCAGACGCACGGTGGAGGTCGAGCAGTTCTGCTCGTGGTCCGCGTGCAGGATCAGCAGCTTGTCGAGCGCGGAGACCACGACCGGGTCCGGCACGTACTCCTGCGCAGGCACCGAGAAGGTCATGCGCAGGAAGTTCTCGACGTACCCGAGGTCGTTGCGCGGGTAGACGAAGGGGTGGCCGATCGACTTCTTGTAGGCGTACGCCGCGATCGTCGGCAGCTTGGCGAGCAGCCGGATCGTGGAGAGATGGCGCTGCTTCTCGTCGAACGGGTTGTGGCTGTCCTGGTAGAACGTGGACAGCGCGCTCACCACGGAGGACAGCATCGCCATCGGGTGCGCGTCGCGCGGGAAGCCGTCATAGAAGCGCTTGACGTCCTCGTGCAGCAGCGTGTGCTGCGTGATCTCGTTCTTGAACGAGGCGAGTTCGTCGACCGTCGGCAGCTCGCCGTTGATCAGCAGATACGCCACCTCGACAAAGCTGGACCGCTCGGCCAGCTGTTCGATCGGATAGCCGCGGTAGCGCAGGATGCCCTGCTCGCCGTCGAGGTAGGTGATCGCGGACTTGTAGGCGGCGGTATTGCCGTAGCCACTGTCCAGGGTCACCAGACCGGTCTGAGAACGGAGCTTCCCGATGTCGAAGCCCGTATCGCCGACGGTGCTGTCGATCACCGGGTAGGTGTACTCGCCGTCGCCGTACCGCAGTACTACCGCGTTGTCGCGTTTCTCGCTCACGTCATCCCTCACCGACGTAGTGCCTCTTCTTCGAGGTGCCCTGACTGTCTCTACCATCCCCCATTTGGCTCAGGAGAGTGCACTCGGGGTCGGCCATTAGGCCGATTCGCGGCACTCAGTGCCGCCAACCTGCTCATCCTGCCCCCTTCGCCCCGGTTAAGAAAGTCCCCGGCGCCGTTTCGCGGCCGTCCCCGGGCCCAGCACCGCGCTCCCCCGCGCCCTCATCCGCCGCCCGCGCACGCCACCCTCACCCTCCGGACGTGAGCCGGTGGTCGACGGCGGTGAAGCGTCTGCCGGCGGAAACCGTACGGACCGCCTGGCCTATGGCCTTGCGGGAGCCGACCAGCACCACAAGCTTCTTGGCGCGCGTGACGGCCGTGTACAGCAGATTCCGCTGGAGCATCATCCAGGCACCGGTGGTGACCGGAATGACCACGGCCGGATACTCACTGCCCTGGGAGCGGTGGATGGTCACGGCGTACGCGTGCGCCAGCTCGTCCAGCTCGTCGAAGTCGTACGGCACTTCTTCGTCCTCGTCCGTCAGCACCGTCAGCCGCTGGTCGTCCAGGTTGAGCGAGGTGACCACCCCGACCGTGCCGTTGAAGACTCCATTCTCCCCCTTCTCGTAGTTGTTGCGGATCTGGGTGACCTTGTCCCCCACCCGGAAGACCCGGCCGCCCAGCCGCTTCTCGGGAAGCTCGGGCCTGGCGGGCGTGATGGCCTCCTGGAGCAGGCCGTTCAGCGCGCCCGCGCCCGCCGGGCCGCGGTGCATCGGCGCCAGGACCTGCACGTCCCGCCGCGGGTCCAGACCGAATCTGGCGGGAATCCGCCGGGCCGCGACATCGACCGTGACCCGGCCGGCGTCCTCCGTCTCCTCCTCGACGAAGAGGAAGAAGTCGGCGAGGCCCTGCGTGATGGGCTGCACCCCGGAGTTGATGCGGTGGGCGTTGGTGACCACACCCGACTGCTGGGCCTGCCGGAAGATCCGGGTGAGCCGGACCCTCGGCACAGGACCGCCCTCGGCGAGCAGATCACGCAGCACCTCGCCCGCCCCGACCGAGGGGAGCTGGTCCACATCCCCCACCAGCAGTAGATGCGCGCCCGGCGCGACCGCCTTCACCAGCTTGTTGGCCAGCAGCAGATCCAGCATCGACGCCTCGTCCACCACCACCAGATCGGCGTCCAGCGGCCGGTCCCGGTCGTACGCCGCGTCCCCGCCCGGTCTCAGCTCCAGCAGCCGGTGCACGGTGGACGCCTCGGCGCCGGTCAGCTCGGCGAGCCGCTTGGCCGCCCGCCCGGTGGGGGCCGCCAGCACCACCTTGGCCTTCTTGGCCCGCGCCAGCTCCACGATCGAGCGGACCGTGAAGGACTTTCCACAGCCGGGACCGCCGGTCAGGACGGCGACCTTCTCGGTGAGCGCGAGCCGGACCGCCTGCTGCTGCTCGGGGGCCAGCTCGGCGCCCGTACGCCCGGCCAGCCAGGTGAGCGCCTTGTCCCAGGCCACGTCCCGGAAGGCCGGCATCCGGTCCTCCCCCGTGCGCAGCAGCCGCAGCAGCTGGGCGGAGAGGGACAGCTCGGCGCGGTGGAAGGGGACCAGATAGACCGCGGTGACCGGCTCGCCGCCGTCCGGTCCTGGCACCTTCTCCCGGACGACCCCCTCGTCGTCCCCGGCCAGCTCGGCGAGGCACTCGATGACCAGCCCCGTGTCGACCTGGAGCAGCTTCACGGCGTCCGCGATGAGCTGCTCCTCGGGCAGGTAGCAGTGGCCCTGGTCGGTGGACTGGGACAGGGCGTACTGGATTCCCGCCTTGACCCGCTCAGGGCTGTCGTGCGGGATGCCGACGGCCTGGGCGATGCGGTCGGCGGTGAGAAAGCCGATGCCCCAGACGTCGGCCGCCAGGCGGTACGGCTCGTTCTTGACGACCGAGATCGAGGCGTCGCCGTACTTCTTGTAGATGCGGACGGCGATGGAGGTGGAGACGCCCACGCCCTGCAGGAAGACCATGACCTCCTTGATGGCCTTCTGCTCCTCCCAGGCGGCGGCGATGAGCTTCGTCCGCTTGGGGCCGAGGCCCGGGACCTCGACCAGTCTCTTGGGCTCCTCCTCAATGACGTCGAGGGTGTCGAGGCCGAAGTGCTCGACGATCCGGTCGGCGATCCTGGGGCCGATGCCCTTGATCAGTCCGGAGCCGAGATAGCGGCGGATGCCCTGGATCGTGGCCGGCAGGACCGTGGTGTAGTTCTCCACCGTGAACTGTTTGCCGTACTGGGGGTGCGAGGCCCAGCGGCCCTCCATACGCAGTGACTCGCCCGGCTGCGCGCCGAGCAACGAGCCGACCACAGTGAGGAGATCGGCGCCGCGGCCGGTGTCGACCCGGGCGACCGTGTAGCCGTTCTCCTCGTTGGCGTACGTGATCCGCTCGAGAACGGCTTCGAGCACTGCTGGATTGGACATGCCCCGACGCTACCGCCGGGCTCGGACATCACGGCGGCCCTGTGGACAACTCCGGCTTCGCGCCGAGCCCGACGCCGTTTTCGCCGACGCCACCGCCGACGCCGTCGGAAAGCCGTCGGCGGTGCGCCGGAAACGACATAGGGGCCCGGTCCGATGGACCGGGCCCCGCGCGCTCCCCCCTCCAGCAGAGCCTTCCGAATCCCCCCGGATCGTTCCCCCGAAGGCCCTGGTGACGTATACGACTCGCGTCACCGCGGAAGGGTTGCACGCTTCCGCTGAGTTATTTTCTCGCGGCCCCGGCCGGACGCCCCCGGACGACCAGAGCCATCAGCGCGGCCGTCGCGCAGAGCGCGCCGGAGGCCACCCAGACCGGGTCGTACGTCCCGAAGATGTCCCGTACGGCGCCGCCCAGACCGGCCATCAGCCCGGCGCCCAGCTGGTGGGCGGCGTTGACCCAGCCGAAGACGATCGCGCCGTCCGCGCCGTGGAACTCCCGGCAGAGCGCGATCACCGGCGGCACGGTCGCCACGTCCAGCAGCGCGCCACTTCCGTGAGGAGGTCGGGCTCTCCCCCGCGCAATGGCTGATCCACCGGCGTGTCGAGCGCGCCTGCCAGCTGTTGGAGGAGAGCGACCTTCCGGTCGACCGGGTGGCGGCCAACGCGGGTTTCGGTACGGCGGTTTCGCTGCGGCACCACCTTCAGGCGGCCACGGGGGTGACGCTGACCGCGTACCGCAGGACGTTCCGCGGCCCGTCCGCGCCCGGCACCAGTGCCGGGGCCGCTCAGTCGTAAGTCATACGAGCGGCCCCCGGCCTCCTAGAGCGCGTGCCTCACATACCGCTGCGCGACCTCCGCGAGCAGTTCCACGCCGTCCCTCGCCCACAGTTCGTCGTTGAACAGCTCCACCTCGATCGGGCCCGGGTAGCCCGCCGCGTCCACCCGTTCCCGCCAGGCACGCAGATCGATCGCACCGTCCCCGAGCTGGCCCCGGCCGTTCAGTACCCCGGCCGGCAGGGGTGTCGTCCAGTCGGCCAGCTGGAACGAGAAGATCCTTCCGGCCGCGCGGGCCACAGCGGCGGGCGCGCGGTCGTCCCACCAGATGTGGTACGTGTCGACGACCACCCCGACCTGCTCGGCGGGGAAGCGTTCCGCCAGTTCGAGGGCCTGGTCGAGGGTGGAGACCACACAGCGGTCCGCCGCGAACATCGGGTGCAGCGGCTCGATCGCCAGGCGTACGCCCCGCTCCGCCGCGTACGGCGCGAGGTCGGCCAGCGCGTCGGCGACGCGTTCGCGTGCGGCGTGCAGATCCCGGCTGCCCGGCGGGAGCCCGCCGGACACCAGGACCAGGGTGTCCGTGCCCAGCGCCGCCGCCTCGTCGATCGCCGCGCGGTTGTCGGCCAGTGCCTCGGCCCGCGCGCCGGGGTCGACGGCGGTGAGGAAGCCGCCGCGGCAGAGCGTCGTGACGGCGAGCCCGGCGTCCCGTACGAGCTTGGCCGCGGCCTCGACTCCGTACGCCTGGACGGGTTCGCGCCACAGGCCCACGCCCCGGACCCCGAGACGTACGCAGGCCTCGGTCAGCTCGGGCAGGGTCAGCTGCTTGACCGTCATCTGGTTGATGCTGAAGCGCGCCAGGTCGGTCGCGGGCCGGTCGGTCACTGGTCGACTCCGTACACGCTGAGCAGGGATGCCATCCGGGCCTCGGCCACCGCCGGGTCGAGGAACAGACCGAGGCCGTCGGCCAGTTCGTACGCCTTCGCCAGATGCGGCAGTGAGCGGGCCGACTGGAGCCCGCCGACCATCGTGAAGTGGTCCTGGTGACCGGCCAGCCAGGCGAGGAGGACCACGCCTGTCTTGTAGAAGCGGGTGGGCGCCTGGAAGAGATGGCGGGACAGTTCGACGGTGGGGTCGAGCAGTTCCCTGAAGCCCTTCACATCACCGGTGTCCAGGACGCGTACGGCGTGCGCCGCCGACGGCCCCAGCGGGTCGAAAATGCCGAGCAGCGCGTGGCTGAAGCCCTGTTCGTCGCCCGCGATCAGCTCGGGGTAGTTGAAGTCGTCGCCCGTGTAGCAGCGCACTCCGTCCGGCAGCCGGCGGCGCAGCTCGATCTCGCGCCGGGCGTCGAGCAGGGAGACCTTGATCCCGTCGACCTTGTCCGGGTGTGCGGAGATGACCTGGAGGAAGGTCTCGGTGGCCGCGTCGAGATCCGTACTGCCCCAGTAGCCGTCCAGCGCGGGGTCGAACATCGGGCCGAGCCAGTGCAGCACGACCGGTTCCGCTGCCTGCCGCAGGAGGTGGCCGTAGACGCCGAGGTAGTCGTCGGGGGTCGTGGCGGCCGCCGCGAGGGCGCG
This sequence comes from Streptomyces sp. NPDC058198, assembly GCF_042882605.1. NCBI lineage: Bacteria > Bacillati > Actinomycetota > Actinomycetes > Kitasatosporales > Streptomycetaceae > Streptomyces > Streptomyces sp. NPDC058198. The sequence continues at coordinate 214,260 of NZ_JBHVVP010000005.1, forward strand.
GGAGGCCATCAGGATGGCCTGCGAGCCGGTCTCCTCGACGAGCGCCAGCTGTTCTTCGTAGGCCGCGCGGACCTCGGCCAGGGAGTGCGTGCCCGCCGCGAGTTGGTCGGTGCCCACCCCGCACGCGATCCGTCCGCCGACCGCTTTCGCCTCGGCGCCGGAGCGGCGGATCAGCTCCGCCGCGCCCGCCCAGTCCAGGCCCATGCCACGCTGCGCGGTGTCCATGGCCTCCGCGACGCCGAGGCCGTGCGACCACAGGTGCCTGCGGAAGGCGAGGGTGGCGTCCCAGTCGACGGCGGCCGGCGCGTCGGGGGAGGTGTCGGCGTACGGGTCGGCGACGACATGGGCGGCGGAGAAGACCGTACGGGAGACCAGGGGAGGTCCGCCCGCGCAGAAGCCGACGGGCTCGGAGCGGGGCGTGTACGTATGCACTCCGCCGCCCGGGGAAGGGAGCCGGAGGGTCACAGCGTCAGCTCCGGTACGTCGAAGCGGCGGCCCTCCGCCGAGGACCGCAGGCCCAGCTCGGCCAGTTGCACACCGCGCGCGCCCGCGAGCAGATCCCACTGGTACGGCTCGTCCAGCGCGACATGGCGCAGGAACAGTTCCCACTGCGCCTTGAAGCCGTTGTCGAACTCGGAGTTGTCCGGCACCTCCTGCCACTGGTCGCGGAAGGACTCGGTGGCGGGCAGATCGGGGTTCCAGACCGGCTTGGGCGTGGCACTGCGGTGCTGCACCCGGCAGCGGCGCAGGCCCGCGACGGCCGAGCCGTGTGTGCCGTCGACCTGGAATTCGACCAGCTCGTCGCGGTTGACCCGGACCGTCCAGGAGGAGTTGATCTGGGCGACCGCGCCGCCGGCCAGCTCGAAGATGCCGTACGCGGCGTCGTCCGCGGTCGCGGCGTACGGCTTGCCCTGCTCGTCCCAGCGCCGCGGGACGTGCGTGGTGATGTGCGCCTGGACGCTGGTGACGCGCCCGAACAGCTCGTGCAGGACGTACTCCCAGTGCGGGAACATGTCGACGGTGATGCCGCCGCCGTCCTCGGCGCGGTAGTTCCAGGAGGGGCGCTGCGGCTCCTGCCAGTCGCCCTCGAAGACCCAGTAGCCGAACTCTCCCCGTACGGAGAGGATCTCGCCGAAGAAGCCACCGTCGATGAGGCGCTTCAGCTTGAGCAGGCCCGGCAGGAAGATCTTGTCCTGGACGACGCCGTGCTTGATCCCGGCGCTCGTGGCGAGGCGGGCCAGGTCGAGGGCGCCGTCGAGATCGGTCGCGGTCGGCTTCTCCGTGTAGATGTGCTTGCCGGCGGCGATGGCCTTCTTGATGGCTTCGACGCGGGCGGAGGTCACCTGGGCGTCGAAGTAGATGTCGACCGTGTCGTCCGCCAGCACGGCGTCGAGGTCGGTCGACCACTCGGTGAGGTCGTGCCGTTCTGCGATCGACCGGAGAGCGTGATCGCGGCGGCCGACGAGAACGGGCTCGGGCCACAGCACCTCGCCGTCCCCGAGATCCAGTCCGCCCTGTTCGCGGATCGCGAGGACGGAACGCAGCAGATGCTGCCGGTACCCCATCCGCCCCGTGACGCCGTTCATGGCGATCCGCACTGTCCTGCGTGTCACGAAGTTCCCTCCATACAGCCGTAGCAAGCGCTTTCTATGCGGTATGAAGCTAGCCTGCGAACAGCGGCCTGGACAAGAGCCCCGGACAAGAGCAGGGGCCGCGATCCCGCGATCTCCCTCGCAGATCCCCCTCGTACTCCTCGGAGGAAAGCGATGACAGTCACCCTGGCGGATGTGGCGGCCCGCGCCCGGGTGTCACCCGCCACCGTCTCCCGCGTGCTGAACGGCAACTACCCGGTCGCCACCTCCACCCGGGAACGTGTGCTGCGGGCGGTGGACGAGCTGGACTACGTACTGAACGGGCCCGCCAGCTCACTCGCCGCCGCCACCTCGGATCTGGTCGGCATCCTCGTCAACGACATCGCGGACCCGTTCTTCGGGATCATGGCCGGGGCGGCGCAGACCGAGATCGGCGGACAGGAGGGCAGCGGCCGGGCGGGCGGCGAGAAGCTCGCCGTCGTCTGCAACACGGGCGGCTCGCCCGAGCGGGAGCTGACCTACCTCACCCTGCTCCAGCGCCAGCGGGCGGCGGCGGTCGTGCTGACCGGCGGGGCGCTCGAAGACCCGGCCCATATCTCCGCGATGGGAGCCAAGCTGGCGAAACTCGCGGACGCGGGAACCCGGGTGGTGCTGTGCGGGCGTCCGCCGCTGCCGGACAGTGAGGCGATCGTGGCCGCGCTGGCCTTCGACAACCGCGGTGGGGCGCGGCGGCTGACGGAGCATCTGCTCGCGCTCGGCCATCGCGGGATCGGCTATGTCGCGGGGCCGGTGGAGCGGACGACGACCCGGCACCGGCTGGAGGGGCACCGGGCGGCGCTGAAGGCCGCCGGGCTGTCCAAGGGCCAGGAGCTGCTGACCGTGCACGGCCCGTACACCCGCCGCTCCGGGTACGAGGCGACGCTGGAACTGCTGCGCCGCGCGCCGGATCTGACGGCCGTGGTCGCCGCCAACGACACGGTGGCGCTGGGGGCCTGCGCCGCGGTACGTGACCAGGGGCTGCGCATTCCGCAGGACATCTCGGTGGCGGGCTTCGACGATCTGCCGTTCTCGGTGGACGCGGTGCCGGCGCTGACGACCGTACGGCTGCCGCTGTACGAGGCGGGGGCGCGGGCGGGCCGGCTGGCGATGGGCACGGAGGCGCCGCCGCCGGGCGGGATCGCCACGATCGCGGCGGAACTGATGGCGCGGGCGTCGACGGCGCCGCCGCGGACGGATTGACCCTTGCCCGATGTCACCACCCCGGCGTACCGTTGACTCAGTCAAAGGAAAGCCCGGGGGGTTGGTCATGGCTGTTCAGGAAATCCGTGCGTTCAACCGCTTCTACACGAATCTCATCGGGGCGCTCGACTACAGCAAGCACCTCTACACGCCGTACACCCTGACCGAGTCGCGGGTGCTGTACGAGCTGGCCCACGCGCCGCGCACCGACGCCGCCGATCTGCGGGTCGAGCTGTCCCTCGACGCCGGATATCTGAGCAGGCTGCTGACCAGGTTCGAGCGTGACGGACTGGTCGGCCGCGCGCCGTCGGAGCGGGATGCGCGACGCCAGCGGATAACGCTCACGCCGCTCGGCCGCGAGGCGGCCGCGCTGCTCGACGAGCGGTCGCGGGAGGCCGTGGGCTCGCTGCTCGCCGGGGTCGAGCCGGAGCGGCAGCCGCAGCTCACGGACGCGATGCGGACGGTCAGGGAGATCCTCGGCGCCGGGCGTCCCGGGGCGGCGCACCGCGACGGGCCCGTGCTGCGCGATCCCGTCCCCGGCGAGCTGGGCTGGATCGTGCAGCGCCATGGCGCCGTGTACGCGGCGGAGTACGGGTGGAACACCGAGTTCGAGGGGCTGGTGGCCCGGATCGTCGCGGACTTCGCCCAGGGCCACGACCCCCGGCTGGAGCGGGTCTGGATAGCCGAGCTGGACGGCAGACCGGTGGGCACGGTGATGTGTGTGCGGGACGCCGAAGGCGACATGGGGGGCGCGGAAGGGACCGCGGGGGACGACGGAGGGACGGCGGGGGGCGTACGGGACGGGGCGCCGGGTACGGCCCGGCTGCGGCTGCTGCTGGTCGAGCCAGGGGCCCGGGGGCACGGCCTCGGGGAGCGGCTGATCGGCGAGGTGGTGGATTTCGCGCGCGAGGCGGGGTACCGGGAACTGGTGTTGTGGACCAACGACGTCCTCGCCGCCGCCCGCACCCTCTACCTACGCACCGGATTCACCCTCGTCGCAGAAAAGCCGCACCGCTCCTACGGAGCGGACCTGGTCGGCCAGGACTGGCGGCTCCCCCTTCAGGAAGGATCAGCCATATGAAGTTCGCCTTCTCGACCCTCGGAGTGCCGGGCATGCCCATCTCCGAGGTGGTCACACTCGCCTCCGCGACGGGCTACCAGGGGGTGGAGCTGCGCGCCCACCCGGAGGAGCCCGTGCACCCCGGGATCAATACGGCCGAACGGGCCGAGGTGGTCGACGACTTCAAGCGCGCCGGCATCGAGCTCCTGACAGTCGCCGGGTACGCGCGCGTGGCGAGCGCGGAGGTCGACGAGGACGAGCTGCGGCAGGAGCTGGACGGACTGCTCTGGCTGGCCCGGGATCTGGGCGCCTCGTTCGTCCGTGTCTTCCCGGGCGGCGGCGACCAGGACCCGGCCGACGCCGACGCGACGGCGGCGCGGCGGCTGGGCGCGGCGGCGGAGCTCGCGGCGGACTTCGGCGTACGGATCCTGCTGGAGACGCACGACTCGCACCGCACGGGCGCTGACGCGGCCCGGGTGCTGGGCCCGGTGGGGCACCCGCAGGTGGGAGCGCTGTGGGATGTGATGCACACCTGGCTGGGCGGCGAGGACCCGGCGACCAGCCACGCGGTGCTCGCCCCGCAGCTCGGCTACGTCCAGGTGAAGGACATCGCCTCGGCGCAGGACACGACCCCGCTGGCGCTAGGGGCGGGGGTGCTGCCGCTGGGCGAGTGCCTGGCGCTGCTCGACGACGACAGCTGGGTCTGCTGGGAGTACGAGAAGCGCTGGTACCCGCAGGCGGACGAACTGCCGGGGCTGCTGGAGGCGGGACGGGGCTATCTGGAGGGGCTGATCGCAAGGGGCCGCTGAGGAGAAGGGCGAACCCCCGGTGCGGTGGGGGCGCGAGCCAGTGGGGCACGACCGGTGTCCGAACCGGGGGCGGCGGGTCAGGCGCCGGTTGTCGAGCCCGGGCGCACGATCATCAGGACGGTGACGGTGGCCCACAGGATGTTGAAGAGGCCGGTGTACATGGCGAGCTGAGCCGTCGCGGCACGCTCCACCGCGCTCGGCACCGCGCCGGACGCCGCGCCTGCGCCCGCGGTCTCGATCAGGGCGTTCTGGCGTGGCAGGACCAGCGCCGCCAATATCACCGCCGCTGCCGCCGTCAGGGCGATGGAGACGATCAGCCAGGGGTCGCCCAGGACCCCCATATTGCTCGCCGTGGCGAAGCCGAAGACCGGGACCGATACGCCGACCACGGCGTAGATCCGGCAGATGCGATGCAGGAGGCCGACGCTCGCCCAGGCGCCCGCGCCCGCCTCGGCGCCCGCCTCGGCGCCTGCATCGGCGTCCGCGCCCGCGTGCTCCGGCGCGGCGGCGGAGGCGCGGCGGACCGCCGCCGGAAACATGCTGGCCGCCACCGTCACCGGGCCGATGGCGATGATGGCCGCGATGACATGAACGGCGAGAAGGAACTTCGTCATGGCAGTAGTCGCCCGTCAGACGTGGGACGCCGGCGCCAGGCCGGTGTGATGCCAGACGGTTCCCCTGCGTTCGTACGCGAAGAGCCGTTCGATGCCGAGCGCGATACGGGGGCCGAGCTCGCGCTCCAGCAGATACAGGCCCAGATCCAGCCCCGATGTGACGCCCGCGCCGGTGACCAGGTCGCCGTCGTCGACCACGCGCGCGTCCACCGCGACGGCCCCAGCGGCGGTCAGTCCGTCCAGCCCCAGGTGGTGGGTGGTGGCGTGCCGGCCCGCCAGCAGCCCGGCCATCGCGAGGATCATGGACCCGCCACAGACGGTGGCCACGGTCAGCCCGGGCCTTGCGCAGGCCTCCTTCAGCAGCGACGGCAGCCCTGTCTCCAACGTGCGGGCGAGGATGGCCGGGATGGTGTCGGAGGACGCGGGGTCGCCCAAGGCCGAGTCGACGCCCAAGGCCGAGTCGACACTGGCGCCCGCGCCGTCACCGGTGCCCGCGCCGTCCCGCTCGCCGAGCCGCCCCGACGCTCCCGGCACCACGATCAGGTCCGCCCTGGCCGGGTCCAGCACCCCCGTGGCCCGCAGCGACAGCGGACCCGTGCCGCTGGGCACATCGCGTGCCCCCTCGGCCGAGACCAGTTCGACGCTGAGCGCTCCGTCCGCCAGCACACCGCCGGCGAACAGCACCTCGTACGGGGCGACAACGTCCAGCGGGTCGAAGCCGTCGAACAACACGATCTGGGCGAGCACGCGGCACCAGTCCTTCACTACGCGGGGGCGAGTGCGCCCGGTCGGGGCGCCGGACCCGACGCTAGTAAGCCCCTGAGGCCCGTAGCAGTGGCTGAACTGCCACACTCCAACGGATTCCCGCCACCCGGCTCCCCACCGCTCCGACCTGCGTGGTCGAACCCGCCCACGACATCAGGCGCACCCGCTCCCCCTGGCGGAAATCCGTGGACCGCTACCTTGTCGCCATGCACACCCTCGCCGTCCTCGCCCTCGACGGAGTCATCCCCTTCGACCTCTCCACCCCCATCGAGGTGTTCTCCCGCACCCGCCTCCCCGACGGCCGCTCCCCCTACCGGGTCCGGATCTGCGCCCCGACCGAGGAGGTAGACGCCGGGGCGTTCGTCCTGCGGGCGCCCTGGGGTCTTGAGGCGCTCGCCGAGGCCGACACGATCGTGCTCCCCGGCCTCGCGGACCCGGCCGTCCCCGTCCCCGCCGATGTCCTCGTCGCGCTGCGCCGGGCCGCCGCCGACGGCACCCGTATCGCCTCGATCTGCTCCGGAGCCTTCATCTTCGCCGCCACGGGCCTGCTGGACGGCCTGCGGGCCACCACGCACTGGGTCGCCGCCCAGGCGCTGGCCGAGATGTACCCGGCCGTCGAGGTGGACCCCGATGTGCTCTACGTGGACAACGGACAGTTCCTGACCTCCGCCGGAGCCGCCGCCGGGCTCGATCTCTGTCTGCACATGATCCGGCGCGATCATGGCTCCGCGGTGGCTACCGACGCGGCCCGGCTGTCCGTGATGCCGCTCGAACGCGAGGGCGGACAGGCCCAGTTCATCGTCCATCAGCAGCCGCCCGCACCCCGAGGCTCACTCATGGAACCCCTGCTGCGCTGGCTGGAGGACAACGCCGCCCGCGATCTGACGCTGGACGACATCGCGGGACGCGCCGGCATGAGCACCCGTACCCTCAACCGCCGCTTCCGCGAGCAGACCGGCACCACACCCCTCCAGTGGCTGCACCGGGCCCGGATCCGCCAGGCCCAGCATCTGCTGGAGACCACCGCGCACCCCGTCGAGCGGATCGCCGCGCGGGTCGGTTTCGGCTCCCCCACCGCCTTCCGCGACCGCTTCAAGCGCCTCGTGGGGACCAGCCCGCACGCCTACCGGCACGCGTTCCGGGGGACGCCGACGGCGGTGACGGACCCCGTCCCGCGCGTACACACGCGCGCCCAAGACCCTCCACACGCCGTGGGCCGGTCCCGCCGTTCATGAACGGCGGGACCGGCCCACGGTGCCTGTCAGAGCGGTATGGCTGAGGACATTACGGCCTCAGCGCCTGCTCCCGCTCCACCTTCTTCTGGTCGAGCTCGGCGTCGAACTTCGCCAGCGGCTTCGCCTTCGCCGCGTCCTGCTGGACGGCGGCCGGGGCGACGCCCGCCCAGGCCAGGATCCGGGCCGTGGCCTTCGCCGACTGCTCCGGGGTCAGACCCGCGACATTGGCGCCGTGGTTGGCACCCGGCGCGACGTACACATAGCTGTCGCGCGCGCCGTGGCCGAGCCGGAAGGGCTCCGCACCCCACGGGTCGTTCTGCCCGTACACGAACAGCATCTGGTTCGCGTTCTCACGGACCCAGCTGTCGACGTCCGGCATCTTCGAGGGGTTGAACGTCATGGGGATGTCACGCGGCACGAAGTTCCGCGGCGGCTGGTAGCCGTAGCGGCTCAGGTTGCCCAGGTGCGGCTGCTTGATGTCGGGAGAGCCCAGCTCGGTGCCCGCCTGGTAGTAGTACGGCGTGTACGTCTCCAGGCCCTGGTCCGTGTAGGCCGAGAAGCCGGAGATCGCGTCGACCGTGTCGTAGATCTCCTGGTCGGTGGCGGTGGCCGCCACCGGGAGGAACTCGCAGTCCGACACCAGGCTGTACTGCCAGAACGCCCAGACGAAGTCCATCACCACGGCCTCGTACGCCTTGTCGAGCGTGCCGACCGTCGTGAAGGTCGCGCCGTTGGCGTCGGCCCACTCCTGGTACGTCTTCTCCAGCGGCTCGCGCCGGATGAGCGCCTCGCGCTGCACACCGTTGAGCTTGTCGCGGCACTCCTTGGTGCCGACGCGCTCGAAGAACCGGTCGTAGGCCGAGTCTTCCTTGTTCACCACGTCGTTGGGGGCGACGTACGCGACGACACCGTCCATGTCACGCGGGTAGAAACGCTCGAAGTACGTGGCGGTCATGCCGCCCTTCGAACCGCCCGTGGAGAGCCACTTCTTGGCGTAGATCTTCTTCAGCGCGGTGAAGATCCGGTGCTGGTCGCTGGCCGCCTGCCAGATGTCCAGCTTCGACCAGTCGGCCGGGTCGGGACGCGACGGGTTGAAGAAGCGGTACTCCATCGAGACCTGGTTGCCGTCGATGATCCGGGTCGGCTCACTGCGGCTCGGGTTGGTGGAGACGTTGTAGCCGCCCGTGAAGAAGACCGTGGGCCGGCTGGTGTCCTTGTGCAGCAGCGTGATGCGCTGCTGGAAGGTGCCCTTCGACGGATGCCGGTGATCGACCGGCTGCGTGTAGTTGAGGACGAAGTAGCGGTATCCCTCGTACGGCTTCTCCTGGATCAGGCTCATCCCGGGGATCGCGAGGATACGGTCCTTGATGTCGGTGGTCCCGGTCGCGGTCTTGTGGTCCGCACTCCGGTCGGCGGCGGTGGCCGCACCGGCTGTGGCTACGGTGCCTATGACCAGCACGAGCGACAACAGCCATCTAAGCGCCTTGCGCATTCACACTCCCTGCGTTCATGACAGACGCCGTGAACCTAGCGGGGCAACACCCGCACCGCCAGACCCGGTTCCGTCAGCAGAGAATCCAGCCGGTCGACACCGTCTCTCCGGAGAGGGTGCCGGAGGCCCGTACACAGCGGTTGAGGGCATGGACGGTGACCGGGCCCGCCTGCCCTGTGAAGGCTCGCCCGTCCACCACCGGATGCCCGCCGCGCGGCTGGAGACTGACGGACATGGCACGCCACGCCCCGGGAATCCTGACGACAGTGAGCGCGCAGGCGTAGTCGCGGGTCTTGTAGATCCGCAGCTCGCCGGCGGCCAGGCTCAGCGTCTTCTGCGGACGTCCGGAGCAGACGGACGCCGCCTCCGCGCTCGGTGCGGCGGGACCGGTCAGGATGAGGGCGCCCGCGGTGGTCAGCACCGCGAGACCGTGCAGCACCGTTCTTCCGGTGCCGGTCCAACCGAACACATGCGCCCCCTATGACCACTCGGGTGTACATGCGTACGACGCGCGGAGCACCGGGGACGGTTGCGGCCGCCGCGGCCGCCCCGCGCCGCCGGCCCCTCACACCGTGGCGGGCTCCTCCTCGCCGATGAAGCTCCGCCACAGCCGGGTGTACCGGCCGTCCAGCGCCAGCAGTTCGTCGTGCGTGCCGTCCTCCACGACCCGGCCGTGGTCCATCACGATCACCCGGTCCGCGCGCGCCGCGGTGGTCAGCCGGTGCGCGACCACGAGGGTCGTACGGCGGCCGGCGAGCCGGTCGGTGGCCTGGTTGACCAGTGCCTCGCTCGCCAGGTCCAGGGCCGCGGTCGCCTCGTCGAGCAACAGGATGTCCGGGTCGACCAGTTCGGCACGGGCCAGGGCGATCAGCTGGCGCTGGCCCGCGGAGAGATTACGGCCGCGCTCGGCGACCTCGTGCAGATAGCCGCCGTCCAGGGTGGCGATCATCTCGTGCGCGCCGACCGTCCGCGCCGCGGCCTCGACCTCCGCGTCGCTCGCCTCGGGACGCCCGTACGCGATGGCGTCACGGACCGTACCGGCGAAGAGATACGCCTCCTGCGGTACGACTCCGAGCCGGTGCCGGTACGCCGTCAGATCCAGCTCCCGCAGATCCGTGCCGTCCGCGGTGACCCGGCCGCCGGTCGGGTCGTAGAACCGCGCGACCAGCTTGACCAGGGTGGACTTGCCCGCTCCCGTCTCGCCGACGAAGGCGACGGTCTGGCCGGCCGGGATCCGCAGGTCGACGCCGGTGAGGGCGGACTCCTCCGCGCCCGCACCGTCGCTGTCGCCGCCGTACGCGAAGTGCACGTCCTCGAAGGCGATCTCCCCGCGCAGCGACAGCACGTCCAGCGGCTCCTTCGGGGCGGCCGTCGAGGTCGGCTCCCGCAGCAGCTCCTGGATCCGGCCGAGCGAGACGGTCGCCTGCTGGTAGCCGTCGAAGACCTGGGAGAGCTGCTGCACGGGCGCGAAGAACAGGTCGATGTAGAGGAGATACGCGACCAGCGCGCCGGTCGTCAGCGTCCCGGCCTCCACCCGCCCGGCGCCGACGATCAGCACGGCCGCGGCCGCCACCGAGGACAGCAGCTGGACGAAGGGGAAGTAGACCGAGATCAGCCACTGGCCGCGCACCCGCGCCGACCGGTAGTGGTCACTGCGGGCGGCGAAGCGCGCGGCGCCGTCCTGCTCCCGCCGGAACGCCTGGACGATCCGCAGCCCGGACACGGACTCCTGGAGGTCGGCGTTGACGACGCTGATGCGCTCGCGGGCCAGCTCGTAGGCCCGCACGCTCTTCCGGCGGAAGAAGAACGTACCGATGATCAGCACGGGCAGGGTCGCGAAGACCACCAGCGCCAGCTGGACGTCGATCACCACCAGCACGACGAGGATGCCGAAGAAGGTGACGACGGAGACGAACGCGGTGACGAGCCCGGTCTGCAGGAAGGTCGACAACGCGTCGACGTCGGTCGTCATCCGGGTCATGATGCGGCCGGTCAGCTCACGCTCGTAGTAGTCGAGCCCGAGCCGCTGGAGCTGCGCGAAGATCTTCAGCCGCAGTGCGTAGAGGATGCGTTCGCCGGTACGTCCGGTCTTCCGGGTCTCGCCGATCTGCGCCGCCCACTGGACGACCACGACGAGCAGTCCCAGCGCGGCGGCCACCCAGACCGCGCCGAGCGCCAGCCGCTCGACGCCGTTGTCGATGCCGTGCCGGATGAGGACCGGCAGCAGCAGGCCCATGCCCGCGTCGACGGCCACGAGCCCCAGGCTGACCAGCAGCGGCAGCCCGAAGCCGCGCAGCAGCCGGCGCAGTCCGTACGACTCCTCGGCGGCGACGGCGCGCGCCTCGTCCACCTCGGGGAGGTCGGTGGCCGGCGGGAGCGCCTCCACCTGGGCGAGCAGTTCGGCGGTGGCGCCGGGTGCGGCGGAGTCGTCGGTGACCGCCTCGTCACGTATCCACAGGGCGGGGGTGATGCCGCGCTCGGCGTCGAACTCGGCGTCGATCTCCTCCTGGACGGTGCGGTCGTCCGCCAGGGCCAGCGATTCGGCCAGCGAGTCGGTCGGCGAGTCGGCCAGTGATTCGGCCGGCGAGTCGGTCAGCGGCCCGCCCGATGATTCGGTCAACGACTCGGCGACGGCCGACGCGGCGACCGGGGCGCCGGCCGGGGTGTGGCCGGCGGCGACGGCGTCCGGTCCCGGCGAGCCGCCGCCCAGTTCGTCCGGGTCGGTGAGCAGCCGCCGGTAGAGGGCGGAGCGCCGCTGAAGCTCCTCGTGGGTGCCGATGTCGGCGAGCCGTCCGCCGTCCAGTACGGCGATACGGTCGGCCAGCCCGAGGGTGGAGCGGCGGTGGGCGATGAGCAGGGTCGTACGCCCGGCCATCACCCCGCGCAGCGCCTCATGGATCTCGTGCTCCACGCGTGCGTCGACGGCCGAGGTGGCGTCGTCGAGGAGGAGCAGCCGGGGGTCGGTGAGGATCGCCCGGGCCAGCGCGATGCGCTGGCGCTGGCCGCCGGAGAGGGTGAGGCCCTGCTCGCCCACGGTGGTGTCGTAGCCGGCGGGCAGTTCGCTGATGAAGCCGTGCGCCTGGGCGGCGCGGGTGGCCCGGAGAATCTCCTCCTCGGTGGCGTCCGGCTTTCCGTAGGCGATATTGGCGCGGACGGTGTCGGAGAAGAGGAAGCTGTCTTCCGGTACGAGCCCGATGGCGGCCCGCAGCGAGTCGAGGGTCAGCTCGCGGACGTCATGGCCGCCGACGAGGACCGCGCCGTGCGACACGTCGTAGAAGCGGGGCAGCAGGAGCGAGAGGGTGGACTTGCCGCTGCCCGAGGAGCCGACGACGGCGACGGTCTCGCCGGGGCGCATCTCCAGCGAGAAGCGGTCGAGGACGGTCCGCCCGTCGTCGTACGCGAAGGACACGTCGTCGAACTCGACCGATGCCTCGGCGTCCGCCGGCAGCTCCTTCGTACCGTCCTGCAAGGTCGGTTCGGTGTCGATCAGCTCCAGCACCCGTTCGACACCGGCCCGCGCCTGCTGCCCGATGGTCAGCACCATGGCGAGCATCCTGACCGGTCCGACGAGCTGGGCAAGATAGGTGGAGAAGGCGACGAACGTGCCGAGGGTGATCTGACCGCGCGTGGCCAGCCAGCCGCCGAGCGCCAGCATCGCGACCTGCCCGAGCGCGGGGACGGCCTGGAGCGCGGGGGTGTAGCGGGCATTGAGCCTGATGGTGCGCAGCCGCCCGGCGAACAGCTTCCTGCCGACCTCCCGGAGCTTTCCGGTCTCCTGGTCCTCCTGCCCGAAGCCCTTGACGACGCGTACGCCGGACACGGCTCCGTCGACCACCCCGGCGACGGCGGCGGCCTGCGACTGGGCGTACCAGGTGGCCGGGTGCAGCCGGGTGCGGCTGCGGCGGGCGATGAACCAGACGGCGGGGGCGACGGCCAGGGCGACGAGGGTCAGGGGCGGCGACAGCCACGCCATGATCCCCAGGGAGATCAGGAACAGCAGGATGTTGCCGATGGTCATCGGCAGCATGAAGAGCAGGCCCTGTATGAGCTGGAGGTCACTGGTGGCACGGCCGATGACCTGTCCGGTGGACAGGGTGTCCTGGCGCCGCCCGTCGAGGCGGGCGATGGTGCCGTACATCTCCGTACGGAGGTCGTGCTGGACGTCGAGGGCGAGCCGCCCGCCGTAGTAGCGGCGGATGAACGTCATGACGTAGACGGCGAGCGCCGCGAGGAGCAGCAGGCCGGTCCAGACGGTGAGGGAGCGGTCGCCGCCCCCTATGACGTCGTCGATGACGACCTTGGTGATCAGCGGAACGAAAGCCATGACCGCCATACCGGCGAGCGAGGACCCGAGCGCGAGCAGCACATTGCGCCGGTACCGCCACGCGTACCCGGACAGCCGTCGTGCCCAGCCCTGTTCTGCCGCCGCCACGTGATGCCTCCCGATCGTCCTGATCTGCCGGAAGGCACCAACGCGGGCGGCCACGGAATTCATCCCTCCGCAACAAAGACCGGTCTCTGGACCTAGGTCCCACGCCTCAGGTCGTGGCGGCGGTCAGGTTCCTGTGGACGGCCTCGGCGACCGCCTGGATGGTGTTGACGCCGTCGGCCATCGTCTTGTTGTCGTGGGTGAGCACGGTGATCAGATAGTCGTGGCCCTTGCCGGTGAACGCGCCGATGCTGTGCACGCGCCAGCCGTGGGTGGACCGCTCCAGCCAGCCGTTCTTGAGCTGGACGGTGGCGGTGGCCGGGGCTCCGGCCGGCACACCCCAGCGCTGGGACGGTACGACCTTGCTCATCCGGTCCAGGATGAAGGCCCGCGCGTTGTCGCTGAGCACGGTGTTCCTGGCGGTCACCAGGGCCAGCAGCTGCTTCTCGTCCTGGGCGGTGACCTGGGTGAGCCCCCAGGCGCCCGCCGGGCCCGGAACGGTCCGGGTCATGCCCGCGGCCTTGAGGAAGCCCTTGATCTTCACCGGGCCGAGCTGCTTCCACAGGGCGTTGGTGGCCTCGTTGTCCGACTTGGTGATCATCGACGTGGAGAGGTCGGTCTCGCGCTGGGTGAGCTTGCGGTCCGCCTTCTTCAGGTCCCAGAGCAGGGCCGCGAGGACGGTGACCTTGACCACGCTGGCGGAGTCGAAGTACTGGGTGGCGTGCAGGGTGCAGCGCGTGTCGGTCGTGCGGTCGTGGACGGCCAGGGCGGTGGTGGACTTCCTGCCCTTGAGCGCCGCGGTGATGTCCTTGGACAGCTTGGCGGCGAGGCCCGCCCGGCCCGAGGTGCAGACGACGGCAGGAGCCGCGGCCACGGCCGGCGCCGCGGCCGCGCCCACCGGCAGGAGTACGCCGCCGATCAGGGCGACGGAGAGCGCGCCCCGGGCACGCCGGGATATTCGCTGGTGAGTCATGAAGCTTTCCCGCCCCTGGAGCGTCAGCGAGCACGCCCTCTGCGGCGTGCCCGCTGACATGATGCACAGATCCAGCCATATGGGCGTATGGCCTGCGCCACAGTCCCGCCCGCCCGCCGAGTCAGGACCTAGAGATGCGTCGGGGCGAACATCCGGAGCAGGGCCGGGAGCACGACGACCGACGGGCCCGGGGCGGCCAGGGCCTTCGACAGGTCCTCGCGCAGGGACTCCGGGGTCGTACGGACCGCCGGGACGCCGAAGGATTCCGCGAGGGCCACGAAGTCCGGCCGGGCCAGCTCCGTGCCGGTGGCCTCGCCGAAGGCGTCCGTCATGTACTCGCGCAGGATGCCGTAGCCGCCGTCGTCGACGATCAGCCAGGTGACCGGGAGGCCGTACTGCCGGGCGGTGGCCAGCTCCGCGATCGAGTACATCGCGCCGCCGTCGCCCGAGACGGCCAGGACGGGCTTCGTACGGTCGGCGGCCGCGGCGCCGAGCGCGGCGGGGAAGCCGTAGCCGAGCCCGCCCGCCCCCTGGCCCGAGTGCATCGGGCCCGGCCAGGCCGACCAGGCCCAGTAGGCGAGGATCGTCATGTCCCAGAAGCTGGGGGACGTGGCGGGCAGCGCCTCGCGGACGGAGGCCAGCACCCGCTGTTCCAGGGTGAGGTCCTGGGCCGCGATCCTGGCCCGTACCTTCTCCAGCACCGTACGGACCGACTCGGCCGCCGCCGGGTCCTGACGCGCGCTCACCGACTCCAGCAGCGCGGACAGCGTGTTCCTGGCGTCGGCGTGGATGCCCAGCGCGGGGTGGTTGGACTCCAGCTTGCCGAGGTCCGCCTCGATCTGGATCACCCGGCCACGGGGCCGGAACGTGTGGTAGTTCGAGGAGAGTTCACCGAGCCCCGAGCCGACCACCAGCAGGACGTCCGCGTCCTCCAGGAAGTCGGTGGTGTGCCGGTCCTCCAGCCAGGACTGGAGCGACAGCCGGTGGTCCCAGGGGAAGGCGCCCTTGCCGCCGAAGGTGGTGACGACCGGCGCGTCCAGCTTCTCGGCGAGCGCGCGCAGCTTGCCGGACGCGTCCGCCCGTACGACCCCGCCGCCCGCGATGATCGCCGGGCGGGAGGCGTGCGACAGCGCGTGCGCCGCCACGGCGGTCAGTTCGGGGCGCGGCAGCAGCTCGCGCGGGGTCG
This sequence comes from Streptomyces sp. NPDC058198, assembly GCF_042882605.1. Lineage (NCBI taxonomy): Bacteria > Bacillati > Actinomycetota > Actinomycetes > Kitasatosporales > Streptomycetaceae > Streptomyces > Streptomyces sp. NPDC058198. Next base: position 229,654 of record NZ_JBHVVP010000005.1, read on the forward strand.
CGTCCATCGCCGTGACGACCGGCAGGGAGGTCTCCGCGAGCAGCACGTCCTGCGGGATCTCCACCCAGACCGGGCCGTGCGGGGCGGTGAGCGCGGACTCCCAGGCGGCGGCGATGGCGGACGGGATCTGCGAGGCGGTACGCACGGGGTGCACGGACTTCACGATGTCGCGGAACGACGCCTGCTGGTCGCGCAGTTCGTGCAGGAAGCCGTGCCGCCCGCCGCCGAGGCCCGCCGTCGGCACCTGGCTGGAGACGGCCAGCACCGGCGCGGACGCCGCGGCGGCCTCCTGGAGCGCGGCGAGGGAGGTGAGCGCGCCGGGCCCGGTGGAGAGCAGCAGCGGGGCGACCTCGCCGGTGACCCGGCCGTACGCGTCGGCCGCGAACCCCGCGTTGTTCTCGACGCGCAGCCCGATGTAGGTCAGGCCGGACCGGCGCAGGGCGTCGAACATGCCGAGGGCGTGCTGTCCCGGCAGCCCGAAGACCGTCGTGGCGCCGAGGCCGTGCAGCGTCTCGACGACGAGATCACCTCCGCTCCGCCCGGCGGGCGGAGCGAGGGCGGCCGCGGTCTGCTCCGCCGTGAACGGCGGCATCTCGTGGTGGTGCTCGTGCGTCACTTGGCCCTGGCCTCCGCGATCTGGCGGGACATGATCGTCGTCAGCTCGTATGCCGTGTGGGAGGCGGCGACCGAGGTGATCTCCGCGTGGTCGTACGCGGGCGCGACCTCGACGACATCCGCCGAGACCAGCCGGCAGGAGGCCAGTCCCCGCACTATTTCGAGGAGTTCGCGGGAGGTCAGGCCGCCGGCCTCGGGGGTGCCGGTGCCGGGCGCGTGCGCCGGGTCGAGCACATCGATGTCGATGGAGATGTACAGCGGGCGGTCCCCGATGCGCTGCCGCAGCTGGTCGGTGATCTCGTCCACACCCCGGCGCATCACATCGGCGGAGGTGACGATGCCGAAGCCCATCTTGGCGTCGTCGTCCAGGTCCTGCTTGCCGTACAGCGGGCCGCGGGTACCGACGTGGGAGAGCGCCTCCGTGTCGAGGATGCCCTCCTCGACGGCCCGGCGAAACGGCGTGCCATGGGTGTACGCGGCGCCGAAGTAGGTGTCCCAGGTGTCCAGATGGGCGTCGAAGTGGAGCAGCGCCACCGGCCCGTGCCGCTTCGCCACGGACCGCAGCAGCGGCAGCGCGATCGTGTGGTCGCCGCCGAGGGTCATCAGACGGGCGCCGGTCCCGAGCAGCTCGTCGGCCGCGGCCTCGATCGTGTCGACGGCCTCGTCGATGTTGAACGGGTTGGCAGCGATGTCCCCCGCGTCGGCGACCTGCGCCAGCGCGAACGGCGAGGCGTCCTGGGCCGGGTTGTAGGGGCGCAGCAGGCGCGACGCCTCGCGGATCGCGTTGCCGCCGAAGCGGGCGCCCGGCCGGTAGGAGACCCCGGCGTCGAAGGGGACGCCGACGACGGCGACATCGGTGGTGCCCACCTCGTCGAGCCGGGGCAGCCGGGCGAACGTGGCCGGCCCCGCGTACCGCGGGACACGCGACGAGTCGACGGGGCCGCGCGGGCCGCCGCCCTGGCCGGTGACCGGTGCTTCGTGTCCGTTGCCGCTCATCGTCGGGCCTCTCCGGTAATGGATCCGCGGCTCGGCGTCGCGCCGGCCAGCTCTGTCATGCCACTCTGCCCGGCTTCCCCGGTCGCTTCCCCGGTCGCCTCCTGGGTCTCCCCGGTCTCCTCGGTCTCCTCACCGGCGAGGCGAAGGCGCCACGCGGCGAGCACCGCCTCGTCCGTGGGCTTCGTCAGCAGGCTGACGATCAGATAGACCGCGAGCGAGGAGAGCAGCCCGTAGAAGATCGGCTCGTTGGCGAGGATGCCGTACTTCCCCATCAGTCCGATGACCGCCAGGCCGCCCACGATCACCGAGGCCAGCGCGCCGTACACCGTGCCGCGCTTCCACAGAAGACCGCCGAGGATCGGTACGAGCAGTCCGCCGACGAGCAGGTTGTAGGCGACCGTCAGCGCCTCGACGACATTGTTCAGCGCGATGGCGATGGCGATGACACCGACCCCCATGATCAGGATGAACAGGCGGTTGCCCCTGACCTCGTCGTGGTCCTCGCCGCTCCGGCCGCTCACCCCCCGCAGCCGCGCCCAGATGTCGTTGTTGGCGACGGTCGCGCAGGCGATCAGCGCGCCGGACGAGGTCGACATCACGGCCGCGAGGGCGGCGGCCAGGACAAGCCCCCGTACGCCCATGGGCAGTTCGTCCTTGACGATCGTCGCGAACGCGTCGTCCGCGCTCGACAGATCCGGGTAGAGCACCTTGGCCGCCGTCCCGATGACCGCACCGGCCAGGGCGTACACCAGACAGTACGTACCGGCGACGGTGCCGCCCCATCGGGCAACCTTGTCGCCGCGCGCGGTGAACACCCGCTGCCAGATGTCCTGCCCGATCAGCATGCCGAAGGTGTAGATCAGCACATAGGTGAAGATCGTCTCGCCGCCGATGCCGAGCGGCGCGAAGTAGTCGTTCGGCAGCTGCGCCTTCATCTCGCTGAAGCCACCCGCCTTGACGACCGCGATCGGCAGCAGGAGCAGCAGCACGCCGATGGTCTTGACGACGAACTGCACCATGTCCGTGAGCGTGATCGACCACATGCCGCCGAGCGTCGAGTAGGCGACGACGATCGCCCCGCCCAGGATGATCGCGACCGTGCGGTGCAGATCGAAGAGGACATCGAAGATCGTGGCGTACGCGATGGTCGAGGTGACCGCGAGCATCAGCGTGTACGCCCACATCACGATGCCCGAGATGACCCCGGCCCGGCCGCCGTACCGCAGATCGAGCATCTCGGAGACGGTGTAGACCTTCAGCCTGGCGATGCGCGCGGAGAAGAAGACCGAGAGCGCGAGCAGCCCGAGGCCGATGGTGAAGACCATCCAGGCGCCGGACAGTCCGTGCGTGTAGCCGAGGCCGACGCCGCCGATGGTGGAGGCGCCGCCGAGGACGATGGCGGCCATCGTGCCGGAGTACATCCAGGGGCCGAGCCTCCGGCCCGCGACCAGGAACTCGCTCTTGGACTTGGCGCGGCGCATGCCCCACCAGCCCATGGCGAGCATGCCGGCCAGATAGACAACGATCACCGCGTAGTCCACAGCCATGGGCTTCCTCCGTCTCGTCTCGTATCCCGCGCCGTGTGCCGGGCCCGTGTGGGAGTCGACGGTAGGTGGCTGGAAAGCAACGCTGAAGTGTACGTTTCATCCATTCTTCTCGCCGCCGATGGATGGATCGTCCATGCCGGACCCCGCCGCTTCCCCCTCCCCGCCCACTCCGCCCACCCCGCCGATCCCGCTGGCCGCGCTGCTCGCGGACCGGAATCTCGGTCTGCGCCGGATCGCCGGGCCGCCGGACGACGGATCCAGGGTGGTCCACTGGGTGCACACCTCGGAGATGGCGGACCCGTATCCGTATCTGCTCGGCGGCGAACTGCTGCTGACCGCCGGCGTCCAGCTCACCGCCGCGTACGCGGACGACTACGCGGCGCGGGTGGTCGAGGCGGGCGCGGCGGCGCTCGGCTTCGGGGTGACGCCGGTGTACGACACCGTGCCGCGCGCCCTGGTCGAGGCGTGCGACCGGCACGGTCTGCCGCTGCTGGAGGTACCGCCGCGCACGCCGTTCACGGCGGTGGCGCGCGGGGTGTGGCGGCTGATGGCGGAGGCCCGCCACCGCGAGCTGCGCCGGGTGAGCCAGGCCCAGCAGGGGCTGGCCGCCGCCGCGGCCCGGCAGGATCCGGTCCCCGCAGTGCTGCACCAGCTGGCGGCGCGGCTGGGCGGCCGCGCGGTCCTGTTCGCCCCGGACGGCACGGAACTGCACCCGACGGGCCGCGCCCCGTCCCCGGCAGCGCGCACGGCGCTCGCGCGCCTGGCCCGGGTGGTGAACCCGGCGCCCGGGGCGCCGGACATCCCACCGAAGACCGCGCCCGCCCCCTCCTCCGCGACCGACACGGCCGACGGCACCCGTCTCGCCGCCTACGCGCTCGGCGGCGGCCAGGGCCTGGTCCTCGGGGTCGCCGCCGAGGGGCGGGAGGCCGGGGACCACACCATCACCGGCGTCGCCGTCGTCCTCCTGTCCCTGCTGACCGCGCCCCACCAGGGCGCGGCCGAGGCGGGCCGCTCGGCCGCGCTCGTACGGCTGCTGCTCGGGGCCTCACCCGCCGAGGCCGCGCCGCTGCTCGGCCCAGGACCCTGGACCGTGGTCCACGCGCGCGGCGGTGACACCCCCTTCGCCGCCGGCGCGCTCGGGATGGCGCTGGGCAGCGCACTGGTCGAGACGGACGGCGCGGCCGTCCGCGTCCTGACCGACCGCGAGGTCTCCGCCCAGCCCGGCTGGACCCTGGGAGTCAGCGGACCGGTCGGCCCGGCGGACCTGGCCGCCGCCGACCTCCGCGCGGAGCGGGCGCTGCGCCGCGCGGAGGCCACCCGCGCCGCTCTCGTACAGCACCGCGAGGCCGCGGGGACGGGGTTCACCGGCCTGCTCGACCCGGAGGAGGCGGCCTCCCACGCCCGGGCCAGGCTGGCGCCCCTCGCCGGCTCCCCCGACCTGGTCGAGACGCTGCGCGCCTGGCTCTCGCTGCACGGCGGCTGGGACCGTACGGCGGTGGCGCTGACCGTCCACCGCAATACGGTGCGCCAGCGGATCGCCCGCTGCGCGGCCCTGCTGGACACCGACCTGGACGACGCCGACGTCCGGATGGAGCTGTGGTTCGCGCTGCGCTGGATGTGACGCGCGCGACCGTTCCGCGCGTGGCCGGCCCCTGGACACCCTTGTGACCGCCGGGTAACTTTGACCTGAGCAAGCGCTTAATCGAATGCTCCAGCCCGCCCGCAAAGAGGAGGCCTCCGCCGTGCGCCGTACCGTTTACAACGAGGACCACGAGGCGTTCCGGGAGACCATCCGCGCCTTCATCGAGGCCGAGGTCGTCCCCGTCTACGACGAGTGGTACGCGGCGGGCCAGGCACCCCGCGAGTTCTACCACACCCTTGGTGAGCTGGGCATATTCGGGATCGAGGTCCCGGAGGAGTACGGCGGCGCGGGCGAGGAGTCGTTCAAGTTCCAGGCGATCATCTCCGAGGAGTCCGCCCGCGCGGGCGTCTCCTTCGGCGGCTCCGGCGTCCATGTCGCGCTCTGCCTGCCGTATCTGAAGGCGTACGCCACCGACGAGCAGAAGAAGCGCTGGCTGCCGGACTTCGTCAGCGGCCGGACCATGTACGCCATCGCCATGACCGAGCCGGGCACCGGCTCCGACCTGGCCGGCATGAAGACCACCGCCAAGCTCTCCGAGGACGGCACGCACTACGTCCTCAACGGCGCCAAGACCTTCATCACCGGCGGCGTCCACGCGGACCGGGTCATCGTCTGCGCCCGCACCGCCGCCCCGACCGCCGAGGACCGCCGCTTCGGCATCTCCCTGCTGGTCGTGGACACGAAGGCCGAGGGGTACGCGGTCGGCCGCAAGCTCGACAAGCTGGGCCTGAAGACCTCCGACACCGCCGAGCTGTCCTTCAGCGACGTCAAGGTCCCGGTCGAGGACCTGCTCGGCGAGGAGAACAAGGGCTTCTCCTACCTCGGCCAGAATCTGCCGCAGGAGCGCCTGGGCATCGCGGTCGGCGCCTACGCGCAGGCCGCCGCCGCGGTCCGGTTCGCGCAGAACTACGTCCAGGAGCGGACCGTCTTCGGCAAGACCGTCGCGTCCTTCCAGAACACCAAGTTCGAACTGGCCGCGTGCAAGGCCGAGGTGGACGCGGCGCAGGCCGTCGTCGACCGCGCGCTGGAGGCCCACGACCTGGGCGAGCTGTCCGCCGCCGAGGCCGCCTCGGCGAAGCTCTTCACCACCGAGGTCGCGCACCGCGTCATCGACACCTGCCTCCAGCTGCACGGCGGCTACGGCTATATGAACGAGTACCCGATCGCCCGGCTGTACGCCGACAACCGGGTCAACCGGATCTACGGCGGTACCAGCGAGGTCATGAAGATGATCATCGCCAAGTCGATGGGCCTGTAGGAGGCCCCGGCGCGTACGGGACCTACGGGATCAACGGGACCGACGGGACCTCAGCGATGACCGACGCCCTCGACGCCCTGCTCGACCTGCTCGACCTGGAGCGGATCGAGCAGGACATCTTCCGGGGCCCGAGCCGCTCCTCGGTCGTTCCGCGCGTCTTCGGCGGCCAGGTCGCGGCGCAGGCCCTGATGGCCGCGGGCCGTACGGTCCCCGAGGACCGCGCGGCGCACTCCCTGCACGCGTACTTCCTGCGTCCGGGCGACCCCAGGGCGCCGATCGTCTTCACCGTCGACCGCATCCGCGACGGGCGCTCGTTCACCACGCGCCGGGTCGTCGCGGTCCAGCACGGCCGGCCGATCTTCCATCTCTCGGCCTCCTTCCAGACGTACGAGGAGGGCCTGGAGCACCAGACGGAGATGCCGTCGGCGCCGGCGCCCGAGACGCTCCCGACGGCCGCGGAGACGCTGCCGCGCCACGCCGGCCGGTTCGTCGGCCCGGGCGTCGTGGACCGGCTGCTGGAGGCACGGGCCGCGGTCGATCTGCGCTATGTGGACGCCCCGCCGTACGCCACCGCGGGGGAACCGCGCGAGCCGCGCTCCCAGGTGTGGTTCCGCACCGCGGGCAAGCTGGCGGACGACCCTCCCCCGCACTCGGTCTGGGGTGACCCGCTGCTGCACGTCTGCCTGGCCACGTACGTCTCCGACATGACGCTGCTCGACTCGGTGCTGCTGGCGCACGGGCGGGGCGGCTGGACGGTCGGCGATGTGGTGGGCGCGAGCCTGGACCACGCGATGTGGTTCCACCGGCCGTTCCGCGTGGACGAGTGGCTGCTGTACGACCAGCGGTCCCCGTCGTCGTCCGGCGGCCGCGGCCTCGGCCAGGCGCGCATCTACACCCAGGACGGCCGGCTGGCGATCTCGGTGATCCAGGAGGGCCTGATCCGCGTACCGCGCGGCTGAGAGGCCGCGCACGGCCGATGACCGGCGCGGGGTCAGAACAGACCGGCCTCGTTCAGCAGATACGCCGTCATCGGGTCGTAGAAGCGCGGGTCCGTGACATGGTCGTCCAGCGGGACCGTCACCTGCAGCGTGCCCTCCGCCTCGGCGAGGAACAGCGCGGGGTCGTTGGAGTCCGCGTACCCCACGGAGTCCAGTCCGCGCTGGCCGGCGCAGCCCGCCCAGCCGTGGTCCGCGACCACCAGATCGGGCTGTGGCCTGCCCTCGCGCTCCAGTCCGTCCAGGATCGCCCGCATGGGCTCGGGCGAGTGCGTGTGCCAGAGGGTCGCGTGCCGTTCCAGCATCGCGACGTCGGCGAACTGGAAGACCATGCCCTCGTCCGCAGTGAGCCCGCCGGGAATCCGTACGATCTCGCAGCCCGCGGCCCGCAGGGCGTCCGCGGTCTGCCGGTGGACGTCCAGCAGCCCGCCGGGGTGACCGGTCGCGAACAGCACACGCTCGCGCCCCGAGGCGGCCTTGCGCAGCCGGGCGGCCAGCCGCTCCAGGCCGGCGACGGTCAGCTCGGGGTCGATGGTGTCCTGACCGGCCCGGTGCTGGGGGTCGTCACTGACGCCGCACCGCTCGGCCATGACGGCGAGCACGTCCTGCTCGTCGGTCCAGCGGTCGCCCAGCTCCAGGCCCAGCCAGTAGTGACGGTCACCGTTGGCGAGACTGCGGTAGTGGGAGAGGTTGTTGTCGCGGGGGGTGGCGACGTCTCCGGCGATCCGCGTACGGACGAGATGGTCGACAAGAGCGGCGCGGCTGGGTATCGGCATAAGCCCATTGTGCCGTCAGGAGCACGCGCTGTGCCGCTCATCCCACGCTCCGAGCGGTCCGGCTACGCGTGGGCCGCGCCGTCGGCCCGCTCGTCCGTCTCGCCCGCCCCGTCCACCCCTTCCGTCCCGTCCGTCTCGCCCAGCGAGGCGAAGGCGCCGTGCGCCAGCCTGCGGAGCAGGGACTCCGTCGCCGCGCGCCCCGGCAGGCCACTGCCGTACGAGCCGAGGTGCGGCGTCGAGTTCAGCAGGCCGAAGACGGCGTGGACGGCGCCGCGCGCCTGTGACTCCGGTACGTCCGGGTACAGCTCCCGTACGACCCCGACCCACAGCTCCACGTACTGCCGCTGGAGCTGCCGCACCAGCTTGCGGTCGCTCTCCCTGAGACGGTCCAGCTCCCGGTCGTGGAGCGTGATCAGCGGGCGGTCGTCGAGGGCGAAGTCGATATGCCCGTCGATCAGCGAGGCGAGCACGGCCGCCGGGTCGCCGGCCGTCCCGGCGCCCCGCACGCGCAGCTTCCCGCCGTCCAGCAGCCGGCCGCTGATGCCGACCAGCAACTCGGCGAGCATCGCGTCCTTGCCCGCGAAGTGGCGGTACAGACCGGGCCCGCTGATACCGACGGCGGCCCCTATCTCATCGACACCGACCCCATGGAAACCGCGCTCGGCGAAGAGGCGCGCGGCCTCGCTGAGGATCTGCTCGCGGCGGGTCGGGGCCGCGGTCCTGGTGCTCATGGGAAATCATTCTAGACAGGGCCGTTAGCGATCGTTAACCTTGGAGCGACAACGTTAACGGCCATTAACCCGGCAGGCCCGGCGAAGGAGCTACGAGCGATGCAGCAGGCACCCGTGCTGGCGAGCGCCGCTGATCCGGCGTCCGAGGCCTGGCGGGCCAACGAGACGGCCCATGAGCAGCTCGCCGACGGTCTGCGCGCCCGGCTGGCCGCGGCCCGTCTCGGCGGCGGCGAGAAGGCCCGCGCCCGGCACACGGCGCGCGGCAAGCTGCTGCCCCGCGACCGGGTGGACACCCTCCTGGACCCCGGCTCGCCCTTCCTGGAGCTGGCACCGCTGGCGGCCGAGGGGATGTACGGAGGGGCGGCCCCCGCCGCCGGGGTGATCGCCGGGATCGGCCGGGTCAGCGGCCGCGAGGTGGTGATCGTCGCCAATGACGCCACGGTCAAGGGCGGCACGTATTACCCGATGACGGTGAAGAAACACCTCCGCGCCCAGGAAGTGGCCCTGGAGAACCGGCTGCCCTGTCTGTATCTCGTGGACTCCGGCGGTGCCTTCCTGCCGATGCAGGACGAGGTCTTCCCCGACCGGGAGCACTTCGGGCGGATCTTCTACAACCAGGCCCGCATGTCCGGCGCCGGCATCCCCCAGATCGCGGCGGTGCTCGGATCCTGCACGGCGGGCGGGGCCTATGTCCCGGCGATGAGCGACGAGGCCGTGATCGTCCGCGGTCAGGGCACGATCTTCCTGGGCGGACCGCCGCTGGTGAAGGCCGCGACCGGCGAGGTCGTCACGGCCGAGGAGCTGGGCGGCGGCGAGGTCCATTCCCGTACGTCGGGGGTCACCGACCATCTCGCGGAGGACGACGCGCACGCGCTGCGGATCGTCAGGACCATCGTCTCCACCCTCCCCGGGCGGGGCGCGCTCCCCTGGTCCGTCGAGCCGGCCGAGGAGCCCAAGGTCGACCCCGCCGGGCTGTACGGCGCGGTGCCGGTGGATTCCCGCACCCCGTACGACGTCCGCGAGGTCATCGCGCGGGTGGTCGACGGCTCCCGGTTCGCGGAGTTCAAGGCCGAGTTCGGTACGACCCTGGTCACCGGCTTCGCCCGGATCCACGGCCATCCGGTCGGGATCATCGCCAACAACGGCATCCTGTTCTCCGAATCCGCCCAGAAGGGCGCGCACTTCATCGAGCTGTGCGACCAGCGCGGCATCCCGCTGCTCTTCCTGCAGAACATCTCCGGCTTCATGGTCGGCCGGGACTACGAGGCGGGCGGGATCGCCAAGCACGGCGCCAAGATGGTGACGGCCGTGGCGTGCGCCCGGGTGCCGAAGCTGACGGTGGTGGTCGGCGGCTCGTACGGCGCGGGCAACTACTCGATGTGCGGCCGGGCCTACTCCCCCCGCTTCCTGTGGATGTGGCCCAACGCCAAGATCTCGGTGATGGGCGGCGAGCAGGCCGCCTCCGTACTGGCGACCGTCAAGCGCGACCAGATCGAGGGGCGCGGCGAGGAGTGGGCGGCCGAGGACGAGGAGTCCTTCAAGGACCCGATCCGCGCCCAGTACGAGACCCAGGGCAGCGCCTACTACGCGACCGCGCGGCTGTGGGACGACGGCGTGATCGACCCGCTGGAGACTCGCCAGGTGGTGGGTCTGGCCCTGACCGCGTGTGCCAACGCCCCGCTGGGTGACCCCGGCTTCGGCGTCTTCCGGATGTGAGGGTGGGAATGTTCGACACGGTTCTGATCGCCAACCGCGGCGAGATCGCGGTGCGCGTCATCCGCACGCTGCGCGGTCTCGGGGTGCGCTCGGTCGCGGTCTTCAGCGACGCGGACGCGGACGCCCGGCATGTACGGGAAGCCGACACCGCGGTACGGATCGGGCCCGCTGCGGCCGCGGAGAGCTATCTCTCCGTCGACCGGCTGCTGGAGGCGGCCGCCCGCACCGGCGCGCAGGCCGTGCACCCGGGCTACGGCTTCCTCGCGGAGAACGCGCGCTTCGCGCGTGCCTGCGCGGACGCCGGGCTGGTCTTCATCGGCCCGCCCGCCGCCGCCATCGATCTGATGGGCGACAAGATCCGGGCCAAGGAGACGGTGCGGGCGGCGGGCGTTCCGGTCGTCCCCGGCTCCTCGGGCAGCGGGCTGAGCGACGCCCAACTGGCCGACGCGGCCAGGGGGATCGGGATGCCGGTGCTGCTGAAGCCCTCGGCGGGCGGCGGCGGCAAGGGCATGCGGCTGGTGCGGTCGGAGGCGGTGCTGGCCGAGGAGATCGCGGCGGCGCGGCGCGAGGCGCGGTCCTCCTTCGGGGACGACACCCTGCTGGTCGAGCGGTGGGTGGACCGCCCCCGCCATATCGAGATCCAGGTCCTGGCGGACGGCCACGGGAACGTGGTGCATCTGGGCGAGCGCGAGTGCTCGCTCCAGCGCCGCCACCAGAAGATCATCGAGGAGGCCCCCTCGGTCCTGCTGGACGAGGCGACCCGCGCGGCGATGGGCGAGGCCGCCGTCCAGGCGGCGCGCTCCTGCGACTACGCGGGCGCGGGGACGGTCGAGTTCATCGTCCCGGGCCGCGACCCCGCGTCGTACTTCTTCATGGAGATGAACACCCGGCTCCAGGTCGAGCACCCGGTGACCGAGCTGGCCGTGTCGGTCGCGGGGACGGGCGGCCTGGACCTGGTGGAGTGGCAGCTGCGGGTGGCCTCCGGCGAGAAACTCCCCTTCGGCCAGGACGACATCACGCTCTCCGGACACGCGGTGGAGGCCCGGATCTGCGCGGAGGACCCGAGCCGCGGCTTCCTGCCCTCCGGCGGTACGGTGCTGGCGCTGAGCGAGCCGCAGGGCGACGGCGTACGGACCGACTCGGGCCTCTCCGAGGGCACGGAGATCGGCAGCGCGTACGACCCGATGCTCTCCAAGGTCATCGCCTACGGCCCCGACCGCGCCACGGCCCTGCGCAAGCTCCGCGCGGCCCTGTCGGAGACGGTCACGCTGGGCGTCCCGACGAACGCCGGCTTCCTGCGCCGTCTCCTGGCCCACCCGGCGGTGGTGTCGGGCGACCTGGACACGGGCCTGGTCGAACGCGAGGCGGCGGGGCTGGTGGACGACGGCGTCCCGCCCGAGGTCTACGCGGCGGCGGCGCTGCTGCGCCACGACGCGCTGGCACCCGAACCGCTCCGAGCAGGGACGACAGGCGTCGCGGGCGCGGGTGGGGGTGCGACTGGGGAGGCTTCCGCCCGCCGCTGGACCGATCCGTTCTCCGTGCCCAGCGGCTGGCGCCTCGGCGGCGAGGCCGCCTGGGCCGTCCACCAGGTGCGCGTACCGGGCCAGGACCCGATGGCCGTCCGCGTCCGGGGAACGGCCGCCGGGGCGGAGCTGCTGCTCGGCGACGGCGCCCCGGTCCGCGCCCGGCTGCTCGACGTGACCGCGACGCGCCTCTCCGTCGAGTGCGACGGCCTCATCCACACCTTCGCCCACGCCTCGGGACCGGAGGGCAGCTGGCTCGGCAGGGACGGGGACAGCTGGCACGCCCAGGTCCACGACCCCGTCGAGGCCGCGTTGCTCGGGGCCGGCCGGGCGGGCGGTGTGGACTCGTTGACCGCGCCCATGCCCGGGACCGTCACCGTCGTGAAGGTGGCCGTCGGGGACGAGGTCGTGGCGGGGCAGAGTCTGCTCGTCGTCGAGGCGATGAAGATGGAGCACGTCATCTCCGCGCCGCACGACGGCACCGTCACCGAGCTGGATGTGACCCCGGGCTCCACGGTCGCCATGGACCAGGTGCTGGCCGTCGTCGCCCCGGCCCCCACCCCGCAGGAGACCCCGCAGGGGACCTCGCCGGAGACCCCGCAGGAGGAGTCATGACCGAAGGACTGCCCATGGCGGTCGCCTCGCAGGGCCTGCCGCCCCGGGTCCGTATCCATGAGGTGGGCGCGCGCGACGGCCTGCAGAACGAGAAGGCCGTCGTACCGACCGAGGTCAAGGCGGAGTTCATCCACCGGCTCGCCGGGGCCGGACTGACCACCATCGAGGCGACCAGCTTCGTGCACCCCAAATGGGTGCCCCAACTGGCCGACGCCGAGCAGCTGTTCCCGATGCTCGACGACCTCCGCGGCTCCGGCGGCGGCGCCCCGGTCGCGCTCCCCGTCCTCGTGCCGAACGCGCGCGGACTCGACCGCGCGCTCGCCCTCGGCGCCCGCGACATCGCCGTGTTCGCCAGCGCCACCGAGTCGTTCGCCAAGGCCAACCTCAACCGGACCGTGGACGAGTCGCTCGCCATGTTCGCGCCGGTCGTCGCCCGGGCCCGCGAGGACAAGATGCGGGTCCGCGGCTATCTCTCCATGTGCTTCGGCGACCCCTGGGAGGGCCCGGTCCCGGTCCATCAGGTCGTCCGGGTCGCCAAGGCCCTCATGGACCTGGGCTGTGACGAGCTGAGCCTCGGCGACACGATCGGCGTCGCCACCCCCGGCCATGTGCAGACCCTGCTCGCCGAGCTGAACGAGGAGGGCGTGCCGACCAATGCCATCGGTGTGCATTTCCACGACACCTACGGCCAGGCCCTCGCCAACACCTTCGCCGCGCTCCAGCACGGTGTGACCACCGTGGACGCCTCGGCGGGCGGCCTCGGCGGCTGCCCGTACGCGAAGAGCGCCACCGGAAACCTCGCCACCGAAGACCTCGTGTGGATGCTCAACGGCCTCGGTGTCGAAACCGGCGTCGATCTCGGCCTGCTCACCGCCACCAGCGTCTGGCTGGCCGAACGGCTGGGCCGCCCCAGCCCCTCCCGTACCGTCCGAGCCCTCTCCCACAAGGAGTGACCGCACCGATGTCCCTGGACCACCGGCTGTCCGCCGAGCACGAAGAACTGCGCCGCACCGTCGAGGAGTTCGCCCGCGAGGTCGTCGCGCCCAAGATCGGCGACTTCTACGAGCGGCACGAGTTCCCGTACGAGATCGTCCGCGAGATGGGCCGGATGGGCCTGTTCGGGCTGCCCTTCCCCGAGGAGTACGGCGGCATGGGCGGCGACTATCTCGCCCTCGGCATCGCCCTTGAGGAGCTGGCCCGCGTCGACTCCTCCGTCGCAATCACCCTGGAGGCGGGCGTCTCCCTGGGCGCCATGCCGGTCTACCGCTTCGGTACGGAGGAGCAGAAGCAGGAGTGGCTCCCCCGCCTCTGCTCGGGCGAGCTGCTCGGCGCGTTCGGCCTGACCGAGCCGGACTGCGGCTCGGACGCGGGCGGCACCCGCACCACCGCCGTGCGGGACGGCGACGCGTGGGTGATCAACGGGTCCAAGTGCTTCATCACCAACTCGGGTACGGACATCACGGGCCTGGTCACGGTCACGGCGGTGACCGGCCGCAAGGAGGACGGCCGCCCGGAGATCTCCTCGATCATCGTGCCGTCCGGCACCCCCGGCTTCACGGTCGCCGCCCCGTACTCGAAGGTCGGCTGGAACGCCTCGGACACCCGTGAGCTGTCCTTCTCCGACGTACGGGTGCCGCTGGCGAACCTGCTCGGCCAGGAGGGCCGCGGTTACGCCCAGTTCCTGCGCATCCTCGACGAGGGCCGGATCGCGATCTCCGCGCTGGCGACGGGCCTCGCCCAGGGCTGTGTGGACGAGTCGGTGACGTACGCCAAGGAGCGGCACGCCTTCGGCCGGCCGATCGGCGACAACCAGGCCATCCAGTTCAAGATCGCCGACATGGAGATGCGCGCGCACATGGCGCGGATCGGCTGGCGCGACGCGGCCTCCCGCCTCACCCACGGCGAGCCGTTCAAGAAGGAAGCCGCGCTGGCGAAGCTGTACTCCTCGACGGTCGCCGTCGACAACGCCCGCGAGGCCACCCAGATCCACGGCGGCTACGGCTTCATGAACGAATACCCGGTGGCCAGGATGTGGCGCGACTCCAAGATCCTGGAGATCGGCGAGGGCACCAGCGAGGTCCAGCGCATGCTGATCGCCCGCGAGCTGGGCCTGACGGGCTGACGCCCGCCGACCGGATCCGCCGGCGGCCGTACGCGGGGTGCGTCCGCCGGCGCAGCATCAACGCCTCGCAAGAGGGGTAGCAACTTTAGATTCCCGAGCCCGCCGCACAACCAGGTCGGCGGGCTCGCACCTATGAGCTACCACTCATGGAGCTATCGCAGTGATTGTTGCAGCCAACAGTGAAGACTTCGCCCAGCAGTTACGCAAGTACCGGGAACGCGGTCGGCTGACGCAGACCGAACTGGCCGGCCTCGCCACGATGAGCGTGCGGGCCGTCCGCAATCTGGAACAGGGGCAGGTGGCGGTCCCGCGCCGCGACACGGTGCGCCTGCTCGCGGACGCGTTACAGCTGTCCGCGCGGGAGCGGGTCTCCTTCGAACTGGCTTCGGGACGCGAAGCGGGGGACGCGCTGTTCGACACGCTCACCATGTCGCCCACCGAGGTGGGCCAGCCGCTGCGGGGACGCGAGCGGGAGCTCGACGCGATACTCAAGCGCGTACTGGGCGAACACGGACGGATCACGGCCATCACGGGCTTCGGGGGCGTGGGCAAGACCCGGCTGGCCCACGCGGTGGCGCAAGAGCTCGCCGCACTGCACGGCATGCCCACCCTGTGGGTGTCCCTGCGGCAGGGAACCGGGGACGGCGGGCCGGACGCCGAGGGGTATTTCCGGCCCGACAGGAACCAGAAGGCCTGGTACCACAGCGTGGACGAGCTGGTGGCGTTCAGCGACGACGGTATCGACCAGCTGGTCCGGCTGATCGGGGACCGGGCCGTGCTCCTTGTCCTGGACGGCAATGACCCGGGTCAGGTGCAGCACGCCGCCAAGTGGAAGATGATCCGGAACTGCCGGAACTTACGCATACTCGAAACGGCCCGCACGCCGGAGGGGCTACCCGAGGAACACCGGCTGGCCCTGGCCCCGCTCCCCGTAGCGGCGAGGTCCGCCGGCCGGGACGAGGTGACCGCGTCGCCGGCCGTGGCTCTGCTGCTCGCGCTGATCACGGACGCGCAGTCGGATTTCGAGCCGGACGAGACCGTGCTGACGGTCTGCGCGGAGGTCTGCCGGCGGCTCGACGGCCTGCCGGGCGCCCTGGAGGCGGCCGCCTCCTGGTTCATGATCGTTTCAGCGGAGGAGATCGGGCGGATGGCCCGTGACGAACCGCATCTGCTGGCCACCCACCCCGGCGACCGGGTCGACCTCGCGACGACGGTGCACGAGGCCATCGCCGCGCAGCCACCGCGCTATCGCGAGCTGCTGCTCCGGCTCGCGGACTGGTCCGGCTCCTGGACCGTGGCCATGGTGGTGGCGCGTATCGGTATCCCGTGGGCGCAGGTCGCCCGCGCCGTGCATGTCTTCCTCCAGTGCGGTCTCATAGCGAAGGTCACGCCGGGTGGCGACAACCTTGTCAAATTCACCGTCCTCAACGTCATTCGCGCCTACCTGACCAGGGCCCCCGAAGCCGTGGCCTCCTTGAGACCTGTCCCGTGACCGCTCACCGCCGACCCGGGGGCGGGGCGGCGGAAGGGGCAATCGAATCGGCAGTTGATCGGTAGTTCCCCCTGCCTCTCTGTGGCAGGCTGCGGTTGCTGGGCACTATGGGACGCACGGGCGAGGCGACTGCCCCGCCGACCGGGGGAGGACGAACCGCATGACGCAGACGGCGTCGAAGCAGGACGCCGCGGCAGGTGAGGAGAGCTCGCTCTGGCGCAACCGGAACTTCATGCTGCTGTGGTTCGGGCAGGGGGCGGGGACGCTCGGTCCGCGCATCGCGCTGATCGCCCTGCCGATCCTCGCCCTCGACATCCTGCACGCCAGCGCGTTGCAGGTATCCCTGCTGACCTCCCTCAGCTGGCTTCCCTACCTGCTGTTCTCCCTGCCGGCGGGCGTGCTCGCCGACCGGCTGGACCAGCAGAAGATCATGGTCTTCTGCGACGCGGCCCGCATGCTGCTGATCCTGTCGGTTCCGCTGGTCGCGCTGGGCGGCCACTTGAGCCTCTGGTACCTGTACGTGATCGTCGGCGTCTCCGGTGTGCTCACGGTGCTGTTCACGGTGGCCTACCGGAGCCAGCTGCCGAAACTGGTGCGCACCGCCCAACTGGTCGACGGCAACGGCAAACTCGCCATGAGCGAATCGCTCGCGGAGCTGAGCGGACCGGGCCTGGGCGGCGCACTGATCGGGCTGGTGGGCGCCTCCCGCACGCTGTACGCCAACGTGCTCACGTACGCGCTCAGTGCCGTGACCCTGGGCCTGATGCGCGTACCCAAGTCCGAACAGGGTGAACCGGCCGGTTCGAACCGGGTGTCCTTCAAGGCCGCCATCGGGGAAGGGCTCACGTTCGTGCGCCGTCACCCCATCCTGCGCCATCTGCTCGTGTGCACCAGTGTGTCCAACTTCTTCGTGACGGCCGCCAATTCGATCGCGGTCACCTTCATGCTCCGCGATCTGCATGCCAGCGCGGGGGCCGTCGGGGTGGTGTTCACGCTGGGTTCCGTGGGCGGCCTGATCACCGGAGCCTTCGCCCGTCGTATCACCGCCCGGGTGGGCAGCGCCCGGATCATCTGGGTCTCCATGCTGGTGCCCGGCCCGCTGTATTTCCTGATGCCGCTGTCGCTGCCGGGCTGGGGCATCGCCCTGTACGCCATCGGCCTGGCCGCCCTGTCGGCCAACAGCACCATGTTCAACACCGCCTCTCTCTCCTACCGGCAGCTCGTCTGCCCGCCCGAGGTGCTCAGCCGGGTGAGCGCGGTCTACCTCTGGATCGCCTACGGCGTCATCCCGCTCGGTTCCCTGTTCGGTGGCCTGCTCGCCACCTATGCCGGGCTGAGGCCGGCGCTCTGGGTCTGCGCGGCGGGCATGTGGAGTGCCTCGCTGTTCGTCGTGTTCTCGCCTCTTCGGAAGACACGTGACATCCCGGCCGCGGAAATGTCGCTCAGCTAGCGGACGTCCGGAAAAAGCGCCCCGGTCACACTTCTTCTTCGTGTCGCCGATTCACTGTCACACAATGAAGGGAACAGCTGGGCATGGAGGAATTACGGAAAGACCCGGCCGACGTTCTCCTGGCCGTGCTCCGGGAAAATCTGTCGGTCCAGGACATCGACATGGACAGCAAGTTCTATGCGCTCGGCGGAGACTCACTGACCGCGGTGCGCGTCGTCAATGACGCGCGCGCGAAGGGTATTCCGATCACCCTCCGCGATCTGATGGTGCGGCAATCGGTGCGCGGCATGATGGGCGTTCCCTCGGTCATCGAAGCGCTGGCCGGCGACGGATCAGGGGCGCCGGGCGGCGGGACACCGGAAGCCGCCGCCTTCTCCCTCCTCGATCCGCGGGACCGCGCCCTGGTCCCCGAGGGGGTGGCGGACGCGCTGCCCGCGTCGGCGCTGCAGATCGGCATGCTCTACCTCTGCGAGACCAGCCAGGACCCGCTGCTCTACCACAGCATGGACGGCTGGGAGGTGTGCGCGCCTTTCGACGAGAAGGGTTTCCGCTCCGCCCTGACCGCGCTCTGCCGTCGCCACCCCGCCCTGCGCACCGCCTTCGACTTCGGCGGTCTCTCGGTTCCCGCGCAGCTGGTCTGGGCCGACGCCGAGCCCGAGCTGAGCATCGACCGGGCGACCGGCGCCGACGAGGCCGAGGAGTTGGTACGGGACTGGTGCGACCGCCGCCTCGCCTCGCCGATCGACTGGCGGACCCCGTCCCTGGTCCGCTGCCATGTGGTGGTTCTGCCGGAGTCCTTCCATCTGGTGCTGGCCGCCCACCACGCCGTACTCGACGGCTGGAGCCTGAGCAGGCTGGCCGTGGAACTGATGACCCTCTATTCCGCCGAGTGCGGCGGCCAGGAGGCCGGACTCCCCGCGCTGTCCGCCGCCGTACAGAACGACTTCATCGCCGCCGAGCAGTCGGCCGCGGCCTCACCCGCCGCGGCCGAGCACTGGTTCGGCCAGGCGGACGTGGAGCCCCTGCTCTTCGACGGTTCGAAGCACGACAAGATCCCCAACGCGGACCAGCGCTGCGAACTCGGCCTCGACGCCGGCCTCGTACGGTCCCTGAACGGCGTGGCCCGCATGCTCGGCGTCTCCGTGAAGGCCATCGCGCTCGCCGCGCATGTGCGGGCCCTGGGCACCTGGACCCGGCGCGAGCAGGACATCGTCACCGGCGTCGTGTTCAACACCCGCCCGGTGAGCGCCGGTTCCGACCTCGCGACCGGACTCTTCCTGAACACGCTGCCGGTGCGCTTCCCGACGGTGAACGACACCTGGGCGGGTCTCATCAGGGCGGCGGCGGACGCCGAGAGCAAGAGCGCCCCCTATCAGGCCTTCCCGCAGGCGCTGGTCGTCGAGCGGCTCGGCCGGCCGGCCTTCGACGTCACCTTCAACTTCATGAACTTCCACGCCTACGAGGAGCTGGACCGGCTGACATCGGTGCCCACCCGGGGCCGGTGGCGCAGGGGCAAGCCCAGCTTCCCGTTCCACGTCAATGTCGAGATCTCCGGCACCGAGGGCCAGATCCGCATCGGCTTCGACTCGGCCTATGTGGCCCGCCCCACCGTGGAGGCCCACGCCAGTTCGCTGCGGCAGGCACTGGTGGCGCTGGTGGCGAATCCGGTCAGCCCGGCCGGGCGGACCACCCAGGACGAACGGGGAATCCGCTCATGACCGACCGTTCCCGGCCGCTGTTCGCCGTCCTGTACGACGCGGGCGCGGCGCCCGCCGGCGAGATCGGTGCGGGCCTCGCCGACCTGGGTGACATCGTCTTCCTCGTCCCGCGCGCATCCGCGCATGTGGACCAGCTGCTGCCGGTCATGGAACTGCTCGGCGAGATCCGGACGCTCACCGGGCACGCCGACGCGGACGCGGAGCTCATCCGGGAGATCGCACCCGACGGCATCCTCACCTTCTGCGAGGACATGATCCGCCCGGCCGCCGAACTCGCGGCCGCGGCGGGCCTTCCCGGCCTGTCCCCGCACACGGCCCGGCTCTACACCGACAAGGGCATGCAGCGCCGCGTGCTGCGTGAGGCGGGCGTCGACCGGACGCGCACCCGCGTGCTGGACTCGCTGAGCGACTGGGACGAGGCACTGCGGACGGTGGGCCTGCCCTCGGTCGTCAAGCCGGTGACGGGGTCGCGCAGCAAGGACGCCTACGCCATGCGGTCCGAGGCGGACGCCCGCGCCGTCCACGCGCGGCTCGACGCCATCGCCGCGGCCGGCGCCTGGGCCCCCTTCATCCTGGAGGAGTTCCTCGAGGGCCGGCCGAGCGAACCGTTCGGCGACTATGTCTCCGTCGAGAGCGCCTGCACGCCGTCGGGCATCACGCACTTGGTGCTCACCGGCAAATCCCCGGTCATGCCCCCGTTCCGGGGGACGGGGCGGATCTGGCCCAGCCATCTGCCGCGCGACGAGGAGCAGGAGATCTTCGACCTCGTCACCCGGGCCCTGGAAGCGGTGGGCGCCGACAGCGGATACGCCCACACCGAGCTGAAGCTCACCCCCGGAGGACCGCGCCTCATCGAGCTCAACGGAAGACTCTCGGGCCATGTGAACATGATGGCCCGTGAGGCGTGCGGCCTGGATCTTGTCCGTGTCGCCGGTCTCATGGCCCTGGGCGAGCAGCCTTATCTGCCGACCTTCGACTTCGGCGGAAAAGTCCACTTCCAGTACAACAACCTCGCGCCGCTGGCCCCCTCCACCCTGCTGGCCGTCCAGGGGGCCGAGGCCGTCCGCGAGATACCGGGCGTGACCGCCTACCGGAATTTCGTCCGCCCGGGCGACCCGCTTCCCGGCGGTACCACCACCTTGACCCTGGACACCATTTCCGGGGTGTGCGAGGGCCATGAAGCGGTTATGCGCACCATTGACGAGGCGCGCGCCGCACTCACCTTCGAGTTCCGCTTCCAGGACGGCGTCCGGAGTGTCAACGGGCTGAAACTGTCGCAGCACTGACAGGCGAATCCGTCCAGGATTCGCTTTCGTTTCCGGCGGCTATGGCTTCCGCTAACTGCCGGTCTCCTGCCGAAACATCTGCCGCTGGGACTCGGCGACAGAACCTAGCATTGATCCCACGGCTTCTCGCGTGCGCTTTTCCGGGCGGATGCGCGTCATTTTCCGCGTGGAACGATAAAGGGATCGGAAGTGGTGACAGATGATCGTGGGAGACGTTCCCCCCGAGGAAGCCGATGTCCCGTCCTGGCTCCCGTTCGGCGGCTCGTGCTCGCTCGCCGGACCCTGCGGGACGGTGCGGCGGTCGACGCCACTCCCCACCGAGGTGGTCAGGGAACTCGGCGGTAGCGGAGACGAGTTCGTCCTCTCGGCGGCTCTGATCCTCTTCCGCAAGTACAGCAACGGACTCGCGTTCCGCATCGGGGTCCGCCGGGCGTCCTGGCCGGCGGACGGGGCCGCCGCGTCGGTCGTCAGCCACATGCCGTCCGCCCTGACCGCGGCGGAGCACCGCCACGCCGTGGCCGCCGGCCTGGCCGGGATCGCCGAAGCTCCGCGCACGGCGGACGCCGTGCCGCCGAAGGTGATCTGTGTCGTGGACGGGCCCGCCGCCGGCGGGCCCGGCGCCGATCTCGTCCTCTCCACCGAGGCCACGGCCGACGACGGCGTCACACTGCACCTGGACTGCCACGAGCACGTCCTTCCTTCGGCGTTCGCCGAGCGCATGCTGGGCCATCTGGTCACCCTCCTGCGCCGGATCACCGAGCGCCCGGACCTGCCCATAGGCGAACTCCAGCTGCTGACCGACGCCGAGTACGAGCGACTGCGCGGGTTCACCGACACCCAGCGGCCCTATCCGCGCGACGCCTCGATCTACCAGCTCTTCGCCGGCCAGGCGGCGAGCCGTCCCGATGAGGAAGCCGTCCGCGACCGGGACACCTCCCTGACGTACGGGCAACTGGAGCGGGAAGCACTGCGGTTGGCGGACGTCCTGCACGCCCGGGGGGTCCGTCGGCACAGCCGGGTCGCGTTCATGCTGGAGCGCTCGCCCCGCCTGATCGCCGCCGTACTCGCCATTCTCCGCCTCGGCGCCGCGTATGTGCCCGTCGACTCAACCCTCCCGGCGGGCCGCAGGGACTTCGTGCTCTCCGACAGCGGCGCGGAACTGCTCCTGACGGACAGCCCGGCGGTCACCGCGGACCTCCCCGTGCTCGACCTCACCCAGCCGTACCCCGCTCCGGCCGGCCCGCTGCCGGAGCTCGCCGTAGGGCCACAGGACGCCGCGTACGTGATGTACACCTCGGGCACCACGAGCGGGCCGAAGGGCGTCCTGGTCAACCAGCGCGCCGTCGTCCGGCTGGTCCGGGACACCGACTACGTACACCTCTCCGACACCACGAGGATCCTGCAGACCGGCGCAATCGCCTTCGACGCCACCACGTTCGAGTTCTGGGGCGCGCTGCTCAACGGCGGTACCCTCGTGCTCGTGCCGAGCGACACCGTCCTGAATCCGGTGGACCTCGGCGCCGCGATCTCGCGGCACCGGGTCAACACGATCTGGCTCACCTCCACCCTGTTCAACCAGCTCGTCGAAGAGGACCCTTCGGTCCTCGCCGGCTGTCAGGTCCTGGTCGGCGGTGAGGCGGTGTCGGCGCGGCACATCGCCGAGGCGATGAGCGCCTGCCCGGACAGCGTGTTCATCAACGGCTACGGTCCCACCGAGAACACCACCTTCTCCGTCACGCACCGCGTCACCCGGCGCTACCACGGCAGGGTTCCGATCGGCCGCCCCGTCGCCAACTCCACCGCCTGGGTGCTCGACCGGGACAGAAACCCCCAGCCCATCGGCGTACCCGGCGAGCTGCATGTGGGCGGCGACGGACTCAGCGACGGCTATGTCAACCGGCCGGAGCTGGAGGCCGCCGCGTTCGTCAGCGGTGGCGCGAGCGTCCCCGGGCGGCTGTACCGCACCGGCGACATCGCGCTCTGGACCGATGACGGGCTCCTCGACTGTCTCGGCCGCGCGGACAACCAGGTCAAGATCCGTGGTTTCCGGGTGGAACTCGGCGAGATCGAGGGCCGGCTGTCCCAGCTGCCCGCCGTGCGCGACGCCGTGGTGCTGCTGCTCCCGCGCGCCGCCGGCCTGTCCGTCCTGTGCGCCTACTTCACGTCCGAGACCCCGCTCGACCCGGACAACCTGCGGGCCGCGCTGGCCGGGGAACTCCCGGACTACATGGTCCCGTCCGCGTTCCTGCGGCTCGACGAGATGCCGCGGAACCACAACCACAAGATCGACCGAGCGGCGCTCGCCGCCCTCGATCCCGTGACGGCCACGGCGCCCGCAGGACCGGGGCGGGCTCCGGACACCCCGCTGGAAATCACCGTGGCGGGCATCTTCGCCGAGGTCCTGGGGCTGCCCTCGGTCTCCATGGACGACGACTTCTTCCGGCTCGGCGGGCACTCGCTGCGCCTGATGCGGCTGTGGAACCAGATCCGGTCGGCCACCGGCCGGGGAATCGAACTGAAGCAGATCCTCGACCACCCGACGGCGCACGGCGTCGTGGCCGCCCTGGAGCACAGCCCGGCGTCCACGGCCCCCCGTCCCAAACTGACCCGCCGGTCGTGACGGCGGCCGTGGTCCGTCCGCCGGCCCGGTACGGGGAGGAATGACCGTGTTTCCGTTGTCGTTCGCGCAGCAGGGCCTGTGGTTCCTGAACCGGCTCGAAGGGCCGAGTTCGACGTACAACGTGCCGGTGATCGTACGGCTGCGCGGCGCCCTGGACGTCCCGGCGCTCGACGCGGCCCTCGCCGATGTGGTGGAGCGGCACGAGAGCCTGCGGACGGTGTTCGGCGAGAGCGACGGCGAGCCGTACCAGCGGGTGCTTCCCCTGCGGGAGACCGGTTTCGCCCTCCAGGTGGCCGACAGCGGCCCGGAGCGGCTCGACGCCGACCTGCTCGCGGCGGTGCGGCGTCCGTTCGACCTGACCGCCGACCTGCCGACCCGGGCCTGGCTGTTGCGGGTCGCGGCCGACGACCACGTACTGGCTCTGGTCCTGCACCACGTGGTCTGCGACGGCTGGTCCCTGACGCCGCTGCTGCGTGACGTCAGTGCCGCCTACGGCGCCCGGTACGAGGGCCGGGCGCCGGCCTGGGAGCCGCTGCCGGTGCAGTACAGCGACTACACGCTGTGGCAGCGCGAGCTGCTCGGCAGTGACGAGGATCCCGGCAGCCTCCTCACCACGCAGCTGCGGCACTGGCGTGACGCTCTCGCGGGGCTGCCGGAGGAACTGCCGCTGCCCTGCGACCGGGTGCGGCTGCCGGCGCGGGACGGCGCCGAGGGAGCCGGCGCCTTTCGGGGCGAGACCGTCGAGCTCACGGTCGGACCCGAGCTGCACGGCCGGCTGCTCGACGTGGCACACCAGCACGGCTGCACCCTGTTCATGCTGCTCCAGGCGGCCGTCGCGGTGCTCCTGACCCGTTCCGGCGCCGGTACGGACATCCCGTTCGGCACCCCGGTGGCCGGCCGCGCCGACGACGCGCTGGACGACCTGGTCGGCTTCTTCGTCAATACGGTCGTGCTGCGCACCGACACCTCGGGCAACCCCTCCTTCGGGGAGCTGCTGCGCCGCGTCCGCACGACGGACCTCGATGCCTACGCCCACCAGGAGGTGCCGTTCGACCGGCTCGTCGAGGCCCTCAATCCGCCGCGGTCCCCGGACCGGCACCCGCTGTTCCAGGTCATGCTGGCGCTCAACGAAGGGCGGCCCGGCGACGCTCTGAGCCTGCCCGGTGTCGAGAGCACGGTGCTGCGCCGGACCACCGACACCGCGAAGTTCAGCCTGTCCGTCGACTTCGGCGACCGGCGTGACGAGCACGGCGGCCCGGCCGGGCTGCTCGCCTCCCTCGAATACGCCACCGATCTCTTCGACGAAGCGACCGTGCGGACCATGGGCGAGCGCCTGGTGCGGCTGCTGTCGGCGGTCGCCGACGATCCGGCGGTGCGCATCCGCGAGGTGTCCGTCCTGTCGGAGGCCGAGCGGCACCGGCAACTGACCCGGTGGAACGGCCCCGTCAGGACCGAGACCGCCGTCGATCTCGGCCGGCGGATCCGCGAGTGGGCCGAGCGGCGGCCGGACGCCGTGGCCGTCTCCGACGCGAGCGTCCGCTACACCTACCGGGAGCTGGCCGACGCGGCCGACCGCGTCTCCCGCGCCCTGGCCCGGGCCGGCGCGGGCCCCGACGCCCTCACCGCGATCCTCTCCGACCGCAGCGCCTGGTTCGTCGCCACCGCGCTCGGGGTGCTCGGCTCGGGCGGCGGCTACCTGGCACTGGACGGCACGCTGCCGACGGAGCGGGCCCGGCAGATGATCGCGGACAGCTCCGCCCGCTATCTGGTGGCGGCGTCCGGGCTGCGCGAGCGGGCCGGGCTGCTGACCGCCGGGGGGCTCGACGGCGTGACGGTGGTCGAGGCGGACGGCGTACCGGACGAGACGCGGGACTGGCGGCGGCCGGATCTCGGCGCGTCCCCCGGCCTGCTCGCGTACGCCGTGTTCACCTCGGGCTCCACCGGCCGGCCCAAGGGCGTACTGGTCCCGCACCGGGGCCTGTCGAACCATCTGCACGCAGTGGCCGAGCTCTATCGCCTCGACGAACGCGACACGATGGCCTTCAACGCGCCCCTGACCTTCGACGTCTCGGTGTGGCAGGCGCTGACCATGCCGTTCACCGGCGGACGGGTGCATGTCCTGGACGAGGACACCACCCGCGATCCGCTGGCGCTGGCCCGCTGCATCGCCGACGAGTCCATCACGGTGGTGCAGATCGTGCCGCAGGTGCTGCGGGCGGTCCTGGACATGTGGGATCTCGACGACACGTCCGTCGGCCTGCTCAAAGGGCTGCGGTGGATGCTGGTACACGGCGAGGAACTCCCGCCCGACCTCGTCGACCGCTGGTTCGCCCGGCACCCCGGGATCCCGCTCGCCAATGTGTACGGCCCCGCCGAGTGCTCCGACGACGTGTCGATCTCGGTGATCGACGCGAGCGAGGACTTCCGCGCCGACCGGGCGCCGATCGGCCGGCTCCTGCGCAATATGCAGGCGTACGTACTGGACGAGTATCTCCAGCTGCTCCCGGCCGGCGCCGTGGGCGAGCTGTACGTCGGCGGAGCCGGGCTCGCGCGGGGCTACGCGGGCCGCCCCGAGCTCACCGCGCAGCGGTTCGTGGCCAGTCCGTTCGGCGCTCCCGGTGAACGGATGTACCGCACCGGCGACCTGGTGCGCTGGAACGCCGACGGCGAACTGGAGTTCATGGGCCGGGCCGACCACCAGGTGAAGATCCGCGGCTTCCGGATCGAACCGGGAGAGGTCCAGGCCGTCGTCGAACGGGATCCGCGGGTGCGCCAGGCCATGGTCCTCGCCCGCGAGGACCGGCCCGGCGACAAGCGCCTGGTGGCCTACGTGGTGCCGGCGGACGGCGCGGCGCTCGATGTCGCCTCGGTACGGCGGCGCACGGCGCGGGCGCTGCCCGAGTACATGGTCCCGGCGTTCTTCGTGGCGCTGGACGAACTGCCGGTGACCCCCAACGGCAAGCTGGACCGGCACGCCCTGCCGGTCCCCGAGGCGCCGTCGACGGCCGCGGGCGTTCCGCCGCGCACCCCGCAGGAGACCATCCTGTGCACGCTGTTCGCCGAGGCGCTCGGGCTGCCCCGGGTCGGCGTGGAGGACAGCTTCTTCGACCTCGGCGGGCACTCCATGCTCGCGATGCGGATGCTCAGCCGTATCCGGTCGGTGCTGGGCCTGCGGGTGACGGTCCGCACCCTGTTCGAGGCCCCCACCGTCGCCGGCCTGCTCGCGGCCGTCGGGTCGGGCGAGCCGCAGGACGACCACGAGGTGCTGCTGCCGCTGCGCGCCGGCAGCGATCCGCGCCCGCTGTTCTGCGTCCACCCCGCGACCGGACTCGCCTGGAGCTACGCGGGACTCGCCGCCCATCTGCCCAAGGACTGCGCGCTGTACGGCCTGCAGGCGCCCGGCCTGGTGGCGGGCAGTGTGCCGCCCGCCGGCATGAACGAGATGCTCGACCGGATGCTGGCGGAGATACGCCGCGTCCAGCCCGAGGGGCCGTACCGGCTGCTCGGCTGGTCGCTCGGCGGCAACATCGCCCACGCGCTGGCCGGACGACTGCAGGACGACGGCTCCCGCGTCGGCCTGCTCGCCCTCGTCGACGCGTATCCGGGCGAGGTCTGGCCCTACCCGCCCTGGGCGACGGCGGCGCAATGGGACGAGTACGGCCTGCTGGCCACGCTCGTACCGGCGGCCGACGCCGAGGACATACCGGCCGCCGGCATCGAGTCGGTGCTGACCGGCCTCCGGGCCACCGCACGGGAGCGGCTCGGCCTCGACGCCGCCACGTTCCAACGACTGCTCACCGTCGGCGTCAACAGCAGCCGGCTGGTGGCCGGTCACCGGCCCGCCCGGGTCCGCGGCCGGACCCTCTACTTCACCGCGACGCACAGCCGGGGCGCGGCCCGTCCCGACCCGGCGGCCTGGGCGCCCTACGTGGAGACGCTCGTCGGCCACGACCTGGCGTGCCGCCACGAAGAGGCCATGGACGCCGAGCCGCGCAAGCACATCGCCGAGATTGTCACAGCCGAACTGCTCGGCCACTGACGGCCACCGCACCTGAAGAACCGGAAGGCGGCAAACCCCGATGACCGACGTGCTGGAACCGGTGTCCCAAGAGAACGCCGAACCGTTCCTGCGGAACCACTTCAAGGGCTCTCTCCTGGGCCCCGGCGACGCGGCGTACGACGAGGTACGCGCCGTGTGGAACGGCATGCACGACCGCCGGCCGAGCCTGATCGCCCGCTGTACCGGCGCCGCCGATGTCAGCGTCGCGCTGCGCTACGCCACCGCGTCCGGCCGCGCCGTCACCGTGCGCGGCGGCGGCCACAATGTCGCCGGCACCTCCGTCGCCGACGACGCCGTCATGATCGATCTGTCGCTGATGAACGGGGTCGACGTCGACCCCGGGACGGGGACCGCCCGGGCGCAGGGCGGCTGCCTGCTGCGGGACGTCGACGCCGCCACTCTCGCGCACGGCCTGGCGTGCCCGGCGGGCGTCGTCTCGCACACCGGCCTGGGCGGCCTCGCCCTCGGTGGCGGATACGGCTGGCTGGCCCGCAAGTGGGGCCTGACCTGTGATCACCTGCTGGCCGCCGAAGTGGTGCTGGCCGACGGCACGGTCGTCGAGGCCACCGAGGACGACCACGCCGGCCTGCTGTGGGGGCTGCGGGGCGGCGGCGGAAACCTCGGGGTCGTCACCCGTTTCACCCTGCGGCTGCGGCCGGTCGGTCCCGTACACCACCACACGGGTGTCTTCCCCCTCGACACAGCGGTGGCCGCGCTGGCCGGCTACCGGGAGTTCGCCGAGAAACAGGGCGTCGACCTGCACGCCGTCGCCACGCTGAAGCGGGCCGGCCACCACGACTGGATCCCGCGGCGGCTGCGCGGTCTCCCCGCGCTGTTCCTGACCGCCACCTGGTTCGGCGACCCCGCCGAGGGGCCGGCCAGGACCGCTCCGCTCTTCGCTGCCGCGGCGCCCGATGCCACCCTGACCCGGGTGATGTCGTTCGCCGAGCTGCAGGCCCTGGGGGACCACGGGGAGCCGCACGGCAACCGCTACTACACCAAGTCCTGCTACCTCACCGACCTGACCGAGGGTCCGATCGCCCAACTCCTCGATTCCACCCGGGAGATCGAGTCGCCCCTGTCGGCGATCGACTTCGAGTACCTGCGCGGCGCCATCAGCGACGTCGCCGACGAGGACTCCGCGTTCCCCCGGCGGGACGCCCCGTACATCTGCACCGTCTCGGCCCAGTGGACCGATCCGGCCGAGGACCCGGCGCACGCCGAGTGGAGCCGGCGGGGCGTCGCGCGGCTCGCCGAGTGGCACTACGGCGGCGCCTATGTGAACTACCTGCAGGACGAGCGGCCCGGCAAGGTCGCCGAGGTGTACGGCACGGCCCGCTACGAGCGGCTCGCGGCCCTCAAGCACCGCTACGACCCGGACAACGTCCTGGCCGGCAATCAGAACATCCCGCCCGCAGCTCATCCGCACGGCTAGGAGAGAAAGTCCATCATGTCGCTACCCCTGACCCCCCGGCCGCGCGTCGTCCCGCCGGCCACCTTCGACAGCAACGACCCCGCCGCCTTCGCGACAGCCCTGCGCTCCCCGTGGTACACGCTCATCGCCGATCTGCAGGACACCGTGCAGTGGGCCACCATGGACTACGCCCGTTCCCAAGGGCTGAAAAGCCTGTGGCTTCCGCTGACCACCCGCACCATCACCTGCCCCACCGGATTCGGCAGTGACACCGAAGCGGTGAAGGTCCAGGTCAACGGGGTGGACACCTACTTACAGGACTCGATGCAGTTCCTGCTCGAATACGGCTGCCGCCTCGCGCCGGGCGGCTGCTACACCATCATGCCGTCGTTCCGTGTCGAGACCCCCGACGCGACGCACCTCAACCAGTTCACCCACAGCGAGGGCGAGATACCCGGCGGTCTCGACGACCTCATCCGGTACGTCAACGGCTATGTGAAGGCCCTGGCCCGCGCCCTTCTCGACCGGCACGGCGACCAGCTGGCCGAGGCCCGTGGCGACGTCTCCCACCTGGAGCGCATGGCCGGGCACAGCGCGCCGTTCGCGCGGGTCACCTTCGACGAGGCGGTGACCATCCTCGGCGATGTCGAGGGCTGTGTGCGCGACGAGGGCGACTGGCGGACGCTGACCCGCAAGGGCGAGCGCCTGCTGATGTCCCGGGTGAGCGAGTTCGTGTGGATGACCCACTTCGACACCCTGTCGGTGCCGTTCTACCAGGCATTCGGCAACGACGAGGCGCACACGGCCCTCGCGGCCGACCTGCTCTTCGGCATGGGCGAGGTCGTCGGCTCCGGCGAGCGGCACGACGACCCGGACCAGCTGCGCAAGTCGATCGCCCTGCACAACGTCCGCGAGGAGGAGTACGACTGGTACGTCCGGATGCGCCAGGAGGCGCCGATGCGGACCTCCGGTTTCGGCATGGGCGTCGAGCGGTTCCTCATGTGGGTGCTCGACCACGACGACATCCGCGACCTCCCGCTGGTGTCCCGGGTCAACGAACCCGGCGCGTGGCCCGACGCCATCGTCCGCCCGTAAGACGCCATCGTCCGCCCCGTAACCCGGTGTCGCACCCCGGCCGCGCTCCCGCCGGGCCGGGGTGCGGCCCGACACGAATTGAGGTGCCATGAGCTCAGAACCCGTACCAGAACCCGTACCTGTCCTGTGCCTTCCGTACGCCGGTGCGGGCGCCGGCCTGTTCTGGAAGTGGCAGCGGCTGACGCCGGCCGGTCTCCGGCTGGCGCCCCTGCAGCTGCCCGGCCGTGAGGAGCGCACCGACGAGGAGCCGCACCGCGATGTGGCCCGTGCGCTGCACACGCTGCTGCCCGAGGCGCTCGACGCCGTGCGGGGGCACTCCCGGGTCGCCGTGTTCGGCCACAGCCTCGGCGCCGTCCTCGCCTACGAGCTGGCCCGCGCCCTCGAAGAGCGTACGGAGCTGCCCGTCGCGCATGTCTTCGTGAGCGGATCCCCGGCGCCGGACCGGGGGCGCGTTCAGCAGGAGGCCGACCTGACCGACGACGAGTTCGTCGCGCGGGTGGAGGAGCTCGCCGGCTACCGCCACCCCGCCTTCGACTCCCCCGAGTTCAGGGAGCTGATGCTGCCCACGCTGCGCGCGGACGTGGCGATGCACGAGGCGTACCGCCCCGCGTCGGACTGCCCCATCCAGGCACCGGTCACCAGCCTGCGCGGCAGCGACGACGCCCTGGTGACCGAGGAGGACGCACGGCGGTGGCGGACGGCCACCAGCGGCTCCTTCAGCTACGCCGAGCTGCCGGGGGGCCATATGTACCTGGCCGACTCCGCCGCTCAGGTGATCGGTCTCATGGAAGCGACGCTGGACAAAGCCGCCCGGCGGACCGTGCTCGCGGACCGCCCGTCGGGTTCCGGTGCGGCATGCGGCTAGCGGGCAGGACCGTCGTCGTGACCGGCGCCGGCCGGGGTCTCGGCCGGATGTGCGCGGTGCGTTTCGCCGAGGAGGGCGCGGATCTGGTCCTCCTCGACGCCGGCGGGGACATCGGGGGCGTGCCCTACCCGCTCGCCACCGAATCCCAGCTGGAGCGCACCGCGCACCTGTGCCGGAAGGCCGGTGCGACGACGCTGAGCGTGCTCGCCGATGTGCGCGACACCGCGGCCGTGACCGCGGCGGTGGACACCGCGCTGCGGCGCTTCGACCGGATCGACGTCCTGGTCAACAACGCCGGGATCGCCGCTCCTTCGGGCACACCCGTGCACGAGATCACGGACGACGCATGGCAGTTGATGCTGGATGTCGACCTGTCCGGCGCGTGGCGCATGATCAGGGCGGTCGCCCCCGACATGCTGCGCCGGCGCGAGGGCAGCATCATCAACATCGCGTCCACCGCCGGGCTGGTGGGCTACCGGAACTTCGCGGCCTATGTCGCCGCCAAGCACGCCCTGGTCGGCCTCACGAAAGCGGCGGCTCTGGACTTCGCCCCGCTGCGGGTCCGGGTCAACGCCGTCTGCCCCGGCTCGGTGCGCGACGCCTCGCACGTCGAGGGCCGGATGCTGTCGGAGATCGCCCGCAGCCTCGACGTCGGCGCCGACGAGTACGAACAGGCCTTCGTCACCACGCAGCCCATGAACACGCTGGTGGAGCCGGAGGACGTGGCGGGCGCCGTCCTGTGGCTGGCCGGCGACGACTCCCGTCAGGTGACGGGCACCACGGTCACCGTCGACGGTGGATTCACCGCGCGATGAGCGACACCCGGACACGACGAGGAGGAGACATGACCGACAGGCCCCGCCCCCGGTCCGGGGGTTCCACCGTCCTCGGCGACAGCGCCGAACACGGCATCGCCGTACGGCTCACCGACGCGGCCCGGATCCGTACCGCGCGGGCGAACATCGAGCGGGCCGCTGCGTCGGCCGACGCCACCCGGGTGGGCAGCTTCTGGGTCCAGGACGCCGGGACGCCGGCCGGGACGGCGCACGCCGGCCGGGCGCGGCAGCGGGAGGTGCGGCGCCCGCTGAGCCACGGCGGCCTCGGGCTGCGCGTGGTCCTCACGCGGTACCCCGACGGGGTCGCCGATCTGGTGGCGGTCGCCCGCCGCGGCGCTCTCGATCTCGCTGGGCTGCGCGCCCTCGTCCATGGACTGGCGGCGGCGGAGTGCGACGCGGCGGCGCTCGTACGGGAGCCTGCCCCGTCCGCGCACGGCGGCGCCGGATGGTCGCCGGCGACGGCGCCGCGGTGGGGCCTCGCGGACGACGACCCGCTGCCGCCCCTCCGGGCGCTGCCCGAGGGTGAGTTCACCCCCGAGGTGGCGACGGCCGCCGCGGCCGTGGCGCTCTCCCGGTACGAGCGCGGCGGCACGGTTCGGCTCGCCGTCGTCACCACGGAACCGGCCGGTCCGGCGCCGGGCGTCAGGGAGATCCGGCTGTCCGCCGGGGACGACCTGCCGCTCAGCGACCTTCTCGCACAGGTCCGGGCGGCGCTGACCGGGCCGTGCGGCCCGGTGGCGGACGATGTCCCCGCACTGTGCCTCGTACTGACCCGGCAGGAACCCGGCGAGGAGTACGTCCCCCTCCCGCCGGACGCTGTGCCCCTCGTGCTGACCTGGCGGAACGTGGCGGGGCAGGACGGGAAGGTGTCCCTGGCGGAGCACGCCCACGACGCGGCCGCGGTCCATCCCTCCGTCGCGCGGGACTTCGCGCGGCACACGGTGCACCTGGCGGCGCAGCTGGCCGAGGGCCCGGCCGGCCGGACCGTCGGTGACCTCGCCCTGCTGGACGGCGCCGACACCGCCGCGGCCGTCGGTACGGGACGTACCCCGCGCACCGCCCCGCCCCGCGCCACCGCGCTCCACGAGGTGGTGGCCCGGCTGGCCGCCGAACAGCCCGACGCCGTCGCGGTCTGCGACGCGACCCGGCGGCTGACCTACCGCGAACTCGACGAGCGGGCGACCGCGTGGGCGCGGGTGCTCGTGGACCGGGGCGCCGCGCCAGGACGGTTCGTCGGGGTGTGTCTGAAGCGCACGGTCGACCTGGTGGCGGCGCTGCTGGCGGTCCTCAAGACGGGTGCGGCGTATGTCCCGCTGGACCCGCAGGCCCCCGACGAGCGGCTCCGCCACATCGCCGAGGACGCGGACCTCGCCGTCGTCGTCACGTCCCTGTCGGGCTTTCCGGCCGGCCGGGGCGCCGTGGTGCTCAGGCCGGAGGCGCTCACGGCGGCCGCCGGTGACTCCGCGGGCGCCAAGCTTCCGGTGGTCGGTCCCGACGACGCGGCGTACGTCATCTACACCTCGGGGACGACCGGCCGCCCGAAGGGGGTGGTTGTCGCCCACGGCAATGTCCTCGCGCTGCTGGACGCGACCACCGACGACATGGCCCTCGGCCCCGACGACGTATGGACGTTCTTCCACTCGGCCGCCTTCGACTTCTCGGTGTGGGAGATCTGGGGCTGTCTGCTCACCGGCGGGCGGCTGGCCGTGGTGCCGTATCTGGTGACCCGGTCCCCCGAGGACTTTCACGCGCTGCTGGTCCGCGAAGGTGTCACGGTGCTCAGCCAGACGCCGTCGGCCTTCGCGGGACTGCTCGAAATGGACGCGCGGACGCAGGACGCCCGGACGCAGACGGCGTACGCCCCCCGGCTGATCGTTCTCGGCGGCGAGGCGTTCGATCCCCGTACGGTCGGCGGTTGGTTCAGCCGCCACCCGGACGGCGAGTGCCGCCTGGTCAACATGTACGGGATCACGGAGACGACCGTCCATGTGACGGCCCAGGACGTGCGGTCGTGGGACGCGCACCGGCGGATCCACGGCATCGGCCGCCCGATCCCCGGCTGGTCCCTGTCGGTACGCGACAGCCGGGGGCGGCCGCTGCCGCCGGGCGCCGTGGGCGAGATGTATGTCGGCGGCGCGGGGCTCGCCCTCGGCTATCTCAACCGGCCCGAACTGACCGCGGAACGCTTCGTGTCCGACCCCTTCAGCGGCGAACGGCTGTACCGCAGTGGTGATCTGGCGCGGCTCCGGCTCGACGGGACGCTGGACTATGTGGGCCGGCTCGACGAACAGGTGAAGATCCGGGGTTTCCGCATCGAGCTGGGTGAGGTGCGGTCGGTGCTGCTCAACGACCCCGGAACGGCGGACGCCGCCGTCCTGGTCGCGGGGCAGGAGGCCGGTCCCGCGCACGCCCGTCTGGTCGGTTACGTGGTGCTCAAGGAGGGCTCGACCACCGCCGACGTACGCCGCAGGATCGCGACGGTCCTGCCGGACTACATGGTCCCGGCGGACCTGGTCGACCTCCCGGCGCTGCCCCTCACCCTCAATGGAAAACTGGACCAAGCGGCTCTGCCGTCCCGTCGGCGCCCGCCGGCCGCGGCGATCGACCGGCCGCCGCGGCCGGCCGTGGACCGTACGGACCCGGTCTCGGCGATGCTGGAGGTCTGGCGTGTGGTGATCGCCGCCGACATGGGCCCGGAGGATCACTTCTTCGAGATGGGCGGCAACTCGCTGCTGGCCGTACGACTGCTGGCCGCGCTGCGTAAAGCCGGCTTCGGTTCGGTGAGCATGCGCGACCTGTACAGCCGTCCCACGCCGAGGGGCCTGGCGGAGGGACTTCAGGCGGCGGAGCCGGGAGCGGACTCCCAGATCCCGGTGAGGTAGTCGATGCCGGCCTCGACGCTCTGGTTGCGGGTCTCGAAGGCGATGATTCCCCGCCACTCCTGTGCCCGGATGGCGTGGGTGATGTCCCGGATCGAGAGGGTGCCGTCGTCGAGGGCGAGATGCGCGTCCTGGTCACCGGCGTTGTTGCTCAGCGACAGGGCCGCGATCGACGACGAGAACTTCTCGAACACGGGCGCGGCGGCCGACTGGTTCACGTTGGCGTGACCGACATCCAGAATGAACTTGATATCCGGAATCGCGTCCATCGCCGCCGCGAAGTCCATGTCCCGCGTGAAGACATACGAGAAGGGCCGGTACTTCGGGTAGTAGGAGAGGTTCTCCAGCCAGACGTCGACCCCCTTCTCGGTCGCTTCCCGCACCACCTCGGAAAGGACGGAGAAGAATCTTTCGAGCGCCGCGTCCCGGTGCGCCTTCGTCGGCCGCGGCTCGACGAAGGCACCGCCGTGTATGACGAGCGAGGTGGCTTCGATACGGGCGGCCAACTCGATCTCGCTGCGCACGTATTGCAGGGACGCCGCCCGGACCTCCGGTATCTCGGAGGCCAGCGGCGCCCGGAAGTTGCCGTGCAGGATGGGGGAAAGTCCCTGGTCAGCGGCGGCTGCCGCGAGACTGCGACGGCGCTCCGCGGACCAGCAGTGCGGCATGTCCGACATCAGGCTCGCATCGACGTACCAGTGGCTGCACCCCTCCGCCCTGGCTGCGGTCAGCCCCTCTTCCGCGCTCAGGTATCGCTGGACGGCGACACCGGTAGCAAATGACAAGGACCGGGTGTAATGCGAACTGTTCAAAGCCCACCTACTTCGCCAAATACCTGATCGCCGTACGCATCCATTGATGCGCACAGAATAGGAAAATCTGTCGGCAGTCTATGGGCGCCGGTCTTCGGGTATGCGGCAGAAGTAGCGGTAGATGAGGGGCAGTTAAGGCGCGCGTTTTGTCGTCCTCAGCAGCCTAGAGAATCAGCATTCGCTGGGGCCGCACATGATCGAAGTCCCGGCGGCCGGGAGGTGTCGTCCGTGGCGGAGCACAGGGCCGACGGGCCGGGATCGGCCACCAAGCAAGGTTAGGCTAACCTTCCTTTGGATTGCCCACCGGCCGGACACCGGCTCGTACGAAAGCGGACATGCCATGCCCCTCCCCCGAGTTTCCCCTCTCACCCGCCGCGGACTGCTCGCCGCCGGTGGCGCCGTCGGACTGGGCGCCGCGCTCGCCGCCTGCGGGGCCGGCGACGCGAAGGACAGCTCGGGTACGGGCGCCGGCGCACCGGGT
Organism: Streptomyces sp. NPDC058198; assembly: GCF_042882605.1. Taxonomy (NCBI): domain Bacteria; kingdom Bacillati; phylum Actinomycetota; class Actinomycetes; order Kitasatosporales; family Streptomycetaceae; genus Streptomyces; species Streptomyces sp. NPDC058198. Next base: position 265,198 of record NZ_JBHVVP010000005.1, read on the forward strand.
CCGTGGTCCTTCAAGGACGACCGCGGCCAGACCGTGAAGGCCGACAGCATCCCCAAGAACATCGTCGCCTTCACCGGCACGGCCGCCGCGCTGCACGACTACGGCATCGAGGTGAAGGGCGTCTTCGGGCCGACGAAGACGAAGGACGGCACGCCCGACGTCCAGGCGGGCGATCTCGACATCGGCAAGGTCGAGATACTCGGCAATGTCTGGGGCGAGTTCAACGTCGAGAAGTACGCGGCGCTCAGCCCGGATCTGCTGATCACCGCGCAGTGGCTGAAGGGCGAACTCTGGTACGTGCCGGACCAGTCCAAGGACAAGATCCTCAAGCTGGCCCCGAGCGTGGCCCTGTGGGCGGCGGAGACCACCATCCCCCAGGCGATCCAGCGCCACGCGGAGCTGGCCGAGTCCCTCGGCGCCGACCTCAAGGCCCCGAAGGTCACGGACGCCAAGGCCCGTTTCGAGAAGGCCGCCGAGCGGCTGCGCCAGGCCGCCAAGTCGAAGCCGGACCTCACGGTGCTGGTCGGCTCGGCCAGCCAGGACCTCTTCTACGTCTCGCGCCCGAAGATGTCCGCCGACACGCTCTACTTCCAGCAGCTGGGCGTGAAGTTCATCGAGCCGAAGGTGAACGCGCAGGGCTTCTTCGAGGAGCTGAGCTGGGAGAACGTCGGCAAGTACGACGCCGACATCATCATGATGGACAACCGCTCCTCGGCCCTCCAGCCGTCGGCGCTGACATCCAAGCCGACCTGGGCGCAGCTGCCGGCCGTCAAGGCGGGCCAGGTCGTTCCGCGCGTCACCGAGCCCATCTTCTCGTACGACAAGTGCGCCCCGATCCTGGACGGCCTGGCCGAGGCCATCGAGAACGCGAAGAAGGCCCGCTGACCCCCACGACGACGGCAGGGACCGCCGTGGATCCGGCCTCACCGCTCACACGCGGGGCCGGGCCTCACCGCTCACGCGCGGGGCCGGGCCTCACCGCCCACGCGTGGGGCTGGATCTCACGAGTGGGGCTGGATCGACCCGTCGCCGTGCACACTCTCCCAGGCCGAAGGGCTGTAGACGATCTCGGTGGCCGTTTCCTCGTCACGGTGCGTCCGCCGCACGACCAGAGCTCCGCTGTCGTGCAGCAGGTAGCGGTAGCACGCCCCGTCCCGGTCCTCGTACGAGACGATGCGGCTGGACGGCTCAAGGCCCGGGGGGATGGCTGTCGGCAGCAAGGCGACGTGGACTGTCATATATCGACTGTACGTCCGGCATCCGCTCACGATCCGTATGTGAGCCCCTCGGGAGCCGGCGTCGGCCGCCGCGGTCCGCCGTCCGGGCTGCGGCGGCCGACGCGTGGTGGGAAAATTTCTGGTGGGGCAGGGAGGACACGGCGCTGGAGGAGCAGGGGGCACACGGCGGCGGAGACGAGGAGACCCACGCAGACGAGGAGATTCCCATGTCAGACGTCCGGTCCGATCTGGTCCTGTCCCAGTCGGTCCACAGCCACGTGATCAACGCCCCCCTCGGGAAGGTCGACCTCGCGAAGTGGCTGCTCAGCCTGCCTGACGCCGAGTACCAGCGCTGCGCGCCGCCGGACCATGTAGCCGCCGGGGCCACCACGACCGACGACGGCCGGCCGATGTCGGTCAACGTCGAGATGATCGGCACCGGCCTCATGATCCAGCATTACGTGGGCGACATCACCGGGCGGGACCACTGCCGGATGGTGTCCCTTTCCGATGTCTTCACCCCCACCGGGCGCACCAGAGTGCAGGTGATCTGGGAGCTCAGCGCGAAGCGGATCGACGACGATCACTGTGAGTACACCAACTCCGTGACCGCGCATCCGACGGAGGAGTTCCTCGCCTTCCTCAAGGAACACGACACCTCCTTCGAGCAGGCCGCCCAGGACCGGCAGGCCGCGTCCTCGGACCACAACAGCCGTGAGACCCCTCTCTTCGCGGGAAGCATCGAACGCGCGGCACTCGCGGTATGACGCGCGGCAGTCGCGGGGTGACCGGACGGGGCCTACTCGGTCGGCCAGGGCACCAGCGGTGAGCGGTAGTAGTCGATTCCGAGCGCCGCCATCCGCGGCCCCTGCGCCGCGAGCCGCGTCTTGTAGGTGTCCCAGTCGTGCGTGGCCGCCGGTGACCAGCCGAGTTCCGCGACACCGGGCAGCCGCGGGAAGGCCATGACTTCGAGCTGGTCGTTGGTCGCGAGGGTCTCGGTCCAGAGCGGCGCCTCGACGCCGAGCACCGCGTCCTCGGGCACCCCGGCGGCGGCGAGATAGGTCGCCGGGTTCCAGTCGTACGAGCGGTCCACCTCGGTGTAGCCGGCCCAGGACTGGCCCAGCACGGTGTTCTTGTCGTACTTCATATCGAGGTAGACCCGGTCCGCCGGGGAGAGGATCAGCCGGGTGCCCTTCCGCGCCGCGGCCGCGACCTGCGCACGCTCGGCCGCGCCGGTGGCGTCGTAGCCCCAGTACTGGGCGACGGCTCCCGGCACGGGCGTGGCCCCGGTCAGCTGATGCCAGCCGACCACGGTCTTCCCGTACTTCTGGACGGCGGCCTGCGCCCGGTCCATGAAGGCCACGTAGTCGGCATGGCTGGTGGAGTGCGCCTCGTCGCCGCCGATGTGGAGGTACTTCCCGGGGGTGAGCGCGGCCAGCTCACGGACCACGTCGTCCACGAAGTCGTACGTGATCTCCTTCGGCGCGCACAGCGAGCTGAAGCCGACGCTCGTGCCGGTGTAGAGCGGGGGCGCGACGCCGTCGCAGTTCAGCTCGGCGTACGAGGCGAGGGCGGCGTTGGTGTGGCCCGGCATGTCGATCTCCGGGATGACCTCCAGCTGCCGCGAGGCGGCGTAGCTCACGAGGTCGCGGTACTGGGCCTTGGTGTAGTAACCGCCCGGTCCGCCGCCGACCTGGGTGGAGCCTCCGTAGGTGGCCAGCCGGGGCCAGGAGTCGATGGCGATCCGCCATCCCTGGTCGTCGGAGAGGTGCAGATGCAGTTTGTTGATCTTGTAGAGCGCCAACTGATCGATATAGAGCTTGACCTGATCCGGCGTCAGGAAGTGCCGCGAGACATCGAGCATCGCGCCCCGGTAGGCGTAGCGCGGGGTGTCGGTGATGGTGCCGCCCGCGATCGTCCAGGGACCGCGCTGTCTGCTGTCCTTCTCCACCGAGACGGGCAGCAGCTGGCGCAGGGTCTGGACGCCGTGGAAGAGCCCGGCCGGCTTATGGGCGGTAAGGGTGATGCCGCCGCGCCCGGACTCCAGCCGGTAGCCCTCCTCGCCCAGGCTCCGGTCGCCCGCGCCGAGCCGCAGCCGGATGCCGGCCGCGCCGCGATCGTCGGTGACCGGCAGGGCGTAGCCGGTGGCGGGCCTCAGCAGCCCGGCCAGATAGGAGCCGATCCGCCGTACCTCGCGCGCGTCCCGGCGCGGTCCTTCGTCGACCAGGATGCGGGTCCTCGCGGTGATGGCGTACGGCGATCCGCCCGGCCTCACCCGTGCCGGCGCCGGCACGACCTGCCCGAGCGGGGTGGTGACGGGGGTGCGGGCAGGGGCCGGACTGCCACGCTCCGGCGCTGCCGCGACGCTGGAGATACCGGCCGCCACGACGAGCAGCAGCGAACCGAACAGACGGGGTAACGTCCCGCGCTCTCGCACAGGCCGCCTCACAGGGTTTCTCACAAGGGTGTCCCTTCGACGGGGTGCTCACTTGTGGTGCCACGCGACCGAACACCCCCATGGGAACCGCGCGCCCCACTCGCGTCAAGGTGTAGACCAATTTCCGGCCCTTCTGACGGAAGAATCCCCGCACGGCTCCAAACGGAGCCATTCCCCCTTTCAGACCCCGATCGGGGTGAGTCCTGCCCGATTCCGGGCAGATTTGTTGCGAAGAGTCGCGCGCACACGCAATATCAACGAGTGCTCGAACGCCGCTCTTCGTACGACGACCTCATCGACCATCTGGTCCGCAGCACCGCGCTCCAGCGCGGCGAGGCGGCCCGGGTGGTACTCGACGTGCTGGCGTACTTCGACGAGACGACGGAGGAATTCGTACGCCGCCGCCACCGCGAGATGCAGTCGGGCGGCAGCACCAACGCGGAGATCTTCGAGCGGATCGCGGCCGAGCTGCCGCACCGCGCGGTGGCACCTCCGGAGCTCTCGCTCCGGCAGCTGCGCCGCATCGTCTACGGCTGACATCGTTCACGGCCGCACCCGGCCGGCACACACCGTAAAACAGGAGGGTCGGAGACCGTATGTGCGGAATCGTGGGATATATCGGAAAGCGTGATGTAGCTCCACTGCTGCTGGAGGGCTTGCAGCGGCTGGAGTACCGGGGGTATGACTCCGCCGGTCTGGTCATCACCGGCAAGCCGGCCGCGGGCAAGGCGGCCACGCTGAAGATGGTCAAGGCCAAGGGCAGGGTCCGCGAGCTGGAGGCCCGTGTCCCCAAGCGCTTCGCCGGCACCACCGGCATCGCGCACACCCGCTGGGCCACCCACGGCGCCCCGAGCGACGAGAACGCGCACCCTCACATGGACCCCGAGGGCAAGGTCGCGATCGTCCACAACGGCATCATCGACAACGCCTCCGAGCTGCGCGTCAAGCTGGAGGCGGACGGCGTGGTGTTCCTCTCCGAGACCGACACGGAGGTGGTGACCCATCTGATCGCCCGCTCCCAGGCCTCGACCCTGGAGGAGAAGGTCCGCCAGGCGCTCCAGTTGATCGAGGGCACGTACGGCATCGCCGTCCTGCACGCCGACTTCGCGGACCGTATCGTCGTCGCCCGCAACGGCTCGCCGGTCGTCCTCGGCATCGGCGAGAAGGAGATGTTCGTCGCCTCCGACGTCGCCGCGCTGGTCTCCCACACCCGCCAGGTCGTCACGCTCGAAGACGGCGAGATGGCCACGCTCAAGGCCGACGACTTCCGTACGTACACCACCGAGGGCTCCCGTACCTCGGCCACGCCGACCACCGTGGAGTGGGAGGCCGAGTCGTACGACATGGGCGGCCACGACACGTACATGCACAAGGAGATCTCGGAGCAGCCCGACGCGGTGGACCGGGTGCTGCGCGGCCGGATCGACGACCGGTTCTCCACCGTGCACCTGGGCGGCCTCAACCTGGACGCCCGCGAGGCGCGCGGGGTGCGCCGGATCAAGATCCTCGGCTGTGGCACCTCGTACCACGCGGGCATGATCGGCGCGCAGCTGATCGAGGAGCTGGCGCGGATCCCCGCGGACGCGGAGCCCGCCTCCGAGTTCCGCTACCGCAATCCGGTCGTGGACCCCGACACCCTCTATGTCGCGGTGTCCCAGTCCGGCGAGACGTACGACGTACTGGCCGCCGTGCAGGAACTGAAGCGCAAGGGCGCGCGCGTGCTGGGCGTGGTGAACGTCGTCGGCTCGGCCATCGCCAGGGAGACCGACGGCGGGGTGTACGTGCACGCGGGCCCGGAGGTCTGTGTCGTCTCCACCAAGTGCTTCACCAACACCGTGGTCTCCTTCGCGCTGCTCGCGCTGCATCTGGGCCGGATCCGCGATCTGTCCGTCGCCGACGGCAAGCGGATCATCGGCGGACTGCGCAAGCTGCCCGCCCAGATCGCCGAGATCCTGGCGACCGAGGACGACATCGCGAAGCTGGCCGCGGAGTACGCGCAGGCCAAGTCGATGATGTTCATCGGCCGGGTGCGCGGCTATCCGGTCGCCCGCGAGGCGTCGCTGAAGCTCAAGGAGGTCTCGTACATCCATGCCGAGGCCTATCCGGCCTCCGAGCTCAAGCACGGCCCGCTCGCGCTGATCGAGCCCGCGATGCCGACGGTCGCGATCGTCCCCGACGACGATCTGCTGGAGAAGAACCGCGCCGCGCTGGAGGAGATCAAGGCCCGCAGCGGTCCGATCCTGGCGGTGGCGCACCAGCCGCAGGAGAAGGCCGACCACACCATCGTCGTACCGAAGAACGAGACCGAGCTGGACGCGATCCTGCTGGGCATCCCGCTCCAGCTGCTGGCGTACCACACGGCGCTGGCGCTGGGCCGGGACATCGACAAGCCCCGGAACCTCGCGAAGTCCGTCACGGTCGAATAGGCGGCCGGCCGGACCCGCGTGTGCCGGGCGGGGCCGTCGAGCCGGCCTGCGTACGCGGGGCTGTCCCCCGTACGCCGGGCCCGGCCCCTGACGTACGGCGAGAGCGCCCCCAGTGCGTGCCACCCATCGCACTGGAGACGCTCTCCGGAGGGGCCGGCGCTGCCCGGGCGCCGGCCCGCAGCTGCCTCAGAGCCTGTCGGGCGACCTCTGATCGGGCGAAGGTCACCCGGCACACTCTCAGCCGGTGGCCGTCACTCCCCGGCCGGCAGCACGGCGGCGCGGCAGTGCGGTCGGCCATTTGGCGAGCGCGGCCGTCGCTCCGTACCAGGAGGCGAGGCCGGCGAGGGCGGCGATCCAGCCGCCGGTCTTGGCGATGCCCGCGCTGTCGGCGAACTGGCCGACGGCGAGCAGCAGCAGCGCGACGAAGAACAGCCCGTAGGTGCCCTGGACGATCGGCCCCGAGCCCGCCGCACCGATGGTCAGGCTGAGCGCCAGCAGCGCCCACAGGATCAGGAAGAGTCCGGCCGCGTCCGCGGCGACAGGGTGGCCGGCTCCGGTCCCCCAGGTGAACCAGAAGGCGCCGAGGCCCGCGAAGGCCGTACCGGTGAACGAGTTGCCCGCGCGGAATTCGAGCAGGCCCGCGACGAAGAGCGCGACGCCGCCGACGTACAGCGCGAGGGTGACGGCATCGGCCGCCGTCACCCCGTCGATGACGCCGGTGCTGCCGACGCCGAAGGCCAACAGGGTGAGTCCGAGGGCGAGATGACCGAGAACCGAAGTTGAGGTAACGCTTCCCGCAGAGACGTCGTTGTCCACGGCGGGCTCCCTTCACGATGGGCGTTTATGCTGTGTCCCAGCGACCGTTATGTACCCTTCACAAGCGCGCAATCCACCTCTACGCGTGAGTAAATTCACGCTGGGTGCAAGGAAGTTGACACCGGCTCAACTAAGTGGCGGTGGAATGCGGGTGGCTCGCGGGGCTACGGAATCACTACGACGGGCCGCTGCGCGCGCCGCGCCAGCCGCCCCGCCACCGAGCCGAAGATCCGCCCGACGATGCCGTGGGTGGACCCGACGACGATCGCGTCGGCGGAGTACTCCTGGCCGACCTCTTCGAGTTCGTGGCAGATGTCGCCGCCGCGCTCGACCAGGATCCACGGCACCTCGGCGAGGTAGTCCGCGCAGGCCAGTTCGAGACCGAGCACCTCGGTGCGGTGGTCGGGCACATCCACGAAGACCGGGGGCTCACAGCCCGCCCAGACCGTGGTGGGCAGCCGGTTGGCGACATGGACGATGATCAGGCCGGAGCCCAGCCGCCTGGCCATGCCGATGGCGTACGCGAGCGCCCGCTCACTGGAGGTGGAGCCGTCGAAGCCGACCACCACTCCGTGCCGGAAGACCGGATCGCAGGAGGCGCGCGTCTGTTCCGCCGCTTGCAGGTCCGACAGCGGGTCGGCTACCTGCTTGCGGTCAGCGGGTTCGGGAATTTCGTGACCGGCCATTGGCGTCTCGGCGAAGGAGATCCTCTTGGGAAGGAACAACAATGGGCAGGGCGGGCGGAGCTGAGCTGTGTCCGGGAATCATCTTCCCAACCCCATACCCCCAAGGGTACGGCCACACTCCTCTCATTCCCAGAGTTGGCCGCCCCACACGCGGGGGTTCCAGGGAGCATGCACGAGGCCGCCCAGGATCGCAACGCCGGATGGCCTCTACAGCCGTCCTGGGCATGGCCGGACAACTCCGCTCCCCCGACGCCCCTCGCCCGCTGCGCGGCCTCCTGGAGCGCTCCCACGCCCGCGCCGTCGAGCACGCGGACCCCTGTCGCCACTTCGCGACGAAGGCGGCCGGGGATCGGCCGGGAAGCGTCTCGCCGACCGTCCTGGGCGTCCGTCGTGCCCGCCGTGCGGCCGCCGGCGGAGTCGGCGGGGACGACGGCCGGGCGGGCCGCGGCCGACCGTCCGCTGGTCCGCGCGGTTCTCCCGGCGTACGGCGGGCCCTTCGGCGGCCGGGTCGCGGACCACCCTCGGTCCGCCCGCCACGACCCGACCCGCCGGCCGCCGTCGCGTCGGTCCGAGCGCGTCGCCGCACCACCGCGTCCGGGGGAGGCTTCGGAGCAGCTTCGCGGGAGGCTTCCGAGGAGGCGATGATGTGCGGAACGTACCGAACGTCCGGAAGCCGGCGTTCCCGAAGGCGCCGGGGGCGCTCCGCGGCGCACGCGCGCGTGAAGGTAGTGCGCCGGGAGATTTGCGCTCTTCGCACAGACGCACCCATCGCTTTTCAGCCAACTTCACAGTTGGATGGCATCCTTGCCGAAATGGCCTGCCAACCCCCTTGCCACCAGGGAAGAAAGGACCGCACCTGTCCTCCGCACCCTACGGGGACGGGCCATGCACGCGAGGCCCACTTCCACTCGCGGCCCGTGAGTGGAACGCTTCGTGATCGAATGCTTCGCGCCAAGTTGCCTTGTCGACATAACGCCGGATGGAGAACTTGTCACGCCGGCACCACGGGACACAGTAGATTCGATCATGAGTAGCGAAGGCTGGGGACCCGTGCAAAACCGAGGGGAATCGTGCAGGAGCGAGAGGCCCGACAAGAACGGGGAGACGCGAACACCGAGGGGGGCTTAGCACCATGAGCCAGGACTCCACTGCCGCACCGGAGTCAGCACGGAAGCTTTCCGGGCGCCGACGCCGGGAAGTCGTCGCCGTGCTGCTGTTCAGCGGCGGCCCCATCTTCGAGAGCTCCATCCCGCTCTCCGTGTTCGGAATCGACCGCCAGGACGCCGGGGTTCCCCGCTATCGCCTGCTCGTCTGCGGTGGGGAGGACGGACCGCTGCGCACCACCGGCGGGCTCGAACTCAGCGCGCCGTACGGCCTGGAGGCGATCAGCAGGGCCGGCACGGTGGTCGTACCGGCCTGGCGGTCGATCACCTCGCCGCCACCACCGGAGGCACTGGACGCGCTGCGCCGCGCCCACGAGGAGGGCGCGAGAATCGTCGGTCTGTGCACCGGCGCGTTCGTGCTCGCCGCGGCGGGTCTGCTGGACGGCCGCCCGGCGACCACGCACTGGATGTACGCGCCGACGCTCGCCAAGCGCTATCCGTCCGTCCACGTGGATCCGCGGGAGCTGTTCGTCGACGACGGCGATGTGCTCACCTCCGCGGGCACGGCGGCCGGAATCGACCTGTGCCTGCACATAGTCCGGACCGACCACGGTGCGGAGGCCGCCGGGGCGCTCGCCCGCAGGCTGGTCGTACCGCCGCGGCGCAGTGGCGGCCAGGAGCGCTATCTGGACAGGTCTTTACCAGAAGAAATCGGCTCCGACCCGCTCGCCGAGGTCGTCGCCTGGGCGCTGGAGCATCTGCACGAGCAGTTCGACGTGGAGACGCTCGCGGCCCGTGCGTACATGAGCCGCCGCACCTTTGACCGGCGGTTCCGCTCGCTCACCGGGAGCGCTCCGCTGCAGTGGCTGATCACCCAGCGGGTGCTGCAGGCGCAGCGGCTGCTGGAGACCTCCGACTATTCGGTGGACGAGGTCGCGGGCCGCTGCGGCTTCCGCTCCCCGGTGGCGCTGCGCGGCCACTTCCGGCGTCAGCTGGGCTCCTCCCCCGCGGCCTACCGGTCCGCCTACCGGGCCCGGCGCCCGCAGGGCGAGTCCATGCAGTCGGGGGCCATGGAGCCGGTCGTACCGGCCCAGGCGTCCCCGCACTCCCGGCGGACGGCGGCGGCCGGCACCCACGGTCAGGCATCGGCCTCGTCGGCGATGCCCGAGCACGTCAAGCCTGGTTCCGACATGTACGCAACAGGTTCGGGCCGTCCGAGTCTGCCCGGCCAGCGGAGCGCCCCGTAGGGTAAGGCGCATGAACGATCGCATGGTGTGGATCGACTGCGAGATGACCGGGCTCTCGTTGGCGGACGACGCACTCATCGAGGTGGCCGCGCTGGTCACCGACTCGGAACTGAACGTGCTCGGCGACGGGGTGGACATCGTGATCCGCCCGCCGGACGCGGCGCTGGAGACCATGCCCGAGGTGGTGCGGCAGATGCACACCGCCTCGGGTCTCCTCGACGAGCTGGCGGGCGGCACCACGATGGCCGCCGCCGAGGAACAGGTCCTGGCGTACGTACGCCAGCACGTCAAGGAGCCCGGCAAGGCGCCGCTGTGCGGGAACTCGGTCGGCACCGACCGCGGCTTCCTGTTCCGCGACATGCCGACGCTGGAGGGATACCTCCACTACCGCATCGTCGACGTCTCCTCGGTCAAGGAACTGGCCCGCCGCTGGTACCCGCGGGCCTACTTCAACAGCCCGGAGAAGAGCGGCAACCACCGCGCGCTCGCCGACATCCGCGAATCCATCGCGGAGCTGCGCTACTACCGCGAGGCGGTCTTCGTCCCCCAGCCGGGCCCGGACTCCGACACGGCCAAACAGATCGCCGCGAAGCACGTGCTCAAGGCGGAATGAGGCCAGTACAGGGCCGCTGTCGCCCCCCGCACAAATACGGGCGCGAGCACCCTCGCGGACCCTGTACACTTTTTCTCGGCTGGTCGGGAAGATGACCGGCACATGGTGGGTATAGCTCAGCTGGCAGAGCACCTGGTTGTGGTCCAGGATGTCGCGGGTTCAAGTCCCGTTACTCACCCTTAGTGATCAAGGGCTGACCCTGCGGAATCGGGTTGGCCCTTTTTCATGCCCCGGTCCCTGTCCTGTCCTGTCCATGGAGTCAGCCGAGCGGCACCCTGGCGTACGGCTGCCACTCGTACATGCGGTTGTCCCTGTGCAGGACGATGAGCTCGGCCGACTCGATCCGCGCGACGGCCGGTGCGGCGTCGACCGCCTCCAGAGCCCCGGCCAAGGGCGCGACCGGCCCGTCGCCGCTGCTGTACGCCACCGACACGTGCGGCCGGAACCCCGCGGCGTCCTCAGGCACATCCGGAAGCACATCACCGATGGCCGCCCGGATCGCATCACGGACCGCACGCACCGGCTCGTCGGGCTTCACCGGCACGAGGACGGCCTCGGGGTCGATGACCGGCGCGAAGAGCGTGACATCGAAGGCCGGCACCGCCGCGAGGCGGCTGCGGGCCGCCTCGACGATCGCGTCCACGTCCGCCTGCTCGACCTCGTCGACGAAGTCGATGCCCTGCATGGTCAGGTGCAGCCACTGATCAGGAATCGGATCCAGCCCACCGACCCCGGCCAGCGCGGCACGGTACTGCCCGGCAAAGCGGTGCACGTCCGTCTGCCCACCGAACGTGAGATGCCAGGTATAGAAGCGCCGCCCCACACTCCATCCGGGCCGCCACCACCAGTGGTTACGCATGTGCACGGGTCGAGTCGTCATAACGCGAGATCCAACCAGCGCGAAGGCCGGCCTGACGAGAGGGCAAGGTGCTCACCGGACGCGAGCGGCCCGGATCCCGCATCCGTTCGCTCCGACTGCCGCAGCCGGATCCAAGCAGCTGCCCCGGCGGACCTAGCCCTCGCGGAGCGGCTCCGCCCCGTGCGCCTGCGCAATCGCGTCGATGCGCCGCGCGAGATCGAAGTCCGCGGCCGTCAGCTTGTGGCCGGCATCGTGCGTGGTGATCCCGAACCTCACCCGATCCCAGCGGAGATCGATGTCCGCGTGATGGCCGATCAGCCGCTCCACATCGGCGACGTGCACGATCATCGCCACGCCACCGTGATACCGGATCCCGAACGTCCGGGTGATCTCGTCGCCCGACCTCACCCATCCCGGCGCGGTCCCCAACGCCGCGGCGATCTCTTCCTCCGACAGCGGTCCCGGACTCGGCATCGTCAGCTCCCCTCGGTCACGGGCGCCAGCACCTCCGCGAGGTCCCGGCCGACCGGGGCATCCTGCCACGGCCGCATCGCACGCTCCAGGGCAACCAGTTCCCTGCGCATCCGCGCAGACCGGGTCTCGACCGCAATGCCGACGACGGTGCGGGCGATCTCCAGGGCGTGATCAGGCTCGCATGCCGCCGCAGCCGCTGTGGCGTGCCGGGCCATGTATACCCCACGGTCACGGCGCGCGGTCTCCGGGACAAGAGTCAAGACCTGCGTCCACAGAGCGCCGGCCTCCGCGCCCAGACCGAGCCGCCCGTAACAGGTGGCTCGCTGGACCTCCAGGTAGGCGGGAGTCCGCCTACAGGCGTTGCCCCAAGGTAGATCGTCATCGACCCTTGGCAGGAGCCCGTCCGCCTGATCGATGAGATGGTCCACCGCCGCGCGGTCGCCAACGAGGCTGGCTCCGTGGGCCTGCTGCTGAAGCGACATCACCCTCACTTTCGGCACCAGCCGGCCCGCATCGCCGAGGGCCGCTTCGCACAGGTCGATGACCGCGTATCCGTCCCCCAAGTCGGTGCGCACCTGCGCCTGATTGACCAGCGAGTAGCCGATCAAGTGCGGGTCTCGTGATCGCATGGCTATTTCCTGTGTCACCCCCCGCCAGAAGCTGGCTCCGTCCATGTCGCCGGCATCCTGGTACAACCAGCCGACGAGCGCCGCGTATGCAGCGCCGACCCGCAGCAGACCACGGCGCGTCTCACCCAGCGCTGAGCGCACGAGCTTGTCGATGAGCTGGTACTGCGCGCTGACAGTGCCGATCAGGTCGTGCGGGCCCAGGAACATGTCCGCTCGATAGTGCCCCTCCAACTGCTGCTGGAAGTAGTCGATCAGCGCAGGGTCGACGTGCTGCGGGGCCATAGGCCCGGCGACGAGTGCCGCAGCGGTGACGGACACGAACGCGCGGCGTTTCACGTCGGCCTCTTCGTGGTGTTCGGGCCGGATCCAGCCCGGCGGCGTGGTGAATCCAAGGTCCTCGGGCCAGCGTCCGAGCGCATCGTGCAGAACGATCGCTGTCTCCTCCGCCGGCCAGCCTGGACGATCACCCTCCCAGCGCCGCCACGTGCGGGCGGACACGGTGAACTGGCAGTCATCGAGGAGCCGCTGCCCGTGCTCTTGGAGCGCGACAGCGGCTGACTCGATCGTCCGCCACCCTCGACGAAGCCGAGCGGCCCTCAACGCATCGTTGCGACTCATGAGCCCAGTGTGAGGTGTCATCGTCCACGCTCCCGGCCACGGCCGCCACGTGGCCACGGATGGCCACTCCACGACCTGGTTCGCACCCGATCTGCAAACCGATCATCAATGCATATCCGCGGGGCGTACACCGTTTGCCCAGGTCGTCCCTTGCTTACCTGAATCAACGACAGGGGTTGTCGTGTACGCCAAAGCACAGTCCGAGACGGCCACCCAAGCCGCTCGTCCCGACAGCGCGGCGGCCGGTGAGAGTCCACCGGTGGGCGGGCTGACCGCCACCGCGCTCACCATCCAGGCCGTCATCGACCAGGCCCACTCGCTCGGCCGGGGCATCGGCGCCCGCGCCGATCTGGCCGACCTGGCCGGGCGGCTCCGTACCCACATCACCGCCCTGCTCCCCGCCGCACAGGCACACGCCGATCAGCTGTGGCGCGGCGGGACCGCCTGGTACACCCTCGTCTCGCGCCTCGACAGCATCCGGCAGGACACCGCGGAGGGTCTCGCCGTGGCGCCGCTGGCCGCGCACGTCCAGGTACGGCAACTCAGCCTCGACTGCGAGTGGCTGCTGACACGCTACGGAGCGGATCTCGCCGGAGCGGAGCCGACGCCATGAGAAGCGGCGACTACGTCACGTACGAGCCGTACGGGTACGGCACGGGGACCACCCCTGAACAGGTTCGCGCGCGGGCCGGCCGCGGCTGGTTACTTGGCGAAGCGGGGTAGCCATTTCACCTGGTAGTCGGGGTGGCCGGCGTGTTCCGCGGCTAGTTGGCGGACGACGAATCCCAGGCCGACCGCGCGGCCGGCCGGGAAGTCGTGGGCCGGGCGGTCGGTGTCCATGGGGGCCACTTCCGCGTACTCGTCCAGGAGGACCCGGCTCGTCTCGATGCGGCGGAGGGTGTGCGCCGGGTCCTGGCGGGCGATGTGCTGGTCGTAGCCCTCCGTCTTGACGCTGTACGAGATGCCGCCGGTGCGGTCGTGGACCTCGCCCGGCAGCTCGGGCGGGCAGCGCCAGGTGTCGCCGCCGGCCGCCTTCGCGATCTGTTCCTCCTCGTCGAGGCGTGCCCGGACGAACGCCACCAGGGCGTTGTGGTCTGTCATGAGGTTTCGGTCCTTTGCTCTCACGGGTGCGGGCCGGGGCGCGCCATCGTCCCGGGCCGTCTGCTCGTCCAGCAGAGGATGCCCGACAATCGGACCCGGCATGGCCGCGCGGCGTCCTCCGGCCACACCGGATCGACACAGTGATCCCCTGACCTGGGACAACGGGTCAGGGGATCATTCCTTTCCGGGACGGTACGTCAGGTCCTGTCAGGTCCTGGTCGCGAGCCTGCCGGGCTGGGCCTGCGGAGGCACCGCCACGGCATCAGGACCTTGCCGCGGCTCCGGCTGCCAGATACCCGTACGCCGCGCCGCGCGCCGCCACAGGCGGGCCAGGGCCCGGAAGAAGCGGTCCGGGAGGAACACCGCGTCGGCAACGATCATCGCGCCGGAGAAGAGCGGCAGGCCCAGCATCACCGCGATACCGAGGTGCATGCCGAACAGCAGGGTGAGGACCGGGTATTTGAGCCTGCCGAACAGGACGAACGGGAAAGCTACCTGAATCAGCACCGTCAGATAGCCGACGACCGCGAGCAGCACCGCGTGCTCGTCCGCCAGGAGGGAGAGCGCGGGCCAGGGCCGGAACAGGTCGAGGTTCAGGACGTAGTGGAGAGCGGTCCCGTTGCCCCAGGTGCCGCCCTGGACCTTGAACAGCCCGGCGGATCCGTAGAGGAAGCAGACCTGGGCCGCGATGACGAACATGGCGCAGTTGTGCATCACCGCGGTCAGCACGGTCCGGGCGTCCCGGAGTTGGGCCACCAGGCCCACCAGGCCCGCCACGCCCGCCACGCCCGCCAGACCCCCCGGCGCGGCCGCACCCTGCCCCGCTGGCGAAGGCGCCGCCCGGAGCGCCCGGAGCCGGGCCCTGCGCGCGTCGAGGGACCAGCGCCGCCCGCACGCGGTGAAGACGAGGTAGAGGGCCATCAGAAGGATGAGGTTGTCTCCCCCGTCCGTCATGAAGATCGACCTGGCGTGGAACGACGCCACCATGACGGCGAAGAGCACGGATACGGCCCTGGTCCGCCAGCCGAGCATGAACAGCGTGGCCACCACGAGGGCCAGGACGTAACAGAGTTCGAAGTACGCGCGGCTCTCGGACAGCGTGAGGAGGCTGGCCCAGCCGGTCTGGTCGAAGAGCTGCTTCGCCAGCTCGGGCGTCCACGCCGAACCGGGGCCCCAGATCTCGTCGCGGTACGGGAACTCCCGCAGCAGGAAGCCGAGATAGAGAAGTCCGTAGCCGATACGCAGTACGGCCGCGGCGTACAGGGACACCGGCCGTTCGGTCAGGGTGGCGAGGAACCCGCTGATCCGGGCGAGCGCTCGCCGCGCTGTGCTCGCGTACGTCCGCCGGCCGGTGGGTCGTCGCGATGCGGGTGCCTCGATCGGCGCCTGCTCAGTTCCCATGGGAGGTCACCTTCCACCAGGGCAGATAGCGGGTATCGACCGGCGCGGGAGCGGCCGTGGCCGGGCCGGCGCCGGGCGGGGCGATGGGCAGCGTGAGCACCCGGAGCTGGATGGACTCGAAGGCGCCGGTGCGATGGGCGGCGACGCGGTTCACCGCGATGTTGCGCAGATACCGCTGGAGCATCAGGGCGCGCTCCGACCGTGGCTGGTCCTCGCCGCCGTGCAATTCGAGGTAGGAGGTCCAGGCCCGCCGCAGCATGTTCTGTGACGTATGGCTCGGGAACACGTCGTGCTCGACCGCGGAATCGTCCACGGCGGTCAGATCGAACCAGCTGCTCACCTGTTCATCGCCGTCCGGGGTGGTGTGCAGGGTTCTCGCCGAAATCTGCCGGTTGACCGACTCCGGATCCGGGGCGAAGAGCCGCCAATTCTGCTCGAACAGCGGATAGACCCACGCACTGACCTGTTGGCTGTACCGCTGCGAGACGGCATTCGAGGGGGCCACGTGCAGAAAGACCAGAATCACATGGACCAGGGACGTTGCCAGACACAGGACCACGGCGACCGCCAGTCCCGCCCGCAGCGGTCCTGACAGTCCGGAAAGCCCGCCGGGCGCGCGCGATTCCTCGTACCGTTCCCGCGCGGCCGGCTCATCTCCGGCGCGCTCCCATTCCTTCACATCCGTCGATTCAACGCCACTCGGCACAGCCCCACCCGGCCTTTCCCGTCACAACTGCTCGCATCCGCTTTTCTCGTTCCCGCACGGCGGTAGCGCCGATTCCGTGCTGGCATATTACGCATAAAAGCGCGCCGGAGCGGCAATGCATTCAGGTGAATGAGAGGGGCTCAGTATTTAATTGCAGAATATAAATTCAAATACGTTCATCGAGCCGTGCGATGCCTGCGATGGGTTCGGACGCGTTCAGACCTCTGCGGCCCTGCGGCCGGCCGCCCCGCGCTTGCGGCGGCGCGGCCGGTGGCCCCGCGAGGTGCCCGGAGAGCGCCACCCGTCGAGCCCGATCCAGATCCGCACCTCGGTGCCGCCGAGCACCGAGCGCCCGATCCGTACATCCCCGCCCGTCGACTCCGCGACCCTCCGCACGATGTCGAGGCCCAGCCCGGTCGAGCCTTCGGTGCCCCCGCTGTTGCCCCGGGCGAGCGCGGCCCGCGGGTCCGCGATACCGGGGCCCGCGTCGGAGACCAGGACGATCACCGCGTCCTCGCCGTTGTGCACATCGACGGAGAAGGCCGTGCCCTCCGTGGTGTGGCGGAAGACATTGCCGAGCAAGGCGTCGAGCGCGGCCACCATTTCGGTCCTGGCCACCGGGATGCGTACCGGCCGTCCTACGCCCGCGAGCCGTACCGTACGGCCCTCGTCCTCGGCCAGCGCAGACCAGAAGTCCATGCGTTCCCTGACGACTTCCGAGACGTCGCAGCCCCCGGCCGCTCCCGCCGCCGTCATCGGCGGCTTGGCCTCGCGGGCGGTACGGATGATCGTGTCGACCTCCCGTTCCAGCTGGGCGACCGCGGCCCTGGTCTGGTCGGCGGCCGGTCCTTCCCCGAGCGAGGCGGCGTTGAGGCGCAGCACGGTGAGCGGGGTACGCAGCCGGTGCGAGAGGTCGGCCGCCAACTCCCTTTCGTTGGACAGGAGCTGGACGACCTGGTCGGCCATGGAGTTGAAGGCGACCGCCGCGGAGCGCAGCTCGGGCGGCCCCTCCTCCGGGACGCGCACCCCGAGCTTTCCCTCGCCCAGGGCCTGCGCGGCGCCCGCGAGCCGCTGCGCGGGCTCGACCATCCGCAGCCCGAGCCGGTCGGCGACGGCGACCGAGCCGACGATCAGCGCGACGCCCACAGCGGCAAGCATCAGCCAGGCGGTGGTGACCCCGTTGGAGACCTCCTTCTCGGGGACGTACACCTCGACGATCGCGATCGGGGCCGAGCCGAGGGAAGAGCCGATGGCGGTCGGCTGGAGCAGCGCGGAGCCGCCGGCGACCTCGGTGATGGAGGCGCGGCCGAGCCGCCGTACGGTCCGCAGGTCCTTCTCGGCGGCCCGGCGCGTACCGATCTCCAGCGGCAGGCTGCCCGGCTCCTCGGTGGCCGGGACATGCACGGCCATCCGCCCGTCGGCACCGGCCTGGGTGGAGGCGACGGCCCGTTCAAGATTGTCGCGGTCGGTGGTGATGGAGAGGGTGGGGCCGATGGCGGCGGCCTGCCGCTCGGCGTTGGAGAAGGCCCGGTCGCCGGCCATCTCCTTGATGACCAGGCCCAGGGGTACGGCGAAGGCCACGACGACCATGACCGTGACGGCCACGGCGACCTTGACCAGCGCCCATCTCATACGGGCGGCTCCGGTACGAGTGGCTGTACGGGCGGCTGTACGGGCGGCTGTACGGGCGGCTGTACGGGCGGCTCCAGCTTCACCCCGACGCCGCGCAGGGTGTGCAGATAGCGCGGCCTGGCCGCCGTCTCCCCCAACTTGCGCCGCAGCCAGGACAGATGGACGTCGATGGTCTGGTCGTCGCCGTACGACTGCTGCCACACCTCGGCGAGCAGCTCCTTGCGCGGTACGACCACCCCGGGGCGCCCGGCCAGGAACGTCAGCAGGTCGAACTCCCGTCGAGTCAGGTCCAGCTGAGTCCCATTCAGCTCGGCCTGGCGGCGCAGCGGATCGATGGACAGCCCGCCCACCCGGATCACGCGCGGCGGCGGGGCCTCACCCGTGGTGGCGCGCGAGCGGCGCAGGACGGCCGCCATCCTGGCCGACAGATGTTCCACGGAGAACGGCTTGGTGAGGTAGTCGTCCGCGCCGTCGTTGAGCAGCCGGACGATCTCCGTCTCGTCGTCCCGCGCGGTGGCGATGATCACCGGTACGTCGGTGATGCCGCGCAGCATCTTCAGCGCCTCGGAACCGTCGAGATCGGGCAGACCGAGGTCGAGGATGACCACGTCGAACCGGAAGTGGGCCACCTCGCGCAGCGCCTCCAGGGCCGTACCGACGCTCCGTACGGTGTGGGAGGCCTCGGTCAAGTGCCTGATGAGGGCGGAGCGCACGAACTGGTCGTCCTCGACCACGAGCACACTGGGCATGGGCGGCACCGTACGCCATTCGGGGGACGGGGGAAGGCGACTCCGTACGGTCCGTGGAGAACGCCGCACGCCGAACTCCCGGCCCCCGCACGCCTCCCCGGATGCCGGACCCCGAAAGCCGGACTCGCGGGACAGCGGAGGCGCGGGTCGTGCACTATGGCCAGGATGCTCCGGATGCGCAGAGGACTCCTGCACGCCCTGGCGTGGCTGCTCTCCACCGGCGCGGCGGTCACGCTGTCGTGGTGGGGCGTCCACACGGTCATGGCCGGGACGGCGTACGACCCGCCGCGCGCGCTCCCGCTCCCCGCGGGCAGCGCGGCGGAGCAGCGCGCCAGTCCCGTCGCCGCCTCGACCCGGCGGCCCGCGAGCCCGTCCGCGAAGCCGGCGCGGCCGGTGACGGCGACGCCGGGCAGGAGCCACCGGCCCTCGACGAACCCACCCGCCGCGAAACCGGAGCAGAGCCCGGCCCGGAGCGCGGAACCGCCCCCATCCGGCCAGGTGAAGAGCTATACGGTCGACGGCGGCCGGGTCGTCTTCGACATCGGCGCGGAAACGGCGGAGTTGGTCTCGGCGACGCCGGCCGCGGGTTGGCAGATGCAGGTCTGGACGCAACCGGCGTGGATCCGCGTGACGTTCACGCGGAACGGCCGGGAAGTCTCGGTGTTCTGCACCTGGAACGACCATCCGCCGATGGTGGAGTTCTACGACCGCTGAGGTGCGCGTCGGATCGCTCAGCCGCGCCGGCCCGACCGCTCACAGTGGCGCCGGCCGTCAGACCTCGTGGAACGCACCGGCCGGGGGCGGCGGTGAGGGCCTGGCACTCTCGTCGGTGACCGAAGGCGCCCCGCCGGTGAAGTCGGCCAGCGCCCGGCCGTGTTCCACCCGCCCCGGATGCGGATCGCTCGCGACGCGGCGGGTCAGCTCGGCGATGGGCAGTTCACGGTCCGAGGCGAGCAGTACGGCGTTGCCGAAGCGGCGGCCGCGCAGCACGGTCGGATCGGCGGCGAGGGCGAGCTGCCCGAAGACCCCGGCGGCGGTGGCGATCTGGCCGCGCAGATGGCTGAGCGGCGGGCCGTCGGCGAGGTTGGCGGCGTAGCAGCCGTCCGGCTTCAGCACGCGCCGTACGTCCATCAGGAACTCGGAGCTGGTGAGATGCGCGGGGGTGCGGGCGCCGGCGAACACATCGGCGATCACCAGATCCGCCCAGCCCTCCGGCACCTTGCCGAGCCCGCTGCGGGCGTCGGTGGAGCGGACCCGTATCCGCGCGTTGGGATCCAACGGGAGCTGTTTGCGGACGAATTGGACGAGGGCCGCGTCCAACTCGACGATCTGCTGGGTGGAGCGGGGCCGGGTGGCGGCGACATAGCGGGCGAGGGTGAAGGCCCCGCCGCCGAGATGCACGACGTGCAGGGGCTGGTTCGCGGGGGCGACGAGATCGGCGACATGGCCGAGTCTGCGCTGGTACTCGAAGGACAGATACGTGGGGTCGTCGAGATCGACATGCGACTGGGGGGCGCGGTCGATCAGCAGCGTCCAGGCGCGGGACCGCTCACGGTCGGGTATCAGCTCGGCGATCCCGCCGTCGACGGTCTCGACCACGGGCTCTGCCGTGGGCCGCGCACGGCCCTTGTTCTTTGCCACCCCTCCAGTATCGGGGTGTTTTTTAAGGGCTCGGTTCGCCTCCGGGCGCTTTATGCCACTGTCGACAGTCGACCGTGCTCGACCCCCTCTTTTTTTAGGGCTCGGTTCGCCTCCGGGGCGCTTTATGCCCCTGTCGACGGTCGATCGTGCTCGGCCCCTCGTTCCTCGGGGCCTGTGCGCGTTCTCCCTTTCGACAGCGGCGCGCCCCTTCGGCTCACTCGCCGGCGGTCGTGGAGACGGGGCGCCGGCGCCCCTTCGGGCTCACTCGCCGGGGGCGGGCCGCTAGCTGCAGCGGTCGGCGGCCTCGATCAGGCGGGCCGCCTCGCCCAGCGCCTCCCGCAGGACCTCCGGGTCCGTGACCGGGCCCGTCGCGTCGGGGGGCAGGAGCCAGCCCGAGCCGGTGACCGGCGGCTCGGCGGGAATGCGCAGGCCGCGGCCGTTCGTCCGGGTACAGGCGCTGCCCGGCATGTCCCAGGCCGCCGCCGTACCCGGCGGCACCAGAAAGCCGAGGGTGTCGCAGGGCCCGTCGTGCAGTACAGGTCCCACCACCGGCGTGGCCCCGCGCCGCAGGATGTCGACCGCTTCGAGCCCTTGCCGGGCCGGAACGGTCACCAGATCACAGGCTTCCCCGGTATCACCGGGAGGCGAGTCGTCCTCCTGGCCGGTCGTGTGCTGAGCAGTCGTCCGTGCGCCATCGCTGGCCTCCACACCGACCTCCGACTCCACCACGGGAACCCCTCCTCACCGAGCGCAGACGCGTTGGGCGTCTCCACATGGTTCAACGCGGCGCGGCGTCAACAGCTACGGCGGCGCACCGCCGCAAAGGGTGGCAGTTCATGGCAGATCGTGGGTGAGATATCCCCTTTGTAGGCAAACCCTGTGTATGCGACCCGTCGCAGCGGGTACCTTCTTGCCCGCCGGAAGAACCGGAGTTGGGCACCACCGTGCGCCGGGCGGCCGGCAGCACCACCGGCTGTACCAGGAGAGGGCTCGGCATGGCGTCGTCTCGGGCAGTTCCCAACCTCGCCTTCCGCCGACTGCGCGCCCAGCGCTCGCCGGGGGAGTTCGCCGCCGCCGTACGCAGGGCGGCGCGGGAGATCGGTGAACAGGTCGCCTGCGACGCGCGTTATATCGGACGGGTGGAGGCGGGCGAGATCCGCTGCCCCAACTACGCGTACGAACGGGTCTTCCTGCATATGTTCCCCGGGCTGACCCTGACGGACCTGGGCTTCTCGGCCCGCGAACAGGTACGTGGCCGGGCGGCGCGGCCCCTCCCCGGCGCACCCCCCACCCCGATCTCGAATCCGACTCCGATTTCCACCCCGGCCCCGATGTCCATCCCGACCCCGATCTCCGTCCCGATCCCGGCTCCCACTCCGACTCCGACTCACTTCACGGACGTCAGCGACGTCAGCGACATCAGCGAGGAGAGCGACGTGCTGCGTCGCGCATTCATGACCGGCGGCCCCCTCACGATGGCGGCCGCGTCCCTCGGTCTCGGCGGTAGGCCCGCCGCGGCCGTACCCCGACCGCGGCGGGTCGGCGAGGCCGAGGTGAGCGCCGTCGAAGAGGCGGTCCGGCGGATCAGACTCCTCGACGACCGGCACGGCGCCGACGGGCTCTACCGGCGGGCCGCCCAGCCGCTGCGCGCCGCGCACGCGCTGCTCGACGCCGGGACGGCGACCCACCGCTCCACCGCGGACCGGCTGCACTCCGGCGCCGGCGAGCTGTCGATCTCGGTGGGCTGGCTCGCGCACGACTCCGGCCGTTACGACGACGCGCGCTCGCACTACGCGGAGGCGCTGGCGACCGCGCGGGTGGCGGGCGATCCCGCGCTGGAGGCGCACGCCTTCTGCAATACGTCGTTCCTGGCCGGGGATTCCGGCCGGCACCGGGAAGCGGTGCGCGCCGCGCAGGCGGGGCGGCGCGCGGCCCGGCATCTGTCGTCGCCGCGGCTGCTGTCGCTGCTCGCCCTGCGGGAGGCGGGCGGCTGGGCCGGGCTCGGCGATCGTACGAACTGCGAGCAGGCCCTGTGCCAGGCCCAGGGCCTCTTCGACCAAGGGCCCTCGGACGCCGACCCCGAGTGGATGTCCTTCTTCGGCGAACCCGAACTCGAAGCGCTGGAGTCGCTGTGCCACGCGGCGCTCGGCGACTGGTCGCGGGCGGCCCGCCACGCCTACCGCGCCACGGTCCTCCAGGATCCGCACTTCACCCGCAATCTCGCCCTCTACCGCGCGGAGCTGGCCACCGACCTGGCCCACGCGGGCTCGCCCGACGAGGCCGCGGCGGCCGGCCATCAGGTGCTCGACCTGCTGGACCAGGTCCAGTCGTCCCGTATCCACGCGCGGCTCGCGGCCACCGTCCGGGTCCTGCTGCCCCAGCGGCGGCAGCCGGACGTGCGCGCGTTCCTGGACCGCCACGCCTCGACGAACCCCCGGACGAACCCCGGTAAGTGAGCGCCGGTCCCCGCCCGCGAACCGCCGGAGCCGGGTCAGGGGCAGTGAGCCCGGTCAGGAATCCCCAGCCCGGTCAGGGATCCCCCGGCCCGGTCAGGGATCCCCGGGCCCGGTCAGGACGCCAGGTGCGCCGTGTCGTTCCAGACCTGGATCGCCGGGAGGTCGTACGCCCAGCTGAGCACCGAGACCGACGTCGGATCGAGCCGGATACGGGCCGCGAAGGAGATGTCCTCGCCCAGCCAGCGCGCCCCGATCGCGCGCAGGATGTGGCCGTGGGCGAAGACCAGCACGTCACGGTCGGCCGAGCGCGCCCACGCGACGACCTCGTCGGCCCGCGCGGAGACCTGCGCCAGGCTCTCGCCGTCCGGGACGCCGTCGCGCCAGATGAACCAGTCGGGGCGCGCCGCCTTGATCTCGGCCGGGGTCATGCCCTCGTACGCGCCGTAGTCGAACTCCATGAGCGCGTCCCACGGCTCGGCCCTGTCTCCGAAGCCCGCCAGTTCGCAGGTCTCGCTCGCACGGGCCAGCGGGCTGGTGCGTACCTCCGCGCCGGCCAGCCCCGACCAGGGCGCGCGATGCAGCCGCTCGCCCAGCAGCTTGGCGCCGCGACGGCCCTCGTCGAGCAGGGGTATGTCCGTCCTGCCGGTGTGCTGACCGGACAGCGACCAGGCCGTCTGGCCATGCCGGGCGAGGAG
Source organism: Streptomyces sp. NPDC058198 (assembly GCF_042882605.1). Classification (NCBI taxonomy): domain Bacteria; kingdom Bacillati; phylum Actinomycetota; class Actinomycetes; order Kitasatosporales; family Streptomycetaceae; genus Streptomyces; species Streptomyces sp. NPDC058198. The sequence goes on from NZ_JBHVVP010000005.1 coordinate 288,704, forward strand.
CATGCGCGGTGCCATGGAGGCTCTCCCTGAAGTTCACAACGGGTGCCGTCCCATCATCGCTCACCTGAACGAAGGGCAACCCCCAGGGGGATCTCGGCGTCCCACTCTCCGTCAGGGGGGTGAGGTTGTCGAACGTGACTTCGGGGGTACACCCGGCCGAAGGATCCGACCGCGAACACCGTACGGTTGAACGTCGGCCGAAAGCCGCATGAAAACATGATGGAGATCGTCCGAATGCCGAACAGCGCCAGCGAGACGTACCGGCCGCGACCCCGGCCTCGCTGGTGGGCCGAGCTGATAGTGATAGTCGCGGTCTACGCCGCCTATTCGGCCGGCCGGCTGCTGGCGCGCGGCAATGTGTCGACGGCTGTCGACCACGGACTGGCGATCCTGCGCATAGAGAAGGCGCTCTTCCTCAACGCCGAGCACCCGCTCAACCGGCTCTTCACCAGCACCCCGGCCCTCGGCATACCCGCCGACTTCGCCTATGCCTCGCTCCACTATCTCGTCACCCCGGCCATTCTCGTCTGGATCTTCCGCCGCCGCTCCGTCCAGTACCGGGCCGCCCGCACCTGGCTGATGCTCTCCACCCTCCTCGGCCTGGTCGGCTTCACGCTTCTGCCCACCTGCCCGCCCCGGCTGCTGGACGCCGGGCACGGCTTCGTCGACACGATGGCGCAGTACAGCATGTACGGCTGGTGGGGCACGGAGGCGAGCGCGCCGCGCGGTCTGGGCGGGATGACCAACCAGTACGCGGCGATGCCGAGCCTGCATGTCGGCTGGGCCCTGTGGTGCGGGGTGCTGTTGTGGCGGCACGCCCGTACCCCGCTGGTGAGGTGGCTGGGCGTCGCCTATCCGCTGGTGATCACGGTGGTGGTGATGGGGACCGCGAACCACTACTTCCTCGACGCGGTCGCGGGCGCCGCGGTGATGGCCGCCGGGGCGCTGCTGACCGGGCCCACGATGCGGGCCGCCGACCGGATACGGGCCGCGGCCCGCTTCCAGGCCGAGCGGGTGCCCGGTACGTCCCCGTCACCCCGCACATCCCCGATTGTCAGCAGCGGATGCGAGACTTCCGCGGGTGAGCGATTCCCTGGGCAGCGGACCCGCACCAGCACCTCCTCCGCAGACGACACTCCGGCGACGGCTCGCTGAGCTGCGCGGCCCGGCCGTCGCGCCGCATCCGCTCGATGCCCGCGCGCTGGCCGCCCTCGCGGCGAACCCCGGCTGCCGACGGCGCGCTCTGCTGGACGGCGCCGGGGTCGACAAGGCGGCGCTCGCGACGGCGCTCGGCTCGCCCGCCCCGTTCGGCCAGTCGCAGTTCGCGTTCATGCGGGGGAACGCGTTCGAGGCCAAGGTCAAGGCCGACGGCGGTACGGAACTGATGCGGCTGGTCTCCGAGCGGCTCGGCGGGCAGTCACCCGCGCCCGCCCCCGGTGAGGTCCTCGTCCCCGATCTGTCGGCGGCCGGCCCCGAGGGGCGCACGGCGCGTACGGCGCTGGCCCTGCGCGAGGCCACCGAGGCGGGGGCCTGGGCGCTGCTGGACCATCCGCTGCTCGCCCTCGAGGTGGCGGGCTCGCCCGCCTATCTGGAGCCGGACGCGGTGGTGGTGCACCCGGACGGCCGGTGGACGGTCGTGGAGATCAAGTCCTTCCCGATGATCGACGGTTCCGCGGACGCGGCGAAGGTGGGCGCGGCGGCGCGGCAGGCCGCGGTCTATGTGCTGGCGCTGGAGCGGGTCGCCGTCCGCACGACGGGCGCGGAGGTGGGCCATCGCGTCCTGCTGGTCTGCCCCAAGGACTTCTCCAATCTGCCGGCCGCCTCGGTCGTCGACGTACGCAAGCAGCTGTCGGTGACGCGCCGTCAGCTGACCAGGCTGACCCGGATCGAGGACATCGCGGCGGCGCTGCCGGAAGGCACCACCTTCGATGTGGACCACTGCTCGGGCGAGCAGCTGACGGCCGCCGTCGAGTCGGTCTCCGCGGCCTACGCCCCCGAGTGCCTGGCCGCCTGCGAGCTGGCCTTCCACTGCCGCGCCCGGGCCCGCACCGCGGAGGCGGTGGAGGCGCTGGGCCGGAGCGTACGGGGCGAACTGGGCGGGCTGACCACGGTCACCGCGGTCCTGGCGGCGGCCCACGGCGAAGCGGGCGACCCGGCGGACCCGACGGTCGCGGCCCTGCGAAGGGCGGCGGAGCTGCGGGCGGAAGCCCTGGCGAGCGCGCGGCCGCGCAACAGCGAGCGGGTGCCGGACGGAACGCAGATGCCCGACGGCGAGCGGCCGCCCGACGGCAAGCGGGTGCCGGACGGTGCGCGGGGCACGGGGAGCGCGGGGGCGGCCGGTGCTTCGGCGCGGGGCGGCGTGCCGGGACAGGTCCGGACGGAGGGCGAGGGCGGATGTCGCTGATCAGTACGCTCGCGCGGCTGGAGGCCGTGGCGAGCGGGCAGGCCCAGCCGCTGGCCACCGTCAGGCACCGGCGGATCTCCGACCGGCCGCTCGTGCTCGTGCCTCTCACCACCGCGGGCGAGGCCGGCGCCCCGCTCGGCGCGCTCGTCGGCACGGACCGGGACGCGCCCCGACTGCTGACCGTCGCGCAGCCGCGCGACCGCGATCTGCGGTTCGCGTTCCTCGGCGAGCTGGCCGAGGCCGTGCTGCCGTATCTGGACGCGTACGCCGACGTGATCGAACCGGCCGAGCGCAACGAGACCGACCCGGAGACCGGGAAGCGGGTCAAGGTCGAGGTCGAGCTGTGCGTGGAGGCGCCGCAGCTGATCGTGCCGAGCCGGCCAGGCATCGAGTTCGTCCGGCTGCTGGGGCGGTCGATGCGGTTCCGGCGTACCGCCGAGGAGGACCCGGACACGCCCTATCCGGCGCCCCCGCGCGTGCCGTTGCTCGGCCGCTGGCTGACGCACTACGGCGAGCGCGCCCGGGTGCCCGGCTCCTCGCTGCTGCTCGCGACGACCGATCTGCTGAACCGTCACTGGGCGACGGGGCAGTCCAGCCTGGAGGACCAGCACCTCGGCGCGCTGCTCGCCTGGACCGATCCGCCGGAGAGTCTCTCCGGCGCCGAGGCCGCGCTCCGGGCTGAGCTGGAGCGCGACCGGGGCGGGCAGCTGGTGTGTCCGCCGGCCGGTCCCGCCACGGACCCGGCGTTCGACAACAGGCTGCTGGCGCCCGCGATCGAGCGGTACGACCGGGCCCGCCAGGCGCTCGCGGCGGCCGAGGACGGTCCGGGCGCGGAGGAGCAGCTGGCCAGGCTGACCGCCGCCGAGCGGGAGATCCGCCGGCTGCTCGCGGGCGTCATGCGGCCGACCTGGGACGCGGTGTGGCGCGGCCTGGATCTGCTGCGGGAGCTGCCGGAGGGGGCGCGGGTCACCGACCGCTGGACGCGCGACCGCTGGTCGTTCACCGGCCATCGCGACCGGGTGCGCGCCGGGGAGCCGCCGCAGCCGCGCAGGGACGACGCGGTGACCGCCGCGCAGAAGCTCGCCTCGCGCGAGACGGCGCAGGCGCAGCTGGAGGCGCAGGAGGCGCTCGACGACCCGCTGGTGCTCGCCGGGCGCAGGCTGTCCGGGGAGGCGTTCCTGAGTGAGGTGACGGAGGTGGTGATGGCGTACAGCGAGAGCAAGCGCCCCTCGCCGCGTCCGCTGGTCACCGTCCGCACCGACGACCTGCCGCATCTGGGCGAGCGTACGAAGGTGTACCGCTCGCTGGACGGCAAACCGCAGTCGGCGGAGTTCGTGCGGTACGAGGAGTCGGGCGAGGGCGCCGTGCTGGTGCTGCGGCTGACCGACCGCATGGGCAGGAGCAAGGAGCCCGCGCCCGGCTCCGTGCCGGAGAAGGGCGAGCGGATCGCCTGGACGCTCTTCGAGCACGACCAGCGCGGCGGCCCGAAACTGCCCGACCCGGAAGAGACGCCCTGGACCCACGGCGGGCCCCCAGGTGCGGAAGGTGCGGTTCCGGATGCGCTTCCGGGCCCGTACGCCACCGGCGAGAACGCGGGCACCGGCCCGGACCCCGTGACCGAGGAGGACTTCCTGTGACCGCGCCCGCCGCATCCGATCCGGCCGCCTCTGATCCGGCCGCACCCCATACGGCCGCACCCCACCCGAGCGCACCCGTCCGCGCCGTCTTCGACCCCGGCGCCGCCGCCACCCGTGCCACCGACGCGATCCTGCGTGACACCCTGCACGGCGCGCACCGCGGTGTCGTCGTCGACTCGCCGCCCGGGGCGGGCAAGTCGACGCTCGTCGTGCGGGCCGCCCGGGAACTGGCCGCGGCGGGGCGGCCGCTGATGGTCGTCGCGCAGACCAACGCCCAGGTGGACGACCTGGTCGCGCGGCTCGCGGAGAAGGATCCCGGGCTGCCGGTCGGCCGGCTGCACAGCAACGACCCCGACCCGTACGACAAAGCGCTGGACGACCTGCCGAACGTCCGCAAGTCCGCGAAGGCGGCGGACCTGGCGGGCCTCGACGTCGTCATCTCGACGGCCGCGAAATGGGCGCATGTGCAGGGCGTCGAGCCCTGGCGGCACGCCATCGTGGACGAGGCGTACCAGATGCGTTCCGACGCGCTGCTCGCCGTCGCCGGCCTCTTCGAACACGCGCTGTTCGTCGGCGACCCCGGCCAGTTGGACCCGTTCAGCGTGGTGGGCGCGGACCAGTGGGCGGGGCTGTCGTACGACCCGTCCGCGAGCGCGGTCTCCACGCTCCTCGCGCACAACCCCGAGCTGCCCCAGCACCGGCTGCCCGTCTCCTGGCGGCTGCCGGCGTCCGCCGCGCCCCTCGTGTCGGATGCGTTCTACCCGTACACCCCGTTCCGCAGCGGTACGGGCCCCGGCGACCGGCGGCTCACGTTCGGGGTCGCGTCCGACGGCTCGGGCCCCGACCGGGTGCTCGACGAAGCGGCCGAGTCGGGCTGGGGGCTGCTGGAGCTGCCCGCCCGCCGTACGCCGCGTACGGACCCCGAGGCGGTACGGGCCGTGGCCCTGGTGGTCCGCAGGCTGCTGGACCGCGGGGGCGTGGCGACGAGCGAGCGCTCCCCCGACCCGGCGCCGGTGACCGCCGACCGGGTCGCGGTCGGCACGGCCCACCGGGACCAGGCGGCGGCGGTCCGCGCGGCCCTCACGGAGCTGGGCGTGAGCGGGGTCGCCGTGGACACGGCGAACCGGCTTCAGGGCCGTGAGTTCGATGTCACCGTGGTGCTGCACCCGCTCTCCGGCCGGCCCGACGCGACGGCGTTCCATCTGGAGACGGGCCGGCTGTGCGTGCTCGCCTCCCGCCACCGGCACGCCTGTGTCGTGGTGTGCCGCGCGGGCGTGGCGGAGCTGCTCGACGAGCACCCGTCGACGGAGCCGGTCCAGCTGGGGGTCACGGTGAAGTTCCCGGACGGCTGGGAGGCGAACCACGCGGTCCTGGCGCGGCTGTCGGAGCACCGGGTGAGCTGGCGGCCGTGAGCGGCGGGTGGTGAGCTTGCAGCCGTGAGCGGCGGGGGCCGCACGCGGGGCAGCTGGACGCCGGGGTTCCCGCCCCGCGTGCGGCCCCCGCGCACGCGGGGCGTCGCACGCCCCCGGAGGCCCACTTGCGGTGGGCGGGACAATGGACGGTGGCCCAGGGGCCTGTACACGCACGAGCAGGAGGAATCAGATGCCGGATCCCGAGCGGAGCGAGCGGCGGCTACGGCCCGCACCGCTGCTCTTCGAGCCCTCGGAGGCGGTCGCCGACCCCGAGCACTTCTTCGACCTCGAATCCCTCGACGACCCCGCGGAGCTGCTGGCCAGAGCCACCGAGCTGACCCTCGCGTTCCGTGCCGCGACCGACCGGGCCGTCGAGTTCCAGGCGGTCGCCGCCGCCCAGCTCGCCGATCCGCGCCGCTTCGACCGGCTCACGGTCGCGGACATCGCGCGGCGCGCGGAGTGGACCGAGGACTATGCCAAGAAGATGGTCGAGTTCGGGCGGGACCTGCTGCGCGGCGACGGCCTGTCCGGGACGTAGTGCCTCATCAGGGGGGTGGCCGGTCCCGGCCCGAGCGCCGGGACCGCTCCCGAATATCCCGCTGAGGGGCAGAGCGCCAGGCATATGGCATATGCCGGGGCGAAGGTTACGCCTCTCCGCCCTGCCCTGTCCCGGTTTCCGCGAACTCTCCGGAACAGAACCGTTACTGCCGGTAGACCTGAGTGTCATGAGCGTATGGCTACGAGATGAATCCCCGCTGACCCCCGGCACGAGCGACGACGAACGCCGCACCGACATCTTCAGCCTCCTCCGTGACGAGGGGCGCCATCACACCGCGCAGGTCACCGCGGCCGGCGCCGACTGGCTCGCCTCCGCAGGACCGTATCCCCGTTCCACGCTCTCCCTGTGGGCCGCGCACCCGACCGCTCCCGGTGTACTGCCCTGCGGCTCCACCTTCGATGTGGTGAACGTCCCGGCGATCTTCGGCCGCCGCATGCTGAACCGGCTGTGGTCCGAAGGACCGGGCTCCGGGCCGGTCGCCGCGCACCACGGCCGCATGCTGCTCTTCGCCGCGCCCGGCACCGCCCAGCGGTTACCGGCCCTGCTCTCCTGGGAGGAGTGGGGCACCCCGGGGGCCGATGGCTCAGGGCCCGGTGACTCTGACGACTCAGGGCCCGCCGACTCCGGACCTGTCGACTCGGGGCCCGGCAGCCCAGGAGCCGGTTGCTCAGAACCCGGCGACTCAGGGCCCGGCGGGCGGGCCGGCGCCGTACCGCCCCTGCTCTGTCACGGCACCGGCGACGCGGTGACCGTACCGGCGCTCGCCGCCGGCGCCCCGTCGGGGCCGCGCTGGGTGGTCGCCCCCGACACCCGCCATCCGTGGCTGCCGGGGCCCGACGTGCTGCTCTGGGCCTGTGTGCGGGTGGCCCGCGCGACGGCACGTACCCCCCGCCCCCGGGCCGGCGCCGTACCCCGCGCCAGGGCCGCGGTCACGCTCCTGACCACCTGAAACGGCCCCGGACCCGGCCTCCGTATATCGATTTTTCCTCGCGCCGATCCGGGTGCTAAGGTCTACGACGTCAGCAGGCGCCGCTAGCTCAGTTGGTTAGAGCAGCTGACTCTTAATCAGCGGGTCCGGGGTTCGAGTCCCTGGCGGCGCACAGACGGGAAAAGCCCCTCGCTCTCGCGAGGGGCTTTTTCGTGTCACGCCCCCGGGGTGATCTTGACCGTCCAGGCGCCCGCTGGTGTGCGGTCCGCCACCTCCACCCTCGTCCGCTCCCCCGGGACCGTAAAGGTCTCGCCGACCTCCAGCGGCGCGTCCGCCAGCGGCGGGTACACCGACTGGTCCCAGCAGGCCTCACTGCGCGGATGGGCGTCCACCACCTCGACCGGCCCGCCGCCCGACGCCGTCCGGCTCCGCACCCGGTAGATCAGCACGCCCTCGGTGCAGGTGTGGGCGTCATTGCCGGTCGCGGCGCGCGCCTCGATGGCGAGGGCGGTGTCCTCGCCGGTCCTGACGACCGCCAGCCTCGTCCCGCTGCTCCCGCCGACCGCCGGCGCGGCGGCGATCGGCTCCAGGGTGAGCAGACTCGTACCCGACGGGTCCACACAGCGCACCTGCCGCCGGTCCAGCCACCCCAGCTTCCACTTGTGCCAGCCGAAGAGATCGGGCGCGAGACCGAACTGGCTGCCCATCACGTCCCAGTCCCCGACATAGGTGTCCCAGTCGCCCTTGCCGTCCGCCGGCCGGTGGTAGAGGTCCGGCAGGTCGAAGACATGCCCGCTCTCGTGGGCCAGGACATTGCGGTCCGGCGGATGCCGCTCGAAGACGGTGACGATGCGCTTGATGTCCGTCCCGTCCGCCCTCATCGGCCGTTCGAAATTCACCACCTTCGTGGCGTCGGAGTCGACGCCCGGCGCGTCCGGGTCGGCGACCAGGTAGACGACGTCGTAGCGGGAGAAGTCGACCAGCGGATCGGCCGCCTTCACCGCGTCACGCAGATAGGCCGTGCGCCGCTTGGGGTTCCAGTCACGCCGCATCCCGTACGAGGTGGAGGTGCGCGGCATCCGCAGCCACTGGAGCTCGGGGTGCGCCCGCAGCGTGAACTTCCCGTACGAGGCCCGCTCGTAGAAGCGGCTGGTGGCCGGGAAGTGATCGGCCGCCAGCTCCCGCGGATCGGTCAGCGGCTTGGAGTCCGGGAAGGAGAGAAAGACCATGACCGCGTCGAGGTCACGGTCCGGGCGCGGGTAGGCGGTGTTCCAGGTGTCGAGGCCGAGGGAGTGATGGGCGGGGGTACGGGGCAGGGCGCAGGGTCCTTCGGAGGCCGTGGCCAGCGTGGGCCCCGCGACCAGGGACGTGGCGGCGAGCGCCACGAGGGAGGTGAGGGCGGCGGCGCCGCTGCGCAGGCGCGGCCGGTCCACTCCCCCGGGTGGCTGCTGACGCTCCACATGGACCTCCGGCTGCGGTTGGGGGACACCTCACCCACCTTGTGCTGGTTTGTGGTGAGACGCCCTGTTCCGCTGCCCCACACGGGTGAGGAGCCCGGATATCCCCGAGAAGCCCGCCACCCGCCCGCCACCCGCCCGTTCGCCCCGCGACATCCCCGGCCCGCGGTGACCGCGTCCGCCGTGCTGCGACACCCCGGTGAATCACGGAAAGTCACAACCGATCACGAGGGGCTCGCCCAGGGCCACAGGCAGGCATAAACGATCGTCCGGCGACATTCCCGCGGCTTTTCGCGGTCCTGTTCCGTGCGCGGAGCTGGAATGGCCGCCCGGCCTCCCTCTATGATCGGCACACTTTCCCTGGCCGACCGTTCCGACCACCCCTGTACGACACCACTGCACCGCGGGAGCGAGCCGTGAGCGGAACCCCCGAAGGGCCGCACTCCGCGACAGTCGCGGCGCCAGGCACCGTACGGCCACCGGTCACGGAGCGTCATACCCTCGGTAGAACCGCCGCCGAGCTGCGCGACTACGGCGCCGCGTTCCGGGCCGCCCATCTGGCGATGGCCGTTCTCGACCGCGAGGGCCTGGTCATCAGCGCAAACGACGCGCTCGCCGCGCTCCTCGGCATCGAGCCCGCCGCACTCTCCGCTCAGGCCGCGGCCGATCTCGTCGACCTCGAATCCGACCCCCGCACCTGGCACGCCTACCGCGAGGTGCTGGACAGCCGGCGCTCCCGGTTCCGCTGCACCCGCCGCCTCAAGCACTCCAGCGGGCACGCACTTTGGGCCGAGATCACCGTCTCGCCCGTGCCGGAGAGCCCGACCGTGCTGCTGTCGATCGCGGACATCAGCGACCGGCGCGAGCTGCAGGCACGGCTGCGCCATCTCCAGATGCACGATCCGGTGACCCGGCTGCCGAACCGCACGCTGTTCTTCGAGCGGCTCGCCTCGGCGCTGGAGGCTTCGGCGCAGGTCAAGGGCGCCTCGTACGTGGAGGGCGGACCGTACGTCGAAGGCGCGTCCCACCCCGACGGCGCCGGCCCCGGCGACAGCACCGACACCGGCAGCGGCCCCGGCACCGGCGATGGCGATGGCGATGGCGGAACAGGGCGGATCGGCCTGTGCTACCTCGACCTCGACGGGTTCAAGGCCGTCAACGACACCCTCGGCCACCGCACCGGCGACCGGCTGCTGGCCGCCGTCGCGAGCCGGCTCACCGAATGCGCCGACCACGACGGATACACGCGCAGCGGCGGCCATCTGGTCGCCCGGCTCGGCGGTGACGAGTTCGCGATCCTCGTCGAGGACTCCACCGGTACGGAGCAACTCGCCGACCTAGCCCGCTCCGTGCTCAGCGCACTCCAGCGCCCCTTCGATCTGGCCGGGCAGCGGCTCTCGGTCTCGGCGTCGATCGGGGTCGTGGAGCGGAGCACGGCGGGCACCACCCCGACCGGTCTGATGCAGGCCGCCGACACCACGCTGTACTGGGCGAAGGCCGACGGCAAGGCCCGCTGGACCCTCTTCGACCCGGAGCGCAACGCGCACCGGATGACCCGGCAGGCGCTCACCTCGTCACTGCGCCCGGCCATCGAGCGCGACGAGTTCGTACTCCAGTACCAGCCGCTGGTGGGGATGGCCGACGGGATCGTGGGGGGCGTGGAGGCGCTGGTCCGCTGGAACCACCCGCAGTTCGGCACCCTCGCGCCGAATCGGTTCATCGGGATCGCCGAGGAGGACGGCTCGATCGTGCAGCTCGGCCGGTGGGTGCTGCGTACGGCCTGCCGCCAGGCCCGGCAGTGGCAGAAGGACCATCCGCGCGTCCGGCCGCTCTTCGTCAGCGTCAATGTCGCCGTACGCCAGGTCTGGGACTCCGATCTGGTCGCGGACGTGGCCGAGATCCTCGCGGAGACCGGTCTCGCGCCGCAGCTGCTGCAACTGGAGCTGACGGAGTCCGCGGTGATGGGCTCGGCGGGCCGGCCCCTCCAGGCGCTCCAGGCGCTGAGCGACATGGGCGTACGGATCGCGATCGACGACTTCGGGACCGGCTACTCGAACCTCGCGTATCTCAGCAGACTGCCCGTCTCGGTCCTCAAGCTGGACGGCTCGTTCGTCCGCGGCTTCCGGTACGACGAAGGGGTCCATCCGAGCCCGGCCGACGAGACGATCGTCGAGGCCATGGTCCAGCTCGCGCACCGGCTGGGGCTGACGGTCACCGCGGAGTGCGTGGAGACCTCGGGCCAGGCGGCGCGGCTTCAGCGGATCGGCTGCGACACCGGGCAGGGCTGGCTGTTCTCGCGCCCGGTGGCACCGGAGCGGATCGCGGAGATGATCGCCGTCAGCCCGCTGGAAGCCTGAGCCTGTCGGATGACCTCTGATCGGGCGGCCACGCCCTGGCACGCACGCTTCCCGCGTTGCCGAAATGCCCTAGTAGCTCCGCTACGAGGACATCCCGACGCCTTGGAATCGCACGCACCAGACCGCGTCCGCTCTCCGATCGAAGGCCACCCGACAGGCTCTGAGCCGACGGATCCGCACCGGCCCGGTGTGCCGGTGACCTTGTGTCACCCGAATTCGCCATGATGGTCACGCTGCGTAGCAGATTCCTGGCTGACGTGGTACTCCCGGAGAAGACCCCGGACGTACGGGTGACTCAAGAAAGGCTTCCGACTGTGACCAGTCGACGTGATGTGCTGCGCCTGGGTACGCGAGCGACAGCGACGGGACTGACGGCCGGGCTGGTGGCCGCGCCCGCCACGGCCCAGGCCGCACCCCCCTTCACACCCCCCGCCTCATCTCCCTTCTCCCCTCCCGCTGCCGGTTCCGCTGCCGCCGCGCGGGGGCCGGAGCGGGCCGCCTGGCGCGAACTGCGCCGGCTCCTCAGCCCGGCGGCCGGTCTCTACCGGCCGGGCGAGGGCGAGTACGGACGGCTGGCACCGCCCGACAATCTGCGGTACGCGGACATCCGGCCGGCCGGAATCGTGGCCTGCGTGACCGAGCGGGACGTACAGACCGCGGTCCGCTGGGCGGCCGCGCACGGCGTCCCGCTGGTGCCCCGTTCGGGCGGCCACAACTACGCGGGCTACTCCACGACCCGGGGCCTGCTGATCCAGCTGCGCCGGATGCGTCAGGTACAGGTGACCGGCAGCCGCACGCTCCGGGTGGGCGGCGGGGCCACCAACTCGGACGTGTACGCGGCCAGAGCCGCGAACCTGTACTTCCCGGGGGGCCGCTGCCCGGGGGTGGGGGTGGCCGGGCTCACGCTCGGCGGCGGCCTGGGCTTCAACGACCGCAAATGGGGCCTGACCTGCGACCGGCTCCAGGCCACCGACGTGGTGCTGGCCAACGGCGAGCTGGTGCGGGCGAGCGCCGAGGAGAACGCCGATCTGTTCTGGGCCTGCCGGGGCGGCGCGGGCGGCAACTTCGGTATCAACACCGGCTTCGTCTTCCACGCCGTCCCCATCGGCGGCCGGCGGGCCACGGTCTTCGACCTGACCTTCCGTCTCGACGCCGGCGTCCGCGTGATGGCGGCGCTTCAGGAGACCCTCGACCACGACCGGGCGGGCGACTTCGACGTCCGGGTCGGCTTCTCCCACCCCGGAAGCGGACAGGGCACCATCAATGTCCTGGGGCAGCGGCTGGGCACGGCGGACCAGCTGAGGAAGGCCCTGGCCGGTGTGCTGGAGCTGAAAGCCGTAAAAAAGTTCATCGAGCAGCGCCAGTTCTGGGCGGCCCAGGACTATTTGATGTCCGCGGCCGCAGTGGGCGCCATGGCGTCGAAGTCACTGGTCCCCAACCGGTGGCTGCCGAGGCACTCGGTCGAGAGCATCGTCGAGTGGGTACGGAACTGGCGTCCCGGCCCGGCCCGCGGCACCGGCTACGTCACCCTGTTCGCCATGGGCGCGCACAGCGACAGCCCGGGCCCGCGCGAGACCGCCTACCCCCATCGGGACGCCACGTATGTCATCGACATCGGCGCCCGCTGGACGGCGGACACCCCGACCGCCGAGTCGAACGAGCTGGTGAACCAGACGCGCGCGATCCACCACACCCTGAGCCGCCAGCTGCAGACCTCGGCCGCCTATGTGAACTTCCCCGACCCCGACCTGCGGCGCTGGCAGAACGCCTACTACGGCGCCAACTACACCCGCCTCACCGACATCAAACGCCGCTACGACCCGACCGCCCTCTTCCACTACCCCCAGGCCATCACCCCCACCCACCCCTGACACCCCCGGCCCGCCCACCCCGGGCGGGCCGGCCGGCCCAGGCCGGGTCGGACGAGTCAGACGAGTCGGACGCGTCAGGCCGGGAAGCCGTAGGCGTCGGCGATCAGGTCGTAGCTGTGGAGGCGGGCCTCGCCGCCGTGGGCGTTGGCGGTGATCATCAGCTCGTCGGCGCCCGTGCGCTTCTGGAGGTCGTTGAGGCCGTCGCGGACCGCGTCCGGGGTGCCGTGGACGATGTTGGTGAGCCAGGTGTTCACGAACTCCTGCTCCAGTGAGCTGAAGCGGTAGGCCTCGGCCTCCTCCGGCGTCGGGACCAGGCCGGGGCGGCCGGTGCGGAGGCGGACCATGGAGAGGGCGCCGGACAGCACCTGGCGGCGGGCTTCGCGTTCGTCGTCGCTGGCCAGGGCCGCGACGCCGATGACGGAGTAGGGGGCGTCGAGGACCGCGGAGGGGCGGAAGGAGTCGCGGTAGAGGTCGAGCGCCGGGATGGTGTTCTGCGCCGAGAAGTGGTGGGCGAAGGCGAAGGGCAGTCCGAGCACGCCGGCCAGCCGGGCGCTGAAGCCGGAGGAGCCGAGCAGCCAGATCGGCGGGCGGGCGGCGGGGCCCTGGACCGGTCCCGGGACCGCGTGGATACGGGAGTACGGATGCCCGTCCGGGAAGTCGTCGTCCAGGAAGCGGGTCAGTTCGGCGAGCTGCTCAGGGAAGTCGTCGGCGCCTTCGTTCAGCCGGTCGGAGCGGCGCAGCGCCGCGGCCGTCGCCCCGTCGGTGCCGGGCGCGCGGCCCAGGCCCAGGTCGATACGGCCCGGGGCGAGTGCCTCCAGGGTGCCGAACTGCTCGGCGATCACCAGGGGCGCGTGGTTGGGCAGCATCACGCCGCCGGAGCCGAGGCGGATGCGCTCGGTGTGGGCGGCGAGATGGGCGAGGATCACCGCCGGCGAGGACGAGGCGACGCCCGGCATGGAGTGGTGCTCGGCGACCCAGTGCCGGTGGTAGCCCCTGCGCTCGGCGAGCCGCGCCAGCTCCACGCTGGTCCGCAAGGACCGGGTGGCGGTGGAGCCGGTGCCCACCGTGACCAGGTCCAGTACGGACAGCGGTACGGGAGCGGTTCCGTTCGCCGTGCCTCGAATCGCGTCCGTCGTGCCTCGACTCGCGTCGTCCACCGGTCAGACCCTCCTGCGCATGAAGACAGTACGAACCGCTTTCAACAGGAGGGCCTCTCCGGTTATTCCCCAAGGGCTGCCCGCAGCCCTCCCGTGTGCTTCTGGATGGTCACAGCGGAACGGCGCCCTGTAACAGATACCACCGGTTCACCTCGGCTGTGCAACAGAGGCGGGCGCCGACCAACAGGCTTGCTGCGTACGGCGTTTCGCGGGCTAAGGTCACAAGAAATCGACGCCGAAAGGGCACTCTCAAATGTCGCTCAACCGCACCCGTCCCCGTACGCTCGCCGCCGTCGGTTTCCTGGCCGCTACCGGTCTGTTCCTCACCGCGTGCGGCCCCGAGGATTCCGCTGCCGACTCCAGTGCGAGCGCTTCCTCCAGTGCGGGCGCTTCCTCCGGCGCGGACGCCCCCGCCGATGCTGCCGGCGACACGGACGCCAGTGCCGAGAACCGTGAGGACGGTACGGTCACCGGCACGCTGACCTATCTGGCGCCCGGCAAGCTGGAGGTGGACGGCCGCCCCTTCTACCTCGCCGAGGACACCCAGATCCAGGGCGGCGAGATCTGCGGTGATCCCGAGACTCCGGCGGTGGAGAGCTGCACCCCCGCCGAGGCCGAGGAGGCGGCCCAGACCGGGACGGTCAAGGCCGAGGTGGAGATCAAGAAGGGCATAGCGACCAAGATCGTCGGCGGAGCGGGCGGGGGCGCCGGCGACACGGAAGCCAGTGCCAAGAACCGTAAGGACGGTACGGTCACCGGCACGCTGACCTATCTGGCACCCGGCAAGCTGGAAGTGGACGGCCGTCCCTTCTACCTCGCCGAGGACACACAGATCCAGGGCGGCGAGATCTGCGGTGATCCCGAGACTCCGGCGTTGGAGAGCTGCACCGCCGAGGAGCTGGAGATGGCCGCGAAGGACGGCGGCATGAAGGTTGAAGTGACGATCAAGAAGGGGATCGCCGAGCGGGTCGCCCAAGCCTAGGCCCTGTCCGGTCGTGGCAGGGGCATGACGGGGGCTGACATCTCCCTCCACGCCTTCTCCCGGCCCGCCTTGCCGGGAGGAGGCGTGGACAGTAACGGAGAGCCGCCGCCACCGCCGGCCAGGCGCTACTTTGCGGACACGGCCTAGACCCGGGTCGCGAACAGCGTGCCCAGCTTCGGCGCCCAGGCCCGGCGGTCCGCCAGCCGCAGGCCCTCCCAGACCGTCACCTGGTTCGCCGTGAGCACCGGCTTGCCGAGCGCTTCCTCCAGCTCGGTCAGATACCCCGCCGTATGCAGGGCCGTATCCGGCATCAGCACGACGTCCGCGTCCGGGTGGTCGCCCGCGCGGGCCAGTTCGAGCACCTGCTCCCAGCCCCAGGTGCCGACCTCGGCCGCCGTGATGATCCCGCTGGCCCGGTCCGCGACCACGTCGAACCCCGCCGCCTTCAGGAAGGCGGTGAAATACCCGGTGACATCGTCGGGATAGGTCGCCGCGACGGCGACCCGCCGCGCGCCCAGCTCCCGTGCGGCGTGGACGAAGGCGAACGACGTGCTCGACGCCGGCAGCCCGGCCGCCGAGGCCAGGGCGCGCGTCTGCTCGTGCGCGCCCTCCCATCCGTACACGAAGCTTCCGCTCGTGCAGGCCCACACCACGGACTGGGCCCCTGCCAGCCGGATCTCCTCCACGCCCTCCGCGAGCCGCTCCGGCGCGCCCATCCGCAGGAGTGCCTCCACGCGGTGGGCGTCCTCACCGATGTCGGTGTGGACGACGGCCAGTCTGAAGCCGCTGCCGAGCAGCATCTCCATGCGCGGGTATTCGTCCTCGGCGGAGTGCCCGGGATAGAGGAGTCCGACGGTGGTCATGTCCAGCCTTCCTGTTCATCCGGCTTCGGTTCCGGCGGCAGTTCCAGCGCCGGTCCGACCGGCGCGGGCCCGACCGGCGCCATCGGTGCCATCGGTGCCATGGGCGCCATCGGAGCGACCGGCGGCAGGTCCTCCACCGACGGCAACACCTCCACCGGAGGGATCGGCAGGATCGTCTGCGCCGGCCGGTCGAGCAGCAGCCCCTGGTACGGACCGACGGCATGCGCGCCGAGCCTGCGGAGCGCCGCCCACATGGTGACCTGGTTGGCGGACAGCACCGGCATCCTCAGCTCGGCCTCCAGCTGCGGAATCGCGTCGTACGTGGCGAGATTCGTGCAGCTGATGAAGAGCGCGTCGGCCGCCCCTACGACGGCCTGCCGCGCCATGTCCACGACCGAGCGGTACGGCACCTTCCAGATGTGCCGGGTCAGTCCCAGAAAAGCGCGACCCGTGACCGTTACCCCGACCTCGCCGAGATAGTCCTCCAGCGACTGGGTGACCGACTCCGTATAGGGCGTGACCAGCGCGATACGGCCGGCACCGAGCTCCTCCAGCGCCTCGACCAGCGCGCCGGAGGTGGTCAGCGAGGGCACCTCGCCGGCCCGGGTCATCGCCTCGCACATGGCCCGCTCACCGGCCGGACCGCCGACGAAACTGCCCGAGGCGCAGGCATACGCGATCACCTCGGGCTCGGACGCGCCGAGCGCCCTGACCGCCTCACCGAGCGTTTCGTGCTCGCTGACCAGCCGGGCGAGGTCAAGGGAGACCTCGACCGGAACGTAGGGCGTTCTGGTCACCCGCAGCGAGATCTCGTCGGGCACCCAACGCCACAACTCGCGATCCAGCGCGAAATCGAATGGGGCGACCACACCGACACCACGCTGCGGCTGCGGTCCACCGAGAAAGGAGACTTGCAAGTCTGGCCCCCTTAGCCTGTTATTGACGACGGTAGGAGCCAGGTGCGAGCTTGGTCAATCCGCGCATCTCAGACGTTGCACGGAATTTTCCCGGGCGAAATGCCCCGGGCGCCGCCGAACCGGCGGATTCACCCCGTCCGACCAGCGTATTCGCACTGGCAAACCGGCAGAACCGTACCGGCAGAAGGGCTCTTCCCCATGCCAGCACCCACCCTGCTCGTCCTGGAGGCGGACCCGCCGCCGCGGCTCGGCCGACTCACCGGACGGGCCCGGATCCAGTATGCCGACGAGGACAGCCTCGCGGCTCAGCTCCCACTCGCCGATGTGCTGCTGGCGTGGGATTTCACCTCCGACGCGGTACGGAACGCCTGGCCCGGCGAGGGCCCGCGGCCCCGCTGGGTGCACACCGCCAGCGCGGGGGTGGACCGGCTGCTCTGCCCCGAACTGATCGACTCCGAGACAATCGTCACCAACGCCCGGGGCATATTCGAGGAACCCATCGCCGAATATGTGGCAGGGCTCGTCCTCGCGATGGCGAAGGACATCCCCGGGACGCTGGAGCTCCAGCGCCAGCGCCGCTGGCGCCATCGCGAGGGGCTGCGGGTCGCGGGCAGCAAGGCGGTCGTGGTCGGCGCGGGCCCGATCGGCCGCGCCATCGCCGCCACGCTGCGGGCGCTGGGGGTGACGGTGGCCGTCACCGGCCGTACGGCGCGTCCCGGCGTCCATGGAGCCGACCAGCTGGACCGGCTGCTCACCGGGGCCGACTGGGTCGTCTGCGCGGCGCCGCTCACCGACGCGACGCGCGGGATGTTCGACGCGCGGCTCTTCGGTCTGATGCAGCCCTCCGCGCACTTCATCAATGTGGGCCGCGGCCAGCTCGTCGTCGAGGACGATCTCGTCGCCGCGGTGTCCAAGCGGTGGATCGCGGGCGCGGCGCTCGATGTCTTCGAGCAGGAGCCGCTGGCAGCGCAGAGTCCGCTGTGGGACGTCCCCGGTCTGATCGTGTCCCCGCACATGAGCGGCGACACGGTCGGCTGGCGCGACCGGCTGGCCGAGCAATTCGTTGACTTGTATGAACTTTGGGCCGCCGGAAAGCCGCTCCCGAACGTGGTGGACAAGAAACGTGGGTACGTCCCCATGCATGACTGATCACGCGTTCCTGACCGACCTGACCGCACGGCAGCTCCTGTCCGGCTACGAGAAGGGCGATTTCTCGCCCGTCGACGCGACCCGCGCGGTGCTGGAACGGATCGAGACGGTGCAGCCGCTGGTCAATGCCTTCGTCCGGGTGGACGCCGAGGCGGCGCTCGCCCAGGCGGAGGCGGCGGCCGGGCGGTGGCGCGGCAAGGAGCCACAGGGACTGCTCGACGGGGTGCCGGTCTCGGTGAAGGACATCTTCCTGCAGCGCGGCGGCCCCACCCTGCGCGGTTCCAGGGCCGTATCGGCCGAGGGCGCCTGGGACGAGGACTCGCCGGCCGTGGCGCGGCTGCGCGAGCACGGCGCGGTGCTCGTCGGCAAGACGACCACTCCGGAATTCGGCTGGAAGGGCGTCACGGACTCCCCGCTCAACGGGGTGACGCGCAATCCGTACGACCTGTCCAGGACCTCGGGCGGGTCCAGCGGCGGCAGCGCGGCGGCGGTGGCGCTGGGCGCGGGCCCGCTGTCCATCGGTACGGACGGCGGCGGCTCGGTCCGTATCCCGGCGTCCTTCTGCGGGATCTTCGCGCTCAAGCCGACGTACGGCCGGGTGCCGCTCTATCCGTCCAGCCCCTTCGGCACGCTCGCGCACGCCGGGCCGATGACGCGGGACGCGGCGGACGCCGCGCTGCTGCTGGATGTGATCAGCGGCGCGGACTGGCGGGACTGGTCGCAGCTGGCCCCGGCGGCGACCATGAGCGGCGCGCTGACGGACGGCGTGAAGGGGCTGCGGATCGCGTACTCCCCGTCCTTCGGCGGGCAGGTCGCGGTGCGCCCCGAGGTGGCCGCGGCCGTGCGGGGCGCGGTGAGCCGGCTGGCTGATCTGGGGGCGTACATCGAGGAGGCCGACCCGGACATCCATGACCCGGTGGAGGCCTTCCACACGCTCTGGTTCAGCGGCGCGGCCCGGCTGGTGCAGGCGTTCGGCACGGAGCAGCGTGAGCTGCTCGACCCGGGGCTGCGGGAGATCATCGAGGAGGGCGCGCGTTACAGCGCGCTGGACTATCTGGCGGCGGTGGACGCGCGGATGGAGCTGGGCCGGCGCCTCGGCCGGTTCCACGCGTCGTACGACCTGCTGGTCACCCCGACCCTGCCGATCACCGCGTTCGAGGCCGGGCGGGAGACTCCCGTCGGCTCGGGCCAGCGCCGCTGGACGGCGTGGACCCCGTTCACGTACCCGTTCAACCTGACCCAGCAGCCCGCCGCCACCGTGCCGTGCGGGGTCGACGGGGACGGGCTGCCGATCGGGCTTCAGCTGGTCGGCGCCCGGCACGCGGACGCGCTGGTGATGCGCGCCGCGCACGCGCTGTACGAGTCGGGCGCGGCGCGCATCCCGGCGCCGGCCGCCAGCTGAGCGGCGGGCCGGCGGGCGGGCGAGCGAGCGAGGAAGCGGGCCGAGGGGCGGGCGGGTCTTTACGCCCGGCGGAAGCTGAGCGTCTCGCCGATGGCGCCCGCCCGCCAGAGGTCCTGACAGGCCTCGGCCATCCGGTCGAGGCCGTCGACCACCGTGCCCCAGACGATGCCGGGGATCCAGCCCATGTCGCCGTTGATCAGGAGATTGTTGCGCTCGTAGAAGAGGGCGAGGTCCACGACGGTGCGGCGGCCGCTGACGGCCTTCTCGTCATAGCCGTAGGACGAGGTGCCCAGCTCCGTGTCGGAGAAGGTGAAGTAACAGAGATCCCCCGGAATGGGGGTCACGGTCGGATTCTCCAGCGGTGGTTCCTCGGCGGCGAAGGCCGGAAACAGCGCGTAGATCTCATTGCGCGCGTACTTCGCGTGGTACACGTCCGAGCCCAGTGGCAGTGCCTCCCACACTGCCTGGCAGGTGACCGGAGCCCGGTCATCCAGGAGTTTCGCGGTGCACTGCACCCCGCGCTTGTCCAGCGACACAGTCACAAATCGGTCGGTCATCTCCTCATCGTCCTCATCTGATCCGTTGAGTCAAGGGCACATGATCGGCTCAAACCGATGTGCATATCCCGAATGGAGCCGGGTAGCCGCGCGCCCATGGCTCCACCACCAGAGCACGACACGGAAAGAACCACAAAACGACCCATAGGCCGCCGATCGGTGCTGCTCGGCACGGCGGTGCTGGGCGCCGCGGGGGCCCTCGGCGCCGCCGGCTGCGGCCGAGTTCCCTCCGGTGACACGCTCGCCCGGCTGAAGTCGCAACGTACGGTGCGGCTCGGCATCGCCGGTGAGGCGCCGTACGGATTCATCAACGAGCAGGGCGACTTCACCGGCGAGGCGGTGGAGCTGGCGAAAGTGATCTTCAAGCGGCTGGGCATCGGCGGCGTACAGCCCGTGGCCACCGACTTCTCCTCGCTGATCCCCGGCCTCAACTCACAGCAGTTCGATGTCGTCTCGGCCGGGATGTACATCAACAAAGAGCGCTGTGATCAGGTCATCTTCGCCGATCCCGAGTATCAGATGCTCGACTCTTTCATCGTGCGCAAGGGCAACCCCAAGGGGCTCAACTCGTACCAGGACGTGGTGCGGGCCAAGGCGAAGATCGCCACGGGCACCGGCTACGCGGAGATCGACTACGCGATATCCGCGGGCATCCCCGAGAAGGAGATCATCATTCTCCAGGACCCCGTCGCGGGGCTGAACGCCGTCGAGTCCGGCCGGGTCGACGTATTCGCCGGCACCGCGCTCACCGGGCGTGAAGTGGTGAAGAAGAGCCGGAAGGCCGAGGCGACCAAGCCGTTCGCGCCACTCGTGGACGGCAAGAAGAAGATCGACGGCGGCGGTTTCGCCTTCCGCCCCACCGACACCGGTCTGCGGGACGCCTTCAACACCGAGATCCACAAGATGAAGAAGAGCGGCGAGCTGTTCCGCGTCCTGAAGCCGTTCGGCTTCACCGAGTCGGAGATGACCACACTGACCGCAGAGGAGCTGTGCGCATGACAGCCGGCCTCTGGACCAACTGGGTACTCCCCGGCATCTGGATCACCCTTCAGCTCACCCTGTACAGCGCCGCCCTGGCCACCGCGGTGGCCTTCGGTGTGGGCATGGCCCGCACCCACCGCTCGCGCTTCGTCCGCTTCCTCGCGGGCTTCTACACGGAGATCTTCCGCGGCACGTCGGCACTGGTGCTGATGTTCTGGCTGTTCTTCGTCATGCCGGGCCTGTTCGGCTGGGCCCTCGTCCCGATGTGGGCGGCCGTGCTGGCGCTGGGGCTGTCGTACGGAGCGTACGGAGCGGAAGTCGTGCGCGGCGCGCTGAACTCCGTGGCACCGGCGCAGCGTGAGGCCGGTATCGCGCTGAACTTCACCCCCTGGCAGCGTATGCGGCTGATCATGCTGCCGCAGGCGGTGCCCGAGATGATCCCGCCGTTCAGCAATCTGCTCATCGAGCTGCTGAAGGGCACGGCGCTGGTCTCCCTGCTGGGCGTGGCCGATGTGTCGTTCGCCGCCTATCTGGTGCGCCTGGCCACGCAGGAGAGCGCCCAGATCTACTCGGTGACGCTGGTGATCTACTTCGTGATCGCGTTCGTCCTCGCCCGCGGTATGCGGTCCCTCGAACGCAGGACCAAGGCCGGGATCGGCATCGCCACGACGCCGGGAGGCGCCCGATGAACGGCTGGGACTGGTCCGCGGTGGCGGACTTCATGCCACGCTTCTGGGACGGCCTGCTCCTCACCCTGCAGGTCCTGGTGCTGGGCTCGCTGCTCTCCTTCACGCTCGGCCTGGTCTGGGCGATCGGATTCCGGGCCCCGACGCGCTTCGTCCGCTGGCCGGTGAACGTCATCACCGAGTTCATCAGGAACACCCCGCTGCTGGTGCAGCTGTTCTTCTTCTTCTTCGTCCTGCCGGAGTGGGGTGTGCAGTTCTCCGGGCTGACCACCGGCACGATCGCGATCGGCCTGCACTACTCGACGTACACCGCACAGGTCTACCGGGCCGGCATCGACGCGGTGCCCGCGGGACAGTGGGAGGCGGCCACGGCGCTCAGCCTGCCGGTCGGCCGGACCTGGGTGTCGGTGATCCTTCCGCAGGCGATCAGGCGGATCGTGCCGGCGCTGGGCAACTACGTCATTTCGATGCTGAAGGACACCCCGCTGCTCGCCGGGATCAGCGTGCTGGAGATCCTCCAGCAGTCCCGGCTGGAGAGCGCGACCACCTTCCAGTACACCGAGCCGCTGACCGTGGTCGGTGTGGCCTTCATCCTCATCGCCTACCCGGCTTCTCTTCTCATGCGAGCCCTGGAGCGTCGTCTTGTCCGCTGACACCCCTACCGCCAAGAGCGCCGGTATATCCGCCGCGTCCCCCGCACCCGACCCGGCCGCCGAGCTGATCCGCTTCGACAATGTGACCAAGCGGTTCGGCGGGAACACCGTCCTGGACGATCTGTGCTTCTCGGTGCGGCCGGGCAGGCACGTCACCCTGATCGGCCCGTCCGGCTCCGGCAAGACGACGATCCTGCGGCTGCTGATGACCCTGGTGAAGCCGGACGAGGGCACCATCACGGTCAACGGTGACCGGCTGTTCCCCGCCGACGAGAAGCATGTCCGCGAGGTGCGCAAGAACATCGGCATGGTCTTCCAGCAGTTCAACCTCTTCCCCAACATGAACGTGCTGCGCAATGTCACGGAGGCCCCGGTCCGGGTGCTCGGCCTGAGCAGGGACGAGGCCGAGCAGCGCGGCCGTGAGCTGCTCGACCTGGTCGGCCTCGGCGACCGGTGCCAGGCGAAGCCGACACAGCTCTCGGGCGGGCAGCAGCAGCGCGTGGCCATCGCCCGCGCGCTGGCGATGCGGCCGCAGGTCCTGCTGCTGGACGAGGTCACCTCGGCGCTCGACCCCGAGCTCGTCGCCGGTGTGCTGGACGTACTGCGGGACATCGCCCGCACCACGGACATCACGATGCTCTGTGTCACACATGAGATGAACTTCGCCCGGGACATCTCCGACGACGTCATGATGTTCGACTCCGGCAAGGTCATCGAGTCCGGATCACCGGAGAAGATGTTCACCGATCCGGAGCACGACCGTACGCGCGAGTTCCTCGGCGCGGTGCTCTGACCACTCACCCCGTCAAGGAAGCGTGGTCCGTAGCACCCTGGAGCACCGGGTATTATTTTCGAGTCAGCAGGCGCCGCTAGCTCAGTTGGTTAGAGCAGCTGACTCTTAATCAGCGGGTCCGGGGTTCGAGTCCCTGGCGGCGCACAGACAGGGCAAGGGCCCCTCGCGAGAGCGAGGGGCCCTTACTCGTGTGTCCGTGTGTGTCCGTGCGTCCGTGTCTCAGACGACGGACTTGTTGCCGTCCACCATCGGCGTCACGCCGAAGATGTCGACCGCGTGGTAGTACGTCCACGCCGTGGCGTCGCAGGAGGCCTTCGTCGCGCCGGAGTACCCCGAGCACACGCGCTTCAGGTCCGAGTAGAAGGCGGAGTCGATCCGCCCCTTGTTGGCGTCGAACGAACCGGCCGCCTTGTAGTTGCGGTAGCCGAAGTCGTGGCGGGCGCACGCGGTCTGGAAGGGGAAGCCGAAGGGGTTGTCGGGCGACGACGAGCAGTAGTCCGTGGACCAGTCGAAGCCGTACGCCGACCAGGCACCCTGGTTGCCGCGGGCCGCGACCCACGAGTTGTAGCTGCCGGCCGTGCCCTGGGTGAAGTTGCTGAGGACCTGCGGCTTGTCGGCCGGCGCGGCCACAGCCTGACTGGCCGTCAGCAGGGCGGCGGGAAGGGCGAGTATGGCCGCGGCGAGCGGCAGAGCCAGAAGTCGGCGCATGGCGGAAATCCTCCGGAAGGGAAATGGGGGGAGATGCTCCCTGCCCGGCGGCATGGAGCGCCCTAAGGCTGAACGGCACGGCTGTCGCACGGGTCTACGCGCGATGACCGCCGCGGGAATGGTCCCCCAAATCGCGGCTTCAGGAAACCCCTTCGTACGCTGAACACATCATCAGACGGCACTACTTGATGGGTCCGTCCCTAGTTGACCGATGTGTTCCCGGTCGACGGGGCCGGTGATCTCGCGGGGAATCACGCGGAGGATCACGGCGGTGGAGCCGGCCGGGGTACGGGAGTGAAGTGCGCCTCGGGAAGCGCGGACCGCGCGGCAGCGGACCGGCGGAACCACGCTCCCCGAGGGGTCTTACGGTCGGTGACCGACTACGCGTCGGCCACCTGGTCGGAACTCAGCGCTCAGGACTCAGTGCTCAGAACTCAGCGCTCAGTGATCCGTGATCCGTACTCAGTGCTCCGTGCTCAGAACTGGACGTCGGAGCACGAGTAGAACGCGTTCGCCGTGTCAGCGATGGTCCAGACGGCCACGATCATGTGCCGGCCGGACTTCGACGGCAACGTGCCCGAGTGCGAGAGCGTTGCCGGCGGCTGCTGGTTGTTGTACGGCACGGTCAGGAACGGCTGGGAGTCCAGGGCCGCCCGGGTGAGCGGCTGAGACGGGTTCCATCCGCTCTTGGTGATGTAGTACTTGAAGTCGGTCGTGGCGTGCCTGGCGGTGAACTGCCAACGGAAGTTGTAGCTCTGACCTCCGGAGACCTTGGTGGTGGGCCAAGTGCCGCCGCGCGGGTCGTCGAGCTGCGCGAACTGGCTGTTGCCGCCCGAGCAGATCTTGCCGTCGGCGGGGCCGCCGGCCGGGAAGCCCTTGGGCCCCTCGACGCTCTGCGGCTCCCACTGGATGTTGCCGCAGTTCGTCACCGTGCCGTTGGCACAGAGCTTCTGACGGCTGAGGGGGTTGTCGGTGTAGCCATGGCTGCTTGCGCTGCCGGTGGCGAGCAGGGAAACGCCCGCGACCGCAAGGCCGACCACGGCCGCGCCAATCTTCTTTCGCATGCTTCGCTCCAGAGAACGTGGGGAGTTCGGTGAGCCGTACTGCACGCGTGCAGGGAGAGCAATCTGCGGTCTAGACCAAGCCCTAGAGTATTAACGGAACTTGACCGTGTCCATAACAAGCGCGGTCCAGACCAATCACAATCTCTCGTTGTTCCCCTGCCGACCTGTGTAGAAGGCGACAGTGAGGTCCTTGACCAGCGCTTTACGCTCGTAGTCGTCCAGTTCGACGAGTCCACGGGACGTCAGGCGGTGCACCGTGTCGTCCACGGCGTCCACCACCGCGGTCAGCACGGTGTCCCGGTGCTTGGCGTCGAGGGCCGCGATCCGGCTGCGCTGCATCGCCGTGGCGATCTCCGGCGCGTACTCGATCCGCGTCGGCTGCGCGGAGAAGATGTCGACGCCGATGGGCAGGCACTCCGCCGACAGCATCCGGGTCAGCGCGTCACCGACCGCCTCGGCGTTGCGCAGCGTCGGCGCCTCGTCGTGGAACGCGTCGGCGGGCAGCTGCGAGAGCACCCGCGCCATCGCCGCCTCCACCTGCTCCCGCAGATACTCCTCGTAGTCCTGGATACCGAGGGCCGCGCGCACGGTGTCCTTCACACGCCAGACCACCAGGACGACGACCCGCAGCGCGGTGCCGTTCGAGTCGACCGCGGGCAGCGGCTCGCTGCGCCAGTGCCGCAGCCGTACGTCCACCCGGTGGCGCAGCAGCAGCGGGCTCACCCAGAGCAGTCCGGTACGGCGCACGCTCCCCCGGTAGTCACCGAAGAGCGTCAGTACCCAAGCCTGGCCGACCCGCCCGCGGCCGAGCCCGCCGAAGGCGAAGAGCATGACAGTCACGCCGAACATGAGCAGCGCCCACTGTCCGATCCCGATGCCGTGGTACGGATTCGAGGGCAGCCGGAACGTCTTCGTCACCGCGTCGGGCACGGCCCCGGCCCAGGACACCACCGCCAGACACACGAGCAGCGCCGCGAACCCGACGAGCGCCGCGGCCCAGCCGGGCAGCACCGGGCCGGGCCGCTCGGCGAGCCTGGGATCCACGGGCGGCGCGGCGCGCGGCGGCGCGGCGGGCACGGGAGCGGGGGCGGACCCGCGCCGGATCCGGGGCTGCTCCCCGGTCCCCCATCGCCGGGTGGCGGCGGGCGGTCTGGTGGGGCCCCCGGCGGCCTCCAGGGCGTTGGCCTCGTCGCGGAAGAGGAGGTGTACGGGGATCTCCTGGGTGGTCTCCCCCACGATGAGCGGACTCCACCGGGGGGTCTCGCCGCCACCGGCCGTACGGACAGGGCCACCGGTGTTCGGCTTGACGAACACCTCCCGGGCCGCCGCCGGCGCGGGGCCGCCGCTCGTCGGCGACGGTCCTGACCGGGCGTGGGCGTCGGGCTCGGGGCGAGCTTCGGGCCTGGCGTGTGTTTCGGGCTCGGGGCGCGCTTCGGACTTGGGATGGGCTTCGGGCCTGGCGTGTGCTTCGGATTTGGGATGCGCTTCGGGCTTGGGGCGTGATTCGGGCCCGGCGTGTGCTTCGGGTCTGGCGTGCGCTTCGGGCTCGGGGCGTGACTCGCGCCCAGCGTGTGCTTCGGACTTGGGATGGGCTTGGGGCTCGGGCCGCGCTTCGGGCTCGGGGCGTGATTCGGGCCCGGCGTGTGCTTCGGGCCCGGCGTGTGCTTCGGGCCCGGCGTGTGCTTCGGGCTTGGGGCGCGCTTCGGGCCTGGCGGGTGCTTCGGACTTGGGATGCA
The DNA here is from genome assembly GCF_042882605.1 of Streptomyces sp. NPDC058198. Lineage (NCBI taxonomy): Bacteria > Bacillati > Actinomycetota > Actinomycetes > Kitasatosporales > Streptomycetaceae > Streptomyces > Streptomyces sp. NPDC058198. The sequence goes on from NZ_JBHVVP010000005.1 coordinate 314,977, forward strand.
CTTCGCGCTCGACGTACGTGTCCGGCTCGACGTGCGCTTCGGGCTCGGCCCGGAGCTCGGTCGCCCTCGCCCTGGGGCCCGGGGCGCCGTCGGTCGCCCGCGCCCCGGCGACGACGTCCGCACGCGGCGCGCGGCCGGCGTCCGCGGCGCCGTGGTCCTGGACGACGGGCACCGCCGTCTGCGAGCCGCCATGACCGGACGGTTCGGCGCTCACGGGGGCGTCGTTGGCGGGAGTGGGGCGGACGGGGGCGGGGCGTGCCCGCCGACGCGAGGCGGCTTCGCCGTAGAGCTTCGCGGGCTGAGGGTCGTTCACCACACGCACCGGCCGGACGGCGTGCGCGGGGGCGTCGCCCCCGGCGATCAGTACCTCCCGCACGAGGACAGGACCGGCATCGGCCGGCCCCGAGGCGGTCGGCCCGGGATCGGCCGGACCGGGAGGAGTCGGCCCGGGAGGAGTCGGCCCGGCATCAGCGGTCGCTTCGGAACCGGGCACCGGATACACCGGCGGCCGTGCGGGTGCGTCGCCGCCCGACGGTTCCAACAGCGCCGGGCCGGAATCCGTACGGACCGGTCCCTCCGTGGCCACGGCCGTGGCCGTCACCACGGCCACGGCGACACCCCCGGCCCTCCGCTCGTCCGGCCGGGCCGCGCCCGCCTCGGACCTCTCGTGGCCGGAGACCGGGGGCATCGCCAACTGGTCGAACACCTCTTCGACCGGCGGTTCTGCCGCCTCCGGGCCGGATGCCGAAACTGCCGGACCGCCTGCCGCATCTGCCGGACCACCTGCTGGACCTGCTGGACCCGCCGGACCCGCCGGACCCAACGGACCCACCGGACCCGCAGAACCTGCCGACCGGTCCGCGCCCGCGTCCTCCTCGGACCGCGCCGACACGGGCGCGTCCGGGGCGTCAGCGGAAACGCGAGGGGGTGGGCCGTCGTACGTCTCCGGTCTCTGCCGGGCGTCGTGCGGGGGCCCGTGCTCGTCGTCCGCCGGGGCCGACGCGGGGCGCACCCCGAGGGCGTCCCACCACGCCTTGCCGTCGTCGTTCGATTGCGAGGTCGTCGTCATCCTTGCCTCCGTCATGCGAAGAGTCGCCGCCAGGTTTGTGGCCCGGGGTAGCCGTTGGCCGAGGTGCCGCGCCAGCCCTGGGCGCGTTGGAATGCCTCGACGTTGCGCCGGTCGGCCTCGGCCCAGCGCCGGCCCGGGCCTGTGACGTAGTACTTGCCGAAGCCCTTTTTCACGAGCTGCTTGCCGAGCTGCTCGACGTACGTGCTGGACCGGCCGGGACGGAAGAACTCGGCGCCGGGGAACGGCGGGGTCTTCGCCGTACCGCTGCCCGTACCGCCACCCGTACCGCTGCCCGCGCTGTTCCCGCCCGCGCCCGCACTGCCTCCGGTCGCAGCCGCACTGCCTCCGGTCGCAGCCGTACCGCTCCCGGCCTTACCCGCGGCCGGGATGTCCTTGCCCAGGTGGTTCACCAGATATCGCCAGGTGGCCGGCCCCGGCAGGCCGTTCGCCGCCGTGCCCCGCCAGCCCTGCGCGAGCTGGAACGCCTGGGTGGCCCGCCGGTCCGCGTCGCCCCAGCGCGGTCCGGGGCCCTGGCCGTAGAAGCGTTTGCCGCCCCGGCTCGCCAGCATGTCGCCGAGCCGTGTGACGTGCTTGTTGGTGGCGCCGGGCCCGAAGGACCCCGCTCCCGGATACGCCGCCGATGCCGCCGACGTGCCCGGACCCGCCCCTGTCCCTGTCCCTGTCCCCGCCCCTGTCCCCGCCCCAGGACCCTTGCCGTCGAGCCCCTCGTTCAGCCCCTTGTAGCGGTACGCGACATAGAGGTCGGAGTTGCTCCAGTACGCCAGCGGCGTGGACTGCGAGCGGGTGTGCGGCTGGGTCTGCTCGTACGCCAGGTAATAGGTGTGCGTGTACTCGGTCCAGCCGCCGAAGACCGTGACGTGCGACCCCTTGTTCGGGTCGGACGGATTGTGGAAGAGGAGGATGTCGCCGGCCTCCAGGTCCTCCCGCGCGATCTTCACGCCGAACTGGGCCAGGCTGCCGGTCCACTCGTTCCCGACGAGATTCCAGGCCATCGAGACAAAGCCGGAACAGTCCTTGCGGTATCCGTCGGACCAGTACGTGTCCATGCTGTACGGCACCTTCGCGTTCACCCACCGCTTGGCGCGGTTGATGATGTCGGCCCGGGTGGACGGGCGCAGCATCGGCGCCTGGGGGGTGGATCCGGGGCCCGGCAGCGGCTGCCCGTGCAGCGGACCGCTCCCGCCCTGCGGGGTGGCCGGATCCGGATTGACGTCCGGATCGGCGGCCCGGCCGGTGTCCACGTCGGCGACCCGGCCGGCGACCGTGTCCGCGTGTGCGAAGCCCGTCGCGCCGAGGGCGACCCCGGCTGCGGTGGCCAGGACCAGCGCCCGCCGCGCGCCGCGCGCGGCCGGGTGACCGCCGGCCCGTACCGGCAGTCCCCTGGCCCGCTCGCGGCGCCGCTCGGCACATCCGGCGCAGGGGCAGTCGGGAGCGGGTTCGTACTCCTCGAAGACCGGGACGGTCATGTGATCCCCTCCACACTTATCAAGATCTTTCGACTCGGCCGCACGGGCGCCGGCGCCTCAACTGTCCGGACAAATCACATTTTGACGGATCGAAGGTACGAAAGGACAATCCGACAGGCCGCAACACCCATCAAATGGTCGGGACCATCCACGCCGATCGGGTAGAGTTCTCCAGGTCAGCAGGCGCCGCTAGCTCAGTTGGTTAGAGCAGCTGACTCTTAATCAGCGGGTCCGGGGTTCGAGTCCCTGGCGGCGCACGCACAGTGGAAGCCCCCTCACGTCATGTGAGGGGGCTTCGCTCGTTCCGGCGCCGACGACCCCGCGTTCCGTGCGCTCAAACGGAGCGTGGCGTATGCACGCCAACACACCTATCCTGAGCGCATTGACTCCAATGGGGCACGTGATCCGAACAGTTGGACGCGGCGCGAGGGGATGCCCCGACGGTGGTCCGGTGGGGGCGGGGGTGCCCCGTCCGTGCGTGCCTGGCGCGACCGGCATCATGCAACCGGACGGCCGCCGCTTCCTGTCCATGAGGAAGATGGCCGCAATTGACGCGCCCGGGGTGATGGCCGAGGGGGGCCATTCCGGACGAAACAACCGACCAATCACGCAGCGAACGTGCGTGCGGGGGGATGACCCATGACGTCGACGCCAGACGGCGCCCGGCAGGACGACGACGCGTCCCGGACCACGCAGCTCCGGATACCCTCGCACCTCAGAGACGGTGGAGCGAGGCCGCGGCCCCAGAGGCCGGCCCGGCCGGCCCTGCCCACGTACGACTACGAGCACTACAGCAGGCTCGCGGGACCGCTCACGCAGCCCGACCCGGCCGAGCCGTACACCGTGCGGTACCGCTCGCTGCTCTCCCAGGAACCGCACCGTATCCGGGCCGCCCTGCTGCTCGGCGCCGCGCCGCTCCTCTCGCTCGGGCTCTTCGCCTGGCTGATGCAGCCTCAGCACTGGACCGAGCGCGACCCGAACCTCAAGAACGACACCCTTCTCGTCCTCGACATCGTGATGCTCGTCTCCATCGGACTGATCGAGCTGTTCCGGACGCTGAACGTCCTCTCCAACGCGCACGCGACGCTGGTGGCGCGTGACCCCGTCCCGGTGGTGCCGGAGAGCGGCACCCGGGTCGCCTTCCTCACCTCCTTCGTACCGGGCAAGGAACCCCTTGCCATGGTGACGAAGACACTGGAGGCCGCGGTACGGATCCGGCACCGCGGGCTGATGCACGTCTGGCTGCTCGACGAGGGCGACGACCCCGCCGTCAAGGAGGTCTGCGCCGGCCTCGGCGTACACCACTTCTCCCGCAAGGGCGTCGCGAGGTGGAACCAGGCCAAGGGCGCGCACCGCGCGAGGACGAAGCACGGCAACTACAACGCCTGGCTCGACGCGCACGGCGACGCGTACGACTTCTTCGCCTCCGTCGACACCGACCATGTGCCGATGCCCAACTACCTGGAGCGGATGCTCGGTTACTTCCGCGACCCGGATGTCGGCTTCGTCATCGGCCCGCAGGTGTACGGCAATTACGACTCGTTCGTCACCAAGGCCGCCGAGTCGCAGCAGTTCCTCTTCCACGCGCTGATCCAGCGCGCGGGCAACCGGTACGGCGCCCCGATGTTCGTCGGCACGAGCAACGCCGTCCGGATCACGGCGCTGAAGCAGATCGGCGGTCTGTACGACTCGATCACCGAGGACATGGCGACGGGCTTCGAGATGCACCGCGCCAGGAACCCCCGGTCGGGCAACAAGTGGCGCTCCGTCTACACCCCGGACGTCCTGGCCGTCGGCGAGGGCCCGACCGCCTGGACCGACTTCTTCACGCAGCAGCTGCGCTGGTCGCGGGGCACGTACGAGACGATCCTCAAGCAGTACTGGAGGGGCTTCTCCTCACTGCCCCCCGGCAAGCTCTTCAACTACACGATGATGATCATCTTTTACCCGATGTCGGCCCTCAACTGGATCCTGGCGGCGCTGAGTTGCGCGCTGTTCCTGGGCATGGGCGCCTCGGGTGTGCAGATCGACCCGGCGATCTGGATGATGCTGTACGGCAATGCCTCGGCCCTCCAGATCGGCCTGTACGTCTGGAACCGCCGCCACAACGTCTCGCCGCACGAGCCCGAGGGCTCCGGCGGGCTGGCCGGCATGGCGATGTCGGCGATGTCCGCGCCGCTCTACGCCCGCTCCCTGATGGACGCCGTCCTGCGCCGCAAGAGCAGTTTCGTGGTGACGCCCAAGGGCGACTCCTCCAGCCCGGACACGCTCTTCGGCACGTTCCGGATCCATCTCTTCTTCATCCTGGTCTTCGGTGGATCGCTGGGCTCCTCCTTCTACTTCGGGCACGACCACCCGGCGATGATCACGTGGGCGACGCTGGCCATGCTGATCACGGCGGCGCCGGTCTTCGTCTGGCGCTGGTCCATGCGCCAGGAAAAGAAGAAGAAGCGGGGCGCCCACCGCGGCGACGGACGGCCGGCACCGGACGGCGGGGGCCGAGGGCCTGGCGACGAGGTCCGAGGACCTGATGACGGGGGCCGGGGCCCTGGCGCCGAGGATCACGTACGCCCGGCGACCGACGACCAGACCATGCGGATATCCCTTGGGGGACGTAAGAAATGAGCGCGATTCCCGTCCGGCAGAACCACCGCAGGAACCGCGCCCGCCGCATAGCGATAGGCGCCGCGGTGGCCCTCGTGGTGGCCGGGGTGAACGGGCCGGCGCTCTACCGCTTCGGCTCGGAGCAGTACCACGACTACAAGATCAACCGACCCGAGTACAAGGCCGCGAACGGCCACTGGGACTTCCTCGACGTACCGGCCCAATTCAAGATCAACAGCATCCACGCCTCCCTGCTGCACACCGGCAAGGTGCTGCTGATCGCGGGCTCCGGCAACAACCAGAAGAACTTCGACGCGGGCAAGTTCGAGTCGGTGCTCTGGGATCCGGAGACCAACACGTACAAGATGATCCCGACGCCCAAGGACATGTTCTGCTCCGGGCACACCCAACTGCCCGACGGGAAGCTGCTGGTGGCGGGCGGCACCAAGCGGTACGAGAAGCTCAAGGGCGATGTCACCAAGGCCGGCGGCCTGATGATCGTCCACAACGAGGACCCGGACAAGCCGATCACCCTGCCCGCGGGCACGATGTTCACCGGCAAGGAGAACGGCAAGACGTTCGTCTCCAAGGACCCCGTCCTCGTCGAGAAGGCCGAGAAGATCTTCGACCCGCAGACCGGCGCGTTCCTGCGGACCGAACCCGGCCTGGGCCGGATCTATGTCGAGGCCCGCAAGTCCGGCACGAAGTACGAGACCGGCACCGAGGACAACTACCGGGTGCGGGGCATGAAGGGCACCGACGCCCGCAATGTCTACGGCATCGCGCAGAAGCTCGCGCTCGACAAGAAGGACTTCCAGGGCATCAGGGAGGCCTTCGAGTTCGACCCGGTCGCGGAGAAGTACATCACCGTCGACCCGATGAAGGAGGCCCGCTGGTACCCGACGCTGACCACGCTCGAGGACGGCAAGGTCCTGGCCCTCTCCGGACTCGACGAGATCGGCCAGATCGTCCCCGGCAAGGACGAGATCTACGACCCGGAGACCAAGTCCTGGGAGTACACCGGGATCATCAGGAAGTTCCCCACCTACCCGGCGATCTTCCTGATGGACAACGGCAAGCTCTTCTACAGCGGCTCCAACGCCGGCTACGGCCCGGCCGAGGTCGGCCGCGCCCCGGGGATCTGGGACCTGAAGACCAATAAGTTCGACAAGATCCCGGGGCTGAGCGACCCGGACCGGATGGAGACCTCCGCGACGGTCATGCTGCCGCCCGCCCAGGACCAGAAGTTCATGGTCATCGGCGGGGGCGGGGTCGGCGAGTCGGACAAGGCCAGCGAGAAGTCCCGGCTGGTCGACCTCAAGGACCCCGAGCCCCGCTTCCAGGACGGCCCCTCACTCGACAAGGGCACCCGCTACCCGAGCGCCTCCCTGATGCCCGACGACTCCGTGCTGGTCACCGGCGGCTCCGCGGACTACCGGGGACGCGGCGGCTCCGACATCCTCCAGGCGCGGATGTACGACGCGGAGTCGGGGACGTACCAGCGGGTGGCCGACCCCGCGGTGGGACGCAACTACCACTCGGGCTCGGTCCTGCTCCCCGACGGCCGGGTCATGATCTTCGGCTCGGACTCGCTCTACGCCGACCGCGCCAACACCAAGCCGGGCGTCTTCGAGCAGCGGATCGAGATCTACACCCCGCCCTATCTGTTCCGTGACTCACGCCCGGCGCTCTCGGGCGGCCCGAAGTCCCTGAAACGGGGCGGCACCGGCGCCTTCGAGACCAAGGACCCCGCCTCGATCAGGACGGCGAAACTGATGCGCCCGAGCGCGGTCACCCATGTCACCGACGTCGAACAGCGCTCGATCGCCCTGGACCTGAAGCGGACCGCGAACGGCATCGAGGTCACCGTCCCGAAGAACTCCGCCCTGGTCCCGCCCGGCTGGTACATGCTCTTCGTCACCGACACCCAGGGCACCCCGTCCGAGGGCGTCTGGGTCGAGATCCCGTAGACGCGGACGCTCGCTATGTGGCGTCGCGGGCCAGGGCCAGGGCGTAATCCGGGTACCAGTCACCCGCCTTGGGGCCGCCCTTGCAGGCGCCGTCCGACTCTCCCGGGCGCTTGATCCACAGGTAGGCCTTGACCAGGGGGTCACCTGTCTGGATGGTGGGCCGTTCTCCGAGGGCGCGGCCCGGGGGGTTGCACCAGTTCTCGTCGGCGTCGCCCCCGCCTCCGGTGTACGGGCCGTTGCCGTTGCGGCTGGTGTCGATCACGAAGGGCTTACCGCCGACCTTCGCCGAGAGCTGTGTGCCGAAGTCCTTGCTCGTCGCCGTGGCGTAGAAGTTGGAGACGTTGACCGAGAAGCCGTCCGCCTCGGCGATGCCCGCCCGCTGGAGCGGTCCGAACAGCGCGTCGGGCGACTGCCAGCCGGCGTTGCCCGCGTCCAGGTAGACCGTCGTGGCGGGCTGCTGCTTGAGCCGCTGGACGGCGCCCTTGAGCAGGTCGTACCGCTCCTCGTGGAACGCGTCGGGGGTGCAGCCGTCCACCAGGTGCAGTACGGCGTCCGGCTCCAGGATCACCGTGGCCCGGCGGTCGCCGATGCCGTTCGCGACCTTGTCCACCCACGTCCGGTACGCGTCGCCGTCCGCGGCGCCGCCCTTGGAGAACTGGCCGCAGTCGCGGTGCGGGATGTTGTAGAGGACCAGCAGGGTGTCCCGGTCGGCCTTCGCGGCCGCTTCCGTGAAGCCCTTGGCCTGCTCCTCCGGGTTGTCGGGGCCGATCCACTCGGCGGCGGGCTGTTCGGCGATCTTCCTGATCAGGCCGGCGTTCTTGTCGTCGCCCTTGCCCGCGTACGCGGCGGCCTCCCGGGCGGCCCTGCCGTCGGGGTTGACCCAGTACGGAACGTCCGCCTTGGGCCGCTGGCTCAACGGCGGCGCCTTCGCGTCATCGCCTCCGTCACCGCCGGAGGAACAGCCCGCCAGCAGCAGCACCGCCCCCGTCGCGGCGGCCCCCGCGCTCAGCCCCGCCCGGACACGACCGGAATAACTGCCGTACATCCACTCCCCCTTGGTGCACTGTGTCCGCGGCCGCCCCCCGGCGTCTCGCCCGGACAGGACCGGTCGAAACCAATCCTGGCATACCGGTCCGAGCCGCTCGGGCGGCTCCGGCGGCTCCGGCGGCTCCGGCGGAAAGCGCGGCGCCGGCCGGACGCGCGGCCGACGACCCGTCAGCCGGTGCGCGGTCAGTGCCCCGTCAGCCGGTGCGCGGTTCGCTCACGCCGGTCAGATACGCCGACACCACGACGTTCACCGAGGAGGACCCGGCCGTCCTGCCGTCGCTGTCGGCACGGGTGATCAGCCGCAGTTCGGCGCGGGACGTCTGGCCGGAGCCGTAGACCTTCTTCGCGTCGAAGCGGTCCCGGTCGAGGACGCGCACATCGTCGATGGTGAACTCGGCGATCGAGCCATCGGCCCTGTTCACCCGTACCTTCCCGCCGACCCGCGCCGAGCTCAGCCCGTGGAAAAGGGCCGGTCCGGCATCGCTGTCGGCACGGCCCACCAGGACGGCGGTGCCCACCGCGCCCGGCTCGACGCCGGTCCCGTACCAGCCGATCGTGTCCGGCGCCCCGTGCGCCGGCGGACCCGCCGCCCCCGCGCCACCGAGCCCGCGGGCCTCGACGGGCGCCGCGATCCCCAGCGCCGGGACGTCCACCCGCTGCGGCTTCGCCGGCCTCAGCGGGGAGCGGGCCGGCGGCAGCGCCGCTCCCAGCGGACGGCCGACGGCCGCCACATCTCCTATGGTCGGAGCGGAGTTGCCGAAGGGGCCCTCGACGGCATCGCGGCCCCAGAACCACAGGGCGAGGAGCAGTACGGCCCAGGCCACGCCGGCCGCGAGCCTGCCGGCGCCGGCGAACGCGCGACGCGCCCCGGAGGCCATATCAGTCCGCGTCACGCGCGGCCGTACGCTGGCGTCGCGCGCTCCTCAGGGCCACGGCGACCGCGGCCACACCCGCCAGGACCAGGCCGATCACGGCGTGCGGGGTTCCAGGTCCGGTCTCCAGGATGTCGGCCCGTTCACCCGGCTCTTCCTCCGGTCGTTCATCGCGCCGTTCACCGCGCCGTTCGTCCGGTCGTTCGTCCGCGGCCGGTGTCCCCGTACCGCCGGCCGGTGCCAATGACGGGGTGCCGGTGACCACCTCGGAGTCTTGGGCCAGAGCGACGGTGGCGCCGAGGACAGGGGCTGCCGTCAATGCGGCCGCCACCCCTGCGGCACGGAGCGCGAGCGGACCTGAACGCATCGTGAACCTCCTGATCAAGAGACTCACTCGCGCGCCGGTCTTTCGCATCCTCAGCGGGCGACCACCGGCCCGTATCCCTCTCTGACGTGCTCAGATGCGATCGACAAGATCGGCGATCGAGTCAACGACCGAGGAGGGCCGGAAGGGATAGCGGTCGATGTCCGCCTGGGTCGTCACCCCGGTCAGCACCAGGAACGTCTCCATTCCGGCTTCCAGACCGGCCAGTACATCGGTGTCCATCCGGTCCCCGATCATCGCGCTGGTCTCGGAGTGCGCGCCGATGGCGTTGAGCCCGGTCCGCATCATCAGCGGGTTCGGCTTGCCCGCGAAGTACGGCGCCTTGCCGGTCGCCTTCGTGATCAGCGCGGCCACGGCGCCGGTGGCGGGCAGCGGCCCCTCGGCCGAGGGGCCGGTCTCGTCGGGGTTGGTACAGATGAACCGCGCGCCGCCGTTGATCAGCCGGATCGCCCTGGTCAGGGCCTCGAAGCTATACGTACGCGTCTCTCCGAGCACCACATAATCCGGCTCGTGGTCCGTGAGGATGTAGCCGATGTCGTGCAGGGCGGTGGTCATCCCGGCCTCGCCGATGACATACGCCGTACCGCCGGGCCGCTGGTCCTCCAGGAACTTGGCAGTGGCGAGCGCCGAGGTCCAGATGTTCTCCACGGGCACGTCGAGGCCCATCCTGGCGAGCCTGGCCTGCAGGTCCCGCGGGGTGTAGATGGAGTTGTTGGTGAGGACGAGGAAGGGCTTGCCCGACTCCCGGAGTCGCTTGATGAACTCGGCGGCGCCGGGGATCGGAATCCCTTCGTGAATGAGGACACCGTCCATGTCGGTGAGCCAGGATTCGACCGGCTTGCGCTCTGCCACGGGACTGTTCTCCGCTCTGCGGTGGGCAATGATCCGCTGTCCGACACTGTCCGACACGCCCAGACTAACCAGGGCCCGCGGTGGACGGTACGGCCGTCCATGCAGGGCGACAGGCAAGGGAATACGCGCAGGGGTGAGGGGGCCGGGGCGGGCGGGGCGGGCGGTCAGGGGTGCTCGGTGCGCAGTCGGCGGAGGACCGTGATCAGGGCGGCGCCGGCCGTCAGCAGGGCACCGGCGGCGATCAGCCGGCCGAGGAGATCGCCGGGGCCCGTGCCGGTGCCGGCGAGTGCGCGGGTGGCGCCCGCGACGGCGTTACCGCTGCCGCTGGCGACCTCGTTGTCCCTGTCTGCCTTTACCGCGTTGTCCACGATGGTGAGGCGGTACGCGTCGGACCTTCCGACCCAGTCGCCGTCGTCACCCCGCCGTTGCACGGTCGCGGCACTGACCTGGACCTTGTTGGGTGGCGTACGCGCGGCGAAGGCGAGCCGCGCGCGGACGGTGACGGTTCGGCCCGCCGGTACGGCGAATCCGGGAGAGCCATCATCCAGGACGCCGATGATCTCGTCCTGATCGGTCGACTCCAGCGTCATGGGCCGCCGGTGCCCTTCGCCGTCCACGATCTCCAACGTGACCTGCGAGGTGGCGAGTTCGTGGTTCCGGTCGACGAGGACGACAACGGGATAGATGGTGCGGCACGGCTCACGGGTGGTGTTGGTGAGATCGATGTTCCAGTTCCCGGTGTCGCCCCCGGCCAGGTAGGCGGCGGGTCCGCCATGGATACGGGTCTTGATCGGAAGGTTCGGATCCGACGTCTTGCCGCACGTCGACTGCCGAGGGGCATCAGGAACCGACTCGGGTCCGAACCGTCCGGACTCGGCCTCGGCACCGTCCGCGAGCGCCACCGTCGGCGCGATCGTCGCGGCTGCGGTGACTCCGATGGCGAGGGCATGACGCAGGCGCATGGGCGGCACGGCCTTTGCTGATCACGAAGCGCGAAGCGGTCGGAACACAGGTGCCTGGCCGACCCGGTCGACCGTCAGCAGACTCCTGACGCTGCCACGTACCGACGGTCTGTGCTGGGCGCTACGGCCGCGAACGGCCACAAAATCGCATAAACACACTCCATCAGCCCAGCTCCGAGCCCCGTCGGCGACCGAACACCGGTGCGAGAACCAGTTGCGCCGCGCCCTCCGCGACCGGGTGCGCGCCGCCCTCGGCCGCGCTCACCGGGACGCCCGCGCCCCGGGCGCGTTCGGCGACGACGGCGCCCACGCCCCGTACGAAACACTCCTCGTTCGCGGCGATCGTCCGGCCGCCGAGCAGGACGCGGTCGATGTCGAGCAGCCCGACGAGGTTGGCGGCCCCCTCGCCGAGCACCCGCGCCGCCTCCGCCAGATCACCCCGGGCCACCGCGGCCAGACAGAGCGCCTCGATACAGCCGCGGTTTCCGCAGTCGCACACGGGCCCGTCGAGCTGGATGACCTGATGCCCGAACTCGCCCGCTCCGGTGCGCTCACCGCGGTGGAGCGCACCGCCGAGGACGAGACCGGCGCCCAGCCCCGTACCGAGATGGAGATACGCGAAGGAGTCGCCCGGACCGCGCAGGGCGAGGCCGAGGGTGGCGGCGTTGGTGTCCTTGTCGAGTACGACGGGGAGGCCGAGGCGGGCGGCGAGGACATCGCGCAGCGGGAACCCGGCCCACTGCGGAAAGCCGGTGACGCGCTGCGGCACCCCGGTGGCGTGGTCGAGGGGGCCGGGCATCGCGACGCCGACGCCGAGCACCTCCCCGGCGCCCTGGTCGCGGGCCCCCCGTACCGCCTCCACCTGCTCCGCCGCCGCCTCGACGACCCGCTCCGCGCCCGCGCCGAGGTCGAGCGGAATCCTCCGTACGGCGACCGGCAGACCCGCCAGGTCCACCAGGACCGCGGTCAGTTCGTCGCGGTCCAGATGCAGGCCCACGGCGTGCGCGGCCGCCGGGACCAGCCGCAGCACCGTCCTCGGCTTGCCGCCCGTGGAGGCGCGGCGCCCGGCCTCCGCCGCCAGGCCCTCCGTACGCAGCCGGGCCGTGATCTTGCTGACCGCCTGCGGGGTGAGCCCGGTGCGCTCGGCGAGTTCCAGCCGGCTGATGCCGCCCTCCCCCGCCGTACGCAGCAGGTCGAGCACCAGCGCCGCGTTATGACCGCGCAGCACCGGGAGATTGGCCCCGGCGTGACCTCCGCTACCCGCGTTACCCCTGTTCACATCGGCCATTGTGCCCCGCTCTTGCACTTTGGCAACAGCGTTGCTTAAGTGGCTCCATGACTGGTACCGGCACCCCTCTGCGCGTCGGACTCGTGGGCTACGGCCTCGCGGGCTCCGTCTTCCACGCCCCGCTGATCGCCGCCACCGAGGGCCTCGCCCTGGACACGGTCGTCACGTCCAACCCGGAGCGCCGGCATCAGGCGCGCGCCGAGTTCCCCGACGTACGGTTCGCGGACGCGCCGGAGGAGCTGTGGGAGCGGGCCGGCGAGCTCGATCTGATCGTCATCGCCTCCCCCAACAAGACGCATGTCCCGATCGCGACGGCCGCCCTGCGGGCCGGGCTTCCGGTGGTCGTGGACAAGCCGCTCGCGGGCAGCGCCGCCGAGGCGCGTGAGCTGGCGGCGCTCGCCGAGGAGCGCGGACTGCTCCTCTCCGTCTTTCAGAACCGCCGCTGGGACAACGACTTCCTGACGCTCGCCCGCCTCATCGAGGCCGGCGAGCTCGGCGACGTACAGCGCTTCGAATCCCGCTTCGAGCGGTGGCGGCCGGAGCTGAAGGGCGGCTGGCGCGAGTCGGGGGCCGCCGAGGAGATCGGCGGGCTGCTGTACGACCTCGGCAGCCATGTCGTCGACCAGGCGCTGGTGCTGTTCGGCCCGGCGGTACGGGTCTACGCGGAGTCCGACGTACGCCGTCCGGGCGCCGCGACCGACGACGACACCTTCATCGCGATCACGCACGCGAACGGCGTCCGCTCCCATCTGTACGCCAGCGCCACCACCGCGCAGCTCGGCCCGCGTTTTCGCGTGCTCGGCTCGGCGGCCGGTTATGTGAAGTACGGCCTGGACCCGCAGGAGGCAGACCTGCGCGAGGGCAGGCGGCCGGGCGACGGAGCGCCGTGGGGCGTGGAGCCCGAGTCGCAGTGGGGCCGCGTCGGCGCGGGCGAGTCACCGCTGACGGGGGGCGGCAGCCCGGTGGAGACCGAGCCGGGCGACTACCCGGCGTACTACGCGGGGATCGCCACGGCGCTGCGCGAGGGCACCGCGCCGCCGGTGACGGCGCGCGAGGCGGCGGCAGCGCTGGATGTTCTGGAGGCGGCGCGGCGCTCGGCCCGCGAGGGCATCGCGGTCACGCTGGAGGTCCGGGCATGAGCACTCCGAGCAACCAGACTGCCCCGGGCACCCCGGGCACCCCGGGCACCCCGGCCGTCACGGGCACCCCGGCCGTCACGGGCGCCCCGGCCGTCACGGTCGCCGAGCTCGAATCGCAGGAAGCGCGGCTGGTCCTGAGCCGCTTCACGTACGACGACGCCTGGGCGCTGGGCAGTCTGCTGGTGGAGCTGGCGCGCGAGCGCCGGGCGCCGGTGGCGATCGACATCCGCCGGGGCGCCCAGCAGCTGTTCCACTGCGCGCTGCCCGGCGCGACGGCGGACAACGACGCCTGGATCGACCGCAAGCGGCGGGTCGTGGAACGGTACGGCGTCAGCTCGTTCCTGGTCGGCAGCCGCTTCCGCGCCAACGGAACCACCTTCGAGCAGTCGTCCCGCCTCGACCCGGATGTGTACGCGGCCCACGGCGGCTCGTTCCCGATCGCGGTGGAGGGCGCGGGCGTCATCGGCACGGTCACGGTCTCGGGTCTTCCCCAGGCCGAGGACCACGCGATGGTGGTCGAGGCGCTGGAACGACTGCGCGGCTGACGCCCACCGTTCCCGCCCGGGGCGGCGTACTTCCCCGGGCGGCGTACTCCCCGGGCGCCCGGGGAGTACGCCGGCCCGCCGCCCACCACCTCCCGCCGAAGGCGTTACGCGTCCTTGAATTCCTGGCGCTGGCTGCCCAGGCCCTCGATCTCCAGCTCCACCACATCGCCCGCCCGCAGATACGGCTTCGGCTCCGGCTTGCCCAGGGCCACCCCGGCCGGCGTCCCGGTGTTGATGACATCGCCCGGGTACAGCGTCATGAACTGGCTGACGTACCGCACGACCTCCCCCACCCCGAAGATCTGGTCGGCGGTCGTCCCGTCCTGCTTGAGTTCACCGTTGACCTTGAGCCTGAGCGGCAGCGCCTGCGGGTCCGGCACCTCGTCCGAGGTCACCAGCCAGGGGCCCAGCGGGTTGAACGTCTCGCAGTTCTTGCCCTTGTCCCACGTGCCCCCGCGTTCGATCTGGAACTCACGCTCGGAGACGTCGTGCGAAATGGCGTACCCGCCGACGTGCGCGAGCCCCTCCTCCGCCGAGTCCAGATAACGGGCGGTGCGCCCGATGACGACCGCGAGTTCGACCTCCCAGTCGGTCTTGCGGCTGCCCCGGGGGACGAGAACGGTGTCAGTAGGTCCGATCACTGTGTCCGGAGCCTTGAAGAAGATGATCGGTTCGGTCGGAATCTCGGCGCCGGTCTCGGCGGCGTGATCGTGGTAGTTCAGCCCGATGCACACGATTTTGCCGATCCGGCCGAGCGGCGGTCCGATCCGCAGCCCGTCGGCGTCGAGTACGGGCAGCTCGCCGGACGCGGCGGCCGCCCTGACCCGGTCGAGCGCCGCATCGTCGGCGAGCAGCGCTCCGTCGACGTCCTTGACCAGGGAGGACAGGTCCCGGAGGGTCGTCCCGTCCTGGTCGAGCAGCGCCGGGCGTTCCGCCCCCGCCGTACCGACACGCAGCAACTTCATGGTCTGTTCTCCCTCTGGTCGAGCGCGGCCCGGCCGATGGGCGCGGCCATCGGGGGATTGGCCGATCGTCCAAGACATCGGATCACTCCGCAAGGCCCCGTTCACACCCTGGACCGCGCGGGACCTCCTCGGACCACCGTCCCGGACCGCCCCGGACCGTCCCGGACCACCCCCGACCGCCTCGCACCGCCCCGTATCCGTCAGACGGCAGGGGCCAGCGCCCCGGCGACGGGCGCGTCCCGGTAGAGGAAGTACCGCTCGGCCGCCGTCCAGGTGGTGCTGGTCACCACGTACAGCGCGGCGGCCAGCGGCACCACGGCGACGGTGAAGAGCGTCGCGAAGGACAGCAGCGGCATCATCTTCGTCATCGCGCCCATGCCCGGGACCTGCTGCCCGTCGGGCCCTGCGGGCAGCACAGGCGCGGTCGTCATCTGCGCCTTCGTACGCCGATAGTTGAAGGTGGCGACGCCGGCGACGATCGCGAAGAGGGCCACGTACACCAGCCCGGCTCCCCCGAGCACCCCGCCGTGCGTGAGCGCGTCCGTCCAGCGGTCGCCGAGCGGGGCGGCGAAGAGGGAGTGGCCGAGCAGCTCGTTCTGCTCGCCGCCGATCCGGCGGCTGGAGAAGAGGTGGTACATCAGGAAGAACGCGGGCATCTGCAGCAGGCTCGGCAGACAGCCGGACAGCGGCGAGACCTTCTCCTTGGCGTGCAGCTCCATGAGCGCCTTCTGCATCCGCTCGGGGCTCTTGGCGTGCTTCTTGCGCAACTCGGCGATCTGCGGCGCGAGCTTGGTGCGGGCCTTCTGGCCGCGGGCGGACGCCCGGGAGAGGGGATGGATCGCGAGCCGTACGCAGGCGGTGAAGAGGATGATCGCCGCAGCGGCGGCGCCGGCGTGGAACAGCGGCTGGAGCAGGTCGGCGATGCTTCCGACCAGATGAGCGAAAACAGACATGAACGCGGACAAGGTGAGCCCTCCGTGGGGTCTCGTCGTGCCGGAAGGAGTCAGCTGCGAGGCAGCTCGGCATGACGACCCGCGCGGGGTACGGAGATCAGGCTCCCGGAACCGGGAGGTGTGCCCCTACGCGGCCGTCGGCAGGCGACGGCCGGGTGCTCGGGGCCTGCTGCGGCCCGAGGCGTCGGGATCTCGCTGGGGCAGGAAGGCGGTGCGCTGCTCGCGGTCGCGGATGGCCGTCCGTACCCGTTGGTGCGGTACGGCGGGCACCGAGCGCGCGCTGATGACGGCGCAGACGGCGAGCGCGGAGCCGGCCGCGGCGGTGGCGGCGAGCGCGACGGCGGCGGAGAGGCTGCCGGCGTCGATGAGGAGGACTTCGATGAGCAGGACTTCGGCGAGGAGGAAGAGCAGCAGCCCGACGGGGCGCAGCAGGCGCCGTGCGCTGCCGACCATGTCCTGCCCCTCTCGTCGTCCTGGCTGCCGACACGTTCGTACGACAAAAGCCACTTCAGCCGTTATACACGATCGGCCTCCGACAGCAGAAGGAGTCGCAGGTCCTCGGCAGCGCCACAAGGGACAGCAAGAAGGGGACCAGGAGACCGGCAGCCAAAGCAGATGTGGACGGTCGCGAAACACCGGAAGACTCCCCTGGCCCCTCCCGGCGCACCTCGCCTCCGCCGTCCGACCGCGCGGCCTCCGGAGCCGGAACAACCCTCCGCCCAGGCCCCCGTACAGCAGTACGGTGTGCACCATGCGCCCCGACATGCCTGCTGACCACACCACGGAAGCCGAGCGCCTGCTGCGCACCGCGGCCCGGTACCCCGAGGACCATGAGCCCCTCCTCCTCCAGGCCGCGGCCCATCTGGAACTGGCCGGCGCCCGCGACCGCGCCACCGGCCTCTACGACACCCTCCTCGCGGCCTCCCCGGACCGCCCCCACCTGGTGAAGGCGCTCAAGGCCGCCAATCTCTGGGAGTACGGTCACGAGGCCGAAGCACACGCGATCATCGACGGCCTGCGCACCGCGGCCCCGGTGGATCCGGCCCCGTGGGAGATCGTCGCGGAGACCCTGGAGTCCCACGACGAGCTGGAAGCGGCCCACGACTCCTTCACCACGGCCCTCAACCTGCTGCTCACCCCCGGCGAGGACGTCCCCTACCCGACGCACGCCCTGCTGATCGGCCGCCACCGGGTGCGCAGGATGCTCGGCCTGGACCACGACGACTGGGACGGCCTGGCGGACCGCGTCAACCCCGCGTCCGTCACCCTGGACGAACTCCACGACCCGAAGCGCCTCTGGTCCCTCGGCTCCGACAACCCCGCCGAACTCCAGGCCGAGATCACCCGCCTCCGCGCCGAACTGGGCTCCTACCGCACGGCCCTGTCCCGCCCCTTCCCCGTAGCGGTCCTCCACTGGCCGGAACCGGAACTACGCGAACTCCTCACCGCGTACCCGTCCCTGACCGCCGAGTACCCCTCCCACGAGGCCCACCTCACCCAGCTCGAAACTTCCCTGCGCGAACTCGCCGCCACCGGCACCCCCAACCTCGGCATCGTCACGGGCACAGTCCCCTCCTACGAAGCCTTCGCCGCCTCGGAAGCCACCACCCCGTCCGACCCCAACCTCCTCCCCCAATACGCCACCACCCTCGCCGCCCGAGGCCGAGCCACCCCCTGGCCCCCCTCCCGCAACGCCACCTGCTGGTGCGGCTCCCCCAAGGCCTACCGAGACTGCCACGGCACGCCGTAGGGCAAGGTGGCAGGCCCGGCTGTGGTTCCTTCATCGGCGGAATGTCAGTGGCTGCTGCTAAAAATCGAAATCGAACATGCGGCTTCGATGAGGGGATCCCTGGATGACGGACGCGCTGGACGGTAAATCTCCGGCAACGGGGCTCTACGAGCAGCTGATTACGTTGCGGCTCGAAGACCGTCTCGCGCAGCTGGAGGGCACAGGGTGGCGGGCGATCGACGCCGAAGTGGGCATCGAGTCCACGCCCCATGTCTTGGCTCGGCATGTTGCCGACACCGTTCGGCGCGTCCTCGGCGGGTTGCCTGCCGCCGAGCGTGTCCACGCGGCGAACCACATTCTCGATTCCGTCAGTATCTTGGCTGGCGCACGCGAGTGGGTCGACATGGTTGCCGATGGGCCTCGGCAGCTTATGGCCATCGCGGAGCAAAAGGCACCGGGGGTCTATGCGATCCGCCCGGCCACGCCGCTGTCCGATACAGCCCTGCTCACCAACTCTCCGGAGGACCCCAACCTCGGGTTCGAACTCCGTGCAGAGCTGGCCACTGCAGACCGAGTGGACCTGTTGTGTGCCTTCGTAAAATGGCATGGCCTGCGCGTCCTTGAGGGTGCTCTCCGCACAGCTCGCGAGCGGGGGGCGCCCATCCGGGTCATCACCACGACATACATCGGCGCCACCGAGCGACGTGCACTGGATCGCCTGGTCCAGGAGTTCGGCGCTGAGGTGAAGGTGAACTACGAGCTGCGCTCCACCCGCCTGCACGCGAAGGCATGGCTGTTCCGACGCAGTTCTGGGTACGACACTGCGTACGTCGGGAGCTCGAACCTCTCCAAGGCAGCACTCCTCGATGGGCTTGAGTGGAACGTTCGCCTCTCATCGATCGCGACCCCTGATGTCATGAAGAAGTTCGAGGCCACCTTTGACTCCTACTGGAGCGAGGCGGCTTTCGAGTCGTACGACCCTGCTGTCCATGGAGATCGCCTCGATGAAGCGCTCCGACAAGCCAGCGGCGGCGCCACGGCCAGCAACGGTCGGAGCATCACCCTCTCAGGGCTGGAAGTACGCCCCTATCCGCACCAGCAGGACATGCTGGAGCGCCTTGAGGTAGAGCGGGATGTCCATGACCGTCATCGCAATCTCCTGGTTGCGGCCACTGGTACGGGCAAGACAGTCATGGCCGCACTCGACTACAAGAAGCTACGCAGGAAGCTGGGTCGAGACCTGCGTCTCCTCTTCGTCGCTCACCGCAAGGAGATCTTGGAACAGTCGCTCCGCACGTATCAAGGGGTTCTCGATGACGGGAACTTTGGCGAGCTGCTGTTCAGCGGTGAAATCCCCTCTGATTGGAACCACGTCTTCGCTAGCGTCCAATCGCTCAACGCTCGCACCTTGGAAAAGCTGTCCCGTGATCACTTTGATGTTGTCGTCATCGATGAGTTTCACCATGGCACGGCACCGACCTATCGCAAGATCGTCGACCACTTCACACCCGTAGAACTCCTTGGCCTGACGGCTACACCGGAGCGTATGGATGGCTTGAACATTCAGGACGAGTTCTTCGACGGGCGAATCGCCGCCGAGATGCGCCTATGGGAAGCGTTGGAGAACGATCTCCTCTCACCCTTCCACTACTTCGGGATCACCGACACCACTGATCTGACGACGATCCAGTGGAAGCGCGGCTCCTACGATGCCACCGCGCTCAGCAATCTCTTCACAGGCAACGACGCCCGCGCCCGCCTCGTGGTCAAGGCCGTTGAGGACAAGATCACCGATCCAGGCCGTATGCGGGCACTGGGGTTCTGCGTATCTGTGGCGCATGCGCGCTTTATGGCGGAGTTCTTCCAGCAAGCAGGACTCAATGCCGTCGCACTGTCCGGCGAGACGCCAGGAGAGCAACGTAGGTCCGCGCTGAACGCGCTGCGGGCCGGCGAGCTGCAAGTGATCTTCTCCGTGGACCTCTTCAACGAGGGGCTCGACATTCCCGACGTCGATACCTTGCTACTCCTTCGTCCGACGTCGAGCGCCACTGTCTTCTTGCAGCAACTCGGACGCGGCCTCCGCCGCTGCGAGGGAAAGGCTGTCCTCACGGTGCTGGACTTCATCGGGCAGCACCGCAAAGAGTTCCGTTTCGAAGAGCAGTTCCGATCCCTCACCAACCTCACGCGCAATCGCCTAGTCTCCGCCATCGAGCATGACTTCCCCCAGCTGCCATCGGGCTGCCAGATCATTCTTGAGCCAAAGGCCAAGGATTTGATCATTGACAACATTCGCGCTCAGATCAGCGTCAATGTGGCCCAACTCGCCAACGAGGTAAGGCAACTTGGCGAGGCGCGCCTTTCTGCCTATCTGGCGGAGAGCGGACGTGAGATCAAAGAGCTCTACCGGGGAGTCAATCACTCCTGGACCGCACTACTGCGTCGCGCGAACCTCCTGCCCGAGTCTGCGCCTGAAGGCGAGGCCGCACTGTTGAAGCGAGTTTCGGCTTTCCTCCACGTAGACGATCCGGCCCGAGCCGCTGCCTACACGCGCCTCCTGGAAGACGATGCCCCGCCCTACGACGAACTCGCCGAGCTGGATCGCGCTTACGCACGCATGTTGTTCTTCACTCTCTGGCCGCTGGGCGGCTTCGACAGCTATCAATCCGGCCTCGCCTCGCTGCGCCGCCAGGACGCCGTGTGTAGCGAGTCGCGCCAGGTACTCGCACACGTCCTCAATCGCCTGGACCATGTCACGCCCGCCCTGTCGGGCGACCACAGCGGCCTCCCGCTTCGCGTGCATGCTTCCTACAGCCGTGAGGAGATCCTCGCGGCGCTCGGCGAATCCAGCATCGACGGTCTCATGCCGGGCCACTTCCGCGAAGGCGTGCGCTGGTGCGAGCAGGCCAAGACTGACGCTCTGCTGATCACGCTAGAGAAGGACGACAAGGACTTCTCGCCGCAGACGCGGTACAAGGACTATGCGATGAGCGACACCCTTTTCCACTGGGAGTCACAGAACCAAACATCCGAGTCCTCACCTACAGGTATTCGCTACCAGTCCCACCAAGGCAAGGGCACGCACGTGCTGCTTTTCGTCCGCCGCTACAAGAAGACAGATATCGGTGGTCCGCAGCCATGGATGCTTCTCGGCCCTGCCGACTACGTCTCGCACGAGGGCAGCAAACCGATGAGCATCGTCTGGAAGCTGCGCGCGCCACTTCCCGCGGACGTCTGGACCTACTCCGCCATCGCCGCCGGCTAAGAACTCGCGATGCGCCACAAACGGCGGTGAGCTCGTATGAATCTCTGCTCGATGCGGTGCTGCGCTACGGTCCTCAGCGACACCGAACGAGGGGTAAGGCCCTCCGCATACCGATCGACAACCCTCAGGTTATCGGTCAAGTAGAGGGCCCCGCGGTCCAGTCGTACGTGGCAGTTGGGACACAAGCACAGAACGTTCCCGTCAACGTCAGGGCCACCATCCTGCCCGCCTAGGGCTTGGATGTGTGCCCCCTCCGCGTAGCTGGCACCGTCGGCTCCAACCGTCAGTGCCAGTCCACAGATTTGGCACGTGTAGTCATGCCACCGCTTCACCCTACGAGAGACCGCGGTATCGCGAACGATGCGCTCAACCGTGGTGGTCTGCCTGGGCGGAACACCACACAGGACGTCTTGAACCTGCTCCTCAAGGGGTGTGAGCTCTTGTTCATTGTCCGGGAGGCGGTGCAGCTCGAACCTGCAGATCTGGAAGCCTGCCTTGCCCTGCTCAAGCCGCGAGTTCACGATCTGATAGAGCCCGTCATACCGGTATCCACCGGCGGGTGAGTAGGTCTTCTCGCCCGTGGATCCGCGGATAACACGAACCGGATAGCCCTTGTTCTGGCTGCGCCGGAGGCCGGCGTTCCCAAAGTTATCCCACGTCTGGTCCTTTACCTGCCGACCGGTGTTCTCGTCCCGACCGCCAGCGCCCGTGTAGAGCACTTCATCCCATTGGTCTCGATCGTCTTCATAGCCCTTACTCAACACGATCGCATCGGCTGCGCGCTGATCCTCGCCATCAAGCCCCCATGAGATGCCGTCGCGCTCCGCCTTGTGTAGCCGAGCACCCTTGACGTCCCACCGGGACTCAAAGAGCGCTCCAGGCAGGATGTCTCCCACATGCCCGAAGACAGCTCTGTAGACATCTCTGTTCGCAACCATGCGAACATGCTGCCGAACGAGCGATCGATTTTGATCGTTTTCATTGCTGGCCTAGAACGAGCGTCCGAAACTGATCGGTCTTTGACCAAAACAGGTCAGCCGGCTTCTTCCAGCTCCGCCTCGAAGTGCATCTGGGCGCGATCCAGGATCTCGTCCGGGTCGCGGCCGTGGGCGCGGAGCCAGTGGAGGAGGTCGGCGATCATGTCGATCGCCGCTTCCTCAGCCACCGCGACACTCAGTCGCTCGCGCGGGTACGCCTTGAGGGTGCCCCCCAGGCAGTAGACGGTCAGAAGCGCCTCCGCCTTGGCGACCTGCGGTCCCTCGACATGGTCGGTCTGCGAGCGGAGTTTCGTGGCCAGCTCGCACCACACCACCTTGGAGTCTGCCCGGAGGATGACACCCCAGCGGTCGGTCACCGCTTCGACAATCGTCATGCCTCGCCCCGACTCCGCGTCGACCCCGGGAGCCAGCAGCGTAGGCAGCGCTCGTGTATCCGGGTCGCGCATCTCGATGCGGAGAAATGCGCCGTGCAGCCCTCGGACGTGGAGGCCGCCTCTGATCTCCGTACCTACCAAGGGGAGTTCATTCCCGGTCTGTTGCAGACAGCCGGGTACGCGGCTGAGTTGAGTCGCGTCTCCGCCGATCAGTCCCAGGACGAGATTCAGCGTCTCGTCGACGTTCGCATGCGGCGGCAGCAACTACTCAACGGTGCCGGGGCACCCGGCTTCTGGGCCGTGATTCACGAGAGCGCGCTCCTCCACCTCATTGGTGGCCGCCAGACAATGGCCGAGCAGCTCGAACGTATGCTGGAAATTGGGAAGTTGCGGAACGTGACCGTGCAGGTCTTGCCGTACGACGCCGGCGCCTACCCGGCGACGGGGCCGTTCACCATTCTCGGCTTCCCGGAGCAGGAGGACCCTGACGTCGTGTATCGGGAGGGACTGACCGACTCCGTCTATCTCGAACTCCCGACGGATGTGAGCCTCTACACGAAAGCGTTCGACCACCTCAGGGCGCTTGCTCTGAGCCCACAGCGGTCAGCTTCGCTGATCCGTTCAGCCTTGGAGGAGCACTCCCGATGAACCTGCCTCTTTCCGAGCCCCAGTGGCAGAAGAGCAGCTACAGCAACGGCACCGGTGGCGAGTGCGTCGAGGTTGCCGATCTGCGCACGACCGTCGGTGTGCGTGACTCCGCGAGGCCGGACGCGCCTCACATCGGCATAGCTCATGGCGCGTGGGCGGGGTTTGTTGGTGCTTTGGGGGAGCGGGGGTTTGGGTGATTGGCTGGTGGTTGGGCGTTAGAGGTAGGGGCGGACGATTACTGGGGGGAGGGTGGGGCGGGATTTGGCCAGGTGGAGTTTGGTGGTGACCGCCGCTACCAGTTCCTGGGGGTGGTCGCGGATCAGGGCGGGGACCGCGCTGATCACGTCTACTCCGTGGGCCTCCAGGAGCAGGCGGCGGCGGAGGGTGGCGCGGTATTCGGTGACGCCCAGGTGGAATTCCTCCGAGTCGATCTCCAGGGCCACGCCGGCGAATGCCCAGTAGGCGTCCGGGCGGGCCAGGAAGGTGCCTGTCGGGGTGAGGAGGGTGGGGTTCCAGAGGGGGTGGGGGACGCCGGCTGCGCGGAGGGTGTCGCGGGCCTGGCCTTCGGCGATGGAGCGGATGCCCGCGCGGAGTTCGTCCAGGACGGCGCGGACCGCCGGGTTGCGCAGGGCGCGGGACGCACGGAGTTCGGCGCGGAGGTCTTCCGGGTGGCAGCTGCACTTCTAGACGGTCGCCGCGAGGATCGCGCGCACCCGTTCCTGCGAGGGCTCGTGGGCCGCGAAGTCGGAGGCGGCGCGGACCGGGCGTACGCAGGGGATGCCGTCGACCAGCAGGGTGGCCGGCCAGCGGCTGGTGCGGCGCAGGCGTACGTACGATCTGTCCCGCAAGCCGCGGTGCGTGCCGACCAGTACGTCGGCGCGATCGGTCCCCGCGTCTCGGACCCCGTACAGCGCGAGCGCCGCTTCGCCGGTCAGGACGGACGTCGCTCCGGACAGGGGGCCGGTCTCGGTGTCCGCGTAGAGGACGGCGGCCAGCAGTCGTTGGCGTCGGTCGGGCTCGCCCGTCTGTATCAGGACGACGCCGGGCAGCAGGCGCTGCCAGGGGCCGGCCGGTGCGCACCGGCGCGTGGTGGTGCTGGGGGCGAGGCCGGTGGCGCGCAGCTGGCGGGTGGTCGCCAGGCGCGTCTGGGTACGGGACAGCTGGGCGATGGCCGCGTCCGCGCTGGTGGTTCGGGGCATGAGGGTTACGTGCCCAGGCACGGTCGGAAGTGGACACGCGTCGGCGGGCTGTGACGATCTCTTGTGTCCTCGGGTGCGTTCAGGGGTGTTCAGGGGTCTTCAGCCCGCGTTCCGCTGTCCCAGGAACTCTGTGATCGCGTCGTGGAGCGCCTGCGGCTGGTCCAGATGGACATCGTGGCCCGCGGCCGGGACGACCCGTACGTCCGTCCCCGGATGCCGTACGCGCATCTCGTCGGCCTCCGTCTCCGGCATCCAGCCCGCGTCCCCGCGGACGACGAGGGCGGGGCAGCGCACCCGGTCCCACTCCGTCCAGAACGAGCGTTCGGCGTTCTCCGCGACGCAGGCGACCATCACGTCCCGGTCGACGCGCGGGCGCAGGCCGTCGGGGTGCTCCGCCAGGCCCGCCGCCCAGGGACCGGCGGGACGAAGGCCGCGGTGGGGCTGAGCGTCGCGTACGTCGCCGCCTTCGCCAGATCGCATCCCCTCGCCAAGAAGCTCGGCGCCTGGCCCGCCGTCAGGCCATGCTCTCCGCAACGCTGAAGCGCCTTCAGCAGTTGCAGAACGGCAAGGCTCCCACCGTGACGGCCCTCGATGAACTGGCCGCTGTCGAGCAGCTGTAGCAACCGGTCGGCGCCGCCCTGTCACAGAATCCGGCAGGGCGGCGTTCCTCTGAGCATGACGACCATGCCCGGTCTTCTCCCCTGGCCCGCCACTCCTACGAGGCTCACCGCGACGTCCTGGCCCCGTGCGGAACACAGATGACGCCCTCGTACCGGCACCGCCGAAGAACGGGACGTCGCCGTCGCCGAGGCCGCGATCATCGTCGAAGCGGTGCACCGTGCTACCGAGGAGCACGCCGCGCTCCAGGCCGCCTTTACCGGCCCGGCGCCCACCGTCGACACCCCCCGCATGGTGCAGGTATAACAAGATCGGGCCCCCTGACGTACTACTGAGTGCTGAGGTCCGCGCGACCCTTCCCCCCTGGTCGCGCGAGTCTTGAGCCAGAATTCCGGCGCGCGATTCAGATCAGATTCGTAGTCACACACACTGCGCCGAAACCTGCGGTCTGGGCGGGGCGTCAGGGCATGGGCCCCCGGCCAGACCGCAACACAAACCGGGCCCGAGCGGCAGCCTGCACGAGTTGGTCCGGCGCGTAACGGGGGGAGGCAGGTGAGCTCGGTATCCCTCAAAGAGGACACCGGGCTCGATGGCGGGAAGGATGCCGCCGGCTTCGGTTTCTGCGAGGTCGGCGAGCACCCGGTAGTGCCGTTGCCAGTCCAGCGGCCAGGGGCCGCCGCTGCCGCACTTAACTCCAACCATGATCTGGCCGTGTTCCTCCAGACTGCAGGGAATGAGAATGCGCCATTCACGGCTGGCAGCCGACCGAGTGGCGCAACGGGCAAGCCTGACTAGGACTCGGGGCGAGGGTGCATGTGTAAAGCTTCGAGACACCGAGCTAGTCGGGATTACGGGACAGCCCTTGGTCCGTGTTTTAGAAGTCCTGCCTACCCGAAGGCCGAGCGGACGACGGCTAGTGTGCCATCGCAGATAGCACAGGCCTGGATATAAAAATTGCTTGTGTGAACACTTCCGTGGGCTCCCGACGTGGCGGCTCACTCAACTCTGCGACGAGAAAACAATCTTGACTTGGTGTCATTGCAATTGGGAAAGTGCACATGCCCATGACACTCTCAAGGCGAGTTGAGGATGCTTCCTGTGAAGATCAAGCGCAGTTTGAAGGCTGGCATAGCTGCCGGTGTACTGGTCATCGTGGCCGCAACTCCGGCGCTGGCAACTATCGAGTACCCGGCGGAGGGCGGCACCTGGGATCACGGGGCCGGGACCGCCGTCGTGTGGTCGGACTACCTCCACCCGAGCAAGTGCCACGGCTCGACCGCCGTCGGTAAGTACATCGACAGCGACGAGGCGTCCGCGGGCAGCTGGAGCTTCGCGCAGGCCGACGTCGCGCTGTCAGGGAACAAGGCCTACTACAACACCACCTGCTGACCCGGGGCGGGCCTGTCCGCCCCCCAAGGTGAGGTGAGTGGGTCGTCCGTAGAATGAAGACGGCATGTCTTCCTGCGGACGACCCGTTGCCTGTCCGCTCTGTCCTCTCGGAGCCGCGCTCCCCGATCTGGATCCTGCATGCTGCACCGAAGTATCAAGTTCGTTCACGCTGCTGTGCTGGCCTTCTCTGCTGTCCTCGCTTTCCTGTTTCTCCGAGACTTCGACGGACGCTGGGCGATGGGGCATTCAGCCGTCGTGTGGGTGACGGACTCGAACGGGGCGACCAGCGGCGCTCATGTCACAAGCGTCCTGACAGAGTTCGCCGAGTCCCACCAGGCAACGATCGCCCGTGAGATCCCCGATCTCACGGAGCCATACAGCCGCCGACACCTCTATCTCGCTCCCGGCGGGCCCCGCTCCGACTGGCTGAGCGACGGCTACCCCGCCTTCGATCGTGACTACCGCACCGATGTACACCCGGTCGCCGAACTCGGCAATCGCGACCCTCGCGGTTACTACTACGTCTTCGGCTCGGACCAGGCCGCCACCAAACTCGTCCGGGTCCTGACCAGCCTCGGGTTCGAGGCAGCGGTCTACCATCCGTACGCGCTCGACCAGCTAACTCCAGTCTACGGCGGCAGCGCGCTTCTCCGTTCCTTCCTCGTTGTCGCCCTCGCTGTGGTGACGATGACGGGTGCCGGCGTCATGCTCAGCGCCAAGACGTACGGAGTGCAACGGCTGCAGGGCAGAAGCTTCGGGTGGATACTGCTCCGGGACCTGCGTCAACTGGCCGCGTTCTGGGCGGCTGCCCTTGCCGCGGTGACCACCCTGGTCCTGCTGTTTCTGGGCTCGTACAACGGGCTGGCCTGGATCGGCACCTTTGCTGTCGTCGCCCTGGGGTTCACCGCCACGCTGAGCCTCATCGCCCTCGCCGCCCACGCGATTACCCTCCAGCTGACTTTCCAGACCGAGCTGCTGCGCGCTCTCAAGGGCGAGCTGCCCGCCCGGACCGCCTCGGTGAGCACCTACCTGGTACGGATTCCGGCTCTGCTGCTTGCGGTAGGCATTGCCGGTGACGTCGTTCTGGCCGGCCAGAACATCCTGACCCGGGAAGTGAGCATCGAGACGTACCGCAAGATCGGAGATACGACGGCGATCGCCCTCAATGGCAGTGTCGCCAGCGAGGACGGCATGAGAGCCCTCGACCAGCAGGTGGGGGGCTGGCTACGCCAGGCCGACGGGGACGGGCAGATCATCGTCATCGGACACCGTAACTTCCGGCACTCAGGTGACCGGGACGAACTTCCCGATCGTGATCTTATGCTCGTCAACGAGTCCTACCTTGCCGCACAGCCAGTCCTTAACGCGGCCGGACAGCGTCTTCCTGCGACGACCGCCGACCGCGCCCAGGTACGGCTGCTGATCCCCGAGGGCCTGGAACGGTACACCGACCGGCTTACGGCAATAGTCCCGGGCTCGTTGAACCCGAGCAAGCCGGAGAAAGTCCCGGCTGACCGAATAGCCCCCCTCAAGATCCAGGACGGTCAACGCCTCTTCACCTATAACCCGCGAGGCCGACTGCAGGCCAGGACCAACCCCGGTGCGGACGAGTCCTTCGTACGTGATCCCGTTCTCATCGTCTTCCCCAACGGATCGCCCTACATGAGCGACCGCAGCTACATGTCCTACGCCTCCCAGCAGAGCCTCGTCTTCAAGAACCCGGACGACGTCACGGCCGGAATCGCGAAGCACCATCTGGAGACCTATGTCACGGGCATGAGTCCGGTCGGCCAGAATGCTGCTCTCAACCTCCGCGATCTCGTCGCCGACTTCCGGCTCCAGTTGTTCAACCTGGCGGTGGCGGTGGCGGTACTGCTCATCACCGGAGTCGGGGCCTGCGTTGTCCACGCCCGGAAGAACGCACAGAACATCTTCGCCCGGCACATCAGCGGCTGGCGGTTCACCGCGACCCACCGCCCCCTGCTGATCCTTGAAGGTGCCTTGGCCGTGCTCCTCGCCGTCTGGGTGCCCTTCCAGGTGTGGCAGCAGAACCAGCAGTCTCAGGAGGTTATGGGAGCGCCCTCAGCCCCCATCAAACTCACCGGCCTCGACCTCACCGCCAACGCCACACTCGTCGCCGTCGAGGTCACGGCGGTTGTCGTGGCCCTGGCCGTCTTCCACCGTCGGATCGTCAAGGAAGGAGCGGCAGAAGCATGACGTCGTACCGTTCGGCCGGAGCCGCCGCATGATCGAGATCGAGAACCTGAGCAAGTCCTATGGCCCGCGTACCCTCTGGTCCGGCCTCGGCTTCACTGTGCACCAAAGCCAATTGCTCGCACTGGTCGGTCCGAGCGGCTCGGGCAAATCGACTCTGCTCAACTGCCTCGGACTCCTTGACAAAGCCACTTCAGGAGCGATCCGCCACGAAGGCCGGGACATCACCCGCTTCAGCCCCCGCGCAGCCCGCCACTACCGGCGCGACATCCTCGGGTATCTCTTCCAGAACTACGCCCTGATCGAGAACGCGACCGTCACCGCCAACCTCGAAGTAGCCATGAAGCCGCGAAGGAAAAGAGCGAAGGCCCCGACCATCGCTGAAGCGCTCGAGCAAGTCGGGCTCGCCGGCCGGAGTAAAGAACACGTTCACCGGCTCAGCGGCGGCGAACAGCAGCGCGTCGCCCTAGCTCGCCTCATCGTCAAACAGCCCGCCCTCGTTCTGGCCGACGAACCCACCGGTGCACTCGACCACGACAACACCACCCTGGTCGTCGACATCCTGCGCACCATGAGCGACAACGGCTGCGCTGTTGTCATCGCTACCCACAACGACGCGGTCCGCGACCAATGCGACACGGTACTGACCGTCGGAAGCACGACACAGCCCGAGCCCGTGAAAGAAAGGCAGCGCGCATGAAAATCCGTCTCACCTGGGCCGTTCCTCTCGGAATATTCGCCCTTGCCGCTATCGCGGTCTTCGCCGTCTATGGCACGCACGCTTTCACCATCGCCGGCCGGATCGGAGAGAGGATCTTCTGACGTCTGCTGACTCGCCCGCCGCTCACGGCAGCAAGAAGTAGCGTCGTCGGCTGTCGTGCGCACCGGTCCAGAAGCAGCGACCGTGGTGAGCGTGCACCGGCTGGACGCAGGACGAGATCGACACCGGCGCCGTCCTTGAGACGGAGCTCGGGCAGGTTGGCTCCGGCGGGCGGGCTCTGTATGACCCGCACTCCGGCGAACGGCGCCGCTGGGAGTGGTCCAGCGACACACCCTGCCGCTCGCACAGTAACGGGCCGCACGGAGTCTCCGTGCGGCCCGTTACTGTGCGAGGGTTCAGTCGACGCGCGGGCGCAGGCCGTCGGGGTGCTCCGCCAGGCCCGCCGCCCAGGCCCGTCCGGCCGGGCCGCCGCCGAAGAACTCGGTCGCCGCGTCGGCGGACGCGAAGGGGAGTTGTCCGACGACGGCGACGACATCCCGTACGTGGGCGGCGCGCGAGACGTCCGTGGGGTGGCGGTCGCTCGCGCCGTGGCCGCGCGCGTCGTACGCGACCACGCGGTGGGCGGGGAGGAGCAGCCAGGCGAGGGAATCCCACTCGGCGGTGTGGCCGGCCAGGCCGTGGAGCAGGAGTACGGGCCGTCCCGTACCGCCGTGATCCGTGCAGGCCAGCCGTACGCCGTCGCTGATCACGGTCCTCGTCGTCGCGGTCGCAGCCGCCGTCGTCGCCGCCGCGGTATCCCTCGTCGTCATACGCCGGACGCTACCGGTGGGGTACGGGCGGCGTCCTGGCAACGCCGACCCGCCGGGCCCGGAGGCCGGGGCCCCTGCCACGAAACGTCTCGTTAGGCTCGATCACGTACAGAACGGTAAAGACGGCAAAGGTGGCGGCGATGGCAGCAACGGCGGCGACAGCAGCGACGGCAGCGATGGCAGCGATGGCAGCGATGGCGAAGATTCCGGCGGCGGCCGTGGCGGCGAGCGGGATCATCGGTGGGTACGGGATCGCCCGGTGGACCAAGAAGCGCCCCCTCGGCGGGGTCGCGCTGGCGGCCGCCGGGGCCGTGGCCGCGCGCCAGTGGCAGCGGACCGGCGGGACGAAGGCCGCGGTGGGGCTGAGCGTCGCGTACGTCGCCGCCTTCGCCGGGTCGCATCCCCTCGCCAAGAAGCTCGGCGCCTGGCCCGCCGTCTTCACGGTGGCGGGCGGGGTCGCCGCGGCGTCCTGGGCCGTCACTCACCGGGCCAAGAGCTGAGCGGTCCGCCGCAAGGGGGATGAGGTCGTACGAGTGGTGCCCGGAGCGACGCCCGGCACATCGCGGTCGTGCGGTCGGCGGTCGGCGGTCGGCGGTCGGCGGTGATCGCGTCAGCGACGCGCGCGTGCCAGCAAGGCCGCGTGCGGCAGTGTCAGCACACCGTCGGAATCGGCGAACTCCAGGCTGATCACGTCGAAATGGCGCTTGATCTCAGCGCGGATCTCGGGCGTCTGGCTCTGTACGAGGTGTCCGGTGAACGCCACACCCGCCGCAGGACCGCTCCACCATTCCTCGGCACTGGCACGGTGATCCCACCGGAGCGTCTCGCAGTCCGTGTCCCGCAGACCCACCGCCCCGAGCAGATCCGTCAGACCGCTCTCGTCTCGGGGGAAGTCCTCTTCAGACGCGAGTGACGGCAGGTGGGACGGCCGCACCGCGCCCGCGGCCCGAAGGGCGAGGCCGAGCAGTGTCTGCCCCGCTGCGGGAGGGGTCGCCCAGATCGTCAGCGCGATCCATCCGCCGGGCCGCACGACGCGGCGCAACTCGGCCAGCGCGGTCTTGGGCCGGCCCACGTGGTTCAGTACGAAGTTGCCGACG
Organism: Streptomyces sp. NPDC058198; assembly: GCF_042882605.1. NCBI lineage: Bacteria > Bacillati > Actinomycetota > Actinomycetes > Kitasatosporales > Streptomycetaceae > Streptomyces > Streptomyces sp. NPDC058198. The sequence goes on from NZ_JBHVVP010000005.1 coordinate 346,173, forward strand.
ACGGCATCGAACTGCCCGTCGTCAAAAGGAAGGTCCGGCAGGGCGGCAACCTGGACATCAGCCGCGGGCTCCGCCTGCCTGGCCAGCTCAACCATGCTGGGTTCCGCGTCCACCGCTGTCACCGTCGCCCCCCGAGAACGCGCGGCACGGGCGACGGTCCCGGGCCCGGTTCCCACATCGAGCACCCGCACACCCGGGCCTACCTCGGCGGCGTCCAGCAACCGCGACACGGGATGGGCGCACAGCCTGGCGAAGCTTCCGGCATACGCGGCGGCCCGTCCCGCCCAGATCAGCCGCTCGCTCTCATCGAAGCCCGTCATCGCCACCTCCCGGCACCGTCCGCAGCCCCGATATCACATCAACTGCGCTCACCGTAACGGGATTTGAGTCCGAATTGGGTCCTCGGGGCCCATGGCACGCCTGTTCATCGGTCGTACGATCGGCCGTGGGGGGTGGAGCGTCGCGCGCCACCATGTACGGCCCTTTCGGCTACGGCAGTTGAGGTCAGGCATGTCTTTTTATGGTGGCGTTCCACTGCCCGGCGGATCATGGCAGGTCCATGGCGCTCAGCGCCGTTCCATGCCGCAGCCGCTCACGCTGGCCCGCTGGCTGCTGTACGTGCTGTTCGGGGCGACCGTACTGGGCGGCCTCGGGCTGTTCCTCACCGCCGCCGCCGTGGACGCGGTGGACGGCACACTGCTGGGGCTGCTGGCGTACGCGGCCGCGCCCGGGGCCGTCGGGTGGGTGCTGGCGCGGCGGGTGTGGACCGGCGGGGTCCGGGTGTGGTGGGGCCTGATCGCCCTGCAGGTGTGGCTGACCCTCAGCGGCCTGTCCAACATCCGCGACGGTTCGGTTCAGGGTTTCACCCAGCTCTTCCTGCCCGTCCTGATTCTGGTGTTCCTGTGCCGGGCGGAGAGCCGGGGGTGGTTCCGGCTGGCGGAGTCGGAGCGGGCCGAGCGTCCCCCGTTCTCGCTGCCTCACATGATCACGTGGCGGCGGGACCGCGGGCAGACGGCGGTGGAGTACGTCGGTCTGCTCGCCGTCGTCTCGGCCGTCCTGCTGGCTCTCGTCCTGAGCGGAGCCGGCGGTCAGATCGCCGGCAGCATCAAGTCCGGCATCTGCTCGGCCTTCGGCGCGTCCTGCCCCGCCGAGGGGGACGGCGGCGACTCGACGGTTGAGGCGGACGGCGACACGGAGGATCCGTCCGGCGACACCGAGGATCCGCCCGGCTCGACGACGGAGGACGGCTCCGTCGTCGGCGGTACGACCAGCGGCGGCACAGGCGGCACCGACGGGGACACCGACGGCAGCACCCCCGGGGACGGAGAGGGCGCGGGCACCCCCGGCGGCGGGGACAACGCGGGCTCCACCGGCGGCCCCGGCGGGGCGGCCGACGACCCGGACGGGACCGGTGACCCCGGCGGGACCGGCGACCCCGACACGGCCGGTGACCCCGGCGGGACCGGCGACTCCGGCACAACCGGCGGTCCCGGCGGGGCCGATGACCCCGACGAGGCCGGCGACCCCACCGACCCCTTCGAGCCCATCGTCGCCGTCGAGGACGAGAAGGCCGACGCCGCGGGCGACGGCACGGACGGCGAGAAGAAAGAGGAGTGCTCCGGCTTCTTCGGATGCACCGTCGACAAGCTCGGGCAGGTCGGCGAGGGCCTGTTCGTCGACGGTATCTGGGGCGATGTCACCGATCTCTGGGACACCGTCGTCCATCCTCTGGACACCATCTCCGGCATCGCCGACTACGGGAGCTCGCTCGGCGACAAGTGGTCGCAGGACTCCAAGGACGCGTCCGACAAGTGGGCCGACGGCGACTACTTCGACGCGCTGACCGACTGGGGCGGCGCCTCGGTCGACACGGGCGTCAAGGTCCTCGATGACATGTTCGTCGGCGAGGAGGTACGCGAGACCTGGGACCGGGGGGAGGAAACCCAGGCCACCACGACCGTCATCTGGAATATCGGCTCGCTCTTCATCCCCGGTTACGACGTGGCCAAAGTCGCGGGGAAGGGCAGCAAACTCGGCAAGCTGGGCAAGCTCGCCCAGGCCATCGCCGAGGGCGCGGGCAAGGCCAAGGACGCCGCGAGCCGGGCCCGCAAGGCAGCCGGCCTCGGCGACGCCAAGGGCGCCCGCAAGGCGGCCGACGAAGCGCAGCAGCACGCCGACGACGCGGCAAAGAAGGCGGAGGAGTCCGGCAGTTGCAGCATCGCGCTGGGCGGCGCGAGGCTCGTACCGTACGGCGGCGGCGCGGCCTTCACCCCCAGCGGCGTACCCGGCTCCGGTACGGGAATCCTGGCCGCGAGGCTCGCCTCCTCCCCCCTCATCGTCCTCGCGGAAGGCCCCAAGAAATGCGAGGGCGCGGAGGCGGACAACGCGCGCGACGCGCAGAAGGAAGCGGACGACGCCGACCGGGCCGCCGACGGGGCCGAACTCTCCACGGCGGCCGACCGGGCGAAGCAGACCATCCTGGACGCCAAGGACAAGCAGAAGACACCCAAGAATGAGCGCTTCAACCTCAACGAGGGCGGGATCGACAAGCTCACCGCGAGGGCCAAGGACAACCCCGACCTCAGCCGCGGCGAATTCGGCAAGGACGAGCTGGCAACCGCGCTGAACGACCTCTCCGACGCGCTCAACACCAAGAACATCGACACCCAGAGCCGTGGCTCCCTGGGCGGGACCGTCCTCAAGGCCACCGACCGTCACCAACTGGCCGAAGCCATGGCGGAGGTTCGGGCCGCCAGGCGCGCCGCCGACCTGGAAGCCGCCGAGGGCACCAAGGTGTACGCGGCTGTCGGCGCGAAGAAGGGCCGCCAGTCGGTGGACCTCGGAGACGGCACCACGGTCGACGTCAGCAAGATCGACGACGCTGACATCGTCTACAAGGGCAAGGACGGCACGGTCCATGTCGCGGAGGTCAAGAACACCGGCAACGCGACCACGTCGGCGTCCCTTCCCAACCAGGCCGAGAACCTCGCCAAATGGGCCAATGAGAAGGGCGTGACACCGCCGCGCGCGGCCCGCTACCAGATCGAGACGCAGAAGGACTGGGACAAGATCTTCGACGGTTTCCAGCGGGACAAGAAAACCGGCACAGCCCCTCCGGGCACCCCCGCCCAGACCTTCGCCAAGAACGGCCTCGGGGCCCGTATCGCCGGACAGGACCTCACCCCCAAGCAGCTGAAGGATCTGGACACCGCCTGGAACTCGAAGACCGACGCGGAGAAGCGGGCCGCCCGTGACTCCGGCAAAATGAAGGATCCGAAGAGCGCCATGGAATATCTGGGAGTCTCGTGACGGCCGAAGACCACGGGCGCGGGCGACCCGCCGACGCTCCGGCGGACGAGACGCCTCTGCTCCCCGAGGCCGTACGTGCCCTCCCGTACTCCTGGGACTTCGGCTTCGTCTGGCCTCCGGAAACGGAGGAGAACGACGAGAACTTCGCCTACGCGCGCGCCGTACTGGAAGCGTGTCTTCCCGCGGAGCCCCTCGCCGCGCCCGAGCCTCCCCCTGAAGTGCGTCTGAAGTACCTGGACGAGGACGCGTCCTGGCCCGAATGGACCGAGATCCGGCAGGTGCTGCGGTCACGCATGCCGTACGCCCGCTGCGTGACGCGGGAACGCATGGCCGAGGCCGAGGCGGAGTGCGCGCGCCGAGGCCTCGACACCACCAACTTCACCGAGCACTGGACCATCCGTATCACCGGCTGGATCGCCGAGGAGACGCTGCGCTGGTGCGCGCTGATGGTGGACGATGTCGAAGCGATCACCCCATGGGCCATGGAGCTCGCCGAGCAGTACATCCAGCGAGGAATGGCCGCCGAGCAGGCCGTATCGGTGCTCCGGCTCACCAGCAAAGTCCCCAGAAGCCGCGAGGCCCTGGCCCGGCTGGCCATGGACGAGGGGCTGCCACCCGAGATTCGCGAACTGGTGTTGGAAGGACTCGGCTGAGCGGACAACTCCCCCGTGGTGACTGGGCGCGGGGCCCGGACGACCTGGTCCGGGCCCCGACGCCGTCAGGCCTTCAGCGCCGCGAGCACCCGGTTCGCCGTGTCGACACTCGACTGCGGGTTCTGGCCGCTGATGAGGTTGCCGTCGACGACGACCTTGCTCGTCCAGGCCGGGCCCGCGTCGATGACCGCGCCGCGCTCGCGCAGCTTCGCCTCGACGAAGTACGGCGCGGCATCGCCCACTCCGCCCTGGTGCTCCTCCTCGTCGGTGAACGTGGTGAGCGTGCGGCCGGCGAAGACGAAGCTGCCGTCCTCCCGGACCGCGCTGAGCAGACCCGCAGGGCCGTGGCAGAGGGCGGCGACGATCCGGCCGGCCCGGTCGGTCTCGTCGAGCAGCCGGCCGAGGTCGGCGTCGTATGCGAGGTCGGCCATCGGGCCGTGTCCGCCGGGGATGTACACGGCGTCGTAGTCGGCCGCCGAGACCTCGGCCAGGACCAGCGGGTCTGCGAGTACGTCCGCGAGCGAGTCGAGGTACGCGCCGAACCGCTTCGCGTCGGCCTCCGCCACCCCGCCGCGCTCATCGAGGCTGATCGGGTCGACAGTGGGGACAGCACCTCCCGGGGTGGCGATGTCGACCCGCACCCCGGCGTCGGTCAGCACCTGGTGCGAGGCCGCGACCTCCTCCGCCCAGTAGCCGGTGGGGTGAGCCGTGCCGTCGGCCATCGTCAGGCTGTCAGCTGCGGAGATGACCATCAGGATCTTTGCCATGAGGTGTTCCTCGGTTCCTTCTCGGTTCCGGGCGGATTCGGTGACCGCCGCCCCTTCGCGGCTTACCCGCGACAGTGGGGACAACCGCGGCCACCATCAAAATTCATCCGTTAAGATTCCGCGCGTCATAACTTTCCTTATGGAAAGAGGGTTGCGTGCGCGATCTTGATCTGCTGTCGGCCTTCCTGGAGATCCACCGGGGCGGGTCGATCACCGCCGCCGCGTCCAGGCTGGGACTGACGCAGCCCGCCGTGAGCGGACGGCTCGCGCGGCTGGAGGAGCAGCTCGGCGGGCCCCTGTTCGTACGGTCCCGGCAGGGGGTGAGCCCCACCGCCCGGGGCGACGAACTGGCACGGCGCGTCGGTGTGCCCCTCGACCAGCTGCGTCACGCGCTCGCCTCCGGCCCGGATCACGCCGCCGACCTGGGCAGCCTCGACATCGGCGGCGCCGCTGAGCTGATGACCGCGCGCGTGCTGCCCGCGCTGGCCCCGCTGACCGGCCGGGGACTTCGGCTGCGCGTCACTCTCGGCCTCGCGGAGGATCTGCTGTCCGCGCTGGTGAACGCGCGCCTCGACCTGGTGGTCTCGGCGGTACGCCCGGACGTCAGGAACCTCGTGGCGACGCCGTTCGTCGACGAGGAGTTCCTGCTGGTCGGCCCGCCGGCTCTGGCGCGCACGATCGATGCCGCGCGCCTGGCCGAGGAGCCGGTGAAGGCGCTGGCGCATCTGTCGCTCGTCGCGTACGGCGAGGAGCTGCCGATCATCCGGCGCTACTGGCGCAGCGAGTTCGGCCGCCGCCCGCCCAACGCCGTATCCGTGGTGGTGCCCGACCTGCGCGCCGTGCTGGCCTCGGTGATCGCCGGCGCGGGCGTGTCCGTACTCCCCCGCTATCTCGCCGACCCGGCCCTCACCACCGGCTCGGTCGAGGTGCTTCACCAGCCCGAGGCCGCGCCGCTGAACACCCTCTACCTGGCCACCCGGCCGGGCGGTCTCGCCAATCCGGCCGTCGCCCTCGTCCACGACCGCCTCAGGGAGCGCGCACGGACCTGGGGACCGCTCTAGGAGCCATGAGGGGAAACCGTGGCGGGGAAAGGCCGTGGCTTACGCGCCCAGCGCGCGGGAGATCGTATAGATCACCAGACCGGCCAGCGCACCGACCACCGTGCCGTTGATACGGATGAACTGGAGGTCGCGGCCGATGTGCGCCTCGATCTTCTTGGAGGTGTCGTCGGCGTCCCAGCTCGCGACCGTGTCCGAGATCAGGGAGGTGATCTCGCCGCGGTACGTGGAGACGACGTACGCCGACGCGTCCTCGATCCACCCGTCCAGCTTCGCCTGCAGCCGGTCGTCCGTCGCCAGGCGCGCGCCCAGGGACAGCAGCGAGGCCCGCGCCCGCAGGCGCAGTTCGCTGCGGTCGTCCTCCGCGGCGGACATGATCATGGCGCGTACGGAGGACCAGGCCGACGCGATGATGTCCTGCACCTCGGGCCGGGCCAGCAGCTCCGACTTCAGGCGTTCGACGCGGGCCCGGGTGTCCGTGTCGGACTGGAGGTCGGCCGCGAAGTCCCGCAGGAAGCGGTCGATGGCGCCGCGCGCCGGATGCGCGGGCATGTCGCGCATCTCCGTGATGAAGCGCAGCAGTTCCTTGTAGACGCGGTCGCCGACCTTCCGGTCGACGAACCGCGGCGTCCAGCCGGGCGCCCCGCCCTGGACCGCGTCCATGACCGAGTCGCCGTGGAGCACCAGCCAGTCGTGCGCGCGGGAGCAGATCAGGTCCACGGCACGGTGGTGGGCACCGTCGGCGACGACCTTGTCCAGGGTCTTGCCGATGCCGGGGGCGACCTCCACCGCGTCGGCGCGGCGGGTGATGGCCTCGCCGACGACCGCCTGGACATCCGAGTCGCGCAGGACGGTCAGCGCGCCCCGAAGCGCCGTGGACAGCTCGGCGGTGACCCGGTCGGCATGGGCGGGTTCGGCCAGCCAGGAACCGAGCCGGCGACCGATGCCGAGGGCGCGCAGCCGGGCCCTCACGACGTCGGCCGAGAGGAAGTTCTCCCCGACGAACGCGCCGAGCGAGGCGCCCAGCTGGTCCTTCTTGTTCGGGATGATCGCGGTGTGCGGGATGGGCAGGCCGAGGGGGCGCCGGAAGAGCGCCGTCACCGCGAACCAGTCGGCCAGCGCACCCACCATGCCCGCCTCCGCCGCCGCCGCGACATAGCCGGTCCAGCCCTCGACGCCGGAGTTCCTCGCCCAGGTGGCGAGGACATAGATCAGGGCCACCAGCAGCAGCAGACCGGTGGCGGTGGTCTTCATACGGCGGACACCGCGCCGCTTCTCCTCGTCGGCGGCCGTGTACGAGAACGACGCCAAGGGGGAGCGCTTACCCGAAGAGCCGGACGGGCCGGACGGGCCTGGCGGGCCGGACGAGCCCGGCGACCCGGACGGCGTAGGCGCCCCCGGAGACCCCGCGCCGCCGCCGGTGCCGCCGGTGCCGCCACCAGCTCCGGCTTCCACCGCTCTGTTCGGATTCGTACGTTCCATCCGCTCCACCCGTCCGCGTACGCGTCGTGCCCAGATCCACCCGTACGCATTGTCTCTCCCTGGGGTACTCCCGGGGCGGACGTCGAGTTCCCGCGCGATGCCGGATGATGTGTTCTGTACGTAGGTGGGAGGGGACACGGGGGCCATGACCAGACATCGCGGATTTGCCCTGCTCGGGGCGCTTGTGGGGGTAGTGGCGCTGGTATGCGGCGCGATCATCGCCGGATACGGCCTGCTGGAGAACGGCCTGAGCACGGCCTCGGGCACGACCTCCGGGCCGGGTACGGGCCGGGGCAGCCCGGCCGACGGCTCGCGGGATGCCCGTACTCAGGGCCGTACGCCCGTGGGGAGGGCGGCGCCCGCCTCCGCCGACGCCTGGACCGGCACCTGGGCCGCCGCACCCGCCGGGGCCGAACCCGGCGCACCCATCGGTCACCCCGGGCGTTCCATCCGTAACGTCGTCCACACCAGCATCGGCGGCACCAGCGTCCGGATCACCCTCTCCAACCTCTACAGCCCCAGCGCCCTGCTGATCGGCCGCGCCTCGGTCGCAGTCGGCCAGGGAAGCCGGGGCGGCGCGAGCAGCGCCGAAGCCGTCGCCGGGACCATGCGACAGCTCACCTTCGGCCGCGGTCCGGCCGTGACCCTGCCGCCCGGCGGCCAGATCACCAGCGACCCGGTGCCGCTGCGGGTGCCGTATGGCGGCGATCTGCTGGTCACGCTCTACACGCCGACGCCCAGCGGGCCCGTCACGTACCACCCGCACGCGCTGCAGACCTCGTACCTCGCGACCGGTGACCGTACGCAGGACCTCGACGGAGCCGCGTACACCGAACCGACCACGGTCTGGCGCTATCTCACGGCCGTCGACGTGCTCAACCGCGAGGCGCGGGGCGCGATCGTCACCTTCGGCGACTCGATCACCGACGGCCTCCGCTCCAGCCAGGACGCGAACCGCCGCTGGCCCGACATCCTGGCGGCCCGGCTGCGCGACCAGCACATCGGTGTGCTCAACGAGGGCATCAGCGGGAACCGTGTCCTGTGGGACGCGGCGGGTCACGGAAACGGCGCGAGCGGTATCGCGCGCTTCGGGCGCGATGTCCTCGGCCGGGCGGGCGTCAAGACCGTCGTCATCGACCTCGGCATCAACGACATCCTGCGCAGCGGCGAGACCGACCCCGCCAGGATCACGGCCGGGCTCACGGAGCTCACCCGGCAGGCGCACGCCCGCGGGGTGCGCGTCGTCGGCTCGACGCTGACGCCGTTCGGCGCGCACCGCGGGTACAACGCGGTCACCGAGTCCGTACGCGACCGGGTCAACGAGGAGATCCGCTCGGGCCGGGTCTTCGACGATGTCGTGGACTTCGACCGGGCGCTGCGCGATCCGTACGCCCCCGACCGGCTCAGGCCGGTGTACGACTCCGGCGACGGCCTGCACCCGAGCGACGCCGGCTACCGGGCGATGGGCCGCTACCTCGACCTCCAGGCCCTGGACGACAAGGCCCCGGCCCAGCTGTAACGCCGCGCGACAGGAGGGTAGTCCGGAGTTCCGAGCCGGACGGGAGTTCGGAACCGGACGGGGCCTCCCCGTCGGCCGGCCCGGCTACTCAGGCGGGCCCGTCAGTCCAGCTCCTTGCGGTCCGCCTTCTTCTCCAGGCGCTGCCGCTTGCGCTCCTCCTTGAGGCGGCGCTTCTCCGACTCCCGCACCTTGCGCTCCACCCCGACCCCGCCCATCAGCGCGAAGCCGGTGATGATCACGCGCGGCGACCCGGGGCTGACCTGCCGCTCGCCCACCTCGCCGAAGCCGCCCATCAGACCGAAGCCCCTGACCTCGACCTCCATGTCCGGCGGTACGGTGACATGGACCCCGCCCATGATCGTGAAGCAGCGGATCACGACGTCGCGGTCCTCGAACCGCGCCTCGCGCAGATCGATCTCGCCGCCCGCCTGGAAGACGACCGCCGTGAACTTACGGCCCACCGTCCAGGTGCCCTTGCGTCCGAAGCCGCCCCAGAACGCGAAGGCTCCCTTGGAGGTGGCCTGCTCCCGGCCGATCCGGTCGGCCCAGCCACCCGATTCGGGGGCGAGCGCCACGTCCGTCGTCGTTCCCGGCGCGGGCAGGTCGCTCACCAGCGGCGCCAACTCGCCATGGGTGCGCGCCTTGAAGGTGGCATCCAGGCGTTCGTCGAACTCCTCCATGTCGAGTCGCCCCTCGGCGACGGCCTCGCGCAGCCGCTCCGCGATCCGTTCACGCTCGGCATCGGAAGCACGCGTCTCAGACCGTTCGCTCGTCATGCGGACAGCCTAGTCAAGGGTGCGGCCTCCGTCACACAGCAGATCGGTCCGCGTACATCTTGGCGATGACGGCCTCGATGTCCGGCTCCCGCACCGACAGGTCCATGAGTGGATACTCCGCCGCGATCCGGGCGACCAGCGGCGCCGCGGACTCCGTCGCGGGGAAGGACAGCCACTGTCGCGGCCCCTCCACCTTCACCGCACGCGCGCCCGGCAGTTCGATCGGCGGAAGTTCGCGCTCCAGGTCGACGACGAGCGTCCGTTCGCTCTCGCCCACCTCGTGCAGCCCGGCCAGCGCACCGTCGTACAGCAGCTTGCCGTGGTCGATGACCATCACGCGCTTGCAGAGCTGCTCGATATCGGTCAGATCGTGTGTCGTCAGGAGCACCGTCGTACCGCGCTCCGCGTTCAGATCCCGCAGGAACTCCCTGACCTTGGCCTTGGAGATCACATCGAGCCCGATGGTCGGCTCGTCCAGATACAGCACCTCGGGGTCGTGCAGCAGCGCCGCCGCGATATCGCCGCGCATCCGCTGGCCGAGCGACAGCTGCCGTACGGGAACGTCCAACAGCTCGCCCAGGTCGAGGAGTTCGACGCAGCGCTCCAGATTCACCCGGAACCGCGCGTCCGGGACGCGGTACATCCGGTGCATCAGCCGGTACGAGTCGATCAGCGGCAGGTCCCACCACAGCGTGGTGCGCTGCCCGAAGACCACGCCGATGCGCTGCGCCAGCCTCGTACGCTCCCGGGACGGATCGATGCCCGCGACCCGCAGCCGGCCGCCGCTCGGGGTCAGAATGCCCGTGAGCATCTTGATGGTGGTGGACTTTCCGGCGCCGTTGGGGCCGATGTAGCCGACCATCTCGCCGCGCGGCACCCGAAAGCTGATGCCGTCGACGGCCCGCACCTGATGCTTCTCACGGCGCAGCAGGCCCACCCTGCGCCGGACGTCGAAGACCTTCTCGATCCCGTCCAGCTCGATGAAATCCGCGACCCCGCCCGTGGCGTCGGTGACACCTGTGACATCCGTGCTCATGAACGCTCCACTCCATCCGGCTCTCCTACGACCAGCCCGTGCCCTGCCCGTGCCCCCTGCCCGTGCCCCCGCCATCTGCCGACCCCCGCTAGCTCCCCGTACTGCGGTACGACCGAAGCCCCAGCCGCCACGCGACCCCGGCCAGCGCGCAGCACACCACCGCGACCACCGGCGGCAGAAACGCCACGAAGTCCGGCAGCCCCAACGGGTCCTCGCGGCCCAGGACATAGAGCGCCGGCATCCAGTTGACGAAGGCCAGCGGCACCAGGAACGTCACCCCGCGCACCAGGTCCTTCGCGAAGACCGTCGGCGGATACTGCAACAGCGTCGTCCCGCCGTACGTGAACGAGTTCTGCACCTCCGAGGCGTCCTGCGCCCAGAACTGGAACGCCGCGCCCGCCACGAACACCGCCGCGAAGATCGCCGCCCCGCTCAGCAGCATCATCGGGACCAGCAGCACCCGCACCGCCGTCCAGTCGATGTCCAGCGCCACCAGGGCGTAGACCAGCACCAGCAGCCCCTGGAGGACCCGGCCGAGCCGCCGCAGCGCGAACCGGTCCGCCGCCACCTGCGCCAGTACGGGCACGGGCCGCAGCAGCAGCGTGTCGAGCGTGCCGTCACGCACCCGGCGGCCCAGCCGGTCCATCGACCCGAGCAGCAGATCGGCGAGCCCGAAGGCGGTGGCGGACGTCCCGTACAGAAAGGCCACCTCGGGCAGCGAGTAGCCGCCCAGGGCGTCGACATGGGAGAACATCAGCAGGATCGTCACGAAGTCGAAGGCGGTCGCCGCGAAGTTCCCGAAGGCCGTCATCGCGAAGGACGCGCGGTACGCCATCGTCGAGCGCATCCACATCGCCACGATGAGGCCGTACGCCCGCAGGCCGTCGCGCAGGGCCTCCCGGCGCGACAGCCGCGGAATCCACAGCTCCGCGGAATCCACAGCCGCCGGCTCTCCAGACATTGGCTCCCCGGACATCGGCCCTTCAGTCATCGGCTCTGACGCCTCCTCAGCCACCCTGGACCACCACCCTCCGTGTCGCGACGGTCTGGAGCGCCCGGCCGGCCGCCAGCAGGGCCACCGCCCAGCCGGCCTGGAACGCGTACGCCCCGGCCAGGCCCCACCCGGTGTGTTTGCCGAAGAAGACATCCGCCGGGACCTGGAGCAGCGAGGACCAGGGCAGCGCCCGCGCGACCTCGCCCAGCAGACCGGGGAAGAGATTGAGGGGCAGCAGCAGCCCGGAGAAGAACATCCCCACCAGCATCGCCATCTGCTGCGCCCCCGCCCCGTCCATCAGCCAGAACGCGGACAGGGCGACCAGGAAGCGGATCGCGAAGCTGACCACGACGCCGAGCGCCACGGAGACCAGGAACGCCACCCAGACCAGCGGATTCGCCGGCAACGCGAGGTCGAAGGCGAACGATCCGAGGACCATCGGGAGGATGCCGCGGCCCAGCAGATGGAAGGCCGCCCGGCCCAGGTCCCCGGCCATCCACCACAGCTGGAGGTCGGCGGGGCGGTAGAGGTCGACGGCGATGGCGCCGGTACGGATCCGCTCGATCAGCTCGTCCTCGAAGCCGCCGCCCAGCATCGCGCACGTCATCAGCAGCGCCTGGCCCAGCCACACATAGGTGACAGCCTGGGAGAGGTCGTAGCCACCGAGCTGCGGACGTTCATCCCAAAGAGCGGTATAGGCGTACGCCACGATGAAGCCGAAAACCGTATTGGTGAACACACCTGCGAATGTGGCCACGCGGTACGTCGCATAGCGACGGAACCCACCTGCGGCCACCACGGCATACAGCCGCACAACAGTCCCCTCCCCTCGCCCGGAACTCACTCGGCGCCCGCCCGGCACCAAAGCGCACGACCCTAGTCCACGGGGGTCAGGCCTCGCGACCGAATATCCAGCTGCCGCCGCTTGCCCGTTCTGGACGTGTTTCCTGGGGTTGCACAGCGTTTCTTGAGGATGTATGGCGAATCGCCTGATACGACACCGTTATGCCGGAGAGCGAACCCCCGGCCGCGGCCGAGGAGTTTCCACACACATGAGCGACGAGCCACAGCAGCAGGGCTGGGCCCCACGGGATCCCTCCGCCACCGGACCCGCGTCCTTTCCGCGGGGCGGGCGGGCCAAGAAGGCCACGAAGGGGAAGAAGGAAACGAGCGGCACGAAGGGCAAGCGTCCCCGCCGTACCGGCTGGCGCAGGCTCCTCCCCACCTGGCGGATACTGCTCGGTGGGTTCCTGTTCTGCGGGCTCGTCCTGATCGGCGTTCTCGTCGCGGGCTACATGCTCGTCGACATCCCGCCCGCCAACGCCGCGGCCACCGCCCAGTCCAATGTGTACCTGTACCAGGACGGCAGCCAGATCGCCCGCGACGGTGAGATCAACCGCGAGAGCATCCGGCTCACCCAGGTGCCCGAGTCCGTGCAGCGGGCGGTACTCGCCGCCGAGGACCGCGGCTTCTACAACGAGCCCGCCGTCGATCTCCAGGGCATGGCCCGCGCCGCCTGGAACACCGTGATCGGCAAGGGCACCCAGGGCGGCTCCACCATCACCCAGCAGTACGTCAAGAATTACTACCTCGGCCAGGAACAGACCATCATCCGCAAGTCCAAGGAATTCTTCATCGCGATCAAACTCAATCGCGAGGAGAGCAAGGAACAGATCCTTCAGGGCTATCTCAACACCAGTTATTTCGGCCGCAACGCGTACGGCATCCAGGCCGCCGCCCAGTCCTACTACGGCAAGGACATCGAGGAGATCACCACCGCCGAGGGCGCCTATCTGGCCTCACTGCTCAACGCCCCCAGCGAATTCGACGTCGTCGTCCACCCCGAGAACGAGACGGCCGCCCTCGCCCGCTGGAACTACGTCCTCGACGGCATGGTCAAGGAGGAGTGGCTCAGTGAGGACGACCGGTCCGAGATGAGCTTCCCCGTCCCCGGCAAAATCAGGCCCTCCACCATCGGGCTCTCCGGACAGCGCGGCTATATCGTCCAGGCCGTCGAGGACTATCTCACCGGCAACAAGATCATCGAGGAGAACACGCTCGCCGCCGGCGGCTACCGGATCACCACCACGCTGCACAGGAAGAAACAGGACGCCTTCGGCAGAGCCGTCAGGGACCAGGTCACCTCCAAGCTCGACAGCAGCCGCGCGGCCGACCGCAATGTGCGCGTCGGCGGCGTCTCCATCGAACCGGAGACCGGCAAGGTCGTCGCCATGTACGGCGGTATCGACTACACCAAGCAGTACGTCAACAACGCCACCCGACGCGATTACCAGGTCGGCTCCACCTTCAAGCCGTTCGTCTTCGCCGCCGCCGTCGAGCACGGCTCCCAGACCCAGGACGGCACGCGCATCACCCCGAACACCCTCTACGACGGCGACAACATGCACATGGTCGAGGGCCCGGAGGGATCCACCGGCTACGCCCCCTCGAACGAGGACGACGTCGACTACGGTCCCATCCCCGTCAGAACCGCCACGGACAAGTCCGTCAACGCCGTCTACGCGCAGATGGCCCAGGATGTCGGCCCGGCGACGGTCAGGAAGACCGCCATCGCCCTCGGCCTGCCCAAGACCACCCCCGACCTGACGGCCTCCCCGTCCATCGCGCTCGGCCCGTCCACCCCGAGCGCCCTGGACATGGCGGAGGCGTACGCGACCCTCGCCAACCACGGCGCGCACGGCAGGTACGTCATGGTCGAGAAGGTCAGCAAGAACGGCAGGGCCGTGGCGCTGCCCAAGCAGAAGACGAAGCAGGCCATCAGCCGCGCGGCCGCCGACACCACCACGTCCATGCTGACGAGCGTCGTCGAGGGCGGCTCGGGCACCGCCGCCCAGTCCGCCGGCCGCCCCGCGGCGGGCAAGACCGGCACGGCGGAGGACGACAAGGCGGCCTGGTTCGCCGGCTACACGCCCAACCTGGCCACAGTCGTCGCGATCATGGGCGCCGATCCGGAGACCGCGCAGCAGAAATCGCTGTACGGGGCGATGGGCGAGGCCAGGGTCAACGGTGGCGGGGCGCCCGCCGAGATCTGGGGCCAGTTCACGGCAGCCGCCCTCAGCGGCACCGAGGTGCGGGATTTCGACCTGCGGCTGGAGGACGGCGCGGAGGAGGTGGCGCCCGCGGACGAGGAGCAGTCGGAGCAGCCCGACCGGCCCCAGGATTCACCGGGGGCCGACAGCGAGGGCCAGTCACAGGGACAGAGCACGCAGGGGCAGAGCAACGGCGGCCAGAACCAGGGCCGGACGGGTGGCGGCGCCACGGACGGCGGCCAGTCCCGGCCCCCGCCGCAGGGCCAGACCCAGGGTCAGGCGACCCAGGGTCAGTTCCAGGGCAGGACACAGGGCCAGACGCAAGGTCAGACAGGCGGCGGAGCGGCCACCGGGGGCACCAATACCGGTGGCGGAACGGGCGACGGCGGCGAGGGGGGTACGGGCAACGGATCCCGGTCCGACAACGGCACGCAGGGCCCCGGCTTCGGCTTCGGCCCCGCCGCCGGACCCGCCCCCGGACCCACCCCAGCCGCCGGTCCAGGGCATTGAGTCCGCGTCAGTGCCCTGATGTCGCCTTCAGCCCCACCACGGCCACCAGCAGCAGACAGACGAAGAAGATCCGGGCGGCGGTCGCCGGCTCACCCAGCACCACCATGCCGAGCACCGCCGCACCGGCCGCGCCTATACCGACCCACACGCCGTACGCAGTACCGATCGGCAGTGTCCTCGCGGCCTGTGACAGCAGCAGCATGCTCGCGACGATCCCCGCCCCGGTGAACAGGCTCGGCCACAGCCGGGTGAACCCGTCGGTGTACTTCATCCCGATCGACCAGCCCACTTCGAGCAGACCGGCGACAAGAAGCAGAACCCAGGCCATGACGGCACCTCCGACACGAAATGAACGCGGACAACAGGTGCGTCGTCTTTCCGTTCACCCGGTACGGCGCGTCTCGTCGGGGTCGTTCCACCGTAGCAAAAGGCGCCGGGAGGGCAGCGAAAAGGCCTGGTGACCATGGTCACCAGGCCTCGCCCCACGCGCTGCGGACCAGTCGCCGCAGCAGCGCGCACGGCTACAGATAGAGCCCCGTGGAGTCGTCCGACCCCTCGAAGCGGTCCGCCGCGACCGCGTGCAGATCGCGCTCCCGCATCAGTACGTACGCCACCCCGCGCACCTCGACCTCGGCGCGGTCCTCGGGGTCGTACAGCACCCGGTCCCCCGGCTTCACCGTCCGTACGTTCTGCCCCACGGCCACCACCTCGGCCCAGGCCAGCCGCCGGCCGACCGCCGCCGTCGCGGGAATGAGGATGCCGCCGGAGGAACGCCGCTCGCCCTCCGGGATGTCCGTCCTGACCAGCACACGGTCATGGAGCATCCGGATGGGCAGCTTGTCGTGGGTGTTCTCGCTCACGCCCCAGAACCTACCTGCCCGCGGCCGCGCCGTACGCCACAGGGGTCGTCAGAACGGCGGCCGCGCGGGCCCGCGCCAGGGCCGTATCAGGCCCGGCGCCGCCTCATCGACACCGCGAGCAGCCCCACGACACCGGCCACGACCAGCGCCACCGGAACCAGCCGTTCCAGCCGCGGGCCGCCGTCGATCCCGATGAACTGCGCCCGCACACCCGACACCGTTCTGTTCACGGCGACGAATGCGCGCCCTGCCGTGTGATCCACACTGGCAGCCACCCGGGCCTTCGCATCGCCGACCATCGTCTTCGGGTGCACCCGCACCCCGATCTCGTCGAGCGTCTCGGCGAGCTGCCGGCGCCTGCGGACGATGTCCGCCTCGATCTGCGCCGGGGTCCTGGAATCCGACACCGCGCTGCCTCCGTCGTCGTGTCCGGTTGGTCCTTCGTCAATACTTCATCGACAGTCTGTCAGCTCCGCCGCCCCCGCACCCGGCGGCACCCCCGATTACGCTCGGCCACGTACACCCCGACCTCGACCGAGGAGAACCATGAGCGAGCGACTCCAGCCCGGCGACACCGCCCCCGCCTTCACCCTGCCCGACGCGGACGGCAAGGACGTATCGCTCGCGGACCACAAGGGCCGCAAGGTCATCGTCTACTTCTACCCAGCGGCGCTTACCCCCGGCTGCACCAAGCAGGCCTGCGACTTCACCGACAACCTCGACCTGCTCGCCGGCGCCGGCTACGACGTCATCGGTGTGTCACCGGACAAGCCGGAGAAGCTCGCGAAGTTCCGCGAGAAGGAGAGCCTCAAGGTCACCCTGGTCGGCGACCCCTCGAAGGCCGTGCTCGAAACGTACGGCGCCTTCGGCGAGAAGAAGATGTACGGCAAGACCGTGACCGGCGTGATCCGCTCGACGATCGTCGTCGACGAGGAGGGCAAGGTCGAGCAGGCCCTCTACAACGTGCGGGCCACCGGCCATGTCGCCAAGATCATCAAGGATCTCGGCATCTAGGCCCTGTCCGGGCCGCCACCTTCGGCCGTGCGACCGAAGTCCCGCTCCGGTGGGGCTTCGGTCTGTCGAGGAAAGGACCGCACGCCATGGCCGGGCAGGAACACACCCCGCGGCTGCGCCGGTCCGACATCACCGTGACCGACGAGCGAGCGGTCAGGCGGGCCGTGAAGGCCGCCGCCCTGGGCAACGCCATGGAGTGGTTCGACTTCGGCATCTACAGCTATCTGGCCGTCACTATCGGACGCGTCTTCTTCCCGTCGGGGAATCCGACGATCGAGTTGCTCTCCTCCTTCGCGACCTTCGCCGTCGCGTTCCTCGTACGGCCGGTCGGCGGCATGGTCTTCGGCCCGATGGGGGACAGGATCGGCCGCAAGAAGGTGCTCGCCCTGACCATGATCCTGATGGCGATCGGCACCTTCGCCATCGGCCTGATCCCGTCGTACGCGACGATCGGCTTCTGGGCCCCCGTCCTGCTGATCTTCTTCCGGCTGGTCCAGGGCTTCTCCACCGGCGGCGAGTACGGCGGCGCGTCCACGTTCATCGCGGAGTACGCCCCCGACAAGCGCCGGGGTTTCTTCGGCAGCTTCCTGGAGTTCGGCACCCTCGCCGGGTACGTCGGGGCGGCGGGCCTGGTCACCGCGCTCCACGCCGGGCTCGGCGCCGACGCCATGGACTCGTGGGGCTGGCGCGTCCCGTTCCTGGTCGCCGGGCCGCTCGGGCTGGTCGGCCTGTATCTGCGACTGCGGCTCGACGAGACCCCCGCCTTCCAGAGGCTGGAGGCGGACAGCGCGCGCGGCTCCGAGGCGCCGGACCCGGAGGACTCCACCACAAGGGGCGACCTCACCAGGATCTTCCGGCAGTACTGGCCGGCGCTGATCCTGTGCGTCGCGCTGGTCGGCGCGTACAACATCACGGACTACATGCTGCTGTCGTACATGCCGACGTACCTCTCGGACGAACTCGGCTACAGCGAGACCCACGGGCTGGTCATCCTGCTGGGCGTCATGGTCTTCCTGATGCTGATCATCAACCGGGTCGGCAGGCTCAGCGACCGCTTCGGCCGCAAGCCGTTGCTGATGACCGGCATGCTCGGGTTCCTCTTCCTCTCGCTCCCGGCGTTCCTGCTGATCGGACAGGGCAGTATCCCGGCGATCACGTCGGGCATGCTGATGCTGGGCCTGTCCCTGGTCTGCCTCCTCGGCACGATGTCGGCGGCGCTCCCCGCGCTGTTCCCGACGGAGGTCAGGTACGGCGCGCTCTCGGTCGGCTACAACCTCTCCGCGTCCCTCTTCGGCGGTACGACCCCGCTGGTGATCACGGGCCTGATCAGCCTCACCGGCGACAACCTGATGCCGGCGTACTACGCCATGGCGGCGGCGCTGGTGGGTGTGGTCTCGGTGGCCTGCATGAAGGAAACAGCCCGGCAGCCCCTGGCGGGCTCCCCGCCGTCGGTCGCGACGGAGGCGGAAGCGGCCGAACTGGTCAACGCCCGGGCCTTATGACCCGTTCGTCCGCCGCACGGCGCTCAGGGAGCCGAGGAGGGCGAGGGAGTCGGCGTCCGCGCTGCCCGGCTCGGCGGTGCCGACCAGCAGGTGCTGTCCCGGCGCACCCTGGACGTCGTAGGACTGGTAGGTGAGCCTGATCCGGCCCACCTCCGGGTGGTTGAAGGTCTTGGACCTGCGGCCGATGCCGCTGACCCCATGGGCTCGCCACAGCGCCTCGAACTCGTCGCTGCAGTCGAGGAGTTCCTCGACGACCACGGCGATCCCGGAATCGCTCTGGTGGTGTCCCGCGGCCAGCCGCAGGACCTCGGCCGCGCACCGCGCGACGGTCTGCCAGTCCGCGTACAGCTCCCGGGCGGCGGGGTCCAGGAAGAGGGAGCGGACCACGCGGTGCGGATCCACCAGTGAGGAGAGCAGGGCGTCGGCCAGCGCGTTCGACGCGAGGACCTCGAGACGGCGGTTGATGATGTAGGCCGCCGCCGTGGGGAAGGCGTCCATCAGACCGCGGAGAGCGGGGTCGGCCTCGTCCGGCAGGTCGGTGGAGACGGGCTTCGGTACGAGGCCGGCGAGCCGGTAGGCGTGCCAGCGGGCGTCCGAGTCCAGGAGCAGCGCTCGCGCGAGGGCGTCGACGACCTGACCCGAGGGACTGCGTTCCCGGCCCTGTTCCAGCCGGGCGTAGTAGTCCGCGCTGACCCCGGCCAGGACGGCGACCTCCTCGCGCCGCAGCCCGGCGACCCGCCGCGGTCCGGAGCCCGGCAGCCCCACGTCCGCGGGCTGCAACCCGGAGCGCCGCGCATTCAGGAACTCGCCCAGTCCGTACCCGCTCATTTCGAAAGCGTACGTCGTCCGTTCCGTTCGTCCCTTCCTAGGTGTGCCGCACCCAGGAAGCCTCGTCCTGCCCCACCGGCGGGATCCGGGCCATGCTCGAAGCCCGCGACGGATCACCACCGCGTCCGGCGTCCGCCGGGGTTTTCGAAGGGGTATTTCATGACTGTCCCGTCCACCGCCACCGCCACCGTCGACAGCAAGGTTGTCCTGATCACCGGGGCGAGCAGCGGGATCGGCGAGGCCACCGCGCGACGCCTTGCCGCGGCGGGCCACCGGGTGGTCCTCGGCGCCCGCCGCACCGACCGTATCGCCGCCATCGCCGAGGACATCCGGTCCATCGGCGGCAGCGCCGACCACCACGAGCTGGACGTGACCAGCCTGGACAGCGTGCAAGCCTTCGTCCGAGCCGCGCACGAGCGGCACGGGCGCGTGGATGTCCTGGTCAACAACGCGGGCGTCATGCCGCTGTCGACGCTGGACGCACTGAAGGTAGACGAGTGGAACCGCATGATCGACGTCAACCTCCGCGGCGTCCTGCACGGCATCGCCGCCGTACTCCCCGCCATGCGCGCGCAGGGCGCGGGACACATCGTGAACATCGCTTCCGTCTCGGGACACCGCGTCGACCCCACCGCGGCCGTCTACAGCGCCACCAAGTTCGCCGTCCGCGCCCTGTCCGAGGGGCTCCGGCAGGAGAGCCGCGACCTGCGGGTCACCGTGATCAGCCCCGGTCTGACGCACAGCGAGCTGACCGAGGGCATCAGCGATCCCGGCGCGCGCGAGGCCGCCCGGGACATGATGAAGATCGCGATCCCCGCCGCGGCGATCGGGGAGGCGATCAACTACGCCATCTCCCAGCCTCTGGAGGTCGACGTCAACGAAGTCGTCATCCGGCCCACCGCCCAGAGCTGAACCGACGGGCGGAGTGTGCGGCCCCGTGCCCCGACAGCCTGCTGCCTAGTACCATGGCTGGCGGCGAGCGGCCGTAGCCCAACTGGTATCGGCGGGTGTTTTAGGGGCATCTGGGAGAAATCCTGTGTGGGTTCGAATCCCACCGGCCGCACTGACCGTGGAACCGAAGGCCGGGCACACATCGCGTGTGTGCCCGGCCTTCGCCGTATATACCGAGGTCAGCTCTACCGAGGCCGGCTGTACCGAGGTCAGCCGAGCAGCTCGCGAATCACCGGGACCAGTGCCCTGAACGCCTTGCCGCGGTGGCTGATCGCGTTCTTCTCCGACGCCGACAGTTCGGCGCACGTCCGTGTCTCGCCCTCCGGCTGGAGGATCGGGTCGTAGCCGAAGCCTCCCGTGCCGACCGGGGATTCGCGGAGCGTGCCCAGGAGGCGGCCTTCCACGACCCGTTCCGTGCCGTCGGGGAGAGCGAGCGCCGCCGCGCAGGCGAAGTGGGCGGAGCGGTGGGGCGGAGCGATGTCCGCGAGTTGGGCCAGCAGCAGAGCGAGGTTGGCCGCGTCGTCGCCGTGCGCGCCGGACCAGCGGGCGGAGAAGATGCCGGGCGCGCCGCCGAGGACGTCGACACAGAGGCCGGAGTCGTCGGCGATGGCGGGGAGGCCGGTGGCGTCGGCGAGGGTGTGCGCCTTGAGCAGGGCGTTCTCGGCGAAGGTGACGCCGGTTTCCTTGACGTCGGGAATGTCGGGGTAGGCGTCCGCGCCGACGAGGTCGTGGGGCAGACCGGCGTCGGCGAGGATCGCCTCGAGTTCGATGATTTTCCCGGCGTTGCGGGTGGCGAGGATCAGGCGGGTCATGCCCCCAGTATCGGTCCCGCCCGCCGCGCCTCTCAGGGGGTGCAGACCTTGCCGATTTCCGACGCGGCGTCGGTGACGGGCGTGAGGTCGGGGGCGGTGTCGCCGTTCTCGATGGACGTACGGACGTTGTCGACGCTCTTGCCGAGGTCGCCGACAGCCTTGCTGAGGTCGGCGTTGTCGGTCGAGTCCTGGAGAGTGCCGAGTTCCTTGTCGATGTCGTCGAGGGCCTCGTCGACCTTGAGCGGGTTGTTCCCCGCGTTGGAGACGGCCTGCTGGAGGCTGTCGACGCTGGTGGCGATGGCGTCGGCGGTCTGGACGCAGTCCAGCGCCTTGTCGAGGGCGCCACAGCCGACGGTGAGGGGCAGGGCGAGGGCGGCGGCGGAAAGGGCCAGCGCGACGCGCCGGCGAACAGGCGCGGACGTGGACGCGGACCGTATGAGCGCGGACATGGCGCGGTTCCTCCCCAGGGGTACGGACGGGCGCACGGTTCGGCCCGTGCGCCCGTGCGGGTAGAGACGCCCCCGGGGGACTTCTTGGTTGCTTCTTTACCCGGCGAGTGTCTGGTCCAGGGCCGTCCGCTGGAGCGCGGCGAGGTCGGTGCAGCCGCCGGTGGCGAGGTCGAGGAGCGCGTTCAGTTCCTTGCGGTCGAAGGGTTCGGCCTCCGCCGTGCCCTGGACCTCCACGAAGCGGCCGTCGCCGGTGCAGACGACGTTCATGTCGGTTTCGGCGCGGACGTCTTCCTCGTAACAGAGGTCGAGGAGCGGCGCGCCGTCGACGATGCCGACGCTGACGGCGGCGACGGTGCCGGTGAGGGGGCGCCGGCCGGCCCTGACGATCTTCTTGCCCTGGGCCCACGCGACGGCATCGGCGAGGGCGACGTACGCGCCGGTGATGGCCGCGGTCCTGGTGCCGCCGTCGGCCTGGAGGACATCGCAGTCGAGGACGATCGTGTTCTCGCCGAGCGCCTTGTAGTCGATGACGGCGCGCAGGGACCGGCCGATGAGGCGGCTGATCTCGTGGGTACGGCCGCCGATCTTGCCGCGTACGGATTCGCGGTCGCCGCGGGTGTTGGTGGAGCGGGGAAGCATGGAGTATTCGGCGGTGACCCAGCCTTCGCCGCTGCCTTTGCGCCAGCGGGGGACGCCTTCGGTGACGGAGGCGGTGCAGAAGACTTTGGTGTCACCGAAGGAAATGAGGACGGAGCCCTCGGCGTGCTTGCTCCATCCGCGTTCGATGGTGACGGGACGGAGCTGTTCGGGGGTGCGGCCGTCGATTCGAGACATACCGCGAGCCTATCGGGGCCCGAAGTCCCACCGGGGCGCGGTTCGCCTCCGGGCGCCACTGTCGACGGACGGCCGGGTGACGACGGGAGGGAGTCGGGGGTGCAGGAGGTGCGTGTCCGGACGTAGAGCGTGATTTGTGGCGCTCGACAGGCCGCACCCGACAACGTACCCGCACGGCGCCGTAAATCATGCAGTCCGGACACGGACCTCCGGAACCCCCGGCACCCGCACCCCGACGAACGGCCCGCACCCGCACCGCGACCCGCGCCCGGCGAACCGAGCCCCTAAAAAAGAGGGGCCCGGGCTTACATCATGTCTTCGATGTCCGCGGCGATCGGGTCGGCGTCCGTGCCGATCACGACCTGGATCGCGGTGCCCATCTTGACCACGCCGTGCGCCCCGGCGGCCTTGAGTGCCGCTTCGTCGACCAGGGAGGCGTCCACGACCTCGGTGCGGAGGCGGGTGATGCAGCCTTCGACCTCTTCGATGTTGTCGAGCCCGCCGAGCCCGGCGACGATCTTCTCAGCCTTGGTGGCCATGTCTTTCTCCCTGACTCTCAAACAGCTCTGGCAAACAGCTCTGGTCTGTTTCGTCACGGTAACGCACGGTTGGACCATCTTCTCGGGCGGGTGACCGACGTGTGCCGAATGATGGCGATGACCGGTGTCCGCCCTGCCCGTGGCCGGGTTCCGGAAGCGTACCGCAAGTGGTCTACACCAGTCGGAGACCGACTGTCGCAGCCGCCTCGTTCCGGACGGGAGGACACGGATGAGCGCCGACAGCACGGCGGCCCCGGGGCCGGAACCGACGAGGCCGGCCGGGCCGCGGAAGAAATGGTGGAACGGACTGTTCCAGGGGCTCCAGAAGATCGGCCGCAGCCTCCAGCTCCCGGTGGCGGTCCTCCCCGCCGCCGGGCTGCTGGTCAGCCTCGGCAATCTCTTCTCCGCCTATCTGCACGGCCCGTTCTGGGACAGGACCGCGAAGGTGTTCAGCCTGGGCGGCACCGCGATCCTGGACGGGGCGTTCGGCCTGCCGCTGCTCTTCTGCATCGGTGTGGCGATCGGCTTCGCCAAGAAGGCGGACGGTTCCACCGCGCTCGCCGCGGTCGCCGGCTTTCTCGTCTATCACAACGTCCTGGCCGCTTTTCCGGCCGGCGGCTCGGTGACCAAGGCGACCCCCGACGGCGTTCCGCAGAATCCCGGCGTGCTCGGGGGCATTCTGATCGGGCTGCTGACGGCGGTCGTCTGGCAGCGTTTCCACCGGACGAGGCTGGTCGACTGGCTCGGCTTCTTCAACGGCCGCCGCCTCGTACCGATTCTGATGGCCTTCATCTGCCTGGTCCTCGGGGTGCTCTTCGGGCTGCTGTGGGAGCCCGTGGGCGACGCGCTGACCGCGTTCGCCAAGCAGCTGATCAATCTGGGCGCGTGGGGCGCGGGCATCTTCGGCGTCGCCAACCGGCTGCTCATCCCCATCGGCCTGCACCAGTTCCTGAACACCTTCTTCTGGTTCCAGGCCGGCGAGTTCACGACGCCGGACGGCACCGTCGTACGGGGCGACCTGACCCGGTTCTTCGCCGGGGATCCCACGGCAGGACAGTTCATGTCCGGCTTCTTCCCGATCATGATGTTCGGCCTGCCGGCGGCCGCGCTCGCCATCGCACACTGCGCGCGTCCCGAGCACCGCAAGAGGGTCACCGGGCTGATGATCTCCGTCGCCCTCACGTCGTTCGTCACCGGCGTGACCGAGCCGCTGGAGTTCTCCTTCATGTTCGCGGCGCCCCTGCTCTACGGCGCGCACGCGCTGCTGACGGGAGCGTCGATGGCGATCACCTGGGCGCTCGGGGTGCACGCGGGCTTCAGCTTCTCGGCGGGCCTGATCGACTATGTCGTCAACTGGCACCTCGACACCAAGCCCTGGCTGATCATTCCGATCGGCCTGTGTTTCGCGGTCGTCTATTACGTGGTCTTCCGCATCGCGATCACGCTCTTCAACCTCCCCACGCCCGGGCGTGAGCCCGAGGAACTGGAGGAGGAGGGCGAACAGCAGAACACGAAGCCCTAGGCCCTGTCCGGCGGATCTTCGCGGGCCCATGGGGCTTATGCCGTGCTTGATGGACTATGACCCAGGCCACAGAATGCGGCTGTTCCTTACGCCACGCCTACCGTGTTACAACTGGTCTACACCACTGAGTGGTGTAGACCACGCGGCGTGCGCGCCGCGTTCCTGAGGCGCCGCCGTCCCCCCTTTCTCTCCTGTCCCCTGGCTGCGCCGTGCCCACTGGAGGACGTTGATGACCACGGCCACGGCCGCCCCGACGGCGGACAAGAAGAGGGGCAGCGGCGTGATGGCCGTGATGCAGCGCATCGGCCGCAGCCTGATGCTGCCGGTCGCCGTGCTGCCCGCGGGCGCCCTGCTGGTGCGTCTCGGCAATCCCGACATGCTCGGCCGCGACTCGTTCCCGGCTTTCATCACCAAGATCGCCGGCTTCATGGCCGCGGGTGGCAACGCCATCCTGGACAACATGCCGCTGCTGTTCGCCGTCGGCATCGCGATCGGCTTCGCCAAGAAGTCGGACGGTTCGACCGCTCTCGCCGCCGTCACGGGCTATCTGGTCTTCAAGAATGTGCTGGCGACCTTCACCGACTCCAACCTGCCCAAGGTTTCGACGGTGGTGGACGGCAAGATCGTCATGACCAGCGCGCCCGTCGACGCGAAGGTCCTGGGCGGCGTCGTCATGGGCATCGTGGTCGCCCTGCTCTACCAGAAGTTCTACCGGACGAAGCTGCCGGACTGGGCGGGCTTCTTCGGCGGCCGCCGGCTGGTCCCGATCCTCTCCGCCTTCGCGGGCCTGGTCATCGGCATCGTCTTCGGTTACATCTGGCCGGTCCTCGGCACGGGCCTGCACAACTTCGGTGAGTGGCTGGTCGGTTCCGGCGCTGTCGGCGCGGGCATCTTCGGTGTCGCCAACCGGGCGCTGATCCCCGTCGGCATGCATCACCTGCTGAACTCCTTCCCGTGGTTCCAGGCCGGCACGTTCGAGGGCAAGAGCGGCGACATCAACCGCTTCCTGGCGGGCGACCCGACGGCCGGCCAGTTCATGACCGGCTTCTTCCCGATCATGATGTTCGCCCTCCCGGCCGCCTGCCTCGCCATCACCCACTGCGCCCGGCCCGAGCGCCGCAAGGTCGTCGGCGGCATGATGCTCTCGCTGGCGCTCACCGCGTTCGTCACCGGGGTGACGGAGCCGATCGAGTTCACCTTCATGTTCATCGCGCCGGCGCTGTACGCGATCCACGCCGTGCTGACCGGGGTCTCCATGGCACTGACGTGGGCGCTGGGCATGAAGGACGGCTTCGGCTTCTCGGCCGGTGCGGTCGACTTCGCCCTCAACCTGGGCATCGCGAGCAACCCATGGGGTCTGGCGCTGGTCGGTCTCTGCTTCGCGGTCGTCTACTACGTGGTCTTCCGCTTCGCGATCACCAAGTTCAACATCCCGACGCCGGGCCGCGAGTCCGACGAGGAACTCGCCGAGCTGCAGAAGGCCGAGGCCAAGTAGGCCCCGCGCGCACACCACACGCTGCACACCTCACACTGCACACCTCACACCGCACACCACCGTGGGCCCGGCCGTTGCTGACAGCGGCCGGGCCCACGGTCGCGCGATGGCCGGTCAGATGTCGTAGACCGCACCGGCGGAGGCCAGTTCCGCCGGGCCCGCGTATACCTCGCGGGCGTCCGCCAGGTTCCGCTTGCCGTCCGTCCAGGGCGGGATGTGGGTGAGGACGAGCCGGCGGGCCCGGGCGCGGGCGGCGTGGGCGCCGGCCTCGCGGCCGTTGAGGTGGAGGCCGGGGATGTCTTCCTTGCCGTGGGTGAAGGCGGCCTCGCAGAGGAACAGGTCGGTGTCCTCGGCTAGCTCGACCAGCGGCTCGCAGACTCCGGTGTCACCCGAGTAGGTGAGCGACCGGCCGCCGTGCTCGATCCGGATGGCGAAGGTCTCGACGGGGTGGGCGACCTTCTCCGTACGGACCGAGAAGGGGCCGATGTCGAAGGAGCCCGGCTTGAGTGTGTGGAAGTCGAACACCTCGCTCATGGACTTGTCCGTCGGGGTGTCCGCGTAGGCGGTGGTGAGGCGCTGCTCGGTGCCTTCAGGGCCGTACACCGGAATGGCGTCGCAGCGGCCGCCGTCGAAGCGGTAGTAGCGGGCGACGAAGTACCCGCACATGTCGATGCAGTGGTCCGCGTGGAGATGGCTGAGGAAGATGGCGTCGAGGTCGTAGAGACCACAGTGGCGCTGCATCTCGCCAAGGGCGCCGTTACCCATGTCGAGGAGCAGCCGGAAGCCGTCGGCCTCTACGAGGTAGCTGGAGCAGGCCGATTCCACGGAGGGGAACGAACCCGAACAGCCGACGACGGTGAGCTTCATGGAGCGTGAACCTCCGTGGCATGGATGGGGGGCGACGGGGGTCGTGCGGTTTTTTGTCGAGCGTAAAGCGCGAAAGGGCTGGTCGCTCCTCCACAGTGGCTCGTTGTGTGCGAACTCACCTGCTCTGTCACCGGTTCGGATGGCCGGCGCGCGGGCGGTGTACGTGTGTCGCGGCGGGCGGGGCGGCCGGATGAGGCGGGGGCGCGGCGCGGGCGGCGGGCCGGTACCTTCGGGGGATGGATACGTCCTGGTGGCTCGCGCTGGTCGCGGTGGTGCTGATCGCGCTGATCGCCTCGGTGGTGGACGGACGGGGCCGCGGCCCGCGCCGTCCGGGCGGACGGAGCCGCCCTCCGGGCCGGCCGACGCGGCGTCCGGCGGGCCGGCCGTCGGGACGTCCCGCGGGGCCCCGGCGGACGCCGAAGGGGAAGCCGCGGCCTCAGCCGGGCGAGATCTGGTGGGCGGACGTGCCGTTCGAGGACGGGCCAGGGTCCAAGGACCGGCCGTGTCTGGTGCTGTCGGTACGGGGCGGGACCGTGCTGGTCGCGAAGATCACCACGAAGAACCACGACGAGCGGCCGGGGGTGATTCCGCTGCCGCCCGATGTGGTGGGTGACACCCGGGGGCGCCCGAGCTTCCTGGAGACGAACGAGCTGCGGGATGTGCGGCTGAAGGAATTCCGCCGCCGCGCGGGAGCCGCGGACCCGGCCCTGTGGGACCGGGTCCGGCATCTGGCCGGCTGACGGCCCCGCTGACGGCCCGGCTGGCGGCCCGCGAACATCGACCCGACAGGGCCTACGCCCAGAGCTGGCCGTGCAGCGTTTCGATCGCTTCTTCCGTGGTGGCCGCCGTGTAGACGCCCGTGGAGAGGTACTTCCAGCCGCCGTCCGCGACGACGAAGACGATGTCCGCGCTCTCGCCGGCCTTGACCGCCTTCTTGCCCACGCCGATCGCGGCGTGCAGCGCGGCGCCGGTGGACACGCCCGCGAAGATACCTTCCTGCTGCAGGAGTTCGCGGGTACGGGTGACCGCGTCGGCGGAGCCGACGGAGAAGCGCGTGGTGAGGACGGACGCGTCGTACAGCTCGGGTACGAAGCCCTCGTCGAGGTTGCGCAGGCCGTAGACCACGTCGTCGTAGCGCGGCTCGGCGGCGACGATCTTGATGTCGGGCTTCCGCTCCCGCAGGAAGCGGCCGACGCCCATCAGCGTGCCCGTCGTGCCGAGGCCCGCCACGAAGTGGGTGACGGAGGGCAGGTCGGCAAGGATCTCCGGGCCCGTGGTGGCGTAGTGCGCGCCCGCGTTGTCGGGGTTGCCGTACTGGTAGAGCATCACCCAGGAGGGGTTCTCGGCCGCCAGTTCCTTGGCGACCCGTACGGCCGTGTTGGAGCCGCCCGCCGCGGGGGACGAGACGATCTCCGCCCCCCACATGGCGAGCAGGTCGCGGCGCTCCTGGGAGGTGTTCTCCGGCATGACGCAGACGATGCGGTAGCCCTTGAGCTTGGCCGCCATGGCGAGCGAGATGCCGGTGTTTCCGCTGGTGGGTTCCAGGATCGTGCAGCCCGGCGTGAGCCGTCCGTCCTTCTCGGCCTGCTCGACCATGTGCAGGGCGGGGCGGTCCTTCACCGAGCCGGTCGGGTTGCGGTCCTCCAGCTTGGCCCAGATCCGGACGGTGTCCGAGGGGGACAGCCGCGGGAGCCCGACCAGGGGCGTGTTGCCGACCGCCGCCAGCGCCGAGTCGTACCGCATCAGGCCGTGTGCGCGTCGGGCGCGCCGCCGGCCACGGCCGGGAGGATGGTGACGCTGTCGCCGTCGGCGAGCTTGGTGGAGATGCCGTCGAGGAAGCGGACGTCCTCGTCGTTCAGGTAGACGTTCACGAAGCGGCGGAGCTGGTTGCCCGCGGCCGGGTCGATGAGGCGCTCCCGGATGCCGGCGTGCCGGGTCTCGAGGTCGTCGAACAGCTCGGAGAGCGTGTCACCGGTGGCCTCGACGGCCTTGGCTCCGTCGGTGTACGTGCGGAGGATGGTCGGGATGCGGACCTCGATGGCCATGACATGGGCTCCTGTTCGGGAGATGGCGTGACGGGCGCGCGGCTCGGGCCCCCGCGCGAGGGGGTGGTGCGGAAACGGAAAAGCTGCGCTCGGGGCCGTCGCTCAGCCGGCAGCGCTGTCGGTACAGATGGCACTGGCGAGGCGGCACAGGTCGACGTGCAGCCGCGCCACGAGCAGCGGGGTGCTCGGCGTCTTGTCGCTCACGTCGTGGAAAACCATGCGCTCATCGTATCGATTCCCGGTCCGCGGCCCGGCATGTGATCTCGCCTGGCGGACGATCGACGTTCGTCAGGCGGACGGCGGGAGGTGGACGACGGTCGGCGCGCCGGTCACGGGGTGGGTGCTGACCTCGGCCTTCACTCCGTAGACGGCCGCGAGCAGCTCGGCGGTGAGGACCTCGCGGGGGGTGCCGGAAGTGTCGAGGTGGTTGGCCGGCTCGTCGAGGACGAGCGGGGACGGCTGGGGGCAACGGTCAGGTCGGCGCCGCCCAGCGCCGCCACCGGCAGCAGGGCGCGACGGGTGGCGCCGACGGCCGTCCTCGCGGCGTGCGGTACGACAGGCCCTGAGCCTCCTCCGGGGGATTTCCGCGTCCCCTGGCTGGTGGGAGAAGGGCGGCAGGTCAGTTCCTGGCTGCCAAGCAGAGCTTGGTCACAGTGGCGGGACCATCTCGCTGTCAGACGATCTCGACGTCCTCTTCCGTGACCTCGCCCTCCGCGATGCGGTAGGAGCGGAACTGGAAGGGGCCCGCCTCGTCGGAGTCGGCGGTGGAGACCAGGACGTAGTGGGCGCCCGGCTCGTTGGCGTACGTGATGTCCGTACGGGACGGGTAGGCCTCGGTCGCGGTGTGCGAGTGGTAGATGATCACGGGCTCTTCGTCGCGGTCGTCCATCTCCCGGTAGAGCTTCAGCAGATCCGCCGAGTCGAACTCGTAGAAGGTGGGCGAGCGTGCGGCGTTGAGCATGGGGATGAAGCGCTCCGGGCGTCCGGTCCCGGCGGGCCCCGCGACCACGCCGCAGGCCTCGTCGGGATGGTCGCGCCGCGCGTGCGCGACGATCTGGTCGTGCAGGGCCTGGGTGATGGTCAGCATGGTGGAAATATAAGACCGACGGTCTGCACGGACCCGGTGGCCCCCTGGCCGGAGATCCGGGGGGCCACCGGGCCGGACGTGCCGCTGCGAGCGGACCGAGCCTCGGAAGCCGGTCGCGGAGCCGTGCCGCTACTCCGTGGCGGAGGCGTACTCGGGGGTGTCGTCGCTGTCCGTGATCCGCGGGCGCTTCTTCAGGTACTGCCAGCCGACCGCCAGGGCCACCGCCCAGACCGCCCCCACATACAGACAGACGCGCGCGTCCTTGTCGTACGCGATCAGACAGGTGACGAGGGCCAGGAAGGCCACCGCGACCCAGCTGAACAGCGCGCCGCCCGGGGCGGGGAAGGACGAGGCCGGCAGCCGGCCCGCCACCACGGCGCGGCGGTAGCGGATATGGCTGACCAGGATCATCATCCAGGTCCAGATGCCGGCCGCCGTGGCCACGGACGTCACATAGCCGAAGGCCTTCTCCGGAACGATGTAGTTGAGGACCACACCGATGCCCATCAGGGCGACGGAGACG
Source organism: Streptomyces sp. NPDC058198 (assembly GCF_042882605.1). Classification (NCBI taxonomy): domain Bacteria; kingdom Bacillati; phylum Actinomycetota; class Actinomycetes; order Kitasatosporales; family Streptomycetaceae; genus Streptomyces; species Streptomyces sp. NPDC058198. The sequence continues at coordinate 376,655 of NZ_JBHVVP010000005.1, forward strand.
GTGATGCCGAACGCCGGGGTCTTACGGGAGTTGAGCCTGCCGAAGAGCTTCGGCGCCTCGCTGTTGGCGGCGAGGTCGCGCAGCATCCGGCCGGTGGAGTACATCCCGGAGTTGCAGGAGGACAGCGCGGCGGTCAGCACGACGAAGTTGACGATGCCGGCCGCGAGCGGGATGCCCATCTTCTCGAAGGCTTGTACGAACGGGCTGGTGCCGGCCGAGAACTCGGTCCACTTGACGACCGCCAGGATGACGGTGAGCGCGCCGACGTAGAAGACGATGATGCGCCAGGGCAGTGTGTTGATCGCCTTGGGCAGGGTCTTCTCCGGGTTCTCGGACTCGCCCGCGGTGACGCCGACCAGCTCGACGGCGAGGTAGGCGAACATGACGCCCTGAAGGGTCATCAGGCTGGAGCCGATGCCGTTCGGGAAGATCCCGTCGTGCGCCCAGAGGTTGGAGACATGGGCGGTGTCACCGGCGTCGGAGAAGCCGAGGGTGAGCACCCCCAGACCGATGACGATCATGCCGATGATCGCGGTGACCTTGATCATCGAGAACCAGAACTCGACCTCACCGAAGATCTTCACCGAGATCAGGTTCACACCGAAGAGCACCACGAGGAACACCAGCGCGCTGACCCACTGCGGGATCTGCGGGAACCAGAAGTGGATATAGATCGCGGCGGCGGTCAGCTCCGCCATGCCGGTGACGACCCACATCAGCCAGTACGTCCAGCCGGTGGCAAATCCGAAGAACGGGCCGAGGAACTCCCGGGCGTACTCCGCGAAGGAGCCCGAGACCGGCCGGTAGAGGAGCAGCTCGCCGAGCGCCCGCATGATGAAGAAGATCACGACGCCGGCGAGGGCGTACATGAGGATGATGCTGGGTCCGGCCTTGGCGATGTTCGCCCCGGCGCCCATGAAGAGACCGACGCCGATCGCGCCGCCGATGGCGATCATCTGGACCTGACGGCTGCCGAGTCCGCGCTCGTAGCCCTCTTCGGCCGGGCCGCCCTCGGTCGGGCCGCCGGGTCCTTCGCCGCCGTACTCCCTGTCGACCTGCGCAGAGGTCATGGTGGTGCTGCCCTTTCTCCATACTGATCCGCGCCACGCTCGGCCCGTGATCAGTTCCCGGTTCCCCCCGGATGCGATGGAGTGCTACCGGCGGGTAGCCGGTGTCAGCTCCCCCGGGGACAGGGGTGGCGCCCCCGGGGGATCGTGAAGATCTATCACGGCGGAAGGGGCGTTCCGCGGACGGCGCTGTGGCACAGCCCACAAGGAGAAGCGGACAAATCTCCCCCGGAATCGCAAAGGTCGCCGGTGCGGTGACGGGATCGTTATCCCGAATTGAGGGTCAGTTGAGCGTGCGGAAGAGGGCCGCCGGGTGGCCGTGAGACGGCCGGTGGACGACGCCGGGACCGGCCGGATCGACGTGGGATCCGGCCGGGTCCGTCGTGGGATCCGGCCGGGTCCGTCGCGGTCCGTCAGGGCATCAGCGTCTCGACGAGCGTCTCCTGGAGTGCCCCGAGCCAGAGGTACGCCATCACCATCGGCTTGCGCGGATCGGAGTCCGGCAGCCGGTACAGCTCGCCGCCCTCGTCCTCGTCCGTGACCTCCAGGCGGGTGCCGATCGTCAGCCGCAGATCGTTGAGCGCGCCCAGCCAGTGCAGACAGTCGTCGGGGGTCAGCTTGAGTACGGCGCCGCCCTCGCCCTCCGCCGCGAGCGCGTCCAGCGTGCGGACGACCGCTATGCCGTCCTCGCGCTTGCGGCCGCGCAGATCGTTCTCCGTGAACCGCCTGAACTCCGAGGAGAACTCCCGCAGTTCGTCGTCGTCATCGCCGTACGCGTCGGGGAACAGCCGGGCCAGCGCCGGGTCGGCGGGCGGCTCGCTCGGGCCGACGGCGAAGAGCGCGGCGAGCGGGTCCTCGCCCTGGGCCGACTCCTTGCCGGGCCCGATCAGCTCCAGCAGCTGTACGGCCAGCGAGCGCAGGATCGAGATCTCGACCTCGTCGAGCGCGACGGCCGCTCCGCCGCCCGGGATCGCCTCGAAGTGCCCGGCCATCAGGCGCGGTCCTGCGAAAGGGTCGCCCACAGTCCGAATCCGTGCATCGCCTGCACGTCGCGCTCCATCTCCTCGCGGCTGCCGCTGGAGACGATCGCGCGTCCCTTGTGATGGACGTCGAGCATCAGCTTGTGCGCCTTGTCCTTGGAGTAGCCGAAATAGGTCTGGAAGACGTACGCCACATAACTCATGAGGTTGACCGGGTCGTTGTGGACGATCGTCACCCAGGGCACATCGGGTTCGGGGACCGCGAAGGTCTCCTCGGCCGATTCGGGGCGTTCGATCTCAGTCGGAGCAACACTCACGGTTCGGGACGACCTTCTTCTCTGCCGGGGCGTGCCGGGGCGTGCGGGGTCTGCCGGGGCACGGGGGCACAGCACCCCGGGGTTCACAGCCTCACATGACCCATGCTGCCACCCAGGAGGGCCTGTCGCACAAACGGCCTCTTAGAAATCGTCAGAGTGACGAGTATGGGGGGTAGCATCCGTCATATGAACACTGCGGACCTTGGGCTGCCGGTGGACGTGCCGTCGACCGCGCTCTTCACCGACCAGTACGAGCTGACCATGCTCAGGGCGGCACTTCAGGCAGGCACGGCCGACCGTCGCTCCGTCTTCGAGGTCTTCACCCGGCGGCTGCCCGAGGGGCGCCGTTACGGGGTGGTGGCGGGCACCGGCCGGGTGCTGGACGCCGTCGAGAACTTCCGCTTCGACGCGGACGTACTGGGCTTTCTGCGGGAGCACGGGATCGTCGACGAGGCGACGCTCGCGTGGCTCGCCTCGTACCGCTTCAGCGGGGACATCTGGGGCTACCCGGAGGGCGAGGTGTACTTCCCCGGCTCGCCGATCCTGCGGGTGGAGGGCTCCTTCGCGGAGTGCGTGCTGCTGGAGACGGTGATCCTCTCGATCCTCAACCACGACTCGGCCATCGCCGCCGCGGCCTCCCGGATGGCGGCGGCCGCGAACGGGCGCGGGCTGATCGAGATGGGCGCGCGCCGTACGCACGAGCTGTCCGCGGTCGCCGCCTCGCGCGCCGCGTACGTCGGCGGCTTCGACACCACCTCGGACCTGGCGGCCGGGTTCCGCTACGGCATTCCGACGGTGGGGACGAGCGCGCACGCCTTCACCCTGCTGCACGACAACGAACGCGACGCCTTCCAGGCGCAGGTCGACGCGCTCGGCCGGGGGACGACGCTGCTGATCGACACGTACGACGTGGCCGAGGCCGTGCGGACCGCCGTGGACATCGCGGGACCGGAGCTGGGAGCGGTCCGTATCGACTCCGGCGATCTGCTGCTGGTCGCCCACCGGGTACGGCAGCAGCTCGACGAGCTGGGCGCGGTGAACACCAGGATCGTGGTGACCTCGGACCTGGACGAGTACGCCATCGCCTCGCTGGCGGCGGCGCCGGTGGACGCGTACGGCGTCGGCACGCAGCTGGTCACCGGCAGCGGGCAGCCGACCTGCTCCATGGTCTACAAGATCGTCGCCCGCGCGCGGTCCGCGGACCCGAAGGCCCCACTGCAGCCGGTGGCGAAGAAGTCGCTGGGCGGCAAGACCTCGATCGGCGGCCGCAAGTGGGCGGCGCGGCGCCTGGACGCGGAGGGGTACGCCGAGGCCGAGGTGATCGGCACGGGCCCGGTACCGCCGGAGCTGCTGGACCGGCAGCTGCTGGTGCAGCTGGTCAAGGGCGGCGAGATCGTGGCGCGCGAGCCGCTGGACGCCGTGCGCGAGCGGCACATCGCCGCGCGTGCCGGGCTGCCGATGTCGGCGATACAGCTCTCGCGGGGCGAGCCGGTGATCCCGACCGAGTACCTGTGAGGCGTGTGCCATGGCTTGGGCGGGCAGGCGTGGAGCGAGGGCGGTCCGTGCCGGACAGGGGTACGGGCGGTCCCGTACCCCCTCCCGCCTCGCGGCCCGGGTCTCTACGCTCGAACCGCCCCGGAACGACACCCGCTCCCCCGCTCCCCACTGAAGGACACCCGCCATGCACCGCGCATTGATCGTCGTCGACGTGCAGAACGACTTCTGTGAAGGCGGCAGCCTCGCGGTGGCGGGGGGCGCCGATGTCGCCGCCGCCATCACCGATCTGATCGGCCAGGCGCCGGCCGGCTACCGGCATGTGGTCGCCACCCGTGACCACCACATCGATCCGGGCGATCACTTCGCCACGGCCCCAGCCGTCCCGGACTATGTCCACACCTGGCCGGTGCACTGCGTCGCCGGTACGGAGGGCGTGGGCTTCCACCCCAATTTCGCCCCGGCCGTCGCCTCGGGCGCGATCGACGCGGTCTTCGACAAGGGCGCCTACGCGGCGGCGTACAGCGGCTTCGAGGGCACCGACGAGAACGGCGTCACCCTGGTCGACTGGCTGCGGGCGCGCGAGGTCGCCGAGGTCGATGTGGTGGGCATCGCGACGGACCACTGCGTCCGCGCGACGGCGCTGGACGCGGTCCGTGAGGGCTTCACCACGCATGTGCTGCTCGGCCTGACGGCGGGGGTGTCGCAGGAGACCACCGGCCGCGCCCTGGCGGAGCTGCGCACGGCGGGCGTCGAACTGACCGGCAAGCCGGTCCTCCGGAACACGCCCTTGGAGACCTCTTAGACCCGCAGGACCCTCAGGCCCGCAGGACGTCCTGCGGGGGGCGGCGCTGCTCCGGCAGGGGCACCGTCGCCCGCGGCCTCAGCAGCGCCCGTATCGGCTGCCAGAGCTGCTCCAGGCACTCCGGTGTGGTCCGCCACAGCAGACCGTCCGGGTGGTGGAGCACCGCGGTGATCTCGTCCGGCGTCGGGGGCTCCGCGTTGCCACGGAGGTAGACCGCCCGCAGACCCAGATTCCGCAGCCTGGTCAGGGCGCGGGCACGGTTCGCCGCGTGCACGAGAACGCGCACCGTATCGCCCTCGGCGGCCGGGCTCGGCAGCGTCAGCGCCACCACCACCCTGCCGTTCGGGAGCTTGCTGAAGCCTCCGCCTGCCATGTCCTTCATCTCCCCCGTGAGACGTCGTGTCAATAAGAGATCCGTAGGACGCACCTAAACACGATCGGCCGCCGCCCGCTAGAGGGCGACGGCCGATCATGCTTTGACCTGCGATTACTCGTGGTTACCTAGTGGAGGGCCCCACGTGGACCGTCATCGTCTGGCCATCCAGAGGCTGGCTGAGGATGCTGATCCGGGTGTTGGTGTCAGCTACCTGGACACTTCCGAGCGGGTTGTCCGCACTCCAGTACGTGCCCTTGCGGTCGTCGAAGACCGGCGCACCCAGCTGGGGAGAGATCCGCGTGGCCTTGTCCGCCTTGTGCAGCGTCAGACCGGAAGTCGGCCACCAGCTGAACGTCGAGTCGTACGCCTGGATCCGGTTACGCATCAGCGTGCCGTCCGACCACTTCAGCGCCTTGGCGTGAGCGTCGATCGGCAGGACCAGACCCTTACCCGGGTGCTGGCTGGTGTTGTTGTCCTTCTGCGAGGTGTCCCACAGCCAGATCAGCAGACCGGTCTGGTAGGGGAAGTGCTCCACCTTGCTGTCGTTCGGCGCCGCGAAGCCGAAGTTGTACGGGCCGACCTTGAGGGTCTTGTCGTACGAGACGTACTGGCGGTTCTCGGCGATGTAGTACTGCGGGTAGTCCAGGGTGAAGGACTCGCCGATGTGCGAGAAGCCCTTCGAGGTCCAGCCCGCGTCGTCACCCTCGGCGTTGTCCGTGAACAGCGCCGAACCGTCGGCGGTCACGCTGATCGCGTCCGCGGTGAAGCCCTTGCCGGCCACGCCGCCGTCCGTCTGGTAGCGGAAGCGGAGGTCGAACTTCTGGCCCGCGTAGGCGTCCAGCGGGAAGACGAGCTTCTTGTAGCCGCCCGAGACATCCGTGAGCGCCGGCTTGTCGGCCGAGTCACGGGTGATGGCCTTGCCGTCGGCAGTGCCCTCGAGAGGCGTCCAGTTGGAACCGTCCGTCGACACCTCGGTGTACAGGTAGTCGTAGTCGGCCTCGATGTCCCACCAGCCCTGGAGCTCCAGCGCCGCCGTGGACTTGCCGGTCAGGTCGACCGAGCGGGTGAGGGTGTTCTTGAGGTCGTCACCCATGTCGCTCCACCACTGCTTGGAGCCCTCGGCGGGCTTCACCACAGAGGTGGTCTCACTCTTCTTCGGCAGCTCGACGATCAGCGCCTGCGGGTTCTTGGTGTTGTACTCCGAGACACCCAGCTTGGTGGTGGAGCTCGTCGCGGCCTTGGCCTCGGCGTAGTCCAGCCAGCCGAGCTGCAGCTTGTCCCAGGCGGTCATGTCGCCCGGCAGATCGCCGATCGCGTTCTTGCCGGTGCCGAGCCAGGAACCCGACGACATCAGGGTCCAGAAGGCGGTGGAGTTGTCACCGCCCGCGGTGTCGTACAGGTCCGGCAGACCGAGGTCGTGGCCGTACTCGTGCGCGAAGACACCGAGGCCGCCGTTCTCGGGCTGCATGGTGTAGTCACCGACCCAGATGCCGGAGTCGCCGATCTGGGTGCCACCGGCCTTGTTGTTCGACGGGCCGGTGCTGCCCGCCTGGGTGCCGTAGGCGTACCAGCGGTGTGCCCACAGCGCGTTCGTGCCCTCGGCGCCGCCGCCGGCCGACTCGTCCTCGCCCGCGTGGACGATCTGGAAGTGGTCGATGTAGCCGTCGGCCTCGTTGAAGTTGCCGTCGGTGTCGAAGTCGTAGCGGTCCCACTGGTCGTACTGAGTGAGGTCCGCCTTGATCTCGGCGTCCGTCTTGCCCTGGGCCTTCTGGTCGGCGGTCCAGGCGGTGACACCGTCACGCACCGCGTCCCAGACGTTGGCGCAGTTGGAGCTGCCACAGTAGTTCGAGCCGTAACGGGCCTCGTTGTACTTGACCTTGACCCAGTCGGAGACCTCGCCGTCGACCGAGTAGCGCCCGGAGGACGTCTTCTCGTAGTAGGTCTTCAGCGACTCCTTCTGCTGGCCCTTCTTGTCCTTGCCCTCACCGAAGTAGAGGTCCTGGAAGTGCTGCTGGTTGTAGTCGGCCTGCCAGGCGGTGGAGTTGTCCACCTTCCGGTCGGGCTCGGCTATCTCGTTGTGCTGCGGGCCGGGCTCGCCGCCGAACTTGGCGACGGGCGGCTGGGGGCCGTCGGCGCCGTCCGGGTCGTACATCGTGGTGTTGTCGACGTCGTCGCCGAACTCCACGAGGATGGTGAAGATCTTGTCGGTCTTCTCCCGGCCGAGCTCGACGTACTTCTTGTCGCTGAGCTTCACGACCTTGGAGGCGCCGCGCTTCTCCAGCTTGGCGTCACCGGAGATGACCTGCTGGAGCGCCGCGTCGCGCTGCTCCGACTGCTGCTTGCTGAACGGGCCTTCAAGGTCGTGTTCGACCTGGCCCTTCTGCGGCGCCGGGTCACGGCGCTCAATCCCCGAGGGACCGGATGCGGGGTTGTCCTCGGCCTGTGCGGTGGTGAAGGCTGAGGCCGTCGCGGCGGTCGCGGCCAGAGCCACGATCACCGCGGACACTCTTCTCGCCCGTGAAATGCTGCTCACTTGATGCTTGTCCTCCCTGGCGCACGCGATCCGCGGACCGGGAGTGAGGGATCCGCGCGCGTATGCGCGTCATAAGTGACGACATTGGACCGGAGTTGAAGGAGAAAAGACAGACCTTGACTTGAACTGGTCAAGTGCACTATGTGAAAGCCCGGCCCCGGTATCCGGACGGGGAGAAATTCGGACAACGGGCGCACATTTTCAGCCCGTTAACAGGGGGAGTGACTCGATGCGCCCCCCGTGCACCGGCACCGTGGGTTAGGTCACGCTTACTACCTGTTCCTCCCGGGCATCCACCGTCGTAGAGTCGCTGGAGAGTGCGACCTATGTGCGAGATACGCGAGACACCCCCCAACACCCATGCTCCGAGGGACGGATACCGCCATGCCGCGTCCGACTGCCGCACAGCTCGCTTACGGTTCCGCCACCGTTGTCTGTTCCACGCTCGCCATGCTGCTGCTCTCCCGTACCACCACCGGTATCGGTGTCGCGGTGATCGGAATCGCCGCGCTCGGCCTGGGCCTTCTGGTCGCCCTGACCGTGCCCCTGCCGCGCAGGTCCAAGGCGGCGCGTACCGCCCGCGCCCATCGGACGGCGGCGCCCACGGATGCCCGGTCGGCTGGATCCCCGATGTCCGCCGCGCGCTCGCACGCGGGTGCGGAGGCCAGGGTCGGACAGCACTCACTGCGCCGCTGACACCACGACCGTCCTGGCGGCCTTGTCGTGCAGGCCCTGTCGGTAGGGCCTGCTGGCCAGGATCGTCACGATGATGATGACCCACCAGAGAACGAGGCAGCAGATCAGCGCCGGCAGCCAGAGCACGGCCGCGCGCAGCACCGACGCGCCGGTGTCCGGGACCGTGCCGTTGTTCAGCATCGCGACCCGCAGCTTCATCCAGCGCTTGCCGAGGGTCTGCCCGGTCTTTCGCATCATCAGGGTGTCGTAGCCGACGTACGCGATGATCGAGATGACCGACCAGAGCCACTGCCTGCCCGTATTCACCTGATTGGTGAAATCGTTCCAGCCGCCGGTGCTCGCCGACGATGTGCTCCAGCCGCCGACGAACACCGACAGGATCGCCAGCGGGATGAAGACGATGAGGGCGTCGACGACCCGGGCCACGAACCGCTTGCCGAACGGCGCGAGCGGGGGCATCCCGGCGAGGGGGTCCGTGCCGCCGTACGGGCCTCCGCCGAAGGCGTTCGGGTCATAGGGCGGGGGCTGACCGCCGCCGGGCTGAGAGCCGTACGGAGAGCCATGAGGCGAGCCATAAGGATCGCCGTAGGGGGATCCCGACGGAGGACCCTGCGGAGGCTCCGGCGGGGGCTCCTGCGCCGAGCCGTGCGGCGAGCCCTCCGACGGCGGAGGCTCCTGCGGCTTCTTGAGGAACGGATCGTCCTCGGGGGGCTGGCCGGGCGGCGGCGGGTCGTTACTCATGGGGGCAGTGCACCGCGCCGGACAGGGGGCCGCAACGGCTCACCGTCCGTTCGGGGGAACGCGTCCCGCCGACGGGTTCCGACCGCCCTTCAGCCCGTCCCTCAGCCCGCCACGAAGGTACGGGCCGCCTTGTCGTGCCAGCACTGGCGCCACGGCCGGTCGATCAGACACCACAGCACATTGACGACGCCCACGACGAGCACCCCCAGCACGCCGTAGACCAGCCAGCGGCGCAGGGCGGCACCGAAGGCCGGGGCCTCGTGCGACTCGATGTCCCGTACCTCGAGACCGCAGAGCTTCTTGCCCAGCGTGCGCCCCCACTTGGCGGTCGGCAGCGCCTCGTAGAGCACTCCGATGACCAGCAGTGCGGCGAGTACGCCGCCGAGGTAACCGGCCGTCGTCCCGTCGAGCAGCCAGACGGTGACCGTCTCACCGGTCTGCTTCGCCGCCTCGATCTTCCCGTCGATATGGGTACGGGCCTTGGAGACGAGCGGGACGGCGACGGCGCCGACGACCGCTCCCAGTACGACGGTGTCGATGAGGCGGGCCACGAACCGCTTGCCGAGACCCGCGGGCCTGGCCGCCGCCTGGGCCTGCGCGGCCTGCAGGAACGGGTCGTTGACCGGGGGCTTCCACGGCACGACGGGCTGATCGGGCTGCGCGAGCTGGTGCACCTGCTGGGCCCAGGACGCGGCGCCGCCGCCGGCACCGGGGCTGACGGGCTGCGACTGCGGCTGCGACTGCGCGGGGAGCTGCGGCTGAGGCTGCGCGGGCGCCGCGCCCCTGCCGGAGGCGCCCGGGTTCAGCGCGCGGATCGCCATGGTGCCCTCGGGCTGTCCCGTACGGCCGGCCGCGGCGTCCTCGTCCTTCGCCCGGCGGGCGGCGCGCAGGGCGCGGATGGCGACGGTGCTGTCGACGGGCGGCTGGCTGGTCTCGCGGGGCGTATGCGGCCGGCGCGTACCCGCGGCGTCCTGGCCGGCGTCCGGCCGGTCCGTACCGGCTCCGGATCCCGCGCCGCCGGATCCCTGACCGGTACCTGTCCCGGTGCCCGCTCCCGAGGCGGGTCTGATGCCGCGTCGCATGGCGCGGATCGCGATCGTTCCGTCGGTGGGCGGCCGGCCGTCGTCCGGGCCGGGCCCCAGGGCGCGTACGCCGGGCAGGGCGCCGCCGGTCGGATCTCCGGGCGTGGGCGGCGGTACGTCATGAGGCGTCGCGGTGGGCGCGGGCGCCGGGTCGGGCACACGGGGGTCCTGGCCGGCCGCCGCTCCCCAGGAGACGCGGTTGTCGCGCTCCCCGCCGAAGCCGGTCTGCCGCGAGGCGTCGGCCTGCCACACGGACGCCGGTTCCTGCCGGTGCTCCTCGGGCGGATCCTCGTCGAGGAACATCGGCCCCGTCTCGTCGACGGCGGGCGACGTGGGGGCGGCCATCGGGCCGCCCGGCATCCCCTCGCCGGCCGGCGGCACCTCGCTGCCCTCGGGCGCGGGCCGGCTCGTACCGGGCACCCAGGCGGCGCCGTTCCAGTACCGGACGTATCCAGGGATGGACGGATCTGGATAGAACCCTTCCCGGGGTGCGTTCCCACCATCACCAGGAGGAGTAGCCACTGACCCCAACTCCGTTCACTCACCACACGTTTGACCTGTCCGGGCCACGGGATTCGCGTGGCACATGCCGCAGCGGCGACCGGGCGCGTACCTCCGCTTGTCCAAGGAAGACATTAACGAAGAACGGGGGGCCCGTAAGAAGGAGACGAACAGAATGCCCGCGTTCGTGCGGCTTACTGAAGACGTCACGGCGCAGCGCGGGGCTCCGGAAGCAGGATCCACCCGCTCGGACGTACGAAAAGTAGGACACGAGTGCCTAGGGCGTGTTGCGAAAGTAGCGCCGTCCGCCCGCAGGGCGGGGCTCGCGGCGTCCGGTGCGTGCGATCGCAAGGCGGAGGATCGTCCTCGTACTGGACGTACTTGGACGACTCCGACAACGCGGCGAGCGTGCGCGCCGGGCGTCGCGAGCCAGGCGGGACTTTCGCAACACGCCCTAGGGCTGCTGCGGCAGCCTTGTCGGCCCCCGGGAGCCGGCCCCCGCGCCGCCCTGCGGCTCGGGCACTTTCCTGTCACGGAATGGACACAGAAAGTCCTTACCGAAAGTCGCGTCATGAACGGCGGGGTAGAGCCTCTCATCTGGTACGGCCCCACCGCAGGGCCCCTTGCCAGGAGAGGAAGTGCTGCTCATGCATACCGTTGTGGAACGCGAGCTGGAGCTGAATCTGGTGTTGTCGCCCGAGCGCGGCATCCCCGTTCCGGCTCGGCTGACCTATCGCACGGACGAACCGTTCGCCGTGCAGATCACCTTCCATATCCGCTCGGAGACCCCCGTGAAATGGACCTTCGCCCGCGAGCTGCTGGTGGAGGGGGCGTTCAGACCGTGTGGCCAGGGGGATGTCCGCATCTGGCCGACGCAGGTCGGCGGGCGCAAAGTCCTCTGTATCGCGCTCTCCTCGCCCGACGGCGACGCCCTGCTGGAGGCGCCCTCAGCGACGGTGTTCTCGTGGGTGGAGCGGACGCTGCGGGTCGTGCCCGCGGGTACGGAGACCGAGCGGCTCGGCATCGACGACGCGCTGGCCGAGCTGCTGGCGCGGACCCCGGCCGACGATCTGTGGCTGCGGGATCCCTGGCCGTCGGACGAGTCCGCGGACGGTGAGGCGTAGGGCGTACCCCAGAGAGCGCCGCACCGGCCGCCGGCTCGTACAGCTCAGAACAGCTTCCCGGGGTTCAGCAGCCCCAGCGGGTCGAATGTCTGCTTGATACCTCGCTGCAACTCCAGCCCCACCGGACCCAGTTCGCGCGACAGCCACTCCTTCTTCAGCACACCGACGCCATGCTCTCCGGTGATCGTGCCGCCCAGCTCCAGCCCGAGAGCCATGATCTCGTCGAAGGACTCACGCGCCCGCCTGGACTCGTCCGGGTCCGCCGCGTCGAAGCAGACGGTGGGGTGCGTGTTGCCGTCGCCCGCGTGGGCGCAGACGCCGATCGTCAGCCCGTACTTCTCGCCGATGCGCTCCACGCCTTCAAGCATGTCGCCGAGGCGCGAGCGCGGTACGCACACGTCGTCGATCATGGTGGTGCCCTTGACCGCCTCCAGCGCGGTGAGCGACAGCCGGCGGGCCTGAAGCAGCAGTTCCGACTCGGCCGCGTCCTCCGCGGGCACCACTTCCGTGGCGCCGGCCTCGGTGCACAGCGCGCCGACCGCCGCCAGATCGGCCGCGGGGTCCGGGGTGTCGAAGGCCGCCAGCAGCAGAGCCTCGGTGGTGTCGGGGAGGCCCATGTTCGCCATCGCGTTGACGGCGCGGACGGTCGTACGGTCCATGAGTTCGAGCAGGGACGGGGTGTGCCCGCGCTCCATGATGCGGCAGACGGCCTCACAGGCGGCGGCCGCGGAGCCGAACTCGGCCGCCAGGACGAGCTGCTGGGGCGGCTGGGGCTTGAGTGCCAGGACGGCCTTGACGACGATGCCGAGGCTGCCCTCGGAGCCCACGAAGAGCCGCGTCAGGTCATAGCCGGCGACACCCTTGGCGGTACGGCGGCCCGTGGTGAGGAGACGGCCGTCGGCGAGGACGATGTCCAGCCCGAGGACGTACTCCGCGGTGACGCCGTACTTGACGCAGCACAGCCCGCCGGAGGCGGTCCCGATGTTCCCGCCGATGGTGCACATCTCCCAGCTGGACGGGTCCGGCGGGTAGCAGAGGCCCCGCTCACCGACGGCGCGGGAGAGGGTCGCGTTGATGACGCCCGGTTCGACGACGGCGATCCGGTCGACCGGATTGATCTCCAGGATCCGGTCCATCTTCGTCAGGGAGAGGACGATGCACCCGTCCGAGGCGTTCGCGGCGCCCGACAGTCCCGTACGGGCCCCCTGCGGGACGACGGGGACGCGCAGCGCGGTCGCGGTGCGCATGACGTGCTGGACCTGTTCGACCGAGCGTGGCAGGACGACCACCGCGGGCGTGCCCGCCTCGCAGAAGCTCGCCATGTCGTTGGCGTAGGAGGCGGTGACGTCCGGATCGGTGATCAGGGCTTCGGCGGGGAGCCCGGCCCGTAGCTGTGCGAGAAGGTCGTCCATGATCCCAGCGTCGCACCCGGGGCCATCGGTGTGAACCCGTCTGCGATCCACACCGCAAGACCGGGTGTGTTCTTCATATTGACGCACAGTAATCAGCATGAACGCCATGAAGACGGAGCAGGTCAGGCAAGTCAGAAAGGCGGCCCTGGCGGTCGGGGTGGGTGCCGCGCTGGTCGGGGGCGTCCTGCTGTTCGTCCCCGACCAGGGCCCCGTGCCCCCGCCGAGCCCCGAGGCACGGGCGATGATCGCGGTGGGCGCGGGGGCGCCGGCCGCGGTCCCGGACCTGACCGCGCTCATCAGCAACCGGGAGACCTGGCTGCGCACCCATCCCGAGGACGATCAGTCGTGGTCCGTGCTCGGCGCGGCCTATGTGGAGCGCGGGATGAGCGGGGCGGATTCGGCGTCGTACCCGAAGGCCGACCAGGCGCTCCAGCGCTCGCTCGCGGTCCGGCCGGCCGAGCGCGGGAATCTCATGGCGCTGGTGGGTCTCGGCTCGCTCGCCAACGCCAGGAACGACTTCGCCGCCGCCAAGAAGTGGGGCGAGACGGTACGGAATCAGGAGCCCGCGCAGTGGATGGCGTATCCGGTGCTGATCGACGCGTACAGCGGTCTCGGCGACTACAAGGCGGCGGCCAAGGCCCTGGACAAGCTGAAGGAGCTGCGGTCCGACGGGCCGGTGCTGGAGCGCTCGGCCCAGGTCTACCGCGCCCGCGGCTGGCGTGAGGACGCCATGGCGAAGGCGACCGAGGCGGTGGCGGGCGCCGGGGCCCCGACGGAGAAGGCGGAAGCGCTGTCCATGCTGGGTGAGCTGGCCTGGGACCGGGGTGAGCCGCAGGAGGCGCTGGGACATTACGACGCGGCGCTGGCGGCGGCGAGCGGACACTACGCCTCGCGGGCCGGGCGGGCGAGGGCGCTGGCCGCGCTGGGCAGGACGGAAGAGGCGTACCGCGACTACCAGACCGCGCTTGAGAAGCTGCCGGAGCCCGAATACGCCCTGGAGCTGGGCGAGTTGTACGACTCGTTGGGCCTGAGCGGTGATGCGCAGAGCCAGTACGCGACGGTGCTCGCCCGGGCCAGAGAGGCACAGGGGGACGGGGTGGACGAGGACCTGGTGCTCGCCCGGTACGAGACCGCGCACGGGGATCCGCAGGCGGCGGTCGCGCGGCTGCGGACGGAGTGGGAGCAGCGGCACCGGAGCATGGAGGTCGCGGACGCGCTGGGGTGGGCGCTGTACGAGGCGGGTGAGGACGACGAGGCGCTGAAGTACGCGAAGAGGGCGACGGAGCAGGGGCAGGGGCGCGCGCTGTTCCTGTACCACCGGGGGGAGATCGAGCGGTCGCTGGGCATGGACGGATCCGCCCGCCGCCACATCGGGGAGGCGCTGCGGCTGAATCCCTCCTTCTCGCCGCTGCTGGCGCCGAGGGCGCGGGAGGCGCTGAACGAGCTGGGCGAGATGCCGGAGGGCGGGCCGGAGAACATGTACGGGGACGGTGAGGAGGAGGAAGTCGAGCTCGTACCGGCCCGGAAGCCCGCGCCGGGGCGCTCGGGCGCCCCGTCCAGGAAGGCGGAGTCCGCTACCCCGACCCCGACCACACCGGGCCTGCACGCTCCGGTGGGGACGGTGGCCCCGGCGAAGCCGTCGCCCGCGACGTACGGCCGAGGCTGAGCGCGCGACCGGTCGCCGGGGCGCGCGCCGTGGACCGCTGGCGCGCGCCGTGGACCTTCGGCCGGCCGGCGCGCGCCGTCAGACCGCCGCCGTGCCGATCAGCGCGTTACGGGTGACCAGCGCGGCCAGCTCCTCTTCGGCCAGCCCTTCCGTGCCCTCGGGGCGGCGCGGCAGGACCATGTAGCGGGTCTCCGAGGTGGAGTCCCACACGGTGATCTCCATGTCCTCGGGGAGCGTGAGGCCGAACTCCCCGAGGACGGCGCGCGGTTCGCGGACGACCCTGGACCGGTAAGCCTCGCTCTTGTACCAGCTGGGCGAGGGGCCGAGCAGCCGGATCGGATAGCAGGAGCAGAGGGTGCAGACGATGACGTTGTGCGTGTGCGCGGTGTTCTCGACGACCCGCAGCCGCTGCGGCTGCACTCCCCCGGCGGCCAGTCCGAGTTCGGTGATGGTGGTGGTCCCGTCGGCGAGCAGCCGTTCGCGGAAGGCCGGGTCGGTCCAGGCCCGTGCCACCACCCGGGCGCCGTTGGCCGGCGAGGCACCGGACAGGAACGCGTCGATGACCTCGTCGAGCGCGGCGCCGGCCACGATCCCGCGCTCTTCGAGAAGGGTTTCCAGGCGCCGTACCTGCCGGGAGATCCGGGCGTCGGTGTGTGTACCGCTCACTGCGGGTCGTCCTCCAGATAGCTCTCGAACAGGTCCAGTACGACCCGGTGGTCGCCGTCGCCCCACAGCTCGCGGGCGGCGAAGCTGACCGCGTACACCTGCTCCACGGGCGCGTCCCCGCGCCCCTGGGCGTTGATGTCGGCGAGCGGCGCGCGGCCCTCGGGCTCCACGATCGTGCCGTGCTTGCCGCGGGCGTAGCGCGGCAGCCGGGTGTGGTGGGGCGGGTCGTGGTGCAGGGTGCGTACGGACGCCCCGATCGCGAAGCGGTCGCGCGCCTCACCACCCGCCGCTCGCACCGCCCGCTCACCGGCCGCCCGCTCACCGGCCACGCGCTCATTCATCGAGCTCGCCCGCCTCGATGACGCCCTTGCGCTCCAGCAGCGTACGGATCGCGTGGAACCACCGCTCGTAGTACGAGGCGGCCAGATACTCGCCGGGCGGCATGGACTCGACGGCGTCGCGGAACTCGTCAAGGTTGAAGACCTTCCCGGCGATGAGAGCGCGGTTGAGGGCGAACACCCGCGCCTCCCAGTCCGCGTGGAAGGGCTCGGTGTCGTCGGTGGTGTCGATCGGCCCGAAGCCCTGCATGCCGCCCACGTCATTCATCCTCGCCATGACCGCACCCTAAGGGCTGTCCGCGAGCACCGCCCGGCATTCGGCGCGGACGTGGAGCGGCCCCACGGGTCGGTTTCCGTGGGGCCGCTCCACAGCCGGGTCGCGCTCGGGCGCCGCGCGTCAGAGGTTGCCGCGCTTCTCCTGCTCGCGCTCGATCGCCTCGAAGAGCGCCTTGAAGTTGCCCTTGCCGAAGCCCATGGAACCGTGCCGCTCGATCATTTCGAAGAAGACGGTCGGCCGGTCCTGAACGGGCTTGGTGAAGATCTGCAGCAGATAGCCGTCCTCGTCACGGTCGACCAGGATCTTCAGCTCGCGCAGGGTCTCGACGGGCACCCGGGTCTCGCCGGCCCACTCGCCGAGGGTGTCGTAGTACGAGTCGGGGGTGTCGAGGAACTGGACGCCCGCGGCCCGCATCGCCGTGACGGAGGCGACGATGTCGTTCGTGGCGAGCGCGATGTGCTGGACGCCGGCCCCGCCGTAGAACTCCAGATACTCGTCGATCTGTGACTTCTTCTTCGCGATGGCGGGCTCGTTGATCGGGAACTTCACCTTGAGGGTGCCGTCCGCGACGACCTTCGACATGAGCGCGGAGTACTCGGTGGCGATGTCGTCGCCCACGAACTCCTTCATGTTGGTGAAGCCCATGACCTTGTTGTAGAAGCCGACCCACTCGTTCATCCTGCCGAGCTCGACATTGCCCACGCAGTGGTCGATGGCCTGGAAGGTGCGCTTCGCGGCGGGCTCGACGATCGGAGCGGCGGCGCCGAAGCCCGGGAGGTACGGACCGTCGTAGCCGGAGCGCTCGACCAGGGTGTGGCGGGTCTGGCCGTAGGTGGCGATGGCGGCGAGGACGACGGTGCCGTGCTCGTCCTTGACCTCGTACGGCTCCTGGACGCCACGGGCGCCGTGCTCGGTGGCGTAGGCGTACGCGGCCCGCGCGTCCGGCACCTCGATGGCCAGGTCGACGACGCCGTCGCCGTGCTCCGCGACATGCTCGGCGAGGAAGCGGCCCCGCTCGGTGGACGGCCTGATGACGGAGGTGAACACGAAGCGGGCCGCGCCGTTGGTGAGGACGTAACTCGCGGTCTCGCGGCTGCCGTTCTCCGGTCCGGAGTAGGCGACGAGCTTCATGCCGAAGGCCGTGGAGTAGTAGTGCGCGGCCTGCTTGGCATTGCCGACGGCGAAGACGACCGCGTCCATGCCCTTGACCGGGAAGGGATCGGCTTCGCGTGCGGTGTCGGGGGCGGTGTCGAGGTTCATCGAGGTGTCAGCCATGGCCTCAGGCTCCCGCCGTTCCACAAGGTGCGCAACAGTTCGCGCATTCGCTGAGCACTGTGCACAGTGGATCGGGAGAATGGCGGGGCTATCTGCACAGGATGACTACAGCGCGACGGGCCACGATCACACGGCCCACGATCTGAGGGGGACGGTCATGAGCATCGACGGACTCGACGGCAGGCTCATCGTGCTGCTGGCACAGGAACCCCGGATCGGGGTGCTGGAGGCCTCGCGCCGGCTCGGAGTGGCGCGCGGGACCGTTCAGGCGCGGCTCGACCGGCTTCAGTCGAACGGAGTCATCCGGGGGTTCGGGCCGACCGTCGACCCCGCCGCCCTCGGCTATCCGGTCACGGCCTTCGCCACGCTGGAGATCAAACAGGGGCAGGGCACGGACGTACGGGCGCACTTGGCGACCGTCCCCGAGGTGCTGGAACTGCACACCACCACCGGCCAGGGGGACATGCTCTGCCGGCTGGTCGCCCGCTCCAACGCCGACCTTCAGCGGGTGATCGACCGGGTCCTCGGCTTCGAGGGCATTGTGCGGGCCTCCACGGCGATCGTCATGGAGAACCCCGTACCGCTGCGGATCATCCCGCTGGTGGAGCAGGCGGCGGAGGACTCCGACCGGGGCTAGGTCCGGTCCGGTCCGGTCCTAGCCGGTTCGAGTGAGAGCGAGGTTGCAAAGGGTCCGTTGCAAATAAAGGGTTGCAACGGATTCTTTGCAACTTTAGGGTGGTGCCATGTCCGACACCCCCGATGCGCCCGCATCCCCCGGCGCCCCCGGCTCCCCCGAGCCCACACTGTTCACGCTCGACCCGCGATCCCTGCGCGGGCTGGCCCATCCCCTGCGGATGCGGCTGCTCAACTCCCTGCGGCACCAGGGCCCCGCCACCGCCTCCCAACTGGCCGACCGCCTGAGCGAGTCCAGCGGTGCCACCAGCTATCACCTGCGCCAGCTCGCCGCGTACGGCTTCATCGAGGACGACCCGGAGCGCGGCAAGGGGCGGGAGCGCTGGTGGAAGTCCGTCCATCAAGGCCTGACGTTCGGCGACTCCCTCTACTCCGACCAGGACCCCGAGGTCCGCGGCGCCGTGGACTTCTACATGCATGAAGTGGCGAACCTGCACACCCAGGAACTGAGCACCTGGCTCGGCACCAGGCGCGAGTGGTCCGACAGCTGGGCCAGGAATTCGGACCTGAGCAATTTCACGCTGCGGCTGACGCCGGGGCTCGCGGAAGAGCTGGACCGGAAGGTGCACGAACTCGTCAACAGCTACCGGGACCTCGCTCCGGCGGACGGCACGGAGGGGGCGGAGGACGCCGCCCAGGTCCGCGTCCATCTGCACCTGTTCCCGCGCGCGACCGACTGAAAGGGCCCATCTGTCATGCATTCCGACGTCCATCTCCAGCTGCACGCCCTCCGCGCCGACGAGCTGCGCCGGGAGGCCGCCGGCCGCCCCGACCTCCACCCTGCCGTCCGCCCCGCTCCCCGTGCCGGGCTCCGTACCGACTACCGCGCCGCCCTCCGTACCCGACTGGGCTGGACCCTGGTCGAGCTGGGGCTGCGTCTCGTCAACCGACCGGCGCCGTCCAAGGCCCGGCTCGCGTGACCGGCGCGGGGGGACAGCGAAAACCGCTCGCGGCCGTCCTGGCCGCCAACGCCGTCTCGGCCGCGGGGACGGCCCTGAGCCTGATCGGCATCCCCTGGTTCGTCCTGCAGACCACCGGCAGCGCGGGCCGCGCGGGTGTCGTCGCCTTCTGCGCCACACTGCCGATCATCATCGCCGCCGTCATCGGTGGCCCCGTCATCGACCGGATCGGGCGGCGGCGGATCTCCATCGCCTCCGACCTGCTGTGCGCCACGGCCGTCGGCGCGGTTCCGCTGCTGCACTACGCGGGCGTACTGGAATTCTGGATGCTCTGCGCGCTCGTCGCCGTCAACGGTCTCGCCCATACGCCGGGCAGGACCGCGCGCTATGTCCTCCTGCCGGATCTCGCCACGCACGCGGGCATGACTCTCCCGCGCGCCGCGAGCCTCTTCGACGCCGTCGAGCGCGGGGCCAGGATGGTCGGGGCCGCGCTCGCCGGTCTGCTGATCGCGCTGATCGGCGCGGAGTCCGCGCTGCTGATGGACGCGGCGACCTTCGGGGCATCCGCCCTGCTGGTCACGGCGGGACTGCACGGCATCCGCGCCGCGGAGCCGGTGAAGGGCGCGGCGCCCGTCTCCTTCCGCACGTACAGGACCGAACTGCGCGAGGGATACGCCTTCCTGCTGCGCACCCCGCTTCTGCTGGCCGTCGTCCTGATGGTGATGGCCATCAACGGCCTCGACCAGGGCTGGAACGCGGTCCTGCTGCCCGTGCACGCCGAGCGGAATCTCGGCGGAGCGACGGAACTGGGCCTGCTCACCGCCACGTTCGGCGCCGGAGGACTGCTGGGCGCGCTGCTGTACGGCGCTGTCGGGCACCGCTTCTCACGCCATGCCGTCTTCGCCGTGTGCGCGCTGGTCTGCGGTGCGCCGCGCTTCGCGGTGGCGGGGCTCACGGACTCCACGTGGGCGCTCGGGGTGACGATGGGCGCGGCCGGACTCGCGGGCGGGACGCTCAACCCGATCCTCACGACAGTGATCTACGAGCGCGTACCGCTGGAACTGCGCAGCCGGGTGTCGGGCGCGATGACCGCCGGCTGCGAGCTGACCATGCCGCTGGGCGGGCTGACGGCGGGCCTGCTGGTCGAGGGCTCGGGGGTGGGTCCGGCGCTGCTGCTGGTGGGTGGGGCCTATCTGCTGGCGACGCTGAGCCCGCTGGTGTTCCCTGCCTGGCGCGGCCTGAACGTCGAGGCCGGCGCAATGACCGGCGGCGAGGTCGGCGGTGGGGCGGGCGGTAAGGCGGGCGGCGCGGTCATCGACGACGTCAGCAGCTCGGAACCCGGCTGCCCTTCTCCAGCGCCCGGAGCGCGGACACCGCGCCCTTCAGCGTCGTAACGGGCACCAGCCGCATCCCCTTGGGAAGCTCGGACTTGGCGTCCGCGCACTCCGCCTCCGGGACGAGGAAGACGGTCGCGCCGTCGCGGCCCGCCGCCTGCGTCTTGAGGGACACCCCGCCGACCGCGCCGACCCTGCCGCTGCCGGTGATCGTGCCCGTACCTGCGATCGTGCGGCCGCCGGTCAGATCGCCGCCCGAGCCGTCACCGTCGAGCTTGTCGATGATGCCGAGGGCGAAGAGCAGCCCGGCGCTGGGGCCGCCGACGTCGGCGAGATGCAGACTGACGCGGACCGTCTTCGGGTCCTTGTGCAGATAGCCGAGGGCCGCCTGGGTCGCGGTGTCCTGCGACCGCACCATGTCGCGGACGTTGTGCTTCTCGATCTGCTGGTCGGACTGTCCCGACGGATAGACCGCCTCGCGCGGCAGCACGGCACGGTCCGTGCGGAACCAGCCGTCGATCACATCGCCGAAGTCGACATCGGCGGAAGGACCGGTCGCCACGATCGTCGTCATCCGCAGCTCGCCCTTGGTCTCGCGGGCGGGCACCCCGCTGATCGTGATGACCTCCCGGCCCTGGTTGGCCCCGAGGACATCCGCGGTCAGACCGGGCTGCGCCACGGCGTACGGCAGCGGGGCGACGCCGACGATGACGAACAGCACGACGATCGGAAGCGCGCAGAGGACGAGGGCGCTGGGGCGCGAGAGACGAGAGAACACGGTGTCAATGTAGCGGCCGCCCGGGACGGCCGGTCCCGGGCTCCGTCCGGAACGTCCCCGCACGCCGGGGACGATCCCGCGCCGCACGCCGGGCGCGGGATGTCGCAGCAGGTCAGCGCGGGGTGTCGCAGCAGGTCAGCGGGGGATGTCGCAGGGCCTCACCCAGGTCAGCGCAGGGCGTCCGCCACCTCCCTGGCCGCGTCGACGACCCGCGGACCCACCCGTTCCGGTACGGAGTCCGCGAGCATCACGACGCCCACGCTCCCCTCGACCCCGGTCACCCCGACCAGCGCGGCGGCCGCGCCGCTCGCGCCCGCCTCCAGTTCGCCATGGGTGAGGGTGCAGCGCGGCTCGGTGAAGGAGCTCTGCCGGGCGGCGAGTATCGCCTTGCCCGCGGCGCCCCGGTCGAGCGGATGGCGGAAGCCGGCCCGGTAGGCGACGTGGTAGTCGGTCCAGGTCGGCTCGACGACCGCGACGGCCAGGGCCTCGGCTCCGTCGACGAGCGTCAGATGCGCGGTGGCACCTATGTCCTCGGCGAGCGAGCGCAGCGCGGGCAGGGCGGCTTCCCGTACCAGCGGATGCACCTGGCGGCCGAGGCGCAGCACACCGAGGCCCACCCTGGCGCGGCCGCCCAGGTCGCGGCGGACCAGAGCGTGCTGTTCGAGCGTGGCGAGTAGTCGGTAGACGACGGTCCTGTTGACCCCGAGTTTGTTGGACAACTCGGTGACGGTCAGGCCGTGGTCGGTGTCGGCGAGCAGTTTGAGGACGCGCAGTCCCCGGTCGAGCGTCTGGGAGGTCTCCGCGGTCACGACGCCCTCTCCTTCGGAGTGAGTGACGACGGCACTCTCACGAAGGCCGCGGCGCCGGTCCCATCGGCACCGCACGGAGAGGCCGCCGGCGGCCCTGGCACACCGGCTGCGCTCCGCTGCGGATGCGCAACGGAGCGTTTACATGTGCCGGGACAGTAGCGAGCGGCACCGCTGAGCGGAAGACCTCGTCCAGAATCCGGTCACAGAAGGAAAGTTGGTCCCGACAGCCGCGAGTGGCCGCTGCCCGGATCAGGCAGCGGCCACAGAAAAGAAAAGATGGGGTGAGGAGAGGAGAGGAACAGCTACGGGTACGGCGTCAGCGCATCCGGGTGGCCCACTCCTGGACCTTCGCGATCCGCTCCCGGATCTGCCCTGCCGTCGCCTCCGCGCTCGGCGGCCCGCCGCACACCCGGCGCAGCTCCGTGTGGATCACCCCGTGCGGCTTGCCGCTCTGGTGTACGTACGCGCCGACCATCGTGTTCAGCTGTTTGCGCAGCTCCAGCAGCTCCTTGTGGGACACCACGGGCCGCCGCTCGGCGGGCAGTTCGAGCAGGTCCGCCTCGGAGTCCGGCTTCTTGCGGCTGTGCGCGATCTGCCGGGCCTGCCGCTTCTGGAGCAGCAACTGCACCTGGTCGGGCTCCAGCAGGCCGGGAATGCCCAGATAGTCCTGCTCCTCCTCGCTGCCCGGATGCGCCTGCATGCCGAATTCGGCGCCGTCGTACAGCACCCGGTCGAAGACGGCGTCGGACTCCAGGGCCTCGAAGGGCAGCGCGTCCTGCTCCCCGGTGTCCTCGTCCTGCAGCTTCTCGGCCTCCGCCATCTCCTTCTCGGACTCGGCGTAGGGGTCCTCCTCGCCGGTCTTCTTCGGCTTGTCGAGTACGTGGTCGCGCTCGACCTCCATCTCGCTCGCGAAGCCGAGCAGGCCAGGGATGGTGGGCAGGAAGACGGACGCGGTCTCGCCGCGGCGCCGGGACCGTACGAAACGGCCGACGGCCTGCGCGAAGAAGAGCGGGGTCGAGATGGTCGTCGCGTACACGCCGACGGCGAGGCGCGGCACGTCGACGCCTTCCGACACCATGCGGACCGCGACCATCCAGCGGTCCTCGCTCTCGCTGAAGTCATCGATCCGCTTCGACGCGCCGGTGTCGTCGGAGAGGACGAGGGTCGCCTTCGTACC
This sequence comes from Streptomyces sp. NPDC058198, assembly GCF_042882605.1. Classification (NCBI taxonomy): domain Bacteria; kingdom Bacillati; phylum Actinomycetota; class Actinomycetes; order Kitasatosporales; family Streptomycetaceae; genus Streptomyces; species Streptomyces sp. NPDC058198. The sequence continues at coordinate 399,695 of NZ_JBHVVP010000005.1, forward strand.
GGTGATCTCGCGGATGAGCTTGGCGTACGCGCGCGCCGAGTCCTGGTCGCTCGCGATGACAAGACCGCCGGCGTCCGGGATGCCCTTGCGGACCTCGGTGAGCCGCCGGTCGGCAGCGCTCAGCACGTTCGGCATCCAGTCGCCGCGCGGATCGAGCGCGGTGCGCCACGCCTGGGAGATGGCGTCCTTGGTCATGGGCTCGCCGAGCCGGGCCGCGATCTCGTCACCGGCCTTGGTGCGCCAGCGCATGTTGCCGCTGTAGCTGAGGAAGATGACGGGCCGGACGACGCCGTCGCCGAGGGCGTTCCCGTATCCGTACGTGTAGTCGGCGGACGAACGCCGGATGCCGTCGTTGCCCTCCTCGTACGCCACGAAGGGGATGGGGTTGGTGTCGGACCTGAACGGCGTACCCGTCAGCGCGAGGCGCCGGGTGGCGGGCTCGAAGGCTTCGAGGCAGGCCTCGCCCCAGGACTTGGAGTCGCCCGCGTGGTGGATCTCGTCGAGGATGACGAGGGTCTTGCGCTGCTCGCAGCGGTTGCGGTGCAGCATGGGCCGGACCCCGACACCGGCGTACGTGACGGCGACGCCGTGGTAGTCCTTGCTCACCGGCCCCGCGCTGTAGTCGGGATCGAGCCTGATCCCTATCCGCGAGGCCGCCTCCGCCCACTGCTTCTTGAGGTGCTCGGTCGGCGCGACGACGGTCACCTGCTGGACGACATGGTGGTGCAGCAGCCAGGAGGCGAGGGTCAGCGCGAAGGTCGTCTTTCCGGCGCCGGGGGTCGCGACGGCGAGGAAGTCACGTGGCTGCTCCTGGAGATATCGGCCGAGGGCACCCTCCTGCCAGGCGCGCAGCTTGTTGGCGGTGCCCCAGGGAGCGCGGCCCGGGAAGGCGGGTGAGAGGTGGTGGGAGGAGGCTGTAGTAGTCACGGTCTCCGGTTCGGACGTGGGGTTACGTACGACAACCGGGCCACCCTACCGGCGGCGCGACAGCTTCCTCGTACCAGCGACGCCCCGAGCGGGCGGATGCGACAGCGGTCACATTTCCGGGGCCGACAGATCCCGGAGCCACGCCGAGATGGCCTTCACCTCGTCCAACCGGCCCGTGGCCCACGTGGGGTCGGACCGGCACCACGGCCGGACCTGTAACTGCCTAGCGCACCCGTACCCGCGTCGCCACCCATACCCCCACCAGCGCCACCGCGGCCATCGGCAGGAACACCGCCGCGAAGGCCGCCGGGTGCGAGCCCGTCGTACCCGCCGCGCCTGCCACCGCGTGGCCGCCCACCGCGCCACCGCCCAGCGCCGCGAACGCCGCACCGCCCGCCGCCAGCAGCAGTACGTTCGACAGCCCGTCGGAGATCTGGAGCGCGGCGGAGTTCGCGCCGGCCTCCTCCGGGGCCGAGAGCTTGAGCAGCAGCACGCTCGTGGAGGCGATCACCGCGCCCATGCCGAGGCAGCCGACGCCCCAGGCGGCGCCGAGGATCCATACCGGCACGGACTCGATCAGCACGCTCGGCGCGGTCGCGATGGCCAGCGCGACCAGCACCATCCCGCCGGCCATCAGCCGCTCGCGGTACGGCTCCATGCGCGGCCTGGACTGTACGTACGAGCCGAGCGCCCAGGTCGCGCCGCCGAGCGCGAGCGAGAGCCCGGCCATCGTCGGCGACAGCCCGCGCTGGGTGACCAGCATCAGCGGGACGAAGCTCTCCGCCGCTATGAAGGCCCCGGCGGAGACGCCACGCAGCAGCACCACGGACGGCAGCCCGCGGGCCGCGCGCCAGGTGCCGCCCGGCAGCAGCCCGAGGACGGCGGGGACGAGCAGCGCGACGCCCGCGACGGCCGGGACGAGCGAGAGCGGGCGCAGGTCCTGGCCCGCGTACTGGAGCAGCGCCGCACCCAGCGAGATCCCGAGGGCGAGCCGGATCCTGCGCCGGTCGAAGGCTGCGGCGGGCGCCGTGGGGTCGGCGGGGCCGGACGCCATCCGCCGGATCGCGGGCAGGGCGAGCGCCAGCGGCAGCACGACGAGGGCCGGAATGCCGAGGAAGACCCAGCGCCAGCCGAGATGTTGGGTGACGGTGCCGGAGGCGAGCGGTCCCACCACGGAGGGAATCACCCAGCACGCGGCGAACGCGGCCATGATCGCGGGCCGCAGCTTCTCCGGATAGGCGCGGCTGACGACGACGTACAGCGCGACGATGACCAGTCCGCCACCGAGCCCCTGGACGGCCCGGCCGAGGATGAACAGCCACATCGTGCCGGCCGTGCCGGCGACCACCAGCCCGGCGGCGAAGGCGCTGATCCCGGCGGCGAGCGGCGCGAGCGGGCCGCTGCGGTCGGCCCACTGGCCGGAGAGCACCATGGCGAAGAGGCTGGTGGTGAAGTACGCGGAGAAGGCGAAGGCGTACAGCGGGATGCCGTCCAGCTCACGCGCGGCCACCGGCATCGCGGTGCCGACGGCGGTCGCCTCGAAGGCGATGAGGAGGACGACCGAGACGATGCCGATGCTGAGAGCCCGGTGCTTCGGGCCCAGGACGCCACCGCTCAGGCCCGGCATGCCGTCCAGGCCGAGGTCCGGGGAGGTCGCGGCGATGCCGGATACGGCAGGCAGCGGGGTTACGGCGGACAGGTCGGCGGGAGCGACGTCGGCGTCGCCGGGTTCCAGGGCGGTCATGGCCTCAGCGTAAGGGGCGTAGCCACTGTTGAGCCCTGTCGCGGGACGGAACGGCCCTGGTCCCTTGGTCGTACGACCAGGCGTCCTGAGGCGCCGGTTCGGGCCGTTACGGCCGGTTCCGGCCACTTCCATCCGCTTCCGCCTGCTCCCGGCTGGTTCTGGCGGGTCCTTGCCAGTCCCGGACACTCCTGACCGCCCCTTCGGCCGACCGTGAACGGAGTGTGGCAGTCGCGTTGCGTGACGCCCGGAAGCCTTGAGCCCCGCTCGCCACCCCCCTACGGTCATGAATGGTGAAAGACACGGCCGTGTGCCCGAGTGGTTGAGGGACTCGCCTGCAAAGCGAGTTACGCCGGTTCGATTCCGGTCACGGCCTCCACGGACGCGACAGCGGCCGCCCCCGGGGGACGGGGACGGCCGCTTCGGCCTGCGGTGCCGGTGGTGCCTGCGGTGGAGCGCCGCGCCCGCTACGCGACAGACTCCAGGGCCGGCGTCTCGGGGAGATCGCCGTTCGCCGCGCAGCCCAGCTCCTTGGCCAGCGCCAGCGAAGCCGAGTGCAGGACGGTCATGTTCGCCTTCATGAACTCGCTCCCGCTCCCGGCGGCTTCGGAACGCTTGCGCAGACTGCCGAGGATCATCGGGGGATCGCCGCCGCCGTCCTTCATCCTGGAGGCGTCGCACTCGAAGAAGAGCAGCGACTTCCGTTTGGAGGCAAGCGCCTTGCTCCCCATGGGATAGCCGGCCCAGCCCGGCGGGATCTCGTCCCCCTCGGCGTCCGCGGGATCCGCCAGCTCGAAGCTGATCCTGATATCCGCACGGTCCCGGATGCCGCGGGGATAGACCAGACAGAGATCGTAGGAGTCGCGCAGGCCGCTCCCCTTGTTGACCGGCCCCAGCCGCTCGTACTCCTCGGCTGTCCGCCCGGCGACCTCCGAGACGCTCTCGCCGCCGGTTGTCGGGGTGAAGGACTTCGTCTCGGTGATCTTTTCCAGCGCCTCGGCCGCCGCGGGCGACAGGCTTCCGTCGCACTGGTCGGCCGCCTCGACGCCCTCTCCGGCCTTCGGGTCCTCCGTACAGCCCTGCGCACCGAGCAGCACGAAGGCGCACACGGCGGGGATCAGCATGCGTCGGGTTCTGTTCAAAGCCACTTTCCTCAATCCTGCGGCCGCTCGCCCTTGTCCAGATTCTGGCTGAGCACATCGTCCGCCTTGAGACCGTGACTGTCCTTTATGCGCGCCCCCGGCGTTTCCTACCGCCCCGGCAGGTCACCGTCCTCGACGCGGGCCGTGTCCAGCCCGGCCAGAATCGCGTCGACGGTCTCCGCCACGCCGAGGTCGGCCGTGTCCAGCCAGAGCCCGATACGCGGAGTCTCCTCCCGGAACACCCGGTCCAGGGCCTCGACGGTCCAGCCCGCCCCGTATCCGGTCTTGCCGCGCCCCGCTTCCCTGACCGCGACGGCCGTCGGGCCCGGCGCCAGCACGACGACATAGAGGGGCCGGGTCCGTACGAGACCGACGTACTCCGCCAGGTCCGCACCGATCACGATGTCCTGGACCACGGCGGCCCAGCCCTCACCCGCATAGGTGTCGGCGACGCTCGCGGAGAGCCGGTACCGGAGCCGCAGTTGGGCGGCGGCCTCCTCGCTCGCCCCCGGCACCATCTCCTCCCGCCCGGAGACGACCATCCGCCGGAAGACGTCCCCCCGCACATGCACGGCCCGCGGCAGCCGCTCGGCGAGCGCCTGGGCGACGGTGGACTTCCCGGCCGCCATGATCCCGGTGACGAGCACCACGGCGGAAGCGAGCGTGCCGGGCTGCGGGCCGCTGTGCTGCGGGCCGCCGGGATGCGAACTGCCGGGCTGCGGGGCGTTCTCGACCATGCCGCGGACCGTATCGCCATCGCGCGCGGGGCCGTCAGTCCTCGGGCATGTCGGAGTACCGCTGGAAGGTCTCGGTACCGGTACCGCCCGCCGTCCATACGACGCTGATGGAACCGCCGCTGAAGGTGAGGTCGCCACTGCGGTCCTCGGACTCCACCCGCTCCCCGCCCCGCTCGCAGAGCAGCGCGATGCGGTACTTCTTACCCGCCTCCTCGACCTTGCGCACACCCCTGCACTCGAGCCCGGAATGGACGAGCACGACCGAGATCTTGTCCGGCGCGGTGGTGTCCTCGCCCTCCAGCATCCCGAGCATTCCGCCACCGGAATCCGACCGCCACATGCCTTCGATACCGGTGCCGGTGGGGGCGGCGCCTATGTCGTCCGTCTGCTCCTCGGAAGGAGTCGGCTCGGCGACCTCCTCGCTCGGGGAGAGTTCATCGCTGGGGGTCACGCTGGGGCCGGCGCTCGACGCGGCATCCTTGCCATCGCTCTCACCACCGCCCCCGCCACTGGTCGCGAACCAGACCCCACCCCCGACGACGAGCACAGCCGCCACCGCCGCACCGATCAACACAGCTGTCCTGCGCCCACCAGGACCTCGGCCACCGGAGCCAGGGCTGCTCTGCGGCGGCGGAGGGGGAGGCGGATACCCGCCGTACTGCTGAACGGCGGCCGGATCCTGCGGGCCGTAGTAAGGCGGCTGCTGCGCATACGGGTTGGCCTCGACGGGCACGCCCTGCGGAGGCTGCACCGGCGGCGGAAACGAATGGGGCCCGGGCTGCCTGTACTGCCCCGGCTGACCCGGCTGCCCTTGCTGACCCGGCTGCCCCTGAGGCGCCCCGAAGCCGTCGGGCGGAGGAGGATACGGCGGCTGACTCATCGGTCTCTACCTCGATCCACGGGCCTACTGCCCGTACGTGGGGGGATCACTTGGTGCTGACAGTCCAAGGTGGCCAGGGCTTTCGCCGCAGAGGCGTAGGGCGCCTTGACGCGTGCGCGCCCGTTGTCACCCCCTTGGCAGTGGCTTCATGCTCGAAACTTCGGGGAGATTGATTTCAACTCCCAGCTCGTGGGCAACACGATCAGGCAACAGGCTTGATGCTTGCGGGATCGGGAAAATCAATCTCGTTCTGACATTTCATTGCCGACAGAACTTTCTGTGCCGACGCGTGCAGAAGCGTGATCCGAGCTTGCGTGCTGAGGCCCATTCGATCATCCAACGTGGCCTCCACCGGATGCATCTCCTCTCCCTGCTCCACCAAGTCGGGGCGCTGACAGTTCACCAGCATGGTGGTCGTCGCAGGTCGCCCCTCCGCTCCAATTCTGTACGTTGTCGAGCTGCCGTCCCGGTCCTTATCCGAGGGAAAGGCGTCAAAGCCCCAACCAAACGTGATCTCCAGCTGCTTCTTACCGCCGAGTTTGTCATCGAAGAAACACACAGGGGTTCCGAGCCCACCGGCATCCATCTCCCGACCCAGCTTCCCTCCCACCTTGGCAGAAGAAAACTCGGCTTTATCAATTTCCCCTTGATATACGTCTGTTACTTGAATAGACTTCTCGACTTCGGCGACCGTCTTCGAATCGAATATCCCCTCACAGATTTCACTCAGCGAGGTCAGTGAACTATTCTTCGCGGGAGGCTCCTCCGGACTCTCACCGCTTCCACTACAGCCCGCAGCAAAGATAACGGACCCCGCCGCCAGAGCAGCAGCGGCCACCCGGCCGGAAAGGTTTTTATTCATCACTAGTCCGCATCAGTCTGGTCGGTTTCGTTGTCACCATCGTTGTACGCCCCTCGAAGAGCGGCCTGCATGTCCCTGTGCCACTGACTTCCTTCGACTTCCGGATGGACAGCGATGTATGCCTCGAGCGGATCATGCGCACGCCTCCGGCCCAGGTTGGCAAACTCTCCCTTCTCCATCGCCTCCTTTTGATCGAAGTCCGCCTCTTGCTTCTTCACCTCCCGGTCGATGTCAATACCTTGACTTGTCTCCATGGCCCCGCCGACACCTTCTATAATCGTCGGCACCGCAAAGGCGACCGCAGCCGACGTAGCCGGGCCACCGAAGGGCAACACGGCCAACCCGACACCGAGGCCAATACCCTGACTGACCCCGAACTTCTTCCATTCTGCGGCCTCGGCGATCTTCCTGTTCGCCTCATCAGTGGCCTCACCATAGGCGTGGTTGATATCACTCACTCGGGCCTGGTCAAGAATGCCGTGTGTGGTGGCTCCAGTCTCAATGATCTTCGCGAGCGCTTCATCCGGATTGGGATAGGCCTTCAGCGCACTCGTCGTGTAGTCCAATTGGGCCTGCGAGAGAATTTCGTAGCCGCCTTCATGCTTGCCGACCGTAGAGAGGAAGTTCTGCGCCGTCTCGTTCGAGAGATGAGCATGCCCTGGGCCGTTGTGGTTGAAGGTGGCGTCGCGAAAATCTTGATCATCCTTACCGTCGCCGAAGTTCGATGTGGCCCAATCGAGGTCATCGATGTAGCCGGCGCCGATCTTGGCCATACTCGTAACGATCCCGGGCTTGTCGTCAACAATTCCCGAGTCGCCGGACACCATGCTTGCCACCTGCGACATTACATTGGCAGTGTGTGCGTCCCTATTCAGGCCCAGTTCCGGCTGATCGTACGGAACGCCCAACGTCGCGGCTTCGAGCGCGTGCCCAAGTTCTTCGTGTCCGTAGCCTGACTTACCCTCCGCGAAGTAGTTTCCGTTGGGCCAGTCGCGGTCCTTGAGAAGGTATTTGAGTTCCGGATCCAACTTTCCGTCCGACTTCTCCCAGCCGTTGGAGTGGAACATCTCCTTCGCCGCTTCCGGGTTGTGGCCCAACGCTTCCATGTAGCCGGCCATGGGGTCCTTGCCGTGTTCGTCTTTACCGAAGTTGAGGTAGGTCTCGTAACCGTCCGGCTGCCACAGCTCCTTGAGCTTTGTCTTGCTGTGGTCCTTCTCGAAGTCGATGAGGTGGGTACCGTAATCCTTCAGGAAACCCTTGTCGTACTCCCCGAAACGCATCAGGCTGCTCATCACCTGATATCCGTAGGGGCCCTTATTGATGATTCCCGCATTCATGTCGACCATTTCGACACGCTTGCTGCCGAGGTCGATCATTCCCGTCTTCCACTTATCCATGGCATCGCTACCGGAGTGGGAAGCGGTAGCCAGAGTGAAGCTGAGGGACTTCTGCAGCTCGGCCGATATCTTCGTCCGGTCATCACCGTACTGAGTCCGGTCAGCGACCCTGGTCCAGAACTCGATGGTCCCCTTGGGCCCCAGGGTGGTGGCGAACTTCTCGGCGAAGTATGGGTCACCCTCATGCTGTGCAAGTGTGCCGTTGAATTTTTTGAGCTGATCAACACTCATCTGGCCCTTGAAACTCGCCAGTTTCGTAAGCTCCTTGAGATCCTTGTCGGCTTCAGCCCGCCCCTTGGCGGCGCCCTCGATGCTGTTATACGTATTCGAGTCGAAGCCTGACTTGTGACCATTGAAGTCCTGGCTCAGCGCCCAGTGAAGGATTTCGTCAGCCTCATTGGCCGAGTCCACCTGCTTCTTGATGCTGCTCCGGTAGGCCTGGATCGACTCCTGATAGCTCTTGTTGAGCGCCGCGTGATGCTCGGTCGGAGTATCCTTCGGCGGATCGAACCACACCTCACCATTTGCCTTGATGGAGAGATATTTGTCTTCTTCAATATCTGTCGTGAGACGCTTCAGCTGATTCTGCGCGCCGGTGAAAATCTCATGAGCGTCATCGAGAAGCTTATAAATGTCCGCGGCTTCTTCGGACGCCGCACCGATCTGCTTGCCCACCGCCTCGATCTTGTCGAGGGCGGCATCGGCTGCCTCCCCCTCCCAGTCGGAGTTCGCCAAGCCCTTCTTCACCGTGTTGTCGTACTGCGTGCCAACCTTCGTGAATGCCTCCGGCAACTTGGCCCATTTGGCCACCGCTTGAGACAGTTCGGTGAAGTTCGCATGGAGGAGGTTCTGATAGTCCAGCATGTTCTGTTGTGCTCCTCACACCTTCACTTCAGGTGTCGTCCGTCGTCGGCCTTGTCTTCGCCCTTGCCTTGGCCCTTGCCCTTGTGCCGGTCCGCCTCTGCCTTTTCCCGCACCTCGAAGTCAACGGCCGAAGCACGCAGGGCTCCCGCCACATCCTTCGTCAACAAGCCTTCGACGTAGGACATTTGTTTGCGCCATCGGGCTTGGAAAACCGTGAAGGCCGGCCCGGACTTGAAGCCCTTCAGACTCGCCCCGACCTGCTCGGTTTCCTTCATCGTCGCGTTGTCCGCATCCGTGAAGTCACTGCGGACGGTGTCGGCTTTGTCCGCTCGGCCCTGCAGCTCGCTTGAGGTGACATGGAGCTTCTTCCCACCGCCACGCGGACCGTCTCCGGCTGGATGGCTGTTGAGCTGCATGCGGGTGTCCTGCTGCTTCACCGCATCGGCCCGGACTGCGGCCCATTCCTCTTCGAACGACATGCGCCCTTCCCCCAGGGTTTGACATCTTCTCAGTGCTAGAAGCCGGGAGGGAATTCCTCCTGGTATTCGGTTCAGTTCGTATAGCCAGGTCCCGGAGGGTTGGCTTGGGGCACGGTCGGGTTCTGGCCGGGCTGCGGGGGGCTGTAGGGCGGCGGGTAGTGCGGCTGCTGGTGGTACGGGGGGAAAGTGGGGGCCGGGGGCTGGGGAGGTGTGGCGGCGCGTCGGCGGGAGCGGACGAGCGGGACCGCCACCGCAGCGCCCAGGAGCACGGCCGCGCCGATGCCCAGACCGATCCAGAGGCCGGTGTTGCCACCGTCGTCGGAGGCGGCGCCGGCCGCTGCGGGCGGCTGCTTGTCGTCCTCGTCGCCGCCCGTGGCCTTGGAGGATTCAGGAGCAGGCGCCGCGGGAGCGGCGGCCGCGAGGTCGGGCAGCGGATACTCGTCGGCCGGCCCCGGGTCGCCCGGGGTCTTCAGCGCGCGGAGGGGGCGGACCACGCCGTAACCGATGTGGTCGTTGCGCTCATTGCCGCTCGTCGGGGCGCCGATGGTGTTGAGCATGACCCGAAGGACTTGGTTGTTGGTCCAGTCCGGATGCTTGGACCAGATCAGCGCGGCGGACGCGGAGGCGATGGCGGTGGCATCGCTGGTGCCGTGCGATGTACACAGGCCGGTCTTGCCGCCGCAGGCATGCACCATCTCGTCGCCGGGCGCCGACAGGTCCACCTGCGGACCGTACTGGGACTCGTCGGTCTTCTTCAGGTCCTTACCGATGGCCCCGACACCCACGACGCCCGGGGTGCTGGCGGGGTAGACCGGTACCGAGCCGCCGTCATTTCCTGTTCCGGCGAAGATCAGGGAGCCCTTGTCCAGGGCGTAGCGCACGGCGTCGGTCAATCGCGGTGATCCCTCATACGTTCTGAGGGAGATGTTGATGATTTTCGCGCCGGAATCCGCCGCGTACCGGATGGCTTCGGGGGCAGACTCGTTGAACCGCGTGATCCCATCCGCCTGGTTCTTGTCGTCGCCGGCTCCCGGCATGCGGATGGGCAGGATTTTGGCTCCGGGAGCGAGCCCGAAGGCGCCGTCGCCGCCACCACTTTCGCCTGTGCCTGCGATCAGCCCGGCCATTCCGGTGCCGTGGCCGTCATAGTCGGTGTGCTCGTCGCCGGACTCCTTCGTAGCCAGGTCCTTGCCTTTGAGGACCTGGCCACGAAGGTCGGGGTTCGTATCGTCGACTCCACTGTCGATCACCGCGACGGTGATGTTCTGGCCCTTGCTGATCTGCCAGATCTCCTCGGCGCCCATGGCATCCAGATGCCACTGCTGCGAGCGGATCGAGTCCGCGTACGCCGGCGTCCCCGCGCCGCCCACCAGCAGCACCGCCAGTACAGCCAAGACAGTGGTCCCGCTTCGGCCCCTTCGGGGGCTGCTGGTACGCATCTGCTCTCTACACCGCTTCCCTGCGAGATTATTCGATGACCGGAGGTACTACACGTCGACCGCTCTGCCGCCAGGTCTCCTCGTCTTCGGTGAGGTAGTCCGGCCGCTCGCCTCTCGTGTCGTCCTGACGCGCCTGCGCACCGTTGGAACGCGGCGGAATCGCTCCACCGCGTGCCATCTGACCGCCTGCCTGCCTGCCTTCACCGGCCGCGCCGCGAACCAGGCCGGAGCCACCCGGGGTGAACGGGCGCGCACTCGTACGGCCAGGCTGTTGCGGGCGGCCTCCGACGATGCCGCCGGTTTCTCCGGCGAGACGACGGCCCCCGGCAAGTCCGTTCTGGCCGGGGCTCGTTCCACCCATTCCCCCGCCGGCGCCATGTCCCATCGGCGGGCGCCCGTGCATGCCCTCGCCCCCGATGACCGTCCCGCGCGGGATGCCTCCCATGGGCCGGCCGGAGTCGGGCGGGACGGGCCGGCCACCGACGATTCCGCCATCGCGTGGCATACGGCTGGTGGATCCGGCGCCGATCGAGTTCTGGCCGGGCGACAGCGGGGGCCTCGCGCCAACAGCGGGGCGGCCGCTGCCGACGGGGGGCGGCGCTGAACCGGAGCCTCCGAGCACGGGTGGGGGGAACATCCCTGTCCCAGGTCCCCAGCCCCCCTCGGGCCGACCGGCTGCCGGCGAGACTCCCGGTGGGGTGGCGGAGACCGTCGGTGGGGACGGCAGAGTGGCCACGCTGTCGATTCCCATATCGACGGGCCGGTCGGGCCGGGCCGTGCCGGGAGAGAGTCCACCGCTACCGGTCAGGTCCGAAGTGGTTACGCGTGCGCGGCTCTGCGGCGCGTACCCACCGTCCGCGGACGTGCTTCCGCCGCCTCCGCCGCCGTCGCGAGCCAGATCCTGCGAGCCGTTGATGCCGTCCGTACCTTCCGGCACGAACTCCGACGGCGGCGGCCGGAACGTCGGTACCTCCAGCTTGCCCATCTGCGTCTGGGACTGCTGGTACGACTGCGCCAGCTTCCGCATCTGGGCCGCCGCCTCGATGCGGTTCCGCTCCGCGCCCGCCGCCAGCGTCTCCAGCGACTTGCTGGTCACGGCCGCCGAGTCCGGGTCGTTGCGTGCCTCGGCGGCCGCAGTCAGATTGGCCTTCGCGCCCGCGGTGTCACGCGGGATGGCGCTCTGGGCCTCGGCGATGGCATCGGAGGCACGCCCCATCCACTTCGAGGCCTCGTCGCTGTAGTCGGCCAGCCGGTACGTCGCACTGGCCAGGCTCGCGCCCCAGTCGATGAAGGCCTGATTGCCCTCGCCCGTCCATTCGACGCGCTCCGGGCGGAACTTGAGCTGCTGGGCGATGTCACGGATCTCTCCGGCCGCCGCGGCGAGCCTGTCCGCGGCGCCCTGCACCATCCCGCTCTCCGCCTGGTCCAGCCAGACGAGCATCTCCTCGTGGGACATGCTCTCGAAGGCGGTTGTGCCGTCGACCCCGCCGCTCTCCCTGTATTCCATTTCGACGCCCTGCCTATCCCCGTAATCCCTGCCACGCCGCTACTGAATCTGGCCACCGGAGGTGTCGTCCGGCTGCCCCTGCTGCGTCGTGTCCTGGTGCTGGTCCGGCACCGTCGGATCGCGACGCGGATCGTAGTGCTCTTTCGCGCTCTCCTGGATGGCGCGCATGCGCCTGCCGATGTCGTCGTCGAGCTGCCCGAAGCCGTCCTTGGACGCCACCACCGCGATGCCCATCCCCTCCAGCGAATCCGCCAGGAGCTTCGACAGCTGCTTCAGCTGGTCGATGACCGTGGTGTAGGCGTCGGACAGGCCGGCCGCTTCGATCCACCCAGGTCCGCCACCGCCGAACTGGCCCCGGCCCACCGGCTCGGCGCCCACCTTGTCCGGGCCTGCCGCCGAGCCGTTGAGATTGATGATCAGCTGGTCGACGCGCTTCTTGAAGGCCACCATCGACTCAGGGTCGTAGAGCACAGAAGCCATCGCAGGATTGACCCTGCGCAGGGCATCTTCGTCACTCATCGGTGCCGGCCCCGACCCACCACCGTCCGCGATCAGCACAGACGCCTCCCCCGTTTTGCCAATGCTTCGCAGATCACCTTAGCCAAGGGCGGTGACACTACCTATCCCCGGGTTGCACGTGCAACGCACTTCACACGGGCGGGTGTTGGCCACCTTCACAGCCTCCGCAGGGCCTTCACAGGTAGCGGCTTGCGCGATTTGCTCCGGCCGTACACGTCGCGCGGCCGAAGGACCAGGGAGATAGCCGCTTCGGCTTCTGGCTCAGCCCGGATAGCCGGGGCCCCGGGGGTCGGCGTGCGGTGCGTGCTGGCCTTGGCCGGGCTGCGGTGGGGTGTAGGGCGGATACGGGCCGTTCTGCTGCTGGTGCGGGTACGGCTGGGGCTGGTACGGCTGCTGCTGGTACGGGGCGAAGCCGGGAGCCGGCGGCTGGGGCTGCGGGAGCACGGCAGCGCGGCGGCGGGAGCGGACGATCGGGACTGCGACGGCGGCGCCGATGACGAGCGCCGCGCCGATGCCCAGACCGATCCAGAGCCCGCTGTTACCGCCGTCGTCCGACGCGGCGGCCGCCGCAGGCGGCTCGCTCTGCTGATCGCCGTCGGTGCCGCCCGGCGCCTTAGATGCCTCGGGGGCAGATGGCTTGGGCGCGGCAGCCGCGAGGTCGGGCAGCGGATACTCGTCGGCCGGGCCCGGGTCGCCCGGAGCCGTCAGCGCGAGAAGCGGGCGTACAGCGCCGTAACCGACCTGGTCGCTGCGCTTGGCACCGCCCTTGACGCCACTCGCCGTGTTGAGCATGACGCGGAGAACCTGATTGTTCGTCCAGTCCGGGTGCTTGGACCAGATCAGGGCGGCGGAGGCGGAGGCGAGGGCGGTCGCAGGGCTCGTACCCGTGCCTTCACAGAGTTGGGTACCGCCCGAACAAGCGTTGGTGATGTCCTCGCCCGGGGCTGAGAGATCAACCTGCGGACCCCACTGCGAGACGCTCGTACGTGCGGCGTTCCGATCAAGGGCTCCCACTCCAACGACTCCCGGTGTAGCCGCCGGATATTGGATCTGGTTCCCCTTGGCTCCGTCGTTGCCCACGGAGGAAAAGATCAGCTTGTCCTTGTCGAGGGCGTACTTCACAGCCTCGGTGAGTTCGGGAGCTCCGCCCTCATCGTTTCCCACAGAAATGTTGATGACCTTGGCATCGGAATCGGCGGCGAATCGAATTGCCTTGCTCATGCTTTCCGCAAAGCTTTCCTTGGCTCCTTTCGCCCCCCACCGCTCCTCTGCGTAGGGGAACCGAATAGGGAGGATCTTGCTGCCCGGAGCAAGTCCGTAAGAGCCCTGCGTCGGACCACGCTTTCCCGTCGCCGCAATCAGTGCCGCCATTGCCGTGCCGTGGTTGTCGACGTCGTTGTTCTCGTCGCCCGACAAGCCTGAGAGATCCTCCCCCTCCAGCACCTGCCCACGGAGATCAGGAACAGAGTCGTCAACTCCGGAATCGATCACAGCGACGGTTATCCCGCGGCCTGTGCTGATCTTCCAGATCTCATCGGCTTTCATGGCATCCAAGTGCCACTGTTGTTCGCGCACGGTCTCGGCATGAGCGGGGGTTGCTGCGACACCCAGCAGCATCAGCCCCAGGCCGGTCGACACAGCGCACCTGAAACCGGCCGACCGCCCACAGTTGATATGCATTTTCCCCTCAAGCCCATCCGTACGAGATCAGTCGATGACAGGCGGCACGATCCGCCGGCTGCCCTGCTGCCAGGTCTCTTCGTCCTCAGTCAGGTAGTCGGGGCGTTCGCCGTCCCTGTCGTCACCAGGAGGCTTCGTACCGCGCCCGCCCGGCGGAACGGCTCCGCCACGGCCCAGGGGTCCTGCCTGAGAGCCCGTACCGGAGTTCGCGCCGCCACGAACCAGTCCCGATCCGCCGGGGGTGAACGGTCGCGCGCTGCTCTTTCCTGGCTGCTGAGCCCGTCCTCCGACGACACCACCACTCTCGGAGGCCAGTCGACGCCCACCGGCGAGACCGCTCTGGCCGGCGCCCCCGGCGCCGATACCGCCCATGCCTGGCCCCGCCCCACGTCCCATGGGCCCACGGCCTTGGGTTCCTTCGCCTCCGACCACCGTGCCCCGGGGGATCCCACCTGCGGGACGGCCCGAACTCGGCGGGACCGGGCGGCCCCCGACGATGCCGCTTTCGCGCGCCATCGGCATGCGGGGATTGAGTCCGCCTTGCCCTGGGAGGGCGGGCCCGCGCACTCCGGGAGCCATCCGTCCGGGCCCTGTTGTACCTGGCAGGCCCGAACCACCGCTGAACGCAGGTGGTATGGCACCCGGAATCGGTGAGATCGGGCCGTCGGGCCTGGTCACCGGCTGATTCGCGGGGGGCGTGACAGACGGCGCCACAGAAACGTCGGGCAACGCCGCCACGCTGTCGATTTCCATGCCCACGGGAGTCGCGCCGACTGGTCGATCGGCTCCGACCCTGCCCACACCACCCGACGCCGCGTAGTCACCACTACCGGAGCCGTCCGAGGTCCCGCCGCGTCCGTACGCCGCACTGCCACCCGCACCCGCCGACGTGCCGCCCTCATACGTCTGGCCCGGCAACGCCTTATAGCCTTCGGGGGCGTCCCATTCCTTGCCCAGGTAGCCCGCCGGCGGCGGAAACGTAGGCGGCGTGACCAGGTTTATCTGTTCGCCCGACTGCACATAGGTCTCGGCCAGCTTCCGCATCTGCCGCACGGCTTCCGCGTGCGTCGCGTCCAGCGATGCCTGGGCGCTCGCGGCGTCCGACCGGGATGTCTGGGCCGCCGTGCGCGCGTCGGGGTCGTTCCGGCTCCTGGGGTCCGTGGCCGCGGCCAGGTTCTTCTCCGCCGTGCGCAGGCTTGCCTGCGCGGTCTCGGTGTCGGACGTCAGAGGCATGTTGGCGTGTGCCTCGGTGATCGCCTGGGTGACCTGGGTCATCCACGTGGCGGCGTTCTCGGCGTAACTGCCCAGGAGCAGTGTGGCGTTGGCTGTCTGGTCGCCCCACTCCCTGAAGTTGTCGCCGGCCTGCCCGTCCCATCGCACGATCCTGACGCGTGCCTTGAGGTCTTCGCCGATGTCATTGATCGTCGCGGCCGCCGCGGTCAGCTTCCCGGCGAGCATCATCGCCGTTTCCTTGCTGGCCGACGACAGCAGAGCCGTCAGCTCCGCGTGCGTCATGGACTCGAAAGGAGTCTCCCCCGACGACGGTTTCCCGCCCTTCCGCTCACCCATGTCAGATCATCCCCGTGTACGCCCGCTGGTTCATCCGTAACCGCCGCTCGTGCCGCCGTCGCCCGTGCCGCCGTCGCCCGACCGGCTCTCCGGTGCGGGGGCGTTGGCCGTGCCGTCGCCACCCCTGGCCGCGTGCGGATCGCGGTCCTTGTCGTAGTGGGCCTCGATCTCGGCGTTCAGCGTGCGCATGCGCCGGAGGATGTCCTCGTCGAGGCTGTCGTAGTCCTGTCCCGAGGCACGCACAGCGAGCTGCATGCTCTCTATCTGTAGACCCAGCACCTTGGAAAGGTTCTCGAGTTCATCGTGAACCGTGTTGTACGAGGTGTAGAGGAACTCTGCTTCCCTGAACCCGCTGCCCCCGAGCTGGGCCCTGGCCAGGCGGTCCTGGCCGACCTTGTCGGGGGCCGCTTCGGACGCGTTGAGCTTGGTCAGCAGCTCGTCGATCCGTTTTTTGAAGGAGTCCAGCTCCCCCAGCTCGTAGATGAGGTCCTGGGCGGCCTCAGCCACCCGGACCACCCCACCCCAGAGCCATCCCGCCCCGTTGTCCTCCGCCATTGCTGCCTCCCCGTCGCACATGGCTGCAGAGGTCATCTTATCGAGCGCCGGTGACACTCCGCATCCCCGCGCTTGCACGTGCAATGGGGCGGAGTGCGGCTGGGTGGGGCTCAATGAAGCCGGCAGTACTACGAGTTGGCGGCTGCCACCGCTGCCTGCGGGCGGATCGGGAGGCGGCTGATGGGGCGGCCGGTGGCTGCGCGGACCGCTGAGGCGACTGCCGCGGGGGAGGCGACCACAGGGGCCGCGCTGGCCGGTTTGGCGCCGAAGGGGGCTACCACGTCGCGCTCTTCCACGAGTTTCACGATGCGAATGTCCGGGGCGTCCAGGGATGTCGGGAGGGCGTAGCCCGTGAGGTCGGGACGGCGGACCAGGCCGCGGGTGGTGCGGAGGTTCTCCGTCAGGGCCGTGCCGATGCCCTGGGTGATGCCCGCCTGGATACGGGTGGCCAGCTGGGCCGGGTTGAGGACGCGGCCGACGTCCTGGGCCACGGCCATCTCGACGACCCGGATCGAGCCGAGTTCGATGTCGACGTCGACGACCGCGCGGATCGCGCAGAAGGCGAGGCCGACGAAGGCGTCGCCCTGGCCCGACTCGTCGAGGGGCTCGGTGGGGTGGGGGCGGCACTGGGCCGTCGCCCAGAGTTCCTTGCCGTCCATCGCCTCCGTGACCGTCGTGGACAGCACACCGTCGTACGAGGTGATCTTGCCGTCGGTGATCTGGAGCAGCTCGGTGGACATCCCGAACTTGTGGGCCAGTGGCTGCAGCAGCTGCGTACGGACCATCTTCGCCGCCCGCTCGACCGCGCCGCCGGAGACCCAGGTGTGGCGGCCGTGGGCGGCCGGGCCCGCCGGGGGCTGGTCCGTGTCGACCGAGGCGACGTGGACCTCTTCGATGCCCAGCGTCTCCTGCACGATCTGGCGGGCGAGGGTGGAGAAGCCCTGACCGGTCTCGACCGCGGCGCAG
The DNA here is from genome assembly GCF_042882605.1 of Streptomyces sp. NPDC058198. Lineage (NCBI taxonomy): Bacteria > Bacillati > Actinomycetota > Actinomycetes > Kitasatosporales > Streptomycetaceae > Streptomyces > Streptomyces sp. NPDC058198. The sequence continues at coordinate 416,959 of NZ_JBHVVP010000005.1, forward strand.
ATGACCGTGGCCACGCCGTCGTGGACCTTGACGGTGGCGGTGGAGACCTCGTCGGCGCCCTCGGCGCCGAGCATGTGGACCATGCCGACGGCGTAGCCGACGCCTCGGCGTACCGCGCCCGGCTCGCCCGCGCCCTCGGGGCCGCCGGGCAGCAGCCAGGCCGCCTCCGGGGTGTCCTTGGGGAGCGGGGGCAGCGGGAAGTCGCGTACGGAGCGGAGCAGTTCCGCCACCGGCGCCGGGCAGGTCACGGTCTGGCTGGTGGGGAGGATGTCGCCGGTGGCGAGGACGTTACGGAGGCGCAGTTCGGCGGGGTCGATGCCGAGCTTGGCGGCCAGTTTGTCCATCTGGCCCTCGTACGCCGCGCACACCTGCATCGCGCCCTCGCCCCGGACATGGCCCGAGGGCGGATTGTTGGTGCGTACGGCCCAGCCCTCGATGAAGGCGTGCGGGACGACGTACGGGCCGCAGGCGAAGGCCACCGCCGCCGCGAGGGACTCGGACGAGTCGTCCGCGTACGCCCCCGCGTCCAGCAGGATCTGGGCCTCGACCTTGACCAGCCGGCCTTCGGTGTCCGCGTGGTGGCGGTAGCGCAGCAGCGTGGGGTGGCGGTGGGCGTGGCCGAGGAAGGACTCCTCGCGGGTCGCCGCCAGTTTGACCGGGCAGCCGGTGCGCAGGGCGAGCAGGCCGAGCGGGATCTGGAAGCCCGGGTCCTCGCGGTCGCCGGTGGCGCCGGGGACGCCGGTGACGACGACCTTCACCCGGTCGGGGTCGAGGCCGAAGCAGGCGGCGGCCAGATCACGGTCGGTGTGGGGGTCGGTGGAGGCCGTGTAGATCTCGACGCCACCGTCGGGTCTCGGCACGGCGAGGCCGGCCTCGGCGCCGATGGGGGCGGGGTCCTGGCGGCCGATGCGGTACAGCCCCTCCACGATCACTTCGCCCGCGATCTCCGGATCGCCGTAGCGCAGCGGGATATGGCGGATCAGGTTGCCGTCGGGGTGCAGCGGCTCGGCGGCGAACGCCTTCTCGGGGTCCGTGACCGGGTCGAGCACCTCGTACTCGACGGCGATGGCGGCCGCGGCGAGCCGGGCCGTGTCGGGGTGGTCGGCGGCGACCGCGGCAATCGCCTCGCCGTGGTGGCGGACGACCTCCGAGGCGAAGACGGGACGGTCGGCGATGCGGCGTCCGTACGCCGAGTCGCCGGGGACGTCCTCGTGTGTGACGACCGCCCGTACGCCCGGCATCCCGGCGGCGGCCGCGGTGTCGATCGAGACGATACGGGCGTGCGGGTGCGGGGACCGCAGGATCGCGGCCCACAGCAGGCCCTCGGCCCACAGGTCGGCGGCGTACGGGAACGTGCCCTCGGTCTTCGCGCGCGCGTCGGCCGGGGCGAGGGATGCGCCGAGGCCGAGCGCCGGCGGCTCCTGCTGGGGGCCGTCGAGCGGGGTCTCGGCGGCCGCGTCGTTGGTCACGCCATGCCTCCGTCGGACGAATGCGGGGGCTGGGCGCTGCCTGCCCCTGGGGGTGCCTGGTGCGGGATTCGGGCTTCCTCGGAGGCGGCTGCGGCGGCCTCCGCGCCGGCCCTGCGTTCGGCGACGACTTCACTCACCGCGTCGAGTACGCCCCGGTAGCCGGAGCAGCGGCAGAGGTTGCCGCAGAGTGCCTGGCGGGTCTCCAGCTCGCTGGGGGCGTGGTTGCCCTCCAGGAGGTCATGGACGGTCATGGCCATGCCGGGGATACAGAAACCGCACTGCACCGCCCCGCACTTCGCCAGCGCCCGCTGGACGTCGGAGGGTTCGCCGTCGGCGGCCAGGCCCTCGACCGTACGGACCTCGGAACCGGCCGCGGTGGCGGCGGGTACGAGGCAGGAGGCGACGAGCCGGCCGTCGACCTGGATGTTGCAGGCGCCGCACTCGCCCTGGGAGCAGCCGTCCTTGGCGCCGGCGAGGCCGAGGCGCTCGCGCAGCACGTACAGGAGCGACTCGCCGATCCAGGCGTCGGTGACGGGGCGGTCGGCGCCGTTGACGCGCAGGACGTAGGAGCCGGAGGGGTGTTCGGGGCTGTCGTTGCTGCTGGTGAGCGGCTCGGGTTCCGGCTCGGGCTCGGGCTCCGCCTCCGGTACGGGCTCGGCGGCGGCCTCGGGCTCCTCGCCCGGCTCGTGTACGGCACCGGACTCGTGCCCGGCATCAAGATCGTGTACGGCGTCGAGCCCGGCCTCACCGGTCGGATCAGCCTGGTCGGGAGCCCCCGCCTCGGGCTGCCAGGCCGCGTGAGCGCCGTCGGGGACGGGCGGCTCCGCGCCCTCCGGGCCGGTGCCGTCGTCCGGTACGGCGGGCTCAACGGCGGCCGGCTCCTGCGCCCACGGCGCGGCGGCTCCGCCCGGCAGGGTCGTCGGCGGGGCGCCGCCGCCCCACTGGGACGCCAGCATCGAGGTGCTGAACTCACCCGACTCGTCAGGGAGATCGCCTTGGGCGACCGGGATGGTCCACTGGCCGGTCAGCTCGGAAGGCCCTCCGGCTCCCTCGGCGCCCCCGCCGTGGTCGCCCCCGCCCTGGTCAGCGCCCGTACCGGCGTCGCCGTAGGTCCACTGGCCCGTCATCTGCGGGTCGTAGCCGCGCGGGTCGTACGGAGCCTGGGCCTGCCCCCCTCCGCCCTGCTGCGGGTCCGGCCACTGCACGCCGCCCGCCTGCGGGTGCGGCGCCCAGCCGCCCCCCGCGGACGGATCGTTCAGCGCGGGATCAGTCTGCGTCGGCTGCGCGATCTGCGGCGGTACGTATCCGTGCCCCGGTGCGGCCAGCGGCGCGTCGAAGGCGTCCTCCGGGGGCAGCTGTACGAACGCGGTCGACTCGCCGTCGTACTCGCCACCCTGCGGGATCGGCTGCCAGCCGCCCTGCCCTTGCTGCGCCCCGGAACCGGAATTCTCGTTGGTGGTCACGACAGCGCCCTCCCCAGTGCTCGTCGGGCCAGCGCGGCGACGGTACGCCGCAGATGGAGCACGGCGGGCGCCAGCGGGGGCGCCTCCGCGCCGTCGGCCGGCGGCGCCGGGTCCGGGATACAGGCGGCGGCGACGTACTCACCGAAGGCGGCGAGCGCCTCCGCCGTGAGCCCGCGCGCGCCGTCCCAGTCGATCAGCGAGGCGATCCAGCGCTCCGCCTCCAGCGGGCGCAGCGGCATCGGGGCGATGGCGCCGACCGCGCAGCGCACCCCGCGCCGCGCCGGGTCGAGCACGATGGCGACGGACGCGGTGGCGCGGCCGGGTCCGGTCCGCCCGGTCGCCTTGAGGAAGACCTGCGGGGCGTGCAGCAGGGGCACCCGTACGAAACCGATCAGCTCGGCGGGCTCCAGCATCTCCCGGCCGGCCAGCAGGTGCGAGACGGGGATCTCACGGCGCGCGCCGCCTGGGCCCGCGATCACCAGGTCGGCCTCCAGGGCCGCCAGCACGGGCAGGGCGTCCCCGGTCGGGGCGGCGGTGGCGATATTGCCGCCGAGCGTCCCGGCGTTCCGGATCTGGGGCGGACCGGCGGCGCGCGCGGAGGCGGCGAGCGCGGGGATGAGGGCCGCGAAGTCGGGTCTGCCCATGCGCGCGTGGGTGAGACCGGCGCCGAGGAGGGCGTGACCGTCCTGGTAGTGCCAGCCGCGCAATTCACTGATCCGGGCGAGGCCGACGAGTCCCGCGGGCCGCAGCTGGCCCTTGTTGACGGCCGCCATCAGATCGGTTCCGCCCGCGACGGGCACGGCGGCAGGCATCGCGGTGAGCGCCGCCACAGCCTCGTCGAGCGAGGCCGGCAGAGTCACGAACTGCGCCGTCTGCGGTGCGTGCGTGGTCAACCCAGCTGCCCCTTTCCGGAGTCCCGGCTGTCCGCCTGTGTTGCCGTACCGTACGTGCTCACAGCCCGGACGTGGCAACTCTGGCACATCTTCCGCGCCGTCCGCCGCGAGGGTCCACGAAGGACGTATCCGTCCCCGACCAGGGGGAAGGTCCGGTTTCGCACCTCTTCGCCGTCACATACGGAATGCCACCCTTCGGCGGTCCTTGTACGACTTGTCCTCGGACCACCACGGTGCCAGGGACACGGCTGCGGGGCACACACCTCACGCCGGGCTCACACGTTCGGGGGCGCCCCCTCGATCGGACGTCCGAGGCTGGCGTCGACTCCATTAGGGGCGGGACGCCGCTGCCAGGGCAACGGGCCGCCGGGCGGCCGGTATCCGACGCCGAGGGCGTCCAGCCGCCCGTAGTGCTCGGCCATGCGCTGCTCGAAATCGGCGAAGTCCCGTTCGGCGGGGGCCGGGAGGGTCGACCAGGCGACCTCGGCGAACGCGGCCAGCCGCGGGAAGACCTGGTAGTCGACCCGGGAGCTGTCCTGCATCACCTCGGTCCAGACGTTGACCTGGGTGCCGAGGACATGGGCCGCCTCCGCGGCGCTGAGTTGCGGCGGTACGGGCTCGAACCGGTAGACGTCCTCCAGGGTGCGGACGTATCCGATGGGCATCGGCTCGTCCTCGCCCGCCGCCTGACGGTGGTCCAGATACACCTGCTGCTCGGGGCACATGACGACGTCGTGGCCGGCCTTGGCGGCGGCGATCCCGCCCCGGTAGCCGCGCCATGACGAGACGGCGGCGCCGGGCGCCAGGCCGCCTTCGAGGATCTCGTCCCAGCCGATGAGGCGCCGTCCCCGCGCGGTGAGCCAGCTGTCGAAGTGCCGGATGAACCAGGACTGGAGCCCGTCCTCGTCGGCCAAACCCTGTTCCTTGATGCGGGCTTGCGCGGTCGGGGACTCCTTCCACTGGTCCTTGAGGCATTCGTCCCCGCCGACATGGATGAACGTGGAGGGAAAGAGTCCGAGGAGTTCCTCGAACACGTCCTCGTAGAAGCGCAGGGTGTGGTCGGTGGGGGCGAGTACGTTCGCGTTGATGCCCCAGGTGTCCCAGACGGCGAGGGAGGCCGTGTCCACGACGTCGGTGTTGCCGAGCTCCGGGTATGCGGCGATGGCCGCCTGCGAATGGCCCGGGATGTCGATTTCGGGGACGACGGTGATGTGCCGCTCGGCGGCGTACGCGACGATCTCGCGAATGTCGTCCTGGGTGTAGTAACCGCCGTGCGGTTTCTCGTCCCACAGTTCGGTGGCGCGGTGGCCCCATTTGGTGCGTGAGCGCCAGGCGCCGACTTCCGTCAGTTTCGGGTGGCGCTTGATCTCGACCCGCCAGCCCTGGTCGTCGGTGAGATGGAAGTGAAAGACATTCAGCTTGTGGGCGGCGAGCAGGTCCAGATAGCGCAGGACGCCGTCCTTGGGCATGAAGTGGCGTGCCACGTCGAGCATCAGGCCCCGCCAGGCGAAGCGGGGCGCGTCCTCGATGACGGTCATCGGTACGGTCCACTCCCGCCCGGAACCGACCGGGGCCTTCCGGTACGCGTCGGGACCGAGCAGCTGACGGAGGGTCTGCGCGCCCCAGAAGACCCCGGCCGCGCTGCCGCCGTCGACGCGGATCGCGTAGGCGTCGACGGTGAGCCGGTAGCCCTCGGGGCCCAACTCCCGTTCGACGGCGTCGCTGATCTCCAGGACGATCACGTTGTCGCCACCGACGCCGCCCCCGTTGTCACCGCCCCCGTCCGCGCCGTACACATCCGCACCGCCCCCGTCGGCACTGTCCGCGAACGGCAGGCCGGTCGCGGCCCCGACGGCCGTACGGAGCCAGCGGGCGACGCCCTCCGTGCCGGGGTGCGCCTCGATCCGGGTGTCGCTGTCGAGCGGGAACGGGCCCGCTCCTGGCTGCTCCGGCCACGCCCGCCGGGGGTCCGGGATCAGATCCATCTCGTCCGTCCTTGGCGTTGAAGTGCCGCGACCGGGGCCGCGATTCCAGGAGAGCGCTTCATCCGAGCACGTCCGGAACACGCCGACAAGTGGTCTCAACCACTCTGTGACCGCGCACGGCACTCCACCGACCGCGAACGGCACTCCACACAACGCGAACGGCCTCCGCGACGCGCGGCACACGCGCGTCCCGGAGGCCGTCCGACGGAGGACCAGCCGCTACTTCTTGCTGCTGTCCTTACCGCCCTTGTCCTTGCCCTTGTCCCCGCCGGGGCCCATGGACTCGTAGATCTCCTTGCACATCGGGCAGACCGGATACTTCTTGGGGTCGCGCCCCGGTACCCAGACCTTCCCGCACAGTGCCACCACGGGAGTGCCGTCGAGGGCGCTCGCCATGATCTTGTCCTTCTGGACGTAGTGGGCGAAGCGCTCGTGGTCACCGTCGCCGTTCGACACCTGCGGTGTCGGCTCCACGAGGGTGCCCGTACCTGCCCCGCGCTCGGGCTCAAGAGTGCTCATAAGCGCCAAGGGTACCCACGCTCGGGGCCTCGCGGAGTCCCTGGGTCCGTGCACTCCGGAGCCATCCGCTCACGCATCGCGCCGACACGCCGTGTACGCCCCGCCCCGGGGCCGGCCGAGCGGTCAGTTGAGCGAGGGATCGTCCGGATATGTCGCGACCATGGCCAGCTCGCTGCGCTGCCGGCGCAGCACCGCCCGCCACAGGCTCTCCGGCCGTGGGGACGACACATCGCCCGGCTCCGACTCGACGACGTACCAGGCCCCTTCGCGCAGCTCGTCCTCCAGCTGGCCGGGCCCCCAGCCCGCGTATCCGGCGAAGATCCGCAGCGAGCCGAGCGCCCGCGCGAGCAGCTCCGGCGGCGTCTCCAGATCGACGAGACCGATCGCGCCGTACACCCTGCGCCAGCCCAGCGGCCCTTCGTCGCCCGGGATGACGGCGAGACCGAGCGCCGAGTCGAGCGAGACGGGACCGCCCTGGAAGACCACCCCGGGCTCCCCCGCCAACTCCCCCCAGGGCTCCAGGATGTCCTCAACACCCACCGGGGTCGGCCTGTTGAGGACCACGCCGAGGGAACCCTCGTCGTCGTGATCGAGCAGCAGGACCACCGCGCGAGCGAAATTCGGGTCGGTGAGGGCGGGTGTCGCGACAAGCAGCCGCCCTGTGAGCGAGGACACCTCGGTCATGCGAGACATGATCTCGCATATTCGGCTTCCGCGGGGAGGGCCCGGCAGAGTGGGTGTGCGCGCAGCTCAGGGCGCACTGCGGCAGCGGGAGCGCACGGCCGGGCGGACCGGGGGACGGTGACTCTGTGCGAGGAATGCTCCACCGTGCGTGGCGCGGCGGGTTCTTTTCCAAGTCCGGTGGCCCCCAGGCCTTACGGGACAGGGGCTCCGGGCCCTTACCCTTTGATGATTGGCCATCTGCCCGCCCACTCCGGAACGCGAGATTCATGACCGGCACAGACGATGTAATGCTTGTCCACGGCGGAACCCCGCTGGAGGGCGAGATCCGCGTCCGCGGCGCGAAGAACCTGGTGCCGAAGGCCATGGTCGCCGCGCTGCTCGGCAGCGGACCGAGCCGGCTGCGCAATGTGCCGGACATCCGTGACGTACGGGTGGTCCGGGGACTGCTGCAGCTGCACGGAGTGACCGTCCGCCCCGGCGACGAACCGGGCGAGCTGATCCTCGACCCGACCCACGTCGAGAGTGCCAACGTCGCTGACATCGATGCCCACGCGGGCTCGTCGCGCATCCCGATCCTCTTCTGCGGACCGCTGCTGCACCGGCTCGGTCATGCCTTCATCCCGGGTCTGGGCGGCTGTGACATCGGTGGCCGGCCGATCGACTTCCACTTCGACGTGCTGCGCCAGTTCGGCGCGACGATCGAGAAGCGGGCGGACGGCCAGTACCTGGAAGCCCCGCAGCGGCTGCGCGGCACCAAGATCCGGCTGCCGTACCCGTCGGTCGGCTCGACGGAGCAGGTGCTGCTGACGGCCGTGCTGGCCGAGGGCGTCACCGAACTGTCGAACGCCGCGGTGGAACCGGAGATCGAGGACCTCATCTGCGTACTGCAGAAGATGGGCGCGATGATCTCCATGGACACCGACCGGACGATACGGATCACCGGTGTCGACCGGCTCGACGGTTATACGCACCGGGCGCTCCCGGACCGTCTGGAGGCCGCCTCCTGGGCCTCGGCGGCGCTGGCCACCGAGGGCAACATCTATGTCCGCGGCGCGCAGCAGCGGTCGATGATGACCTTCCTCAACACCTACCGCAAGGTCGGCGGCGCCTTCGAGATCGACGACAAGGGCATCCGCTTCTGGCATCCGGGTGGCTCGCTCAACGCCATCGCGCTGGAGACGGACGTGCACCCCGGTTTCCAGACCGACTGGCAGCAGCCGCTGGTGGTGGCCCTGACCCAGGCCTCGGGCCTCTCCATCGTCCACGAGACGGTGTACGAGTCGCGGCTCGGGTTCACCTCCGCGCTCAACCAGATGGGCGCGCACATCCAGCTCTACCGGGAGTGCCTGGGCGGCTCGGACTGCCGCTTCGGCCAGCGCAACTTCCTGCACTCCGCGGTCGTGTCGGGTCCGACGCGGCTCCAGGGCGCGGATCTGGTCATCCCCGACCTGCGGGGCGGCTTCTCGTATCTGATCGCGGCGCTGGCGGCGCAGGGCACGTCCCGCGTGCACGGCATCGATCTGATCAACCGTGGCTACGAGAACTTCATGGACAAGCTCATCGAGCTGGGCGCGAAGGTCGAGCTGCCGGGCGGCGCACTCGTCTGACCTGCTCTGACCTGCCCTGACCTGTCTGCGACCGGTTCACGGCCCGGATCGGCCCGCTGATGGCCCCGCTCCCCGGAGCGGGGCCATCAGGCGTCTCCAGGGGCCTGCGGAAACGTACGGACGCCCCTGGAGACGCCTGATGGACGCACGTAGATACATCAGGGGCGGCCACCCGGTCCGGGTGGCCGCCCCTGTGCTGTGCCTATGGGTCTTACTTGCCCTTGGCGGCTTCCTTGAGCTTGGAGCCCGCGGAGACCTTCACGCTGTAGCCGGCCGGGATCTGGATCGGGTCGCCGGTCTGCGGGTTACGAGCGGTGCGAGCGGCACGGTGGGTGCGCTCGAAGGTCAGGAAGCCGGGGATGGTGACCTTCTCGTCGCCCTTGGCGACGACCTCGCCGACGGTCTCGGCGAGAGCGGCCAGCACGGCGTCGGCGTCCTTGCGAGTCACCTCGGCACGGTCGGCCAGGGCGGCCACCAGCTCACTGCGGTTCATGTTGTTACTCCCGTGTTCTTCTTGCCTGTAAGGCGTGAGATCGAAGCCGATGCTGCCAGGGCCCTCGGACAGTCCCCGGACCCGGGTCTGCTGACAGACCCTCGCGCCCGAATACGCATCCTGCCCCCACCAGCGGCGGGAAAGCCAATCCGGCACCCTCCGGAGTCACACGAAAAGCGCCACTGCCTCGTCGTCGTGACGTTCCGTCGACTCTGTGGAGACTCCTTGGAGCCTGGGGCCCTGAACCCCCCGGAGGCCCTGAAAACCTCCCTGGAGCGGGTGGGCTCATGGTCCGCCACCCTAGAGGGGCCCGTGGGGCCCGGCGAATCGCGACGCGCCGGGCGTCAGACGGACGTGGGGGCCGTCACACCGTCGCGCCGGCCGCCTTGGCGGCGCCGCGCACAGCGCCCGCCACCGCGCCCGCGACCTTGTCGTTGAAGACCGAGGGAACGATGTAGTTCGGGTTGAGCTCGTCCTCCGTGACGACATCCGCGAGGGCGGCCGCCGCGGCGAGCATCATTTCCGTGTTCACCGTACGGGACTGGGCGTCCAGCAGCCCGCGGAAGACACCGGGGAAGACCAGCACATTGTTGATCTGGTTGGGGAAGTCGGAGCGGCCTGTGGCCACAACTGCCGCCGTCTCGCGGGCGATCGTCGGGTCGACCTCCGGGTCCGGGTTCGCGAGCGCGAAGACGATCGCTCCCTCCGCCATGGCCGCGACATCGTCGCCGTCGAGCACGTTCGGGGCGGAGACACCGATGAAGACGTCCGCGTCGACCACGGCCTCCTTCAGCGTGCCCGTGACGCCCTCGGGGTTGGTGTTGTCGGCGATCCAGCGCAGCGGCGACTCGGGGGCGGCCTCGATCAGGTCCGCGCGGCCCGCGTGCACCACACCGTGAATGTCGGCGACCACCGCGTGCTTGACGCCCGCCGCGATCAGCAGCTTGAGGATGGCCGTACCGGCCGCGCCGGCGCCCGACATGACGACGCGTACGTCTCCGACGGCCTTGTCCACCACGCGCAGCGCGTTGGTCAGGGCCGCGAGCACCACGATCGCGGTGCCGTGCTGGTCGTCGTGGAAGACCGGGATGTCCAGGGCCTCACGCAGCCGCGCCTCGATCTCGAAGCAGCGGGGCGCGGAGATGTCTTCCAGGTTGATGCCCGCGAAGCCGGGGGCGATGGCCTTGACGATCTCGACGATGGCGTCGGTGTCCTGGGTGTCCAGGCAGATCGGCCAGGCGTCGATACCGGCGAAGCGCTTGAACAGGGCCGCCTTGCCCTCCATCACCGGCAGCGCCGCCATGGGGCCGATGTTGCCCAGGCCCAGCACGGCGGAGCCGTCCGTCACGACCGCGACGGAGTTGCGCTTGATGGTGAGGCGCCGGGCGTCCTCGGGGTTCTCCGCGATGGCCATGCAGACCCGGGCCACGCCCGGGGTGTAGATCATCGAGAGATCGTCACGGTTGCGGATGGGGTGCTTGGACTGCATCTCGATCTTGCCGCCGAGGTGCATCAGGAACGTACGGTCGGAGACCTTGCCGAGGACGACGCCCTCGATCTCCCGCAGCTCCTTGACGATCTCATCCGCGTGCCCGGTGGAGGACGCGGCGATCGTGACGTCGATCCGGAGCTTCTCGTGGCCGGAGGCGGTCACGTCCAGACCGGTCACTGAGCCGCCGGAGGATTCCACGGCCGTGGTCAGCTGAGAGACCGCGGTACCGCTCGCGGGCACCTCCAGCCTGACCGTCATCGAGTACGAGACGCTGGGCGCCGTTGCCATGACCGAGTTCCTCTTCTTTCCCTAGCCGCATTGCCGCCCCGCCCGGCCCTCGTCCCGGCGGTGCCATCCGATGGTCGCACCTACCTGCGGGTAGCAGGTAAAGGCGGGTACCTTCGGAAGGTTTATTCCGCCAGGCGAGAAACACTAGCAGCGGTGCGCGCAACGGAAACAGGTCCCCACCGTTGCTGGTGAGGACCTGCTTCCGTACGGAAAAGGTGGCACCGACCCGCCATGCTCGCCTCGCGGCAAGTGGTCGCTCGAAGCGACTAAGGTTGGGCCCGGGGGCTTGGATCGAGCCGGTGCCAACACCAGGCTAACAAACCACCCCGGTAAGCGATTCCCGCATCGCGAGTTGACTCGGAATCAATCCCGGAGCAGGTCCGGTACTCCCTCCGCGTCGGGCTCGTCCCGGGCCGCCGAGACCACCGTGAGCTGCTGCGTCGCCCGGGTCAGCGCCACGTACAGCAGGCGAAGACCGGCCGGCGACTCGTCCGCGATCTCCGCCGGGGAGACCACGACCGTCGCGTCGTACTCCAGCCCCTTGGCCTCCAGGCTGCCGAGCGCCACCACCCGTTCGCCGAGCCCGGCCAGCCAGCGCGCCGCCTGCTCGCGCCGGTTCATGGCGACGACGACACCAACGGTGCCGTCCACCCGCTCCAGCAGGCGCCGCGCCTCCGCCTGTACGGTCCCGGCGAGATCCCCGTCCTGTACGACCCGGAACCGGGGCCGCACGCCGGTGGAGCGCACCGCCCTCGGGGACTCCATGCCGGGCATGGCGAGCGCCAGGACCTTCGCCGCCAGCTCGGCGATCTCGGCCGGGTTGCGGTAGTTCACGGTCAGGGTGAAGCGGCGGCGCGGACGGGTGCCGAGCGCCTCGTCACGGGCCTCCGCCGCTTCGTCCGGGTCCGACCAGGACGACTGCGCGGCGTCGCCGACGACCGTCCAGGTGGCGTGCCGGCCACGGCGGCCGACCATCCGCCACTGCATGGGCGTCAGGTCCTGCGCCTCGTCGACGATGACGTGCGCGTACTCGGTACGCTCCGCCGCCAGCCGCTCGGCCCGCTCACGCTGCGACTCCTCGCGCTGCGGCATCAGCTCCTCCAGACCGGTGAGCTGGTCCAGCGGGTCGAGCTCACGCCGCTTCCTGGGCCGCGGCGGCGAGCCGAGCAGCGTCTCCAGCTCGTCCAGCAGCGCCACGTCGTGCACGGAGAGCGGGCCCTTGCCGTCGGGGCCGAGCCGCTTGAGCGAGCGGGCCAGGCGCCGGGTCTCGCCCTGGTTGAGGACACGGCGGGACCAGCGGCCGAGGCGCCGCTCGTCGGCCATCGCGGCGAGCACCCCGCGCGGGGTCAGCTCGGGCCACCAGGCGTTCAGGAACTCCAGGAAGCTGTCCTCGGACGTGATGTCGTCGTCGAAGCCGCCGCGCAGCTCGGCGGCCAGCTCGGCGTCTCCCTTCGACACGTACTCGCCGGCCCGCGCTGCGGCGCCGGACTTCGCCCAGAGGGCGTCCAGGAGCAGTCTTCTGGCCCGTGGGCGCAGCAGGTTGACGGGCGCGGTGCCGCTGAGGACGGAGTGCCGGATGCGGTGGAGCTCTTCGGCCTCCAGCTCCAGCCTGCGGCCGAAGGCGACGACCCGGAGCCGGTCGGCCGGTACGGGCCCGGCGGGCATGTCATCGCGACCGCCACCCGGCATCCCCGACGCCGTTCCCGATCCCGTCCCCGACGCCTCGTCGTCGCCGAAGGCCAGCTGGGCCGGCTGCCCCGCCTGACCTGCACGGCCCGCCTGATGCCTGCCCCGTCCGCCCCGTCCTCCCCGGTTCCCGGCGGCCGTCGTGGCCCCTTCCAGCGCGCCCCTGGACGCGTTGCGCAGCACCTTCAGCATCCGCGCCGAGCCCTTCACACGGGCCACGGCCGGTTCGTCGTACGCCGTGGCCTCCGCGCCGTCCACCAGCGACCCCACGGCGCGGATCGCGACCTGCCCCTCCTCGCCCAGCGAGGGCAGCACGCCCTCCGTGTACGCGACGAGCAGCGGCGTCGGCGAGACGACCAGGATGCCGCCCGCGTAGCGCCGCCGGTCCTGGTAGAGCAGGTACGCGGCGCGGTGCAGCGCGACCGCGGTCTTGCCCGTGCCAGGACCGCCCATCACCTCGGTGACGGAGGCCGCGGGGGCCCTGATCACCAGGTCCTGCTCCGCCTGGATGGAGGAGACGATGTCCCGCATCGTGTGACTGCGGGCCTGGCCGAGCGCGGCCATCAGCGCGCCGTCACCGATGACGGCCAGCGGAACGCCGTCCAGCGACGCGGTCAGCTCCGGGCGCATCAGGTCGTCCTCGACCCCGAGGGCCTTGCGGCCCTTGGAGCGGATGACCCGCCGGCGTACGACCCGGCCGGGGTCCACCGGCGTGGCCCGGTAGAAGGGCGCGGCGGCGGGCGCGCGCCAGTCGATGACCAGCGGCGAGTAGTCGGAGTCGAGGACCCCGATCCGGCCGATGTGCAGTGTCTCGGCGATATCGGCCGTGCGGTCGGCCCTGATGGCGTCGTCGGCGGGTTCCACCGAGGTGTACGCGCCGTCCGGGCCCTTCTTTCCGTCCTTCCCGGGCAGCAGATCGATCCGTCCGAAGAGGAAGTCCTCGAACTCGTTGTTGAGCCGGTTGAGATGGATCCCGGCCCGGAAAACCTGGGCGTCGCGCTCGGCGAGGGCTCCGGGTGTGCCGACCTGCCCCCGTTTGGCGGCGTCGTTCATCAGGAACTCCGCCTCGTGGATCTTCTCCTCGAGGCGGCGGTACACCTGGTCCAGATGGTGCTGTTCGACGCCGATCTCGCGTGCGCGTACGGAGTCGTGCTCCGTGTCGCGTACGGGATCGACGGCGGGTCCAGCGGTTTCAACAGCGGCATCCTGCGCGGCCACCGAGGCCCCCTTCATGACGTGCATCGGGCAGCCGTCAACCGTACGCGAAGGGGGCGGGTATGTCAGGCGCCGACCTCCACCAGTCGCTTGCCGTCGAACGTACGGACCTCGAAGTGATCGATCTCGTTGCTCTCCATGGCCGTACCGCCGTGGACGTACAGCGGACTCTTGGACACCTTGTGCGGGCTGTCGGCGATCCCATACCCCCATGCGGGCACCGACCAGGAGGTGACGACCTCCTCCTCGCCGGTCTTGGAGACGGCGACCAGGCTGCATTTGAGCGGACCCTTGACGTTCTTCAGCTCCAGGACGGTGTGCGTCCCCCAGCCCTTCGGCTCCATCCCGATGGTCGCACTGACCTTCGTGGTGGCGTCGGTGGCCCGGACCTTCTCCGCCATGTGGTTGAAGAAGGCGTCCTCGGCCGGGCTGGTGGGGTGCGGCTCCGCCGTGGCCTCATTGGCGGTGCCGCCGTCGCCCGAGGAGGCGACATAGGCCACCGCGGGTCCGCCGATGATCAGCGCCGCGGCCGCCGCGACCAGGTACATCCCCCGGCGCTTGCGCTGGGCGCGTTTGACGGCGACCTCGTCGACCAGCCGGTCGAGCAGCCGTGGACTCGGCTGTACGGAGACGGCGGGCGTCGGCAGCTGCGCGAAGGGCGTGGCGGACGGGCCGGGACCGGCGAAGGGGGCCGGGTTGTCCGCCAGCATGGCCAGCATCGGCTCCATCCCGGAGAACTCCTCCAGACGGACGGCGCACAGCGGGCAGCCGGCGAGATGCTCCTCGAAGGCGGTGGCTTCGGCATCGTCGAGAATGCCGAGGACATACGCACCGACGGCATCATGCACAGTACTTTCGTCGCCCAGTCCGTACTGCTCGTGCGTGGTCATGCCGAGACCCCCCTCTCCTCCAGCGCGAGCTTCATGGAACGCAGTGCGTAGAACACCCGTGAACGCACGGTCCCGCTGGGTATGCCGAGCGTCTCGGCCGCCTCATTGACCGTACGTCCCTTGAAGTACGTCTCTACGAGCACTTCCCGGTGGGCAGGGGTCAAATCGTCGAGCGCATCAGAGAGCGTCATCAGCCACAGCGCCTTGTCGATCTCGTCCTCCGCGGGCATGACCTCCAGCGGCGACGGATCGACCTCCTGCGGCCGGGCCTGCCGGCTGCGGTGGCCGTCGATGACGATACGCCGGGCGACCGTCACCAGCCAGGGTCGGACAGAGCCGGTGGCCCGGTTGAGCTGACCGGCGTTCTTCCAGGCACGGATGAGCGTCTCCTGCACGACGTCCTCGGCCCGCTGGCGGTCGCCCGCGACGAGACGCAGTACATACGCGAGCAGCGGTCCGGCGTGCTCCCGGTACAGGGCGCGCATCAGCTCCTCATCAGGAGGCGAGAGGTTGGTGCGCGGTGCCTCGCTCCGGTGCCGGGCACGGTGAGGACGGTCATCGGCCACGGCCGCATCCTTGCGCACCTGAACCTCCCGGTCGAGACCTTCATGGCTGCTTCTCCCCCATCACTACGGAAGATCGGCAGCGGGCACTCAACGGCCGGGGAAAAACTTTCAGATCTTTCGCCACGGCCGCGCGGCCCCGGGGCTCAGGGATCCGGACTCACGGCCTCCGGGCTCAGGCGCGGGCGAGGGCCACCCGGCGGCGGTGTCTGGCGACCCGCTCGCGGTTGCCGCACACCTCGCTGGAGCACCAGCGGCGCCGCCGCCCCCGCGAGGTGTCCAGATACACCCGGCGGCAGCTGTCGCCCTCGCACTGCCGCAGCCGGGCCCGCGCGGCCGGGTCGGTGAGCAGCTCCACCGCGTCCCTGGCGACCACGGCCAGCAGCGCGTCGCACTCGGGCTCGGCGCTCAGCGCCCGTACGAGATCACCGCCCTCGCCCCGTACGGCCCTGATCCCCGGCGGCGCCCCCGCGGCCAGCGCGTTGACGCGCTCCAGGGCGGCGGCCGCGTCCCGGCCGTCGATCTCGGCGCGTACCAGCTGGCCCACGCCGTCACGGAGTGCGGCGAAGGACCGCACCCAGCGGGCGTCGACCGCGGCGAGCGGAGTGCCTTGCGGCACCAGTCCGGCCCCGATCAGCCAATGGCCGAGCGGTACGGCACCGTCGAGCTGTTCCCGCCCTCTGGTGGTCGGTTCTCCGGTGGCCACCAGATCCAGGCAGACCCGCCCGGAGTCGAACCGCCACTCGTACGAGCCCATGCCCGCCGTCATGTGCCTGTCACCGCCTCGGGATCACCGGTGCGTGCCGTCCTCCTCAGAGTGCCCGCCCCGGGGCCCGGCCGGAACCCCTGCTACCGGTGCCACTGCCCGCACAGGGGCCCGGACTGGGCCCGCACAGGGCCTAAGGCGCGGCGTTCGGCGGGCCGTCGTGCAGGATGCGCTGGAAGAGATAGACGTCGCGCCACTCCCCGTCGATATGCGAATAGCGCGGCGCGGTGCCTATCACCTCGAAGCCGCATTTACGCAGAACCGCCTGCGACGCGCCGTTGGCGAGCACCGTGGCCGCCTCGACGCGGTGCAGGCCCAGGTCCTCGCGGGCCGCGCGGCAGGCCTCCTCGACGGCGCGGGTCGCCAGGCCGCGGCCGGTGTACGCGGCATCTGTCCAGTAGCCGACATGCGCGTTGCGGAAGTGCCCGAGGGCGATGCCGGAGAGCGTCGCCTCGCCGACGATGCGCCCGCCGTCGGCGAGATGCCAGCGCCGGACGGACGGATCGGCGAGCCGGTTGGCCTGGGCCCGCGGGGTGAAGAAGTCGGCGGGACGGTACGGCTCCCAGGGGCGCATATGTTCGCGATTGCGGACGAATGCCTCGGCGACGAGTTCGGCGTCGTCCGGGGTCGCGGGCCGGAGGCGGATGGAGGAGTCGTTGGCCATCTCCGTACCGTACCGACGTGATCGGGCCCCGGACCCGGCGGTCCCCGTGGCCCGGGGCCCCGGTGAGACGCAACAGCGTTCAGGCGCAGGTCCGTTGGGCGCGCGGCAGAGAAACCCGGCGTCGTCGGCGGGCGGTACAATCCGCAGCACGGGGGCGTGGACGACGGAGCCGCCGCGGCGCCGGAGCAGCGCGCCCGGGCCCGCGAAGATCCGCCGGACAGGGCCTGGCTCGTCGGCCCGCCGGGCGGCCGTGACCCCGATCGTGAAGGTCGTGCCCAGGTCCCTCGTCCCGCTCGCTCGCGCCGGACGGGATCGTCATTGCCGGGGCTCGGTTCGCCGGGATTTCCCCGCTGCTCCTCACTATTCCCGCAAGCGGCGAAAAACCATGGCACGAACCGTTTTCCCGCATGAAACCCTGAACTGGCGCGGCCAGTAAGGGATGTGGCGGCTCGCACGGCATCCAGAGACGGAGACGACTGATGGCACGTACGACGACGTCCGGTGGGCGCGGGGACAGGCCGGCCACGCTGGCACTGGTCGCCCAGCGGGCGGGAGTATCGCCTCAGACGGTGTCCAACGCGCTCAACTCCCCCGACCTGCTGGCCCCGCGGACCCTGGAGCGGGTCCGCAGGGCCATCACCGAGCTGGACTACCGGCCTCACCAGGCCGCCCGCTCCCTGCGCACCCGGTCCAGCCGGCTGATCGGTTACGGCGTCCAGGCGGCGGTCGACGCGGTGTCCGGGCCGGTGATGGAGCACTTCCTGCACGCGTTCTCGGACTCGGCGAACCAGACCGGATACCGGGTCCTGCTCTTCGCCGCGCCCGCCCGCACCGAGGACGAACCCGACTGCTACGCCGAGCTGTTACGCGAACAGTCGGTGGACGCCTTCGTCCTGAGCAACACCCACCGCGGCGACCCCCGCCCCGGCTGGCTGCACAAGCGCGGTATCCCCTTCGTCGCGTTCGGCCGCCCCTGGTCGGCCCGCTCCGTAGGGGACTGGGTGGACGTCGACGGCGCCCATGGGACCGCGGCCGCCGTCGACCATCTCGTCGGTCTCGGCCACCGCAGGATCGCCTTCCTCGGCTGGCCCCGCGGCTCCGGCGTCGGCGACGACCGGGCGCTGGGCTGGCGCGAGGCGATGCGCCGGCACGGTCTGTCCGTGCGCGACCTGCGGGTCACCGCGCTGGACGACGTCGACGCGGCCCGGGACGCGGTCGGACCGCTCCTCCCGAAGGGCATCACGGCGGTGGTGGCGGCCAGCGACACCCTCGCCCTCGGCTGCTACCGGGCGCTGCGGGACAGCGGCCGGACACCCGGACAAGACGTCGCCGTCGTCGGCTTCGACGACTCCTCCGCGGCCGCGCTGCTCTCCCCCGGCCTGAGCAGTCTCCGGCAGCCCCTGGACGAGGTCGGCCGGGCCTGTACCCGGCTTGTCCTCAGCCGGATAAAGGATCCGCAAGGAGCCCCGGAACACGTCCTGCTGACACCCGAGCTGATCGTCCGGGAGAGTTCCGCGCACGCGGTCCGGCCGTGATCCCCACGCCGGCGCGTCAGCGCGTGTGCGAGCCCGCCGCCCGTGGCCGCGCGGGGGTCGAGCCGTTCGGCCACAGGCGCGGCCGGCGCTGGGCCGCCACGTCCTCAACCCAGCCCACGGCGAGGATCATCAGGGCGATCAGTGGCCAGACGAGGACCAGGGTCAGGACGGAGTACGACGCGTCCAGCTCCGCCGAGAAGGCGTCTATCCCGGGGATGTTCCAGAGCTGGTCGATGAGCGGAACCGTCGCCATGATCAGCAGGTTGTGCCACAGATAGATCGTCACGGCACGGTTGTTGGCGAGGGTGATCACCGAGTCGTACGTCGCCAGCCTGCCGGGAAGTCTCTGCCAGGACGGGGAGTACTGAAGCAGGATCGCGACGAAGCCCAGCGACCAGGTCGCCTCGGCGAGCGGGATCTCGTCGAAGTTCCACCCCTCCGGGCCGAGATGGCCGGAGGCCCACCACAGGCCGAAGGCCATGGAGAAGGTGGCCAGCGAGACGGTGAGGTAGCGCGGGATCTTCTGGAACATCCCGTCGTTGTGGGCGAAGCCGAGCACCCAGCAGGCGCCGTAGACCGCGAAGTCGGTCAGCGCGAGCCCCGCCTCGCCGGGGACCTCCACCAGGCCCGTGCCGATGACGGCGGTGAGGGCGACCGGGAAGGCCAGCGTCGCCCACGGGACCTTACGGAAGGCCCGGAGGAGGAGCGGTGAGGCGATGACGAACCAGAGGTAGGCGCGGATGTACCAGAGCGGTCCTGCCGCCTGGTCCGCCCAGGACTGGTCCAGCCAGCCGCCCGGG
Source organism: Streptomyces sp. NPDC058198 (assembly GCF_042882605.1). Taxonomy (NCBI): domain Bacteria; kingdom Bacillati; phylum Actinomycetota; class Actinomycetes; order Kitasatosporales; family Streptomycetaceae; genus Streptomyces; species Streptomyces sp. NPDC058198. Next base: position 435,971 of record NZ_JBHVVP010000005.1, read on the forward strand.
TCACCGCTCTCGAAGGGGTACGGCGGGGCGCCGAACGGGACGAGGTAGTTGGCCAGTCTGATGAACCACCACAGGCCCTCCTCCCTGGCCGGCTGCCAGCCCAGCACGAACATCAGCGGCACGATGACAAGTGCGAAGGCCCACATCGGGGGCAGCAGCCGCCGCAGCCGGCCGCGGATGACGCTCGCGCCCGACCGCCGCGAGAGCGACCGGGCCATCAGCGATCCGGCCAGCGCGAACATCACGCCCATGGACGGGAAGAGGATCGTCAGCCAGGCCCAGCCGAAAATATGGAAGACCACGACACGCACCAGCGCGACGGCCCGCAGCAGATCCAGATAGCGGTCCCGGCCGGGCCTGGCGGGCGCGTCGCCCGGGGCCGCGGCGGCCGGTACGGGATCCGGCCCCGTCGGCCCGGAGGCCGCCTTGTGTCTGGCCCGGGGGACGCCCCCGGTGCCAGCGGGATGAGTGGTCACGCCACGGGCCTCCGATCGGTGCCGCGTCCGCGCGGGCCCGGAATCGAGCCGGGCGCCTCCACCACGCCGGTACGGCGCAGCTTCTGCCAGCGCAGCCGGCCGCCGGTGAGCGCGGTGATCCAGGACTGGAGCAGCACCACATACATGAGCTGCCGGTAGAGGATCTGCTGGAGGGGCAGCGAGATCAGATGGGTCATCCGCTCGCGGTCGAGCCGGAAGGCGTACGCGGCGCAGACGGCCTGGATCAGCAGGACGCCCAGCCAGGCGACGACGGTCTTCTGGGTGGGGCCGAAGACCAGGCCGTACAGCAGGAATACGTCGATCAGCGGGGCCAGCAGCGGCGCCAGCACCATGAAGAGCGCGACCAGCGGCAGACCGACGCGGCCGAAGCGGCCGGACGGGCCGCGTTCGATGAGCGCGCGGCGGTGCTTCCAGATCGCCTGCATCGTGCCGTAGCTCCAGCGGTAGCGCTGGGACCACAGCTGCTGCACGGACTCCGGGGCCTCGGTCCAGGCGCGGGCGCGCTCCGCGTACACGACACGCCAGCCGTCGCGGTGCATGGCCATGGTGATGTCGGTGTCCTCGGCGAGGGTGTCCTCACTCATGCCGCCGACCCGGTCCAGCGCCTGGCGCCGGAAGGCACCGACCGCGCCCGGGATGGTGGGCATGCAGCGGAGCATGTCGTACATCCGCCGGTCGAGGTTGAAGCCCATCACGTACTCGATGTGCTGCCAGGCCCCGATGAGGGTGTCGCGGTTGCCGACCTTGGCGTTGCCCGCGACCGCGCCGACGCGCGGATCGCCGAACGGCTGTACCAGCTCACGCACGGTGGACGGCTCGAAGACGGTGTCGCCGTCCATCATCACGACCAGGTCGTGACGGGCGTGCGCGATGCCGTTGTTGAGGGCGGCGGGCTTGCCGGAGTTCGGCTGCCGTACGACATGGACGTTCGGCAGCCACAGCTCCTCGACGATGTCGGCGGTCCCGTCGGTCGAGCCGTCGTCGATGACGATGACCTCGATCGGATGATCACTGGCCATCAGCGAGCGCACGGTGTTGGCGATGCACTCGCGTTCGTTGTACGCGGGCACCAGCACCGTCGCCGGTTCGGTGACGGGCGGGCCCCAGCGGAAGCCGCGGCGGCGCACCTTGCGCGCGTGCGCGAAGGAGAGCAGCAGCATCAGGCCGAACCGTACGAAGACCAGGACGCCGATCACGGAGAGCCCGACGACCAGGGCGCCGGTGATGTTGTCCGAGAGGGCGACGGCGCCGACCCAGGCCTTGCCCTTCCAGAGGTTCGTGCCGGTGACCGGGGTGTGGGCGCTGGGGGCGCCGAGTGCCTCGGTGAGGTTGGCGAACTCGTACCCCTTGTTCTGCATCTTCGGCAGGAAGTGGCCGAGCGCGGCAACGGTCTGCGAGCGGTCGCCACCGGAGTCGTGCATCAGCACGATCGCGCCCTTGCCGTGCTTCGGGCTGGCGTTACGGCTGATCGCGCCGACCCCCGGGCGCTTCCAGTCCTCGCTGTCGGTGGTGTCGAGCACCGTGATGTAGCCGAGGCTGCCGAGGTACTGGGCGACCGGCCAGGACTTGTTGTCCATCGCGTCGGCGAACGAGGAGTACGGCGGCCGGAAGAGGGACGTCCTGATCCCGGCCGCGCCCGCCAGCGCCAGCTGGTTCTGCGAGAGCTCCCAGTCGATCCTGGACTTGGTCTGGTACGAGAGGTCGGGGTGGTTGAAGGTGTGCAGGCCGACCTCGTGGCCCTCGTCCACCATCCGCTTCACCAGAGCCGGGTAGCGGGAGGCCATCGTGCCTGTGACGAAGAAGACGCCGTGGGCGTCGTACTCCTTCAGTTTGTCGAGGACCTTGGGGGTCCACACCGGGTCGGGGCCGTCGTCGAAGGTCAGGACGAGCTTGTGGTCCGGGATGCTCAGCGACTTGGCGGGGGCCGAGCCCCGCGCGTCGATGACCGGGCCGCCGCCGAGTATCCGGTCCGGCACCTCGTCGGTGGCGGCCGCGGGACGGACGCGGTGGTCGGCGAGGATCTCACTGTGCACATAACCGCGCAGCATCAGCATCGCGAGCAGGGCGACCAGGATGAGAGAGGGCAGCAGATAGCGCATGGGCAGCCTGCGCCGCCTGACGAGCCCGCCGGTGCGCGGACGGGCCCGTCTGCCTGAGGAAGTCATCTAGGGTGCGCCTTCCACGGCCATCGGCTGGCCGCCTTGTTGTGCGGACGGAAGCTCGGCGGAAGGGCTCGGGTCGGCGGTCGGGGAGCCCGAATCGACGGGCGGATCCGGCTGCTGCGGCTCGCCGCCCGTGCCGCCCGTGGTGCCGGGATCCCCGCCCGGATCGGAGCCGGGATCGACGGACGTCCCCGGGTCGGGCTTCGTACCGCCCGCGCCGGGCGAGGCCTTGGGCGGTTTCGCCGAGACCGACGTCCCCGGCTCGGGCTCGCCCGAGGCACCCGGGGTGGCGCTGTCCGAAGGCAGCGGGATGACCGCGCCGTTCGCGTCCGTCGCCGTGGGCGTGGGCGCCGACGCACCGGGCGTCACTCCCACGGACACGCTGGTGGTGGGAGCGGGCTGGATCTCGACCGTATCCGGCTTCTTCTTGTCCGCGAGACCGGGTATCTGGAGCCAGGGCGCGCTGGAGTTCCCACCGACCAGGGCGGCCACCAGCGTCATGGCATAGCAGGCACAGGCGATGGCCACGACCCAGCCGGCCCGGCGGAACTTCTTGCTCCGGCGGCCGCTGGCATCGACGAACACGGGGCGGTCCGAACCTTCGGGTCCGGCTTCCCGCGCGGGACCTGACTCCTGCGCGGTACGGGTTCCCGCGGGCAACTCCGAGAGCTGGCGGCCCAGTCCGTCGAGTTCGACGGTGACATCGCTCGGCTCATGCATACGCCCGGTTCGGGCATCTTCTTGCCAATTGTTCACTGCAGCACGCACATCCCCCACCACTGACAGTATTGGGTGCGCATACGGCTGGCCGGATATGCCGTCGACCGGGCCCCCACCCGAACCGAACGCCCCCTACCACACCGCACCCGGACCAAGAATGTAGCGCACGCCGACGACGCCCGAGTTCTGCTTCAGGGGTTGCTGTGCATCGAAGGAGTGACGGTGGTATGAAGCCGGCTCCCGGGCGGACGCTCCAGCCATCCTTCCTCGGCGGCGAGTCCGGCCGCGGCGGCTCGCAGGGCCGCGACTCCAGGGTGATTCGGTCCCTTGCGCCACACCAGGGACAGCGGTGACAGGGGTACGGGGTCGACGAGCGGACGCAGCACCGCGCCCGGCATCGCGGGAAAATCCAGTACGGCGAGCACCGGCGTGCGGTGCTTCTCCATCACCCGCCGGAATTCCTCCGCCCCCACCGCCATCGGCGCCGGCGGGGCCACCTCGATGGAGCGCCCCGCGAAGAGCTGCCGCGCCAGCTCCGTCCACTCCACGGTCCCCGGATTGCCCGCCCCCGCGTACACGTACTCGCCGGCGAGTGCGTCGAGCGGCACCTCGGCGCGCTCGGCCAGGGGGTGGTCGTACGGAAGCAGCACGGCCATCGGCTCGTAGCGCACGAGCTGGCGCGAGAGCCCGGAGCGCAACGCGGGAGTGAGCCCCTCGAAGTAGCCGAAGGAGGCATCGAGCCGGCCGGCGAGGATCGCGGCCGCGGCGCCGGTGAGACCGCTCTCGAAGCGGGCCATCAGCTCGTGTCGCGGGGCGAGTTCGCGGGCCCGGGCCAGCACCCGCCCCGACACCATGCCCTCGCTGTTGAGGTCGACGAGAAGCGGTCGCTCCTCGCCCGCGCAGGCGGCCAGCAGCTCGTCCTGGGCCGCCAGCACCCGCCGGGCGTACGGCAGCAGCCGCTCGCCGTCCGCCGTCAGCGTCACCTGCCGGGTGGTCCGTACGAACAGGTCGGCGCCCAGCTCCCGTTCCAGCCGGCGGATGTCACGGCTGAGGGCCTGCTGAGCGATGTACAGCCGGGCGGCGGCGCGGGTGAAGTGCAGCTCTTCCGCGGCGGCGGTGAAGGCGCGCAGCAGCCGGGGATCGATGTCTCGGGGCACGCCGTATTCAACCCGGGGACCGCCACGTTTCACAACACGGCCGCGTGAATGGCCACGGATCAGGTGTTGGACCGGGAGCGCGGCGGGCGAGGAGGGTGAAGCCATGCCGCACTCACCCGACCCTCCGCTGATGACCGTCACGGGCGACACCCTGGTCCTGGCGCCGCGGTTCGACCCCGGCCACACGCCCGGACCGCGCCGCACCCGCACCCGCACCCGCACCCGCACCCGCACCAACCCGTACGCCCGGCTCTTCGCGATCCCCGGCGCCCGCGCCTTCACCGCGGGCAATCTCCTCGCCCGGCTCCCGATGGGGATGTTCAGCGTGAGCGCGGTGATCATGATCGCCGGATCGCGCGGCTCGTACGCGCTCGCCGGCGCCGTCACCGCCACCGGTCTCGTCGTCACCGCCCTGGTCGCGCCGTGGACCGCGCGGCTCATCGACCGGTACGGACAGGCCCGTATCGCCGTGCCCGCCACCGCGCTCGCCGCGCTCGGCTCGCTCGTCCTGCTGCTGTGCGTACGCTACGGCGCCCCCGACTGGACGCTCTTCGCCGCGTACGCCGCGACCGCCACCACCCCGAACCTCGGCGGTATGTCCCGCGCCCGCTGGGCCCATCTCCATCGCGAGGCGGAGGCGGCCCCGAAGGCGGCCACACCCGCGAACGCGGCGGCCCTGCACACCGCCAACTCCTTCGAACAGGCCGCCGACGAACTCTGTTTCATGCTGGGCCCGGTGATCGCGGCCTTCCTGTGCACCGCGCTCTTTCCCGAGGCGGGCACCCTGACCGGCGCGATCCTGCTGCTGACCGGCGTACTGATCTTCGCGGCGCAGCGCTCCACCGAGCCGCCCGCCAGCGGCCGTACGGAAGCGTCACGCGCCCCGATGCGTTCGCCCGCGCTGACCGCGCTCCTCGCCGTCTTCCTCGCCACGGGCGCGGTCTTCGGCTCGACCTCGGTCGTCACGATCGCCTTCGCGGACGACCGCGGACATCAGGCCTGGTCCGGGCTGGTGCTCGCGCTCCAGGCCGCGGGGTCGTGCGGAGCGGGCCTGCTGCTCGGCTCCCTGCGCCCCGCCCGCCGCATCGTCCGCCGGCTGGTGCTCTGCCTCGCCGGGATGTCGGCGCTGCTGACGCTGCCGCTGCTCGCGGCCGCGTCGGGGTCGTCGGGGTCGCTGCCCCTGCTCGCCTGCGGACTGCTGGTCGCGGGCGCCGCGACCGCTCCGACGATGGTGACGGGGATGACGCTCGTCCAGCGGCTCACCCCCGAGAGCCGGTTGAACGAGGGAATGACCCTGGCGGTCACCGCCCTGCTGGCCGGTATCGCGGCCGGCTCGGCGGCCGGCGGCTGGACCGTGGAACGCACCGACCCCGCCTACGGGTACGTCATTCCGCTCTGCGCCGCGATCCTCGCCCTGCTGACAGCCGTCGCGGCCTCACGCCTCATCCGCAGGGCGCCCGGTGTCGGCTGAGAAAGCGGCCGGGCACGACGAAGGCCCCGCTGCCAGGGCAGCGGGGCCTTCGTTTACCGCGAACATGGGAATTGTGGAGATGGCGGGAATCGAACCCGCGTCCAACGGTGCAGAACCAGGGCTTCTCCGAGCGCAGTCCGCTGTGATTTTCTCGGCCCCGGAGATCTCGCGGACAAGTCTCCGACGGGCTCAGTCACTGTTTGATTTCCCTCCGGGCCCCGTGACCGGGCTCAGAGGTTTAGTCCCCTAGCTGATGCCAGGATCCGGGTCGGGAACAGCCCCGGGCTGACACTCCGCAGAGTCTTCGCTAGCTGCTAATTAGGCAGCAAGTGCGAAGGCGGAGGAATCGCGCTTAGAATTGGCGATTATAGTTTGCGACATATGGTTAACGAGATCATTGCCGCTTCCTCGGCTCGCTTCCCCTGCTTCGACATCCGCTGTCGAAACCGATCATCCCCATGTTTTTGCCACTATTGAATTAGACACCCATCGGGCGGTGCTCATTTTCGAGCGGGTAACCGCCGTGAGGTGCGAGTGCCATCGTACGTGACAAACGCACGACGGTGCCAGCTTATTCCGCCGGGTCAGGCCCGCTGCCGCCGCCGCACCGCCGAGACCGCGCGGTCCGTCTCGCGCCGGTCCTGCTTCTCCCGCAGCGTCTGGCGCTTGTCGAACTCCTTCTTGCCCCGCGCCAGCGCGATCTCGACCTTGGCCCGGCCGTCCTTGAAGTACAGGGACAGGGGCACGATCGTGTGACCCGTCTCCTGCGACTTGGACTCCAGCTTGTCGATCTCGAGCCGGTGCATCAGGAGCTTGCGCTTGCGCCGGGCGGTGTGGTTGGTCCAGGTCCCCTGGCTGTACTCGGGCACATGCACGTTGTGCAGCCACGCTTCGTGCCCGTCGATCTGGACGAAGCCGTCCACCAGCGAGGCCCGTCCCTGACGGAGCGACTTCACCTCGGTACCGGTCAGCACGAGCCCACACTCGTAGGTGTCGAGAATGTGGTAATCGTGCCGGGCCTTCTTGTTCTGCGCAATCAGTTTGCGCCCTGTTTCCTTAGCCATAGTCCCGCCATTTTCGCACCTCGGCGCAACTTCTTTACGGCGTGCCCCCGAGGCCGCTCAGTACGGTCCGCGCCCGCTCCTCGGCGCGCTCGCTCACCAGCAGATCCGGAGTGACACCACGGCCGTCCACGCCATGGCCGGCCGGTGTGCGGTAGTGGCCGACGGTCAGCTCGGCGACGGAGCCGTCGGGCAGTCGGCTCGGCATCTGGACCGAGCCCTTGCCGAAGGTGCGGGAGCCGACAGTGATGGACCGGCCGCGGTCCTGCAGAGCGCCGGTGACCAGCTCGGCTGCGCTCATCGTGCCACCGTCGACCAGCACCACCACGGGCCGGTCGGTGTCACCGCCGGGATCCGCGTACAGGGCGCGCTGCTCGCCCCGTATGTCGTACGTGGCGACGAGACCGCCGTCGAGGAAGGCGGAGGCGGCGGTGACCGCCTCGGTGACCAGCCCGCCGCCATTGCCCCGCAGATCGAGCAGGACACCGGCGCCCCGGGGGGCGTCCAGGACCGCGTCCCGTACCCGCTTGCCCGTCCCCTTGGTGAAGGAGTCGACCCTGATCCGCAGCGTGTCGCCGCCGATCGAGTCGACCATGACGGATTCGGTGGCGAGCCTGGCCCGGCGCAGGCTCAGAGTCCAGCGGTACCCGTCCCGCTCCAGCCCCAGGACGACCGAGGTGCCGACGACGGTGGCGCCGGTCCTCGCGCGCGCGGAGTCGCCGCGCAGCAGCGCCATGACCTCGGTGACGGGCCGCTCGGCGACGCCGCTTCCGTCGATGTCCCGGATGGTGTCGCCGGACCTGATGCCGGCCTTCTCCGCGGGGCCGCCCGGCTGGACCCTGACCACCTCGATCAGAGCGTCCGCGGTGCGCCTGGCCGAGAGCCCGACGCCGGTGTACTCACCGTCGAGGGCCTGCTCGAACTCCTCGTACTCCCGCTTGTCGTAGACCGCGCCCCAGCGGTCACCGCTGCGGCTGACGACCTCCTCGGCCGCGTCCGCGCCGGACTTGCCGTCGGCCATGGCCTCGGCGGCGGCCCTCGTGACATCGTCGCTGTCGACCGTCGAGGCCACGGAACGCGTGGGCACGCGGCGCGGCTTCTCGTCGGCGCCCGGCAGGGAGTTCGTCGCCGCGGCCGTGGCGAGCACGCTCGCGAAGACCAATGTCAGGGCCGCCCCGCGGCGGAAACCGCGGGCGCTGTGGTGCGACTCGGAGCCCGACATGGCGTTGAGTCTAGGACAACCCCTGGCAGCCGAACGGTGCTTGTCGAGACGACGCCAGGGGTACTTGTCACACCCGGAGATACTTGCGCAACGCGACGAAGGCGGCCACGGCGGGCATCAGCAGCCCGATGGCGATCACCAACGGGAGCTTCGCGAGCACCGCGTCCCAGCCGATGAAGTTGACCAGCTCCATCTTGTCCGCCAGGGCAAGGCCGTTGTCGATCAGGAAGTAGCGGCCGAGGATCAGCATCGCGCAGGCCACCGCACCGCCGATCAGTCCGGCGAACGCGGCCTCCATGATGAACGGCATCTGGATATAGAAGCTGGAGGCGCCGACGAGCCGCATGATCCCGGTCTCTCGCCGTCGGCTGAACGCTGATACGCGAACGGTGTTCACGATCAGCATCAGCGCAATGACCAGCATCAGCGCCATCACGCAGAGCGCGGCGACATTCATGCCGTTCATCAGATCGAAGAGGTTCTGCAGGATGTTGCGTTGATCCTGGACGGACTGGACGCCGTCCCGTCCCGCGAAGGCGGTCGCCACCACCTGGTACTTCTCGGGGTCCTTCAGCTTGACGCGGAAGGACTGCTGCATCTGGTCCGGGGTGATCGTGCTGGCGATCGGAGTGTCGCCGTACTGCTCCCGGTAGTGCTTGTACGCCTGGTCGGCCGTCTCGAAGTGGACGGTGTCGACGATGCTGTCCATCTTCTTCAGATCGGTCTCGATCTGCTTCTGCTGCACGCTCGTGACGGCGCCCTTGGCGCACTTGGGTGTGGTCGTCGCGTCGTTCTTGCTGCAGAGGAAGATCGAGACATTGACCTTGTCGTACCAGTAGTCCTTCATCAGGCTGACCTGCTCGCGCATGAGCAGCGCGCCGCCGAACAGGGCGAGCGAGAGGGCTACGGAGACGATGACGGCGAAGGTCATCGTGAGATTTCGGCGGAGACCGACGCCGATCTCCGACAGGACGAACTGGGCGCGCATGGCGTCCTTTCAGCTTTCGATGCTCAGTGCTGGTAGCCGTAGACGCCGCGCGCCTGGTCGCGCACCAGACGGCCCTTCTCGAGCTCGATCACGCGCTTGCGCATCTGGTCGACGATGTTCTGGTCGTGGGTCGCCATCACGACGGTGGTGCCGGTGCGGTTGATGCGGTCCAGCAGCTTCATGATGCCCACGGAGGTCTGCGGGTCGAGGTTGCCGGTCGGCTCGTCCGCGATCAGCAGCATGGGGCGGTTGACGAAGGCCCGCGCGATGGCGACGCGCTGCTGCTCACCACCGGACAGCTCGCCGGGCATCCGGTCCTCCTTGCCGCCGAGGCCGACAAGATCGAGGACTTGGGGGACGGACTTGCGGATCTCGCCGCGGGACTTGCCGATGACCTCCTGCGCGAACGCCACGTTCTCCGCGACGGTCTTGTTCGGCAGCAGCCGGAAGTCCTGGAAGACCGTGCCGAGCTGGCGGCGCATCTGCGGCACCTTCCAGTTGGACAGGCGCGCGAGGTCCTTGCCGAGCACATGCACCATGCCATGGCTGGTGCGTTCTTCGCGGAGGAGCAGTCTCAGGAAGGTCGACTTCCCAGAACCGGACGAACCGACCAGGAAGACGAACTCTCCCTTCTCGATTTCGAGGGAGACGTCACGCAGGGCGGGGCGGTTCTGCTTCGGGTAGGTCTTGGAGACATTGTCGAATCGGATCACGGATGCACCACGGTCGGCCGGGAGTAGGTGAGCGAGACATTACGCGAACCCGACAGGAGTGCGCAGTCCGCGTCCGGGACCGAACGCCGGGCTTGGGCGATTTATCACGGATGCCGGGCGGTCGCCACCCCTGCCGGGCCGTACGGAATCCGGTCGGCCGCGCCGAAACCGCCGGGAACTGGCACAGTGGTAGGGGGAACGGTCGTGTTCCCCCGAGCGTTGAGCGGAGAGACACTGAAGCGGCTCCGCCGCGCGGTGAGGAGGAATGCGCATGACCTACGACCGATTGGTGTGCGCCAACTGCGCGGGACCTGTCAGCGAAGGCAGGTGCCGCGTCTGCCGCGCCCACAGAGAGCGTCTCCAGCAGCAGGGCCCCCTGGGAGGCCTGAGCCCGGTGGCTCTGCTGACGCTGCTGGTCCTGCTGGTGGCGGCGGTGGCGCTGGTGGCGGCACACCAGCCCGCGTAACACCCACCCCGCACATGTGCACAGAGAAGGGCCCGGACGCTGGTGGAGCGTCCGGGCCCTTCCGCACGTGAGGTACGGGTCGTCCTACGTGCTGGGTCCTACAGGTCGTACTACGTGCTGGGTGCTACGTGTCGTACTGGGTACTACGTGTCGTACGCGCCCGTGGTCAGACGGCGGTACGGCCACCGCCGACCAGACGCGGCAGCATCCGGAAGCCGATGCCACCCGCGATCATGGTCGCCGCACCGATCAGCAGGAACGAGGTCTCGGCGGCGCCGGTCTCAGCCAGCTCCTCCTTGGCCGCACCCTGCTGCACCGGCTGGGAGCCGGCGCTGTCGGTGTCGGTGTTGTCGGCGCACTCGGCGCCGTCGAGGTCGACGGTGCAGGTGCCGGCACCGTCGTCGGTGCCGCCGTCCTGGCCGCCGTCCTGGCCCGCGTCGGTGCCACCGTCCTGGCCGCCGTCCTGGCCGGCATCCGTGCCACCGTCCTGGCCGCCGTCCTGACCCGCGTCAGTGCCGCCGTCCTGGCCGGCATCCGTGCCACCGTCCTGGCCGCCGTCCTGGCCGGCATCGGTGCCACCGTCCTGGCCCGCGTCGGTGCCGCCAACCTGACCGGCGTCCGTGCCGCCGACCTGGCCCGCGTCGGTACCGCCGACCTGGCCGGCATCGGTGCCACCGTCCTGGCCCGCGTCGGTGCCGCCAACCTGACCGGCGTCCGTGCCGCCGTCCTGGCCGGCATCGGTGCCGCCGTCCTGGCCCGCGTCCGTGCCGCCGTCCTGGCCGGCGTCCGTGCCGCCGTCGACCCCACCCGGGTCGCCGCCGCCGTCCTGGCCGGCGTCGGCGCCACCGTCGTCATTTCCGATACCGAGACCGACGTCGACCAGGCCGGTCTCGACGGACACGCCGATACCGGCGGCCTGAGCGGCGCCCGCGGCGGTCAGCGAAGCACCCGCGGCGATCACCGCGCCGGCCGCTATGCGCGCTACGCGGATCCGCGTCTTCTTGGTCATCTGCTTGCTACCCCCAGTAGCTCATTCGTCATTGGTGCAGCGTCCGGGGCAGCGGCCCTGGGGGTCCGTGTGCTCCGCCCCCGGTCGCACGCGCCCCAGAAATACGCATGCCACGCGCCACCATTCCGAGTTTTGAGATACCCGTCAAGGTCGTTGCGCGTGCGATGACCGAAAACGCGTCAGTTGTCCGCCGGCGGGCACGCAACTGTGACATAAAAGGGAACTGCCGCCCCACAGGCGGCAGTTCCCTTGTCGACAAAGCGCGAAATTACTTCTCCTGCTGCTTGCGCCAGCGAATTCCGGCCTCGAGGAAACCGTCGATCTCGCCGTCGAGCACTCCCTGCGGATTGCCCACCTCGAAGTCCGTCCGCAGATCCTTGACCATCTGGTACGGGTGCAGGACGTACGAACGCATCTGGTTGCCCCAGGAGTTGCCGCCGTCGCCCTTGAGGGCGTCCATCTTGGCCTGCTCCTCCTGGCGGCGGCGTTCGAGCAGCTTCGCCTGGAGGACGTTCATGGCGCTCGCCTTGTTCTGGATCTGGGAGCGCTCGTTCTGGCAGGAGACCACGATGCCGGTCGGGATATGCGTGATCCGGACCGCGGAGTCGGTGGTGTTGACGCCCTGTCCGCCGGGGCCCGAGGCGCGGTAGACATCCACGCGCAGTTCGGTTTCGTCGATCTCGACATGGTCGCTGGACTCGACGACCGGGAGCACCTCGACCCCCGCGAAGGAGGTCTGCCGGCGGCCCTGGTTGTCGAAGGGCGAGATACGGACCAGGCGGTGGGTGCCCTGCTCCACGGAGAGCGTGCCGTAGGCGTACGGCGCCTTGACGACGAAGGTGGTCGACTTGATGCCGGCCTCTTCCGCGTACGACGTCTCATAGACCTCGGTGCCGTAGCCGTGCCGCTCGGACCAGCGCAGATACATGCGCTGGAGCTGCTCGGCGAAGTCCGCGGCGTCGACGCCGCCCGCCTCGGCGCGGATGTTGACGAGCGCCTCGCGCTCGTCGTACTCGCCGGAGAGGAGCGTACGGACCTCCATCTCGTCCAGCGCCTTCCGCACCGACACGAGCTCGGACTCGGCCTCGGCGAGGGTGTCCGCGTCGTCCTCGGCCTCGGCCAGCTCGAAGAGCACTTCCAGGTCGTCGATACGCCCGCGCAGCGCCTCGGTCTTACGGACCTCGGCCTGCAGGTGCGAAAGCTTGCTGGTGATCTTCTGCGCCGCATCCGGGTCGTCCCAGAGGGACGGGACCGCGGCCTGCTCCTCGAGCACGGCGATGTCGGCCCTCAGCTTGTCGAGGTCCAGGACGGCCTCGATCGACCCCATGGTCGAGGAGAGGGACTTGAGCTCTTCGGATACATCGACGACTGCCACGGGTCCAGCGTAACGGCTGAGCGAAGGAACCCGGCCACCACCATTTTTTTAAGGGCTCGGTTCGCCTCCGGGGCGCTTTAAGCCACTGTCGACGGTCGATCGTGCTCGGCCCCTCGTTCCTCGGGGCCTGTGCGCGTTCTCCCTTTCGACAGCGGCGCGCCCCTTCGGCTCACTCGCCGGCGGTCGTGGAGACGGGGGCTCGTTCTCCCCTTCGACGGCGGCCCGCCCCTTCGGCTCACGCACCCCCTCTTTTGGGGGCTCGGTTCGCCTCCGGGGCGCTCTATGCCAATGTCGACAGTCGACCGTGCTCGGCTCACTCGCCGGCGGTCGTGGAGACGGGCGGCCGGGCGGCTACGGCACTGGGGAGGTTGTCTGCTTGGAGTCCTGAGGGGCTTCGTCCGTGCCGTCGCTGCTTGTGGCCAGCCAGCCGCCCACGCCCAGGGCCGCGATCAGCAGGACCGTCGCCGCCCCCAGGGTGATACGGCGCTTGCGGACCGCCCCCGCCTTGTGGCGGGCCGATCCCGGTCGGCGCTGGCCGGGGGAGCGGGGCGCGCGGGCCGTGCCGCGGGCGCCGCCCGCCAGTTCGTCGGGGGCCGGGACGCGCATGCTCGTATGGGTGTCCCGGTTGGAGTCCGGGGCGGGGCCGGGCACGAGCGGGACCGCCCCGCGGCGGCGCGGCTCCTCGTGGCCGGCGGGACGCGGATCCTCGTACGGCTGCTCCGCCGGCTCCGCGTCGGGCTCGTCCACGTCCAGCGGGGGGATGCCCGCGAGGAGCGGCAGCTGTTCGCGCAGCCGGGCCGCCAGCTCCGAGGCGCGCAGCCGGGAGGCCGGGGCCTTCGCCAGGCACTGGACCAGGAGCTGCCACAGCTCCTCGGGGATGCCGGGCAGTGGGACGACGGACTCGGTGACATGGCGCCGCAGTACGGCTCCGGGGTGGCCGCCGCCGAACGGGGTGAAGCCGGCGAGCAGCTCGTACAGAACGGTGGCCAGCGCGTAGATGTCGACCGCTGCACGCGGCGGCAGGCCTTCGACGATCTCGGGCGCCAGATAGTCGGGGGTGCCGATGATCCTGGTGGCCTTGGTGCGCCGCGGGGTGTCGATCAGCTTCGCGACACCGAAGTCGGTGAGCAGGGCGGGGTGCGCGCCGCCGGGGCCGAGCGGGCCCTCCATGTCGAGCAGGATGTTCTCGGGCTTGACGTCGCGGTGGACGACCCCCGCGGCGTGTGCGGCGGCGAGACCGTCGGCGACGTCGGCGATGATCGCGACCGCCGCCTCGGGGGCGAGCCGGCGCTCGCGGTCCAGCCGGGTGCGCAGATCCGTGCCTCTGACCAGCTCCATGACGAGCGCCAGGTCATTGCCGTCCACGACGAGATCGCGGACGGCGACCACCCGGGGGTGGTCGAGACCGAGCAGGGCGGTGCGCTCCTGGACGAAGCGCCCGACGAGCTCCTGGTCGGACGCGAGGTCCTCGCGCAACAGCTTGATGGCGACGGGGCCTTCGGGCCCTTCGCCGAGCCACACCGTGCCGGCGCTGCCCCGCCCCAAAATCTGATGGGCGGTGTACCGGCTGCCGATATTCCGTGCCAAGACTGCTCCCTCAGCGGCTGGCGTTGCCCATCAAAGTACGCGGGTATCGGGGTGTTCCGTGCCCCGGTTGGCGCCGGCCCTCACCTCCACGGGGGAAATATAACGGTCTGGGGGGTCGCTTTCCCCCCGGACCACCCCCGGAAGATCAATTTGCCGAGTTCGAACTGCCCAGCTCCGAGAACCAGTTCGTCACCTTCGAGATCGTGTCACCGATCATGGTCCAGTAGCTCGTGCCCTGGTCGACCCAGTCCTGGAGCGGGGTCAGCTCCCAGATGAGCCAGCCGGCGACGAAGAACAGGACGAGCGTGAACAGACAGCCCTTGAGGCAGCCCAGGCCGGGGATCCGCATCGGATTCGCGCTGCGCTGCCTGGGCGGGCGTGGCTCGCGCTGCTGTCGACGGTCCGGCTGCTGCGGCTGCGGCGGCGCGTACTGCTGCTGCTGAGGCGCCGGGGCATACCGCTGCTGAGGCTGCGGCGCGTACGGCTGCTGGGGCTGCCGCTGGGGCCGCTGCTGCTGGCGCCCGGGCTGCTGCTGCGGCGGCTGTTGCTGCGGCTGCCGGGGGCCCTGCGGCCGCTGCGGACGTCGGCGCAGCGGGTCCTGGTTCGGGTCGAGGTACTGGACCTGGGTCTGCTCGTTGCGGTCGCGAGCGGCCTGCAGCTGGCCCTGCCAGGGGTGCGGGCCCTCGGGCTCCGGCTGTCCGCCGGGGCGCGGCGGTACGGGCGGCATGACCGAGGTCGGGTCGGCGCCCGGGCCGGATCCGTGGCCGCCGGGGCCGGTGGAGGGCATGACGCTGGTCGCCGCGTTGGGGTCGTAGGAGCCCGCGTTGCCCGGCAGGACCTGCGTCAGGTCGGCGGCGCCCGGTGTCTCGGGCACCGGCGCGGGCGCCGGGTCAGGGGCGAGCAGCGCGCCGACGCCGAGCGCGGCGTCGACCTGGGCGGGCGTCGAGTGCACGCCGACACCGGCGGCGACGGTCCGCAGGCCACGGGCGAGGTTCTCGGCGCTGGGCCGCTGGTCCGGGTTCTTGCGCAGGCAGCGCTCTATGACCGTCCACAGCGGCTCGGGCACGGTGCTGGGGCGGCGGGGCTCCTCGCTGAGATGGCGGTGGAGCACCTCCAGAGCCGACCCGCCGGCGAACGGGGGGCGCCCCGTGACCAGCTCGTACAGCAGGATGCCGGCGCCGTAGATGTCGACGGCGGAGGTCTGCGGGCGGCCCTCGGCGGACTCCGGCGCGACATAGGCCGGGGTACCGACGAATTCATGCGTACGGGTCAGGCCCGGGGAGTCCGCGAGGCGCGCTATACCGAAGTCGGTGAGCATCGGGTGCAGCCGCTCGCCGTCGTTCTTCAGTAGGACGTTGGCGGGCTTGAGGTCCCGGTGCACGACGCCGTCGGCATGGCTGGCGGCGAGCGCGTCCGCGATCTGCGCGGTCAGCAGGGACGCCGCGACCGGACTGAAGGGGCCGTTCTCGCGCAGATAGCGGTGCAGGTCGGGACCGTCGACCAGGTCCATGACGAGCGCGAGGAGATCGCCCTCGACGACCAGGTCCCTGGTACGCACGATATTGGGGTGGGTGAGGCGGAGCAGGACGGAGCGCTCGCGCAGGAAGCGCATCACCACGTCCGCGTCGTTCGCCAGCTCCTCCTTGAGGACCTTGATCGCGACGGTCTCGCCGGGCTGACCGGCCACGGCCGCCTCGGCGCCCGCGGTCTCGCGCTGGCGGGCTCGCCAGACGGTGCCCGTGGCGCCGCGTCCGAGCGGCTCCTCGAGCAGGTATTTGCTGCCTACCGGCCGCACGTCATGCGCTCCCTGCTGGTCGTGGTCTCCTCATGGTCCCGGGCTCGGGATCCCCGACCAACTGTAGACCGGCCGGACGAAACACCGGTCTGTCATCTTCAGGTACACGCCGGTCGGGTTCGGAAGAAAGACGCCCGCGTCGTGCGGTTGGTTGCCGAACGGCCTCGTCCGGGGCGTCCCGGACGGTCCCGAGGCGCGTGGAAGCAGAACCCAAGCAGGCACTTTTACCCCCACAGCCGACCATTCAAGATCATTTATTGAGAACCCCCGGGCGTGTTGTCAGTGTCAGGTGCGAGGATGCCCCCAGCGCGGGAGGTGTGCGGTGGGGGGCCGCACCGTCCGTGCCGACCTGTACCGGACGACGCGTCGGTGCGTGGTGGGGGGAATCACAGGGCTTTTCCTCTGCCGGGCACCCCGCGCATGAAGGGACCGCTGACGGCGATGCAGATCCGGCTGACCGTCCTCGCGCCGCGCAGCGGCCATGCCGCCGGGCGCGCGTGCGACGTGCTCGTCACCGCCCCGGCCGGGACGGCGCTCGCCGCCGTCGCCTCCGGCCTCGCCACCGCCGCCTCGGGACCTGACGCCTCCAGCGCCGTCGTCCTGTACGCCGGCCGGGAGCGGCTCGACGCACAGCGCTGCGCCCTGGGCGAGCCGCCGCTGCTCGACGGAGCGGTGCTCTCCCTCCAGGTCCCCGGCGAGGACGACGCTCCCGCCGAGGACGACGCCCCGGCCCAGCTCCATGTGGTCGCGGGCCCCGACGCGGGCGGTGTCCATCTGCTGCACGGCGGGCAGATCAGGATCGGCCGCTCCGCCGACGCGGATGTCCCCCTGGACGACCCCGATGTCTCGCGGCTCCACTGCGCGGTGACGGTCGCCGAGGACGGCCGGGTCTCGGTCGCGGACCTCGGCTCCACGAACGGCACGGTGCTGGAGGGCGCCGAGGTGGGCGACAGGCCGGTCCGCCTGGCCCCCGGCGCGCTGCTGCGGCTCGGCGAGTCCGCGCTCCGGCTCACCGCGGGCGACCGTACGGCCGCGCTGGCGACAGCCCCGGACGGCGAGGGCCATCTGCGGATCGTCCGGCCGGGCGCGGACGGCCCGGGGCCTGTCCCGTACGCCACCGAGGGCGGCGCCCAGGACCGGGACCGCGGCACCGGAGGTTCCACGGCGGGCGCGTACGGCACGGACAGCGCCGCCCACGGGCCGGGCGCGCAGGGCGCCGGCGGACCGGGTACGGCCCCGGCCGGGGAGGCCCAGGGCCGCCCCGAGGGCCGCACGGTCCAGTCGTACGGACCCGCCCCGGGCCTCCAGTACGGCAGCAGCACGCCGGGCAGCCCGCCGCGCGTGCCCGACCCCCGCAGCGCCGATTCCCGGAATATCGCCGACACGCACTTCGGCGGCCGCTCGCCCGTGGCCGGCGACCCTGACCGGATACACACCAGGACGGCCGCGCAGGATCCGGCGGACGGCGCCGCGTCACACGCGGGCGGCGGACCGGCCGACGACGGCCCCCAGCCGCACAGCAGGACCTCCGGAGCGCGAGCGCACGGGACGCCCTCCGACGGGCCGGAGCCGCTCGACGCCGCGGCCCGGCGGCGGGGCGGCATAGGCGCCTGGGCGCGGCGGCTCACCGGAAGCCGTGGCGAGGACCTCCCCGAGACCCTCCCCGGCCCCCGGCACGCCGCCGGGGGCGCCGGCCGCGCCCCCCGCCCGGACACCTGGCCGGATCCGGCCGCGGTGCTGCTGACGGCCCTCGGTCCCGGCCCCCGGCTGTGGGAGCGGGACCGCTCGCACGCCGAGGCGCTCGTCGTCCGGCTGGGCACCGCGGACCGCCCGGCCTCCGGCGGCGCGGGAGCGCTGCCCGCCGTGCCGGTGACGGTCGGACTGCGCGAGGCCGGTTCACTCGGTCTGGCCGGCCCCAGGGAGCGGCTGGCCGGGCTGGCCAGATCGGTCGTGGCCCAGCTCGCCGCGCTGCACTCCCCCGCCGATCTGGAGATCGTGCTGATCAGTTCCGACCGGGCGAGGAGCCTGGAGCAGCGCAGGCAGGAGTGGGGCTGGCTCGGCTGGCTGCCGCAGGTGCGGCCCGCCCACGGCCAGGACTGCCGGCTGCTGCTCGCCTACGACCGGGACCAGGCGGGCGCCAGGACCGCCGAGCTGACCCGCCGGCTGGACGACGGACCGCTGGGCCCCGGCTGGGCCTCGGCCGCGCCCGCGGCCGTCGCGGAGGCCGCCGCCCGCCACGACGGGCCGTACACGGTGGTGATCGTCGACGGCGATCCCGGTTCCGCCGCGCTGCGCGAGACGACGGCGCGGCTGGCCGGCGTCGGCGCCGCCGCGGGCATCCATCTCCTCTGTCTCGCCGAGACCCCGGCCGCCTCCCCCCTCTCCCCGGTCGCCGCGACCTATGAGGCGGCGTGCGCGGCCTCGCTCCCCTTCCGCGAGTGCGGGGCCGTCGCCCTGCTGAGCGGCGATGTGGCCACCGCGCTGCGGCTGCTGCGTACGGCGGTGGGACAGCCCGCCGGGCATGGCACGGTCGCCGTGGTGGACGCGGTCTCGCCGGCCTGGGCGGAGCGTTTCGGGCGGGCGCTGGCGCCGCTGCGCACCGCCGCCGCGGGAAGCAGCCAGGGGCGTCCCGCCGCCGCGCTGCCGCAATCGGCCAGGCTGCTCGACGAGTTGGGTCTTGCCCGGGCCACCCCGGCGTCCCTGATGGCGCGTTGGGCGTCCGTCGCCGACCGTACCGGGGACTGCACGGCGGTGCTCGGCTCCGGGCCGCGTGGCCCGGTCAGCGTCGATCTGACGGAAGAGGGCCCGCATCTGCTGATCGAGGGGCCCGCGGGCAGTGGCCGTACGGAACTGCTGCGCTCCGTGGCCGCCTCGCTGGCGGCCGCGGGCCGGCCCGACCGGCTGGGGCTGCTGCTGGTCGACGGCGCCGGGGGCGAGCGCGGCGAGGGCCTGTCCGCCTGTACGGAACTGCCGCATGTCACCGAGCATTTGATCGCTTCCGACCCGGTCAGGATGCGGCAGTTCGCCCAGGCGCTGGGGGCCGAGCTCAAGCGGCGGGCCGAGCTGCTGGGGCGGCTCGACTTCGCCGAGTGGCACAGCCGGCAGGAGGTGTCGGACCGGATGATCGGCCAGCGCCCGCCGAGCGCCGCCGAGCAACGGGCCGGCCGGCGGGGCGAGTCACGCACCGTCCACCTCCGCACGGACCAGCTCCGTCCCGATCAGTCCCGCGCTGACCAGCAGCCGGGCGACCGGCGCGGCGAGCAGCGCGGCGACCTGGAGTCGCCCATCAGCGGCACCCTCAGGCTCAGGACCACCTCGGCCCGTGCGGAGCAGGAGCAGGGGCCCGCGCCCCTCCCCCGGCTCGTCGTGCTCGTCGACGACTTCGACGCGCTAGTCGCGCCGGCGCTCGGCAGTCCGGGGCGGCCGGCGGCCGGTTCCGTCGTACGGGCCCTGGAGGCCGTTGCCCGCGAGGGTGAGCGCCTGGGCGTGCATCTGGTGGCGACCTCGGCCCGCCCGGACCGTACGGTCGACACGGAGCTGGCACAGGGCGCCCGGCTGCGGGTCGTGCTGGACGCGCCGGCCGCCGCGCCCGCCCCGGACGACCCGGCGCCCGGCCGGGGCCGTCTCGGCCATCCGGACGGCCGGGTGACCCCGTTCCAGGGCGGCCGCGTCACGGGCCGCATTCCGCGTACGGCGACCCTGCGGCCCACCGTGGTGCCGCTGGAGTGGGAGCGGATGGGCGATCCGCCGGCCCGCCGCCCGGTCCGGGAGCTCGGCAACGGCCCGACGGATCTCGCACTGCTCGCCAGCGCGCTGGAGCGCGCTGCCCGTTCCGTCGACGCCGTACCGGTTGCACCGCTGACCCCGGCTCACCCCTGAAGATCCCCTTACGTCCCGTCGTGCCACGTCACGAGCCCATCACGATCATTGAGTTGACACCTAAAACGGTATTGCGGCACCCGGGTACCCGGCGTAGGACTGTGCGCACGGGACGAGAGCAGCGCCGCCACGTCACGGCCGCGTCGCCGGTCCCGCATGCGTAGATCCGTACGCGCACGGGAAGAGACGGGGCAGTAATGCGCACAACTCGCACAGCAGGTAAGGCTCTTGGTAACGGCAGGGCAGCGCTCGGCTCCCGTAGGGCCGCCGTGGCGATCGTCGCCGTCGGTGCCATGGCCCTCACCGGCTGCGGTGGCGACTCGAACGACACCAAGGACAAGGACGCGGGCGCGAGCAAAGAGCCCGCGACCAGCGTCCAGCTCCCCAAACTGAACGGGGAGAAGATCGAGGTCGCGGCCGTCTGGACCGGACCCGAGCAGGAGAACTTCACCAAGGTCCTGACCGAGTTCGAGAAGCGCACCGGAGCGACGGTCACGTTCGTCCCCGCGCAGGACCCGATCGTCAACTTCCTCGGCACGAAAATAGCTGGTGGCAGCCCGCCCGACGTGGCGATGCTCCCGCAGGTCGGCGCCATCCAGCAGGCCGTGGCGAAGAAGTGGGCCAAGCCGGCCGGAGCCGAGGCGAAGGCCCAGCTCGAGAAGAACTACGGCAAGGGCTGGCAGGACCTCGGCGCGGTGGACGGCACGCAGTACGGCGTGTACTTCAAGGCCGCCAACAAGTCGCTGGTCTGGTACAACAACGCCGCGTTCGAGAACGCGGGCGCCGCGGTCCCGAAGACCTGGAAGGACTTCCTGACGACGGCCGAGACCATCTCTGCCTCGGGCGTCACCCCGGTCTCGGTCGGCGGCGCGGACGGCTGGACCCTCACCGACTGGTTCGAGAACATCTACCTCTCCCAGGCGGGCCCGGAGAAGTACGACCAGCTGGCCAAGCACGAGATCAAGTGGACCGACGGCTCCGTGAAGGACGCCCTGACCACGCTCGGCCAGCTCTTCGGCAAGCAGAGCCTGATCGCGGGCGGCGCCGACGGCGCGCTCCAGACGGAGTTCCCCGCGTCCGTCACCCAGACCTTCACCGGCGGCGACCAGCCCAAGGGCGCGATGGTCTTCGAGGGTGACTTCGTGGGCGTCAACATCGCGCAGACCGAGGCCAAGATCGGTACGGACGCCAAGGTCTTCCCGTTCCCGGCGGTCGGCACCGACTCCCCCGTGGTGACGGGTGGCGACGCGGCCGTGGCGCTCAAGGACACCAAGGGCGCGCAGGCGCTGCTGACCTTCCTGGCGTCCACGGACGCCGCGAAGATCTGGGCAGAGGCGGGCGGCTTCGTCTCGCCGAACAAGTCCCTGGACGTCGCCTCGTACCCGAACGACGTCCAGCGTGACATCGCCAAGGCGCTGATCGCCGCGGGCGACGACTTCCGCTTCGACATGTCGGACCAGATGCCGCAGTCGTTCGGCGGTACGCCCGGCAAGGGCGAGTGGAAGGCGCTCCAGGACTTCCTGAAGAACCCGAAGGACGTGGCGGGTGCCCAGCAGCAGCTGGAGCAGGCCGCGGCCAAGGCGTACCAGAGCTGACGGGTGAAGTCGGCGGCCACGGGGGGCACCGGACCGGTGTCCCCCGTCAACACAGGCAAACGCAAGAGCGTGACGGGCACACGTAAGTACATCGCGGCCGGCTTTCTGCTGCCCGCGCTGGTGCTGCTGGGCGCGCTCGTGGTCTACCCGATCGGGTTCTCGGTCTACCGGTCCTTCTTCGACAAGTCGGGCGACGGCTTCGCCGGGCTCGACAACTACGTCGAGATCTTCACCGACGACACCATCCTCACCGCGGTCCAGAACAACGCGATCTGGGTGGTGGTGGCGCCCACCGTCGCCACGGCGCTCGGTCTGATCTTCGCGGTGCTCACCGAACGGGTGCGCTGGGGCACGGCCTTCAAGCTGATCGTCTTCATGCCGATGGCGATCTCGATGCTGGCCTCGGGCATCATCTTCCGGCTGGTGTACGAGCAGGACCCGGAGCGCGGTATCGCCAACGCGGTCTCGGTGAGCGTGCACGACACGTTCAACGAGTCGGCGGGCTACCCCAAGGCGCACCCGCTGCCCGTCCATCCGCTCAAGGCGGAGGGCGGCGGCGCGTTCGTCACCAAGGAGCCCGTGAGCGCGGGCACCGAGGTCCAGCTGCCGCTGGTGGGTGTGGCGCCGGCGCTGATGCCGTCCGACGCGCAGCCGGCGAAGGCCGCGAAGCCGGAGGACGGCCGGGTCACCGGTACCGCCTGGCTGGACTTCACCAAGGGCGGCGGCGGAAAGCCCAATGTCGTCGACGCCAAGGAGCTCGGTCTCAAGGGCATCAAGGTGGAGGCGGTCAAGGACGGCAAGGTCGTGGCCTCCGCGACGGCGGGCGCGGACGGTACGTTCAGCCTGCCGGCGGCGGCCGACGGCGCCCAGCTCAGACTGCCCGCGGAGAACTTCCGCGAGCCGTACAACGGCGTGGACTGGCTCGGCCCTTCGCTGGTCACCCCGGCCATCATCGGCAGCTATCTGTGGATGTGGGCAGGGTTCGCGATGGTGCTGATCGCGGCCGGTCTGGCGAGTGTGCCGCGTGAACTCATGGAGGCCGCCCGGATGGACGGCGCCAATGAGTGGCAGGTCTTCCGCCGGGTCACCGTGCCGCTGCTGGCACCGGTTCTCGCGGTCGTCATGGTCACGCTGATGATCAATGTCCTGAAGATCTTCGACTTGGTCTTCATCATCGCGCCGGGGTCGTCCCAGGACGACGCGAATGTGCTGGCGCTCCAGCTCTACCGCTCGTCGTTCGGCACGGACGCGGATCTCGGGGTCGGCAGCGCCATCGCCGTACTGCTGCTCCTGCTGGTGATTCCGGTGATGCTGTTCAACGTCCGCAGGATGCGAAGGGAGACTCGCCGATGACCACGAACGACGGTGCGGTCAAGGCGAAGCAGTCCCTGGCGGGCCGGATCGCGGCCCGTCTGGGCGGCGGTGCGATGCAGGTCTTCCTGATCCTGGTCGGCCTCTTCTGGCTGATGCCGACACTCGGACTGCTGGTCTCCTCGCTGCGCGACCCCTCGGACATCAGCGCGAGCGGCTGGTGGAAGGTCTTCTCCGCCCCCGCCCAGCTGACCACCGAGAACTACTCGCGGCTGCTCGACAACGAAACCATCACCAACTCGCTGTTCTCCACGATCATGATCACCGTCCCCGCAACGCTCCTGGTCGTGGTGATCGGCTCGCTCGCCGGATACGCCTTCGCCTGGATGGAGTTCCCCGGCCGCGACTGGTGGTTCCTGGTGGTCGTCGGGCTGCTGGTGGTCCCCGTACAGGTCGCACTGGTCCCGGTCTCGAAGCTGTTCGGCTCCATCGGCATCTTCGAGACGACCTTCGGCGTGGTCATCTTCCACGTCGCCTTCGGTCTGCCCTTCGCGATCTTTTTGCTGCGGAACTTCTTCGCGGAGATCCCGAGGGAGCTGCTGGAGGCCGCCCGGCTCGACGGGGCGGGCGAGATCCGGCTGTTCACGCGTGTCGTGATGCCGCTCGGCGGTCCCGCCATCGCCTCGCTCGGCATCTTCCAGTTCCTCTGGGTCTGGAACGACATGCTGGTCGCGCTGATCTTCGCGGACTCCGAGAACCCGCCGATCACTGTCGCACTCCAGCAGCAGGTACGGCAGTTCGGCAACAACATCGATGTCCTGGCGCCCGGCGCCTTCGTCTCGATGGTGATTCCGCTGGTCGTGTTCTTCGCGTTCCAGCGGCAGTTCGTCACGGGTGCGATGGCGGGAGCCGTCAAGTAGCCATCCGGCACAGCCTGTGGGAACAGCCGGGGAGGATCGGTCGCGTGACGGCCGGTCCTCTCCGGCTTTGTGCGTGACGGCGGGCCCTCGGCCTCGGTGACGGCGGGCCCTCACCCTCAGCCTCAGCCTCACCCTCAGCTTCGGCCGAGCGCCGCGACGGCCGAGGCCGCCAGATCGTCCAGATACCCCTCGGGCAGGTCGCTCCGCACGACCACCAGCCGCCAGTAGAGCGGTCCGACGATCAGATCCAGGGCCCGGTCGGGGTCCGCGCCCTCGGGAAGCTCACCGCGCTCGACCGCCTCGCGGACGATCACGGCGGCGATGCCCCGCTGCCCGTCCAGCAGCGCCGCCTTGATCGCGTCGGAGATCTCGGGATTACGGGCCGCCTCCACCAGCAGGTCCGGGATGACCTGCGAGGCCACCGGGTGGCGCAGGGCGTGCGAGGCCACTTCGAGCAGGGCGCGCACATCGCCGTACAGCGAACCCGTCGCGGGGGCGGGCAGTCCCTGGGCCGCGAAGGCGGAGACCAGATCGAGGACCAGCGCCAGCTTGGATTTCCAGCGGCGGTAGACGGCGGTCTTGCCGACCCCGGCCCGGCGCGCGATGCCCTCGATGGACATCCGGGCGAAGCCGACCGCGGCCAGCTCCTCGAAGACGGCCGTGCGGATGGCGTCGGTCACGTCCTCCCGGAGCACGGCGGCTCCCGCGGGGACGCGGCGTGAGGTGCGCGGGTCCGTGGTCATGGGCACCGAGCATAGCCGCACGCCGACGTCACGACGACACGGTTGCGTTTCGACGTGGGACAGATCTACCCTCGACGTAGCGACGATACGGACCCGTTCCATCCTCGGCGCCGTACCGGCCACCGTCGAAAGGGCCACCTGTGAGCCAGATCGCAAAGCCCCCACCGGCCGTGGAGCCCGCGCCCGTGACCGCGCCGGCATCCGTGACGGACCTCGGCGCCCTCGCCGCCCGGCACGGACTGACCGTAAGCGGAGCCCGTCCCTCGCTGCCCGTCTATGTCCGGCAGCTCTGGTCGCGGCGGCACTTCGTCACCGCCTTCGCCACCGCCCGGCTGACCGCCCAGTACAGCCAGGCGAAGCTCGGCCAGATCTGGCAGATCATGACCCCGCTGCTCAACGCGACGGTCTACTACTTCATCTTCGGTGTGCTGCTCCGCACCAAGGACGGCGTCCCCGACTTCATCCCGTTCCTGGTGACGGGCGTCTTCATCTGGACCTTCACCTCCAGTTCCGTCACGGCGGGCACCCGTGCGATCTCCGGCAACCTCGGGCTCGTACGGGCACTGCATTTCCCGCGCGCCGCCCTGCCGGTCGCGCTCGCCCTCCAGCAGCTCCAGCAGCTGCTGTTCTCCATGGGCGCGCTGGCCGTGATCCTGGTCTGTTTCGGGCAGTACCCCGGACCCGGCTGGCTGCTGGTGGTGCCCGTCCTGGCCCTCCAGGCGCTGTTCAACACCGGGCTCTCGATGATCGTGGCGAGGCTGGCCGCCAGGACCCCTGACATCGCCCAGCTGACCCCCTTCGTCCTGCGCACCTGGATGTACGTGTCCGGCGTGATGTGGAGCGTCGACAAGGTCGTCGGCGGCGGGCGGCTGCCGCATGCCGTCGCGGTGGCCCTGGAGTGCAACCCGGCCGCCGTCTACATCGACCTGATGCGCTTCGCCCTCATCGACAGCTTCACCGACAGCCGGCTGCCCCCGCACATCTGGGCCGTCGCCGTCGGCTGGGCGCTGCTCGTCGGGGTGGGCGGATTCCTGTTCTTCTGGAAGGCCGAGGAGGAGTACGGACGTGGCTGACCGCATCCCCACCGTCGTCGTCGACGGGGTCCACATCACCTATCAGGTGCACGGCACGCGCGGCGGCCGGGGCAGTGCCACCTCCGCCCTCAGCCGGATCGTCTCGCGGCGGGCGGCGCCCGGAGTGCGTGAGGTGCACGCCGTGAAGGGCGTCAGCTTCGTCGCGTACAAGGGCGAGGCGATCGGTCTGATCGGCTCCAACGGCTCCGGCAAGTCGACGCTGCTCAAGGCCGTCGCGGGGCTGCTGCCTCCTACGGAGGGCAAGGTCTTCACCCGGGGGCAGCCCTCGCTCCTGGGGGTCAACGCGGCGCTGATGGGCGACCTGACCGGCGAGCGCAATGTCATCCTCGGCGGGCTCGCCATGGGCATGTCGCGCGAGCAGGTCCGTACCCGCTACGACGACATCGTGGAGTTCTCCGGAATCAACGAGAAGGGCGACTTCATCTCCCTGCCGATGCGGACGTACTCCTCGGGCATGGGCGCCCGGCTGCGTTTCTCGATCGCCGCCGCCAAGAGCCATGACGTCCTGCTGATCGACGAGGCGCTGTCCACCGGTGACGCGAGGTTCCAGCGGCGCAGCCAGGAGCGCATCACCGAACTGCGCGAGGAGGCCGGCACGGTCTTCCTCGTCAGCCACAGCAACAAGACGATCACCGAGACCTGCGACCGGGCGCTGTGGCTGGAGTCGGGGACGCTGCGGATGGACGGTCCCGCGGCGGAGGTCGTCGCGGCGTACGAGCAGTTCACGGGCAGCAAGAAATAGGAGCGCCCGGCTCGCGGTGAGCCGGGCGCCCCTCATGTCCGGTCAGCTGCTGCGCTGCGGCGCGGTCAGCTGTGCGTACGCAGCAGCGTCCGCATCGTCCGCATCGCGACCGACAGGTTCGCCAGGTCGAAGGCGTCCGAGCCCTGGATCTCCTCCAGCGTGGCACGCGCCCTGGTGAGGATCGCGGCGTTCTTCTGCTCCCACGCCGTGAACCGCTCCCCGGGCGTCGAGCCGCCGTCACCCACGGACAGGACGTCCGCCGTCAGGCCGGCGTGCGCCGCGTACAGGTCCTCGCGGATGGAGGCGCGGGCCATGGACTGCCAGCGGTCGTCCCGCGGCAGCTCGACGATCCGGTCCATCAGCTGGGCGATCCGCAGCCGGTCACCGAGGTCGTAGTACACCTCGGCGACGGACAGCGCGTCCTGGCCCGTACGGTCCGCGATGGCCACGATGTCGAGCGTCGGGAAGACGGACGAGAAGCCGGCGACCCGCAGGGCCACCTCCTCGGGAACCCCCGCGCCGGTCAGCTCCTTCAGGATGGCCTGGTACCACTCCAGCTCCGCGCCGCGCAGCATCGTGGGCAGCTGGGCCCAGACCTGCTCCACGCCCGCCGAGAAGAACTCGATGGTCCCGGCGATCTCCAGCGGCTGCGGCCGGTTGCCCAGCAGCCAGCGTGTACCGCGCTCGACCAGCCGGCGCGAGTGCAGCCGGATCCGGGTCTGGACGGCGGCCGGGACCTTGTTGTCCAGGGCCTCGACGGCGTCCCAGACAGCACCGAGACCGAAGATCTCGCGGGCCGAGGTCTGCGCCCGTACGATCTCCTCGATCGACGCCCCCGTCTCCTCCCGCAGCCGGTGCAGGAAGGTCGAACCACCGCTGTTGACGGTGTCGTTGACCAGCAGCGTCGTGACGATCTCGCGGCGCAGCGCGTGCGTGTCGATCTGCTCGGCGAACTGCTCGCGCAGCGGCTGGGGGAAGTACGCGTGCAGCAGCTTGCGCAGATACGGGTCGTCCGGCAGCTCCGTGTGGATCAGCTCGTCCGCCACCGTGATCTTGGTGTAGGCGAGCAGCACCGCGACCTCGGGCTGGGACAGACCCTTGCCGGAGTTGAGCAGTTCGCGGATCTGCCGGTCGGTCGGCAGGAACTCCAGCGCCCGGTTGAGGTCCCCGTCCCGCTCCAGCCGGCGCATGAACCGCTGGTGGGCGTGGAGCAGGGACGGCGACTGGGCGCCGGCGTTGGCGAGCGCGGTGTTCTGCGCGTAGTTGTTGCGCAGCACCAGCGCGCCGACCTCGTCGGTCATCGCGGCGAGCAGCTTGTTGCGCTGCTTGACGGTCATGTCGCCGTCCGTGACCAGGCCGTTGAGCAGGATCTTGATGTTCACCTCGTGGTCGGAGGTGTCCACGCCGGCGCTGTTGTCGATGGCGTCGGTGTTGATCTTGCCGCCCTCGCCGCCGGCGCCGCGCCGGGCGAACTCGATCCGGCCGAGCTGGGTCAGACCCAGGTTGCCGCCCTCGCCGACGACCTTGACCCGCAGATCCTCGCCGTTGACGCGGATCGCGTCGTTGGCCTTGTCGCCGACGTCTGCGTTCGACTCGGTGGACGCCTTGACGTACGTACCGATGCCGCCGTTCCAGAGCAGGTCCACCGGGGCGTGCAGGATCGCCTTCATCAGCTCGGCGGGCGTCAGCTTGGCGACACCGGGCTCGATGCCGAGTGCCTCACGGACATGCGCGTTGACGGGGATCGACTTGGCGGTACGGGGGTGGATCCCGCCGCCCTGTGACAGCAGCTGCTTGTCGTAGTCGGCCCAGGAGGAGCGCGGCAGCTCGAACAGCCGGCGGCGCTCCGCGTACGAGGTGGCCGCGTCCGGGTGCGGGTCGAGGAAGATGTGCCGGTGGTCGAAGGCCGCGACGAGCCGGATGTGCTCGGAGAGCAGCATGCCGTTGCCGAAGACGTCACCGGACATGTCCCCGACTCCGACGACCGTGAAGTCCTCGGACTGGCTGTCGTGGCCGAGCTCGCGGAAGTGCCGCTTGACGGACTCCCAGGCGCCACGGGCGGTGATGCCCATACCCTTGTGGTCGTAGCCCGCGCTGCCGCCGGAGGCGAAGGCGTCCCCGAGCCAGAAGTCGTAGGAGACCGCGACCTCGTTGGCGATGTCGGAGAAGCTCGCGGTGCCCTTGTCGGCGGCGACGACCAGATACGTGTCGTCCTCGTCGTGCCGGACCACATCGGCCGGCGGCACGACCTCGCCCGCGACCATGTTGTCCGTGATGTCGAGCAGCGCCGAGATGAAGATCTTGTACGAGGCGATGCCCTCGGCGAGCCAGGCGTCCCGGTCCACGGCCGGGTCGGGCAGCTGCTTGGCGACGAAGCCGCCCTTGGCGCCGACCGGCACGATCACGGTGTTCTTGACCATCTGCGCCTTGACCAGGCCGAGGATCTCCGTACGGAAGTCCTCACGCCGGTCCGACCAGCGCAGACCACCGCGAGCGACCTTGCCGAAGCGCAGATGCACGCCCTCCACGCGCGGGGAGTAGACCCAGATCTCGAACGCCGGGCGGGGCGCGGGCAGGTCCGGGATGGCCTGCGGGTCGAACTTCATCGACACATAGCTGTGGTGCTTGTTGCCCGCCGCCTGCT
The DNA here is from genome assembly GCF_042882605.1 of Streptomyces sp. NPDC058198. Taxonomy (NCBI): domain Bacteria; kingdom Bacillati; phylum Actinomycetota; class Actinomycetes; order Kitasatosporales; family Streptomycetaceae; genus Streptomyces; species Streptomyces sp. NPDC058198. Next base: position 465,122 of record NZ_JBHVVP010000005.1, read on the forward strand.
CGCCGCTCTTGCCTCCCTTGCCGCTCTTTCCGCTCGCCCCGTCGGCGCTCTGGAAGAAGTTGGTGCGCAGCGTGGCCTTGATGAGGGTGAGGAAGGACCGCAGGATGCGGTCCTCGTCGAGGCTCGCGACCTGGTCGAGTGCTCCGTCCAGCTCCTCCAGCAGCCCGTCCGTCAGCTCCGTACCGGCGCTCTGGCGTCCCGGCGACATCCGGGCCTCGAACAGGGAGACCAGCAGCCGGGTGGTGTGGACGTTGATGCGGAGGGTGTCCTCCATGTAGTCCTGGCTGAAGGTGGAGCCGGACTGGCGCAGGTACTTGGCGTACGCGCGCAGCACCATCGCCTGCCGCCAGTTCAGACCGGCCCGCAGGACGAGGGAGTTGAAGCCGTCGTTCTCCGCGGCGCCCGTCCAGACGGCGGCGAAGGCTTCCTGGAAGCGCTCGCGGGCGTCGTCGGCGAGATAGTCGTTGTCCGCGCCGCCCAGCGGCATCCGCAGGCCGAAGTCGTAGATCCAGGCGTGCGTACGGTCCGTGCAGCGCAGCTCGTACGGCCGCTCGTCGACGACCTCGACACCGAGCCGCTGGAGCACCGGGAGGACGGCGGAGAGGGAGACCTGCTCGCCCGAGCGGTAGATCTTGAAGCGGCGCTCGCCGGGGCCCGCGCCGACCGGCTCGTACAGCGAGAGCGAGAAGTCCTTGTCGGCGGTGCCGAGGGCTTCCAGGTGGACCAGGTCGGCGACGGCCGCCCGCGGGGAGTGGTCGGCCTTGTAGCCCTCGGGGAAGGCTCCGCCGTAGGAGCGCAGCAGCTCGGCGGCGCGCTCCTCGCCGCACTCGGCGTTCAGCGCCTCGCCGAAGGCGTCGGTCCAGGAGCGGGCGGCCTCGACGAGCCGGGCCTCGATCCGGTCGGCGTCGGCGTCGGTGAGCCCGGTCAGCTGGGTGCCGGGCGGAACCCGGACGACGAAGTGAATACGGGAGAGGATCGATTCTGTGTTCCACGCGGTGAAGTCGACGTTGGACCCGCCGAGCTCCTCCTTGAGGATGTCGATCAGCCGCAGCCGGACCCCGGTGGTGTAGCGGTCGCGCGGCAGATAGACGAGGGCGGAGTAGTAGCGCCCGTACTCGTCCTGGCGCAGATAGAGCCGCAGCCGCCTGCGCTCCTGGAGGTACAGCACGCTGGTGACGATCGAGCGCAGCTCGTCGACGGGCGTCTGGAACAGCTCGTCGCGCGGGTAGGTCTCCAGGATCTGCAGCAGATCGCGGCCGTCGTGGCTGTTGGGCGAGAAGCCGGCGCCCTCCAGGACCTCGGCGACCTTGCGCCGGATGACCGGAACCCGGCGTACGGACTCGGTGTACGCGGCCGAGGAGAAGAGCCCGAGGAAGCGCCGCTCTCCGACGACATTGCCCTTGTCGTCGAACTTCTTGACGCCGACGTAGTCGAGATAGCCGGACCGGTGGACGGTGGAGCGGCTGTTGGCCTTGGTCAGGACGAGCAGCTTGTGCTCACGGGCCTTGGCGCGGGCGTCGGGGGTCAGCCTGCTGAAGGACGGGCTGACCGGGTGATCGTCGTCCTCGCTGTGCTTCGGGTCGGAGCGCAGGATGCCGAGGCCGGTGCCGGGCACGGCGGACAGGGAGTCGGAGTCCGTCAGCTGATATTCGCGGTAGCCGAGGAAGGTGAAGTGGTCGGCGGCGAGCCAGCGCAGCAGCTCACGGGCCTCTTCGCGCTCCTGGGCGGGGAGGTCGTCGGCGGTCGGCTCGCCCGGCAGTTCCTCGGCGATGCGCAGCGCGGACTCGCGCATCTTGTCCCAGTCCTCGACGGTCTCCCGGACGTCGGACAGGATGCGCCGGAGGGCGGCGGTCATCTGGCTGAGGTCGTCGCGGTCGGTCTCGCGGTCGACCTCGACATGGATCCAGGACTCGGTGACCGCGTCGTGCGGGCGGTCCGTGGTGGCCGTTCCCTCGGGGAGCACCTCGATCAGCCTGCCGGTGACATCACGGCGTACGACGATCTGCGGATGGATCACGGCGTGGATGCCGCGGCCCTGGCGGGAGAGCTCGTTGGTGACGGAGTCGACGAGGAAGGGCATGTCGTCCGTGACCAGCTCGATCACGGAGTGGCTGCAGGTCCAGCCGTTCTCCTCGACCGTGGGCGTGTGGACCCGTACATTGGCCGTCCCCTGGGGGCGGTTCGCGGCCAGCCGGTAGTGGGAGAGCGCGGCACCGAAGATATCGACCGGGTCGCGGTCGGCCAGGTCCTCGGGGGCGGTGTGCAGGTAGTAGCGCTGGAGGTACGCGAGAAGCGTGTCCCGGTCGGGACGCTCCGCGCGGTCGGAACTGTCGGACCCGGCCGAGGCCTCGTCCTTCCGGGGGAGACCCCCCGGACCCCCGGTTCCCCCCGCCGGGCTGTTCTCAGCGACCCGGGCCGCCTTTTCGAGCAGCTCGGCCTTGGCTTCGTCCAGCTTGGTCTGCATGTCCTCTGGCTCCTGTCGCGCGCCGTTGCGTGACGTAGGTGAAGGAAGCGACACAACGCCACGACGCGGGGTTTCCGGTCGCAGTCGACGTTATGCCGCGATGAGAGATGTCCGGGACCATATTGGCCAATTTTGACGGTCGGCCCGGGCTGTGAGGATCATCGATGGCCCGGGCGCTATGGCGCTCCGGGCGCAGGCCGGGGGCTTCGCTGCCCCCACGGCATATCGCGCTGATCACGGGCCCAAGGCTATCGCCCTCCACCCGGGCCCCGTCATGAGCCGTATGTGTACAAAAGCGGGGGTGGAAGTTTGACACTCTGGACAGCGACACGAAGCCCTCGCACGTACTCACGGGCGGACACCTCCCTCCCTCAGCTCTCGCCGACCGGTGCGGACCGGGACCACACTGGTCGACAGGGGGACAGACCGGCACATTCTCCCGGGAGCAGTCATGGCAGCCAAGATTCTGATCGTCACCGGCGACGCCGCCGAGTCCCTCGAAGTCCTCTATCCGTACCAGCGCCTGCGCGAGGAGGGGTACGAGGTCCATATCGCCGCCCCCACGCGCAAGAAGCTCCGGTTCGTGGTCCATGACTTCGAACCGGGCTTCGACACGTACACCGAGAAGCCCGGCTACACCTGGCCCGCCGACCTGGCCTTCTCGGAGGTCGAACCCACGCAGTACGCCGCGGTGGTCATCCCGGGCGGCCGCGCCCCCGAGTATCTGCGGGGCGACGCGGAACTCCGCAAGATCCTCAAGTCCTTCTTCGACGCGGACAAGCCGGTGGCCCAGATCTGCCACGGCCCCCTGCTCACGGCCGCCGTCGGCGAACTCGCCGGCCGCCGCGTCACGGCCTACCCGGCCCTGGAGCTCGACATGCAGGCGGCCGGCGCCACCTTCCAGGACGCCGAGGCCGTGGTGGACGGCACCCTCGTCTCCGCCCGCGCCTGGCCCGACCACTCGGCCTGGATGCGCGAATTTCTGAAGATCCTGCGAGCGAAGGCACCGCTGACCTGAGCGGTACGCACCCGGGAAGCCGGCCCGCGCCACAGCTCGGGGCAGCAGGCTCTGCGCCGCAGCTCAGGCCGGCAGGCTCCGCAGCTCAGGCCGGCAGGCTCTGCGCCAGGGCGACCGCTTCCGCGAGGCTGTCCACGACCGGGACACCCACCGCCTCCAGGGCGGCCCTGCTGTGCGAGCCCCCGGTGTAGAGCACCGCACGCGCGCCCACGTGCGCCGCCGCCACCGCGTCGTCGACCGCGTCGCCGATCACCACCGTGTGCTCGGCCGATATCGCGCCCGCCTGGGCCAGCGCGGCCAGATGACGCTCCATGTGCAGCGCCTTGCTGCCGCCGGACGGTCCCGTCCGCCCGTCGACCCGGATGAAGTGGCTCTCGATCCCGTACCCCCGCACGACCGGGACCAGCTGCTCGTGCCCGTACATGCTCAGCAGCGACTGGCTGCGGCCCGCCAGCTGCCACTGCGCCAGCAGCTCCTTGACGCCTTCCGTCAGCCCGCAGGCGACGCGCCGCTCCGTGTAGTGCCGGTGGAAGGACTCGTCCATGACGGCCCATTCCGCGTCGCTCGGCACGCGGCCGATCAGCCGCTCGTAGAACACCGGGATCGGTATGCAGTACAGCTCGCGGTAGCGCTCGAGCGTGATGGGCTCGATCCCGATCTCCGCGAAGGACGCGTTGGTCGCGCCGAAGACCGCCTGGATGTCGTCGAGGATGGTGCCGTTCCAGTCCCAGACCAGATGCGTGTTCCGCTTCCCCATGCCGAGAACCGTACCGGCCGGGTCTGACAACGCGGCGTCAGTCGATGAGGTTGGGGATCTCCTGGACGCCGTACCAGAGCAGCTCATGATCCTCCGCGCCGTCCACCGTGAACTGCGCGTCGTCGTCGCCGTGGTCGGCCGCCCCCAGCGCGGCCGCCGCGGCCGACACATCGCCGTCCGCGTCGTCGGAGTCGACGTGCACCGCCGCCGCCTTCGTCAGCGCGACCGCCGAGGCGATCCGCACCTCACCCACCCCGCCGGCGTCCATCCCCCGGTCGGGGTCCGCGACCGCGTCCTTGTCCGGTACGTCGAGCGCGAGGACCACCCGGCGCCTGGCGGCACCCGGGTCCGCGGCGAGCAGCCGGAGCGAGCCCGCCGCGGCCCGGTTGAGCGCCGCGTACTCCAGCTCCTCGATGTCGTCGGAGACGTACCACTCACGCAGTCCGGGGGTCACGGCGTACGCGGTCAGCGGCCCTGGCCCCAGCTCGCCCGTCTTGTGCGCCTCGGCGAGACCAGGAAGGGTCAGGGGGACGTAGACGCGCATGGGCAGGCCGCTTTCGTAGTCGGAAAACACCTAAGGATACGTGCGGGAGTCCCTCTTCGGGGTGACGCTCAGGAAGCCCTCAGGCGTCCACCGAGAACCCCGCCCCACCTCGCTGCCGGGCCCGGCAGGGGGCGGGGACCACCCGGATAGGTGATTCCGTCGGCCCGCGCTCCGACGGCGTACCCGCCTTGCGACGGTGCCCCAAAGGCCCGTAAAAGATCCCCCATCAGAAGTTACCGCCCGGTATCCGACCGGACGGGCAGAACGGGGGCGATCTGCATGACCATCACGGGCACCACCACCTCCACCCGCGCCACGGACGGCGCAGCGACCGACCGAGCCGCGGCCAGGACGATCGCCGGGGCCAGGCCCCCGGGCCGGCGTGACCAGCGCGGGCCCGGCACCGGCCGCCCGCGGCGGCGCCCGCACATCCCGCCGCAGGAACTCTTCGCGGAGCGTCTGCTCGCCGTCCTCAGCGGCCATCGCCCCGTGCACTGGATGCTCGGCCAGACCGTCGGGCAGGCGTACGAACAGCTCGTCCGCCTCGCGCCCGGCACCCCGCTCAGGGCGAGGGGCGTGCGCCCTGTCATCCGCACCTGCCGCGGCTTCCAGCCACGCCCCGGCGTGGTCGAGGCGTCCGCCAGCATCGCCGCGGGCGAACAGGTACGTGCCATGGCCTTCCGCCTGGAGCAGGGCGCCGATCTGCGCTGGCGCTGCGCCGCGGTCGAGCTCGGCGGCGAGCGGATCACGGCCGGCACGGATCACGACATGAGGCACCGGACATGAGCCACGGGACATAAGGCGCCGGACATGAGGACGGGCCGGGGCGCGCACAGCGAGTGCGCTCCCCGGCCCGTACCCCGGCGATCAGACGATCCGGAACTCCGGCGCCCTACTTCTTGCGGCGGCGTCCGCCGTTGCCGCCCTTCTGGGCCTTACGGCGCTCGGCGCGCGTCAGCCCGTCGGACGTGGACCGCGTCGGCCCGTCCGCGTTCTGGAAGTCGCCCTCGACGATGCCGCCCTCGCCGTCCACCGTGGGAGCGGAGAAGTGCAGCCGGTCCGGGCGCTGCGGAGCGTCCAGGCCCTTCGCGCGGATCTCCGGACGGGAGGCGCCCGCGGGCACCGCGTCCTCCTTGGTGAGGGAGGTGCGCTCGGCCGAGTCCTGCACCGGGACCTCCTCGACCTGCTGCTCGACCTGGACCTCCAGGTTGAACAGATAGCCGACGGACTCCTCCTTGATGCCCTCCATCATGGCGTTGAACATGTCGAAGCCCTCGCGCTGGTACTCGACCAGCGGGTCCTTCTGCGCCATCGCACGGAGGCCGATGCCCTCCTGCAGGTAGTCCATCTCGTAGAGGTGCTCACGCCACTTGCGGTCCAGGACGGACAGCACCACGCGCCGCTCCAGCTCACGCATGATGTCCGAGCCGAGCGAGTCCTCGCGGTCCTGGTACTGCTCGTGGATGTCGTCCTTGATGGACTCCGCGATGAACTCGGCGGTGATCCCGGCGCGGTCGCCGGCCGCCTCCTCCAGCTCCTCGACGGTGGCCTTCACCGGGTAGAGCTGCTTGAAGGCGCCCCACAGCCGGTCCAGGTCCCACTCCTCGGCGAAGCCCTCGACGGTCTCCGCCTGGATGTACGCGTCGATCGTGTCGTCCATGAAGTGGCGCACCTGCTCGTGCAGGTCCTCGCCCTCCAGGACGCGGCGGCGCTCGCCGTAGATGACCTCACGCTGCCGGTTGAGGACCTCGTCGTACTTCAGGACGTTCTTACGCGTCTCGAAGTTCTGCTGCTCGACCTGCGACTGGGCGGAGGCGATGGCGCGCGTCACCATCTTGTTCTCGATGGGCACGTCGTCCGGCACGTTGGCCATCGACATCACGCGCTCGACCATCTGCGCCTTGAACAGCCGCATCAGGTCGTCGCCGAGCGACAGGTAGAAGCGGGACTCGCCCGGGTCGCCCTGACGTCCGGAACGACCACGCAGCTGGTTGTCGATACGGCGCGACTCGTGCCGCTCGGTGCCCAGGACATAGAGCCCGCCGAGGTCCTTGACCTCCTCGAACTCCGCCTTGACGGCCTGCTCGGCCTTCTCCAGCGCGGCCGGCAGGGCCGCCGCCCACTCCTCGACATGCTCGACGGGGTCCAGGCCGCGCTGCCGCAGCTCCGCCTCCGCCAGGTCGTCGGGGTTGCCACCGAGCTTGATGTCCGTACCACGTCCCGCCATGTTCGTGGCGACGGTGACAGCACCCTTACGGCCGGCCTGGGCGACGATCGTCGCCTCCCGGTCGTGCTGCTTGGCGTTGAGCACTTCGTGCTGGACGCCGCGCTTGCTGAGCTGCTGCGAGAGGTACTCGGACTTCTCGACCGAGGTGGTGCCGACCAGGATCGGCTGCCCCTTGTCGTGCTTCTCCGCGATGTCGTCGACGACCGCCGCGAACTTGGCGACCTCGGTGCGGTAGATCAGGTCGGACTGGTCCATGCGGACCATCGGCCGGTTCGTCGGGATGGGTACGACGCCCAGCTTGTAGATCTGGTGGAACTCGGCGGCCTCGGTCATGGCCGTACCGGTCATGCCGGAGAGCTTGCCGTAGAGGCGGAAGAAGTTCTGCAGGGTGATCGTGGCGAGGGTCTGGTTCTCGTCCTTGATGTCCACCCCTTCCTTCGCCTCGATCGCCTGGTGCATGCCCTCGTTGTAGCGGCGGCCGGCGAGGATACGGCCGGTGTGCTCGTCGACGATCATGACTTCGCCGTCGATGACGACGTAGTCCTTGTCGTTCTTGAAGAGCTCCTTGGCCTTGATGGCGTTGTTCAGATAACCGACGAGCGGGGTGTTCACCGACTCGTAGAGGTTGTCGATGCCGAGCCAGTCCTCGACCTTCGCGACACCCGGCTCATGGATGGCCACGGTGCGCTTCTTCTCGTCGACCTCGTAGTCGCCGGTCTCCTCGATGCCCTTGAGCGGGTTGCCGGCCTCGCCCCTGGTCAGCCGCGTGACCAGCTTGGCGAAGTCGCCGTACCACTTGGTGGCCTGGTCGGCGGGGCCGGAGATGATCAGCGGCGTACGGGCCTCGTCGACCAGGATCGAGTCGACCTCGTCGACGATCGCGTAGTTGTGGCCACGCTGGACCAGCTCTTCCTGGGACCACGCCATGTTGTCGCGCAGGTAGTCGAAGCCGAACTCGTTGTTCGTGCCGTACGTGATGTCGCAGGCGTACATCTCGCGACGCTGGGCCGGCGTCATGTTGGCCAGGATGCAGCCGACGTCGAGGCCCAGGAACTTGTGGACGCGGCCCATCATCTCGGAGTCGCGCTCGGCCAGGTAGTCGTTCACCGTGATCAGGTGGACGCCCTTGCCGGACAGTGCGTTGAGGTAGGCGGGCAGGGTACCGACGAGGGTCTTGCCCTCACCGGTCTTCATCTCGGCGACGAAGCCGAGGTGCAGCGCGGCGCCGCCCATCAGCTGTACGTCGTAGTGACGCTGACCGAGGACGCGCTTGGCGGCCTCACGGACGGTCGCGAAGGCCTCGGGAAGCAGGTCGTCCAGGCTCTCACCGTCGGCGAACCGCTCTTTGTACTCGTCGGTGAGCGCCCGCAACTCGGCGTCGGAGAGGGTCATGAAGTCCTCTTCGATGGAGTTGACCTGGTCCGCGATGCGGTGCAGTTTGCGCAGGATCTTGCCTTCGCCTGCACGCATGAGCTTGTTGAAGACGGACACTGAGGCTGGTCTCCTTGCCGGTCGGGCCTGGCACGTGGGTCGTATACGGACACGGGCGCGGGCACGGCAGGCGGGCCCCACCGCAACGGCCATCGTAAGCGAGGACCCGCCCGCGCCGGGAGGGCTGCCGTCACGCGGGCCCGCTGTCACCCACAAACAGAACGCGCGGAACCCGTGGAAGGTGCCGGTACGGCAGGAAAAGCACTCGTACTACAAGACGCGGTTCAGCAGAATCCGTCCATGGAACCCGTCACTCTCACCACCGAGCGTCTGCGGCTGCGCTCACTGACACCGGCCGATACCGACGACGTCCGGGCGGCCTGCCAGGATCCGGACATCCAGCGCTGGACGTCGTTCCCCTCGCCGTACGAACGCCGGCACGCGGCAGACTTCATCGAGCGGATGGCCCCGGACGGCTGGCGGACCTCGACCATGTGCACCTTCGGCGTCGTGCCCCTCGGCGGCGGCCCCGTGATGGGCGCCGTCAACGCGCACTGCCAGTCGGGCACCTGGGAGATCGGCTACTGGACGGCCAAGGAGTACCGGGGCCGCGGCTACACGACGGAGGCCGTGACGGCGGTGGCCCGCTGGGCCTTCACGGTGCTGGGCGCGGAGCGGCTGGAGTGGCGGGCCGAGGTCGGCAATGCGGGCTCGCGCGCCGTCGCCGAGAAGGCCGGTTTCGTGGTGGAGGGCGTCCTGCGCGCGGCGCCGCTGAGCAGGGACACGCTGCGGGACGCCTGGGTCGGCGCGCTGCTCCCGTCCGACCTGGGCCTGCCGGGCCACCATCCGTATCTGCCCGCACGCCTCTGATCTCCGGGGCACCCCTTTCCGGGACTCCGCTCTCCCGGTCCGGCTGTCAGTGCCGCGGTCTATCGTGCGGACCATGACGACGTTGCCGCCCGCCACCACCGAGCTGTCCGCCGACGAAGCCCGCCGTATAGCGCTGCGCGCCCAGGGCCTCCTCGGGGCGCGGGACCGGCGCGGCGGGGTCCGTGGCGTGCTGCGCCATCTCGGCGCCGTCCAGCTCGACACGATCTCGGTCCTGGCGCGCTCGCACGAGCTGATTCCGTACGCCCGGCTCGGCGCCGTCGGCCGCAAGACGGTCGAGGACGCCTACTGGACGCCCTCGCCTCCCGGCGCGTCGCCGTCGCGGCCGCACGCCTTCGAATACTGGTCCCACGCGGCCTGCGTCCTGCCCATCGAGGAGTGGCCGCACTTCGCCTTCCGCCGCCGCGCCTACCGGGCCCGTCCGCAGTGGTACCACGAGCTGGCGGACGGCTCGTACGACGCGGTGATCAAGCAGTTGCGTACGGAGGGGCCCCTGACCGCCACGGAACTGGGCGGCGCCAAGAACGGCGGGCCGTGGTGGGACTGGTCCGAGGCGAAGGTCGCCGTCGAGCGCGCGCTGATGTACGGCGAGGTCGTGTGCACCGGCCGGCGCAGCTGGAAGCGGGTCTACGACCTCGCCGAGCGCGCCGTCCCCGACGAACTCCTCCACGACGACCTGGACGACAGGGAGTGTCTGCGCCGGCTCGTGCGGCTCGCGGGCAAGTCGCTCGGCGTCGGCACGCGCGCCGACATCGCGGACTACCACCGCCTCAAGGGCGAGCAGGTCGACGCCGTGATCGCGGACTCGGGGCTGGTGCCGGTGACGGTCGGGGGCTGGGGGAAGCCGGCCTGGGCCGATCCGGAGGCGCTGGCGACCACCCCGCGGGGCCGGCACCGTACGACGCTGCTGTCGCCGTTCGACTCCCTCATCTGGGAGCGGGCCCGCACCGAGCGGATCTTCGGATTCACCCACCGCCTGGAGGCGTACGTCCCCAAGCCCAAGCGGGTATACGGCTACTTCGCGATGCCGCTGCTGTCCGGCGGCAGGCTGCTCGGCCGGGTCGATCCGGCGCGCGAGGGCACGACACTGGTGGCCAAACAGGTGTCCCTGGACACCCCGAAGGCCGTGCTCCCGATGGCACAGGCGCTGCGGGAGGCGGCGGAGTGGGTCGGCTGCTCGGACGTCCGCGTGGAACGGGTCGACGCGCCCGGACTACGCGCCCCTCTCGCCGAGGCGCTCGCCCGCGTCTGAACCGCAAACCGCGGACCCGTCAGCGGATCTCAAGAATTTTCTCCCGCATCGCGTAGACCACGGCCTCCATCCTGGAGTGCAGCTGCAGCTTCTCCAGGATATTGCGGACGTGGTTCTTCACGGTGTTCTCGGAGATGAACAACTCCTTGGCGATATCACGGTTGTTCATTCCCGTGGCCACCAGCTTGAGGACTTCCAGCTCGCGTTCGGTGAGGCGCGGCGCGGGCACGAGCCTGCGCTCGTCGGTGCGCTGGATCATCGATTTGAACTCGGTCAGCAGTTTGGACGCCATGGACGGGCTGATCTGTGACTGCCCGTCGGCCACGGCGCGAATCGCGGTGGCCACCTCGTCGGTGGAGATCTCTTTGAGGAGATAACCGGTGGCGCCCGCCTTGATCGCGTCGTAGAGGTCGGCCTCCTCGTCGCTGATCGTCAGCATAATGATCTTGGCACTGGGGGCCACCTCCTTGATGGAGGTGCAGGCCTCGATACCGCCGCGCTTGGGCATCCGTACGTCCATCAGCACGATGTCCGGAAGCAGATCGGCGGCCTTGTCGACGGCCTCCGCGCCGTCACCGGCCTCACCGATGACCTGGATGTCCTCCTCCTGGGCGAGGACGATCTCCAGGCCGCGGCGGAAGAGCGCGTGGTCGTCCACGACAAGGACCCGGATCGGCTCCTTGCGCGAACCGTCCCGCTCCGCGTCGGCGTCGGATCCGGCGCCACCGAGCGTGTCGTCTCCACCGCCCGCGCTGTGCACCGGTCCGAAGCTGTCCGCCATCTTTTCTCCCCCTGAAGGCCCTGGCCCCACGTTCCTGTGGGCCGGCCAACCGCAGTTCGCAGACCACCTGTTGGCCTGCGACTCCATGATTTCATGCCCGGACGGCACAACGGGGATCCTTGCGGCCGCGCGATGGTGCCCCTGAGGGCACAGAGGGCGCTCAGGGGCACCACCGGAGCACGGATCCCAACAGTGTCAGGACCCCGGCAGGACGTCAGCCGTTTCTCAGAGCCTGTCGGGTGACCTCTGATCGGGCGGCCACGCCCTGGCACGCACGCTTCCCGCGTTGCCGAAATGCCCTAGTAGCTCCGCTACGAGGACATCCCGGCGCCTTGGAATCGCACGCACCAGACCGCGTCCGCTCTCCGATCGAAGGTCACCCGACAGGCTCTCAGCCGCCGAGGGCGCCGCCGGCGCCGCCCGCTTCCGAGCCGGCCAGCGGGTCGGTCCTGAGATGGATCACGCCGTAGTCATAGGCGTGGCGCCGGTAGACGACGCTCGGTTCCTTCGTGTCGGAGTCGACGAACAAGTAGAAGTCGTGCCCGACCAGTTCCATCTCGTAGAGCGCCTGGTCGAGGGTCATCGCCGCGGCTACGTGCGTCTTCTCCCGGACCACCAGGGGTCCTTCACCCTGTACCTCCAGCGAGCCGATCATGGTGGTGGGGACGGCCTCGGCCGCCTCCTGAGCCGCGGTCTCGCCGTTCGCGTTCAACTGGGCCACGCCAGGAACGACATCGACGACCTCGGCTGCCGACAGCCGACCGTTGCCACGCCGGTTGTAGCGCTTCTCGTGCTGCTTGCGCAGCCGCGCCTCCAACTTGCCTGTGGCCAGGTCGAGCGCCGCGTACGGATCGGCGGCCGCCGCCTCCGCACGGATCACGGGGCCGCGGGAGTGGAGCGTGATCTCCACCCGGTCGCACCGGTCGGCCTGCCGCGGGTTGGGCTCCTTGGAAACCTCGACGTCGAGGCTGATCACCTTGCCGTCGAGCTTCTGGATCTTGTCCAGCTTCAGCTTCTCGGCCACGTGCTTGCGGAACCGCTCTGGTACCTCTGTTTTGCGACCCTTGACGACGATGTCCACGCAGAACTCCGTTCCCGGATCACTCCGCCTCGCTGCGGAGTTACTCCCTGTTGCACCAGACCCCAGTAGTCACAGGGGCCTCGGACTTGGCGACTTTCACCTCCTCCTCCCCCGTCGGGGAGTTCCCCACTCCCCCGAACTTCCGAGGTTCTGAAAAACGCCCGAAGCAGAGCAATGCATTCAGCGAGTCACGGCTTCCGCCATTCCTTACAACCGAACATAGCCCTCCCGGGCGGGTGTCGGCACCCGCTACCGGCGCGTACCCCTGTTCAGGTGTTTTCCTTCCCGGTTCCCGTCCAACGATGCAAGATCGCGATCAGTTCCGGTTTATTTCGAAGGAGAGAGGCGGTGCGGCCACCACGGCCGCGCTCACCTGTACGAATCCCGGAATGCCGGGCCTGACGGCGGCACGCAGTGCCCTGGCCGACTCGGCGAGCGAGGCGCCGGTCGTCATGAGATCGTCCACCAGCACCACCCGGCCGCCCTCCAGCAGCCGCGCGCCCCCCACGACGACCTCCAGGGCCCCGGACAGATTCGCCAGCCTCTGGCGGGCACCGAGGCCCGACTGGTCGGCCACCGTACGCCGCTGCCGCAGCACCGGCAGAACCCGGCACGGCCGGCCCGTACGCCTCAGCTCACCGGCGGCGGCCAGCGCGATCCGGCGGGCAGCGTCATGCCCGCGCGCTCCGACCGCACGGCGCGTGGACGGCACCGGCACGAGCAGCAGCGGGGCGACACCCGTACCCGGCGGCGCGGCGGCCTGTACGGCCCCGGCCAGCGCGCGGCCCAGCGGCCCCGCCAGCCCGAGCGCGCCGCGCTCCTTGTGCGCCAGCAGTACGGCCCGTACGGCGTCCTCATACGGCGCCGCCGCATGGACCGCCGGCAGCCCCGCGGGCTCCGGCACCGGCCGCACCCGGCACGGCCACGTGCCGTACAGCGCCCGGCCGCAGTCGCCGCACAACGGAGTCCTGGCACTGCCACAGCCGCCACAGGCAACCGGCAGCACCAGCCCGGTGATCTCTCGCCACCACACCCGCATGCCCCACACTGTGCCAACCACCGAGGCACCCCGGCCACCCCTGTGGACAACTAGTTCAGGCAAAGATCCGACCGGCCGGTATCCGGGTCATCCGGGGTACACGGGCGACGAGCCCACATCGACCATCGTCTGCCAGTTCGCGCCGGTGGGCAGCCGGACGATTCCCGCGTCCTCGGAGTCGGCCACCAGCGGCTGCCGGTCGTCGCCCGCCGCCGCGATGGCCGTCACCTGGTTCAGTCCGGGCAGCACACCGGCCGCCGAGGTCGACCCGTCGGTCTGGATGTAGCGCACCTGCTGCACGCCGCCCTCCTCCTTGCCGACCACCACGAGCCGGCTCGGTCCGGCCCAGGACACCGCCGTCACCGTCTCCATCTGCGGCGCCCCCGACTGCGGTTCCGCCACGGACACCTTCGGATCGGCCGCGGAGCCGTGCCGCTCCACCCGGCCGATCTGCAGGGTCGTCCGCCCGTCCCGCGTCAGCAGCAGCGCGATCCGTACGCCGTCGGCCGACACCCGCAGGGCCTCGATCCGCGCGCCGTCGAGTCCGTCGACCGTGACCTCGCGCGGGGCGCCGACACCCTGCGCGAACCGCAGCAGCCGCGGCTTCGCGGGATCGCGGTCGGCGACCCAGAGATCGCCGTGTCCGTCCCAGCTCGGCGCGGACAGCCTGTCCTCGGCCCGCGCGCCGTTGCTGGTCACCAGCGGATCGCCCAGCTCGCTGTCCGAGGTGATGGACGACACGTAGAGCGACTTGGCGGCGTCCGCGACGCCCGCCGCGTGCTTCTCGTCGCGGGCCACCGCGACCGTGCCCAGCTTCACGTCCCCGTTGCCGAAGGGCCCGATCACACGCGTCCGGTCGACGCTCTCGTCGCTGCGGGCCTCCAGCAGCGACAGCCGTCCGCGGTCGTCGAGGAAGTACGGATGGTCGAGCCGGCCCGTGGTGCGGTCGGGCGCGAACTCCTCAGCCTGGTCCCCGCTGAGCACACAGAGCGAGGATCCGTCCGCCAGCAGTTCGACCTGGCCGACCGGAGTGGAGGTGAGATCCCGCAGAGTGAAGAGCAGCTGCGCGGCCATCTTGCGGCACTGCTCACGCCCCGCCCCGGCCGCCTTCCCGTTCAGCGGCACCTTCAAAGCGTTCCGGTCGTCGAACTCCAGCGACGTGGTGCCCTTCTGCAGCGCCGTACCGGCGGGGAAGGGCGAATCGACGACCGGCGTCAACCAGTTCGTCGGCCCGTCGAGCAGCACCTTGACCGCCTGCGTGACCGGGTCCATCCGCGTCGTGGGATCTATTCGCTGGCGGATGTAGACGGGGTCGGCGACCAGCCAGTTCTCCCCGGACGCGAAGTAATACTTATTCACGGAGCGGTAATTCCGCTGGAAGTCCGACTCACCGAGCACCAGCCCCTGCGGCAGGCGGTCGATGCGCCACTCCTTGCTGTCCGACCCGGTGCTCTGCTGCACCAGATGGATGGCGCCGTTGTACCGGATCGGCGTGATCGGCTCATACGCGTGCGTGGAATCCACGTCGGCGATCCGGTCGCCGTACAGCGGATAGGTGAGACCGGTGCTGTCGGTGCCTGACGGCTCCGTGGGGCCCGCGGGGTCGGGCGCGGCGCTCAGCACGGTGGTGCCGGCCTCCGGCTGCCAGTTCCGCGACGCCTGCTTCGTCAGATACTTCCTGGCCATCGCGAAGTCGGGATCGTCGCTGGTCATGGCCTCGAGGAAACCGTCGACGATCTCGTCGGGCTCCGCCTTGTCCCGGGGCGGTACGGCATACACCCGCACCTGGGACTCACCGGGCGGCGAGGCCTTGACCGGTTCGACATCGCCGCTGCTCGGGATGGACGCGCACCCGGTCAGCAGCAGAGCGAGCGTCCCCAGCACGGCCGGCGCCCTCACCGCACGTCCCTGGCCGTACCGCCGGCGGTCAGCGCCCACGAATCGTGTCCTCCCGCTCCGGAGCCTGGCGTGCAGAGTCGTGTGATTCAGCGCCGGGGGGCCGCTCCCCCGCGGGGCGCGCCACCACCCGGGAGCCACTGCCCGGCAGCGCCGTCGGATCCACCGCGGCCGCCGTACGGGGCGGCGGGGGCGCGCAGGGCGATACGGACAGCGCGGACCGGTCCGCGCGCGGCTGGACCGGCACGCTCGCCAGCCGGTGGGCGCTCTCCTTGAGATCCTCCGGGCCGGAGCGCTCACGGTTGCGCCGGGAATCCTCCGGCTCCAGGGGTATCGGCGAGCCGCGCAGCGCCTCGTCCGCCGTGCGCGGCAGCGTCAGCCGGAACTGGGAGCCACCTCCGGGCTCACCCCAGGCCTGCAGCCAGCCGCCGTGCAGCCGCGCGTCCTCGACGGCGATCGACAGGCCGAGTCCGGTGCCCCCGGTCGTACGGGCGCGGGCCGGATCGGCCCGCCAGAAGCGGTTGAACACCCGGGTCGCCTCGCCGGGCTTGAGTCCTACGCCGTAGTCGCGCACGGCGACCGCGACGGCCCCGCCCGCCACCCCCATCCGTACGACGACATCCCGGCCCTCGCCGTGCTCGACGGCGTTGACGACCAGATTCCGGAGCACCCGCTCGACGCGGCGGGCATCCGCCTCCGCGACGACGGGCTGCTCGGCGCCGAGGACACGGATCCGGCTGCCCTTGCGTTCGGCCAGCGGCGCGGCGCCGCCGATCACCCGATGGACGACTTCGCGGAGATCTATCGGCTCGGCCTCCAGGGCCGCCGCGCCCGCGTCGAACCGGCTGATCTCCAGCAGGTCCGAGAGGAGCGACTCGAAGCGGTCGAGCTGGTCCCCGAGCAGCTCGGCGGAGCGCGCCGTCACCGGGTCGAAGTCACTGCGTGCCTCATGGATGACATCGGCGGCCATCCGCACGGTCGTCAGCGGGGTGCGCAGCTCGTGCGACACGTCGGAGACGAAGCGCCGCTGCATCCTGGAGAGCTCCTCCAGCTGCTGGATCTTGAGCTGCAGATTCTGCGCCATCTTGTTGAAGGCCTCACCGAGGCGGGCGATGTCGTCCTCACCGGTGACCTTCATCCGCTCCTGGAGACGGCCGGTGGAGAGCCGCTCGGCGATCCCCGCAGCCATCCGTACGGGCGTGACGACTTGGCGCACCACCAGCCAGGCGATGGCTCCCAGCAGCACGACCACGAAGAGCCCGGCCGTGGCGAGCGTGCCCTTGACCAGATTGAGCGACTGCTCCTCCTGCGTCAGCGGGAAGATGTAGTAGAGCTCGTAGGCGTTGCGGTCGATGTCGTTCAGCCGCTTGCCGACGATCAGCCCCGGCTCAGGCTCCCGGTCCTCGGTCGCACCGGTGTATTTGATCAGGGCATATGCCTCGAACGCTCCGGTGCCCTTCGCGACCTGGGTCCGCAGATCCACGGGAACGCTGGCGAAGTCCACCCCGCCGGAGACCCGGGGCGCGCGGTTGGTCGAGGCCGCGTCCTCCGAGGCGGGACTCAGCGCCACCACGTTGAAGGCACCGGGGCCGCCACTGGCGAGCTGCTCGACGAGGTCGGACCGCCAGTTGACGGAGTTCCTCCCCGACCTGCCGCTCGTCCCGTCACCGTCCCGCCCGCCGGGCGCCGCCGGTGCGTCGGCCTTCTCCTTCGCCACGGTGAAGCCGCCGGCCGCCTGGCTCTGGGCCGCCTTCTCCTTGGCTTCGAGCAGGCCGTTGCGCACCTGGCCGATGACGACGAACCCGAGCAGCAGCACCACGCCGAGCGACATCAGCAGCGTGGCCGCGACGACCCGCAGCTGGATGTTGCGCCGCCACAGCCGTACGGCGGGCAGCAGCGGCCGCCTCACCCAGCGCACCAGGAGCCGCAGCACCGGCCCGCCGGGCGAGCCGTCCTGGAGCAGCCGGCCGCTCTGGAACAGCCGGCCGAACCGGAAAAGCACACGTCCGGGGCCGGCAGCCCGCCCCGCACGGACTCCCGGCTCGCCGGGCTTCGGAGCAGCGCTGCCGCCCGGCATGTCAGCTCGGTCCTGCCTTGTAACCGACACCTCGGACGGTCACAACGATCTCCGGCCGCTCCGGATCCTTCTCGACCTTGGAGCGCAGCCGCTGGACATGCACATTGACCAGCCGCGTGTCCGCCGCGTGCCGGTACCCCCACACCTGCTCCAGAAGCACCTCACGGGTGAACACCTGCCACGGCTTGCGGGCCAGCGCGACCAGCAGATCGAACTCGAGCGGCGTCAGGGCGATGGACTGCCCCTCCCGCTTCACCGAGTGACCCGCCACATCGATGACCAGATCGCCTATGGCGAGCTGCTCCGGCGCCGGCTCCTCCGACCTCCGCAGCCGCGCCCTGATACGGGCCACCAGCTCCTTCGGCTTGAACGGCTTGACGATGTAGTCGTCGGCCCCCGACTCCAGGCCCACCACTACATCGACCGTGTCGCTCTTGGCCGTGAGCATGACGATGGGCACCCCGGACTCGGCCCTGATGAGCCTGCACACCTCGATGCCGTCCCGTCCGGGCAGCATGAGATCCAGCAGCACCAGATCCGGCTTGGCCTCACGGAACGCGGCGAGCGCCTTGTCACCGTCCGCTACGAACGACGGCTCGAAACCTTCACCACGCAGCACAATGCCGAGCATCTCGGCCAGTGCGGTGTCGTCATCGACGACAAGGACACGTCCCTTCATATCGACATCATCCCATTACTTAATCGTTACCTGGCGTGACCTGGCACACAGCTCCGCGATTCCGCCCCCGGTCACCGGGGACAGCGCGCCGTATTCGGTGACGATCGCCGTCACCAGTTCCGGAGGCGTGATGTCGAAGGCCGGGTTGTACGCCTGCGTTCCCAGCGGCGCCACCGGCATCCCACCTCCCGCCTCCACTCCCGCCACCGCAGTCTGCGGCGCCGTGAGCTCCGTCACCTCCTGCCCCGGTCGTTGCTCCACCTCGATCGACGCCCCGTCCGGACTGTCGAGGTCGATCGTCGTGGTGGGGGCCACCACGACGAACGGGACATGGTGGTACTTGGCCAGCACGGCGAGCGGGTAGCTGCCCACCTTGTTCGCCACCGAGCCGTCGGCGGCGATCCGGTCCGCCCCGATCAGGACGGCGTCCACCTCCCCGGCCGCGAAGAGCGAACCAGCCGCGTTGTCCGTGAGCAATGTGTACGCCATCCCGTTGCGAGCCGCCTCGTACGCCGTCAGCCGGGCGCCCTGGAAGAGCGGACGCGTCTCGTCCACCCACAGGCGCCGCAGCCGGCCGGCCCGGTGGGCCGACAACGCCACGGCGAACGCGGTGCCCTCCCCGCCCGAGACGAGCGCCCCGGTGTTGCAGTGGGTCAGGATCCGGTGGCCGCCACCCGGCAGCAGTTCATCGAGGAGCGTAAGCCCAAACGTGGCCATCTGCGCGCTGGCCTCGGCATCTTCCCGGTGCAGCAGCCTGGCCTCGGCGAGCGCGGCAGCGGCTGCCTGCTCCAGGTCCGCCCCCTTGTCGGCCGCCGCCCGGTACGCGTCTCGCGCCCGCCGGACCCCGTACCCGAGGTTCACCGCGGTGGGCCGCGCCCGCGCCAGCTGCTCCGCCGCGTCCTCCACGTCGAAGCCCCGCACCGCGGCGAGCGCCACCCCGTAGGCGCCCGCGACCCCCAGTAGCGGCGCCCCCCGCACCGCCAGAGTCCGGATCGCCTGGACCAGAGCGGGCACATCGGTGCAGACCAGCTCGGCTTCCTCGACGGGAAGTCTCGTCTGGTCGAGAAGTACCAGTACGGGCCCTTCCGGCGGCTCGTCCCAGCGAAGTGAGGGGAGCATGGACGGCTCCGCGCCGGCCGCGGTCTGTGCGTACTGATCAGCCATCCGCCCAGTCTGCCCGCTGCGGCACGGACAATGAAGGTAAGCACGAAGGCGAGTAGGAGACACGGCCCCCGGCCCGCTGCGGCGCTACGCGTGGCACGATGGCTGCCAGCCCGCCGTCCCGCTGTGCGGACAGGCACTGTTGAAGCGCCGGCTAACCGAGTCGGCCACCCAACCAATCCACGAGGTGGACGACCGTGAACGACACTCCGGGCTGGGCCTCGCCCGGATCCGCCCCGTCCGACGGCCAGGACGCCACCGTGCCCCGGCCCGCCGAGCCCGTCGACGACACCGGCTCCCCCTCGAAGTGGACCAAGGCCCAGCCCCCGGCCGGACAGTGGTCCCCGCCCAGCGCCCCCGGTGCCGGACCCGCCACGCCCCGGCCCGCACCGGGCTGGGGAGGCCACGCCCAGGGCGGAGGACAAGGACCCGGCTGGGGCCGGCCGCCGGCCGCCAAGCCGGGTGTGATCCCGCTCCGCCCGCTCGGCGTCGGCGAGATCCTCGATGGCGCGGTGTCCACCCTGCGCGCCCACTGGCGCACGGTGCTGGGCGTCACCATCGCCGTCGCCGTGATCTCCCAGATCGGCGACATCCTCGTCCAGCGCTACCTTCTCCCCGAGCCGGTGGCCCTCGATCCCGAGGCGAATCCCTCGGAAGCCCTGAGCCAGGCCGCCGACTCGGCGCAGTCGAGCCTCATCGGCCTCGCCCCGTCGCTGCTGATCACGGTGATCGGCACCCTCTTCACCACGGCCGTACTGACCGTGGTGATCAGCCGCTCCGTGCTGGGACGCCCCGTCACGCTCTCGGAAGCCTGGCACGAGGCCCGGCCCCGGCTCCCCCAGCTGCTGGGCCTGACCCTGCTGCTCCCGCTGATGAGCGCGGCCGTCATGACCGTCGGCATCCTCCCCGGCCTGCTGGTGGGCTCCGCCCCCGGGATCGCGCTCGCCCTGGTGGGCGGCCTTGCCGCCTTCGCGGTCATCATCTGGCTGATGGTCCGCTTCAGCCTCGCCTCCCCCGCGCTCATGCTGGAGCGGCAGGGCGTACTGCCGTCCATGCGCCGCTCCGCCAAGCTCGTCGGGGGCGCCTGGTGGCGCACCTTCGGCGTGCTGGCCCTCACCCTGCTGCTGACCTTCGTGGTGTCGATGGTCATCGCCATCCCGTTCGCCGTCCTGGCGGCCGCGGTGGACAGTGACGGTCTCAGCGGGCTGCTCTCCGGCAGCAGCCCGGACGTCGGCTGGCCCTTCCTGATCATCACCGGCATCGGCACGGTGATCGCCTCCGCGATCACCTACCCGATCTCGGCCGGCGTGACCGTGCTCCTCTACGTGGACCAGCGGATCCGCCGCGAAGCCCTCGACCTCGAACTGGCGCGGGCCGCGGGCGTGTCGGGCTACGGCCCCCCTCAGCCGGGCCCCGACACCTCCCGGAGCTGATGCGGTGTCCATCACGGGGGGCGCGACAACAACGCGGCTGACGATCCGCGTCAGCAGCGACATACCGGTGGACACCCCCCGCGCCCCCGCCCGTGAAGCGGCGGAGCGGGAGCTGTCCAAGCCGATGTACCACGAGAACGACCCGAACCTGCTCCAACGCGCGCTCGACCGCTTCTGGGAGTGGGTCGACGATCTGTTCAACTCCCTCTCCGGCGCGGCCCCCGGCGGCCCGCTCGGTCTTGTCGTCATCGTCCTGGTCGTCGTGGCCCTCCTCGCCGCCCTCTGGTGGCGGCTGGGCACTCCCAGCCGCATACCGGGCGCGGTCGGCTCGCTCTTCGACGAGGGCCCCCGCAGCGCCGCGGAACACCGTGCCACCGCGGAAACACACGCCGCCGCCGGCCGCTGGAACCAGGCGGTCCAGGAACGGATGCGCGCCCTCGTCTGCTCCCTGGAGGAACGGGCCCTGCTCGACCCGCGCCCCGGCCGCACCGCCGACGAAGCCGCCTCCGAAGCCGGACGCCCGCTCCCCGGCCACGCGGACCGGCTGCGCACGGCCGCCAGGGAGTTCGACGACGTCGCATACGGAGGCCGCACCGCCGACCGGTCGGCGTATCTGCGTCTGAGGGAACTGGACCTCGACCTGGAGCGGACAAAGCCGCAGCTGAGCACCACGGCCGGAGGAACCGCCGAGTGACCTCGACGATCAGCTCCACCTCGGTCTCCCCCACCGCCCGCCAGGTCTGGAACCGGGGGCGCGGACTGGTCATCGCGCTCGTCATCCTTCTGCTGGCCGGAATCGCGATGGCCGCCCTGCGCTCCGGTGACCAGCACGGCCGCCTCGATCCGCGCTCCGCCGACGCGCACGGCAGCCGCGCCGCCGCCGAACTGCTCAAGAACAGCGGAGTCTCCGTCGATGTCGTGACCACCCTGGACGAGGCCACCGCCGCGACCGGCCCGGACACCACGCTCCTGGTCACCAACCCCGACCTGCTGACCCACCACCAGCAGCGGTCCCTGCACGACGCGACAGCGCCCTCCGGTGGCCGCACCGTCCTGCTCGGCGCCGGCCCGCCCTCCGTCGACATCCTGGCCCCCGGCGTCCGTACGGACACCCCGGCACCGGTCTCCGCACGCGCCCCGCGGTGTTCGCTGACCGCCGCCGACCGAGCGGGCACCGTCGACCTCGGCGGTGAGCGATACGTCACCGACGCGCCGGGCGCCGACGCCTGCTACCCGAGCGACGGATTGCCGACCCTGCTCAAGGTGGCCGCCACGGACGCGGCCCCGGACACGGACGCCGGTGACACCGTCCTGCTCGGCTCCCCCGCTCTCCTCTACAACGAACGCCTCGACAAGCAGGGCAACGCCTCGCTCGCCCTCCAACTCCTCGGATCCCGGCCTCATCTCGTCTGGTACCTCCCTTCGCTCGGTGATGCCTCCGCCTCCGACAGCGGCGACAGCGGCTTCCTTGATCTGATCCCTTCCGGCTGGCTCTGGGGCACCTTCCAGCTCTTCCTCGCCGCGGTGCTCGCCGCCCTCTGGCGCGCCCGCAGACTGGGCCCCCTGGTGGCCGAACGGCTCCCCGTCGCCATCCGGGCCTCGGAGTCCACCGAGGGCCGCGCCCGCCTCTACCGCAACGCGAACGCCCGGGACCACGCCGGCGCGGTCCTGCGCTCGGCGACCCGCGACCGTCTCGCTCTTCTCCTGGGCGTCCCTCCCGCCGGGGCCCACTCCCCCGAGACCCTCGTCCCCGCGGTCTCCGCCCGCCTCCAGGACACCCCCCAGGACCTCCGTACTCTGCTCTTCGGCCCGGCCCCGGCCGACGACACCGCTCTCATCCGCCTGGCGGACCAACTCGACGCCCTCGAAAGAGAGGTACGCACCTCATGAGTGCCCTGACCACAGAGACCGCTGAGAACTCGGACAGCGCCCGCGCTTCCCTGGAGGCCCTGCGCACCGAGATCGCGAAGGCGGTGGTCGGCCAGGACCCCGCCGTCACCGGGCTTGTCGTCGCCCTTCTCTGCCGCGGCCACGTGCTCCTCGAAGGAGTCCCCGGCGTCGCGAAGACCCTCCTGGTACGGGCACTCGCGGCGTCCCTCGAACTCGACACGAAGCGCGTCCAGTTCACCCCGGACCTGATGCCGAGCGATATCACCGGCTCTCTTGTCTATGACTCCAGGACCGCCGAGTTCTCCTTCCAGCCCGGTCCCGTGTTCACCAATCTGCTGCTGGCCGACGAGATCAACCGCACGCCGCCCAAGACCCAGTCATCGCTTCTGGAAGCGATGGAGGAACGCCAGGTCACGGTCGACGGCACCGCGCGTCCGCTCCCCGATCCGTTCCTGGTCGCCGCCACCCAGAACCCGGTCGAGTACGAGGGCACCTATCCCCTCCCTGAGGCCCAGCTCGACCGCTTCCTCCTCAAACTGACCGTGCCGCTGCCGTCCCGCGACGACGAGATCAATGTCCTGACCCGCCACGCGGAAGGCTTCAATCCGCGTGACCTCCGGGCCGCGGGGGTGCGACCCGTCGCCGGGCCGGCCGACCTGGAAGCAGCTCGCGCCGCGGTGGCCAAGACATCCGTCTCGCCCGAGATCGCGGGCTATGTCGTCGATATCTGCCGTGCCACTCGTGAATCCCCCTCACTCGCCCTCGGCGTCTCCCCACGAGGCGCCACCGCCCTGCTCTCCACCGCCCGTGCCTGGGCCTGGCTCACCGGCCGCGACTACGTCATCCCGGACGATGTGAAGGCCCTGGCCCTCCCCACACTCCGCCATCGCCTCCATCTCCGGCCCGAGGCCGAGATGGAGGGAGTCACCGCCGACTCCGTCATCACCGCGATCCTCGCCCACGTCCCCGTCCCCCGATGAGACGGTGACCTGTGGCCCTCACCGGACGAACCGCACTCCTCGCCGCCCTCGGCTCGCTCCCCGTCGGCGTCTTCGGCCCCAGCTGGGCGGGGATCCTTGCCGTCAACGCACCGCTCTCCGTAGCAATTCTGTGCGACTACGCCCTGGCCGCACCAGTGCGAAAGCTCCAATTCACCCGAAGTGGTGACACGTCTGTTCGACTCGGCGAGGGAGCCGCGGTCCACCTCACCGTCACCAACCCCTCGGGCCGCCCCCTCCGCGCGCACCTTCGTGACGCCTGGCCGCCCAGCAGCTGGGGCAGCGGCAGCGAAGAGGCCTCGTCCCGGCGCGCGTTGACCGTCCCAGCGGGCGAACGCCGCCGGATCACCACGCTCCTGCGCCCCACCCGCCGCGGCGACCGGCACGCCGAACGTGTCACCGTACGCTCGTTCGGACCGATGGGCCTGGCAGCCCGTCAGGGCAGTCACGACGTCCCGTGGGCCGTGCGCGTGCTGCCACCCTTCTCCAGCCGCAAGCACCTCCCGTCCAGGCTCGCCCGGCTGCGGGAGCTCGATGGCCGCACCAGCGTGCTGACCCGCGGCGAAGGCACCGAATTCGACAGCCTCCGCGCCTACGTGCCCGGCGACGACACCCGGTCCATCGACTGGCGGGCCACCGCACGCCAGTCGACCGTCACCGTACGGACCTGGCGCCCCGAGCGCGATCGGCACATCCTCGTCGTCCTCGACACCGGCCGGACCTCGGCCGGCCGGGTCGGCGATGTGCCACGTCTCGACGCGGCCATGGACGCCACCCTGCTCCTCACCGCCCTCGCCTCACGCGCCGGGGACCGGGTGGACCTTCTCGCCTACGACCGCCGCACACGCGCCCAGGTCCAGGGCCGCTCGGCAGGCGACGTCCTCCCGGCCGTGGTCAACGCGCTCGCCCCGCTCGAACCCGAGCTGGTGGAAACGGATGCCCGCGGCCTCAGCGCGGCCATCCTGAAGAGCGCCCCCCGCCGGTCTCTGATCGTGCTGATCACCGGCCTCGACGCGGCCCCTGTCGAGGAGGGGCTGCTCCCGGTCCTCCCCCAGCTCACCCGACGCCACACGGTCGTCGTGGCGTCGGTCGCCGATCCGTACATCGAAAAGATGAGTACGGGGCGCGGCACAGTGGACGCGGTGTACGAGGCTGCCGCCGGCACTCAGGCGCAGGCCCAGCGCCGCCGTACAGCAGAAAAGCTTCAGCGTCACGGCGTCACGGTCGTGGATGCCACCCCGGAGAAGCTGGCCCCGGCTCTCGCCGACGCGTATCTCGCGCTGAAGGCGGCGGGGCGTCTCTGAGAACTGACGAATGGGGAGCCCCGGCCTGACCTCGGCCGGGACTCCCCATTCACCGTGGCCATGAAAAGAGTCGTGAACGCAGAAATGCCCCGCACCATACGGTGCGGGGCATTCCCATAAAGGTTGTTCGGCGGCGTCCTACTCTCCCACAGGGTCCCCCCTGCAGTACCATCGGCGCTGTGAGGCTTAGCTTCCGGGTTCGGAATGTAACCGGGCGT
>NZ_JBHVVP010000006.1:0-470403 GCF_042882605.1 Streptomyces sp. NPDC058198
GCCCGGCGCGGAATCATCCGCGCCGGGCCCCACGGCTTCCGGCTGTCAGGGGCTGCCAGGACCCCGAGGAGCCCGGGGCGCTGCTCAGGCGCCGCGGCGTGGGCCCGGCGGAAGGGCCGCCGGGGGGAGGGCCGCCGGAGTGTGCCGCCCGGTGTGCTGCCGGGGATCCCGCTGCCAGGAGCCTGCGTACGACGTGTGACCGAGCGCGCCGTGGCCGCCGGCGTGAGCGGCGTGCAGCCCGGTGCCGAAGGCCGTGAAGCCGAGGTTCTCCTCATTGCTCCGGTCGCCGGGCAGCGCCCTGAAGGACCGGCGGAACTCGGAGTAGAGCGCGTCGTAGATCGGCGTCGTGGAGTACCCGTCCGCTACGTCCCGCGCGGGGCGCATGGAGGAGATCTGGCGCTGGTACTGGTGGCGGGAGGGGTCGTATGAGTGCACATACGTGCCAACGACCCCGCCGTCCGTCGGATGCGGGCTGTCCCCGGAATTCGCCGCTGACGTGGGGCGGGACAGCCGGGCGGTGGGGCGCCGGGCCTCCGTCACGTGCCGGCCAGCGGCATCGCGGCGGCGACCAGCCTGCCGTTGACGACGGCCTTCTCCAGGGCGTCGCGCAGCAGGTCCTCGCGGGGCTGCTGGCCGATGGAGCCGACCGGCGCGGCGAAGACCAGCACGGTGTGTGACCTGTTGGCCGCGGTCCGCCAGCCCTCGGTGACCTGGAGCGGCTGATGGGCCTGCCACCAGGCGACCGGGCCGGTGGTGCCGGGCTGCAGCACGGCGTGCAGCTGGCCCATGGCGAGGAGCACCGACCAGCCGGACAGCAGGACGGGCAGCCGGTTCAGATCGGTGACCGGCTGGAAGCCCTGCTCGACGAGGAGCGGGAGGAATTCGTCGGTGGCGCCCCTCGACCCCGGCCTGGCGATGGCGACGGTCGGCTCGACGACCAGGGCGGGATGCAGATCGCCCCCGATCAGCACCAGCCCGCTGGTGACACCGAGGACGGCCTGGCCGGCGCCGGTGGAGTGGGCCCCCTGCCCCTGCGGCTCGTTGCCGGTGATGCTCCGGACCGCGCCCTGGAGCTGGTCCTCGGCGACCTGGACGACCTGGGAGGGAATGCAGGTGGCGTGGGCGAAGGCGAGAACGGCGGTCTCCTCACCGACGAACAGCACGGTGCTGGTCCGCTCCTGTTCGGAGTCGCCGGGGGTCCGGCAGGACGTGCAGTCGTAGCTGCCCGGGGAGTTCTCGCCGGCCAGCAGCCGGTCGGCTTCTTCGTCGCCGATCTCGGCGCGTACGTCCTCGCTGACGTCGAGCATGCGCGGCACGGGTGGCTCCTCGAACTCGGTGCGTGGGCCGGGCTGTTCCCGGCTCGTAAAGAGACAACGGGTGAGCCGTCGCCGGAGTCACGCGCCGGAGGGCATGGAATCGAACCATCCGGTGCTCCGGGCGAGCCGTCGGCCGGAACGAGTCATTCCCTCTCAACACCTGCTGGCCGCCGGGAAGTTGACCCGGTATGACGAGCCGCAGGTCAGTAGAGCGACCAGTCGACAAATCGGGAGATCGGCCAATCAAAGGGGTGGCTGAATCTCGTTGGTCCTTCCGGTGGTTTCGGCGTACCGGCAGGCGGCCGCGTCGGCGCGTGATCGTACGGATCCGCCGGAAGTCGGCACCATGTGGGTCATTTCCGCGTCTACCCAGTTGGTCCTCCGGGACCGCGGGGACCGCGCCGCGGGGAAGCGCCGTGAGCACCGCACCGACCGCACCGCAAGGACCGTCAGGACCAGGGGGCTCAGCAGGGCATGCACATCTCATTTCTGCTCCACAACGCGTACGGCATCGGCGGCACGATCCGGACCACGTTCACCCTCGCCGGGACGCTGGCCGAGCACCACGACGTGGAGATCGTCTCGGTCTTCCGCCATCGGGAGGAGCCGACCATGGGCGCCCCCGCCGGCGTGCGCCTGCGTCACCTGGTCGACTTACGGCGGGGGAGCCCCGGCTACGAGGGCGAGGAACCGGAGTACGGCCGGCCCGCCAGGGTCTTCCCGCGCGGCGACGGCCGGTACCGGCAGTACAGCCGTCTCACCGATGCCAGGATCGCCGCCCATCTGCGGTCCCTGGACGCCGATGTCGTCGTCGGCACCCGCCCGGGACTCAATGTCCACATCGTCCGGCAGGCCAGGCGCGGCCCGGTACGCGTCGGGCAGGAGCATCTGACCCTCGACAGCCACGGCGTCCGGCTCCGCCGCGAGATCGGCCACCGCTACCGGCTGCTCGACGCGGTCACCACGGTCACCGAGGCCGACGCGCGCGCCTACCGCAGCCGGCTGCGGCTGCCCGGCGTACGGATCGACGCCGTCCCCAACGGCGTGCCGGTGCCCACCGTCGCCCCGGCCGACTCCACCGGCAAATGGGTCGTCGCCGCGGGCCGGCTCACCCGGGTCAAGCGGTACGACCTGCTGGTACGGGCCTTCTCCCAGGTGGTGGCCGCCCGTCCCGACTGGCGGCTGCGGATCCACGGCAGCGGCGACGCGACCGGTGACGAGAAGGCGGCGCTCCGGGCGCTCGTCGAGGAGTGCGGTCTGTACAACCACGTCTTCCTGATGGGCCCCGCCGACCCGCTGGAGGCGGAGTGGGTCAAGGGATCACTCGCCGCTGTCACCTCCAGCCGCGAGGCTTTCGGCATGACCATCGTCGAGGCGATGCGCTGCGGCGTCCCGGTCGTCGCCACCGACTGCCCGCACGGACCGGGCGAGATCATCGAGCACGGTGTCGACGGACGGCTGGTGCCGACGGGGGACGTGGACGCGATCGGCGGGGCGCTGCTCGGGCTGATCCAGGACGACGAATTACGCCGGCGCACGGGGCAGGCGGCGCTCGCCGCCTCGGCCCGCTTCGACCCGGCGCGTATCGCCTCGCGCCACGAGGCGCTCTTCACCGACCTGGCCAGGGGCCACCGGGGCACGCTGCGCGACGCGGTGAACCGGGGCGGCAGCGCGGCACTGAGCGGCGCCGCCACCGTGCGCGACAAGGCAGTCGACGTGATCAGAAAGGGCAGAAAGGCATGAACGGACCCATCGGGCGCCGGGCGTCGTCCGCCGTGTGTGTCGCCGACTGCATCGCCGACTCCGCGGGCGGGATCACCTTCGACATCACGGGGGACGCACGGCCCGACGCGGTGCTCGTACTGCGCCGCCGCGGTGGCCGGGCCTCCGCCGCGGCGGCCGGGGACGGTGCGGACGACGAGGTACGGCTGCCCCTGACGGGGGCGGGGAAGTCCCGGCTGCGTGCCGTGCTGCCCAGCACGGTCGAGCTGGCCGAGGGGCACTGGGACGTCCGTACGGGAGTCTCCGGCGAGCAGCCCGTACGGCCCGGCGTCCGGGACGTACGGGCGCTGGTCGACCGGATCCCCGGGGCGGGCCGGGTCGCCGCCCGTGTCCCGTACCCGACCGGCGACGGCCGGCTCGCCGTCCGCTCCTGGGTCCGCGCGCCGCACGCCGAGGCCGGGACGGTCCGCTGCGAGCAGGACACGACCACGGTCGAGGGCGTGCTGTACGGCGCGGAGCTGGGGCAGGACGCGCAGGCGGAGGCGCGGCTGCGGGGCGGCGACCGGACCCACCGGGTCGCCGTGACCGGCCGGGGCGAGGTCTTCACCTTCACCCTCCCGTACGGTCCGCTCGCCGCGAAGCCCGTCGAGGAGCGGCAGTGGTGGGACCTGTGGCTGCTCCCCACGCGCGACGCCGCCGGGATACGGATCTCCCGCATCCTCGACGACGTCTGGGACAAGCGGGGCATCTACGTCTATCCGGGGCACGGAGCGGACGGCTGGCTGGCCGCCCCGTGCTACACGGGCGACAACGACTTCTGCGTACGGCTGGATCCCGCGCCCGCCACGGATCCCGCCCGGTGAGCAGGGGAGCGTCCTGGCGCGCCCCGGGCTGACGGGGCGGGTACGAAGCGGGATACGAACGGATCGAACGTGTCGTCCATCGGCGGATTGTGCGGGGAATTCGTGAATTCTCCTACGGGCCGTCAATTGCCGACGAAGTTCGGCGGGCCGCTGGAGAAGGGAATTCAGAAGAGAGAATTTGTGTGATCTTCGCTGTCGAGCAATTACACGAGAGTGGGTCAGGAACCGCCCATTGGAGTGATGCCGTTCGGCTCCGAAGCGTGTCGTGGCCCTGTGACAGAAGTGTGACCGGTGACGGAAGGGAAGCGTTCTGCCCGGTATCCGCCCGGCTTCCTTCACCGGCCCCGGGCGCCTACGGTGAGTGGTATGGCACCCATACCGACCCCTCCCGCAGAGCCCGTCGACGACCTCGAGTCGTACGTCGGCCTCGATGCCGAGACCGCCGAGCAGCGCGCCCGTGAGCATGGCTGGACCACGGTCAGAGGGCTGCCGCCGGGCTCGATCATCACCATGGAGTACGTGGTGGGCCGGCTGAACTTCGAGGTCGACCACGGCACGGTCATCCGCTGCTGGCACGGCTGAGCGCCCGGACGGACCCGCTGACCTACGGAAGCCCCGGCCGGAGCCGGGGCTTGCGTATGCGGGGAAGAGGCTGTGCGTACCGTCCCCGCCGTCTTCCGGTGCTGGTCAGCCGCCCGTCACCGGCCTCGATCGCGGCGGGCGACGGCTGCCGGCCGGAGTGATCGGAGTCCGCTCCGAGCGCACCGCGTGCGGCCGGGGCTGGGTGAGCTGTCCGGTGCTCCGGTTGGCAGTGGTGCGGCCGCTGTGACCGGCGGCGATCGGCTCGCGCCCCACGGCCTCGCCGTTCGCCCCGGCCCCCTGGAGCACCGGTGCGGGGCGCCTGCCCCCGGCCGCGACCGGGGTGGAGGGGACGGTCCTGCGGCGCGCACGCCACCGCTCGCGCACCGCGAAGACCGCCAGCTCGGACCGGCCGATCAGCGGCTCGAACCAGGGCAGCGCCAGCAGGATCAGCAGACCGGCGGCCCAGCCGAGCAGCACATCGCTCAGCCAGTGCGTGCCGAGGTAGACGGTCGTCGCGCCGACGCCCAGGGCCACCACGGCCGACAGGACGGACAGATAGCGCCTGGCCCGCGGGGTGGTGGCCAGATAGGCCAGGATTCCCCAGGTCACAACGGCGTTGGCGGTGTGTCCCGAAGGAAATATATCGCCGCCCGCGAAGAGCTCGGCCGAGCCGATCTGCGTCGCGTAGTGGGGGCCGAGCCGCCCGAGGCCGATTTTGACCGCTCCGACGGTCACGTTGAGCAGCAGCAGGGCGGCGCCGAGGGCCAGCAGCGGCCGCAGCGTGTGCTGACGCCAGGAGCGCCAGCCCAGCCAGGCAGCGATCATCACGGCGGTCGGCCCGCGCTGGCCGAGCACCACGAAGTAGTCGAGGAAGGCATGCAGGCCGGGCCACTGCTGATAGGGCCGGAAGAGCATGACCTTCCAGTCGAGGGTCACCAGCGAGGACGAGACGAGCACGGCAACGACGATGGCGAGATAGAACGCCAACGTCCCGCCGAAGAGAGCCTTGCGGGTGCGGCTCATCCGCGGGATCTCTATCTTCGGCGGTTCCGGCTCCCGGTCCAGGCGGGCGAAGATGTCGGTACGCACCCAATCGACGTTACAGCGAGTGAGTGACCGAACAGGTCGTTCAGGTCTCTTTGTGATGACGATGTGATGTGGAGTATGTCTCAGGTCGCGGCTTATTCAAGGCGGTTCCCGAAAACCAAGTGACCTTGGGCCCTATTAATCGACACGCCGTTCCGGGAGCCGTCTTTGTGCGGAACGGAATTAGTTCACCGTGGCGTCGCGTGGAATTTCCCTCTTGCTCGCGCGCGGCCGGGGCCCCGGTGCCGGCCGGCCGGAGTGGCGTACGCCACACTGCCTGGTCGGAGCGGTGAGAGATGCACCACGCGCCACACGCGTTCACTCGCGTACGCTGGCGGCTTCACTCGCCCGTCGATGCCGGGCCGCCCCGAGGGCCTCATGGACCCGTCAGGCCCGCCGAGCGCGAGGGACGCATTGGGAGGTACTCAGATGTCCGGGACCACCACGGCCGGAACACGGCTGCGCGCGGCCGCCGGCGGCGGTGCCAACCGCTGGGTCGTCCTGGTCGTCCTCTGCATCAGTCTGCTGCTGGTCGCGCTCGACGCGACCGTGTTGCATGTCGCCGTCCCGGCCGTGACCGCCGACCTCGGCCCCAGCGGGGTCGAGCTGCTCTGGATCGTGGACGCGTATCCGCTGGTCTGCGCCTCCCTGCTGATCCTCTTCGGCACGCTCGGCGACCGCATCGGACGACGGCGGGTGCTGCTGCTCGGGTATGCCCTCTTCGGGGCCGCCTCGGCTGTCGCGGCCTTCGCCGGCACGCCCATGGTGCTGATCGGGGCGCGCGCCCTGCTCGGCGTCGGCGGCGCGATGATCATGCCGGCGACCCTCTCCATCCTGCGCGCGGTCTTCCCCGACCGGCGCGAGCGCGCCATGGCCATCGGCATCTGGACCGCGGTCGCGGCCGTCGGCGCCGCCGTGGGTCCGGTCCTCGGCGGCTTTCTCGTCGAGCACTTCTGGTGGGGATCGGTCTTCCTGATCAATATCCCGCTGCTCGCGGTCATCCTGCCGCTCGGCCGCCTGGTGCTGCCCGAGTCGAAGGGCTGCGGTGACGGGCCCTGGGACGTGCTCGGCGCGCTGATGGCGGCGGCCGGGGTGCTCGGGGTGGTCTTCGGGGTGAAGCGGCTCGGCGCCGGAGAGGGACCGCTCGACCTCGCGACGCTGGGCCCGCTCTGTCTCGGCGCCGCCCTGCTGGTCCTCTTCGTCCGCAGACAGCGCCGCAGGACGCATCCGCTGATCGACATGCGGATGTTCGCCAGGCCCGCCTTCTCCACCTCCGTGGGCTGCATCGTCCTCGCCATGCTGGCCCTGGTCGGCCTGGAGCTGATCGCCGTCCAGTACCTCCAGCTCGTGCTGGGACTCAGCCCACTGGAGACCGGACTGCGGCTGCTGCCGCTCACCTTCGCCGCCATGGCCGCGGGCGCCACAGGATCGGCCACGCTGCGCCGGGTCGGCCCGCGCCGGATGGTGGCCTGGGGCTTCGTCCTCACCGCCGGCGCCGTACTGCTGCTGGTCCTGATGGGACAGCACGACCGTCCCGCCCTGCTGACCTCGGCCTTCGTGCTGCTCGGCTTCGGGCTGCAGACCACGCTCTTCGGCGCGTACGAATCGATGCTCAGCGAGGCGCCTCCCGAACAGGCGGGCGGGGCGGCGGCCATAGGCGAAACGTCCTACCAGCTGGGCGCCGGCATGGGGATCGCCCTGCTCGGCAGCGTGATGAACGCGGCGTACGCGCCGGCGATGTCCTCGGTGAAGGGCGTCCCCGCGGCCGCGGGATCGGCGGCGGGCGAATCGCTCGGTGAGGCCTATCAGGTCGCCTCCCGTCTCGGCGGGACCGCGGGGGAGACCCTGCGGACCGCCGCCCGCGACTCCTTCGTGCACGGCCTGCATGTCACGCTCCTGGTCAGCGCGGTTCTGCTGCTGCTCGGCGCGCTGGCCGCGCTGCGGCTGCCGAAGCTCATGGACTGCCAGGCGCTCGGCGAAGACGCGCCGCGAGAGGCGCGGGACGTACCGCGGGAGGCGCGGGACGTCCCGCCGCCGAAGCAGCGGTCGGTGGAACGGGCGCCGGCCGTGCGGGGCGCGGCGAAGCCGCCCGAGCCGCCGGAGAAGCGGCCGCCCCGGCCGCGCAGAGCGCCGGAGCGGCGGGAGCCCGCCGAGGCGCCGGGTCCGCGGGAGACCGCTGACGCCGCCCTCGTGCGCAGCCGGGGGCCCGCCGAGCGGGCCGGGTCTGGACGCGGTCCACGCTGAGCCGTAACGTCAGCACCGAGCGTAACTAACAGTGCTAGTTTTAGACCGGCCCCGGCCGGTCGAGCCCGTGCGAGCCGCCGGAGGCCACCTCATGTCCGCACCGTCCGCCGTGAAGCCCCCGCCCTTCGACCCCGGCGACCCGCTCGGCCTGGACGATCTGCTCGATCCGGAGGACCTGGCGATCCGGGACACCGTGCGGGCCTGGGCCGCCGACCGGGTCCTGCCGCATATCGCCGAGTGGTACGAACGCGGCGAGCTGCCCAACATCCGCGAGCTGGCCCGGGAACTCGGCGGCCTCGGCGCGCTGGGCATGTCCCTGACGGGCTACGGCTGCGCGGGCGCCACCGCCGTCCAGTACGGACTCGCCTGTCTGGAGCTGGAGGCGGCCGACTCCGGTATCCGCTCCCTCGTCTCCGTGCAGGGCTCGCTCGCCATGTACGCGATCCACCGCTACGGCTCCGAGGAGCAGAAGCAGCGCTGGCTGCCCGGCATGGCGGCCGGCGAGATCATCGGCTGCTTCGGCCTCACCGAGCCCGACCACGGCTCCGACCCGGCCGGCATGCGCACCCATGCCGCGCGGGACGGCAGCGACTGGGTGCTCACCGGCCGCAAGATGTGGATCACCAATGGTTCGGTGGCGGGCGTCGCCGTCGTCTGGGCGCAGACCGACGAGGGCATCCGCGGCTTTCTCGTCCCGGCGGGCACCCCCGGTTTCTCGGCCCCGGAAATCACCCATAAGTGGTCCCTGCGAGCGTCGGTCACCAGCGAACTGGTCCTCGACGGCGTACGGCTGCCCGCCGACGCCGTCCTCCCGGAGGTCACCGGACTGCGCGGACCGCTCAGCTGTCTGAGCCACGCCCGCTACGGAATCGTGTGGGGCTCCATGGGCGCGGCGCGCGCCAGCTTCGAGTCGGCGCTCCAGTACGCCAGGACGCGCGAGCAGTTCGGCCGGCCGATCGGCGGCTTCCAGCTCACACAGGCCAAGCTCGCCGACATGGCCGTCGAACTGCACAAAGGCATCCTGCTCGCCCACCATCTGGGCAGGCGCATGGACGCGGGCCGGATCCGCGCCGAGCAGATCAGCTTCGGCAAGCTCAACAACGTGCGGGAGGCGATCGAGATCTGCCGCACCTCGCGGACCATCCTCGGCGCCAACGGGATCTCGCTGGAATATCCCGTGATGCGGCATGCGACGAACCTCGAGTCGGTGCTCACTTACGAGGGCACCGTCGAGATGCATCAGCTTGTGCTGGGCAAGGCGCTCACCGGCCTCGACGCCTTCCGGTGAACCGCTCCGTCCGGTGAACCGGTGAGCGCCCTGCTCAGCTCTGGTTGAAGAAGCCGTCCTGGGAGCGGCTCGCGGCGGCGCCCGTGACGATCTCGGTGTCGGCGGGGGTCAGCAGGAAGACCCGGGTGGCCACGCGCTCGATCGAGCCACGCAGCCCGAAGGCCAGTCCGGCGGCGAAGTCCACCACGCGCTTGGCGTCGGCGGGCTCCATGGCGGTGAGGTTCATGATGACCGGCGTCCCGGCCCGGAAGAGCTCGCCGATGCCCCGGGCGTCCCGGAACCCGTCCGGGGAGACGGTGGCGATTCTGCGGTCCTGCTCATGGGCGACCTCGGAGGCGACCCGTACCCGGGGGTCGGTCTTCCAGGTGTCGCCGTTCTCCGCACCCTCGGCGTACTCGTCGTCGTAGTACCGCTCGTCGTTGTCCTCAACGAGGCCCAGCCAGGCACTCGCCTTGCGCACCGATCCCATGGACGCCTCCTTTCACCGCGGTCACTTCTCGTTCCCTATCCCTATCGTCGTCCATGATGCGGATTGCGCGCCAAGGGGATAGTCGGCGCGCAGGCGATTCGTGACGGTACTGGTGCAGAGGATGTGGCGGTTCGTCAAGGTTCTTCCTGCGTAGGGGCCTTGAATCGGATCAAAATATGAACTTCGGGCCAGAAGGGTGACGCGGGGGGGCGTACGGGTGAACGGGGTCACTCGGTACGATGCGTCGCGCCCAGCTGAACGACTCTCGGGGGACCGTCATGTTCGGAATCGTCAGACCGTGCAGCCACCGCCTCACGGGCGGTCTCAAGGCCGAGTGGATGGCCCATCTCTGCGGGCTGTGCCTGGCCCTTCGCTCCGACCACGGGCAGTTCTCCCGGGTCGTCACCAACTACGACGGCCTGATCGTCTCGGTTCTGACGGAGGCTCAGACCGAACGTGCCACCGGACAGCGGCGCACGGCCGGCCCCTGTCCGCTGCGCGGGATGCGTACCGCTCCGGTCGCCCGGGGCGAGGGGGCGCGTCTCGCGGCCGCCGTGTCGCTGGTGCTGGCCTCGGCGAAGGTGCGGGACCACGTCGCCGACCGCGACGGCCTGTTGGGGCGCCGGCCGCTGGCGGCCGCCGCGCGCCGGGTCGCCACCGGCTGGGACCGGGCGGGCGCCCGTACCGGCGCGGAGCTGGGCTTCGACACGGCCGTCCTGGTCGACGCGGTCGACCGGCAGCAGGAGATCGAGGCGCTGGCCGGTCCCGGCAGCTCGCTGCTCACCGTCACGGAACCGACCGAGACGGCCACCGCGGCCGCCTTCGCGCACACCGCCGTACTGGCGGGCCGGCCGGGCAACCGGGAGCCGCTGGCCGAGGCGGGGCGGCTCTTCGGACGGCTCGCGCATCTGCTGGATGCCGTGGAGGACCAGGGAACTGACGCGGCGTCGGGTGCCTGGAACCCGCTCACCGCGACCGGCACCTCACGGGCGGAGGCCCGGCGGCTCGCCGACGACGCCGTGCACGGAATCCGGCTCGCACTGCGGGACGCGGAGTTCACCGACGACGCGCTGGCGCATGTGCTGCTGGCGCACGAACTGCGCACCTCGGTGGACCGCGCGTTCGGTACGTCGGCCTGCGCGCACGAGGGGCACAGCGGCCAGCACGGTGGGCAGTACGGCGGACAGCACGGCGCGGGACCGCAGGGCGGCCAGGCCGCCGGACCCTACGGCTCGAACAATCCGTACGGCGGCGGGAACCCGGGCGCACCGGGCGGGCCGGGCGCACCGGGCGGTCCCGGTCTGCCGCCGCCCGGCTTCCAGCAGGAGCCGCCGAAGCCGGGCCGACGCGGCTTCTGGGCCGGCTGCGCGGTCTTCGTCGGACTCTGCTGCACCTGCAAGCTCTGTTGTGCGAAGGAGTACGAGGGCCCGTGGTCGCGCAAGAAGCGGGAGGGCTGCTGCCGGGAGTGCGACTGCGACCCCTGTCCCGACTGCTGTGACTGCAGCTGCTGACGCGGCCGCGGGCAGCCGCGACGGAGGTGTGTGCGAGGGGGGGAAAGACGTGGTTCTCTGCGTGTGAAGGCACGCGGGGACGGCGCGCGAGCGCCGGACATACCGGAGGCCGTGCAGGGCGTCAGCTCAACAGGAAGAGGACCACACTCGACCGAAGTCGATGTGGGAGCGGGTGACCAGCCACTGCTGCGAATACATGGGCCAAGTGGAACAGGCATCCGTTTCCGCGTCAACCG
The DNA here is from genome assembly GCF_042882605.1 of Streptomyces sp. NPDC058198. Taxonomy (NCBI): domain Bacteria; kingdom Bacillati; phylum Actinomycetota; class Actinomycetes; order Kitasatosporales; family Streptomycetaceae; genus Streptomyces; species Streptomyces sp. NPDC058198. The sequence goes on from NZ_JBHVVP010000006.1 coordinate 11,318, forward strand.
GCCCCGGACGGCCGCTCACAGTGCGGACAAGCTTGACAACCGGCCGTGCACACGCCGTAGCCTCGCCCTGACAAGCGGTTCGTGCTGAGGGGCTCGATCCGCCTGCGCTGTCTGTGAAGGCACTTCCCGTGTTCGATCCCGGTATCCACGGAGCCTTCGCATGCCTGTGTCTTCGCATTCCGTCCGCAACCCGCCCGTGACCCCGTCTGTTGTCGTGGTCGGGGCAGGTCCGCGCGGCACGGGCTTCCTGGAGCGGCTCGCCGCCAACGCGCCCTCCCTGTACGGCGATCTGCCGCTGGACATCCATCTCGTGGACCCGCATCCGCCCGGCGGCGGCCGGATCTGGCGCCGCGACCAGTCGCCGCTGCTCTGGATGAACTCCATGGCCGAGGACGTCACCATGTTCACCGACGATTCGGTGGCCCTGGCCGGGCCGGTACGGCAGGGGCCCGCGCTGCACGAATGGGCACAGGACATCAGGGAGGGCCGCTCGCGGATCTCCACCGAGTCGGAGCGGTCCGAGTCGCAGGGGTCCGGGTACGCGCACGAGACCGCCGGGCCCGGACTCCGCGCGGAGATAGCCGCCCTGACCGGCCAGACCTTTCCCAGCCGGCGGGTGCAGAGCGCCTATCTGAGCTGGGTCTACGAACAGACCGTGGCCGCCCTGCCGCCCGGCGTCACCGTCCACCGGCACCCCACCCGCGCCCTGCGCGTCAGCGGTCCGCGCGGCGGTCGCCAGCGGGTATGGCTGGAGGACCGCACCGAACCGCTGCTCGCCGATCTCGTCGTGCTGACCCTCGGCCATCTCGACGGCGAACCGGACGCGGAGCAGCGGGAGTTGAGCGAGTTCGCCCGGCGGCACGGACTGGTCCACCTGCCGCCCGACTTCACCGCGGACAGCGATCTGTCCGCCCTGCCCGCCGGTGAACCGGTCATCGTCCGCGGCTTCGGACTCGCCTTCGTCGATCTGATGGTGCTTCTCACCGAAGGACGCGGCGGCCGCTACTCCGCAGACGCCGCAGATGCCGGTGACGACGGCGGGGAGCTGGTCTACCACCCCTCGGGGCGCGAACCGGTCCTGCACGTCGGATCGCGGCGCGGTGTCCCGTACCACTCCAAGATCGGTTACGCCCTGGACGGCGAACGGCCCCCGCTGCCCCGCTTCCTCGGCCCCGCGCAGACCGACGAACTGCTGAGCAGACAGGCCCCGCTCGACTTCCGGCGCGATGTCGAGCCCCTCATCGACAAGGAGCTGGGCTACGCCCACTACCACCGGCTCTTCACCGCCCACCCCGAGCGCACCCGCGTCGGCTGGACCGACTTCGAGGAGAAGTACGCGGCCGCCGACCCCGGCAGCCCCGAGCTGGACACCCTCGTCACCGCCGCCGTCCCCGACCCCGCCGACCGGCTCGACCTCGACGCGCTCGACCGCCCGCTGGACGGGCTGAGCTTCCCCTCGTACGACGCCCTCCAGGACGGGCTGCGCGACTACATCGACGCCGACCTCGCCCGCCGGCACGATCCGTCCCACAGCCCGGATCTCGCCGTCTTCCTCGGGCTGCTCTCGGTCTACGGCCAGCTGATCCGCCTCGGCGACCTCGGGGACACGGGCGGCCGGTGGCACGGCTTCTTCAGCTATCTCGCCTCGGGCCCGCCGGGCCCCCGGCTGCGCCAGCTGCTCGCCCTCTCCCGGGCCGGCGTCGTCCGCTTCCTCGGCGCGGGTGTGACGGTGGAGGCCGACGAGCGGCGCGGACTCTTCCGGGCCGCAAGCGCCGTCGTACCGGGGGAGCACGTCGAGGCGCGCGCCCTGGTCGAGGCCCGGCTGCCCGACCCCGCACCGGAACGCACCCGCAGCCCACTGCTGCGCGCGCTGTACGAGGAGGGGGCCGCCACCACCTCGGCGGGGCTGGTCCGGGTCGATCCGGGCGACGGACGGCTCCTGGAGAGCGACGGCCGCCCCCATCCCCGGCGCTTCGCGCTCGGCCCGTACACCACCGCGCGGTCCAGCGGAGCCTTCACCCGGCCGCGCACGGGCGGCCCGGCCTTCCGGCAGAACGACGCCACCGCGCGGAGCGCGCTCACCCTCCTGCGTGAGCTCTCCTGTCGCACGAGCCTCAGCGCCTGAGGACAGGTCACCCGACAGGCTCTGAGCTGCCGCAGCCCTCCCGACCGTCCCGAACCGAAGCTGGAAGGCCCTCCCCATGTCCGCCACCCGCCCCCTGCATCTGGCCGCCGAGATCGGCGGTCCACCGCGGTACGACGCCGCGTGGTACGTCGAGCTCGCCCAGCTCGCCGAGCGCGGCGTTCTCGACTTCGTCACCCTCCAGGACTCCTTCGCGCGCCCGGGGCTCGACGCGCTCGCCGTACTCTCGCGGGTCGCTCCCGCCACCGAACGCGTCGGTCTGGTGCCCACGGTCACCACCACCCACACCGAGCCCTTCCATGTCTCCGCCGCCGTCGCCACCCTGGACTGGGTGAGCCGCGGCCGGGCCGGCTGGCTCGTCGACGTGTCGGCGACCCCGGCCGAGGCCCGGCTCTTCGGCCGCCGTCCGGCCGCTTCCGCCGCGGCTCTGTGGCAGGAGGCGCGCGAGGTGGCCGAGGTGAGCGCTCGGCTGTGGGACAGCTGGGAGGACGACGCCGAGATCCGTGAGGTCGTGACCGGACGCTTCGTCGACCGCGACAAGCTGCACTACGTCGACTTCGAGGGGGCCACGTTCAGCGTCCGTGGCCCGTCCATCGTGCCCAGGCCGCCGCAGGGCCACCCGGTCACCGTGGTCGCCGCGACCGACGGGCACAGCAGGGAGACCGCCGCGCGCCACGCGGACGTCGTGCTGGTCAGGGCCGGCCGGGCGGAGGAGGCGGGCGCGCTCCGCGAGAAGCTCCGGTCACGCGCCGCCGAGCACGGCCGCGACCCGGACACCCTGCGGGTACTGGCCGCGCTCACCGTCGACCTCGGCGACGGCGAACGCCCGCTGGAACCCGGCCTGGACAGCGCCCCGCGCACCACGGCCGGCGCCGGCGGAGCGCACTACCGCGGTGGGCCCGTCGACCTCGCCGAACTGATCGCCGGCTGGCACGGCGCCGGCGCCGTGGACGGCTTCCATCTCACGCCCGCCGAGCCCTGGCGCGATCTCGAACGGCTCGTCAACGGCACCGTGGCGCTGCTCCAGCACCGCAGCCGGTTCCGTACCTTCCATCCGGGCGGCACGCTCCGCGAGCATCTCGGCCTCGGCCGTCCGGCCAACCGGTACGCGCCCGCCGCGGGGACCTCATGACCACGGAACCGACCGGCACCGGTACTACCGCCGGCCGTAAGCAGATCCATCTCGCCGCCCACTTCCCCGGGGTCAACAGCACCACCGTCCGGACCGACCCCCGCTCCGGGTCGCAGATCGACTTCTCCTCGTTCGAGCGGCTGGCCCGTACCGCCGAGCGCGGGAAGTTCGACTTCTTCTTCCTCGCCGAGGGGCTGCGGCTGCGGGAGCACAACGGGCTGATCCACGACCTGGACGTGGTCGGCCGGCCCGAGTCCCTCACCGTGCTGAGCGCGCTGGCCGCCGTCACCGGCCGGCTGGGCCTCGCCGCCACCGTGAACGCCACCTTCAACGAGCCGTACGAACTGGCCCGCAGGCTCGCCACCCTCGACCATCTCAGCGCCGGCCGGGCCGCCTGGAACGTCGTCACCTCCTCCGATGCCTTCACCGGGGAGAACTTCCGGCGCGGCGGCTATCTCGACCGCGCCGAGCGCTACACCCGGGCCGCCGAGTTCGTCGCGACCGCCCGGGAGCTGTGGGACTCCTGGACCCCCGCGGGCCCCGGCTCCCCGCACGGCGCTCCCCGGCCCTTCGCCCACTCCGGCCGGCACTTCGGGATCGAGGGGGAGTTCACCGTCCCCCGCTCCCCGCAGGGCCACCCCGTGGTCATCCAGGCGGGCGACTCCGAGGAGGGCCGGGAGTTCGCCGCCGCCACGGCCGATGTTGTCTTCACCCGCCACGGCACGCTGGAGGCGGGCCGCGCCTTCTACGCCGACACCAAGGCCCGGATGGCGAAGTACGGCAGGAGCCCCTCCGACCTCAAGATCATGCCGGGGGTCACCTGCGTGCTCGGCGACAGTGACGCCGAGGCGCAGGAGCGGGCCGCCGAGATCCGCAGGCAGCAGGTCTCCCCGCAGAACGCGATCCTCGCCCTGGAGCGGGTCTGGGGCCGCGACCTCTCGGCGTACGACCCGGAAGGACCGCTGCCCGACATCGACCCGGACCCGGATTCCGGCCTGGTTCAGGGCCGGGTGAGGGTCGGCGATCCGCTCGCCGTCGCGGCCAGATGGCGGGCGCTGTCCGAGGCCAAGGGCCTGTCCATCCGGGCAACCGTCATCGAGACCACCGCGCGCCAGTCCTTCATCGGCACCCCCGAGACCGTCGCCGGGGCGCTCGACACCTTCGTCAGGACGGACGCGGCGGACGGCTTCATCCTCGTACCCCATCTCACCCCCGGCGGACTCGACGACTTCGTCGACCTGGTCGTACCGCTCCTCCAGGAGCGCGGGGCCTTCCGCACCGACTACACGGGTGCCACCCTGCGGTCGCATCTCGGGCTTCCCGGCCCCGTATGGAAAGGTTGATCAGCATGACCACCGAAGCGCCTGCCGCGCACGCCGCGCCCACGGACCCCGTCCAGGACTGGAGGGGCTGGCACGAACAGCGTGTCTTCACCGTCTCGGCGCCGTACGGACCGCTCTCGCTCACCGGCACCCACTGGCTCGCCGACCATCCCGAGGGGCGCCTTCCCGCGCTCCCCGGGGTGTGGCGCGAGGACGGCGACGAGGTGGTGCTGACCGCGGCGGCCGGGGACGGCCTGACCGCCGGCGGCGCGCCGCTGGACGGCGAGATCCGGCTGAGCGCCGACCTCGGCCCGTTCGAGGAGTCCCGGATCGCGGCCGGTGCGCGCAGGCTGGTCGTGCTGCGCCGCGAAGGGCTCTGGGCCGTCCGCGACTTCGATCCGAGGTCCGACGCGCGGCGCGCGTTCCTGGGCATCGAGGCCACACTGTACGACGCCGGCTGGGAGCTGCCCGGCCGCTTCCGCCCGTACGACGAGAGCCGCACCGTCCAGGTCGAGAACGCCGACGGACGCGAACGGGGCCTCGGACTCGGCGGCGAGATCGCCTTCACCGTCGGGGGTACGGAGCACACCCTCCAGGCCGCGGTGGAGACGGACGGCTCCCTCTGGGTGGTCTTCGCCGACACCACCAGCACAAAGGACAGCTACCGCTTCCGCTTCCTGCGCCCCGGCGTGCCGGCCGAGGACGGAACGGTGACCGTCGACTTCAACCGCGCGCTGCTGCCGCCCTGCGCCTTCGCGGACCACTTCATCTGCCCGTTCCCGCCGCCGGGCAACACCCTCCCGATCGCCGTCCCGGCGGGCGAACGCCACCTCGTCGCCGGCTGACACCACTGCCGTTTCTCCTGGTGAAAGCCGTCGCAGGAGGCCCTTCCGCACCGTGGACACCACCGTTCACGGTCGGCCAAAAGGCGCCCTTGCGCGGCCAGTTGCGTCACCCGATACTCCCGATCAGCGCTTGCCAGAGGCACGGTCCGGCCGGACTCCGGACGGACGCCCCCGGCTGCGCCTCACGGGCCCGGCACCCCTCCGCGGCCCCCGATTCCCCTCGGGAGGAACGCCAAGTGAGGATCAAGCGCACCACCCCCCGCAGTGGCATAGCCAGACGCACGCGTCTGCTCGCCGTCACCACCGGACTCGTCGCCGCGGCGGCGTTCGCGGTACCCGCCGCGAACGCCGGCACGGCCGGCACGTTCAGCGCCAACCAGCTCACCGCGGCGAGCGACGCCGTACTGAACGCCGATGTGGCCGGCACCGCCTGGTACATCGACAAGGCGAGCAACGCCCTGGTCGTCACGGCCGACAGCACCGTGTCCCAGGCGGAGATCGCCGGGATCAAGCAGGCCGCCGGAGCCAACGCCGGGGCGCTGCGCGTCGAGCGCACCCCGGGCACGCTCTCGAAGCTCATCTCCGGCGGCGACGCCGTCTACGCCACCAGCTGGCGCTGCTCGGCCGGATTCAATGTCGTCAGCGGCAGCACCTACTACTTCCTGACCGCGGGCCACTGCACCGAGGGCAACCCGCCCTGGTACACCAACTCCACGCACACCACGAGCATCGGCCCCACGGCCGGAACCAGCTTCCCGGGCAACGACTACGGCATCGTGCGGTACTCCAACACCTCGCTCGCCCACCCGGGCACGGTCGGGAGCGTCGACATCACGGGCGCGGCCAACGCCACGGTCGGTATGGCCGTCACCCGCCGCGGCTCCACCACCGGCATCCACAGCGGCTCCGTGACCGGCCTCAACGCCACGGTCAACTACGGCGGCGGCGATGTCGTGTCCGGCCTGATCCGCACCAACGTCTGCGCCGAGCCCGGCGACAGCGGCGGCCCCCTCTACTCCCGCACCCTCGCCATCGGCCTGACCTCCGGCGGCAGCGGCAACTGCTCCTCCGGCGGCACGACCTACTTCCAGCCGGTCACCGAGGCCCTGAGCGCCTACGGCGTCACCATCCTCTGACCCACGCGGACCCACCCGCATACTGATAGATCGCGGTCAACAGCAGGCGAGCCCCCGGCCGAACTCCGAGCGGGGGCTCGCTTCTTGGTGGAGGAGAGAGATTGAGTACCACACGGCCCCGCCCGTCGACACCCGCGTCCGACACCCAACGGCGGATCCGACGCAGCCCGTTGCTGTTCACGGCGCCCATCGTGCTGCTCGGGATACTCGTCGTGGTCCTCCTGTGGGAGATAGTCCGGTCCAATATGACGGCGGAAGCACAGATCGAGTGGCCCTGGCGGCTGCGGCTGCTCGACGCGGATCCGCTGGGAAGTCTGCTGGCGGTCGGCGCCGGTGTGGTCTTCGGCAGGGCGCAGTACGCCCGTACGGTCAGGCCCTATCTGGGGTGGCGGGCGGCCTGGGAGAAGGGGCACCTGAAGTCGGACGCCGCGGCGTGGCGCGTGGGCATCCTCAATGGCGGGCAGCACGCCGCGGTAATCGAGAGCTGTGACTGCCGAGTGGTCCTGGCGGGGCAGAGCGACAGCGCCGACGCACAGTGGACAGACGTAGCCGACGCCACGGCCGTACTGGCCGCGGCGGGACTGACGGTCAGGGAAGACTTCCTGATCGTCAACTTCGGTGCGGGATTCCCTCTGGTCAGCACGGGAAACTACGAGACCGTGACGGCGGGGACCTTCTCGAAGCGCTTCGTCGACGAGGTTGAGGCGCTGTATCTACGGGTGCGTGTCACGGATGCCGTGGGCGACAGCCATGAGCGGATCGTGGACTGCCTGAAGGCGGCGAGGATCTCACCCCGCTCCGCGTAGCCCTCCGGATCTCACCCTGGCAGGGGCGGCCCGACCGGCTGCCCGGCGTGCCGTGCGGCCTGGTTCGCGATGATCGTCCTGGGCAGGGGGCGATAGCACCGGTCCGATCCGTACATCCGGTAGCGGCGATTTCAAGACAGGACTAGTCCTCACTCGCTGATGAAGCGGTGATTGCACCGGGTGTTCGCAAACGGGACCGTCCCTGGGCAGCCCGGGGTGGCGAGTGGTCGGGGGTGCGGTGGGTTTGTCGAACGTACGTCCTGAAGTCGACCTTGTGTGTTACCGGCCAGTCTCGAAATAGTGGGCACGTCAACCTCCGTGTCAGGACACCCCACATGCCCTGGCGCGGCCCCCACAGGAGGTCAGAGTTGAAGCATCTGCGTGTTTCCAAGAAGCGGGCGACCATGGCCGGCAGTGCCGTTGTCGCTCTGGTGATGGCGGGCGTTACCTTCCAGACTGCGAACGCCAGTGAGGCGACTCCTGAGTTCACGGTGAAGTCGCTGACGGCGACGGCGGCCGGAAACCTCGCATCCACCCTCGATGAGAGCCTGGGCGCCGACGCGGCCGGCTCGTACTACGACGCCACGTCGAAGGCGCTCGTGGTGAATGTCGTCAACGAGCAGGCGGCCGAGACCGTTCGCCAGTCGGGCGGCAAGGCCAAGCTGGTCGAGAACACCCTCGCCGAGCTCAAGAGCGCCCGGCAGACCCTCACCGACAAGGCGACCATCCCGGGTACGTCCTGGGTCGTCGACCCGGTGACCAACAAGGTGGTCGTCACGGCCGACCGTACGGTCAAGGGCGAGGCGTGGAGCAAGCTCAGCGGCGTGGTCGAGGGGCTGGGCGGCAAGGCCGAACTCAAGAAGACGGCGGGGGAGTTCAAGCCCCTCATCGCCGGCGGCGACGCCATCTGGGGCGCGGGCTCGCGCTGCTCGCTCGGCTTCAACGTGGTCAAGGGCGGCGAGCCGTACTTCCTGACCGCCGGGCACTGCACAGAGGCCGTCCAGAGCTGGTCCGACTCGCAGGGCGGCGGGGAGATCGGGGCGAACGAGGGCTCCAGCTTCCCGGGCAACGACTACGGCCTGGTCAAGTACACCGCCGACGTGGCGCACCCGAGTGAGGTCGACCTCTACGACGGCAGCACGCAGGCGATCACCGGTGCGGGCGACGCGACCGTCGGCCAGACCGTGACCCGCAGTGGTTCCACCACCCAGGTGCACGACGGTCAGGTCACCGGGCTCAACGCCACCGTGAACTACGGCGGCGGCGACATCGTCGAGGGGCTCATCCAGACCACGGTCTGCGCCGAGCCGGGCGACAGTGGCGGCGCGCTCTTCGCGGGCAGCACCGCGCTCGGGCTGACCTCGGGCGGCAGCGGCGACTGCTCCTCGGGCGGTGAGACGTTCTTCCAGCCGGTGCCGGAGGCGCTCGCCGCGTACGGTGCCCAGATCGGCTGACCGAAGATCGGCCGCGAAGACCGGCCGGCGCGCAATCGCTTCACGGAGCCCGGCCCACCACTGGTGGGCCGGGCTCTTCCGGTATCCGCGCAGGTGGGAAGGGGCTGAGTGGCCGAGCCCCCGGCTATCGCACGAACGTTCGAAACTTGGTCTATGGTGGAGGACGGGGAGGTGAGAACGGAATGATCCAGGAGGTGCGATGCCCGGTTTCACGCATCTGCACACCGTCTCCGGGTTCTCCCTGCGGTACGGGGCCTCCCATCCGGAGCGGCTGGCCGAGCGCGCCGCCGGGCGCGGCATGGACGCCCTCGCCCTGACCGACCGCGACACCCTCGCGGGCGCGGTCCGCTTCGCCAAGGCATGCGCCAAGGAGGGGGTGCGGCCGCTCTTCGGGGTGGAGCTCGCGGTGGGTGAGCGAGCGCGCAAAGAGGGGCCCACCGAGCGACGGCGCATCCCGGTGCGCGGCGGCGCCTTCATCGACGAGTCCGCGCCCCGCGCGGTCTTCCTCGCCAGGGACGGCGCGGCGGGCTGGGCGGAGCTGTGCCGGCTGGTCTCCACCGCGCACGCCTCGGGAGACGGCGGCCCGCTGCTGCCCTGGCAGGACAATCACGGCGCCGGCCTGACCGTGCTGCTCGGACCCGGCTCCGAGATCGGCCTGGCCCTCGCGGCGGGACGCCCCGACCGGGCCGCCCGGCTGCTCGCGCCCTGGCGCGAGATCTACGGCGACGCGCTGCGTCTGGAGGTCGTGCACCACGGGCGCCGGGGCACCGGGGCGGGCTCGCTGCGGCATGCCGCCCGTACCCTCGGCTTCGCCACCGAGCAGGGCGTACGGGCCGTGCTCAGCAACGCCGTGCGCTACGCCGACGCCGGACAGGGCCCGGTCGCCGATGTCCTCGACGCGGCCCGCCGGCTGGTCCCCATCGACCCGCGCAGGGGCCTGGACAGCGGGGAACGCTGGCTCAAGGACCCGGCCGGGATGGTCCGTACCGCCGAGCTGGTCGCCGAGGCCGCCGGATTCCGGCGTGACACCGCGCACCGGCTGCTGGCCCTGACCGAGGAGACCGCCGCCGGCTGTCTGGTCGACCCCGAGGACGATCTGGGGATCGGTACCGTCCACTTCCCCGAACCGCGGCTGGTCGGCGCGGACCGCCGTACCGCCGCGCGGGTGCTGCGCTCGCGCTGCGCCGCCGGGATGGTGCTGCGCGGCTACGACCGGGACCGGGAGTACTGGGCGCGGATGGACACCGAGCTGCGCACGATCGACCGGCTCGGCTTCGCCTCGTACTTCCTCACCGTCGCCCAGGTCGTCGACGATGTACGGGGGATGGGCATCCGGGTCGCCGCGCGCGGCTCGGGCGCCGGCTCCCTGGTCAACCATCTGCTGGGGATCGCACACGCCGACCCGGTCGCGCACGGACTGCTGATGGAACGGTTCCTCTCGACCCGGCGGCCCGGACTGCCCGACATCGACATCGACGTCGAGTCCGCGCGGCGGCTGGAGGTCTACCGCGCCATCCTCGGCCGCTTCGGCCCCGAGCGGGTCGCGGCCGTCGCCATGCCGGAGACCTACCGGGTGCGCCATGCCGTACGGGACGTGGGCGCGGCCCTCTCCATGGACCCGGCCGAGATCGACCGGATCGCCAAGTCCTTCCCGCACATCCGGGCCCGTGACGCGCGCGCCGCGATGGAGGAGCTGCCGGAGCTGCGGGCCGTGGCGGGGGAGAAGGAGAAGTACGGACGGCTGTGGGAGCTGGTGGAGGCGCTGGACGCGCTGCCGCGCGGGATCGCCATGCACCCGTGCGGAGTGCTGCTCTCGGACGCCTCGCTGCTGCGCCGTACCCCGGTGGTGCCGACCAGCGGCGAGAGCTTCCCCATGTCCCAGTTCGACAAGGAGGATGTCGAGGAGCTGGGGCTGCTCAAGCTCGATGTGCTGGGCGTACGGATGCAGTCGGCGATGGCGCACGCGGTCGCGGAGATCGCACGCGCCACGGGGGAGACGGTGGACCTCGACGATCCGGAGCAGGTCCCGGAGGGCGATCCGGAGACCTACCGGCTGATCCGCTCGGCCGAGACGCTGGGCTGCTTCCAGATCGAGTCGCCGGGCCAGCGCGATCTGGTCGGCAGGCTCCAGCCGGCCACCTTCCACGATCTGGTGGTCGACATCTCGCTCTTCCGGCCGGGACCGGTGGCGGCCGACATGGTGCGGCCGTTCATCGAGGCCAGGCACGGCCGGGCGCCCATCCGTTATCCGCACCCGGACCTGGAGGAACCGCTGCGCGAGACCTATGGCGTGGTCGTCTTCCACGAGCAGATCATCCAGATGGTCGACATCATGACCGGCTGCGGCCGGGAGGAGGCGGACAAGGTACGGCGAGGTCTGTCCGACCCCGAGTCGCAGGGCAGGATCCGCGCCTGGTTCGAGCAGCGGACGCGGCGGAAGGGGTACGCGCCCGAGGTCGTCGCGCGCGCCTGGGAGATCGTCGAGGCCTTCGGCTCGTACGGCTTCTGCAAGGCGCACGCCGTCGCCTTCGCCGTACCGACCTATCAGTCGGCCTGGCTCAAGGCGCATCATCCGGCTGCTTTCTACGCCGGGCTGCTCACCCATGACCCGGGGATGTATCCGAAGCGGCTGCTGCTCGCGGACGCCAGGCGGCGCGGCGTGCCGGTGCTGCCGTTGGATGTGAACCGGTCGGCGGCCGCACATAAAATCGAACTGGTGTCTGATAGCAGGGGTGCGGGCGAGGTGTGGGGGCTGCGGCTGGCGCTCGGTGACGTCCATGGCATCAGCGAGGCGGAGACGGCACGGATCGCGGCGGGACAGCCCTACTCCTCGCTGCTGGACTTCTGGCAGCGGGCCAGACCCGGCCGGCCCGTCGCCGAACGGCTCGCCCAGGTGGGCGCGTTGGACGGATTCGGCGCCAACCGGCGCGATCTGCTGCTGCATCTGTCCGAACTGCACGGAGCCCAGCGGAAGACCGGCTCCTACGGGGATCAGCTTCCGCTCGGCGGCGGGCGGCGGACCGCCCCCGCCGGACTGCCCGACCTGGGTGACGCGGAACGTCTCAGTGCCGAGCTGGGCGTACTCGGCATGGATGCCTCTTGCCATCTGATGGAGGATCACCACGCGTTCCTGAAGGAGCTGGGAGTGATGTCGGCCAGGCGGCTGCGCGAGGCGCCGCACGGCAGGACCGTACTGGTCGCGGGTGCCAAGGCGGCGACCCAGACCCCGCCGATCCGCTCCGGCAAGCGGGTCATCTTCACAACGCTGGACGACGGTACGGGCCTGGTCGACCTCGCCTTCTTCGACGACAGCCACGAGGCGTGCGCGCACACCGTCTTCCACTCCTGGCTGCTGCTGGTGCGCGGGGTGGTGCAGCGCCGCGGCCCGCGGAGTCTGAGTGTGGTGGGCGCCGCGGCCTGGAATCTGGCGGAGCTGGTGGAGCTGCGGAAGGCCGGCGGGCTGGACGCGGTCGCGGCCGCGCTGGACGCTCCGGGGCCGGCGGTTTCCGATAACGGCCGGGGCCCGGCGGTTTCCGACAACGGCCGGGGCTCGGCGGATTCCCCGGGCTCGTCGGGTTCGGGCCCGTCGGGTTCCCCGGGCTCCTCCGGTGACAACGGCCGGCGCATCCACCTGCCCACGGGCTATGAGATGAATCCCTGGGCAGACCTCCAGCCGCCGGGCGAAGGCATGCCGACCGGACGGAAGCTGTGGCACTCCAGCCCGGGGAGCGCGGGATGATCCTCTGCGTCCGGTTCCATTCCGGACCGGTCGAGCACGCCTCGGGGCGGGCGACGAGCGGGGCCGAGGCGGCGCTGCCCGCCCTGCTCGGGCTGATCGAGGACATCAGTCCTGTCGTCCAGGCGCTGCCGCCGGACGCCGCGCTCGTTGATGTACGCGGCGCGGAGAGGTACTTCGGGCAGGACGCGGCCGGGATCGCCTCCGTACTGCGGGTGCGGGCGCTCGCGCATCTCGGCGCCGGCTGCACGATCGGGGTGGCCGCCACCCCGATGCTGGCCCGGATGGCCGTCCGGCAGGCCGAGCCGGGAGCGACCTTCGTGGTGGCCGACGACGAGCGCGCGGTGAGGCGGTTCCTGGAGCCCAGGCCGGTCGCCGCGCTGCCGGGGATCGGCGCCGCGACGGCCCGCGTACTCCGCTCGTACGGACTCGACACCGTCGGGAAGGCCGCGGCCGTGCCGCTGTCGACGCTCCAGCGGATCGCCGGGGTACGCATAGGGCGCGAGCTGCACGAGAAGGCGCACGGCGTCGACCGTACGGCGGTCGCCCCGAACGCCGCCGCCCGCTCACTGGCCGCTGAACGCGCCTTCTCCCGCGACGAGCTGGACCGGGGGGCGCAGCGGCGCGCACTGCTCTCGATCGCCGGGGAGCTGGGCGTACGGATGCGGGGAACGGACCAGGTGTGCCGCTCACTGGCGCTCACCGTGCGGTACGCCGACCGGTCCACGACCACGCGTACGCGCGCTCTCGTGGAGCCGACCGCCCATACCCCGGCGCTGGCGGCCGCCGCCTACGCGTTGCATGACGCGCTGGGTCTGCAGCGTGCTCGGGTGCGCGCTGTTTCCCTCCGGGCCGAGAGGCTGACCGACGTCGAATTCGCCGGCCATCAGCTCACTTTTGACCAGCGGGCGACTCGCGCGCGCACGCTGGAGCCGGTGATCGACCGGCTCAACTCCCGGTGGCCCGGGGCGGTCAGGCCCGCGACGCTCGCCGGTCCGGCTCGTGGCGCCGCCTGAGAGCCTGTCGGCCGGTACCGCCGCCGCGAGTTTTTACCGACGCGTAACTTCCCTCCGCACGCTTACTCGTGCGTAACTTGTCATGAGCACAGCCATCTTGGTGGTCCGGGCCACAGGGCTGACAGCCTCGCCATTTCCCTTGAGCCGCAAGGAGATCGCCCGATGCTGCCCTGGAAACGCGCGCTCGGACCACTGACCGCGCTGCTGTTGGCCGCCACGGTCACCGTCACCCCCGCCGTTGCCGCCACCACCTCCGCCCCAGCCACCACCTCCGCCCCCGCCGCCGCGCACAGCGCGGCCGCGCCGAGCAGCGGCTGGAACAACTACTCCTGCAAGCCCTCCGCCGCCCACCCCCGTCCCGTCGTCCTCGTCCACGGCACCCTCGGGAACGCCGTCGACAACTGGCTCTCCCTCGCCCCGTACCTGGTGAGCCGCGGATACTGCGTCTTCTCCCTCGACTACGGGCAGCTCCCCGGGGTGCCGTTCTTCTACGGCCTCGGCCCCATCGACGCCTCGGCCGGACAGCTCGCCGCCTATGTGGACCGGGTGCTCGCTGCCACCGGCGCCGCGAAGGCCGATCTCGTCGGCCACTCCCAGGGCGGCATGATGCCGCGCTACTACCTGAAGTTCCTGGGCGGGGCGGCGAAGGTGAACGCCCTGGTCGGCCTGGCCCCGAGCAACCACGGTACGACCCTGCTCGGGCTGACCGAACTGCTGCCGTACTTCCCCGGAGCGGAGGACCTGCTGAACGAGAAGACCCCCGCGCTCACCGACCAGGTGGCCGGATCCGCCTTCCTCACCAAGCTCAACGCGGGCGGCGACACGGTGCCCGGGGTCCGCTACACCGTCATCGCCACGCGCTACGACGAGGTGGTCACCCCGTACCGCACGCAGTTCCTGACCGGTCCCGACGTACGCAATGTGCTGCTCCAGGACCTGTGCCCGGTCGACATCTCCGAGCATGTGGCGATCGGGACGATCGACAGGATCGCCTTCCACGAGGTGGCCAACGCCCTCGATCCGGCCCGCGCCACCCCGACCACCTGCGCCTCGGTGTTCAGCTGACGGACGCGGCGCCGCAGGGCCCCGCACAGTACGGCGACAGCCGCCCGCTCCGGTGGAGGGACCGGAGCGGGCGGCTGTCCGTGGGCGTACGGCCGGTGCGTCAGCGGCTGTGACGTCCGGACGGTACGGCCCTGCGCCGGGCCGTGCCGAACAGCACCGCGGCGCCGAACGCCAGCGTGGCCGAGCCACCGATCGCGAGGTACGAGGTGGCGGCGCTGCCACCGGTCTCGGCGAGGTTCTCCTGACCGCCGGCGGGCTGCTGTTCCCGCTCCTCGGCGGGGCCGGCGGCGCCCTTCGCCTCGGGCGCGTTGGCGTAGGCGGAGTCCTCCGGCCGGTCGGCCGAGGCGGTATCCGAGGCGGCCTCCGTCACCTCGGCGCCGGTACCGGCATCGTTGTCACCGTGGCCGTCGTGCTCGACGGAGGACTTGTCCGCACCGTCGGCGAGCTCCTCGTCGGTGGGCGCGGAGGCGGCCGGCGCGGCGCCGCCCGCGCTGCCGTTGTCCCGGCCGAAGACCACGTCGGAGCAGGTGTAGAAGGCCTCGGGGCTGTCCGAGCGCTGCCAGACGGAGTAGATCAGATGACGGCCCGACCTGTTCGGGACGATGCCGGTGAAGACATAGTCGCCGTTCACCAGCTTCGGGTCCGTGACCGTGAGGAAGGGCTTCTCCTCCAGGTCCGACCAGGCCAGCGGCTTGCCCGGGTCGTAGCCGTCCTTGGTGATGTACAGCTCGAAGGAACCCCGGTGCGGCGCGGTGCCCTTGTAGCGGAAGGTGCGATTGCCCGCGGTCATCTCGGACGACGGCCAGTCGCCGCGCGCCAGATCGAGCCCCTTGTACTTGTCGTTGCCCGCGCTGCACAGCTTTCCGTCCGGGATCAACTGCTGGTGCTTCCCCGCGGCGTTGGCGATATTGAGACCGTTCCAGTCGTAGAGCGCCTGCGTACCGCCGGCCGCGACCGCCGCCTTGCACGCCGCCGACCGCGGGTTCTCGGGCCCCTCGGCGAAGCAGGCGGCCACCCGGCTCACCGGATCCGTCATCGACCCATGAGCGACGGCCGGCGCGGCGGCGAGGCCGGCCAGCGCGAGCGGAGCGAAGCCGAGGACGACGATCCCGGTGGCCGTACGACGAGCGGTCATGAACTGGTTCTCCTTCGGGGCGGCACGGGTGAAGCCGCCGGAGCGGCGGGAAACCTCCCCGTTCCCACGCCGCCCCGGCGATCAGCAAGCTAGCCGCTCCACACCCCGAAATCGCCTGCGAGCAGGGGGTGATGGCGATCCTTATGGTCCTGTTAAGCCGACGCTAAGAGGCCGCTGAGGATGCGCCCGCCCGGATCAGTTCGACCGGGTGATGGTGTTGGTGTCCAGCGTCACGGCGCCGTTGCGGGCCAGCGCCTGGCCGTCGATCGTCACCCCCGTGGTCACCGTGATCGAGGTCAGGGCCAGGATGGTGCCCACGAAGGCGGTGCCGGTGCCGAGCGTGGCGGAACTCCCGACCTGCCAGGAGACATTGCGCGCCGCGGCGCCGTTGACGAGGAGCACGCTGCTGGCGGACGCCGTCGTCAGCGTCGAGCCGATCTGGAACACCCAGGCGGCGTTGGCATCGCCCGCGGCGTCCAGGGTGAGCGTGCCGGTGAGCGCGAGGGACGAGGCGGCGTTGTAGACGCCCGGAGCCAGTGTCAGACCACCGAGGTCGCCGGAAATGGTGGAATCCGGGGGCAGTGCGGCGGCGCGGTTGTACGTCACGGTCAGGTCGGCCTGGGCCTGCAGAGCGGTGGCATCCGCGGCGTGCGTGGCCCCGTTCACCACGCCGGGCGGAAATCCGGTGATGGTCGCCCCCGGGCTCACGCCGAGGTCTCCGGTGACCACGGAAGGACCGGTATTGGTGACCGTCGTGCCGGCCAGCACGGCGAAGCTCGTCAGATAGGTATAGGCGTTCAGGGCGGTGGTGGTGCCACCGAGGGTGGTGACGGACACATCGACGGGTCCTACCGTTCCGGCGGGTACCACGGCGTCGATCTCGGTGTCCGAGGCGATCCGGTAGGAGGTGACGGGTACGCCGTCGAAGGTCACGCTGGTGGTGTAGAGAAAGGCGGTGCCGGTGATGACGACAAGATTGCCGCCGGCCACCGGTCCGGAATCGAAGGTGACGGCGGTGATGGCAGGCGCGTCGAGGTAGGCGTAGGTCAGTCCGCCGCCGACACCGCCCCGGGCTACGACGATCACGGCCACCGACCCCGCCACGGCCGCCGAGGGGACGGTCACGAGGAGTTCGCCGTCGGAGACGACGACGAACGCGGCGCTCTGGGCGCCGAAGCGGACCTCGCTCGTGGTGTAGAGGCCGACGCCGGTAATGAGGACGGTGTTACCACCCGCCACCGGGCCCGCGGGGGGTGTGATGACGCGGATGGACGGCGGCGGCAGGTAGTAGAAGGTGCCGATGACGCCGGTACCTCCGGGGGTGGTGACGGCGACCGGCACGGCGCCGTTGCCGGCGGGGGTGGTGGCGTCGGTGGTGGTGTCGGTGACGACCGCGAAGCCGGCGGCCCGACGGGGGCCGAAGCGCACGTCGGTGGTGCCGGTGAAGTGGTGGCCGGAGAGGACCACCTCGTCGCCGCCCCCGGTGGAACCCTGGTTCGGTGCAAGCGACATGAGGGTGCTCCCTACTCGACTGGTCGCGCCCGGCACTCGACTGGTCGCGCCCGGCGCGCGGCGACGGTGGCGCGGCTGTCGGTTCGACTCCACCCAGTAACCCATCCGCGAAAAGCCCCGACAATGGACCCGACGCGGTGTCACCCGAACGGCCCAGCGCGCGCGGCGCTTTGTCGGCAGGGAGCGCACCACCGCCACGCCCCCCCGCGAGTCCCCGAGCGCTTCTCAGCCGATCCAGCGGTAGCGGCGTTCGGGGCGGCCCGTGCCGCCGTAGCGGAGGGTCACCTCCGCGCGGCCCGTGTCCGCGAAGTACTCCAGGTACCGGCGCGCGCTCACCCGGGAGAGGGCCCCCGCGTCCGCGCACTCCGTGGCCGAGAGCCCGTCGGAGTGCTTGCGCAGGGTGCGTTCGACCAGGTCGGCCGTGTGGGCCGCCAAGCCCTTGGGGAGTTCGCGGCTGCCGGGCGGACGGGTGCCGAAGATCTGGTCCACGTCCTCCTGGCGGGCCTCGCCCAGACCGGCCAGGCGGGTGCGCAGGGAGGCGACATGGCGCAGCTGCTCCTGGAGCGCCGCCTGGCTGAAGGGCTTGATCAGATAGTGCAGCGCGCCCGCCCGCAGCGCCGCGCGGATGACTCCCGCGTCCCGCGCCGCCGTGATGAACAGCGCGTCGACGCTGATACGGCTCCGGTCCCGCTCCTCCGCCGCGCGCAGCTCGCGCAGCACGGCGATCCCGTCCATGTCGGGCAGATAGATGTCGAGCAGCACGAGGTCGGGCCACAGCCGCTCGGCCGCGCGCAGCGCCTCGGCGCCGTTGTGCGCCACCCCGACGACCGTAAATCCGTCCATAGCGGACACATAGCGGCTGTGCAGCTTCGCGACCATGAAGTCGTCGTCCACCACCAGCACTTTCGTCACGCCGACACGCTAAGCCGCGACCGTAACGACCACAACGTCCGTTGATTGCGGAAGAGAGACAGCTTCTTAACACGCAGGCAACATGTGGGCCACTTCACATAGCTTTTCGAAAGGCGGCACACGTGCGATTGCGCACCCCCCTGGCCCTGCTCGGGTCAGCGCTGCTGGTGCTGGTGGGGCCACCGCTGCTCACCTCGGGCAGCGGCGCCGACACCGGTACGCAGATCCCCGGCCTGCGTTTCATGGTCCCGAACACTCCCGGCGGCGGCTACGACATCACCGCGCGCACGTTGGCCAAGAACGCCGAGGACGCCGAGCTCACGCACAACATCGAGGTGTTCAACCTGCCCGGTGCCGGTGGCACCGTCGGCCTCACCAGGCTCGTGGGTGAGCACGGCAACGGCAAGCTCGCCATGTCCATGGGTCTCGGTGTCGTCGGAGCCGTACACACCAACAAAACGCCCAAAACCCTCGCCGACACGACACCGATCGCCCGGATCACCGAAGAGTCGGACATTGTCGTCGTCGGGAAGGACTCCCCGTTCCGGACGATGGACGACCTGGTCAAGGCCTGGCAGGCCAACCCCGCCAAGGTGCCCGTCGGCGGTGGCTCCTCGCCCGGCGGACCCGACCATCTGGCCGCCATGCTGACGGCGAAGGCCGCCGATGTCGTGCCGAAGTCGGTCAACTACATCCCCTTCGACGGCGGCGGTGAACTCCTCGCCTCGATCCTCGGCAACAAGGTCTCCTTCGGCGTCTCCGGTCTCGGCGAATATCTCGACCAGATCGAATCGGGCGAGCTGCGGGTCCTCGCGGTCACCGGCCCCGAGCGGGTGGCCGGCCTGGACGCGCCCACCCTGCGCGAGTCGGGACTCGACACCGACTTCACCAACTGGCGCGGCATCGTGGCACCGCCCGGCATATCCGACGCTCAGCGCGCCAAACTGCTCGCCTTCTTCGAGAAGCTGCACGACTCGCCCGAGTGGCGGGCGTCCCTCAAGAAGAACGGCTGGGCCGACGCCTTCCTCACCGGCGACAAGTTCGGCGACTTCCTCGCCGATGAAGACCAGCGCGTGGACTCCGTCCTGAAGGAGCTGGGACTGTGACGACGCAGACCAATACCCCCGACACCCCCGGTGTCCCCGAAACACCACCCCCCGCGCCCCGGTCGTGGCTCCGCGAGCACTCCGAGATCGGCGTCAGCCTGCTGCTGTTCGCCATCGGTGTCCTCGTCCTCACCGACGCCCTCACCATGAACGTCGAGATCGCCCAGCGCGGTCCCGTCGGCCCCAAGACCGTCCCGATCGTCGTCGGGATCGGCCTGCTGGTCGTCGCCGTCCTCCTCACCCTCGACGTCCTGCGCGGCGGCCGCGGCGAGGCGGAAGGCGGCGAGGACATCGACCTGAGCGAGCCCAGCGACTGGCGCACCGTGCTGCTGCTCGCCGGCGTCTTCCTCGCCAACGCCGTCCTCATCGGCCCGCTCGGCTTCCCGATCTCCGGCGCCCTGCTCTTCTGGGGCTCGGCGTACGCGCTCGGCAGCCGTCACTACGACCGTGACCCGCTGATCGCCGCGGGCCTCGCGCTCGTCACCTACTTCGTCTTCAACAACCTGCTCGGTGTCCCCCTCCCCGGTGGCCCGCTGATGGGGGTGCTGTAACCGATGGACTCCCTCAACTCCCTCCTCGACGGCTTCGGCACGGCGCTCACGCCGGTCAATCTGCTCTGGGCCGCGATCGGTGTGCTGCTGGGCACGGCGATCGGGGTACTCCCCGGCATCGGCCCCGCCATGGCGGTCGCCCTGCTGCTCCCGGTGACGTACGGACTCGAACCGACCGGTGCGTTCATCATGTTCGCCGGTATCTACTACGGCGCGATGTTCGGCGGCTCCACCACCTCCATCCTGCTCAACACGCCGGGTGAGAGCGCGGCCGTCGTGGCCGCGATAGAAGGCAACCCGATGGCGAAAGCCGGACGGGGAGCCCAGGCGCTGGCGGCGGCCGCGGGCGGTCACTTCGCCGGCGGCATGATCGGCACGATCCTGCTGGTGGTCCTTGCCCCGACCGTCGCCTCACTGGCGGTGGACATCGGTGCCCCCGACTACTTCGCGATCATGGTGCTGGCGTTCATCGCCGTCACCTCGGTGCTCGGCTCGTCCCGTATCCGCGGTCTTGCCTCGCTGCTCATCGGTCTCACCCTCGGCCTCGTCGGCCTGGACCAGATGACCGGCCAGCAGCGGCTGACCTTCGGCACGCTCCAGCTCGCCGACGGTATCGATGTGGTGATCGTCGCGGTCGGTCTCTTCGCGATCGGCGAGGCCCTGTGGGTCGCCGCCCATCTGCGGCGCTCCACGGGCGAGGCGATTCCCGTCGGCCGCCCCTGGCTCGGCAAGGCGGACGTCCGGCGCACCTGGAAGCCCTGGCTGCGCGGACCGGTCATCGGCTTCCCGTTCGGCGCGATCCCGGCCGGCGGCGCGGAGATACCCACCTTCCTCTCGTACGTCACCGAGAAGCGGCTCTCCAAGCACAAGGACGAGTTCGGCAAGGGCGCCATCGAGGGCGTGGCGGGACCGGAGTCGGCGGCCTCGGCCTCGGCGGCCGGGACGCTGGTCTCGATGCTGACCCTCGGACTGCCCACGACGGCCGTCGCCGCCGTGATGCTGGCCGCCTTCCAGCAGTACGGCATCCAGCCGGGACCGCTGCTCTTCGAACGCGAACCCGACCTGGTCTGGGGCCTGATCGCCTCGCTCTTCGTCGGCATGGTCCTGCTGCTCGCGCTCAACCTGCCGCTCGCGCCGGTCTGGGCGAAGCTGCTGCGCATCCCGCGCCCGTATCTCTACGCGGGAATCCTCTTCTTCGCGGCCGTCGGCGCGTACGCGGTCGGCGGGGAGGCGCTGGACCTGATCATCCTGCTGATCATCGGTCTGATCGGTTTCGGTATGCGGCGCTACGGACTGCCGGTGCTGCCGGCCGTGATCGGCGTCATCCTCGGCCCGGCCGCGGAACAGCAACTGCGCCGTGCCCTGCAGATCAGCGACGGAAGCGTGACCGGCCTGGTCAACACGCCGTTCTCGGTGGCGGTGTACATCGTGATCGTGCTGCTGCTGGCCTGGCCGGGAGTGAAGAAGCTGATCGCGGTACGCCGTCGCCGTGAGGTATCGGCGCCGTAACGTTCGTCCATCCCCCTGCATCCACCCCTGAGGACGTCCGGAGGGTGAAGGTCGCGTCGGTCGCGGCTTTCACCCCCCGGACGTTCTTGTTTCAGCGGGCGAATCGCCGGCAGGCAGCTGTCCCGGCGTGACCCGGTGAACCGGGCCGGATTGTCAGTGGTGCCTGGCACCATCGGGACATGACCACGATCGACTGGGATGCGACCGCCGACTCCTTCGACCTGGAGCCCGATCACGGGCTGCTCGACCCCGCCGTCCGCGCGGCCTGGGCGGGCCGGCTGACGGACTGGCTGCCCGGGGAGCCGTCCAGAGTGCTCGACCTCGGCTGCGGTACGGGCAGCCTGTCCCTGCTCGCCGCGGAACAGGGCCATCAGGTGACGGCCGTCGACCTCTCACCGCGCATGGCCGCGCTGGCCGGGACCAAGCTGGCGGGGACCGGCGCCGAGGTCCTGGTCGGTGAGGCGGGCCGGCCGCCGGTGGGGGAGCGGACCTTCGATGTCGTCCTGGCCCGGCATGTGCTGTGGCTGCTGCCGGATCCCGAAGAGACGCTGCGCCACTGGTCGTCGCTGCTGCGGCCGGGCGGCCGGCTGGTGCTCGTCGAGGGCGTCTGGTCCGGCTCGGGTCTGCCCGCGTCCCGCCTCATCACGGCCCTGGCCCCGCTCACCGAGCGGGTCCACCACGAGCGCCTCTCCGCGGACCCGGCCCTGTGGGGCCGCGCTGTCGACGACGAGCGGTACGCACTGATCGCCCGGACGGCCGAGCCCCGGCGCCATACCGAGGTGGTCGATGTCCATCTGATCCTGCGCAGGGGCGAGGAGGTGCTGCTCGCCCGCCGCGCGGGGACGGGATACGGCGACGGCCTGCTGAACGGGCCCTCCGGGCATGTGGAGTCGGGTGAGGATGTCCGTACGGCCATGATCCGCGAGGCGTTCGAGGAGATCGGCGTCCGGCTGACCCCCGACGATCTGCGCGTCGCACTGGTCATGCAGCACCGCGGCCCGGCGGGACAGCCCCGGATCGGCTGGTTCTTCGAGGCGGAGTACGGCGCGGGAGGCGAGCCGTACAACCGCGAGCCGCACAAGTGCTCGGGGCTCTCCTGGCACCCCCTCTCCGCCCTCCCGGACGACATGGTCGCCTACTGCCGGGCGGCCATCGACGCCTACCGCGCCGGCGAACGCTTCGTCATCCACTGGCACAAGAACGACGACCCGATCGCCCACACCCCCAACGGCCCAGACCGCGCGACCCCCCTACCCGCCACCACGAGGGGCGGAACCCCGGCCTGAAGGCGGCGCTAGGGCAGGGTGCGGACGTGGCGGACCTCTGTTGCGCAGATCTTGTAGCCGAACCATCGGTTGATCGCCAGCATCGGGCCGTTGTCCGCGTCGTTGCTGGTGAAGGCTTCCGTGTAGCCGGCCGTGCGGGCGCGGCGCAGGGAGTCGGTCTTGGCGAGCTTCGCCAGGCCCCGGCCGCGGAACGCGCGCAGGGTGCCGGTCATGCCGGACGCGTAGCGGGTGCGTCGGTCCGTCTGGGCCGCCGTGAACGTGGCGACTTGGCCGTCGACCACCACCACGGTGGTGAGCTCGCGGTCCAGGCCGGGATCGCGCCAGGTGTGGTTCAGCCAGTCCTCGTAGTCGTCGAAGGACATGCTGATGTCGCCCGGTTCGTCGGACGTGGCCTCCGCGTCCGCCTCGAACAGCGGCCGCGGATCGTCGGCGTAGTCGGCCGCCGTGCGCAGTTCGACCCCCGCGGGCAGCGGCGGCAGGTCCGGCAGGGTGCCGTGCGCCAGGTCCAGCCGCTGGAAGTGCGCCGGGCGCGTCGGCCGGTAGCCACGGTGCTCGGCGAAGGCCAGGCTCACTGGTTCGTCCATCACCCAGGAATAGACGCTGGTCGCGCCCTCGGCCGCGAGATGCTCCTCGGCGGCACGGAGGATCAACGCCCCTGTACCCCGGCCCCGGCGTTCCGGGTGGACATGGGGGGTGACGGACGACTGGCCGGGGTCACTGCTGTCGTACACGATGCCGACGTGCGCCGTACCGACTATCTCCCCGTCCTCCTCGGCGACCAGCAGCCGGTACTTCTTGGCCGGATGAGCGGTCGCCACCTCGAACAGGATCGCCTCCTCGGTGATCACGTGGAACGGAAGGCAGGCACGCCGCAGACCGACCACGGCCCCGGCGTCCTCGGTGCGGAAATCACGGACAATCACAGTCATGGGGCGGCACGCTACGTGTCCGTTCCTCCGGAGCGCCTCCCATTTACCGGTCGCGCTCACCGGTCGCGCGCCGCCCTGACCCGGCAGGCCGTGAGGGAGAATCAGTCCGTGACCTTGAAGATCGTGATCGACCCGGCCGCCGCGACCGCTCCGTACGAGCAGCTCCGTACCCAGATCTCCGCGAAGGCCCGCTCAGGCGCGCTGCCCGTGGGGTACAAACTCCCGACCGTACGAGGGCTCGCCGAGGACCTGGGGCTGGCCGCCAACACCGTCGCGAAGGCCTACCGCGCGCTGGAGACCGACGGGGTGATCGAGACCCGTGGCAGGAACGGCACCTTCATCGCGGCCGCCGGCGATGCCGCCGAGCGCGAAGCCGCGGCCGCCGCGCGGGCGTACGCGGAGCGCGCGCAGCGCCTGGGACTGAACAGGGCCGCCGCGCTCGCGGCCGCCGAGGACGCGGTGCGGGCCGTCTACACGAAGTGACAGCACCCCCACGGGCCCCGGGGGACCGGGCCGGGGTTCAGAGATAGAGGCCGGCGTCCGCCACCGACTGCTGGGCCGGGACCGCCGCAGGACCGCTGCCCCGGCGCAGCGCGTACAGCTCCGCCAGCGTCGCGCCCTCACGGCCGACCGTCGCCTCCCAGTCGCCGTCCTCCCTCTTCAGCCAGGACAGCGCCTCCGAACGGGTTAGCGATCCGACCTCGATCCTGGCCAGACAGCGGCCGGGACGCACCACCGCCGGGTGCAGTCGTTCCAGATCCTCATTGGTCGTCACCCCCACCAGTACGTTCCTGCCCTGGCCGAGCAGACCGTCGGTGAGGTTGAGCAGCCGGGACAGTGCCTGTCCCGCCGTGTGCTTGGCCTCGCCGCGGATCAGTTCGTCGCAGTCCTCCAGCAGGAGCAGCCGCCACCGGCCCTTGGCCGAGCCGTCGTCCTCGCCGATCGCGATGTCCATCAGATAGCCGACGTCGTTGAAGAGCCGCTCCGGGTCGAGGACGCAGTCGACCTGGCACCAGTCGCGCCAGGAGCGGGCCAGCGTGCGCAGCGCGGACGTCTTGCCGGTGCCCGGCGGGCCGTGCAGCAGCAGCAGCCGGCCCGCGATGTCGTCCGGGGTCACCTTCATCAGCCGGTCCATCGCGTCGGCCACCGGCGCGGTGTAGTTGGGCCTGACCTCGTCCCAGGTGCCGGCGGCGATCTGCCGGGTGGTGCGGTGCGGGCCGCGCCGTGGCGAGACGTACCAGAAGCCCATGGTCACGTTCTCGGGCTGCGGCTCCGGTTCGTCCTGCGCGCCGTCCGTCGCCTGCTGATGGATCTTCTCGGCGAGCTCGGAGCTGACAGCGGTCACCGTGACATCGGCGCCGCGGTTCCAGCGGGACACCAGCAGCGTCCAGCCGCTGCCCTCGGCGAGGGTCGCGCTGCGGTCGTCGTCGCGGGCGGAGCGCAGCACCGAGGCTCCGGGCGGCAGCAGCGTCACGCCCGATTTGACCCGGTCGATCGTAGAACTGTGGGAGTACGGCTGCTCGCCCGTCGCGAAGCGGCCGAGGAACAGCGCGTCGACCACATCTGACGGCGAGTCGCTGTCGTCGACGTTGAGCCGGATCGGCAGTGCGTCCTGAGGCTTGGCAGACATGCCGCCCATGATCCGGCACAGGGACGGCCGATGCACGGTGTTTTGCCCTGTGGCGGCGTGCTGTCCAACGGTCCCGGCCGCCGGGGCGGGCGGCCGGGACCGTCGTGGGGCGGCTGATTCCGCCCGGTCAGATACGGCCGGCGCCCTCCGTCCGGCCGGCCACGCGGGCGGCCCGCCGGGCGCGGCGGACCGGGGCGTACCCCTCCGCCGACTGGAGTGGCCGTCCGGATGGGCGAAGGAGACGGACGCGTCGCCCAACTCCACGGCGAGGATCTCCCGGCAGCGCGGGGTCTCGAACCCGAGCCGCTCCCCCGGCACCCCCTACCGCGCCCCGCCCCGGGAGCCCGGGTGTGAGTAGTTGCGATACAGAAAGTGCCGCTGAGATTGATCTTGGTGGAGTTGGCCTACTCCACCTGCGCTTCGAGCTGACGGGGCACGGCGCCGGCGCGCAGCTCACGCAGGTCCGGGATGTGGTTGTAGAGGGTGCCCGGCGAGACGCCCAGCAGCTTGGCGATCGAGGTGATCGAGCGGCCGGGGTCCGGCAGCAGATCGCGAGCGGCGCGGATGACTTCCTCGGTGGCGACGCTCGGGCGCCCGCCGGCCCGGCCGCGCTCGCGGGCGGCGGCCAGGCCCTCGTCGGTGCCGATGACGATGAGTTCGCGGATGAAATCGGCGATTATCTCAAGCCTTCTGGCGCCTGTACTCGATGTTCAGCAAGGCTGTCGGAAGCTCTGTGATCTGCGATTGTGACGTGGTTATCTCCTGCTTCATCCATGACGTTGATGAAGGGGTGGAGCCGTGCTCGTACAGCGTGTCGCGTTGCCGACGGTGCGGGTGGACTCGTGGACGGTGCTGGGGGACGACGATGTCCCGGTGGAGCCGATCGAGCGCTACCTGGCCTATCTGACGGACGTCGACAGGTCGCCGAACACCGTCAGGGCGTATGCCTACGACCTCAAGGACTACTGGACGTTCCTGGCCCACCGGGGACTGGACTGGCGTGAGGTCCGCTTGGAGGATCTTGGCGAGTACGTTGTCTGGCTGCAGCTGCCGCCGTCGGGTCGCAAGGGGCGGATTGCGGTGCTGCCCTCGGTACAGCCGCACGTCAGCGCGTCCACGGTCAACCGCAAGCTGTCGGCGCTGTCCGCGTTCTATGCCCACCAGTTGCGGCACGGTGTCGATGTGGGTGATCTCCTGACGACCCTGCAGCCGCCCGGTCGCCGGGGAGGCTGAAAGCCGTTCCTGCACCACATCAGTCGCGGCCGGCCCCAGTCCCGGCGGACGATCTCGCTGAAAGTCCCGAAGAAACTGCCGCGGGTGCTTGAGGCGGCGGAGATGCAGGCCATCCTGGACGCCTGTGATCACCTGCGTGACCGCTTCCTGTTCGCTCTGCTCCACGAGACCGGCCTTCGCATCGGCGAGGCCCTCGGCCTGCGGCATGCCGACATCGCCGCAGCCGAGCGGGAAGTCACGGTCGTCCCACGGACCAACGCCAACCGAGCGAGGTCGAAGTCGCGGGAGCAGAGAACCATTCCGGTCAGCGCCGAACTGCTGCGACTGTGGAGCGACTACCTGCACGCCGAGTACGGAGATCTCGACAGCGAGTACGTCTTCGTCAACCTCTTTGCCGATCCCCGCGGCCAAGCCCTGTCCTACCCTGCCGTCTACGACCTGGTACTCCGGCTGCGGCGCCGCACCGGCATCGCCTTCGACCCGCACTGGTGCCGGCACACCGCGGCCACCCGGGCACTGCGTGACGGGGTTCCGATCGAGGTCGTCTCCAAGTTGCTCGGACATTCCTCGGTCACCACAACTTCAGCGATTTACGGGCATCTGACCGTTGAGGACGCTCGCCGCGTCCTGGAGAAGGCCGGCTGGTTCCGGGGCACGGAGGTGCAGTGGTGACCACCGCCCCAAGTCCGCACGAGGACCGTCCTCCCCGGCCCACGGGCCTGCTGGAGAAGCTCCTGTCCGCGATCCGCCCCGAGTTCCGGCAGGACGACCTGGCCTTCGCCCCCCGGCACCCGGTCTTCGGCGGCCCGGCCTGCGCTGTTGAAGGGTGCGATCGGCCGGCCCGCAGCAACCGCATGTGCTGGGGACACTCGGTGCGCTGGGCCCATGAGGGCAGGCCCGACCTTGAGTCGTTCCTCGTGACCACGCCCGCAGGCTGGGTCGGGCACCGACCGCTGACGGCTTGCGCGGTCGACGGCTGCCGCTACGGCCTCCACAGTCACGGCATGTGTCAACGCCACTGGCGGCAGTGGAAGCGGTGCGGGTGCCCGGCGATGGCTGCATGGCAGACCTCCACCGCGCCGCTGCCGGTTCCGGCTCCGCTGCCCGAGGTCTGCCGGATCGGCTACTGCGACTTGTGGGTGAGGGGAACCTCGGTGTTCTGCACGGGCCACGGCGGCCGCTGGAAGGCGCGCGGATGCCCTGACATCGAGGACTTCACCGCCTCCTACGAGGAGATCGGTCCCGGCGGGGCCGAGCACATCGACTTGCGGCGGCTGCCCGTGCAACTGCGGCTGGAGATGCAGTACGCGCTGCAGTGCCGCCATGACGAAGCCACCAAGAAGATCAGGCCCGCATGGGCACAACGCCTGGTCAACGCCCTCGCCGATGCTCAGGTCAGGTCTCTTCTCGACGAGTCGGAAGAGTTCTGGAAGACCTTCCGTGGCCCGACCGGAAACTGGGCGACCGGCTGGGGCACCTTCCTCCTGGGTGCCCGTCGGCGCGTCGAGGAACTTGTCTACGGCCGTGGCTGGGATACGGAATACCACCGCTCTGTCCGGCGACTGCGCAATCTCGGCATCGTCCACCCGCACACGTCGACCGTCACCTTCGAGAGGGTCACCCAGCCCTGGCTGCGGGATCTGGCCAAGCGCTGGGCGCGCTGGCGGCTGTCCGGCGGCATCAACGCCAGCACCGTACGCGCGGGAGTCCGCATGGTGGCCCGCTTCTCCGCCTTCCTCCCGGCCGAGATGACCGGGCCCGCTCAGGTCGACCGCGCCTTGCTGGAACGCTACTTGGCCGATCTGCAGGCCGCGACTCCGGCCGCAGCGCACACAACGCGCACATCAGTAACTTGAACACGTTCCTGCGCACGATCCGGGTGCACCGCTGGGACGAGACGCTGCCGGGTAACGCGACGTTCGTCCCCGAGGACTACCCCACGCCGCCGCCCCTGCTGTCCCGGTCGGTGGCCGAGCACGTCATGGCCCAGTTGGAAGACCCCGCCAACCTCGCACGCTGGCAGGACCCCGCACGACGGCTGATCACCGTCGTCCTCATACGCTGCGGGCTGCGCGTCACCGACGCCATCAACCTGCCGCTCGACCCCGTCGTCCGTGACGCCGAGGGGGCAGAAGCTTCGTGATCACCAGCGCCGAATCCTGGAGGAGCGGCCGGAGGGGGTGTCGGTCCTCTTCCCCCGCGCCGACGCGAACCTTCGCGGTGACAGGCCGATCAGCACCTCCGGCTACCGGATTTCGCTGACTGAATGGCTCCAACGCTGCGAGACCCGCGACGAGTTGGGCCGTCCGGTGCGCATCACCCCGCATCAGTTCCGGCACACCCTGGGCACCAGGCTGATCAACAAGGACGTCCCGCAGGAGGTCGTCCGTTAGATCCTTGACCACACCTCGGCCCAGATGACTGCCCATTACGCCCGGTTGTCGGACACGACTGTCCGCCGGCACTGGGAGAAGGCCCGCAAGGTCAACGCTCAAGGCGTGACCGTTGCCCTGGACCCAGCCGGTCCTCTCGCCGAGGCGGCCTGGGCCAAACAGAGGCTCTCCCGGGCCACGCAGGCCCTGCCCAATGGCTACTGCGGATTGCCGGCGGTGCAGTCCTGCCCGCACGCCAACTCGTGTCTGACCTGCCCGATGTTCATCACCACCACCGAGTTCCTGCCCCAGCACCGGGAACAGCGCCAGCAGACCCTGCAGATCATCTCGGCGGCCGAAGCCCGCGGACAGAAGCGGCTCGTGGAGATGAACCGACAGGTCGCCGACAACCTGGAGAAGATCATCACGACGCTCGAAGACGACGGCCGGTCAGACACCGGTGAGGCGGCCGCCGATGTCTCCTGAACCCAACTCCGCACCGCTCGTCGCCGTCGCCCGCAAGCGGCACGAACTGACACGCGCCAAGGCGATCCAGACCTTGCGAGAACTCGACCGCACCGGAGTCCCGGTGTCCTTCGAGGGCGTCGCCCGTCGCGCGGGTATCTCACGTTCCTGGCTCTATGGCCAGCCTGACATCCGAGCTGAGATCGAACGGCTCCGTGACGCGACTCGGCGTTCCCCCTCGCCGCAGATCCCTGCGGCTGAGCGCTCTTCCGATGCATCGCTGCACGCTCGCCTGGAGGCCGCCCTGGAACGGAACCGGCAACTCACCGAGGAGAACCAGCGTCTGCGTCGGCAACTCGCTCACGCGCTCGGCGACCAGCGAGCCTCAACTACGCGCTCGTGAGACGTTGCCCTTCATCTGGCGGGTTTGCAGTCGACCTGGCGCACTGTGCAGGGGAGCAGTCGAGAATCGCCGCGCCGGGGCTCGGTGGCGCCCCGGCACGGCGGGCTTTGCCTAGATGCCGAACGGTGCGGCGTAGTGGACGGTGCCGTTGGGCAGCGGGTGGTCGGCGTCGAGGGTGAGGGCCATCATGGCCTCGTCCGGGACGTCGATGCTGAGTCCGATGCCGTGCTTGGAAGCGCGAGTGAAGCCGAACCGCGGGTAGTACGTCGGGTGTCCGAGGACGGTGACGAAGTGCTCGCCCAGCTCCTTGGCAGCCTGCAACGAGGCGCGGATTGCCGCGGAGCCGGCGCCGGTCTTCTGGTACTCGGGCCAGACGGCGACGGGGCCCAGGCACAGGGCCGGGGTGTCGTCGATGTGGCAGCGGGTCAGCAGCGCGTGGCCGATGAGCATGCCGTCCTGGTCGGTGGCGACGATGGACAGTCCGTTGATCCACGAGGGGTCGGCGCGCAGGGCGTCGACGAGGTCGGCCTCCAACGGAGTGTCAAACGCGGCGAGGCTGATGTCGCGAATGGTGGGGATGTCGGCGCTGGTCTCAGCGCGCGTGATCCAGTTGATGCTCATGATGGATGGAGATCCGTTTCATGGTTGGTTCGTATCGGTGGTGCCTCGCGAGCTCACGCTCCCAGCGAGGCGAATCCAGATGAGGTCAGGCCACAGCCCGGGACGTGAGGGTGGTCCGGGCAGAGCACATGGCAGTGGCCTTGAGCGCGGTCATCAACCTCACCTCCCAGCTTCCTCGATCTGGATCACACACGAACGCCAGACACCGTATCACCCCGCTAAATACGACCCCTCACACACCAGCGCGTCAGGTCGACTTCAAACCCGCCAGATGAAGCGCAATGGCTCAGCTGGAGCCCCGAACCCAGCTCACCGCGTCGCGCTTCAGTAACGATCGGCCCGTGCTGAGCGGCGCTCGAAAGGGTCACGCGGCCAGGTCGAAGACACCGTCCTTGACCTGGCCACCCAGGTCACAGCCCTGCATGATCGGCGAGCTTGAGATAACGGCGAGCGCGGCGAAGACGTGGAAGACGAGCCGGCCGCCGGGGGTTGTGGTGTCCAGGTTCTCGTGCAGCGAGGTGAATCCGATCCCGCGCTCGCGCAGTTCGGCGACCATGTTGATGAGGTCCTGAAGGCTGCGGCCGTAGCGGTCCAGGCTCGGGACGACGAGGGTGTCGCCGGGGTCGAGGAAGGCGTGGCACGCCTTCAGTTCGGGACGGAGCGCGTTCTTGCCGGACTTCTTGTCCGCGAAGATCTTCCGGCACCTGGCGGCGGTGAGCGCGTCGAGCTGCCGCTCCAACTTCTGCCCGCTGGTCGAGACTCGCGCGTATCCGATCTTGATCTCGGTGCGGACGAGTGGTTCGGCGACGAGGAGGCCCGGCTCGGCCGGTTCGAGAGCTTCAGAAGACGAAGGCGAGCTCAAGCGGTCAGCCCTCGTTCGCCAGGCCTCGCACAGGGCCGGAGTCCAGGACTCTGGCAGTGAAGTTCGCCAATTGCGCCCGCATCCTTTCGCGCGGCACACGCTCATGCCCGGCCAGATGCTCGACAAGATCGGCTCGGGTGGCTGCGAGCAGGGCGTGAGCGGTGAAGTCGCTGTCGGTCAGGCCGGGGATCTGCTCCAGCATGGTGTCCAGCAGGCCGTGCCAACGCGCGTAATGCTCCGCCTGGTACGGGCTCCCGCTCCCGCTCTCCTCCAGGGCCAGCATGAGGGGGCGGTTGTCGAGCTTGAAGCACAGCAGGGCGTCGAGCAGCGCGGGTACGCGCTGCCGCGGCGGGGTCGCGGGGCCCAAGGGCGGCGGTCCGGCTTCAACGGCCTCCCTGACCGGTTCCAGCCGCGCTTCGCACAGCGCGCGCAGCAGGCCGGGGCGGTCGCCGAAGGCCCGGAAGAGTGTTCCTTTGCCGACGTCGGCCGCCGCCGCGACGGCGGCCATGGTGATGCCTTCCGGGCTCTCGCCGCGGGCGAAGAGAGCGTCGGCGGCCGCGAGGACGGCCTGCCGGTTACGGGCGGCATCCTTGCGGGGCTTGCGCTCGGGCATGGGGCGTCCTCCATTTGCAAAGCGGACCCCGGGTCCGTATCTTCAAAGCGGACCCCGGGTCCGTATTCTATGAGATGGAGGATACCCATGTCTGCACCGACTTCTCCGGTGGACCTCTTCCGCCACAGCCTGCGGCTGTTGCTGGACAAGGACATTCCCGCGTGGGTCGCCTTGTGGGCCGAGGACGGCTTCATGGAGTTCCCCTTCGCCCCTGACGGCTGGCCGAAGCGTCTGGAGAGCAGGGAGGCCATCGCCGCGTACATGCGCCATTACCCGGATCACATCGATCTGCATGACTTCCCCGAGTTGCGGATCCACCAGACCACCGATCCTGAGACCATCGTGGTCGAGATGCGTGGCGTCGGCCGCCTGGTGGAGTCCGACCGCCCCTTCGACACGACCTACATCGCCGTCGTAACGGTCCGGGACGGGCACATCACCTCCTACCGCGACTACTGGAACCCCCTCGCGGTCCTCGAACCCGGCACCGATTTCACCGGGAGCAGCCGATGACAACCACCGGCACCACCTTGGTCATCGGCGCCACCGGCACCACCGGCAGCCGTACCGCGGCGCAGCTGTCAGCCTCCGGCCACCGCGTCAAAGCCGCCAGCCGTCGCGCCGTCGACGTCCCCGGCGCGGAGCCGGTCGCATTCGACTGGTACGAACCCGCCACTCACGCCGCCGCCCTCGACGGAGCCGACCGCGTCTACCTGATACCGCCCGTAGGCGACGCCGACCCGGCGGCGGTCATGGTGCCGTTCCTCCGGCGGGCCCGCGCGGCCGGCGTGCACCGTGCGGTGCTGCTCAGCTCCTCGGCCATCCCCGCGGGCGGCCCCGCGGTGGGAGCGGTGCACCAGGTGCTGCCCGATCTGTTCGAACAGTGGGCGGTGCTGCGGCCCTCGTGGTTCATGCAGAACTTCACCGGCGCACACGCGCATGCCGTGAGCATCCGTGAAGAAGGCACCATCTGGACCGCGGCCGGGAGTGGCCGGGTCGGCTTCGTCGACGTTGAGGACATCGCGGCCGTCGCTGTCCATGCTCTGACCGACGCACATGCCCCCAACACCGATCTCGTCCTCACCGGGCCGGAGGCGCTCAGCTACGACGACATCGCCACCACCATCACCCAGGTCACCGGCCGACCCGTGGACCACCACCGCCTGTCCTACGAACAGATGCGCGACCGCCTCGCGGCGCAAGTGCCGCTCGAGTTCGCCTCGATGCTGGCCAGCATGGACCGTGCCATCGCCGAGGGGGCGGAGGACCGCATCACCGACACCGTCCAGCGCCTCGCGGGTCAACCCGCGCGCACATTCCACGCTCTCCTCGAACGAGAGATGGAATGAAGCAGCTCGGCATCGGCTTCGTTGCCTACTCGCCGCTCGATTGAGGCTTCGTCGCCGGCGCCGCCCGCGCAGCGCGGTCCGCCGCGGCTCCGGCGCCCTCCCGATCGTCTGCACCTTGCTCAGCTGCCCGTACCGGGCCGGCGTGGACAGCCGGTTCACCGGCACCCGTGACAGGTTCACCCGGCCCCATGCGAACGCCGAGATCTCCTCCACCCGTTCCATGGCCCGCACCATCGCGCTGCCCGTCGACTTCACAGGCGGCGTACGCAGCCGTTCCAGCTCCGAGACCCGCTTGCCCTCCGGCGCCACCAGCAGTTCGGCCGGCGCTGGCGCGAGCGCGGGATCGGCCCGGCGCGCGGCACGGGCCACTGCCTCGTACACGCGCCTCTCAGCCGCCGTGCGGGCTTCCGACACCTGGCGGGCCAACACCGAGACTCCGGACAGCGGCACCCGGTTCTTCCGCAGCCACGTCACCGCGTGGTTGAACAGCGCCACCGGTCCCTCGGCGTGCGTCCACGCCCGCCCGTAAAGGAAGCCGCGGAACTCCCGCTCCCACTTCCGGTCGGTGAAGTCCCGGTACTTGAACCGCTCCTGTACGTCAACTACTCACAGCCGGAGCCATCGCGACGTTCGAGCCCTCCCCTGAGCCGTTTTCATGACGGGCCGATACGGGTGGATGTACGACGTTGTTGATGATTGGGGCCGTATGGCAGGACCTGGTACGGGGGCTCGCCTTTTTACTTCTTTGGCCGTACTTCGACGGTCACTTCCGGAACTTCCCTGATCGGATCCACTCGATCTGTTACGAACCGACACGGTGCTGACGATCCGTCAGAAGTTCACACCGAACGTCCTTGGCATGAACACTTCCAGTGAACTGTGCTGCCTGGTAACAAAGTTGAGGCAGAAATCCTGCCAAGGAGAGGGTCCATGAAACTGTCCCGAATTACGGCATTCTCGTCCTCGCTGCTCCTCGGCGCCGTGCTCGCTCTTACCGGAGCGGCCTCGGCCCAGGCGGCGCCCTCGGCCGCCGCTGTCGACTATGTGGCTCTCGGTGACTCGTACTCCTCGGGAGTCGGATCCGGCAGCTACGACAGCGCCAGTGGCAACTGCTTGCGCACTCCCAAGGCGTACCCCGCCCTCTGGGCTGCGGCGAACTCGCCGTCGAGCTTTGCCTTCACCGCGTGCTCCGGCGCCCGTACGGGTGATGTGACCGCCAGTCAGCTGGGCCCGCTCACCTCGGCCACCGACCTTGTCAGCATCAGCATCGGGGGCAATGACGCGGGCTTCGCCGACGTCATGACCACCTGCGTCCTCCAGTCCGAGGCCACCTGTCTCAGCCGGGTCGCCACGGCGCGCGCCTTCGTCGACAGCACCCTGCCGGGGAACCTCGACTCGGTGTACACGGCGATCAGATCCAAGGCGCCGTCGGCCCGGGTCGTCGTCCTCGGCTACCCGCGCTTCTACAAGCTCAACGGCACCTGCATAGCGGGGCTCAGCGAGAACGAGCGCGCCGCGATCAACGGCGCCTCCGACTATCTCAACGCGGCGACCGCCAAGCGGGCGGCCGATCACGGCTTCACCTTCGCCAGTGTGGCCGGGAACTTCACCGGTCACGAGATCTGCTCGGGCTCGGCCTGGCTGCACAGCGTGAACCTGTTCAACCTCACCGAGTCGTACCACCCCACCTCCGGTGGGCAGGTGGGCGGCTATCTGCCGGCCTTCGCCTCGGCCGCGTAGCGGCCGGCGCCGGCCGCTCCAGGGTCGTCGGCGTCCGCGCGAGGCCGGCTCCGGGCCGCCGGGAACGGCGCCGGCCTCGTTGTGGCGATCTGTCCAACTCGCCCTGAAATCAGATGGATCGGGCAGTGGCTGTCAATCCCCGTACGGGTGTGGTTAATCGTCAGGACGGGATACACGGGTGTCGTGGGGGAGCGATAGGGTTAACCTGCCCGGGTCGGGTGCCCTCGTACGGGTGGGGAGTGACATGGAACAGATAACGATGCACAGCAGGGCACGAGTCCCTGCGATCACATGCGGGAGCAGCGCGACCAGTTCGCGCCTCGACCGCCATCTCTCGGTGCTCGGCGGTCCCGCCGTGCCCCAGCGTGAGACGGCCGAGGCGACGCTTCTGATGCGCGAGCTGACCTCACGTGACGCGTCGCGCACCCGCAGGAGCAGGAGTGCGCGGGTATCGCTCTTCGCGCCGCTGCGACGTCTGCGCCGCTCGCTGTTCGGCAGCCGCGGCTGACCCTCAACGCGTTCTGAAGCGCGCTCGGCCGATCACTCCGTCCGACGCAGTGCTGCTCTCCGCTCGTCCGTCATCCCCACGGCCTGCAGCAGTGCGTCGGCGCAGTCGCCGAGCGCGGGAACTCCTCGCCCCTCGACGCGACGGCCCAGCCGGCGGACCACTCCCCGCCGCCGGCTCCGGCCGGTCGCGTCGCGCTCGTTCAACCCCCGTGCCCTGTCTTTCCGTTCAGGCGTTCCGCAGGACCGCCGTTTTCGTCACTTCCCGCTGGTGGTGTACGTCCTCACCGCGAGCGGTACGAACAGTACGAGAAGTGCGAGCGACCAGAGCACAGAACCGGCCACCGGATGTGCCACCGGCCAGGCGTTATTCGCGGCCGGGGCGGCCTGACCGAAGAGCTCGCGGACCGCCGTGGCGAGCGCGCTGATCGGGTTCCACTCGGCGACCGTACGCAGCCAGCCCGGCATTCCGTCCGTCGGGATGTACGCGTTCGAGAGCAGCGGCAGGACGAACGTCACGCTGCCCAGCTGGCCCGCCGCCTCCTCGTTGCGGATGAGAAGCCCCAGATATGTGCCCACCCAGGCGCTCGCGAAGCGGAAGAGCAGCAGCA
The DNA here is from genome assembly GCF_042882605.1 of Streptomyces sp. NPDC058198. NCBI lineage: Bacteria > Bacillati > Actinomycetota > Actinomycetes > Kitasatosporales > Streptomycetaceae > Streptomyces > Streptomyces sp. NPDC058198. Next base: position 47,316 of record NZ_JBHVVP010000006.1, read on the forward strand.
GTCCGAAAGCGGCGAGCGCGTCGAGCACCCCGCCGTCGAGTCGCCAGCCCACCGCGAGCCCCACCAGCAGCAGCGGCACCATCCCGATCGCCGTGGTCAGCAGATCCGCCAGGGTCTGGCCGAGCGGCACGGCGACCCTGCTCATCGGCATCGTCCGGAAACGGTCCATGACCCCGCGCTGAACGTCCTGGGATGCCTGGAACATCCCGGTCATGATGCCGCCCGTGGCCGTCGCGGCCAGCAGCCCGGGCACCAGGAAGGCACGGTACTCCTCGCCCGGCATCGCCAGCGCGCTGCCGAAGACATAGCCGAAGAACAGCAGCATGGTGATCGGCATGGTCTGGGTGAGGATCACCACGCCGGGGGCGTGCCTGATCCGCTGGAGATGACGTCCCAGGACGGCTCCGCTGTCGTACGCGATCATGCTCATGCGGTGTGCTCCTTGTCGTGTCGGCGGGGCGCGCCGGCGCCCATCCGGTCCGCCGCGCGGCCGGTGGTGCGGTCGGTCAGCCGGAGGAAGACCTCGTCGAGCGTCGGCGGCCGCAGGCTCGCGTCGACCACCGGCACGCCCGCCGCGTCCAGCTCCCGGACGATCCGGGGCAGGGTCAGCGCGGGGTCCGTCGCCACGGCTCCCGCGGTACGGCGCTCCCGGTCGAGCACCGGCTCGGCGCCGGTCAGCCGGTCCAGCACACCCGCCGCCGCGATGAGCGCCGTCTCCATGGCCGCCTCCGTCGGCTCCTCGGCGAGGACCACCTCGGCGTACGAGCCGATGCGCGCCTTGAGTTCGGCCGGGGTGCCGCGGTGGGCGGCCCGGCCCTGGTCGATCAGCACGATGTCGTCGGCCAGCTGGTCGGCTTCCTCCAGGTACTGCGTGGTGAGCAGGATCGTGGTGCCCCGGGCGGCGAGTTCGCGCGCGGCGTCCCAGATCTGATTGCGGCTGTGCGGGTCGAGGCCGCTGGTCGGCTCGTCCAGGAAGAGCACCCGGGGGCGGGTCAGCAGACTGGCGGCCAGATCGAGCCGCCGTCGCATACCGCCGGAGTAGGTCCGCGCCACCCGGTCGGCGGCGTCCGTCAGCTCGAAGCGCTCCAGGAGTTCATCGGCGCGTGCCCGGCCGGCCGCGCCCCTGAGGCGGAGCAGCCTGGCGAAGAGCCGGAGGTTCTCCCGGCCCGTCAGCTCGCTGTCGACGGAGGCGAACTGGCCGGTGACCCCGATCATCCGGCGCACCGCCGCCGGATCGCGGGTGACGTCGATCCCGGCGACCAGGGCGGTGCCCGCGTCCGGGGCGGTGAGCGTGGTCAGCACCCGTACGGCGGTGGTCTTGCCCGCCCCGTTCGGCCCGAGCACCCCGCAGACCGTGCCCTCGGCGACGGCCAGATCCAGCCCGCGCAGGGCACGTACATCGCCGAACCGCTTCTCCAGACCTTCACTAAGTACAGCGTACGTAGTTGTCATGCGGCCCACCGTAGCGCACTACGTACGTCGTACGTAACTACGATGGTGGGCGAGGTGATGATCGATGGCGGGGAGACCTGCTGAACCCGAAGTGATCTGGGCACGTCCCGAGCGGGCCGGCCGCGGTCCCAGGCCGGCGTACAGCCGCGCCGATATCGCGGCCGCCGCCGTACGTATCGCCGACGCGGGCGGCATCGACGCCGTCACCATGCGGCAGGTGGCCGGCGAGCTGGGCTGCGGCACGATGTCGCTGTACAACTACGTGCCGCGCAAGGAGGACCTGTACGAACTGATGGTCGACGCGGCCGGCGCGGAGTACGAGCTGCCCGAGAAACCGTCGGGCGACTGGCGGGCCGACATGCTCGGTCTGGCGCACCAGGCACGGGCGATCATGCACAGGCACCCCTGGATGCCCCGGCTGATGTCACCGGTCTACGGATTCAGCCCGAGCGCCATGCGCTATCTCGAATACAGCCTCAGCTGCCTGGACGGGCTCGATCTGCCCTACGGCCAGAAGATGGAGATGGTGGCGATGGTCAACGGCGTGGTCACCACCTATGTCGCCAATGAACTCTCCACCGCCGAGCGCACCCGGTCCCTGCCCTGGTCCGAGGAGCGGGAACAGGCCGTCCGCATCGCCTATCTGGGGCGTGAGATCAGCTCGGGCCGCTATCCGCGGCTGGCGGCGGCGTTCACGGAGGACGCGGGGCCGATCGATCTGGACGCCGTCTTCGACCGGGCGCTCGCCCGCGTGCTGGACTCGTTCACGCGACCGCCGGGGGCATGAACGGCCCGCACGGACAGCCTTCTGCGTGGCCCTAGATCAGCGCGAACTGTCCTTCGGGGCCCTCCTCGTGGTGGTCCAGGACGGAGGCCGGCCTGCGGGCCGCCGCCGGGACCGGGAGAACGCCCGCGGCGCGCAGTTCGGCGCGGCTGATCCACGGGCCCTCGCGCAATTCTCGCTGCCGTGGGCGGAGTTCCGCGAGGAGCGCCAGGACCGTGATCAGCTCCAGCAGCTCCGAGGTCCACTCCCGTGGCCAGGCCGCGGGCCCGATCGCCGCCAGCGTGCCCGGTTCCGGGCGGGCGGTGCGGCGCTCGAACCAGAGCTCCAGCATCCGTACGCCGCCGACCAGGAAGTCCCATGCCCCCGCCGGTACGGGCGAGATGCGGCCCGTACCGAGAAGGAGGGCCTCCTCCCCGGCGTCGTACGCGATCGTCTCCGGCCGGGCCGGGACGGCGGCGCGCACATAGGGGCGGCGGCCGCCCGGCAGCCGGGGCCGTTCACCGCCCCGCGCTCCGCGCAGCTGGACCTCGATCATCCGCTGCCCCAGCTCCACGCCGGAGGCCCAGACGCCGGGATCGGCGGTCAGGGGTATCGCGCAGCCCTCGGGGGAGGGCGTGGCGGCGGCCACGGCCCAGGCGAGCACCTGGCCGGCGGTGATCTCGTGCCCGTAGCGCGCCGTCAGCAGGGCCGTCAGCCCCGGGGCGAGATTGGGTTCCGCGCCGCCCGGGCGGCGGTAGAGCGGGCGGATCCGGCCGGGACGGCCCGCCGGCGAACGGCCGTCCGGGAGCAGACCGCTCACCAGCAGTGCGGGGCCGTCGGCCTGTGGCACGTATCCCTGTTCGACGGCGAAGAGCTGATGGTCGTCGGCGACCCGCCACAGTTCGGGGCGGGCTGCGTCGATCAGCCGGTGGTCGGGGATCAGCCACTGCTCGTCGAACGGGCCGTGGAGCACCCGCAGCGGCCGGGGACAGCGGCCCGACTCCCGGGCGAACCTGCCGGTGCCCGTGGCCTGCCCGGGCAGCGCGGTGACCGCGCTGTGCGGCGTACGGGCCCGGGTCGGCCCGAACAGCGCCTCGCGCTCGGCGCCGCCGGCCCGTACGAGCCGGTCCCAGCGGGCCGTGAGGGACGGCGGGTCCGGGGCCAGGATCCAGGCCCTGCCGAACCGCAGCGGGGCCGTCGACCACGGCATGAGATCACCCAGCAGCGGGGCCTCGGAGAGCCGAGCGTCACCGGCCGCGCCGGACCGCGTCGCCGTCATGGGGGCATCCTCCCGTCGCCCTTTATGTCCCTACGGGCCGTCGGCGGCATCGTAACCGGCGCTCCCGGCCCCGGGGTCAGGGCGCCGGAGCTTCACCCGTGAGGTCCGCCTCGACCGTGACCGAGAAGGAGAAACGGTCCCCCCGGTAGCGGATCCTGGCCACGTCCACGACCCGGCCGGCCTCGTCGTAGGTCACCCCCGTGTAGTGCAGGATCGGGCTGAGCAGCGGCACCCGCAGCAGCTCCGCCGTGGCCGGGTCGGCGAGCCGCGCCTCGACGGTGTCGGTGATACGGCTGATCCGTACCCCCACCGAGTCGCGCAGTACCTTCGTCATCGGCCAGCGCTCCAGATCGGTGACCTCGATACCCGCCGCCACGTCGGGGCGGACCGCGTTCTCCGCCCAGTTGACCGGCTCACCGCTCTCGCCGTCGCAGCGCAGCCGCCGGTACGAGACCACCTCGTCCAGACCGGGGAAGTACTCGGCGAGTTCGCCGGGGACCGGGGCCGGACCATGGCTGAGGACCGTCGTCAGCTCGCCGGACTGCTGGGCCACGATCGCGTCGATCGAACCGAGCAGCCTGCGCGGGGCGCCGCGCCGCGCGCCCGGCTCGATGAAGGTGCCGCGCCGCCGGTGCCGGCTGATCAGGCCCTCCTCCTCCAGCTCCTTGAGTGCCTGACGCATCGTCAGCACGCTGACGCCGTAGTGCGCGGCGAGCCGTTCCTCGGTGGGCAGCCGCAGCGGATCGTGCGGCCGGCGGCCCAGTATCGAGGCGCGCAGCGACTGCGAGACCTGATACCAGAGCGGCAGTTTGCGGTTCAGGACCAGCGAGTCGGGGGCGAAGGCGGTCACGGCAGCTCCGTATCAGGGCCTGAAGTGGCGCTCAAGACCCTGCCACACGTTGTCGTACCCCTGCTGCAGGTGGGTGGCTCCGGCCGCCTGCCCGGTGGCCGTGACCGGCCAGCGGGTCTCGAACATGAAGGCCAGCCCGTCGTCGATCTTCTGCGGCTTCAGCTCGGCGGCGCTCGCCCGGTCGAAGGTCTCCCGGTCGGGGCCGTGCGCCGACATCATGTTGTGCAGCGAGCCGCCGCCGGGGACGAACCCCTCCGCCTTGGCGTCGTACGCACCCTCGATCAAACCCATGTACTCGCTCATCACGTTCCGGTGGAAGTACGGCGGCCGGAACGTGTCCTCGCCGACCAGCCAGCGCGGTGCGAAGACGACGAAGTCGACCCCGGCCAGGCCCGGGGTGTCGGAGGGCGAGGTCAGCACCGTGAAGATCGACGGGTCGGGGTGGTCGTAGCTGATGGACCCGATGACATTGAAGCGGCGCAGGTCGTAGACATACGGCACATGATTGCCGTGCCAGGCGACGACATCGAGCGGGGAGTGGTCGTAGGTGGCGGCCCAGAGATTTCCGCAGAACTTGTTGACGACCTGCGTCGGCTGCTCGATGTCCTCGTACGCGGCGACCGGCGCGAGGAAGTCGCGGGCGTTGGCGAGGCCGTTGGCGCCGATCGGGCCGAGGTCGGGGAGGACGAACGGCCGGCCGTAGTTCTCGCAGACATAGCCGCGGGCGGTCTCGTCCAGCAGCTCGACCCGGAAGCGCACACCGCGCGGGATCAGCGCCACCTGGCCGGGCCGGGCAGCGAGCAGGCCGAGTTCGGTACGGATCAGCAGGCCGCCGCGCTCGGGAACGATCAGCAGCTCGCCGTCGGCGTCGCTGAACACCCGGTCGGTCATGGGGGCGTTGGCGTGGTAGAGGTGCACCGCCATGCCCGTGCGCTGCGCCGCGTCCCCGTTGCCGCCCAGCGTCCAGAGGCCGGCCAGGAAGTCGGTGCCGGGGGCGGGCTCCGGCAGGGGGTTCCAGCGCAGCCGGTTGGGGTCGGGAACGGACTCGGTGAACGGGGCGGACCGGAGCGTGCCGTTGTCGATCCGGCTGAACGGCGGATGCGCGGCCGACGGGCGGACGCGGTACAGCCAGGACCGCCGGTTGTGGGCGCGGGGCTCGGTGAAGGCGCTGCCGCTCAGCTGTTCCGCGTAGAGACCGAGCGGCGCGCGCTGCGGCGCGTTACGGCCATGGGGCAGCGCGCCGGGAACGGCCTCCGAACTGTGTTCGTTGCCGAAGCCGGGGGAATGGACCAGATCCTCGGCCGTCTTCCGCGCCTGCTCGATGCCGCTCATCATCCGCTCCCCTGTCCAAGGAATCCTCGAATCCTATGGTCAACCGTAGGATTGCTGGCGCGGCACGTCAACGGCGCCGCGCGGCATCATGGAGCCCGTGCCACACGACCGTACGAACGCGAAGCCCGATGCCGGCGCCGACGCAGGCCCCGGCGCCGACCCCGGGACGGCCGCCGGCGCCGATCCCGGGACGGCCTCAGGCGGCGGCAGCGGACTGCGCAGAGCCCCGGTGCAGCAGCGCAGCACGGAGCGGCTCGCCCGGATTCTCGACGCCTGCGGCGAACTCCTCGACGAGACGGGCTACGAGCAGCTGTCGACCCGCGCCGTCGCCGCCCGCGCCGGCGTCCCCATCGGTTCCGTCTACCGCTTCTTCGGCAACAAACGCGCCATGGCGGACGCCCTCGCCCGGCGCAATCTGGACAGCTTCGTCGAGCGGGTCACCCACCGGCTCGCGGCACTGGACGCGAGCGACTGGCGGGGCGTCATCGACGCGGTGCTGGACGAATACCTCGCCATGAAGCGCAGCGTGCCCGGCTTCGCCCTGGTCGACTTCGGCGCGCAGATCCCGCTGGGCAAGCGGCCCTTGCCCGGCGACCCGGCCCCGGCCGACCCGGCATCGGACCCCAACCACCGGATCGCCGGCCGCCTCACCGCTCTGCTCGCGGCCCATCTCGGCCGGACCCCGGACGCCTCCCTGCACCGCACGGTGCTGGTCGCCGTCGAAGCCACCGACGCGCTGCTCCAGCTCGCGTTCCGTACGCACGCGTCCGGTGATCCCGGGATCGTCGCCGAGACCCGGGAACTGCTCCGCGCCTATCTCGCCAGGACGCTCGACTGAGACCGGCCCGCGGTGTTTCGACTGAGACCGGCCCGCGGTGTCTCGACCGAGACCGGCCCGCGGTGTCTGGACTGAGACCGGCCCGCGGTGTCCTGAGGCGTCGCGGCCGAGTGTCCTGAGGTGTCGCGGCCGAATTCTTCACCCGGCGGGCGGTGGGCCCTTCCGTTGTCCGTACCGGTCGGTATGCTCGCCTTGCTCGCGCGCCACCGCTGCCGCCGCCCCGGAGGACCCATGCTTCCCGAAGACGCAGCCCGCCCCGCCCCCGCCCCCGTTACCCGTACCGCGCCGCGTATCTGTCCCCTCTGCGAGGCCACCTGCGGGCTGACCCTCACCATCGAGGGGACCAGGGTCACCGGCGCCAGGGGAGACCGTGACGATGTCTTCAGCCGGGGTTTCATCTGCCCCAAGGGAGCGGCCTTCGGCGAGCTGGACGCCGACCCCGACCGGCTGCGCGCCCCGCTCGTCCGCCGGGACGGAGAGCTGAGGGAGGCGAGCTGGGAAGAGGCGTTCGACCTGATCGCCGCCCGGCTGCGCCGCCTGATCCAGGAGCACGGACCGCACGCCACCGGTGTCGTCCTCGGCAACCCCAATGTCCACACCATGGCCGGGGCCCTCTATCCGCCGGTGCTGCTGGGCGCGCTCGGCACCCGCAATCTCTTCACGGCCAGCACGCTCGACCAGATGCCCAAGCATGTCTCCAGCGGACTGCTCTTCGGCGACCCGCTCGCCATCCCCGTACCTGACCTGGACCGTACGGACCATCTGCTGCTCCTGGGCGCCAACCCGCTGGACTCCAACGGCAGTCTCTGCACCGCACCCGACTTCCCCGGCAAGCTCAAGGCGCTGCGCCGGCGCGGTGGCACGCTCACCGTCGTCGACCCCCGCAGGACCCGCACGGCGCGCCTCGCCGACCGGCACATCGCCATCCGGCCCGGTACGGACGCCCTGCTGCTCGCCGCCCTCGCCCAGGTCCTCTTCGAGGAGAAGCTCACCCGCCTCGGGCCGCTCGCCGACCATGTCGAAGGCGTCGATCAAGTCCAGGACGCGGTACGGGACTTCACCCCCGAAGCCGTCGCCAGGGCCTGCGACATGGACGCCGGGGAGATCCGTACGATCGCCCGCGAGCTCGCCGCCGCCCCCACCGCCGCCGTCTACGGGCGGGTCGGCAGCTGCACCGTCGAGTACGGCACGCTCGCCAGCTGGCTCGTCGACATCCTGAACATCCTCACCGGCAATCTCGACCGGCCGGGCGGCGCGCTCTTCCCGCTCTCCGCCACCGACCGCGCGCCCCGGACCCCCGCCCCGGGCAAGGGCTTTGTGCTCGGCCGCTGGGCCAGCAGGGTCGGCGGGCATCCGGAGGCGAAGGGCGAGCTGCCCCTCGCGGCCCTCGCCGAGGAGATCGAGACCCCGGGGGAGGGGCGGATCCGCGCCGTGATCGCCCTCGCCGCCAATCCCGTGCTGTCCGCGCCCGACGGCGACCGCCTCGACCGGGCCCTGGCCGGCCTGGACTTCATGGTCAGCGTCGATCCGTATCTCAACGAGACCTCACGCCACGCGGACGTCGTACTGCCTCCGCCGCCGCCCGCGCAGAGCGCGCACTTCGACTTCGCGTTCAACGCCCTCGCCGTACGGAACCAGGCACGCCACACCCCGGCCGCCGTCCCGCTGGAGGAGGGCAGGCTCGACGAGAGCGAGATCCTGGCCCGGCTGATCCTCGCGGTGAGCGGGATGCACGGCGCGGCCCCCTCCGCCGTGGACGACGGGGTGATCGGCCGTACGCTCGCCAAGGCCGTCGCCGACCCGCACTCACCCGTGCACGGACGCGACCCGCAGGAGCTGTCCGCCCTGCTCACCGGCCGGACCGGACCCGAGCGGAGGCTCGATCTGAAGCTGCGTCTGGGCCCGTACGGCGACGGCTTCGGCCCATACGGTGCAGACGGAGCAGGTGGCGCGGACGGGGCGGGCCTCAGCCTCCGGCGGCTGCTGGACCACCCGCACGGCGTCGACCTCGGACCGCTGCGCCCCCGCGTCCCCGAGGTCCTGAAAACCCGCAGCGGACGGATCGAGCTGCTGCCCGCGCCCATCGCCGCCGATCTGCCCAGGCTGCGCGGCGCCCTCGACGAGCGGCCCGCCTCGCTCGTCCTGGTCGGCCGCCGTCATCTGCGCTCCAACAACAGCTGGATGCACAACGTCCCCGCGCTGGGCGGTGGCTCCAACCGCTGCACCCTCCAGGTCCACCCGGACGACGCGGCCCGGCTCGGTCTCGAGGACGGCCGCCCGGCCAGGATCACCGCCGACGGGGGAGCACTCGAGGCGCCGGTGGAGATCACCGACACCGTGCGGACCGGGGTGGTGAGCCTGCCGCACGGCTGGGGACACGACCGTCCAGGCACCCGGACGTCGGTGGCGAGCGCCCGCCCCGGAGTCAATGTCAACCAGCTGCTGGACGGCTCCCGGCTCGACCCGCTCTCCGGCACCGCCGTGCTCAACGGCTTCCCCGTCGAGCTGGCGCCACTGCCGTGACCTGGTGTTTTGCTCGTATTGCTCGCTTGTCAACATCTTGTTAACGCGAGGAAACGGGCCCTAACGTCATCCGGACCGCCGCCCCCGGCGGGAGTTCAAGGGTGAACGTGAGAGGCCTTCTATGCTGACCATCCTCGGCTTCGTCATGATCGCCACCTTCCTGGTGCTGATCATGATGAAGAAGATGTCGCCGATCGCGGCGCTGGTGCTCATCCCCGCACTCTTCTGTGTGTTTGTCGGGCAGGGCGGGCAGCTGGGTGAGTACGTCCTCAAGGGCGTCGGCGATCTCGCGCCCACCGCGGCGATGCTGATGTTCGCCATCGTCTACTTCGGGGTGATGATCGACGTCGGTCTCTTCGACCCGATCGTCCGGGGCATCCTGCGCTTCTGCAAGGCCGACCCGTTGCGGATCGTGGTCGGTACGGCGCTGCTCGCCGCGATCGTCTCGCTGGACGGCGACGGCTCCACCACGTTCATGATCACCGTGTCCGCGATGTACCCGCTCTACAAGCGGCTCGGGATGAGCCTGGTCGTGATGACCGGGGTCGCGGCCACCGCGAACGGTGTGATGAACACCCTGCCCTGGGGCGGCCCGACGGCCCGCGCGGCCACCGCGCTCAAGGTGGACGCGGGCGATGTGTTCGTCCCGATGATCCCCGCGCTCGCCGTCGGCATGGCCGCCGTGCTCGTCCTCGCCTATGTGCTGGGGCGCCGGGAGCGCAAGCGTCTCGGCATGCTCACCCTCGACGAGGCGCTGGAGACAGGGACCGGGTCCGGGACCGAGCAGGTCCTGGTGAAGGCGGGCGCCGGCAGCTCAACGGCGGTCGGCGGCTCCACGGCCGTCGGCGGCCCGGGCGCGGGAAGCGGCAAGGGTACGGGCTCCGGCACCGGCGCGGGCGTTGGCGGCGGTACCGGTACGGCCCCCGGGGACGAGTCCGGAGCGAAGTTCGGAGAGAAGTCCGGAGAGGAGTCCGACGACGAGGGCTTCCAGGGCCTCGACCCCAACCGCCCCACCCTGCGCCCCCGCCTCTACTGGTTCAACGCCGGGCTCACCGTCGCCCTGCTCACCTCGATGATCCTCGAACTGCTGCCGATCCCCGTCCTCTTCCTCATCGGCGCGGCCCTCGCCCTCACCGTCAACTACCCGAACATGGCCGAGCAGAAGGCCCGTATCGCGGCCCACGCCGACAACGTCCTCAACGTCTCCGGGATGGTCTTCGCCGCCGCCGTCTTCACCGGCGTCCTCACCGGTACCGGTATGGTCGAGCACATGGCCGACTGGCTCGTCGGCGCCATTCCCGAGGGGATGGGCCCGCACATGAGCATCGTCACCGGTGTGCTGAGCCTGCCGCTCACGTACTTCATGTCCAACGACGGTTTCTACTTCGGAGTTCTGCCCGTGCTCGCCGAGGCCGGCGCCGCGCACGGCGTCTCCCCGCTGGAGATCGCCCGCGCCTCGCTGGTCGGTCAGCCGCTGCACATGTCGAGCCCGCTCGTGCCCGCCGTCTACGTCCTCGTCGGCATGGCCAAGGTCGAGTTCGGCGACCACACCAAGTTCACCGTCAAGTGGGCCGCGCTCACCTCGCTGGTGGTACTCGCCGCCGGAATCCTCTTCGGCATCATCTGATGGTCCCCGAGCGGGCGCCCGGCGGGAGAAGCTGGCTTCTGCGCCTCGTCATCGCCTTCTGCTTCGCGCAGGGCGCGGTGTCGATGGCGCGGCCCGCCGTCTCCTACCGGGCGCTCGCTGTCGGCGCGGACGAACGCGCGATCGGTGTGATCACCGCGGCGTACGCGCTGCTGCCGCTCTTCGCCGCCGTACCGCTGGGCCGCAGGACCGACCACGGACGCTGCGTCCCGCTGCTGGTGGCCGGTGTCGTCCTCATCTCCGGCGGGTGCGCCCTCAGCGGCACGGCGGGCTCGCTGGCGGCCCTGGCCGCCTGGAGCGGCGTGATGGGCCTCGGCCATCTCTGCTTCGTCATCGGCGCCCAGTCGATCGTCGCCCGCCGCAGCGCCCCGGCCGAACAGGACCGCAACTTCGGCCACTTCACCATCGGCGCCTCCCTCGGCCAGCTCGCGGGACCGGTCGCGGCCGGCCTGCTGGTCTCCGGGCAGAACGGCGAGATGGCCCGTACGAGCGCCCTCGCCCTGCTCGTCTCGGCGGCCGCCGCCGCGGTCTCTTTCACCTCGCTCTGGCGCATCGAGCAGCGGACGGTACGCGCCCCGGCGGCCACCCGGTCCGCCAAGGTCCCCGTCCACCGCATCCTGCGCACGCGCGGGGTGCCCGCCGGCATCTTCATCAGCCTGTCCGTGCTCTCCGCGACCGACATCCTGACGGCCTATTTGCCGGTGCTCGGCGAACAGCGGGGGATCGCGCCCGCCACGATCGGCCTGCTGCTGAGCCTGCGCGCGGCCGCCACCATCGCCTGCCGGCTGGTGATGACCCCGATGATCCGCCGGCTCGGTCGTTCGGTCCTGCTCACGGTCACCTGTCTGCTCGGCGGACTCCTGTGCGCGGGCATCGCGTTGCCCGTACCGGTGTGGGCGCTCGCCGTGATGCTGGCCGCGCTCGGGTTCTGTCTGGGCGTCGGCCAGCCGCTGTCGATGACGACCGTCGTACGGGCCGCTCCCGACGAGGCGCGCTCCACCGCCCTCGCGCTGCGGCTCACCGGCAACCGCCTCGGCCAGGTCGCCGCCCCGGCCTCCGCCGGTCTGGTCGCGGGAGTGGCCGGCACGGCCGCGCCGTTCGTGATGCTCGGCGCCCTGCTGGTGGCGGCGGCCGGCCTCGGCCTGCGGACGTCCACCGACACCCCGCCGCCGAAGGCCCCCGGTACGGTCCCGCAACCGCGCGGAACCGCCCCGGCCCACGACCGCCCCTGACCTCCGTTCCGCCCAGATTGATCACGCGCTCATTGGTAGTCGTCGGGGTGGTCCTGCATCCAGACGTTGATCCGGTCGCGCACGCCGATCAGCTCGGTGCGGTGGGTCTCCAGGTTCTCCGTGGAGGTGTCGCCGTCGAGCGTCGTACGGAGGCCGGCGATCCACGCGACGGGCTCAGGGAAGTGGCCCGGGCCCTTCGGGTCCGCCTTCATCGCCGCATCGAGACCCATCACTTCTTCGTGGACCCTGCCCAGGAAGTACGCGCACTCTCCCGAGCCTGGTGTACAGGTGTCGTTGAGCGTGGCCTGAAGCCCGGCGAAGGCGTCGCGGACCAGTTCCGGCCCCGGAGACCCCGCGGGCTTGGGGTCGGCGGCGGCAGTCTCCCGCACCGCGGCGTCCGCCGGCGCCGGGACGGAGGAACGGGAGCTGTCCCGCGCCGCAGCGCCCCCGGAGCTGTCGTCCGCGCCCCCGGAACAGGACAGCAGACAGGCCGCGAGCACCGCGGTGATGATCGCCATACCCTGGACACGCCGAATCTGCATGAGCCCCCCATTTGTAGTGATCACGGCAACCCTACTGTGGGCGACGGCGTGACGGGGTGCTGGCCCGTCGCGGGCCCTGAGGTCTTCGGCAAGCGTTTCAGTGTGTCTCATGAGGAGGCGCAGGCAGCCATGAGCTTGTGGGTGAACCGGTGCATGTGGGGATCGAGAGTGTCCCCGGGTTCGGCGAGGACCTCCTGCAGCGACAGCCACTTGATCGCTTCGAATTCATCCTCATCGAAGGTTGTGACGCTGCCGACGTCCGACTTCAGGACGAACCACAGCGACACGTCAGTGTGCTGGCCCTGCCCACGTGTTCGCGTGACGGTCAGGAAGAACGGCCCCCTGCCGGAGACCGCCGACGGGACGGCCTCGGTGCGCAATTCCTCGCGGCACTCACGCAGGACCGTGTCCCACGGGTCCTCCATCGGCTCGACATGACCGCCGCTGGGAAGCCACAGGCCGGCCTTCCGGTGGGCGACCAGCAGAAGCTCCCCGCGGGCCTCATCGAGGACCACGAAGTAACAGACCAGGTGGACCGCCGGGACGTCGGGTTTCTGCATCCGATACAGCGGAGCTCCGCCGGCGATCCACTCCGCTGCCGCGGCGAGATGTGTGCGCTCCTGCTCGTCCCAGGGACGGATGCCCTCCAGCAAGTTCGCCAGCCGGCTACGAAGAAGCTGGTCAGATACGTCTGAAGCATCAGTGGCATTCACGGCACTCATGATGCCAAGGAGCTATGACATCCCCACTGCTTCATGTTGATGCACCCTCCGCACAAGAGGGCGTGCCACTCGAGGCGAAGGACGGAAGCAGCACCCCGGAAAGGGACACGCAGGGTCAGCCGAGCGCGCTTGGGCTGTAGGGATCAAGCGGCAGAAATCTCGCGACTGGCGCTCGCGGTGGCGCCCGGCGGCGACTGCCTCGCCGACCTCGCCATGCTGCGGGCCGAGCCCGGAGTGTTCGGGCCAGTAGCCTCCGACCCCACCGTCTCCCGGCTCATCGACACCCTTGCCGAGGGCCGCTGCTCCGGGGGTAGCGAGAGATAGAGGCGGGTGCCTTGCGGCTGGTAGCCCACGCGCTCATAGACGCGTCGGGATCCCGCTCCGGAGTACTCCAGCCAGACCGATCCGGCCCCCTGAGTGAACATCGCTCCGGTCAGCGCGGCGGTCACTGCGGCGGCGATGCCACGGCTGCGGAAGGCGGGGCGAGTGCCGACGCCGGACAGCTCGGCGGTGTCCTCGGCCGGCGGCGAGCAGGAGGCCCCGCCGGCACAGTCGCCCTGCGGGGTACGGACGAACCGCACCGCTCCGCCGCGTTGCTGGGTTCGGCGCAGCCGGGCTGCCCCCTGCGCAGAGGGAGGGAAGACGCCACCGAATGCCTCGGCGAGGGCGGCGTCGACGGCGGCGTACTCCACGTCGGTGGTCGGGGTTTCCACGCGCGGGGAGTCGGCGGACTGAGGCGTCGTCAGTGTGTGGGGGGTGCAGACGAGGTATTCGTGTACGGCCTCGGTGCCGAAGCCCGCGACTCTCAGAGCTGGTGCCACACCGGGCGCGGCCTCTGGTGCGAATTCCAGCCGTGGCAGCAGGCCGCGCTCTCGGAAGACACCGATCAACGCGGCGACGTCCCGTTCGGTCGGCTCGGCGCTGGGCAGCGGGGTCGCGTAGTTGAGATAGGGACTGTCGTCGTCGGGAGTGAACCCTGCGACGAAGCCGCTGGTCTCGACGACGACGGGGCGGCGGCGGAGGTTGGCAACGGCGAAACTCTGGACCTGGATGTCCATGGTGGGTGTTGACCTCACGAAGTCTCTGGGTGAGCCCATGGCGAACTGGTGTGCGCTCAGGCAAGGGAGAGTGACGATGCGTCAGGCATCGCGTCGTGGGGCCGCCGCAGGAGACGGACGTGGCAGGCTGCGGCCGCTGCAGGGCGGGCGCTCAGTGCCGACGGCGGCCGCTGGGGACGCCGGTACCAATGGCTGTCGTTCCTTACCGTGGGTGTGTCTGCCAGGTCGCAGAGCGCGGCCCACTGTTCCACGACCGGCTGGGGTGATCAAGCGGCTTTGAAGGGCCAGCCGGGCCCCGTCCGTTCCACGGTCCAACAGTGGCGTCCCAGGCGTTGGGAGGACCCGATGCATAGTCAGCTTAGTGATCGAGCCAATTGAGATGATCTCTTAGCCCTGGGTCAGGCCCTGGCGATATTCCTGCCCGGCATCGGCTCCGCGAGTGCTGTCCGCCATTCAGGTGCGCCGAAGGCGTCCGCGAAGTACTGCGTCTCGTGCGCCACATGCCCGTCGGCGAATTCCATCATGCTCACTGAGTAGGTGGGCACCCCGTCGTACGTGATGACACACTCGCTCACCCACAGATCCCCGCTGCCAACGATCCGGTGGACGGTGAAGTGCCGACTGGCAGGGTGCCCGCCACGTTGCGCCGAAATCGTCTCGCGGCCACGGAAGCGTTCACCTGACTGGGGGTAGTCGAGGATCGCGTCCGCAGCGTAGATGGCGTGCTCGGCTTCGGTATCCCCACGTTCCGATGCCTGCCAGTGTTCCTCGAGTGCGGCCCTGGTCCGGATATCAGGATCCATCGCATGGTCCCTTCTGCAGGCGGCCGGAGCGATCCGGGACCTGCGAACGCTTCGAGGCTTACTCCCAGGACGCTGGGCCGTTGAACGTCATGGGCAACGCTGACAGCGTAGAACGGAAATGCTTGGCGCCCAGTCCCGCGACACGTGCAGGTGAGGACGCTTCCGCGGTATGGGGCCGAGCGGTACCTTCCGCGCTGCTCAGCCTTCCGGTGGGTGAACGGCCAGTTGCTCAAGGATTAGCAGGCGTTCGAGACCACTGGCACGCCCGGCTGCCAAGCGATGTCACAAATCGAGTCGCCGACTCGTCATTCAGGCGAACGGCATCCCACGACGGAGTGCCCAGCAACGCTACTGCCCCACAGAGACGGAGAAATCGTGTTCGCCGCCTATGTCACGGTCACCATCCTCGGCGCGGTCTTCAACGGTGCCGCCGCCGTCACCTACCTGATCGGCCACGAATACCCCAAGACCCAGGCGGACATGAAGGGCGTGCCCCGGAAGTGGGTACCGGTACTGGGAATGCTGCTGGCGGCGGGCACCGTGGGGCTGCTGGCCGGGCTCGCCGTGCCGTTCCTGGGAACCCTCGCCGCCGCCGGCCTCGTGCTGTACTTCATCGGCGCAATCATTGCCCACCTGCGGGTGGGCTCCCGCAACATCGTAGGCGGGATCGTGTTCCTCTCCACCGCGGCGGCCGCCCTGGCACTGGGCCTGGCCTACCACGGCCCCTGGTAACCCGCGAGGCCCAGAAGTTCCGCGCCCGTCACCACGGCGGCCGTCGCCGTCCTCTCTGCCCCGTCGCGACGGGCAAACCCGAACCGACCCAGGGCCGCGCCAGGTGAAGAGCCCGGGGTATCCGATCCGGGATTCAGCTCAGGGTGAGGAGTACTTCGTCGATCTCGCCGTCGCGGGCTTGAGCGAAGCCCCTGTCGTGCCCGGTCATGACGAAGCCGCACTTTTCCAGTACACGGATCGAGCCCGCGTTGTCGGCTGCCGCGTGGGCGTGCAACGGCCGGGTGCTGACGAGTTCGACCAGCGCCGCAAGCGCTGCCGTGGCGATTCCGCGGCCCCAGTGTGCTCGGCCGATCCAGTACGTGACCTCGCGCTCATCCGGCGGTCCGTACACAGCGGCGTGGCCCACCACCTCGTCGTCGGCCAGCACGGTGCGCACCAGGACGGCTGGGTTGGCACGCATCCTCGCCCAGTGGTCGTCGAAGTGCCCCCGGTCGTAGTGGTACTTCCGGGTGACGGCGGCCACGTGCTGCGCCGCAGGGTCGGAAAGGTGTTCCCAGAAGGCGGAGAGGTCGCTGTCGCGCACTTCACGAAGGGAGATCATCTAGGCGGTGGCTCCTGTGGTCGGTGGTGAACCTCGCGCCACGCCAAGCGGCGCTCTCCGGGTGGAGAAGGGTATCGGTTCCTGCCCGCGCTCCGGACGGTGCGGGCAGAAGTGTGCCAGTGGGTCCGGGAGCCGGCCGGGGAGCAGTCCGGCCGCCGACGGCAGCGTCATCGTGGACATCGACGGCGTGCTGGTCTTGGCGCGCTCCGAGAAACAGATCGCCACCGCGACCGACCGCCGCACGCATCGTGCACACCGGCCGCCGCCGTGTCGAACCCGGACCGACCAGCTGCATCAACCGTCCGCCCAACCCGTGCGACCCACCCCGGCACAGCGGAACTCGGCGCACACCCCGACGCGACAATCGAGCCGCTAACCTTGCCCGAGCACCCCGAATCCCCGCCGCCCGAACCGCGAAGGGTTTGTCAGCAAGCTGATGAACCCTCATGAACGATCGAGGCTAAGGGCTGTCCCGTAATCCGTGGTGGATCAGCGCACGGCGTCAGCTGCGGTGCATCGCAAGGCGGAGGGACGTCCGCCTGCCGGATGTATTCGGGGCGTTCCGACAACGCAGCGAGGTGCCGTAGCTGTCGTCGTGTGCCCGCCACGGCTTACGGGACAGCCCTAGAAGCCATCTCAATTGGCAGGGGCGCCTCGGCTGGTGGGAGCCAAGCGCTGTTCGACTCGGGCGCCAGGGCTTGACCGTGATGCGAGACTTCCGGCATGGATATGGGGCGTGAGTCGCGGTGGGAAAAGGATGCAATGACGGTAGAGATCGTCTTTGCCCTGGTGACTGCTGTCGCCCTTGCCGCGGCGGTCTTTGCCGTCGCTCTGGCCTTCACTCTCGTCTTTGACCTCGCTGGTTCAGCGTCCAAAGGTGTACTGATGGGGGGAGCCCTGGTTGGAGCGGCGGTCGGAATGTGGCGTCTGGTACGGGTGCTGTATCGCTTCGACACGGAGCGCCGTAAAGGCCACTGACGGCAAGGGCGCAATCGGTAGTCTGACGACGTGGGAATCGTTCAGCGGCTGGTGCCGGAAGAGTTGTGGGAGCTGTTTCAGCGGGTGGTGCCGGAGGCGCCGTCTCGTCCCCAGGGTGGCGGTCGGCGTCGTCACGGTGACCGGGAGGTCCTGGCCGCGATCGTGTTCGTGGCGACCTCGGGTTGCACGTGGCAGCAGTTGCCGACAGCGTCGTTCGGCCCGTCCGGCGCGACGGCGCATCGCAGGTTTGCCGAGTGGACCAAGGCCCGGGTCTAAGCCAAGCTCCACCGCCTGATCCTTGACGAACTCGGCTCGCGCGGGGAACTGGACTGGTCCCGCTGCGCGATCGACTCGGTGAACATGCGGGCCCTGAAAAGGGGGACCTGACAGGTCCGAATCCTGTCGACCGAGGCAAGTACGGGGCGAAGATCCACCTGATCACCGAACGAACCGGTCTGCCCATATCCGTCGCAATCTCCGGTGCCAACGTCCACGACAGCCAGGCCCTGATCCCGCTCGTGAAGGGCGTACCCCCGATCCGGTCCCGCCGAGGCCCCCGCCGGCGCAGGCCCGACAAGCTTCACGCCGACAAGGGCTACGACTACCGTCACCTGCGGCAATGGCTGGCCCGACGCGGAATCAGGCACCGCATCGCCCGCAAGGGCATCGAGACCTCCCAGCGGCTCGGACGATACCGATGGACCATCGAACGCACCATGGCCTGGCTCGCCGGCTGCCGACGACTCCACCGCCGCTACGAACGCAAGGCCGACCACTTCCTCGCCTTCACCAGCATCGCCTGCACCCTCATCTGCTACCGCAGATTCGCCAAATGAGATGACTTCTTAGTACTACAGCCGTAGATCGTTATGTGCCCTGGTCTTGGGGCTGTCTGCCACTGGCGGAAACTCAGGAGGCCTCAGCGCGCGATCTGGGTAGAGTCGGGCAATGCCCGAGCTGAAGCGGCTGCATGCCGGCCACGCCCCGGCGGTCCTGGCCTTTGAGCTGGCGAACCGCACCTACTTCGCTGCCTCGATCTCCGACCGCGGCGACGACTTCTTCGACCAGTTCACCGACCGGTGCAACGCCTCGCTGGCCGAGCAGGAGGCCGGCATCTGCGCCTTCTACGTGCTCGTCGCCGAGGACGGCTCGGTACTCGGCAGGTTCAACCTGTACGACTTGGAGGACGGCACTGCCAGACTCGGCTACCGGGTCGCGGAGCGGGTCGCCGGCCGCGGCGTGGCGACCGCGACCGTCCGGGAGCTGTGCCGGATGGCGACAGCGATGCACGGCCTGCTCACACTGCGGGCGGCCACCTCCCACGACAACGCCGCGTCCCAGAAAGTCTTGGCCAAGGCCGGGTTCGTCCCGGTTGGCCCTGCCACCCCGGCCGATCTCGGCGGCAAGTCAGGCACTTGGTACCAGCGCGACCTCCAGCCATAGACCTTGATCTTGCTCGTGGGTCGGCTGCGGGAAGGATGCGGCCGCCGCTGATCATCGGTGCGTGAAGACTAACGATCTTGCGATGGCCCGCAGGTCACAGCGCGGACCCTGCTCGCTGGCAGGAAGCGTTCGAGGGCCTGATGAGCCGGATAGCCGGCCGGTTCGCCCGGGTTGAACCCCGGCGTCGGGTACGGGATCTGGCGCTGGGGCTGCTGTCGGACCTGCCACGCAAAAACTGCTGGAGCATCGCCGAGTGGGCCGGAGAGGCCACCCCGGACGGCATGCAGCACCTGCTCGGCCGGGCCCGATGGGATGCCGACGCCGTGCGCGATGACGTGCGCGAGTACGTCTTGGAGCATCTGCGCGACGAGGGCGCAGTGCTGGTGGTCGACGAGACCGGGGACGTGAAGAAGGGCACGCACACCGTCGGTGTCCAGCGCCAGCACACCGGCACCGCCGGGAGGATCGAAAACGCGCAAGTCGCTGTCTACTCGTCTACGCGGGACTGCGCGGGCACGCGGCGGTGGACCGGGAGCTGTACATCCCTCGCTCCTGGACGCGCGACCCAGATCGCTGCCGAGCCGCGGGCCTGGACGAGGACACCGTCTTCGCGACCAAGCCGGAGCTGGCCGCCCGCATGATCGGCCGATTTCTCGATGCCGGGCACCGCGCCGGCTGGGTCGCGGCAGACGAGGTCTACGGCGGCAACCCAAAGCTGTGCTCCGCGCTGGAAGAGCGCCAGGTCGGCTACGTGCTCGCCGTCGCCTGCTCACATGAAGCCACCACCGGCGCGGGGAAGTTCCGCGCGGATGCCCTGGCCGCGAAGGTGCCCAAGAGGGCCTGGCAGAAGCTGTCGGCCGGGGCCGGTGCCAAGGGGCACCGCTTCTACGACTGGGCGGTCATCGATCTGGCCGAACCCCGTTCCGGCAGCCGCCAGCTGCTGATCCGCCGCAGCCGCACCACCGGTGAACTCGCCTACTACCGCTGCTTCTCACCCGACCCGGCGCCCCTGACCGCCCTGGTCCGCGTCGCTGGATCAAGGTGGCGGGTGGAGGAGACCTTCCAGCCCGGAAAGGGCCTGGCCGGACTCGACGAGCACCAAGTCCGCCGCTACACCTCCTGGTCCCGCTGGGTCACCCTGGCCATGCTCGCTCACGCCTTCCTCGCCGTTGTCCGCGCCGACGAACCCGCCCGGCGCCCCGCACCTGACGGACTTATCCCGCTCACCTGCAACGAGATCCAGCGACTGTTCATCACCTTGGTCGTCCGGCCCCTGCGCGAGGTAGCCCACCGGCTCGCCGGGTCCGCCTGGCGACGCCGCCACCAGGCCCGGGCCCAAGCCAGCCATTACTGACGACAAGCCGCGAATCAGACATGAAGATCACGATCTACGGCTGGAGTATTAGGCACTCATGCTCTGAGGAGGGTTCCCGGGCATACGGCTTCCTGACGCGGGGAGTTGTGTCACCTTCTTCATGCGCGGGTCCTTACCGAAGAACGCTCGGTACTTATCGACTGTGCCGATCTCCCTGACGATCTTCTTCACCCAGGACGACGTGTAGAGGTACGAGTTGAACGCTTCGCTAAAGACGCAGTACCGGGAGTCCGTTGCATACGGGTCGGCGGCGCCCGGTGCGGGACGGATACCAATTCGACGCCACATCTCAGTGTGGTCACCGTGGACAGTGAACTCGAAGGGCACCTACTCTGTGACAAGGGCGGCTACCTGCGTGGCGCGGAGGTTCTTGTCCGCCACCTCAACGTGCTTGATCTTGGTGATGACCGTGCCGGTGCGGCCCGCCTCGTTCATGACGATGCGCTCATCCTCGGTCAGGTCGTCAAGTTTGACGAAGTTGAGCGAGAGATCCGCATCCGTCTTTGATCCCACGATCGGCACGAGCCGGACCCGGTAGTCGTACCGCAGATCCTCCTTCACTGCCGGATCGAGGCCCGCCTCAAACTTCGCCACCAGGTCGCGCGTCTTCTTCGGGAGTTTGGCTGCCGCTTCCTTCTGCTGTGCGAACCCTTCCGCCGTCAGAGACTGAAGAGTGATCGGGAAGCGGAGCTGGTCAGCGAGGCTGTACGACGGACCGAAGTACGCCACCGTCTGCTGCTCATAGTTCATAACGAGCGCGTGGGCCTTCCCGCCCGTCACGATCTTCAGGCTGTGCTCATACCGGTGCTCCACCTTGTTGCGCAGTGCCACGAAGAGTTCAACGTTTACCCGCACGGGATCCGCACTGTTGGCGAAGCGCTGCTTCAAACACCACTCCAGGTCCCACGCCTTCGGCTCGCCGTCGATCATCTTGTACTGACCGGTCTGCGCGTCCTTGTAGTGGTAGTCGATCCCGTCCTTCCGGAATGCTGCATGCAGCAAGTAGTGCCAGGCCTTATGCATGTGCGTGAGGAAATCACCGAAGTTACCGGACGAGCAATTCCACTCATCTACGGCCTTGAGGGCGTGCCGCTGTGACTCAATGAGCATGTGGCGCCAACGAGCGTATGCCATGGTATGTGCCCTTCGTTCGAAGGAAGGATCACACTGAGGCCCTCGCGGCGGCAAGCATAATTCCACGACTCGTCAGGTGAGAAGAACTGTCCAAGCGCCGCAAGATCGTTTGTTGAGTCAACCGACCTACTGGCTCGTGGATGGAAGTGTCTTCCGTCGACCGTCCGCGCCGTGTCGCGGCGACAGCCCGCGGCGCCCGTTACCCCCGGTCGGAGGCGACGGTACCGCCGGAACCGGTGGCGTCGTGCGGCGCAACCTTCGCGCGAGTCATTCCCTGACCGCGACTAGTCGGCTAGCTTCAGGCGTCGCAGTCGCTCCACCTCTCCTTCCCGGGCGGAACCAACATGACTCGCGCCATATCTCTGAACAGCGTCAGCAAGGTGTACGGACGGGCCACCCGCGCCGTCGACAGATTCTCGCTCGACATAGCGCCGGGCGAGTTCGTGGTGCTGCTCGGCCCCTCGGGCTGCGGCAAGTCGACGGTGCTCAGAATGATCGCCGGTCTTGAGGACATCACCGACGGCGAACTGCTCCTCGACGGTGAGTACTCCAACCTCATGCCACCGCGAGAACGCGGCATGGCCATGGTGTTCCAGAACTTCGCGCTCTATCCGAGCATGACCAACCGCGACAACATCGGGTTTCCGCTCCGGCTGGAGAACCCGCGCGAGGACAACACGGAGCGCGTCGAGGCCACCGCCAGAATGCTCGGCATCGAGAGCGTGCTCGACCGCTACCCGAGCCAGCTCTCCGGGGGCGAGCGCCAGCGGGTCGCGATGGGGCGGGCCATCTCCCGGCGGCCCTCGGTCTTCCTGATGGACGAGCCGCTGTCCAATCTGGACGCGAAGCTGCGCAACCATCTGCGCGCCGAGATCGCCCAGCTCACCCAGGAAATGGGCGTCACCACCGTCTATGTGACGCATGATCAGGCCGAGGCGATGTCGCTCGGCGACCGGGTCGCCGTGATGCGCGGGGGAGTGCTCCAGCAGGTCAGCGCGCCGCGCGAGGTGTACGCCCTGCCGGAGAACGTGTTCGTCGCCGCGTTCATCGGCACGCCGCGTATCAATCTGCTCCAGGCCGTGGTGTACGCGCCGCTGGAGGGACGGATGTCGATCGACCTCGGCAGGCAGCGGCTTCCGCTGCCGGAACCCCTCAGCTCCGACCACCAGTTGCTCCGTATCCAGCAGGGCCGGCAGGTCATCGTCGGTCTGCGGTCCGAGGCGGCCCGTATCGCGCCGCCGAGCCAGGCCCGGCCCGGTGAGGTGGCGCTGAGCGGCATCGTCGAGCACGTGGAGTACCAGGGTCATGAGGCGTTGGTGCATCTCAACACCGGATCCCGGCCCGCGGTGGTGACCGATCTCGAATCCCCCCGGCCCAAGCCCGCTCCGCGCCGCCGCAGAAGCGGACCCAGCGTGCTGGAACGGCTCAGGGAGCGCGCGGGCGGGCATGTCAGCGGACCGGTCGTGGTGCTCGACGAGCCGGAGAGGCCGGCCACCCACAGCCCCGACCGGCCCGCCATCGCGGCGAGCGATCTGGTCGTCCGCACCGGCCCCGACATGCGGCTGCGGACGGGCGCCCAGGTGCCGCTGCTGGTCGATCTCGCGCATCTGTACGTCTTCGACCACTACGGCCGCCGGATCTGCCCCGCCCCCAGAGACCTGCCGGGCTTCGACAGCTGAGCCGCGTATGCCGTCAGCTGAGCCGCGTACGCCGTGAGCCGGGCCGCGTACGCCGTGAGCCGGGCCGCTCTGGCGCCGAAAAACTAACACCGCTAGTTTGGGTGCGACGGCAGTGTGGACGCGTACCGCGACGGCGGCTCGGCAGGCCCGGGAGGAATGGCGATGAAGGCATACGACGGGATGTACATCGGCGGACAGTGGCGGCCCGCGGCGGGGACGGACACGATCGATGTCGTGAACCCGGCGGACGAGCGGGTCATCGCCACCGTCCCGGCCGGTACGGCGGAGGACATCGACGCCGCCGTACGGGCGGCCAGGGCGGCCTTCCCCGGCTGGGCCGCCACCCCGCCGACCGAGCGCGGGGCGTACATCGCCGCCCTGCGCGACGCCATGGTGGCCCGCGCGGACGAGATCGCCGAGACCGTCACGGCCGAGCTCGGCTCGCCCATCGGCCTGTCCAGGAAGGTGCACGCGGGCGCGCCGATCGCGGTCGCGGGTTCCTACGCGGAGCTGGCCGCCACGTACCCCTTCGAGGAGAAGGTCGGCAACTCCACCGTGCTGCTGGAGCCGGTGGGGGTCGTCGGCGCGATCACGCCGTGGAACTACCCGCTGCACCAGATCGTGGCGAAGGTCGGCCCCGCCCTCGCGGCGGGCTGCACGGTCGTCGTCAAACCCGCCGAGGACACCCCGCTGGTCGCGCGGCTCTTCGCCGAGCTGGTCCATGAAGCCGGCCTGCCCGCCGGTGTCTTCAATCTCGTCACCGGCCTCGGCCCGGTCGCCGGGCAGGCCCTCGCCGAGCACGAGGGCGTCGACCTGGTCTCCTTCACCGGCTCCACCGCGGTCGGCAAGCGGATCGGCGCCACCGCGGGCGCCGCCGTCAAGCGGGTCGCCCTGGAGCTGGGCGGCAAGTCCGCCAATGTGATCCTGCCGAGCGCCGATCTCGCCAAGGCCGTCAAGATCGGCGTCGCCAATGTGATGTCCAACTCGGGCCAGACATGCAGCGCCTGGACCCGGATGCTGGTCCACACCGACCAGTACGACGAGGCCGTGGAGCTGGCGAGGACCGCGGCCGGCGGCTACCTCGTGGGCGACCCGCACGACACCGCGAACCGCCTCGGCCCGGTCGTCAACGCGAAACAGCGGGCACGGGTACGCGGTTACATAGAAAAGGGCATCAAGGAAGGCGCCACGCTCGTGACCGGCGGCCCCGAGGCCCCGCACGCGACCGGCTACTACATCGCGCCGACCGTCTTCGCCGAGGTCACGCCCGAGATGACCATCGCCCAGGAGGAGATCTTCGGCCCCGTCCTCTCCCTCCTGCGGTACGAGGACGAGGAGGACGCGCTCCGTATCGCCAACGGCACCGTCTACGGCCTCGCGGGCGCGGTCTGGGCCGGGGACGAGAGCGAGGCCGTGGCCTTCGCCCGCCGGATGGACACCGGACAGGTCGACATCAACGGCGGCCGCTTCAACCCGCTCGCGCCCTTCGGCGGCTACAAACAGTCGGGCGTCGGCCGCGAACTGGGCGCGCACGGGCTCGCCGAGTACCTCCAGACCAAGTCCCTCCAGTTCTGAGCCGGGAAGAGAAACCCATGGTCCGCGCCGCCATCCTGCCCGCCGTCGGAGCCCCGCTGGAGATCACCGGGATCGAGCTTCCCGAGCCCGGTCCCGGCCGGGTACGGGTACGCCTCGCCGCCGCCGGTGTCTGTCACTCCGATCTGTCCCTGTCCAACGGCACGATGCGGGTGCCGGTACCCGCCGTCCTCGGCCACGAGGGCGCCGGCACGGTCGTCTCCGTGGGCGAGGGCGTCACCCATGTGGCGCCCGGCGACGGCGTCGTCCTCAACTGGGCTCCGTCCTGCGGGATCTGCCACCCGTGCTCGATCGGTGAGGTCTGGCTCTGCGCCGACGCGCTCGTGGGCGCGGCGGGCATCCATGCCCGTACGGCCGACGGCACGGAACTCCACCCCGGCCTGAACGTCGGGGCGTTCGCCGAGGAGACCGTCGTCGCCGCGAACTGCGTCCTGCCGCTGCCGGACGGCATTCCGCTGACCGACGCCGCCCTCCTCGGCTGCGCGGTCCTCACCGGCTACGGCGCCGTCCACCACTCCGCACGGGTCCGCGCGGGCGAGTCCGTGGTGGTCCTCGGCGTCGGCGGGGTCGGCCTGGCCGTCCTCCAGTCCGCCAGGATCGCCGGGGCCTCGACCGTCATCGCCGTCGATGTCTCCCCAGAGAAGGAAGCCCTGGCGCGGGCGGCGGGGGCCACCGAGTACCTGGTCGCCTCCGGCACCACCGCCAAGGAGGTCCGCGGGCTGACCGGTGGCCGGGGCGCCGATGTGGCCGTCGAGTGCGTCGGCCGCGCCGCCACCATCCGTACCGCCTGGGACGCGACCCGGCGCGGCGGCCGTACGACGGTCGTCGGCATCGGCGGCAAGGACCAGCAGGTCACCTTCAACGCCCTGGAGCTGTTCCACTGGGGCCGTACGCTCTCCGGCTGCGTCTACGGCAACAGCGACCCCGCCAAGGACCTGCCGGTGCTCGCGGAACACATCAGGGCCGGACGGTTCGACCTGGGCGCCATGGTCACCGAACGGATCGGTCTCGACGGCATCCCCGCCGCCTTCGAGAACATGCTGGCCGGCCGGGGAGGCCGCGCCCTGGTCGTGTTCTAGCGCCTCTAGGGTCCTGAGCCGGTCTAGGCGCTCGGCCGGCCGGCCTCGGTGTTCGCTTCCGCCGCGCTCCCCGCCGCCGTACCGCCGTCGTCACGCGCCACGACGGTGGACCGGCGGGGACGCGACCGGGCCACCGCCACCCCGGCCAGGCACAGCGCACCGCCCCCGAGCGTGAGCGCGCCGGGGATCTCGTCGAGGGCCAGCCAGGCCATCAGGACGACCAGCGCGGGGACCGCGTACGTCGTCGCGCCCATCCGCCCCGCCGTCGTACGGGCCAGGGCGTAGGCCCAGGTCGTGAACGCCAGCGCCGTCGGGAACACGCCGAGATACACCATGTTGAGCGTGGCCGACAGCGGGGCACTGCCGGCCTCGTGGACCAGCTGTCCCGCGAACGGCAGACAGCCGGCCGCGCCGATCAGACAGCCGAAGGTCGTCACCTGGAGCGCGCTCGCCCGCGCCAGCGCCGGCTTCTGCGCCACCACTCCGCCCGCGTACGCCACCGCCGCCAGCAGGCACAGCAGCACCCCCAGCACCGAGGCATGGCCCTCGCCCGACATCGAGAGACCCACGGCCACCGCGCCCGCGAACGACACCGCCATGCCCGCGAGCAGCCGTGGCGGCAGAGTCTCGCCCAGCAGCCGTGCGCCGAGCAGGGCGATGAGGATCGGTCCGATGTTCACCACCATCGCCGCCGTGCCCGCGTCGACCTCCTGCTCGCCCCAGTTGAGCACCACCATGTAGACGCCGAACCAGAGCAGCCCCGATATCGCGATACCGCGCCAGGCGGCGCGCGGAGGCAGTCCCTCGCGCCGTACCAGACAGACCAGACCGAGGGTGAGAGCGCCGGCGAGCAGCCGGCCGAGGGCCAGCGCGCCGGGGGAGTAGGCGGTGCCCGCACTGCGGATCGACACGAAGGCCGAGGCCCAGAGCACGACCGTCACACCGGCGGCGGCCAGGGGCAGCCAGGTCGCGCGGGAGGACGGGGGAGCCGCCGGCGGGGAGCCGGGCTGCGAGGAGGATGTCATGGGGTGAACGTACGCGGACGGAGCTTCGGTCCCCACCGCAATATCGCGCGCTCCGGGTGTGCCGTACGCCCGGGACGCGTCAGGGATGGTTCGGCGCGGGCCCAGGCATGGTGCCGGGCCGCTCGCACCGGTCGTACTGGAGGGACAGGCCGTCGAGCAGCGCCCGCAGACCTGTCTCGAAGGAGCCCTCGTCCACCTGCTGCTGCCGTTCGGCGAGCAGATGGGCCTGGCCGAGGTGCGGATAGTCGGCCGGGTCGTACGCCGCCGCGTCGTCGACGAAGCCCAGGGCGAACGAGCCGAGCGCGGAGCCGGTGATGAAGTACCGCATCAGCGCGCCGATATGGGTGGCCTGGGCGGCCGGCCAGCCGGCCCGGACCATCGCGCCGAAGACGGCGTCGGCGACCCGCAGGCCCGCCGGGCGGCGGCCGGGGCCCCGGGCGAGGACCGGCACGATGTGCGGGTGGGCGGTGAGGGCCGCGCGGTAGGAGACGGCCCAGTCGTGCAGCGCGGTGTGCCAGTCGCGGCCGTCGCTCTCCTCGAACATCGACAGATCGACCTGGGCGCTGACCGCGTCGGCGACGGCTTCGAGGATCTCGTCCTTGGTGCGGAAGTGGTTGTAGAGGGACGGACCGCTCACCCCCAGCTCCGCGGCGAGCCGGCGGGTGGAGACCGCTTCGAGGCCCTCGGCGTCCACGAGCGCGCTCGCCGTCACGACGATGCGTTCTCTGCTGAGCAGGGGCTTGCGCGGTCTGGCCATGGCGCACATAGTAGGGCCTGCCGACTGGAAACTAGCAGTGCTAATTAAAGGTCCGACCGAAGGGCGGGGTGCCGACCGTGGATCTGGGGCTGAGCGAGGAGCAGGAGGCCGTACGCAGGCTCGCCGAGGACTTCGTCGACCGCGAGGTCACTCCGTTCGCCGTCGACTGGGACCGGGACGAGAGCGTCGACCGGGCGATCGTCGGGAAGCTGGGCGCGCTGGGCTTCCTCGGGCTGACCGTGCCCGAGGAGTACGGCGGCTCGGGCGGCGACCACTTCGCGTACTGCCTGGTCACGGAGGAGCTGGGGCGCGGCGACTCCTCCGTGCGGGGCATCGTCTCCGTCTCGCTCGGTCTGGTCGCCAAGACGATCCTGGCCTGGGGCGACGAGGAGCAGAAGCGCGCGTGGCTGCCGCGGCTGGCCTCCGGCGAGGCCATCGGCTGCTTCGGGCTCACCGAGCCCGGCACGGGCTCCGACGCGGGCGGCCTGACGACGAAAGCCGTACGGGACGGCGGGGACTGGGTCGTCAACGGCTCCAAGATGTTCATCACCAACGGCACCTGGGCCGATGTCGTCCTGCTCTTCGCGCGGACCAACGACACCCCCGGGCACAAGGGCGTCTCCGCCTTTCTCGTGCCGGCCGACAGCCCCGGGCTGACCCGCCGCACCCTGCACGGCAAGCTCGGTCTGCGTGGCCAGGCCACCGCGGAGCTGGTCCTCGAAGACGTCCGGGTGCCGGCCACCGCCCTGCTGGGCCCGGAGGGCAAGGGCTTCTCCCTCGCCATGTCCGCGCTCGCCAAGGGCCGGATGTCGGTCGCCGCCGGCTGCGTCGGGATCGCGCGGGCGGCCCTCGAAGCGGCCGTGGGATACGCGGCGGAGCGCGAGCAGTTCGGCAAGTCCATCGCCCACTACCAGCTGGTCCAGGAACTGATCAGCGACATCGCGGTCGATGTGGACGCGGCCAGGCTGCTGACCTGGCGGGTGGCGGATCTGATCGACCGTGGCGAGGAGTTCGCGACGGCGGCCTCCAAGGCCAAGCTCTTCGCCTCCGAGGCCGCCGTACGCGCCGCCAACAACGCCCTCCAGGTGTTCGGTGGTTACGGCTACATCGACGAGTACCCGGTCGGCAAACTGCTGCGCGACGCCCGGGTGATGACGCTGTACGAGGGCACCAGCCAGATTCAGAAGCTGATCATCGGGCGGGCGCTGACGGGGGTTTCGGCCTTCTGAGTACGATCTGAGTACGGATGCGGATGTGGTCCGCGCCCCGGCGGCCGATGCTGCCGCTATGACTGATTCTCCCGTCAACCACCAGAACACGGCGGCGTTCTACGGACAGGCCGTCATCTCCTTCGCCCTCGCCCTGGCGGCCGTGACCATCGGCATCCTCAAGCTCGACGCCAGCGCGTGGGTACGGGGCTTCCTCGGCATCGCCGTCCTCTATCTGACGACCTCGGCCTTCACGCTGGCCAAGGTGGTCAGGGACCGGCAGGAGGCCGGACAGATCGTCAGCCGGGTCGACCAGGCCCGGCTGGAGAAGATGCTCGCCGAGCACGACCCCTTCCAGAAGCTCTGACCCCCGGGGCGAGAAGCTCTGACCCCGGGGCTCCGATCCGGATGTCCGTCGTCACCAGCACTAAGCGCTTGCTCAGCTTCGGGGTATGGTGTCCGTCCTGCCGAGTGGAAGGGGCGAGCGATGCGTACGGCGGAGCAGACGGCGGACGGTGAGAACGCGCCGTGGGGCGAGGTCACCCCGGAGGCGGCCAGAAAGCTGCTGGTCGCCGCCGTCGAGGCGTTCGCCGAGCGCGGGTACCACGCCACCACCACCCGCGATATCGCGGGACGCGCGGGGATGAGCCCGGCGGCGCTCTACATCCACTACAAGACCAAGGAAGAGCTGCTCCACCGGATCAGCAGGATCGGCCACGACAAGGCCCTGGAGATCCTGACGGCCGCGGCCGACCGGGAGGGCACGGCGGCGGAGCGGCTCGCCGAGGCCGTACGCTCCTTCGTCCGCTGGCACGCGGAGCGGCACACCACGGCGCGGGTCGTCCAGTACGAGCTGGACGCGCTCGGCGACGAGCACCGCGTGGAGATCGTCGAGCTGCGGCGGCGCAGCGACGCCGTCGTACGGCGCATCCTGGGCGACGGCGTACGGGACGGGGAGTTCGACGTCCCCGATGTACCGGGCACCACCCTCGCGGTGCTGTCGCTCTGCATCGATGTGGCGCGCTGGTTCAACGCGGCGGGGCGGCGGACACCCGACGAGGTCGGCGCGCTCTACGCCGACCTCGTCCTGCGCATGGTCGCGGTGCGGACGTAGCCTCGCGCCGCAAGCGGCCCGGCGGGAGGCGGCCGCGCCCCGGCTCGGAGATGGCTCAGCGATGGATCAGAGATAGAAGCGGGACACGGACTCCGCGACACAGGCCGGCTTGTCGCCGCCTTCGCGCTCGATCGTGACGAGCGTGGTGATCTGGACGCCACCGCCGCCGACATCCTCGACGCCCTTCAGGACGGCCGACGCGCGCAGCCGGGAGCCGACGGGCACGGGCGAGGGGAAACGGACCTTGTTGGTCCCGTAGTTGATGCCCATCTTCACGTTCTCGACCCGCATGATCTGCGGTACGAGCACCGGCAGCAGGGACAGCGTCAGATAGCCGTGCGCGATCGTGGTGCCGAACGGCCCCGCCGCGGCCCGCTCCGGGTCCACATGGATCCACTGGTGGTCGCCGGTGGCGTCGGCGAAGAGGTCGATCCGCTTCTGGTCGACCTCCAGCCAGTCGCTGTGACCCAGCTGCTCGCCGACCCCGGCGCGCAGCTCCTCGGCGGAGGTGAAGATCCTCGGCTCAGCCATGTCCCTGTTCCCTGCCTCTCAAGCCCGTCAAGCGTCCACCGCGCATGTCTAAGCGCTTGCTCAGCATGGGTGGGCGGGCGCGCTCCTGTCAACGCGGACACCGGTCCTGGACGGTGGGTCCTGACAGTGCTGGACGGCGGACCCTGACAGTCCTGGACGGCGGGTCCTGACAGTAGGCTTCGAGGGGTGCCGCAGATTCCGGAGAAGATCCATGAGCTCACCGTCGGCCAGCTGTCCGCGCGCAGTGGCGCCGCGGTGTCGGCCCTGCACTTCTACGAGTCCAAGGGGCTGATCAGCAGCCGCCGGACGAGCGGCAACCAGCGCCGCTACGGCCGGGACGCGCTGCGCCGCGTGGCGTTCGTACGCGCCGCCCAGCGGGTGGGTATCCCGCTCGCGACGATCAGGGACGCCCTGGCCGAGCTCCCCGAGGAACGCACCCCGAACCGCCATGACTGGGCCCGGCTCTCCGAAGCCTGGCGCGCGGAGCTGGACGAGCGCATCAGACAGCTGGGCCGCCTCAGGGACCATCTGACGGACTGCATCGGCTGCGGCTGCCTCTCCCTGGAGACCTGCGTCCTCTCCAACCCGGACGATGTCTTCGGCGACCGTATGACGGGTTCCCGCCTCCTCCCGGAACGCCTTCCGGAACGCCGCGCGCCGCGGGAGCCGGGGGGCTCCTGACGGCCGCGCGCGGCAGCGGCGACGGCCGCCCGGTCACCGCCGGCGCCGCGGGGGCGCACCGGCTCCGGGGCCCGCCCCCACACGTCTCATGCCACTGATGCCAGTTCCTTCAGACGCACCCGCTTCGCCCGGTCCAGGGCCTCGGATGTGAGAACCGGCTGCGGTACGACAATGCCGCAGCCCATACAGACCGGCCCCGACCACGGCTCGTGGGACAGGTCGGGGCGCCAGACGATTCCGCGCTCCGCACACACCGGGCAGCTCGCTCCCGGCCCCGTCTCCAGGCCGGAGATCAGCCGCCGCAGCACCTCGGCGAGCGACTCCGACGGATGGACCGCCGGATCGTCGCACCGGGCGACACCGTTGCCGCCCCAGGTCCGCCGGTGCCAGTCGTCGAAGCTCCCGGGCCGTCGTAGCCCGTCATGCTTCTCCCGCTTGCGCCGCTCCGCGAACTCCATCTCATACGTGAGCCATACGGCCCGCGCCTCCTCCAGTTCATCCAGCGCGGCCATCAGCCGCGCCGGGTCGGGCGCCCTGTCTTCGGGTTCGATGCTGTGCCTCGCGCACAGATGATCCCAGGTCGCCCGGTGCCCATAAGGGGCAAACCGCTCCAGGCACTTGCGCAGTGAATACCGTCGCAAGGCCAGATCGCACCGCGGGTCACGCACCTGTCTCGCAAGACTCCGGAATCCGGCCACCGCCGCCACCTCCGTCGCTGGTACTTCGGCGTTGTGGAATGGACGTACGCCTGCCCCATTCGGCTCCATCAAAAAACAGATCGCGGCCACGAGTCCGGCATACCGCCCGATATCGAGCAGAATTCGAAGGCGATTCTCAGGAATCCCCTTGTGGTGATTCGGAAAAGGTGACTGATGTTCACCTTACTGAGCGGTCACACCATCAGTAACCTCCGGCGCACCGGCCTCCCCGAGGAGCATCCATGCCACGACGCACCGGAAGACTTACCAGCGCCACCGCCGCCGCGGTGTTCGCGCTGGGCGCCGCCCTGCTGACGCCCCTGCCGCAGGCGGCCGCCGACCCCGCACGCGCACCCGCCACCGGATCCGGCGCCCTGTCCGGCGCCAGTGCGGCCGCCGACCCGGTCACCGACCACTGCCAGGGCCAGTGCGACGACATCCTGCCGCCCGGCCAGAGTGGCAACGCCACCCTCGCCGACATCCTCGCCCACCAACTCCTGGGCACCTATCCCGCGCATGCCTCCGACCAACTCGGCCGGTACGACGCGCTGGTGGCGGGCTACGGCGGGCTCACCGACGAGAAGCTCACCGACTTCTTCAACGACTCATCCTTCGGCGTCCCCGGGAACCAGATCGAATCCGTCACCGCCCCGCGCGAGGACGTCACGATCACCCGCGACAAGAAGACCGGCGTCCCGCACATCAAGGGCACCACCCGCTACGGCACCGAGTTCGGCGCCGGCTACGCCGCGGGACAGGACCGGCTCTGGATGATGGATCTCTTCCGTCATATCGGCCGGGGCGAGCTGACCTCCTTCGCGGGCGGCGCGCTCGGCAACCAGGGCCTGGAGCAGCAGTTCTGGCCCTCGGCGCCGTACACCGAAGCCGACTACGAGGCCCAGGTGGAACGGATCAGGACCACCGAGGGCGAGCGCGGAGCGCTGGCCATGGCCGACGCGCAGGCGTACATCGACGGCATCAACGCCTACCGCCAGAAGGCCAAGGACGGCCGCTACTTCCCGGGCGAGTACGTCCTCACCGGCAAGATCGACGCGATCACCAACATCGGCGAGATCCAGCCGTTCAAGATCACCGACCTGATCTCCATCGCGTCCGTCGTCGGCGGCCAGTTCGGCGGCGGAGGCGGCGGCGAGGTGCAAGCAGCCCTCTCGCTCCTCGCCGCGCAGCAGAAGTACGGCGTCGTCAAGGGCACCGAGGTCTGGGAGTCCTTCCGCCAGCGCGACGACCCCGAGGCCGTCCTCACCGTCCACGACGGCACGAGCTTCCCGTACGCGCAGAAGCCGGCGCAGCCCCGCGGCACCGCCCTGCCCGACGCGGGCTCGGTCCAGGCCGAGCAGCTCGTGTACGACAAGACCGGCTCGGCCGGCACCAACGCGAAGGCCCCGGTCATCGCCCCGGCGAAACTGAAGCCCGCCCAGGGCATCTTCGACGACGGCGTCGTCCCCTCGGGATCGCTCAACGCCAAACGCGGGATGTCCAACGCCCTGCTGGTCTCCGGCGAGCACACCGCGAGCGGCAACCCCGTCGCCGTCTTCGGCCCGCAGACCGGCTATTTCGCGCCACAGCTGATGATGCTCCAGGAACTCCAGGGCCCCGGCATCAGCGCCCGCGGTGTCGCCTTCGCCGGCGTCGGGATGTATGTCCAGATGGGCCGCGGCCAGGACTACGCCTGGAGCGCCACCTCGGCGGGCCAGGACATCACCGACACGTACGCCATCGAGCTGTGCGAGCCCGACGGCTCGGCGGCGACCAAGGCGTCCAAGCACTACCTCTACCGCTCCGTCTGCACCCCGATGGAGAAGATGGAACGCCGCAACTCCTGGAAGCCGACCGTCGCCGACTCCACCGCGGCGGGCTCGTACCGGCTCCAGGTCTTCCGTACCAAGTACGGGATGGTCACGCACCGCGCGACGGTCGGCGGCAAGCCCGTGGCGTACACCTCGCTGCGCACCACCTACCGGCACGAGGCCGACTCGATCATCGGCTTCCAGATGCTCAACGACCCCGCCTACACCAAGAACGCCGCCTCCTTCCAGCGGGCCGCCGAGAACATCGACTACGCCTTCAACTGGTTCTACGCGGACTCCCGCACCGCCGCCTACTTCAACAGCGGCATGAACCCGGTGCGGGCGGGCGGTGTCGACCCGGCGCTGCCGGTCAAGGCCGAGCAGGCGTACGAATGGCGGGGCTACGACCCGGCGTACAACACCGCCGCGTACACGCCCTTCTCCCAGCATCCGCAGTCCGTCGGCCAGGACTACTACATCTCCTGGAACAACCGGCAGGCCAAGGGGTACGACGCGGCCGGGTTCGGCTTCGGCGCGGTGCACCGCGCCGATCTGCTCGACGACCGGGTCCAGGCGCTGGTGAAGCAGGGCGGGGTCACCCGCGCCTCCCTCACCCGGGCGATGGCCGAGGCCGCCGTGACCGATCTGCGCGGCGAGCAGGTGCTGCCCGAGCTGCTGAAGGTGGTGCGCTCCGCGCCCGTCACCGATCCGCAGCTGAACACCGCCGTGCAGCAGCTGGAGTCCTGGCGGGCCGGCGGTTCCCCGCGCAAGGAGACCGCGCAGGGCTCGCACACCTACGGCCACTCCGCCGCCGTACGGATCATGGACGCCTGGTGGCCGCGGCTGGTCGAGGCCGAGTTCGAACCGGGGCTCGGCGACGGGCTGTACCAGGCGCTCACCGCCTCGCTCGCGATCGACGAGTCACCGGCCGCGAGCCATGGGGCGACGGGCGCGCACGGCGGTTCCGCCTTCCAGTACGGCTGGTGGGGATTTGTCGACAAGGACCTCAGGCAGGTCCTCGGCGAGCCGGTGCAGTCCCCGACGGCCGCCACGTACTGCGGCAACGGCGGGCTGAGCGCCTGCCGGGACACGCTGCTCACCACCCTGAAAGCGGCCGTGGCGGCGCCCGCCACCGAGGTCTATCCCGGGGACGACAACTGCTCCGCCGGGGACCAGTGGTGCACGGACGCGATCATCCACCGGGCGCTGGGCGGCATCAGCCATCCCACGGTCAACTGGCAGAACAGGCCGACCTATCAGCAGGTCGTGGAGTTCCCGTCACACCGGTGACGGTGTGATCCACGGGCCGGACCGCTCACCTCGCGGTCCGGCCCGCGTTGTCTGCCCCCTCGCGACCGACGCCCGGCGCGCACCCCGCTCCGTCCGGCCACGCCCCTTCCCTCACCACATACCGACTGGTTAGTCTGCGTAGGCCGGCGGAGCGGCCGGCGAGGAACCGGAAGGCCGGAAGGGCAGGTCCCGATGAGTACGGTGCACGGCGCAGGGGTTGTGGTCACAGGAGCCGGCGGCGGCATCGGCGCCGCGCTCGCCCGCAGATTCGCCGCCGAGGGCGCGCGCGTGGTGGTCAACGACCTCGACGCGGCCAAGGCCAAGGCGGTCGCCGCGGAGATCGGCGCTCTCGCGGTCCCCGGAGACGCCTCCCTGATCGTGGACACCGCACGCGAGGCGCTCGGCGGCGCCGTCGACATCTACTGCGCCAACGCCGGCCTCGGCGCGCCCGGCGACGCCCTGTCGGGCGAGGACGTCTGGGCGGACGCCTGGGACGTCAATGTCATGGCGCATGTCCGGGCGGTCCGCGCCCTGCTGCCCGACTGGCTGGAGCGCGGCAGCGGCCGGTTCGTCTCGACCGTCTCCGCCGCCGGTCTGCTCACCATGATCGGCGCGGCCCCGTACAGCGTCACCAAGCACGGCGCGCTGGCCTACGCGGAGTGGCTCTCGCTGACCTACCGCCATCGCGGCCTCAAGGTCCACGCCATCTGCCCGCAGGGTGTCCGTACGGACATGCTCACCGCCTCCGGCAGCGCCGGCGAACTGGTGCTCAGCTCCACCGCCATCGAGCCGTCGGCCGTCGCCGACGCCCTGTTCGCCGCCATGGCCGAGGACCGGTTCCTCGTCCTGCCGCACCCCGAGGTGGCCGGCTTCCACCAGGCACGCGCGGCCGACCCGGACCGCTGGCTGGCCACGATGAACCGCGTCCAGCAGAAGTGGGAAGGCGGCGCGCGATGACCGGACCGAGCTACGCGGCCAAGCCCTGGCTCGGCCGGCTCAGCGCGGCCCAGCGAGCCCCCGTCGACCCGCCGGCGTCCGTGGTGCACGCGTTCCGCTCCGCCGTCGTCCGGGCTCCCGAGCGTCCCGCGCTCGCCTACTTCGACGGCCGGATCAGCTACCGAGAAGCCGATGAGCTGTCCGACTCCGTGGCCGGTCATCTCGCCGCCCGGGGCCTGGAGCGCGGCGACCGGGTCGCGATCATGCTCCAGAACAGCCCGCACTTCGTCCTCGCGCTGCTCGGCGCCTGGAAGGCCGGCGCGACCGTGGTGCCGCTCAACCCCATGTACAAGTCCGCCGAGGTCGCCCATGTGCTGGCGGACGCCGAGGTGACGGCGCTGGTCTGCGCGGACCGGGCATGGGACGCGTTTCTGCGCGAGACGGCCGCGGCCTCGCCCGTACGGATCACCCTCACCGCCTGCGAACGGGATCTGCAGACCCGCGACGACAGCCGGGTCCTCGGCTTCGCGCGTCTCCCGGCGCCCGCGGACACCGACGATCTGCTGGCCGTCGCCCGGCAGGGCCTGCCCGCGCCCGCCGGACGCGACCCGGCCGCCGGCGATGTGGCGCTGATCAGCTACACGTCCGGTACGAGCGGCACGCCCAAGGGCGCCATGAACGCCCACGGCAACATCATGGTCAACGCCGAGCGCCAGCGCACCGGCCACCCCCTGGAGGAGGGCGCCTGCTACTTCGCGCTCGCGCCCCTCTTCCACATCACCGGCATGGTCTGCGAGCTCGCCGCGTGCGTCGCCAACGCGGGCACCCTGGCCCTCGCCTACCGCTTCGAACCCGGCGTGGTCCTCGACGCCTTCGCCGAGCACCGCCCCGCCTACACCGTCGGCCCCGCCACCGCCTTCATGGCGCTCGCCGCCCACCCGGACGTCACCCGCGACCACTTCAGCTCCTTCCAGGTCATCTCGTCGGGGGGTGCGCCGCTGCCGCCCGCACTGGTCGAGCGGTTCCGCGCGACCCTCGGTCCCTACCTCCGCAACGGCTACGGACTCACCGAGTGCACCGCCCCCTGCGCCTCCGTGCCGCCGGAGAAGGAGGCCCCGGTCGACCCGGTGTCGGGCACGCTCTCCGTCGGGGTTCCGGGGGCGGACACCGTCGTACGGATCATCGACGAGAAGGGCGAGGACGTGCCCTTCGGTGAGCAGGGCGAGATCGCCGTACGCGGCCCTCAGGTCGTCTCCGGCTACTGGCGGCTGCCCCGGGCGACCGCCGAGACGTTCCCCGACGGCGAACTGCGCACCGGCGACATCGGGTTCATGGACCAGGACGGCTGGCTCTACGTCGTCGACCGCAAGAAGGACATGATCAACGCCTCGGGCTTCAAGGTCTGGCCGCGCGAGGTCGAGGATGTGCTCTACACCCACCCCGCGGTGCGCGAGGCGGCCGTGGTCGGCATCCCGGACGCCTACTGCGGGGAGAGCGTGAAGGCGTACGTCAGTCTGCGCCCCGGAGCGACGGTGGAGCCCGGCGAGCTGGGCGCGTACTGCGCGGAGCGGCTCGCGGCCTACAAATACCCGCGTGAAGTGGAGATCCTGCCGGAGCTGCCCAAGACGACAAGTGGGAAGATCCTCAGGCGGGAACTGCGTTCCCACCCATAGACGGCCCGGGCGCGCACGGTGACGCGCGGGCGGGCGGTACGGAGCGAAAGGCAGGTGGCGGCATATGGCCAGGACGACGGACGGGAGCGGCACCCCCGTCCCCCAGCGACTGCTGGCCGCCGCCACCCGGCTCTTCGCCGAGCGCGGCTACGACCGCACCTCGGTCCAGGAGATCGTCGAGGCGGCGGGCGTCACCAAGGGCGCGCTCTACCACTACTTCGGCTCCAAGGAGGATCTCCTCCAGGAGGTCTACGCACGGGTCCTGCGGCTCCAGCAGGAGCGCCTGGACGCCTTCGCGCAGGCGGACGAGCCGGTGGAGCGGCGGCTGCGGGCCGCCGCGGCCGATGTCGTCGTCACGACGATCGAGAACCTGGACGACGCCTCGATCTTCTTCCGCTCGATGCACCATCTGAGCCCGGAGAAGAACAAGCAGGTACGGATGGAGCGGCGCCGCTACCACGAGCGGTTCCGCGCGCTGATCGAGGAGGGCCAGCGGAGCGGCGTGTTCTCCACCGCCACCCCGTCCGACCTGGTGGTGGACTACCACTTCGGCTCGGTCCACCATCTCTCCACGTGGTACCGCCCGGACGGCCCGCTCACCCCGCAGCAGGTGGCGGACCATCTCGCGGATCTGCTCCTGCGGGCGCTGCGCCCCTGACGCCGCCTCAGCACTCGCCGCGCCAGGCCACCCTGGTGATCCTCACGCTGTCGAAGTCGATCCGGTACGCGCCGGGGCCCGGGTTGTAGTGGAGGCACCGGTTCCAGCTGCTGCCGTTGTACCTCCAGGAGAGCTGCACATGGTCGGCGCCGGGATGGCGGACACCGTTGTTGATGACGGAGCGGACGCCGGCCACACTGCCCGACCATCTGCCCGCGGCCTTCAGCAGCAGCCTGCCGGTCAGCCCCGGCCCGGAGTACGCGCAGAAGTACTGCTTGGGACAGCCGGGCGGGCTGGGCTCGGCGGACGCGGCGGGTGCGGTGGCGATGACACCCGCGAACGCGGCGGACGCGGCCACGGCGGCAAAGAAACGCTTACGCATGGGTGGTTCCCCAGAGCTCTGGTACTGCTTCGGTCAGGAGAGGGCACATGACGCTAACCAGGGGAGCCGCCCAGGCGGTGGCACGCAGGGCGATTGTCACCGTAAAGGCTTAAATGTACGGCGAGATGGCGCCACGCGGTGCGTCCGATGAGGTGCACCGGACGCCCCCGCGCGCGGCGGACCTCAGAGGTACTTCTTCAGCTCCCGCCGGGCCAGGGAGCGCTGATGCACCTCGTCGGGGCCGTCCGCCAGCCGCAGCGTCCGCGCCGCGGCCCACAGTTCGGCCAGCGGGAAGTCCTGGCTGACCCCGCCCGCGCCGTGCAGCTGGACGGCTTGGTCGATGATGTCGACGACCGCGCGCGGAGTGGCGATCTTGATGGACTGGATCTCCGTGTGCGCGCCGCGATTGCCGACGGTGTCCATCAGCCAGGCCGTCTTCAGTACGAGGAGCCGCAGCTGCTCGACCGTCACCCGGGCGTCCGCGATCCAGTTCTGGACGACGCCCTGCTGGGCGATCGGCTTCCCGAAGGCCGTACGGGACACGGCCCGCCGGCACATCAGCTCGATCGCCCGCTCCGCCATCCCGATCAGCCGCATGCAGTGGTGGATACGGCCGGGGCCGAGCCGGGCCTGCGCGATGGCGAAGCCGCCGCCCTCCTCGCCGACCAGCTGGGAGGCGTCCACCCGGACGTCGTCGAAGACGACCTCGGCATGGCCGCCGTGGGAGTGGTCCTCGTAGCCGTACACCTGCATGGCGCGGCGGACCTCGACACCGGGGGTGTCGCGCGGGACCAGGATCATCGACTGCTGGCGGCGGATGTCCTCGCCGTCCGGATCGGTCTTGCCCATCACGATGAAGATCTTGCAGTCCGGGTTCATCGCCCCGGAGATGTACCACTTGCGGCCGTTGATGACGTAGTCGTCGCCGTCGCGCAGGATCCGCGTCTGGATGTTCGTCGCGTCCGAGGAGGCCACCTCGGGCTCCGTCATCGCGAACGCCGACCGGATCTCGCCCGCGAGCAGCGGCTCCAGCCACTGCTTCTGCTGCTCCTCGGAACCGAACTGGGCGAGCACTTCCATGTTCCCGGTGTCGGGCGCCGCGCAGTTCAGCGCGGTGGGGGCGAGCTGCGGGGAGCGGCCGGTGATCTCGGCGAGCGGCGCGTACTGGAGATTGGTCAGACCGGCGCCGTACTCCGCGTCGGGGAGGAAGAGGTTCCACAGGCCCTGCCGGCGCGCCTGCGCCTTCAGCTCCTCCACGACCGCCGGGGTGTCCCAGGGACTGTCCAGCCGCGACCGCTGCTCCCGCGCGACCTCCTCCGCCGGATACACATACTCGTCCATGAAGGCGAGCAGCTTCGTGCGCAGCTCTTCGGTGCGGGCGTCGAATGCGAAGTCCATGGGGTGTACTCAGCCTTCCTGGAGGGTGGTGAGGCCGTGCGTGATGAAGACGGGTACGAGATCGCCGATCCGGTCGAAGCCGGGTCCTACGGTCCGGCCGAGGGTGTAGCGGTAGTGGATGCCCTCCAGGATCACGGCGAGCTTGAACCAGGCGAACGCGGTGTACCAGGAGATGGCGGTGGTGTCCCGGCCGGAGCCCGCGGCGTACCGCTCGATCAGTTCGCCGGGCCCCGGGTGTCCCGCCGCCCCGGCCGTCGTACTGATCGGGGAGCCCGTCAGCTCCAGCCGCGCGCTGTACATCACCAGCAGCCCCAGATCCGTCAGCGGATCACCGAGCGTGGACATCTCCCAGTCGAGGACCGCCTTGATCCGGTCGTCCTCGCCGATCAGGACGTTGTCGAGCCGGTAGTCGCCGTGGATCACGGTGGGCGCGGGGGAGACGGGCAGCGAACGGCCCAGAGCCGCGTGCAGTTCGTCGATGCCCGCCAGTTCGCGGTTGCGGGAGGCGTCGAGCTGCTTGCCCCAGCGCCGCAGCTGCCGGTCGAGGAAGCCGTCCGGCCGGCCGAAGTCACCCAGACCGACCGCCCCGGCGTCGACGGCGTGCAGCTCGACGAGCGTGTCGACGAGCGCGAGGACGGCGGCGCGGGTGCGCTCGGGGCCGAGCGGGGCGAGCTGCTCGGCCGTACGGTACGGAGTGCCCGCCACGTACTCCATGACGTAGAAGGGCGCCCCGAGCACCGACTCGTCCTCGCACAGCAGCAGCGGCTCCGGCACCGGCACGGCCGTCGGGTGCAGCGCCTCGATCACCCGGTACTCACGCCTCATGTCGTGCGCGGTGGCCAGGACATGGCCCAGCGGGGGCCGGCGGACCACCCAGCGGTGGGCGCCGTCCGTGACGGTGTACGTCAGGTTCGACCGGCCGCCCTCGATCAGGCGCGCGTCGAGCGGTCCGCTCACCAGGCCAGGACGCTCGCGGTCGAGATGGCCGCGCAGCTGCTCGGGATCGAGTCCTGGCGGTGGGGCTGGGCTCATCGTGCGTACCTCCGTGGGGGCTCCGGGCGGCCGGCCCGGGCGGCCGGTGGCGGTCATACGGTCGCTCCACATGATGCCGACCAGTCGGTATGTAGTCCAGTGTCTGTCCCGGTGCGGGTCCGGGCGGCCGTGCGACGACGCCTCAGGCGTGACAGGCCACGGGTACCCCGCCGTTCATCACGGCCATGTCGGTGAAGACGGCGACGGGGTCCAGCGGCGAGCCCTCAGGCTCCCCGTCCAGCTCGGCGTACGCGCGATGCAGGTTGGCCACCAGCCGCTCGCTCTCGCGCAGCCGCGCGAACTCCCCGAGGTCGGCCTGCCGCGCCGCCTCCAGCGGGGAAAGGCCCTTGGTGTGGCCCTCCCGGGCCAGCTCGGTGACGAACCGCAGATAGCTCTCCGTCGCGTCGTACGCCGACGGATCCGTGACCGGGCCGTGCCCCGGGACGACGACCGTCGCGTCCAGCGAGCGCAGCAGTTCCAGGGCGCGCAGCGATCCGCTCAGGGAGCCCATCGGCACGAACGGCGTACCGCCCTGGAAGATCAGATCGCCGGTGAAGACGATCCCCCGCTCCGGCAGATGGACGACCGAGTCGCCGATGGTGTGCGCCGCGCCCGGGTGGATCACCCGTACCTCGGTCTCACCCACCCACACGGTGAGCCGGTCGTTGTACGTCACCGTCGGCGCGGTGATCCGGATGTCGCCGAAGTCCGTGCCCGGCCACATCAGATGCAGCTGATGACCCGCCGCGATCTG
This sequence comes from Streptomyces sp. NPDC058198, assembly GCF_042882605.1. Taxonomy (NCBI): domain Bacteria; kingdom Bacillati; phylum Actinomycetota; class Actinomycetes; order Kitasatosporales; family Streptomycetaceae; genus Streptomyces; species Streptomyces sp. NPDC058198. Next base: position 88,914 of record NZ_JBHVVP010000006.1, read on the forward strand.
CTCACCGCGGCAGGAGTCGTGGCCGATCACGACGGCCTCCGGCACGAACACGCCATTGCCGTAGGTGTGATCGCCGTGGTGGTGCGTATTGACGAGGGTGCGGGGGAGCGGGACGCCGGCCGTGAGGACCGCCTCGCGCAGCAGCCGCGCCCGTTGTTCGGTGGCCGCGGTGTCGACGAGGAGCGTCGACTCCCCGTCGCTGATGAATCCGGCGTTGTTCAGGCACCAGCCGCCGTCCGGCTGGACGTAGGCATACACGCCGGGGGCGAGTCGGACGGTGTAGGGATCGGTGGCAGGCATGGGGGATGCTCCAGGTCAGGGCCGGATGGTCGTCCTGAGCCTGCCAGTTGACGGCGCGGGAGCGAAAGCCGGGCCCGGCCCGGCGCGGCTCGTCCGCCGGTTCGGATCGCCGGTTCGGCCCCGCCGGTTCGGACCGCGTGGCCGGACCGCCGGGTCAGACCATCACGGTCACCGCGAACAGGGCCAGCAGGACGGTACAGGCCGCCGCCGCGAGCGCCCCGCGCGCCGGGAGCGGTGGCGGCCTGACCACGCCCAGCGCCAGCACACGCCGGTGCGCCACGCCCAGAAAGCCCAGCCAGACGAGGGCGCTCAGCGCGGCGGCGACCAGCCCGGCCGCCGCGGCGCCGTCGTGGATCGCCTGCCGCACCGCGAGCACCGCCACGATCGTGCACGCGAGCGTCGTACGCCGCCAGGCCAGCCGGGTCCGCTCCGGCTGGAGCCCCGGATCCCGCTGGAGCCCCGGCCCCGGCCCCGGTCCGTCGTGCCGCTCCGGCGCGGCCATCAGCCCGCCCGGCCCAGCACCACGATGACCAGCATCGCCACCGCGACCGCCCCCACGCCGAGACTCAGCAGCGCCGGGAACCTGGACACGGGCAGATCCTCCCCGCGCCGCATCGCCCGCTCACAGCGCACCCAGTGATCGACCGCCCGCAGCGCGCACAGCGCCCCGGCCGCGAGCAGCGCCACCGCGAGACCGACCCGGACACCCCAGCGCAGATCCGGCAGGAACTGATCGACCGCGAAGCCGCCGCCGATGAGAGCGAGCGCGGTGCGGAGCCAGGCCAGGAAGGTGCGCTCATTGGCCAGGGAGAAGCGGTAATCGGGGGTCTCACCCTCCTCGCTGATGCGCTGCGGCGCGAACCACAGCCGCAGGCTCCGCACAAACTCGATCACCTCCCGCACCTTACGCGCGGAGCGCGCGCAGCCGCTCGTACGCCGCCAGGCCGTCCGGCGCCCACTCCCACGCGCCCGGGCCTGCGGCGAGCCGCCGCTCCAGCTCCGCCACCGGCAGGAAGGTGTGCCAGGCGACCTCCTCCGCCTGCGGGTTCACCGGCAGCTCGCAGCGGACCTCGTACACATGCGACCACCAGCTCCCCGCGCCGTCCGCGGACTCGTACAGGAACGGGAACAGCGGGACGGGACGGGGCAGCCCCGACACCCCCAGCTCCTCCTCCGCCTCCCGCAGCGCCGCGTCGTCGTAGCTCTCGCCCGCGCCGACGACACCGCCCACGAACATGTCGTACAGCGAAGGGAAGACCAGCTTGACCGGGGTCCTGCGATGGACGAAGACCCGGTCCTGCGCGTCCCGCGCGAGCACGAAGACACAGCGGTGGCGCAGGCCCTTCGCGTACACCTCACCGCGCGGCGCCTGCCCGGTGACGTGGTCGTTCTCGTCGACGATGTCCAGGATTTCGTCTGCCGCTCTCATGACGCCCATCCAATCAGTCCTCCCGGCGGCAATCAGTCCTCCCGGCGGCCCTTCCCGGCGCCGGACTGTTGACTCGTTACTCGCCCGTACGGAAGATCGGACCACCCACTCGCCCCGTGCAGCTCGCCCCGTGAAGGATGGACGCCATGGCGTACGACGCCGATGTGATCGTGATCGGGGCGGGCCTCGCGGGCCTGGTCGCCACCGCGGAGCTGGTCGACGCGGGCCGCTCCGTCCTCGTTCTCGACCAGGAGCCCGAGCAGTCGCTCGGCGGTCAGGCGCACTGGTCCTTCGGCGGGCTCTTCCTCGTGGACTCGCCCGAGCAGCGCAGGATGCGGATCAAGGACAGCCGGGAGCTGGCCCTCCAGGACTGGCACGGCGCGGCCGGCTTCGACCGCCGGGAGGACCACTGGCCGCGAGAGTGGGCCGCGGCGTACGTCGACTTCGCGGCGGGTGAGAAGCGCGCCTGGCTGCACCGGCAGGGCATGCGGTTCTTCCCGGTGGTGGGCTGGGCGGAGCGCGGCGGATACGACGCCACCGGCCACGGCAACTCCGTGCCGCGCTTCCACATCACCTGGGGCACCGGGCCCGGGGTTGTCGCGCCGTTCGAACGCCGGGTGCGCGACGGTGTCGCCAAGGGGCTCGTGACCTTCAGATTCCGGCACCGGGTCACCGGCCTCGGCACCTCCGCGGGCGCCGTGGACACCGTCACCGGCGAGATACTGGAGCCGAGCGACGCCGAGCGGGGCGCCGCGAGCAGCCGTACGGTCACCGGCGCCTTCGAGCTCAGGGCGCAGGCCGTGATCGTCACGTCCGGCGGCATCGGCGGCAATCACGACCTGGTCCGCGCCCAGTGGCCCGAGCGGCTCGGTACCCCGCCGCGCACCATGCTCTCCGGCGTGCCCGCGCATGTCGACGGTCTGATGCTCGGCATCACGGAAGCGGCGGGTGCCCACCACATCAACCGCGACCGGATGTGGCACTACACCGAGGGCATCGAGAACTGGAACCCCATCTGGGCCCGGCACGGCATCCGCATCCTGCCCGGCCCGTCCTCGCTCTGGCTGGACGCGCGCGGCCGGCGGCTGCCCGTACCGCTCTTCCCCGGCTTCGACACGCTCGGGACGCTGGAGCACATCATGCGTTCCGGCTATGACTACACGTGGTTCGTCCTGGACCAGCGCATCATCGGCAAGGAGTTCGCGCTCTCGGGGTCCGAGCAGAACCCCGATCTGACCGGCAAGTCGGTCCGCGACGTGCTCGGGCGGGCGCGCGCCGACATCCCGGGGCCGGTGAAGGCGTTCATGGACCACGGCGTCGACTTCGTGGTCGAGAAGGACCTCGGCGCGCTCGTACGCGGAATGAACGCGCTCACCGAGCAGCCGCTGATCGACGAGGCCGCGCTGCGCCGCGACATCATCGCGCGCGACCGGGAGATCGCCAACCCCTTCACCAAGGACCTCCAGATCACCGCGATCCGGGGAGCCCGGAAGTACCTGGGCGACAAGCTGATCCGTACGGCCGCCCCGCACCGCATCCTCGACCCCGGGGCAGGCCCGCTGATCGCCGTACGGCTGAACATCCTCACCCGCAAGTCGCTCGGCGGCCTGGAGACCGACCTGTCCTCCCGGGTCCTCACCGAGGCCGGCGACCCCCTGCCCGGCGTCTACGCGGCGGGCGAGGCGGCCGGTTTCGGCGGCGGCGGCGTGCACGGCTACCGCTCCCTGGAAGGCACCTTTCTCGGCGGCTGCATCTTCTCGGGCCGCACGGCGGGCCGGGCCGCGGCCAAGGCGGTCGGCTGACCGAAAGGGGCCCCATCCGGGCTCCGAGCTGGGACGGAGCGGTCGCGGGCGGGATCGCGGGGGGCCGGGGGGCGAATCAACCGTACGGTTCCGGGGGACAGTTGGTTCATCTTGCACCAAGTCAACTCTTGACGGGAAGCCTTGCCTACCGGTTTGCTGTGCGCGATCATCGCTCGTTTATGTGTCCTGGAGGAACCAGCGGATGTCCCCGCCTCCGCCACCCCTGGGCCGCTCCCGAAGACGGGGCTCACGCTCCGATCAGTTCTTCGATCCGGCCCTTGATGACGCCGAACTCGGTTCGGTACGAGACCAACTGGCCCAGGGCCGCTGGTCCGAGGCCCGTACCCTGCTCGCCGGCACCGGCGACGACTGGGACCGCAGGGGCCATCGTGTCGTCGTCCTCGCCCAGGCATCCGGCGCCCTCGCCTGGACCCGCGACTGGCTGCTCGCCGAGCCCGAGAGCCCCGACGCGGTCACCCTCCTCGCCTGCGCCACCGTCATCGGCGCACTGCGCGGCAAGGAACGCGAACAGGCTGCGCGGGACGCCTGCCGCGAGGCCATCCGGCGGGCCCCCGCCGATCCCACGCCCTGGCTCGCACTGCTGCTCCTGGCCAGGACGCTCGGCACCGAGGAAGAGACCTCGCAGCTCTTCGACGAGGTCAGGACCCGGCACGCGGATCATCACCACGCCCATCACCTGATGGCAGCCCGGCTCGCGGAACGGCACGCCGACGCGGGTCAGGACCCCCTCCACGAGGTCTACGACTTCGCCGCCTGGGCCGCCGAACAGGCCCCCGCCGACTCGCCGCTCGCGATCCTTCCCGTGGTCGCCCACGCCGAGCGCTACCGAGTCCTCGCCGCGGCGGGCCGGGAGCCCGCGGATCCGGCCGCCTCCGCCCACTGGACCGGGCGCCGCGCCCGCCAGGTGCTCAAGGGCGCCTTCGACTGGTGGCTGGAGTGGGAGAGCGAGGACCATCCCCGCAACCGCGTCGACCTCAACTTCCTGGCCCACGCGCAGTTCCACGACGGCCGGATCGCCGAGGCCGCCGCGCTGTTCCAGCGCATCGGTCCGCACCTCACCCCAGCTCCCTGGTCGTACCCCGACCGGGATCCGCACCAAGCGTTCACCGCCGCGCGCAATGCCGCGCTCGGCTCCGCCTGAGCGACTCGTCCACCGACGCGCGCCACCGATGCGCACCATCGACGCGCTCAATCGATTCCCGAAAGGACACCCCTGTCATGTCGACGGGCAGTTCGAGTACGAGCGAGATCAATACTTACAAGGGGCAGGATCGGGCGCTGCGCGCGGGCCGCCTCGGCACCCTGGGCCTGCTGCTGTCCGTGCTCGCCGCGAGCGCGCCGATGCTGGTCGTCGCCGGCGTCATGCCCACCATCTTCGGGGTCATGGGCATCGTCGGCCAGCCGCTGCTGTACGTCATCATCGGCGTCGTCCTGGTGCTGTTCAGCTTCGGGTACGCGGAGATGAGCCGCCACATCCACAACGCCGGCGCGTTCTACGCGTATATAGCCCGTGGCCTCGGCCCCACCGCGGGCGCCGGCGCCTCGCTCGTCGCCCTTGTCGCGTACAGCGCGATGCAGGTCGGCATCTACGGCATCCTCGGCTTCGAGGTCTCCGGCCTCTTCGCCACCTACCTCGACGTCACCGTCGCCTGGTGGGTGTTCGCCCTCGCCGCCGCCCTGATCGTCGGTCTGCTCGGCTGGCTGAAGATCGACCTCAACGCCAAGGTGCTCGGCGTCCTGCTGCTCATCGAGTGCGCCCTTGTCGTGATCTTCGACTTCGCCGCCGTCGCCGACCCGGGCAGCGAGGGCCTCTCCCTCGCGGCGTTCAACCCCGACACCCTGACGGGCGCGGGCCTGGGCACCGCGCTCTGCTTCTGCATCGCCGCCTTCGTCGGCTTCGAGCAGGCACCGGTCTACGCCGAGGAGACCAGCCGTCCCCACGTCGTGGTCTCCCGCGTCATGTTCCTGGCCGTCGGCTACGCCGCCCTGTTCCTGGCCTTCAGCGCCTGGGCCATGAGCGTCGCCGCCGGTCCCGGCTCCATCGTCGCCGCCGCGAGCGAGCAGGGTCCTGGACTGCTCTTTGGACTCACCGAGAGCCGTCTCGGCGCCACCTTCACCGACGTACTGCACGTGCTGTTCGTGACCGGTATGTTCGCCGCGCTCCTCAGCTTCCACAACGTCGTCGCCCGCTACGCCTTCGCGATGGGACGTGAGGGGCTGCTGCCCGCCGCGTTCGGCCGGACGAACAAGTCCAGCGGTGCGCCCGCCTCCGGTTCCGTCCTCCAGTCCCTGGTCTCCGTCGCCGTCATCGTCGCCTTCGCCGTGACCGACGACAAGCCCACCGGCGACCCGACGGCGCCGGTGCTGCACCTCTTCACCTGGATGGGCAATGTCGGCGCGCTCGGCGTCATCGTGCTGATGGCGGCGGCCGCCTTCGCCGTCATCGCCTTCTTCGTACGGCGCGGGGCCGGTGGCGCGCAGGCGCCGCGCCTGATCGCCTCGGGACTGGCGGGTGTCGCGCTGGTGGTCATCGCCGTCTACACCGTCAAGGACTTCGACGTCCTCGTCGGCGCGGGCCCCGGCTCCGCGCTCAGCTGGGTCCTGCCCGGGATCATCGGCCTCGCACTGGTCGGCGGGCTGGTGTACGGACTGGTCCTGCGGTCCGTCAAGCCCGAGGTGCACGCCCGCATCGGACTCGGCAACGAGGCCTTCCAGCTGGAGAAGGCCGCCGAGTCGGAGACAGCCGGGGTCTGACGGCCACCGCCGGGCCTGACGAAAGTGTGACGAACACCCGCGGCCGCTGGCTTCCGGAGGCCGCGGGTGTTCGAATCGGTGCGTGAACCGACAACAGAGTGAGCCCGAGGGCACGCCCGTGGGGCGGCGACTGGTGCTCTCCATGCTCGGCCTGGGCGCCGCCGGCCTCGTCACGGCGCCCTATCTCCAGCGCGGCCTCGAAGCGTTCCTCGGCTCGGCCGCCGACAAGGACCCGACCGGACTGACCGGACTGCTGCCCAACGGCGGCGGCTTCCGCTATTACTCGGTCACGTCCTCCGTCCCCCGCAAGGGCCCGGACACCTACCGGCTGAAGATCGACGGCCTGGTCGACCGGCCCGCCACGTACACCCTGGACGCGCTGCGTAAGCTGCCGCAGACCCGGATCGTCCGCGATGTCCAGTGCGTCACCGGCTGGCGCGTCCCGGACACCCCGTTCGAAGGCGTGCGGCTCTCGCGGCTCCTCGACGCCGCCGGGGTACGCCCCGAGGCCAGGGCCGTCCGCTTCACCTGCTTCGACGGCACGTACACCGAGAGCCTGACACTCCCGCAGGCACGCCGCGCCGACGTGCTGGTGGCGCTGAACATGCAGGACAAGCCGATCGGGCACGCGCACGGCGGCCCGGCCCGGCTCTATGTGGCGCCGATGTACTTCTACAAGTCGGCGAAATGGCTCTCCGGGATCTCCGTCACCTCCGACGTCCGGCCCGGTTACTGGGAGGAGCTCGGCTATGACGTCGACGCCTGGGTCGGCCGGTCCAACGGCCGCGACGACACCCCCACCGTCCGAGAGCCCGTCTGAGCCGGCCGGGCGGGTACGGCGCTTCAGCCGCGCCGAGCGCTGGATCCACCGCACCACCGGCGCGCTGATGCTGGTGTGCGTGGCGACGGCGGCCGCTCTGTACGTGCCCCAGCTCGCCGAGCTCGTCGGCCGCCGCCATCTCGTCGTCACCGTCCACGAGTGGTCGGGGCTGCTGCTGCCCCTGCCCGTCCTCCTCGGCCTCGGCTCCCGCGCCTTCCGCGCCGATCTGAGCCGGCTGAACCGCTTCCTGCCGTACGACAGGGAGTGGCTGCGCGCGGTACGGCGGCGCGACGCCCGGCCGGGCTCCCGGCCGGCGGGAAAGTTCAACGCGGGGCAGAAGATCTACGCGGCCTGGATCGCGGGCGCCGTGCTGGTGATGCTCGGTACGGGCCTGCTCATGTGGTTCACCGGGTTCGCCCCGATCCTGTGGCGTACGAGCGCCACCTTCGTCCACGACTGGCTGGCCCTGGCCATCGGCGTCGTGCTCATCGGGCACATCGGGATGGCGTACGGCGATCCGCAGGCCCGGCGCGGGATGCGCACCGGGTCGGTGGAACGCGCGTGGGCGGAGCGGGAGCACCCCCACTGGAAAGAGGAGTGACCCGCCCCGCCCCGGCCGGCGCGGTGGCCGGCGTTACAACACCAGCGAGAGCAGCAGGACGAAGCCGAGTCCGACCACGGAGATGATCGTCTCCATCACCGACCAGGTCTTGAGCGTCTGGCCGACACTCATCCCGAAGTACTCCTTCACCAGCCAGAACCCGGCGTCGTTCACATGGCTGAAGAAGAGCGAGCCCGCACCGATCGCCAGCACCAGCAGCGCGGTGTGCGTGCTGGACATGTCCGCGGCGAGCGGCGCCACCAGACCGGCGGCGGAGATGGTCGCCACGGTCGCCGAGCCGGTGGCCAGCCGGATCGCGACGGCGATCAGCCAGGCCAGCAGCAGGGCCGGGATCGACCAGTCCTTGGAGATGTCCAGGATCATCTGGCCCACCCCGGCGTCGATCAGCGTCTGCTTGAAGCCGCCGCCCGCGGCGACGATCAGGAGCACGCCCGCGATCGGGGCGAGTGACTTCTCGACGGTCGCGGAGATGCGGCCCTTGCTGAACCCGGCCGCGCGGCCCAGGGTGAAGATCCCGACGAGCACGGCGGCGAGCAGGGCGATCAGCGGCGAGCCGATCACGTCGGTCACCCGCTGGACGGGGTTCTCCGGGTCGTCGACGACGATGTCCACGAGCGCCTTGGCCAGCATCAGGACGACGGGCAGCAGCACCGTCGAGATGGTGGCGCCGAAGCTCGGACGGGTCTGAAGATCCTCGGACGGGCGCTGCGGCATCATCCGCTCGGGCGCCGGGATGTCCACCCAGCGCGCGGCGTACTTGGAGAAGAGCGGCCCCGCGATGATCACGGTCGGAATGGCGACCACCACACCCAGCGCCAGCGTGAGGCCCAGGTTGGCGCCGATGGCGTCGATCGCGACCAGCGGACCGGGGTGCGGCGGGATCAGACCGTGCATCACGGAGAGTCCGGCCAGGGCCGGGATACCGATCCGCATCAGGGAGTAGTTACCGCGCTTGGCGACCAGCAGCACCACCGGGATCAGCAGCACGATGCCGACCTCGAAGAAGAGCGGCAGCCCGATGACCGAGGCGATCAGCACCATCGCCCAGGGCATGGCCCGTCCGCTCGCCTTCGCGAGGATGGTGTCGACGATCTGGTCGGCTCCGCCGGAGTCGGCGAGCAGCTTGCCCAGGATCGCGCCGAGCGCGATCAGCACGCCCACCCCCGCGACGGTGGAGCCGAGACCGGTCGAGAAGCTGACGATGACCTTGTCCAGCGGGGCGCCCGCGAAGGCGCCGAGCGCCAGCGAGCCGATGGTCAGCGCCAGAAAGGCGTGGAGCTTGAAGACACTGATGAGGACGACGATGACGGCTATGCCGGCGAGGACGGCTATGCCCAGCTGCGCGTTGCCCGCCGAAGTGATCGGTTCGACGGCGTCCGCTGCCAGCGTCTCGACACTGAGACTGCTCACGGGGAATTCCTTCAGCTCTTGAGCCGGCGCAGCGCGGCGACGGCCCGGTCGGTGATTTCTTCGGGGGTGCCGGACACATCGACGGCCACGCCCGCTTCGTCGTCCGCCAGGTTCTCCAGGGCGGCGTACTGCGAGTCCAGCAGCGCGGTGGGCATGAAGTGCCCCTTGCGCTCCGCCATCCGCTGCTCGATGAGCGGCCGGTCGCCGGTGAGATGGAGGAAGACGGCTTCGGGCGCGGCGGCCCGCAGCCGGTCGCGGTAGGCGCGCTTGAGCGCGGAACTGCTCACCACACCGCCGAGCCCGGCCCTGCCGTGCGCCCAGGTACCGATCGCGTCCAGCCAGGGCCATCGGTCCACGTCGCCCAAGGGGGTGCCGGCGGACATCTTCGCGATGTTCTCCGGCGGGTGGAAGTCGTCGCCCTCGGCGTACGGAACGCCCAGCGCGGCGGCGAGCAGGGGCCCGACCGTGGTCTTGCCGGTGCCTGCCACGCCCATCACCACGACGACGTGGGGGGTGCTCATCTCGTGCCTCGCTGTCTTCGTCGACCTCGGTCCGTCGCGCTACTGAAACCTATTAGGTACGACATATTCAAGAGCCTGTGATGTAAACGTCGTACTTTTCAGCCGAGGGATGCGCCCCGTAGGCTTGCCCCCATGACCACAGAAGGCCGGGGCCTGCATACCCGTGTGCTGGACACCCTCGGTCTCGCCATCACCGCGGGCGAGTATCCGCAGGGGAGCGTGGTCCGCACCGACGAGGTGGCCCAGCGCTTCGACGTCTCGCGCACCGTCGTCCGCGAGGTGGTCCGGGTCCTCGAATCGATGCACCTGGTGGAGTCCCGGCGCCGGGTGGGCGTGACCGTACGCCCCACCGAGGAGTGGAACGTCTACGATCCGCGGGTCATCCGCTGGCGCCTCGCCGGCACCGACCGGCCCCGCCAGCTGCGGTCACTGACCGTGCTGCGGTCCGCGGTCGAACCGGTCGCCGCCGGTCTCGCCGCCCGCCACGCCACGCCCGAGCAGTGCGCCGCTCTCACCGAGCAGGCGCTCGGGATGGTCGCCACCTCACGGGGCCGCCGGCTGGAGGAGTATCTCGTCCATGACATCGCCTTCCACCGGGTGGTGCTCAACGCCTCGGGCAACGAGATGTTCGCCAGGCTCGGCGATGTGGTCGCCGAGGTCCTCACCGGCCGTACGCACCATCAGGTGATGTTCGACGACCCGGATCCGGCCGCCGTCACCCTGCACGTGGGCGTGGCGGAGGCCGTCCGGGAGGGCGACGCGGTCCGGGCCGAGGAACTGACCAGGCAGATCGCCGTCGGCGCCCTCCAGGAACTGGACGTCCTGGCCCCCTGACGAGCGCCGATGTCCGCCCGCGGGTACCGCCGTCACGCCTCAGGCACGGGATAGTGGGGGACGGACGAACCGTTCGAGGTGTGAGGAAAGGCAGGTCCTGGCATGGCGCAGCAGGTGCAAGGGGTCATCGCCCCCGGCAAGAACGAGCCGGTGCGGGTCGAGACGATCGTCGTACCCGACCCCGGCCCCGGCGAGGCCGTGGTGAAGGTGCAGGCGTGCGGCGTCTGCCACACCGATCTGCACTACAAGCAGGGCGCGATCAACGACGAGTTCCCCTTCCTCCTCGGCCATGAGGCCGCGGGCGTGGTGGAGTCGGTCGGCGACGGCGTCACCGAGGTCGCCCCGGGCGACTTCGTCATTCTCAACTGGCGTGCCGTGTGCGGCAGCTGCCGGGCCTGCCGGCGCGGGCGGCCCCAGTACTGCTTCAACACCCACAACGCCGCGCAGAAGATGACCCTGACCGACGGTACGGAACTCTCCCCGGCGCTCGGCATCGGCGCCTTCGCCGAGAAGACCCTCGTCGCCGCGGGCCAGTGCACCAAGGTCGACCCCACCGTCTCACCGGCCGTAGCGGGGCTGCTCGGCTGCGGGGTGATGGCCGGCATCGGCGCCGCGATCAACACCGGCCAGGTCAGCCGCGGCGACTCCGTCGCGGTCATCGGCTGCGGCGGCGTCGGAGACGCGGCCGTCGTCGGCGCGCGCCTGGCCGGCGCGGCCCGGATTATCGCCGTCGACATCGACGACCGCAAGCTGGAGACGGCGAAGTCGATGGGCGCCACCCACACCGTCAACTCCCGCTCCACCGACCCCGTCGAGGCGATCCGCGCGCTGACCGGAGGGTTCGGCGCGGATGTCGTCATCGAGGCGGTCGGCCGCCCGGAGACGTACGAACAGGCCTTCTACGGCCGCGACCTGGCCGGGACCGTCGTCCTCGTCGGCGTCCCCACCCCCGAGATGAAGCTCGAACTGCCGCTGCTCGACGTCTTCGGCCGCGGCGGCTCACTCAAGTCCTCCTGGTACGGCGACTGTCTGCCGTCCCGCGACTTCCCGATGCTCATCGACCTGCACCAGCAGGGCCGGATCGACCTGGGCGCCTTCGTCACCGAGACCATCGGCCTCGGCGACGTGGAGAAGGCCTTCGCCCGGATGCACGAAGGCGATGTCCTGCGTTCGGTGGTGGTGCTGTGATGACCGCCCGTATCGACCATCTGGTCACCTCCGGCACCTTCTCGCTCGACGGCGGCACCTGGGACGTCGACAACAACGTCTGGATCATCGGCGACGACACCGAGGCGATTGTCATCGACGCCGCCCATGACCCCGTCGCCATCGAGGCCGCGCTGCACGGCCGTACCCTGCGCGCCATCGTCTGCACCCACGCGCACAACGACCACATCGACGCCGCCCCGGCGCTGGCCGCCTCGACCGGCGCGCCGGTGCTGCTGCACCCGGACGACCTGCCGCTCTGGAAGCAGACTTACCCCGAGCAGATCCCGGACGGCGAGCTGGCCGACGGCGACACGCTCACCGTCGCGGGCACCACCCTGACCGTGCTCCACACCCCCGGGCACGCACCGGGCGCGGTCTGCCTGTACGCCCCCGAGCTGTCGACGGTCTTCACCGGCGACACGCTCTTCCAGGGCGGTCCCGGCGCCACCGGGCGGTCGTTCTCGTACTTCCCGACGATCATCGACTCGATCCGCGACCGGCTGCTCGGCCTGCCTCCGGAGACCGTGGTGCGGACGGGCCACGGCGACCCGACCACCATCGGCGACGAGGCGCCGCATCTGGAGGAGTGGATTCAGCGGGGCCACTGAGCGAGCCGCAGCCGGCTCTCGAAGCGGTACGGCTCGCCCGTCACCGGATCGGTGAACTCCAGGACCCTCGCGAGGAGTTGCAGGGGCCTGGAGTAGTCGGCGGGGCCGGCGGGCGAGGGCTCCTCGACGACCGGATAGACGGGGTCGTTCAGGATCGGCAGCCCCAGGCTGTTCATATGGACCCGCAGCTGATGGGTGCGGCCGGTGGCCGGCAGCAGCCGGTACCGGCCGTACCCGCCCCGGTGCTCCAGCAGTTCGATCCGGCTCTCGCTGTTCGGCTCGCCCGGCACCTCCCGGGCGGCCAGCACCCCGCGCTCCTTCTCGATCCGGCTGCGCACCGTGACCGGCAGGGCCACGCCGGGGTCGTACGGCGCCACCGCCTCGTACTCCTTGCGCACCAGCCGGTCCCGGAACAGGGTCTGATACGCCCCCCGGTCCCCGGCCCGTACGACAAAGAGCGCGAGGCCCGCCGTCAGCCGGTCGAGACGGTGCGCGGGCTGCAGCTCGGCCAGACCGAGATCACGGCGCAGCCGGGCGAGGGCGGTCTCGGTGATATGCCGCCCGCGCGGGGTGGTGGCGAGGAAGTGCGGCTTGTCGGCGACGACGATCCGCTCGTCGCGGTGCACGATCCCGATCCCGAAGGGCACCCGCTCCTCGGCGGCGAAGTCCCGGTGGAACCAGAGGTAGCGCCCGGCGGTGTACGGTTCCGCGGGCCCGGCCGGCCCGTCCGCCCCGACAAAGCGCCCCTCCCGGAACATCGCGTCGACCCGCTCGGCGCCGATGGCCTCGCCGAACCGCGCGATCAGATGGTCCCGCAGGGTCGGCCAGACGCCGGCGGGATCCGGGGGCAGCCGCAGCCGCACCGGGTCGATGCCGTCCCGCTGGGGCAGCGGCGACGGCGGCGGGGGTCTGTGTCTGCGTCCCACGGGTTCCCGGATCTTTCCTGGCTCACGAAGCATCAGCCCCGGTCACGGTCCATCAGCGCCGCGAGTGTACCGGCCGGTCACCCTCGGTGGTGAGGCCCGCGGCCCCCGCCGGCCGGGCCGGAATCCGCCATTCGGCCCCCGGCCGACAGCACGGGCCGGGATGAGACCGGTTCCGTTCCCCGCCACCCGCATGATGGGCGGGTGATCAGTGTCCTGTTCGCCGTCCTGACCGCGATCAGCAACGGCTCCGCCTCGGTGCTCCAGCGCCGCGCCGCGTCCACCGTCCCCGACACCAAGGCGATGCACCTCTCGCTGATCGGGCAACTGCTGCGGCAGAAGGTGTGGCTGGCCGGGATCGGCCTGGTGATCGTGGCCGCGGTGTGCCAGGCGGTGGCGCTCGCCACCGGTCCGATCGCCGTGGTCCAGCCGATCTTCGTCATCGAGCTGCCGTCGACCCTGCTGATCGCCGGGTATGTCTTCCGGTCCCGGCTGCCCCGCTCCGCCTGGTTCGGTGTCGCCGCGGTGACCTGCGGGCTGGCCCTGGGCCTGGCCAGCGCCGCGCCGAACGGGGGCAGCGAGCGGGTGGCGGGCACGGCCTGGATCCCGGCGCTCATCTTCACCGGGATCTTCGAGGCCGTACTGATCATCTGGTCGATGCGGCTGCACGGCAACGCGCGAGCCGCCTGCCTCGGGCTCGCGGCCGCCTGCGGATACGCCCTGACCGCCGCGCTGATGAAGGATGCCGTGGCCCGGCTCGACGACGGCGGCGGGGCGGTCGCGCTCTTCACCTCCTGGCAGCTCTACGCCACCGCTGTCGCCGGAGTGGGGGCGCTGTTCCTGCTGCAGAACGCGCTCCAGGCGGGCTCGCTGGTCGCCTCTCAGCCGATGCTCACCCTCGGCGACGCGCTCATCAGCATCACCTACGGCGTGACGCTGTTCGGCGAGACCCTGCGCACCGGCTGGTGGCTGCTGCCCGAGCTCGTCGCCATCGCCCTGATCACCGCGGGCTGTCTGGAACTGGCCCGCTCCCCGCTGGCGGGCGGCGGCCCGCCACCCACCTCCCGCGTCCGCTGAGGGCGCGCGGGAGCAGCGAGGCGTACCGCATCCGGACCGGTAACTGAGCATGGGCCGGGCGGAGTTGGGAAGAAGCCTCTCCGCACACGCCCGGCGCCGCGTCGCACCGGGCGTCCTTTCACGGAGAGAGGGTTCGATGAAACTGGCTCTGGTGTCGGGGGACGGGCTTCCGGTGAGCGGACTGCTCACCATCTTCCGGAATGTGGTCGAAGCGGAACTCGGTTCCGGGCAGCTCGAGTTGCCCGTCGCCGCGGATCTCGGGTACTCGTGGCGGCCCGACAAGGAACACTTCTTCCCCGGCGGACGCCCGGACAGCGGCTATCCGGAGTGGATGTCGGTCAGCGACGTCGTGCCGGTGGACCTGGAGCGAGCCGAGCTCATGCGCCAACTCACCGACATCCGGGCCGGGGTGGCGCGCGCCGACTCCCTGGACGACACGGAGCGGGCGGAGTTGCGCCGCGCGGTGGAGTCACTCGCGGGGCCTTACGAGGAGTACTTCACCCGCTGGTTCGACGAGCAGGACATCGACTGGGTGTGCGCGGTCAACATGACGCTCTCCGACGCCGTGCCGGTGACCCTCGGCCTGCACCGGGCGGCGGCGAAGCGCTGGTCCGACGGACGGCCGGGCGGCGTCCTCTTCTGGGACCACGACCTGTTCGGCAGCTGCGCGATATTCGAGGACGGCGTACGTCTCTACCCCGTGGAGCCGAACGAGTTCACGCCCGTCCCCGGCTCCCATCCGTGCCACCGCTGGGCGGTTGTCTCGCCGGCGCTCGCCCAGGAGGTCAGCGGCTATCCGTCGCCCCTCACGGCGGCCATCCTTCCCAACGTCCTGCCGACCGTGGAGAGCGGTCAGCTCCAGGACCGCCACACGGAGTTCCTCGCGCAGCGGGGACTCGACCCGCGCCGTCCGCTGCTGCTCGTGCCGGTGCGGATGTTCCGGGTCAAGGGCGTGGAGATATCCGTCTCGCTCTTCGCCGAGATCAAGAAGATCTGTGAGAGCCGCAGCACCCCCGCGCCGTATCTGGTGGCCTTCGGCAGCCTCGACGAGGATCCGCCGTACGCACGCGAGGTGCTCTCGCTGGCCCAGGAACTGGGTGTGCAGAAGGACATCGTCTTCCTGGACGGTGTCCCGCTGGCCAGCAACCGGGACACGGCCGGGCAGTGGCGTCTTGACGAGGTGGACCTGCTGCGGCTCTGCCGCTCCGGCGGGGGAGCGGTGCTCTTCACGCCCAACACCGCGGACGTGGAGAGCGTCGGGCTCGGCCCCGCGCTGGCCGCCGTCGCCGGGGTGCCGTGCGCGGTCACCGCGTACACCTGCTTCGAGGATTTCTACGGCACCGAGAGCGGCTGCGTCGTCATCGAGGGCCAGGAGCAGCGGCATCTGGCGGCGGCGGCGCAGGAGCTCCAGGACCTCATGGACCGTACCGCCGACGCCGATCCGTCGGCGGTGCGGAGCCTCGACCGGGACCGGGAACACGTGCTGCGGTCGTTTGATCCGCAGCCGTGGCGTGCCCACTTCGCCGCGATGGCGCGGGAGGTGACACCGCGTTGAGCGCGGGAGACGTCCGCGGCGCCGTACCGGACGCGGCCCCCGGAATCCGGGAACTGTCCCTCACGGAACAGGCCGCACGGGAGTGTACGGCCGTGCTCGACGCCGTGGGCGAGGAGTTCGACGCCGCCGACGATCCGCTCTTCCTGCGGAAGGCGGGCGACTTCGCGTCACGGCTGCCGGCCGGGGTACGGGACGCCGTCCAGGAGCTGCGGTACGCGGAGTCGGTGGCCGCCCTGGTGATCCGCGGCGGACCGGTGCGCGGCGCGGACGGTCCGACCCCGGCCCACTGGAAGGAACGCGACCCCGCCGCCACGGTCCGTCAGGACTTCTGGCTCGCTCTGGTCACCGCCCGGTTGGGCGACCCCATCGGCTGGTCCAGCCTGCAGGACGGCCGGCTGTTCAACGACATGCTGCCGATCGAGGGCGAGGAGCTCCAGCAGACCGGCCACAGCAGCGAGGCCGACCTCGAACTGCACATAGAGGACTGCTTCAGCGACGAGCGGTGCGACGCGCTCGCCCTGCTCTGCCTCAGGAACCACGACCGGGTACCCAGCAGCCTGGTCACCACCGCGGCCCTGGATCTCGGCCGGCTGGACGTCGACACGCTGTTCTCACCCCGGTTCCTGATCATGCCCGACGCCGAGCACCTGCGCAGGACGGGCGATACCCCGGAGTCGGCGGCACGGCTGCGCCCCGTGATGTTCGGTTCCCGGCACGCGCCGTACCTGCGGGTCGACCTCCCGTACACGCGGGCCAGGCCGGGGGACGAACGGGCGGCGCGGGCTCTTGAGAAGCTGGCCGAGCAGCTGGGCCGCGGCGCCACGACGGTGAACCTGGACGAGGGCGACCTGCTGCTGGTGGACAACTACCGCGCTCTGCACGGACGCGGCACCTTCCAGCCCCGCTACGACGGCACCGACCGCTGGATGCGCCGGCTCACCGTCGTACGGGATCTCCGGCGCAGCCGGGGCCTGCGCGGCGGCGCCGACGACCGGGTGATCGACCCCTTCGCCCCGCTCATGGCGTGAGCCTCGTCCTGGGGTGAGTACGCGGCGCAGCGTACGGGGCGCCGGCGAGCGGATCGCCGGCGCCCCTCGGTGCTCCCAGGTCAGCCCGGGGGAGGCCGGCCCGGGGGAGGCCGGCCCCTGGAGAGACGGTCAGTCGAGGTGGATCTCGGGCTGGTAGAGGTCGATCCAGTGATACAGATCCAGCACCCGTTCGAGGCCGCGCCGGTCGCCGCTGGGCATGGTGACATCCCTCGCGACGGCATCGGTCAGCCAAGTCCGGTCGATCATGGTGAACACCGCGTGGCCGTCGTCGGCGAGCACCTCCTTCGCCTGCTGCTGCAGGGCCGCCCCGTACCCCGGGTCCTGGGTGGACGGATAGGGGCTCTTCAGTCGGCCGCGCACCGACTCCGGCAGCACATGCGCGGTGGCGTGCCGCAGCAGGCTCTTCTCCCGGCCGTCGAAGCTCTTCAGCGACCACGGGGTGTTGTACACGTACTCGACCAGCCGGTGGTCGCAGAACGGCACCCGCACCTCGAGTCCGACCGCCATCGACACCCGGTCCTTGCGATCCAGCAGCATCCGGACGAACCGGCTCAGGTGCAGATTGCCGATCGTGCGCATCCGCCGCTCGTGGGCGCTGGCCCCGGCCAGGTGTTCGACCCCCGCCACCGCGGTCGCGTACTGGTCGGCGACGTAGGTGTCGAGATCGAGGGCGCGGCGCAGGTCGGGATGGAGCGGCGCCGACCGGTCGCCGCTCATCGGGCTCCGGAACGCGAGCCAGGGGAACGTATCGGCGTTGACCGCGACGGGGTCGTGGAACCACCGGTACCCGCCGAACACCTCGTCCGCCGACTCCCCGGACAGCGCCACCGTCGACTCCGCCCTGATGGCCTTGAACAGCAGATACAGCGAGGTGTCCGTCTCGCCGAAGCCGACCGGCATGTCCCGTGCGGTGATCACCGCACGGCGCAGCTCGGGGTTGGTCAGCTCGTGCGGGCTGAGTGTCACGAACCGGTGGTCGGAACCGACCAGTTCCACGACGTCGCGGATGTAGGGCGTGTCCGCGCTGTCCCAGTTGGCGTCGGCCTGGAAGGTCTCCTCCCGGTTGGCGAAGTCCACCGAGAACGTGCGCAGTCGCTCACCCTGCTCGGCCAGGCGGGCCGCGGCGAGGCCGGTGACCGCGCTGGAGTCCAGTCCGCCGGAGAGCAGCACGCACTGCGGTACGTCGGCGACGAGCTGACGGCGCACGATGTCGGTCATCAGCTCACCGACCCTGGCCACCGTCGTCTCCCGGTCGTCCGTGTGCTCCCTGGCGTCCAGCTTCCAGTAGGCGCGGCTGCGGATGCCTCGTGCGTCGACGGTGACGACGGTGGCCGGCTCGACCTCGTACATGTCCTTCCACAGGGCCCAGCCCGGTGTCATGGTGAACCCGATCAGCTCCCGCAGGCCCGCGGTGTCGACCGCCTTGCGGGCCGACGGGTTGGCCAGGATCGCCTTCGGCTCGGAGCCGAACAACACGCCGTCGCGGGTCGGGTAGTAGTAGAGCGGTTTGACGCCCAGCCGGTCGCGGATCAGCACGAGCTTGTTCTCCCGCTCGTCCCAGATCGCGAGCGCGAACATGCCGTTGAGCTGATCGGCCAGGCTCTCGCCCCACTCCAGGTAGCCGAGCAGCACGACCTCGGTGTCGCTGGCCGTCCGGAAGCGGTGCCCCTTGCGCTCCAGCTCAGCGCGCAGCTCGGTGAAGTTGTACACCTCGCCCGTGTAGACCATGGCGACCGTGCCGCCCGGCGTCCGTACCTCCATCGGCTGCCTGCCGCCCGCGAGGTCGATGACCGCCAGGCGCCGATGGCCCAGGCCCACGTGCGGCCGGACCCAGGTGCCCGAGTCGTCCGGGCCCCGGCAGGCCATGGTGCCCGTCATCGCGTCCAGGACATCGCGGCGCTTGGTGAGATCGGAGTCGTAGGCGACCCAGCCGGCAATACCACACATAAGGAGTCACTCCTGGTCGCAGGATGATCGTGCGGGAACGGGGATCCGAAAAGCGGAGCATTCACGGCGATGTCGGCCATCGGTGAGCCTCTCGAGGTGTGGGGAATGAAATGCGTCCGAAAAGCGGCAGCAGTTCCCACCTGGGCTGCGTGAATTCTTTTATCAGGTCCCCAGGTGGCTGTCCAGGGTCGGATTGGTGAACGCCGCCCGTGATCAACGCGTGTCCAACCGGGGAAAGATGTCAGTTGGACGGTTCGGTACGGCGGTATTCCTGACCCTCATATGCGGCGCATTGCCCTGGGAGGTCCCTGCCGCGCCGCCGGGGGCTCCGCCGGAAAACGATTTTTTCGACCGGGCCTAGAGCGAAAGTCGAGCGGAACTGGATTCCGGCCCGATCCCCGCAGCGCCGCGGATCCCGGTGGTGCGGCGGGGCCGGCGGCGCTTCCGGCGGAGCCCGTGATGCGGTGCACCGTCTGCGTCATTTGTGATATTGACGCTTTCGGCATTGACTCCCTACTGTGGCGGCCGATCCTCATCGGAGGTTTATTTTCTTTCCTTGCGATGTTTGGGGTGTGGATGGTGACGAATTCAGCGGTGGGTCCTCTCGCCGGGGAGAGTGGGCTTCCATATGAATGCGAGGAAGCGATTCCGGGGCGCCGGCGGAAGATGCGGGGGCCGGTGGTCAAGGTCGTCATCGGGTCACTGGTGATCGCCGACACGCCACGCACCACGGGAGAGAACCTGGAGCACATCAGGACGCTGGCCGGAGCCCTGGGCGAATTCCCGCCGATCATCGTGCACCGGGCGACCATGCGCGTCGTCGACGGCCTGCACCGGCTGCGCGCCGCCGAACTCCGCAACCAGGAGTTCATCGCGGCCCGGATGTTCGAAGGGGACGAGGCCGAGGCGTTCGTCCTCGCGGTGCAGGCGAACCTGGCGGGCGGGCTGCCGCTCTCCGTGGCCGACCGCAAGGCGGCCGCGGCGCGCATCATCGCCTCGCATCCGCAGTGGTCGGACCGGTTGACCGCCTCCGTCACCGGCCTCTCCGCCAAGACGGTCGCCGAGGTGCGCCGCCGGCACCCCGCCGAGACGACGCGCCGGCCCGGCAGCAGGATCGGGCGGGACGGGCGCGTACGGCCCGCCGACGCCCCGGAGAAGCGCAGGCTCGCCGCCGAACTCATCCTGCGCAAACCCGAGCTGTCCCTCCGTCAGGTGGCCAAGGCGGTGGGAATCTCACCGGAGACGGCGCGGTCCGTCCGTACCCGGCTGCTGAGCGACGAGGAGCCGGCCGAACGGGAGCCCGACGCTGTGCGGTGGACGCCCGAGCAGCCCCCGCGGCCGGATCCGGGCGACGCGCGAGCCGACGCGGGGCCTGAGCAAGAGCCACCGGATCGCGCGGCGGTGGTCCAGCGGCTCAGGACGGACCCCTCGCTCCGCTACAGCGAGAACGGGCGCACCCTGCTGCGCCTGATGGAAGCCCATGCCATGAGCAGTGAGACATGGGAGAACCTCGCGAACAGCGTCCCCGCCCACCGTCGGCACGCCATCGCGAACCTGGCGATGGAGTGCGCCCGGGGATGGAGGGTGGTCGCCGAGCAATTGGCCCGGAACGCCCCACGCTCGACATAGCGCCACGAACCTCCCGGACGGGACGTATGCCTTCTCAAGGAGACAGCCACGCATGTCCAGTATTCCCCTCATAGAGCCGTACGCGCTGCCCACCGCCGTCGATCTCCCGGCCAACTCCGCCGACTGGGCCGCCGATCCCGGGCGTGCGGTGCTGCTGATCCACGACATGCAGAGATATTTCCTGCGGCCGTTACCCGAAGAGCTGCGGGACCAGCTGGTACGGAACGTGGCCGCGCTGCGGGACCGTTGCCGCGAGCTGGACGTGCCGGTGGCGTACACGGCGCAGCCCGGTGGCATGACCGACGAACAGCGCGGCCTGCTGAAGGACTTCTGGGGTCCGGGGATGCGCACGGACCCGGCGGACCGGGAGGTGGTCGGGCCGCTGGCTCCCGGACCGGACGACCGGCTGTTCACCAAGTGGCGCTACAGCGCGTTCCACCGCTCGGACCTGCTGGAATGGATGCGCTCGCGCCGGCGTGACCAGCTCGTCGTCTGTGGCGTGTACGGGCATGTGGGGGTGCTGGCGAGCGCGGTGGAGGCGTTCACCAACGACATCCAGACGTTCCTGGTGGCCGACGCGATCGGGGATTTCTCCGCGAACCACCACCGGCTGACCCTGGAATACGCGGCGCAGCGCTGCGCCATGGTGGTCGGCCACGCGGAGGTCCTGGCGTGACCGCGGATCCGCTGGCCCGGGTGCTGAGCGGCCGGCCGCCGCCGTTCGCGCTGCTGCACCGTCCGGAGTCGACCGGTCAGGACCGGCTGGACGTGCTGGTCGGCGACCTGTCGGAGCTGGACTCCCTCGCCGGGATCCCGGTGCCCGGGGAAGCCGGTGGGGAGGGTCAGGACGTCCTGGTGATCGTCCCCTACCGGCAGATCGCCGAACGGGGTTTCGCCTGCGTCGACGACGGGGCCCCGCTCCTCGCGCTACGGGTGACGGAGCAGGCCGTGCTGTCGCTGCCCGAGGTGCTGGGGCGGATTCCCGACGTCCCGATCCGGTTGGCGAACGGCCGCTTCGATGTGGCCGACGAGGAGTACGCGGAGATCGTCCGCACGGTGGTCGCCGAGGAGATCGGCAGCGGCGAGGGGGCGAACTTCGTCGTCAAGCGGTCGTTCGTCGCCGACATCGAGGGCTACGGCCCGGCCGGCGCGCTGACGTTCTTCCGCCGGCTGTGCGAACGGGAGTCGGGCGCGTACTGGACGTTCATCGTGCACACCGGCGCCCGTACCTTCGTCGGCGCCACCCCGGAGCGGCACATCAGCCTGCGCGCGGGCGCGGCGGTCATGAACCCGGTCAGCGGTACCCACCGGTACCCGCCGGGCGGGCCTGTGCTCTCCGACGTACTGGAGTTCCTCTCCGACGAGAAGGAGAGCGACGAGCTGTACATGGTGCTGGACGAAGAGCTGAAGATGATGGCCCGCGTCTGTGACGCCGGTGGCCGGGTCGTGGGTCCGCACCTGAAGGAGATGGCGCGGCTGGCGCACACCGAGTACTTCATCGAGGGCAGGTCCGGCCGGGAGCCGCAGGAGATCCTGCGCGAGACGCTGTTCGCGCCGACGGTGACCGGGAGCCCGCTGGAGAGCGCGTGCCGGGTGATCAGCCGGTACGAGCCGCAGGGCCGGGGGTACTACAGCGGCGTCATGGCCCTGATCGGCCGGGAGGGCGGCCGCCGGTCCCTGGACTCCGCCATTCTGATCCGCACCGCGGACATCGACCGCGCCGGCCGTATGAGCATCGGGGTGGGCTCCACCCTCGTACGGCACTCCGATCCGGTCTCCGAGGCCGCCGAGACCAGCGCGAAGGCGGCCGGTCTGCTGTCCGCCCTGGACGGTGGCCGCCAGGACGGCGCCGGCGAGCACCCCGCGACACGGCCGGCCCCGGAGGGCGCCCGGCGGGGCGGCCTCGGTGACCACCCGGCCGTACGGTCGGCCCTGGAGAGCCGCAACACGGACCTCGCCCGGTTCTGGCTCGCCGGGGACTCGGCACGCGGAAGGCCGGTGCCGGCCCTGGCCGGCCGCCGTGTGCTGGTTGTCGACGCGGAGGACACCTTCACCGCGATGATCGGCCATCAGCTGCGGTCCCTGGGACCTCAGGTGACGGTGCGCCGGTTCGACGAGGAGTACTCCTTCGACGACCACGACCTGGTCGTCATGGGCCCGGGGCCCGGCGATCCCAACGACACCGGAGATCCCCGCATCGCCCATCTGCACGCGGCGATCGGCTCCTTGCTGGCGCGGCGGCGCCCGTTCCTCGCGGTCTGCCTCAGCCACCAGGTGCTCAGCCGGCGCCTCGGTCTGGACGTGCGGCGCTGCGACGTCTGCAACCAGGGCACCCGGCGCGAGATCGACCTGTTCGGCACC
Source organism: Streptomyces sp. NPDC058198 (assembly GCF_042882605.1). Lineage (NCBI taxonomy): Bacteria > Bacillati > Actinomycetota > Actinomycetes > Kitasatosporales > Streptomycetaceae > Streptomyces > Streptomyces sp. NPDC058198. Next base: position 111,785 of record NZ_JBHVVP010000006.1, read on the forward strand.
CGCGTGCTCGCCGGGTTCTACAACGCGTTCGCCGCCCGCTGCGGCGAGGACGAGATCCACCACCCCGGCGTCGGCCGGATCGAGGTCAGCAGGGACGCCGGAAGCGGCGAGGTGCACGCGCTGCGCGGACCGCGTTTCGCCTCGATGCAGTTCCACGCCGAATCGGTGCTCACCCGCGACGGGCAGCACATCTGGGCCACACACATGGAAGAGGTGTTACGCGCATGATCGTCACCATCGCCTGGTGGGATCTGACCGAGTCCGAGCAGAGCATCGACTCACTGCGGGAGTATCTGCGGGACGAGGGGGTGCCGCCGTGGACCTCGGTCAAGGGCCTGCGCCTGAAGTTCTGGATCTCGGACCGCCCGGGCAACCGCTGGGGGGCGGTCATGCTGTGGGAATCGGCCGGGGCCCGCGAGCAGCCGCTGCCGCCGCACCGCGCCGCCCAGCTGATCGGCTATCCGCCCACCGAGCGGGTGCAGTTCGAGGTCGAGGCCACGGTCGAGGGTGAGTACAGCAGAGCCGCGCTGTCCGGCCTCGGACTGGTCTACGACGCTGAACCGGACGCCTGACCCCGCGCGAACCTCAACGATCCCGTCGACCCAGGGAGACACGACATGCCCGAAGACAATCCTCAGACGTTCGCCGGTTCCGTCGATCTGGCGCTGCCCGAGTTCGACGAGCCGCCGGCGGACCCGATCGCCCTCTTCCGCGACTGGTTCAAGACCGCCCAGGAGCTGGGAGTACGCGAACCGGGGGCCCTGTCGCTGGCCACCGCCGACACCGCGGGCCATGCCTCCAACCGGATCGTCCAGACCATCGAACTCACCGACGAGGGACTGGTGTTCACCAGCCACGCCACCAGCCCGAAGGGCCATGACATCGCGGCCACCAGATGGTCCTCGGGCGTCTGGTACTGGCGGGAGACCAGGCAGCAGATCATCTTCACCGGGCCGACCGGCCGGCTCTCCGACGCCGAGTCCGACGCCCTGTGGCACGCCCGCCCCCGCGCCACCCATCCGATGTCGGCCGTGGCCCGGCAGAGCGAACCCCTGGGGGACGAGGAGACGCTGCGGGAACAGGCCAGGATCCTCGCGGACAGCGGAGAGCCGCTGCCACGACCGCCGGCCTGGGCCGGCTACCTGCTCAAGCCGTCCGCGGTGGAGTTCTGGCACGGCAGCCTCGACCGGCTGCACCGGCGGCTGCGCTACGACCGCGCCGACGCCGGCTGGACCGCCGGCCGGCTCCAGCCATGACATCGTCCGGCCTCAGAGCTGGAACGCCCCACGGGCGACGATGACCGCGGAGCCCGCCACCTCCACCGTGTCGACCCGATGCTCGCTGCCGCCGGCGGCAGCGAGCATCGTGGAGGGACGGCCCATCTCGACGCCCTGGAGGATCTCGATCTGATGTCCGTACGGGATCAGACCGTGCCGCGCCAGGTGCACCGCGAGCGCCCCGGCGGCCGACCCCGTCGCCGCGTCCTCGGCGACGCCGTAGGCGGGCGAGAACATGCGCATCCGCCAGTGGCTTCCCGACCCCGCGAAGCAGTTGGCCGCCATGTCCAAGTGCTTGGCCAGCGCCCGTAGATCGGGCCGCACCGCGGACAGCGCCGCCACGCTGTCGAGTCCGACGAACACATGGCGCGGGCCGTTGCGGTAGACCTCCACCGGCAGGACGGAGGACTTCACACCGAGCGTGGCGAGCAGGTCCTCGGCCTCCTCGTACATCTCCCAGGTCGGGATCGGCTGCCGCATGCTGGCCGAGCGGATTGCGCCGTCCGGGCCCCGGTCGAACTCGAACGGAACGGTACTCACGGCGGTTTCCATGAGTATCCGCTCTCGCCGGGTGGACGCGCCCAGGACGATCGCGGTGCCCAGAGTCGGGTGGCCGGCGAAGGGCAGCTCGTTCACCGGGGTGAAGATGCGGACCCGCACATCACCTCCGTCCCGTGGCGGAAGGACGAATGTCGTCTCCGAGAGATTCAGCTCCCGGGCCAGGCGCTGCATCTGTACGGCGGAAAGCTCCGAGGCGTCCAGGAAGACGGCCACCGGATTTCCCGAGAGAGGCTCATCGGTAAAAACATCGGCGACTACATAATCAAGCATTCACGCAAAATACCGGTCCGGTCCGGAGCCTGCAAGAAGTCGGGTCCGTCCAAGTGGCGGGGTGCCGGGTGTCCAACGGACGGAAATCGCCGGTTGGACACCCGGCGCCCCGTATAAGGTATTCCAGACCCGCCAGCGAATTCCTGGATTTACCATCCGTCGTCTCTCCTGTGAGGTCTGGCAATGGCCGAAGCCACCGTGAACAAACCGGCGTCCGACGATGAAGCGGAACTCCGGCGCCGCCACCGAGCCGTGGTCGAGGACTACATGAGCAGGAAGGGCGAGGGGCGCCGGAGCCGCTATCTCCTCTTCACCGAGGAGGGCAGCGGCGGCCTGTACACGGCCGACACCGAGGAGCCGATCGTCTCGCGCGGCCAGGACAAGCTGAAGGCACACGGTGCCTGGTCACTGGAGTGCTTCCCCGACTGGGTCTGGTACAACGTCGAGATTTTCGAGACGCAGGATCCCAACCGGTTCTGGGTCGAGTGCGACGGCGAGGGTGCGATTCTCTTCCCGGGCTACCCGCCGGGGCACTACAAGAACCACTTCATCCATTCGTTCCTGCTCGACGACGGAAAAATCGTCCAGAACCGAGAATTCATGAACCCGTACAACCAGCTCCGGGCGCTGGGCATAGAAATTCCGGTGATCCGGCGGGGCGAGATTCCCACCTGAACCCAGAGGGATTCCCCACACGCGACGCAGCAATCCCTCGACATACTGGAGAATTCACAGTGAAAGCCGATCTGAAGGCGGCCCAAGAGGTAGTCGAGCTGATCACCGGGGGATGGCGGGCACAAGCCGTCCACACCGCCGCGAAGCTCGGCCTGCCCGATCACATCGAAGCCGGCCGGACCACCGGCGTGGAACTCGCCGAGGCCACCGGCGCCGAGGAAGAGGGCATCCGCCGCCTGATGCGTCTCCTGGTGGCGATGGGTGTGTTCGAGGGGGATCACGGGACCGGGTACCGGAACACCCCGGTCTCCGCCGCGCTCCTGGACCAGCCCGGGACCATGCGGGACATGTGCCTGCTCTACGGCGAGGAGTTCTACACCGCCTGGGGCCGCGCCGCGGAATGCTTCACCACCCTGACCGCGGGCTTCGAACTCGCCTACGGCCAGCCGCTCTACCCCTACCTCGACGACCACGCCGACATGGCTGTCCGGTTCCAGCGGACCATGAAGGCCGGCAACCTCTTCTTCGACTACGTCCCGGACATCTTCGACTTCTCCGGCGGCAAGACCATCGTCGACTGCGGTGGCGGCAACGGCCACCTCCTCTCCGTGATCCTGGAGGCCACCCCCGACGCCCGCGGCGAACTCGTCGACCGCGACCACGTGATACCGATCGCCCGCGAATACCTCTCCCGCACCGTCGGCCTCGACCGCGTCGGACTCCACGCCGGGGACATGTTCAAGGCCGTCCCCCAGGGCGGCGACGTCTACCTCTTCTGCCGCGTCCTCGCGGGCTGGAGTGACGACGACGTCGTCGAAGCCTTCCAGCACTGCCGCCACGCCATGACCGGCCCCGCCGCCCGGCTCCTGGTCCTCGACCGCACCGTGACCGACGAAAACTCCACCGTGCTGCCCGCGCTGTGGGACCTCCACCTCCTGATGACCAACGGTGGCCGGCACCGCTCCATCGGCCAGTTCCGGAGCCTCCTCGACCGGGCCGGCTTCGACATCGACCACATCGCGGGACTCCCCATGGAAACCACCGCCCTCATAGCCGCCCCCCGCACCTGACCCTCGTCGGCCACTGCGTGAGGGACAGCGAGTCTTCCGGCGGTGGCCGTGGTCAGGGGGCGATCGTGAGGTCCTCGATCAGGCCGGAACGGAGCGTGAAGCGGTAGCGGAGATCGACGCGCCCGCCGGGGAAGTCGCCCTCCAGCCGGTTCGTCACGACCCAGTGGGTGTCGTCCAGTTGCTCGGCGCCGAGCCGTTCGGTGGTGAAGGTGAACTCGCTCGCCGCTGTGCTGAGCCATGTCTCGATGGCGGTGGTGCCGGTGTGGGTGACGCCCTCGTCGGTGAGGGTGGCGCTCTCGTGGAATGCCGAGAGGGCGGTCGGGGTGTTCCGGACGAGGTGAGCCTCCAGGTAGCGGCTCACCGCGTCGGGCAGCTCGATGGGGGTGGTGTTCATAAGAGGTGCAGCTCCTTGCTGGGCGTCGGATCAGGCAGTTGGATCAGACAGTGGGCTTGGTGCCGCCGTCGATGACGTGTTCGGCGCCGGTGATCGATGACGCCCGGTCCGAGACCAGGAAGGCCACCAGTTCGGCCACCTCCTCGGGGCGGGCCGGCCGGCCGAGGGGAATGCCGCCGATCCCGTTCATGACCATCCGGCGGCCTTCTTCGTAGTCGACTCCCGCCTTGTCCGCGAAGGTCGCGACGAAGGAGCGGCCCCAGTCGCTCTCGGTGAAACCAGGAGTGACGCTGTTGACGCGGACCCCGCTCGGGGCGACTTCGTTGGCCAGCCCCTTGCTGTAGTGGGACAGAGCGGCCTTGGCCGATCCGTACGGAACTCGGTTCGCGCTCGGGATCGAGCGGGAGAGCGAGGAGATGTGGACAACAGCTCCCGCGCCGCGCTCGACCATGCCGGGCACCAGCGCCCGGTCCAGCCGTGCGGGAGCGAAGAGATTGATGTCCATGACGAACTGCCACACAGCGTCCTCCTGTGTCAGCAGCGGAACGTGCTGGTCTCCGTCGGTGCCCACGTTGTGGACGAGAATGTCGACCCCGCCCAGCCGCTCGTTCACATGCCGGGTGACCACGTCGATCCCCTCCCGGGTGCCGATGTCGGCCCGTACGAACAGCTCGCTTTCTTGCGCGGACGCGGACGCCGAGCGGGCGGTGAAGGCGACCGCGGCACCGGCCCTGGTGAGCCTGTCGACGATCGCTGCGCCGATCCCGCGCGTCCCTCCTGTCACCAGGACACGCTTTCCGGCGAACTCGCCGCCCTCCGCGGCAGAACGGGACACGGTTGAAGAAAGGGTGGGGGTCATGGTTCCTCGGTCTCGGGACGCTGTCGGTGGCCGGCCGATCCGGAGCACCTGACGCATTCCGACGTTAGAGCCGTCCGGCGAGACGATCCATGCCTAAAAGTCTCGCTTCTTTGACCGTGCGTCTCGCATGAGCCCTCCCAGGTAGAGTTTCCCTCATGGACGTCGTCAGTGACGCGGTAGCTACGATCCGGACCGGCCGGCCACATTCGGCACGTACCCACCTCACCGCACCCTGGGGCCTGCGCTTCGCGCCGACCAGTGGCCCGGGATTCCATGTGGTGCTTGAGGGCGGGTGCTGGCTGCTGTCGCGTAACGCCGCACCGGCGGCTCTCGCGGCGGGCGACGTGGTTTTCGTGTCTCACGGGCAGGAACTCGCCCTCGCCGACCACCCGTCCAGTGCGCTCGTCGACGCCACCCAGGACCTGGACGACGCCTGGATCCCCCGTACCGAAATTCAGGGCGCGGCGGCCGCCACCGTACTCATCTGCGGTTCCTACCAACTCGACCGCGCCCGCCCGCACCCGCTCCTGGCGGAGCTCCCGGACCTCATCCACCTGCCTGCCCGAGTCAGCCGGCAGGCTCCCCTCTCGGCCGTCGTTGCTCTCCTCGGCGACGAACTCAACGAGCGCAACCCCGGTTCCGACGCCATCGTCTCCAGCCTGCTGGACACGATGCTGCTGTACATCCTGCGCACTTGGTACAAGGAGCGGGCCCCGAGCGCCACCACCGGCTGGGCGGCAGCCCTGTCCGATCCGGCGGTCAGCAGCGCACTGCATCACCTCCACGGTGACCCCACCCACCCCTGGACCGTGGAAGAACTGGGCGCACGCGCGGGGCTGTCACGAGCGGCATTCGCCCGCCGCTTCACCACCCTCGTCGGCACGCCACCCCTCACGTACCTCACCTGGTGGCGGATGACCTCGGCCGGCACCCTGCTCCGCCTCGACGACACCCCCCTGCACACCATCGCCCGGCTGACCGGCTACACCTCGGAATCCGCGTTCAACCGCGCCTTCAAACGCGAGTACGGGAAAGCCCCTGGCGAGTACCGCCGCCAACACGAGCGACGGCGTCAGCTGTACACAAGCAAGTAGTCACAGGTGCTCGTACCGTCGTGGAGCGAATTGTCGCTGTTGAGGACATAAAAGGTCCCAGCGAATCCGGCGGTTGTCATCTTCGGCACCACGATCAGTGTCTGATTCGCCATGTCCAGCCCGGACGGCACCACCACATACCGGTGCAGCAGCATGAAAAGATTTTGCCCGAGGTCGGGCAGCTTGAGAACTCGGTACGTGCGATCCCCTGTGCCTTGGGGGCCCGAGATGGGTACCTGGTAGGGCGGTGCACCCCATTGTGCGGGGTGGGTGGCCATGCGGCCCATCATTTCGAGTTCTTGCAGTCGCCTCTGCGTGCTCGCCCTGACGCCGGCCATGTGAATGTGCAACTGGTTGAAGCGCCGGGCGTTCTGCGAGTTGATCCCCAATCCGATATTGGGATATTGCACGGGGACGCTCCCCCCGCTCCTCGCGTTCCCCCATGCGTCGTTCCAGTAGTTCGCCGCCCCAGAGGTCGTGAGAAACGGGCATTCGATACCTGTGATCCGACAACTGGGGGCCAGGAGATAATTGTGCTGGGTCTCCGGCTTGCCGTGCAGAACGACGTAATTCGGGGTTGTCTTCAAGCAGTTGGGCCCGGACTGCGGCGGCGGGAGTGTCCCGTGAGTGCAGTACCGGACATCATTCCACAGCGGATCATTGTCGGTGGGACTGCCGCAGACGGACTGAAGCTGAGCAGGGGGGCAGGGGCTCGGTCCTGCCCCGGGAGGGGAGGTGGGGCATGGGTCGGACAAGGGCTCTCCGTGCACCGGTCCTGCTGCCGCGGCCGCGCTCCCGCTCGCTCCCGCACCGGCCAGGAGCGTCGCCGCACCAATGACGCCGGAGAACGCGACGAATTGACGCCGAGAAACCTCGTTCGAATTCTTGTGATCATTCATGCGTGATCTCCCATGGTGATGACCGCCGGCTGGATTTACTGGCCATGGGTGAGATAGGGAAGTCTCGCCCGGTTTTGGCCCCTCGCTGATCCGCACACAGGGTATGCGGTGGCGAGCGAGTTGCCCATCGACTGAATGAGTGAGCGTCGCTTGTTCCGCCATGGAGACCGTTTCCTATGTGGTGCGGCGGACGAGCTGCTTATAGCAGCAGAGGGCTACGGTGAATCCGAGAAAGGCCAGGAAGTTGTGGGAATGACGCCGTGATACGCACCCCGATGTGCTCGGTGTGCCACAGGCTGAGCGGTGATTCAGCACAGCGATTGACTCGCTACGTCCTGTTGCTGCGCCCCTCGCGACCAGTCACCAGCGACCCCGCGCACGCCGACCAGGCATCGTCGGCGCATCCTCGCCGGCCAAGATCCCCCAACACAGCAGAACTCCCAGCCCGGACGAGTCCGTGCTGGGAGTTCTGTGAAGCCAAACAGGGTATTTGTGTGACCTACCCCTGGTGTCCGAGGGGGGACTTGAACCCCCACGCCCGATAAAGGGCACTAGCACCTCAAGCTAGCGCGTCTGCCATTCCGCCACCCGGACAAGGTGTCTGCCGGAGGGCCGTGGGCCGTTCCGACGTGGAAAACCATAGCAAACATTCAACGGTGCCCGATCACGTGCCCGTCCCGTGTGACGGGCGTATGACGGCCGGGGGCCGCCCTTGGGAAGCGGGCCGGGATCGCGGAGGATGTGAGGACCACCAGCAACGACCGTGGGAGTGAGCAGCGTGGGCGAGCCGAACGCGGGCAGGACCGTCTCGGGCGAGGACGAGGTCGTGGACCTCTGCCGTGATCTGATCCGGATCGACACCAGTAATTACGGCGACCACTCGGGCCCTGGGGAGCGGGCCGCCGCCGAGTACGTCGCGGAGAAGCTCGCGGAAGTGGGCCTCGAACCGAAGATCTTCGAGTCCCACAAGGGCCGCGCCTCCACCGTGGCCAGGATCGAGGGTGAGGACCCCTCAAAGCCCGCCCTGCTCATCCATGGCCACACCGATGTCGTCCCCGCCAACGCCGACGACTGGCAGCACCACCCCTTCTCCGGTGAGATCGCGGACGGCTGTGTCTGGGGCCGTGGCGCGGTCGACATGAAGGACATGGACGCGATGACCCTCGCGGTCGTACGCGACCGGATGCGCAGCGGCCGCAAGCCGCCGCGCGACATCGTGCTGGCCTTCCTCGCCGACGAGGAGGCGGGCGGCACCTACGGCGCGCGGTATCTCGTCGACAAGCACCCCGGTCTCTTCGAAGGCGTCACGGAAGCGATCAGCGAGGTCGGCGGCTTCTCCTTCACCGTCAACGAGAACCTGCGGCTGTATCTGGTCGAGACGGCGCAGAAGGGCATGCACTGGATGCGCCTGACCGTGGACGGCACCGCCGGGCACGGCTCGATGACCAACAACGACAACGCCATCACCGAGCTGTGCGAGGCCGTGGGCCGGCTCGGCCGTCACCAGTGGCCGGTGAGGGTGACCAAGACCGTACGGTCCTTCCTGGACGAGCTGTCCGACGCGCTGGGTACCCCCCTCGACCCGGAGGACATGGAGGCCACCCTCGCCAAGCTCGGCGGCATCGCGAAGATGATCGGGGCCACCCTGCGCAACTCCGCGGCCCCCACCATGCTCGGCGCCGGCTACAAGGTGAATGTGATCCCCGGCCAGGCGAGCGCCCATGTCGACGGCCGCTTCCTGCCCGGGTACGAGGAGGAGTTCCTGACCGACCTCGACCGGATCCTCGGCCCGCGCGTCACGCGCGAGGACGTGCACGGCGACAAGGCCCTGGAGACCAGCTTCGACGGGAAGCTGGTGGACGCCATGCAGACCGCGCTCTCGGCGGAGGACCCGATCGCGCGGGCCGTTCCCTACATGCTCTCGGGCGGCACCGACGCCAAGTCCTTCGACGACCTCGGCATCCGCGGCTTCGGCTTCGCGCCGCTCAAGCTGCCGCCGGAGCTGGACTTCGCCGGGATGTTCCACGGCGTGGACGAGCGGGTGCCGGTGGACGGCCTGAAATTCGGTGTGCGCGTCCTGGACCGGTTCATCGACCACAGCTGAGCGACGCACGTCTATTCGACAGCGTGTGCACACCCGACTGAAAAGAGTGAATGCGACCATAGGCTCGTAGCCTCATTTCGTTCCTCTTCGTTACAGGTGTTGCGGTCCGCGGCTGGGACCGCATTTGCCAACAAGGAGGAATAATGATCAAGAAGGTCGTCGCTGCTGCGGCTGTCACTGGTGGTCTGGTGCTCGCGGGCGCGGGTATGGCCGTCGCCGACTCGGGTGCCCAGGGTGCCGCTGTCAGGTCCTCGGGTGTGGCCTCGGGCAATGTGATCCAGGCCCCCGTCCACGTGCCGGTGAACGCGTGCGGCAACACGGTCTCCGCGGTCGGGCTGCTGAACCCCGCCTTCGGCCACGCCTGCGTCAACGCGTGACGTCGTACCTCCGACCCGTATGGGTTTGAGCCCTGGCGGCCCCGGAGTGCGCGCCATGCACTTCGGGGCCGCTGGGCATCCTGCCCCGGCATCGAAGCCCAGGGGCAGTCCTGAAGGCAGAAGGCAGGGATCGAAGTTATGAGACAGGTCACGCGCAAAGGCCTGATTACGGTTGCGGCCGCGGGCGGAGTGCTCGCGCTCGGCGGCGGTTACGCACAGGCGGACGCGGGTGCCGAAGGCATCGCGGCGAATTCTCCGGGCGTGCTGTCCGGGAACTCCGTCCAGGCCCCGGTGCACGTCCCCGTGAACGTGTGCGGGAACACCGTCAATGTGGTCGGGCTGCTCAACCCGGCGCTCGGCAACACCTGTGCCAACACGTCGGACACCACGTCGGGCGCCGCGTCCGACGGCTACGGCGGCGGATCGCACGCCACCACGCCGGGCAGTGGTGCGCAGGCCGACGGCTCGTACCAGGGCGGATCGCACACCGCGCCGTCCGGCGGGGCGCACGCGGAGGGGGGCACGTCGAACTCACCCGGTATCGGTTCCGGGAATTCGATCCAGGTGCCGATCGACCTTCCCGTGAACGCCTGTGGGAACAGCGTCACCATCGGTGGCCTGCTCAACCCCACTACGGGCAGCGACTGCGAGAACGACTCAGCTGTCGCGCCGCCGGCCACGCCCGAGCAGCCCGACAACCCGATTACCCGTCCGACCCCGAACACCCCTGAGACGCAGATCGTCGCGCAGCCCGCGGGCCACGACGTACTCGCTCAGACCGGTGCCGGTTCACTCGGGATGGCGATTCCGGCGGCCGCCGGACTGCTGCTCGCGGGCAGCATCCTCTACCGCCGCGCCCGCGCCGCCGCGTAGTCGGAAGCGCACGGACGGACAGGGGCGGGCCTCGCGACAGCGGGGCCCGCTCCGCTGTTCTCACCAGGTGGCGCGCACCTGACGGATGATGCGCCGACGCAGCCGCACCCTGCGGCTGCCGTCCCGGTGCAGGCTCAAGCGGTCCAATTCCCAGTGTCCGTACTCGGCATGGTCGGTCAGCAGACGGGCCGCTTCCTTGCGGGAGACCCCGCGCGGCACGTACACGTCGACAAATTCGTATTCCGGCATCGCATCTATTGTGTGGCCTGTGCGTCTCTCTGACCAGGGGCCATGTGCCGGAAGTACCTCTGACCTGCGCGGGAAGCTGCTAGGGGTGTAGCGAAGCGGCTAGGGGCGGCCAGAGGTGACCTGTACGGCATGTGTACGCCGGAGGGGTCCGTCAGCCCTGGTCACCGGCCACCGGCTCGATGCGATCAAGGGGTACGTCCCACTCGATGCCGCCACCCTCCGGCCGCATGAACGCCTGCGCGCTCACGACCTTGCCGGACTCCTTCGAGCGCTCCTCGATTACGCCGACCAGGTGGCCCGTGCGCTCCGAGATGGTGTCCACCACGAGCGTTCCGGCCGGGTAAGGCAGCTTTCCGTGACCGAGCATCGTCGGCGGCTGTTCCTGGTATCCCATGGGCATGATCCCGTCGTTTCTCGCGTGCTGGCGTACCTGCCAGCGAACCGCCCGGGAGAGGGCCGCAGGGAGTGCCTGCATGTAGTCCTGTCTGTAATCCACAATGAGGCCATGGCAGGCGGGGAAAACATCGGTCCGATGATCCGGAGATTGCGCCAGGAACGTGGCTGGTCTCAATCCGACCTTGCCCGCAAGCTGAACATCCTGGCCGGGGGAGCGCCGACGCTCGACCGGCAGCACGTCTACCGGTGGGAGACCGGCCGCCGGACGCCCCGGGACTGGCTCCCGTTCCTGGCCGCCGTGTTCCGCGTGGACCTGGAGACCCTGGAGCGCGCCACAGCCGTGGAGAGGACGGCCGCCACAGCGTCCGTGCCGACCGTGGCCGACTTCCTGCCCGAGGGTGACCCGCTCGCCCCCCTGGCGGTCCGTGAGGGGCGCCTGATCGGGGCCAGCACGGTGGCCGACCTGAACGGACGGGTCCACGGCCTCCGGCTGGCCGATGACGTCGTGTACGGGCGCGACCTGATCGGGCGGGCCCTGCGGGAGCTGCGGGCCGCCGTGACCCTCTACCGGGAGTCGACGTTCACGGACGACACCGGGCGTCAACTTCTTTGCGCCATAGGCGAGTTGGCGCAGGTCGCCGGTTGGATCGCCTCGGACGCGGGCCAGCATGAGGACGCGGAGCGCATCTACCGACTCGGCCTGTCGGCGGCGCACCAGGCCGGGGATGCCACGCTGGCGGGCAACCTCCTGGGCTCGCTCGCCTACCAGACATCCAACGTGGGGGATCCCCTGAAGGCCGTGGCCATGGCGCGGGCGGCGGCCGACGGCGCGGCCGGTGCTCCCCCTCGGGCGCGGGCCCTGTACCTCGACCGGGTGGCGTGGGCGCACACGCAGGCCGGAGGGACCGACAACGCGCAGGCCGCCATGCGGGCACTCGGAGAGGCCGGGGAGGCGATCACGGAGCACACCCCCGGCACGGAGGAGCCCGGGTACCTCTACTGGGTCTCGCCGGGTGAACTCCAGGTCATGGAGGCCCGGGTGTACACAGAGCTGCACCGGCCTCTGCGGGCCGTCCCGCGCCTGCGTGACGTCCTGGGGCAGTACGACGCGACGCATGCCCGGGAGGTGGCCCTGTATCTGTCCTGGCTCGCTGTCGCCCTGGCCGACGCCAACGAGCCGGAGGAGGCGGCGGCCACGGCCGACCGCATGGTGCGCATGTCGGCCGACATGGCGAGCGACCGCACCGACGGGCGCGCGGCCGTCGTCCTGAAGCGGCTGGAGGACTTCCGGGACGTCCCCGAGGTGTCCGCCCTCCTGGCGGAGTTCCCCGCCGCGTAGGCGCCAACGGCCGCGCCGAAAAAGACTTCTGACGTGCCGTCCTCCCCAACCTGGTGAACCTGTCCCGAGGTTGAGCCCTGTCGTCACTCGTGGTGCAGCCTGAGATGCCTTTAGCCGCTTGACGCAGCGTTTGGCCGGTCTATGCTCAGAGCTGGATCACTTACGGCAACGTATGGTGCGAATTCAGCACCAGAGGAGGCGGATATGGCAACGGTGCAGGTGGCGGAGGCTCGTAAGGCGGTGCTCACGCCCCAGGAGGTGGCGGCGGAGTACAGCATCAGCGTTCACACCCTCCGGGCCCACCGGTACTACAAGACGGGCCCCAAGTACCTGAAGGCCCCGGGCCGCAGCGGACACACCCGCTACCGGCGCGCGGACATCGAAGCGTGGCTGAACGGACAGGTCATCGACCCCGAGGCGCAGCGATGAGCACGGGGCAGGTCGCCACGGCCCTGGAGCTGGCCGCCCTCGGGGTGCCGGTCTTCCCGCTCCGTGGAAAGCGGCCCCTGTCGCTGTGCCCGGCGTGTGAGGGCAACCGGTGCGGCGGACGGCCGCACATGCGCTCCCAGGGCTGGTGCGAGTGCCCGAGGCCCTGCCACGGATGGGCGGCGGCCACGACCGATCAGGGCGTCATCACGTCCCCGGCGTGGCGCCGTGCCTGGCTCCAGGCGGACGGCGTGGGCTGGCACCCCGGCGGCGCCTTCACGGACGGCGTGACGGTCGTGGACCTGGACGACGCGGCGGCCGTCGAGTGGGCCAGGGCCACGCTCCCGGCCACCCGCACCGTGCCGACCACCCGGGGTGAGCACTGGCTGTACCTGGGCGGCATGGCCTCCTCGAACGCCGTGCGGCCCGGGGTCGACCTGAAGTCCCGTATGGCGTACGCGGTGTGGCGCGGCCGGGGGAGCGGCGGCATGGTCCGGCTCCCGGAGGCCGTCCTGTCCCTGGCCAACAGGGAAGAGGCCACCTCCCGCTCCTCCTCGATCCGCGTCGTCCTGTCCAGCGGAGCGGCGCGGGTGGCCTCTTCCCCGGGGACGGTGTGGGAGCGGCAGGTGGGCAACGGGTGCCGACACACCGGGCCGTTCCTGAGCCGGGGCCTTCAGATGGCCCAGGAGCACATCACGGCCCACCGGACGAACGGCGCGGGGACGGCCGCCTACGCCAGGGCCAGGGCGATCGCCAGGGCTCACCGGGACTGTCCGGGGCCCTGCGGGCTGGCAACGGTCTGGCAGGCGCTGAAGGACGCGGCCGTGTCGGTCGGCGTCCCGGAGGACTACGCGGCACGTCAGGTCAGGCAGGGAATCGCCGCCGCGTGAGCAATCGGCCGGCTGGCCTAGGCCGGTCGGAGTGCAGGCAAGCGGAAGGCCCAGGGCAGCAACCCCGGGCCTCCCAGAAGAAGTCAGAAGTCCGTCCCTGTGGACAGTCCGCAACCTCTCCTTTCCAGTACCCACGGTACAAGAGTTGGCGGGCTCTCCACAGGTGGCGGCACCACCTTCAGGAGACACAGTGATGCCCGAACAGAACGACTGGAGCGACCTCCCGGGGTCCATTCCGCCGGACGAGACCACGCGCAGCATGAAGGAGCTGAGGGAGTGGGCGCAGGCCAACGGCCTCGACCCGTACCACACGCCCTTCAGCGTCATGGCGGCGGCACGGCAGGCGTCCATGAGGGCGGCGCAGGCGGCCGTGCCGCTTCCCGCGCCCCAGGGCGGCACCGGGGCCACCTCCACCATGCAGAGCCTCAACCTGACAGACGGCTGGCACTTCGACCTGTCGGCCATCGGGGCGGAGCCCCACCTGATCCGTGACGTCCTGGAGCGCCAGTCGGCCGCGTGGCTTGTCGGGCCCTCCGGCTCGTACAAGTCGTTCATCGCCCTGTCCATGGCCATCAGCGTGGCCACCGGCCGCCCCTGGTACGGGCGGGAGACGAACGCCGGACCGGTCGTCTACGTGTGCTCCGAGGGCTCTAAGGCGTGGGGCAAGCGCATGGCCGCGTACTCCCAGCAGTACGGGACGTCAGGCGAGCGGCACGCGTTCTACATGCGGCCCGCCCCGATCGAGATCGGGAGCACGGAGTGGGAGGCCCTGGGGGCGCTCCTGGAGCACGTGCGGCCCGCTCTCGTCGTGGTCGACACGCAGGCGCAGTGCGCCACGGGTGCCGACGAGAACAGCAACTCCGAGATGGCGCGCATCTGCAAGAAGCTGGCGGCCATGGCCAACCGGACCGGCGCGGCCGTCCTCACGGTCCACCACTCCGGCCACGGCAAGGAAGGCCGGGACATCCGGGCCCGGGGTGCCTCGGCCGTCTACGCGGCGGCGGACACGGAACTGAAGGTGATCCCGAAGGAAATGAGCCTGGACGACCGGGGCCAGACCATGACGTACGTGGAGGTGGAGGCGAGCAAGCAGAAGGACATGCCCACCGGCTCCGTCGTGACCCTGGCGCCGCACGTCGTGGCGATCGACGGGGCCACCGACTTCTACGGGCGGCCGGTCACCTCCCTGGTCATGGTCGACATCGACCCGCAGCCGGAGGGGGAGGCGAACACGCCGGAGCAGTGGGCAGGCGTCCTCTACGCGGCCGGGGTGCGGGAGGCCATGGGGCGTGACCGGTTGATCCAGGAGGCCAACGTGAAGGGCCTGGAGGGGTTCCCCAAGAAGGCGGCCGAGGCCGCCAAGGTAGCCAGGGCTCACAAGGAACTGATCGCACGGAAGGCCGCCGAGGGACAGGGAACGATCGAGGAGTGAGGGGCCCCGGGCGACTGTCCCAGGTGCCCTGAGCATGACCCCCCAGCCGTGTCCGGTATGGGGGGTTTTGCTTGTTCCCCAAACCTGTTCCCAGAGGGGGTTTCAGACCATGATCGGGGAACAGTTCCCAAAACTGTTCCCACTGTTCCCTGATCATGCAAAAGCCCAGGTCAGACCTGTACCCACTTTCTGTTCCCCTGTTCCCACGGCCCAGACTGTTCCCTGTTCCCCCCCCTATAGGGGGGAACAGTTAGGGACTACGGGAACAGTCGGAGGTACAGAACGGGCGGCAGACTGGCGTCATGAGCGCTGAATACGACTACTCGCAGGGCGGCAAGGTCCCGCACTTGGTCGACTTCCGCCCCGGCGGCACGGGCGTGAATGACTACGGCGAGACGTACGACGAACTGTTGCGTCGCCTCCTCCTGGGCGGCCCGATCCCGGTACAGCTCCCCAGGGCGGCACAGGAGGCCGTCAGGGACACTCACGCACCCGTGGAGGTATCCGAGGAGCCTCGGGCCGGAGCGGGCCCGGAGGAGTGGGCACAGTGGCTCCATGACAACGGCGTGACCCACCCCGGCGGCAGGGAAGCGCTCCGGCGCCAGGCCCTCCGCCTCGGGGCGCGACGGTTCCCGGGCCGGTCGACGGTCGGGGCGGCTATCGCCAAGGCTCACCGGCAGGTGTGCGCCGACGCGGCACGGGAACGCTCCACGCTCTCCTACGCCGAGGGGTTCGGCATACGTCCCTGAACGGGTCTCCCACCGGCCTGCGGGCCGGTGCTCGCTGAAGAGGCCACCCGGCCCCCCCCTGTCCTCGGTCCCATGCGTCCGGCCGACCGGCGGCGCCCCCCGGGTGGCTTCTTCTGGTCGGTCGCATGACCGACCGGGGGTGAGGACGTGGCGGCAGGGGGAGCCCTCCAGGGCCGCACTGGCGGCCGTACCCAATTGGAGGGCTCCTGTCATGCTCCACGCCGATCCGAACCGCCCGTACGAAGCGCACTACGAGGACGGCACGGTGCGGCCGGTCGTCGCCCTGGGGGTTGATCCGGCCATTCCCGAAACGATCTACATGCTCGTACTGAACGAGTCGGACGGGAGCGTTGTCGCTCCTTCGGTGATCAAGGGTCTCCGGGGCGTTCGCCCCGTCGGCGCGTAGGTCCCGCCGGGCAGGCCCCGGCGTACGTGGCAGGCTGGCTCTGTACGCCCGAGGAGGTGTGCAGCAGAGAGCCCCCGACCGCTTCCCTCGGTCGGGGGCTCTCCGTGTCTCAGGCGGCCGTCCGTGGCCTCCGGCTGGCCGTCTATCGGCGGCTCAGTTCCGCCCACTTCGCCGACAGGACGGCCACCGCTGTGGCCATGGCGCGGATGATCTCGAACATCTCAGTTGCTCCTCTGGTTGCGTGGTCCCGTACGTCAGGCCGTGCCGGTCAGAACGCCGTGGCCGCCTCCTCGATCCGGTCGGCGTACGCCCGGTACGCCTTCCGCTCCGCCGGGGTCGACTCGGAGCCCTCCCCACCGGCCAACGGCCAGGCCAGTTCGAGGATTTCACGGTGCACGCTCATCGGGGCCAGGACGCGGAGGCTGTACCCCTTGCCGCGCCGGACGGTCTCCGCCTGCGTCAGGGCCTTGCGGGTGGCCGTTCCGTCCTCCATGGGCGCCGTGCCGTCCTCGGTCAGGTGGTCGGCCAGGGTGCCCGGCATGACGACGATGGCCGTTCGCTCCTTCGGCCGGTCGCTGGCCTTCACCTTGGCTCCGGCCACGTAGACCGGGGCGCCCGGCTCCCGTGCCTCCAGGGGATACCCGCCCTCGGCCAGCACGCGGGCGTACCGGTCGTGGAGTTCGGCGCGCGCCTCGGCCGACTCCTGCTCGGTCATCGCGTCACCCTCCGGCCCGAAGCGGTGCACGACGCGTACGCGCTGGCGGTCCTGGTGCGCGTTGTACCCGCCGCGTCCGCTCATGCTCTCCCCGTTGCGCGGCCGGTACCCGGCGGCCTTCAGAACCTTGGAGACCTCCCGCACGTTGGCCGACCCGGTGGGCGCCTCCACGGGTACGGCCAACTGTCCCGGCCACTCGCCCTCGGGGCCGGTCGTCACCTCCAGGTCCACGGCCGTCTCCACGGCCGGAGCCTGGCCGGGCAGCAGGCCCTCCAGGGCGGTGCGGACCGCTCCCCGGCTCACGCCGTACTTACGGGCCAGGGCGGCGATACTCAGGCCCTCCTCCTGGTAGTCCTTCCGTACGTCGTCGGCGTTCTTCACGGCCGGTCGGCGGCCTCGGTAGCGGCCCTGCGCCTCCGCTGCCTCCACGCCCTCCCGGGTGAGTTCGTTCTGAATGTCGCGCTGGAACTGGCCGACGGATACCAGGACGTTGACCACGAGGGAAATCGTCGCGTCGTCCTCCGCCAGGTTCTTGAACTGGCTCAGGGGCCCGCTCAGCACCCGGAGCGCCAGGCCCCGGCTCCGGCAGAACTTGATGACGGCCTGGATGTCGGCCACGTCTCGGCAGAGGCGGAACAGTTCCGACACGTACAGGTCGTCGCCGGGGTGCGCTTCCTCCGCCACGCGGCGGAAGGCCGGGCGGTCGAGTGCGGGGATCTTGGAGGAGGTGGCTGGATCTTCGTAGACGTGCACGCTGTCGGCAGGCTTTCCCTGCTTGTCGGTGAGCCCTGCCTCTGCGAACAAGTGCCGCTGCCGGGTGAGTGACTGACTGGCGGTCGACACTCGGGAGTAGAGCCGCTTGGCCATCGCTGTCTCCTTTGGGGGTTTTGCTGACAGCGGCCACACTGGCATGGGTCCGCACCTGTCGTCAATTGCTGTCAGCAAATCACCATCGGATTGATTGGATCTGACGCACGGTACGTGCCGGTATGTCCGGATCGCTGCATTGGATCGGAGTGGTTGTCAGCATTAGGTCTAAAGATGACAGGCGCCTGACTGGCTAGCCGTGCCTCCAGGGCTCATGTCCTCGGGCCCGGCCTCCATGTCGGTACGCAGGGGAGTGGGGTGGTGCTGAGCCGGAGGCAGGGGAGCGGCAGGGCGGGCCGAGGGGTCGAGGGTACGGCCTCCGGTCCTCTGTCCGGTCCACCCCGTGCCGACGGCCAGGGCGAGCGGCAGTGACACGACCGAGGAGGCGACGGCCGCCACGACGGGAGCCGGAGGGTCGAGGCCGGAGGAGGTGGCCTCTTGCCTGAAGGTGTGATGCCGGTGGGTGTGTGGCAACTGCGTGCGTAGCCAGTGGGGTTGATAGGTGAGACGTGCCGGAGTGGGTGGAGGAGTGAGGCAGGCAGGGGGAGGCGTGAAGCCAGCGGGAAAACCGAGGGAAATCGGAGGCCGGGCCGGATCGAGAAAATGCCTCCCAAGGAGAAAACCAATTCCTCCCACCGGAACGAAAATGGGGCCCCCGGTTACGGTCGTCCATCCGTCAACTCCGGGGCCCCGTGGGCGATCGAGCCTGAGTGATCCAGAACGGCCCACAGAATGCCCCCTCTGGCGCCCTGTCGGCACTGCCCCGGCGTGATTCCCTCCGCGCCCCTGGATGGCCCACTAGCGGCCACGCGGAAGGGCCGCCCTGACGCTCATGAAACCGCAGGTCGGAGCGTTGCGGATGACCCCGGCGGGTCCCGCCTGCGCGCCAAATGGGTTCAATCTGTTGCTAATTGGGCATGGTGGCAACCTGGGTGGTCACCTGCGGGACACCAAAGCGACGTCTGTGCAGGTCAGTGGTCCATGGTGGTGGTCAATCAGGTGGTCATTCTGCGTTCCGCAGGGCGGGGTGGGACGGGTGGCGCCGGAGGGTGGTCATCTGGCCGGTCACCTCTTGACGGGCTCAGGTCAGTCTATGCAGGTCAGGGGGTATGGGGAGGTGGTCACTCAGGTGGTCAGGAAACCGCAGGTGCTGATCTGTCGGCTGGGATCGACGGCCCGGAAAATCCGGCGCGTGCGCCCTTGCGTGGGCGGGCCGCTTATTGACGGGATTCCAGCCGGCCCAGGCCATCAATCCAGGTCAGGGTCAACATTGTTGCTGACACCGGAACACGAAAGAGCCCCCGGGGGCTCGTCATGTCCCGGGGGCTCTCTCTGTGTTGACGTCGTCGGGAGGCTGGCCAGCCGACAGGTACAGCTTAGTCCTGCCACGTCCCCTCGCGTATTCGCTGCTGTCGTTCTCGCTGATAGGCGTTGTTCCTGCTGGCGCAGGCCCGGCATTGGAAATGCTCACCCGAGGGGGCGCCGCACCAGGCGCAGAGACCGGCCGCCCGGCGTGCTTTCCGTACGTTCTTTCTCGTCGCGTTCGCTGTCTGCTGGGAGTTCACGCACGGGCCGCAGCGGAGGAGCTGGTGTTCCTCGGGAAGAGGGGAGCCGCAGCGGGTGCAGAGCCCCAGGGCGCGGGCAAGGTCGCGCTCTGCCTTGGTGGTGATTGACACGGCCTATGCCTCCGCTCGCTCCACAGCGTCATTCACGAACCTTTTCTGGCGGTCCCTCGTGGTGGGCAGTTGGCGGCACGAGCATTCCGGGCCGCCAAGTTCCGTCAGACCGGTGCAGCCGTCCGGGCCGTGCCGCCGGGAAGTGTGTGAGCAATTGGGGCACACGGCAGCGGTTTTGGCGGTCACGCCTGTATTGATTGCCGCTGCTTTGCGGCCGTCGTTCATACGCACCCACGGTCTGAATGCCGAACCTGTTGCCATGGGGTGGACCATACGGGGGAGAATGGGCGCCGGAAAGAGGCATTCCCCGGCGTGATCAGTCGACCATGGCCGGAGGCGCCCCGGGGTGGCTTCTTCCCTGCGACCTGCGCCGACGGCGCAGGGAGACACGCGCTCAGTGCGCAGGAGGCTGGCAGCTATGGCGTACGACATTCCCGGCGGCATCGGGTCGACGGGCGACAGCGATACGGCGGACATTCTGAAGCGGCTGGACACGCTCCGGGAGAACGGCCCGACGTGGGACGACTTCATGGGGCGCGTGGTCGATGACACGGCCGTGAACGCGTCTCTCAGCGGCTCCGGCCGGTGCCCCCGCTGCGGGTACCTGCGGGAGTCCTTCAGTGGCCACACGTGCCGGGAGGCGGCCACCCTGGGGGAGATCAGGAGTCTCCTGGAGGGCGGCGCCCTGCCGGAGCGGGCCACGGCCGACGGGGCGGCCCTGGCGGAGATCAGGGATCTCCTGACGGAGCCTCCGATCATCCTGGAGGAGGCGGCCCTGAAGTCCGTTGTCCTGGAGGAGAGCGCCCGTCTCGTCCGGGCCGAGTGAGAGACCCCCGAAACGCACGAGAGCCCCCCAGGTTGTCCCTGGGGGGCTCTCGTGTCTCTTGCGGCGGCCTGCTTCCAGGTGTTGTTCCAGGTGGATTCCAAGGCACCTGAAGTGCCGTTTCCCGTGGCGGCCGTGGCCTTCATTCCGGGGTGGATTCCAGGTCTTCCAGGTCTCCCGAATCACCCCGAATCGGTGGAGCGATCAGCCGTTGTTGGACTTGTATGTGACGCCGGACGACTTCCTGTTGTTGATCGTGGACCCCCGGTAGTCGTTGACCACCTTCCGGGGGCCACGCTGTGCGGCGGCCCGCAGTACCAGCCACAGGAAGAGGCCACCTACGCCGAGTGCGGCGGCCAGCTCCACGGAGACGGCCTCCAGGACGCCCCGGACGCCCTCCAGGGCCAGCCACGCGCCTGCGCCGGTCGTGGGGGCCGCCAGGGCAATTCCCTTGGCCCACGCGGGCATGGGCTCCGTCGGCCGGACGGGATCCGCCTGCGGGACGTACGGGGTGGAGGCGTAGTGCCTGGCCTCCTCCTGGTGCCGCTCCAGGAGGGCGGCCACGTCCCGCCGGACGGCGGGACGGGACTCCGGCGTGTACGCCTGGACGATGAGCCGCGCCGACTCGCGCGCCTCTTCCTCGGTCATGGGGTTGTGAGACATGAGGACTGCTCCTTTGCGGGCGAGAGGGAGTTACGCGGTTTCCGATTTCAGTGTTTGGAGAATCCGGCCGACTGAGGCCCGAGGGATTCCGGTGCTTTCTGCGATCTCATCGACCGTGCGCGCTCCGGTCTGCTGTGCTCCCTGAATCAGCCGGATGCGCGTTTCCCTGTCGGCCGGTGCCTTGCCCTCTTCCTTGACCAGGGTCAAAGTCCGGGAGGGCGTGGGATCATCCGGCCCGTTTTCGCTTCCGGGATTCCATACGTTCGACGGAAGCGCCTTGATGCCCGCGTCATCGAGCGTCCATGTGCGGATCATCCGAGGGCCGTAACCCTTCAGGTATCCGTGGCCGCGCCATTCCTTGCCCTGGGGGATTTGGTGCGGCGCGTAGTTCGCGCAATCGTCCAAAGCCACCTGAGCCTGAGTCGTGCCAGCGACGCGGAGAGAGAAACGCGTCAGAAGGTTGGGAGCGATCAGGTTGTGAACTCCGGGCGCCCTGCCGTCGGTCACCGGGTACTGAGTCGCCCACCACATGACGACACCCCGGGACCGGCCGAGGGAGGAGAGTTCCACGAGACGCTGTAGGCGGTCCTTGTCCCGGGCGACCTGAGACAGGACCACCTGACCCTCATCGATCACGACTGTGATCTGTCGGCCGTCCCACACGCTGATGCCGCGCGACTTCATTTCCCGCTTACGGCGGGTCATTTCGGCGTGGGTTTCGTCAATTACTCCGTCTATCTCGCCCGATTCGATGGCTACCCGGCAGACTTTCTCCCAGATATTCGCCTCTTCGCCCTTGCCGTCGATCAGGACGAGATCCCCGCGCAGGTGCGCGGTCGCCATGAGCGGACGCGTTGACCACGACTTGCCGGTGCCGGACGCGCCGGAGACCAACAGCCGCTCATCGAACGGGACCAGCACGTGTTCACCGGTCTCCGTGTCGACCCCCAGGGACATCAGGGAGGGGTCAACGGGCATCAGGTCGGGCGTCCACAGCGACGACGTGCCGTCGGTCGCCTTGCGCGTGGCGAGCGAGATCACGGCCCACCCGCCGCGCGTGCCTGACGTGATCCGGATCCGCAGGGACGTGCGGGCCCCGAGCAGGTTCCGGATGTTGTCGGTCTTGTCGGCCAGGCCCTTCACGGTCCACGTGCCATCGAGCCGGACGGAGCAGCGGATGCCGCCAGGCGTGATCTCCGGGGGAGTGGTCACGGTGCCCTCCAGGCCCCGTTCCGGCGCGTGACCCACCCACCATGAAGGGTCCAGCCGGCCGACCAACAACCGCTCCTCCGAGGACAGTTCGTCGTCAACTTGGAGAACGACTGCCCGGCGGCCGAGCCACAGTGCCCCAGCGTTCAGGGCGGCCAGCGACGCGGAGACCGAGGCGGGCCACGGTGACGACATGGCCAGCGTGGCGGCCGACGCGGGCAGGAGGTGCACGGCGTGCGCCTGGAGGGCCCGTGCCCGCAGCGTCGCCGGATAGTTCGCCCTGGCCGTCGTCAGGTCTCCACGAGCCTCCCGCTTGTGGCGGCGGGCGCCCTTGTCGGCGGTGCGGGCCGCCCGGCGTTCGGCCGACAGTGGGTTGCCTGTCGCCTTGCGGGCCGCCTGCCGCTGAACCTTCGCCGTAGCGGCCGTGGAGCGAGCGGCCGTGTTGGCGCGCTGTGCGGCGATCAGGGCCTTCAGGTTGGCGGGGGTGCGCAGTGCGTGCCTGCGGTCCGCCTCCGCGTCCCAGCGCCGTGCGAACGGCACGAACGCCGGGGTCAGCGAATCGAGTGTGTTGGTCACGGTCGACGCGAGTGCGCCGAACTTGCTGCCGGTGTCCTCCTCGGTCTTGTTGACCGTGGGAACATGCGTGATGTCCACGTGTTGCCTCTCAGGGTGGCGTGGACGGGCCGGAGTCCTGCCAGGGGCTCCGGCCCGCTGTGCTTGCTACGGGGAGTGATGGCCGCCTCGGTGAGACGGTGAGACGGACGGGGCCCCCATGGGGGCGGGATATCGGAGTGAGATCACCTCATGTACCCCGGATTGCCTGGGATGTCTGAGACATCTGAGACGTCCTGATCTTCGGTCACGGTCTGTGATCCGCCGCGCCGGAGGCCCTAGGGTGTCCGTGTGCCGCCTGTCGGCACGCGAAAGGGCCGCTCTCAATTCGACTGAGAGCGGCCCTCTTCGCTGTGCTGTGCGGCCCCTGCCCGAGACCTCCGGGGGTGGCGTCTTCCCTGCGTCAGTCCGTCGCTTCCGCGTCGGCGCGCAGGGCCTCCTCGTGCCGGTAGAGCTGATCGATAAGGGCGTTGGAGCCCTTCAGGTTCCGGTCCTTCATGCCGTCCCGCATCCGCTCCCGGAACTGCCGGAGAGAGGGCGGCGGGTCGGTCGCGTAGACCTCGGCGGCCAGGAACCCCAGGGCCTTTTCGTCGACCGTGCCCGGCACGGTGTGCCGGACCGTGCCGGAGGGCGTGCCACCTGCGGTTTCGCTACCCGGCACGGCGCCCTCCAGGAGGGCCGCCAGGTCGTCATCCGTGATGAGCCCGAACCCTTCCGGCACGGTGGCGGCACGGTCCGGCACGGGGTGTGCCGTGGCCGTCTCCGCGTACGTCTCGGCGGCCTTGTGGCGCGTCTTCTGCGCCGACCCCAGGGCCTTCAGCTCCCTGGCCTCCAGGTCGGCCGCCGCGCGGTATCCGACAGCCTTTGCGGACAGGGCCGCGCGCTCCACGGCCACACGGTCGCGGGTGGCGGACCGTACGGCGTCGATGCGCCGCTGTGCGTCGGTGCCGACGCGGGTTGCGTCCCGGTTGGCGGCCATGATCCATGTCGCCTTGGCCAGGACCGGGATACCTGCCCCGATGACGGCCACGGCCGCCGTGGAGACCATCAGGCCGTGCGTCAGGATGACGGCCGCCGACACGGCCAGGAAGAGCCACCCGAGGGCCTGCGGGAGCCGGGCACTGGAGCCCTGCCGCTTGTGGGCGACCTCCTGCGCCATGGCGTACAGCCATACCGCGTCGTAGAGGAGGGCCGCCGAGTAGGCGAACACCGGGGGCGCCTGGTCGACCAGGAGGCCGCCGACGGCCTGCACGGTCCACACGGTCCCGATGGTCGTCAGGAGGCCGGGCAGGACCCACGGGGCCGCCTTGCGCATCGTCTGCTTGACGTTCACGCGTTCTCTCCCGTCAGGCCACGGTCCGCGCGGATGCGGTCCATCTCCACCTCGATGGACTCCAGGTAGAGGGCCACGCGGGCGCGGTCCTCATTGGTCGTGGGGCCGGTGACCTTCCGCAGGGAGGCCAGCGCCATGGACAGGCGCGTTTCGTTGTCGCTCATGTCAACTTCCTTTCGATTGGCCCGAGTTGGCCCCAACCGGTCCGTACGAGACGGCCCGGAAGGCGACGACTCGGGGTCGTCGTACTCCGCTGCGCTCTGTGGAGTTCTCAAGGAACGGCCGCTGCCTTGGTCCTGGCCGGTGGCCGGTGTCTTCCGGGCGGTGCAACGTTTGGTGCTGAATCAGCACCAGTGTCGATAGTACGCGCACCGAATGGTGCGTCAAGCGGCTAGAAGCGTCTTGACGCGTATCAAAGTGGCCTAGGTCGTATCGGATTCAGCACCAAATGGCCCTACTCTGAACCACATGGAACGGAATGATGACCCCACGGCGGCCACGGTTGCCGCCAACCTGAAAAGGCTTCGCGCTGGCCGGAGTTGGTCCGTGCGGGAGCTGGCCGACAGGCTCACGCAGGCGGGCCGGACGTTCAGTCACTCAGCCGTGACGCGAACCGAGAACGGCACTCGACAGGCCAGCGTCGGCGACCTGATGTCGTTTGCCGCCGTGTTCGACGTCTCGCCGCTCGCCTTCCTGCTACCGATGGCCGACAAGGAGGAGGAGGTGGCCGTGACCGGCCTGGGAGACGTACCGGCGGGGCCCCTGTGGGAATGGGCCTCCGGCGGAATGCCCCTGGAGGCGGCGCGTACGGGATACACGACGGACGCGGCCCTGTGGCGTTACCAGACCGAGGGCCTTCCGGTATTCCGGCGCGAATGGCCGCACCCGGAGGAGTTCCGGCGCAAGTTCGAGGGCGGGGGCGAGTAATGGCGCGCGTATGGATAGAGGACCGCTCGGAGCACTCCGAGTACGTCACGGCCATGGACAAGTGGCGGAAGGCCGGGAAGAAGAGACAGGCGCCCGGACGTTGGCGCGTCCGCTGGTACGCCCCTGATGGAAAGCCGAAGTCAAAGACCTGCCAGACGAAACCGGATGCGGAGCGGGAAAGGGACCGCGTCACCACGCAAATCAGTGGCGGCACGTACCGTGATCCGTCCCGCAGCGGAACCCTTTTCTCTGTCGTCTGTGAGGACTGGTTCACGAACCTGCGCAGGCCGGGGGTGCGGACCAGGGAGGATTACCGGGAGATCCTGGATCTCTACGTGATTCCCTACTGGGGCGACTGGAAGGTGTCCGCAATCGACTGGGAGGGCGTGGACGAGTGGATTACCCACCTGGACAAGCTCCCGGGCCGTAAGTCTGAAACCACGATGTCGGCGGGCCGCGTCACCAAGATTTTCCGTGTCGGCGGCATGGTGGCGAAGCGTGCGATACGTCAGAAGATGATCGCGGAAAACCCGTTCAAGGATCACGAACTTCCGGTGGCCGGGGACGCAGGCGAACACGTCTACCTCTCACACGAGGAAGTGGAAAGGCTCGCCGTTGCGGCCGGAGCCGTGCGGCCGGAGTGGGGAACCCTGGTTCGCCTGAAGGCGTACTGCGGCCCCAGGTGGGGCGAGATTTCCGCAATCAAGACTGACCGGCTCACGCTGCAAAAGCGGGAAATCCGGATCGTGGAATCGTGGAGCAAGATCAAGGGTGGAACGCGCATCCTGAAGGACACGAAGAACCACGAACGCCGGACGCTGCCTGTCCCCGTGTTTCTCTGTGCGGAACTGAAGGCGATTGCCTCCGGGAAAAAGCGCGGGGAGTTCCTGTTCACCGTGGAGGGAACCGAGGCCATCACGTACGGGGAATGGCGCGGCGTGTGGGCCAAGGCGATCAAGGCGGCCGGACTCGACGGCCGGGGGCTCACGCCTCACAAGCTGCGGCACACGGCGGCCTCCCTGGCGATCGCCTCGGGCGCCAACGTGAAGGACGTACAGACGATGCTCGGGCACAAGTCGGCGGCCATGACGCTGGACGTGTACGGCCACCTGTGGCCGGAGGGCCTGCACCAGGTCGCGGGCCGTCTGGACGCGGCCAGGGCCGCAGCGCTGGCCGCCCCTCTGACAAGGGAAGAGGCCACCCCGGCACTCGCCGCCTAGGTGTACGGAATATGTACGGCCCGCCTCCTCGGAAGGGGGCGGGCCGTCGTGTTCCTACCGTCTGCCAGCACGTTCACTGAACCGTTACCACGATTGGTCTCGCATCTATTGTGCGGGCAGAGCCCCGGTACGGATAGCGTCTGCACTATGTCTGATGCTGCGCAGCCCACTGCTGCCGAGGTACGCGCCGCCGCCGAGGCGGTCAAGGTAGCCCTGGACCGCCACCTCGCGGCGGTCGAACACCGCACGGGCGAGGACGACCCGGCTGTCTCCGATGCGTTCAACGCCCTGGCCGTCGCGGCCGAGGTCTACGACGAGCTGCTCTACAACCGGTACGACGAAGTCACCCCCTTCGAGATCCCGGAACCGGACGACTCGCTGCCGCCGTACAACGGCCCCGAGGAACCGAACGCCCTCTCCGTGCTGATCAGGCGCGATTACGCGGTGGTGGAGCCGCAGCGGCTGCTCGCACAGGCACAGCGCATCGCCGATGTGGAAGGGGACACCGATACCGGGGCCGTGGTGGGCAGCAGTGTGCACGCCGCCCTCGGGGTGCTCTTCGGTGAGTACGAACCGGACGAGATCGCCTCCCGGCACAAGGAATTCGGACTCGAAGAGGGCGATTCCACCCTTTGGGTGGCGGCGGCGGACGACCTGCCCGAACCGGGGGAGTGGCTGAGCGCCCCCTTCGACCAGGCCGACCCCCAGCAGGTGGTCTGCCGCTTCGATGTCAGCGCGGTCTTCGACGAGGACGACCTCGACCCGGATCTGGACGATCTGGAGGAGCAGCACGCCTGATCCCGCGGCGCCCCCTCCGGCCCGCGCCGACGACAGGTCGACGCGGGCTCAGGGCATGAGGCGCTCAGCCACGAGGCACTCAGGGCATGAGGCGAGTCGGCGGCGCGGTCACCCCGGCTGGGCCGCCGGGGCCAGCAGGGTTTCGATCAGCGGCCGCAGCCTGGTCGTGCGCTCCTGGGACGGGACACCGGCCACCGCCTGCGGAAGCGCCTGGTCCACGCCATGGACCACGGACAGATGGCGCTCGCCCCGGCTGAAGGCCGTATAGACCCAAGGACGGCTCAGCCCCTGGGCGGCGTCGCCGGGGAGCACCACGACCGCCGCGGGCCACCGCATCCCCGCGGCCTGGTGTGCGGTGAGCGCCCAGCCGTGGCGTACGGCCGACTCGACCCGCTCCCTGGGGACGACGACGGCCTCGCCCTCGCAGTCGAGACGCAGCCCTTCGGTGTCCGCGGAGACCACCGAGCCCTGCACCGTCCTGCCGGGCGACGGGACGTACGCGACCCTGTCCCCCGGGTCGAAGCCGCCGAACCGGCCGGGCCCCGGATTGAGCCGCTGCTTGAGCGCCGCGTTCAGCGCGCGGGTGCCGGCCGAGCCGCCATGTCCCACGGTGATCACCTGCGTCTGCCCCGCGGTCACCCCGAAGGCGCGCGGCACCGAATCGGCGACCAGCTGCACCGTGCGGTGCACCGCCTCGCCCGCGTCCCGCACCGGGACGATCACGACCTCCTTGCCGGGCGCCTCCACCTGGTTCAGCTCACCGATGCCGATCCCGGAGACCAGCTCGCCGATCGGTCCCGCGTCGGGGGTACGGGAGGCGATCCGCGGGCACACCCCGGCGGCCAGCAGATCGGCGAACACCCGGCCCGCGCCCGCCGACCAGAGCACCCCGGGGTCACCGCTGAGCACCAGGCGGCTGCCGTCAGGAAGCGATTCCACGATCACCGCCGCCGTCTCCACATCCAGCTGCGGCGCGTCCAGCACCACGAGGAGATCCAGCGCGAACGTGCCGTCCGCGTCGCGTCCCGGGCCCTCCGCGCCGGCGAGCAGCCCGGCCACGGTGACCGCGCCTGCGCCCAGCCGGCCGCGGCCGTTCTCGCCGTGGGCCGCGACGACCGCGCGCATCCCGAGCGCCCGGGCGGCCTCGGCCAGGGCGACCGGCTCGGCGCGCGCGGCCTCACCGCCCGTGTGCAGGACGAGTCCATGGCCGGCGACGGCGCGGATCAGCTCGGCGGCCGAGGGTGAGGCGGCCGTCGCCGCGGCCTCCTCCCAGGAGGCGTCGGGGCCCGTCTTGACCAGCCGCGCGAGTCCGTCGGCGAGGCTCTCCTCGGCGAGGGCGTACCGGTCGAGTCCGAGCAGCACCGGGACCGGTGCCGCGGCCTCCTGCTCGCCGCCCTCCGCTTCCCCCGCCTCGCTCTCCGTCTCCTCCACGTCCTCGTCCAGACCGTCCTGGAACACCAGCACGGCGCCCTCGGCGATGGCGTGCTGCACGGCCTCATCGGGCTCGGGCACGGCGTGCCCGGCCAGCGCGCCGCGCACCGACGACGCCTCCAGCGCGGTGTGGCCCTGAAGCGCGGCCCGCTCCAGCAGCCAGCCGACGAGCGCGGCGGCCCGCCGCTCGTCGCCGGGGCCGCAGGCCGCCCCGAGCAGCGCCCGCGCGAACCCGTCGGCTTGCTCGGGCCGCACACCGGGGACGGCCAGCAGCTGCCACGGGTCCTCACGCAGCACGTGCGGCGCCTGCTCCCCGAGCACGGTGGCGACCTGCCCCGCGAGCGCCTCCGGCGCCCCTCCCTCGGCGAGCACGGCCCGCACGGCGGACACGGCCCCGGGCGCGGCGGCCCGCGGCGCCGACGGGGCCTCCGGGGCGCGCGCGGGCGCCGTGTCCGGGGCCGGCGGCGGCGCGGTGGGAGCGGGGGCGCGCAGCAGGGACGGGTCGACCTCGGCGCCGCTCTCCACGGCCCGTACGGCGGCGAGCAGATCGGCGGCCTGCCCGCTCAGCTTGGCGCCGGCGGCGATGGGTCCGGCCTTCTCCGCCTTCCGCTGCTCGATCCGCTCGCGCAGCTCCCGCTGCGCGGCCAGCTCGGCCTGGCTCTCGGACAACGCCGCCACGGCCTCTGCCGCCTCGGCCCCGCCCGCCTCAGTCTCCGTCGACGTGCCATCAGCCGAGGAGCTGTCCGCCGCAGCGCCGTCCGCCGCAGCGCCGTCAGCCGAGGCGCCGTCCTCGGCCGCCCCGCCGTCCGTTTCCGGATCCGTCTCGGCGGGCCCCGGGTCCGGGTCCGGCGCCGGTGCCGCGGGGTGCCGGCCTGTGTCGGCCATGGACTCGGCCTCCTCCTCGGCAGCGGTGTCGCGGTCCGTACTCACAGCGTGCTCCAGTCCTGGTCGGGATAGCGGTGCACGGGCGCCGACACATCGTCGAGCGCCTGGCAGATCTCGTCAGGAAGACTAAGGCTCTCCACTGACAAAGCGGCCGTGAGCTGCTGCGCGTTGCGCGCACCGATGATCGGGGCCACCACCCCGGGCCGGTCCCTGACCCACGCCAGGGCGACCGCCAGGGGCGTCGTGGCGAGCCCGTCCGCCGCCGTCGCGACCGCGTCCACGATCCGGCTCGCCGCCTCGTCGAGATAGGGCTCGACGAACGGCGCCAGCTGCTCGGACGCGCCCCGGGAGTCCGGCGGTGTGGTGTGCCGGTACTTGCCGGTGAGCACCCCGCGCCCGAGCGGCGACGAGGGCAGCAGCCCGACCTCCAGATCCCTCGCGGCGGGCAGCACCTCCCGCTCCACACCGCGCTGCAGCAGTGAGTACTCCATCTGTGTGCTGGCCAGTCTCGTCCGTATCCCGGGCGAGGCCAGCTGCCAGGTGGCGGCCTTGGCCAGCTGCCAGCCGCAGAAGTTCGACACTCCCGCGTACCGGGCCCGCCCGCTGCTGACGGCGATGTCCAGCGCCTGGAGCGTCTCCTCCAGCGGAGTCCCCGTGTCGAACGCGTGGATCTGCCACAGATCGACATAGTCGGTCCCGAGCCGCTCCAGCGACGCGTCCAGCGCGGCGAGGAGATGCCCGCGCGATCCGTCGAAGCGCCGGTACGGATCCGCCACACTGCCGGCCTTGGTCGCGATGATCACATCGCGGCGCGGTACGAGCCGTTCGACGAGCTGGCCGAGCAGATATTCGGCCTCCCCTCCGCCGTACACATCCGCCGTGTCGACGAGTGTCCCGCCCACCTCCCAGAAGGCCTTCAACTGATCGGCGGCGTCATGCTCGTCGGTGTCCCGACCCCAGGTCAGGGTGCCGAGTCCGATCCGGGACACACGCAGGCCGGTACGGCCGAGATGCCTCTGCTCCATGGCTGCTGAGATTACTGGCCAGGACCCCACGCGGAGAGAGCCTGTGGACAACCCGCCCCTGACGGATGCCCGCACCGCGCGCTAGAGTCCCCGGCACAGGGACGTTACTCATCAGTAAGGGAGTGGTTATGCGGCTCGGCATCAACCTCGGCTACTGGGGCGCGGGGATGGACAGCGACAACCTCGCGGTCGCGCAGGAGGCCGACCGGCTCGGCTACGACGTCTGCTGGGCCGCCGAGGCGTACGGCTCCGACGCCCCGACCGTACTGAGCTGGGTCGCCGCGCAGACGGAGAACATCGACGTCGGCTCCGCGATCCTGCAGATCCCGGCGCGCCAGCCCGCGATGACCGCCATGACCGCGGCCACCCTCGACTCCCTCTCCGGCGGCCGGTTCCGCCTCGGCCTCGGTGTCTCGGGCCCGCAGGTCTCCGAGGGCTGGTACGGCGTGAAGTTCGACAAGCCCCTGGCCCGCACCCGGGAGTATGTCGAGATCGTCCGCAGGGCGATGTCCCGTGAGCGGCTGTCGTACGAGGGCGACCACTGGACGCTGCCGCTGCCCGGCGGCCCCGGCAAGCCGCTGAAGCTCACCGTGCACCCGCAGCGCGAGCACATCCCGCTCTACATCGCCGCGATCGGCCCCAAGAACCTGGAGCAGACCGGCGAGATCGCCGACGGCGCGCTGCTGATCTTCCCCTCCGCCGACCACCTGGAGGACACCGCGATCCGGCCGCTGCGGGCGGGCCGCGAGAAGGCCGGTCTGACCATGGACGGCTTCGACGTGTGTCCCACCGTGCCGCTGGCGGTCGGCGACGACGTCCACGCGCTGGCCGATGTCTTCCGTCCCTACACCGCCCTGTACGTGGGCGGCATGGGCAGCCGCAAGCAGAACTTCTACAACCAGCTCGCGCAGCGCATGGGGTACGAGAAGGAGGCCGCCGAGATCCAGGACAAGTACCTCTCCGGCGACAAGGACGGCGCGGCGGCGGCCGTACCGCACGAGCTGATCGACTCGACGACGCTGCTCGGTCCTGTGGAGCGGATCGCCGACCGGATGCAGGCGTACGCCGCCGCCGGCGTCACCACGCTCACCCTCGCCCCGGCGGGATTCACACTCGACGAGCGGATCGCCGCACTGCGCGTCGGCACGGACGCCCTGGAGCGCGCGGGCCTGGTGTCGTAGCGGCCACCCGTGGCCGGTCATGGCTCGCCCTGGCCCGAACGGGCTATGACCGGCGCGCGGACAAGCACGGATGAACGCTGAGAAGTCCGCGGCCGTGGTGGGGGCTCGGGGGGTCTTCCCCGCCACGGCCGTCATGTACTGCAACGCGCCCGGGTGCCGCTTGGTTACGCGCCGGGGACAGCCCTTGGGCGCTCCTTCTTTCGGCTCAGCCGGCCAGCGCACCTGTTGCCTGTTGCCGTCCACCCCATTTGACTCGTTTCTGCGGACGTCTGTATGGAGGTGGCAGTGATGTTCTCGGCCCGAAGCCTGTTTCAGGAAATCCTGGACGACGATCGTTCCTTCCGGCTCTTCTGCTCCATCGCGGCCAGTGGCGAGGCCCAGGGAGGCTGGGAGAACGGCAGGATCGCCGCTCTGGTGCCCGAGAGCATGCGGGGCCTCGCCCCGAAGATCACCCGGCACGGCGCCGACGAGGACAAGCACGGGCGGATCTTCCACGGCCTGCTGAGGAAGCGCGGTCTCGACCCGGTCGAGGTCCCGCCGGAGACCGACTACACCATGCTGCTGGAGCGGCGGGGCATCGGGCTCACCCACGACAAGCTGCGCCGCGACGAGCCGCTGACGGAGCGGGACATCGTCGTCTATCTCGCGCACAGCCGGATCACCGAGCAGCGGGCCGCCGACCAGATGGTGATGCTGGTCAAGTACTTCGGGGGGGATGCCGAGGTCGGCAGGGCCATCAAGATGATCAGCGATGACGAGGACAACCACCTCGCCTACTGCCATGAGGAGCTGCTGCGGCTGGCCGAGGAGGGGCACGGCCGGATGATCCAGCGCACCCTGCGGGAGTGCGCCCTGAGCGAGATCCGGATCTACCGGCAGGTGAGCCTCGCGGTGATGGAGCGGATGGGCCGCCTCCTCGGCTGGCCCGCCCCCAAGGCCGCGCTGCTCGCGGCGGGGATCCATGTCCTGTACGCGTACGAACGGCTCGCCGGCTGGCGCCGGATGGTCACGCTCACGATGCCGGAGCGGCGCGACGCCCTCGGCGGCCCCGCGCCCCCGGCCCCCGCCTTCTAGGCCCCGTTTCCCAGGTGCCGCCTCCCAGGTGTCCCGTCTCCCCGCTCCTGTGACGCGCGCTCAGAGCCAGCCGCGGCGTTTGAATGTGCGGTGCAGGCCGATGACCAGGAGCGCCATCAGGCCGAGCACGGCCGGATACCCCCACACATACGTCAGCTCCGGCATGTGGTCGAAGTTCATGCCGTAGATCCCCGCGATCAGCGTGGGTACGGCGGCCATGGCCGCCCACGCCGAGATCTTCCGCATGTCGTCGTTCTGCCGCACACCCATCTGCGCGAGATGCGCCGACAGGATGTCGGAGAGCAGCCGGTCGAGCCCCTCCACCTGCTCGTTGGCGTGCAGCAGATGGTCGTTGACGTCCCGGAAGAACGGCTGCGAGCGCTCGTGGACGAACGGCACGCCCGCGCCCGCCAGCCGGGCCATGGGCGCCGCCAGCGGCCCGCTGGCGCGGCGGAACTCCAGCACCTGCCGCTTGAAGTTGTAGATCAGCGCCGCGGTCGACGTCGCGGACCGCGAGTGCCCCGAGCCGCCGTCGCTCCCGGCCGGCGCGAAGACCTCCGCCTCCGTCTCCTCCAGGTCGACCTGGAGCTCCCCCGCCACCTCGATGTAGTGATCCACGATCGCGTCGCTGACCGCGTACAGCACCGCGGTGGGGCCGTGCTTGAGGACATCGGGCTCCGCTTCGAGCCGCTGCCGTACCGCGGCGAGCGGAGCGCCCTCGCCGTGCCGGACCGTCACCACGAAGGAATCACCTATGAAGACCATCAGCTCGCCGGTGGTGACGGTGTCGCTCTCCGGCTCGTACTCCACCGGCTTGAGGACCATGAACAGCGAGTCGTCGTAGACCTCCAGCTTCGGCCGCTGATGGGCGGTGAGCGCGTCCTCCACCGCCAGCGGGTGCAGCCCGAACTCGTCGGTCACCAGTCCGAACTCCTTCTCCGTCGGCTCGTGCAGGCCGATCCAGAGGAAGGCGTCCCCTTCCGCGCGCGCCTCGTCCAGGGCATCGGAGAAATCGGCGGGCCCGTCGGTGCGGCGCCCGTCGCGGTAAATAGCACAGTCCACGATCACGGCGGGCATTCTGCCCCCTTCCGGGCCCCGTACGCACCTTCGGACGGCCGCCGCCTCTCGCGCACCGGGCCGTTACGCTGGCGGGCATGGCCACGTTGATCCTCGTACGTCATGGGCGGTCCACCGCCAACACCGCCGGGCTCCTCGCGGGCTGGACACCGGGGGTCGCCCTGGACGAGCGCGGCGCCGAGCAGGCCGCCGCGCTGCCGGGCCGGCTGGCCGGGGTGCCGCTCGCCGCCGTCGTCACCAGCCCGCTGCAGCGCTGCCAGGAGACCCTGCGGCCGCTGCTCGACGCCCGGCCCGGTCTGGAGGCGCACACCGACGAGCGGATCGGGGAGTGCCACTACGGCGACTGGTCGGGCCGCAAGCTCGCCGAACTGGCCGACGAGCCCCTGATGACGGTCGTGCAGCAGCACCCTTCCGCCGCCGCGTTCCCGGGCGGCGAGTCCATGCGCGCGATGCAGGCGCGTGCCGTGGAAGCCGTACGGGAGTGGAACACGCGCGTCGAGGAGGAGTACGGCGAGGACGCTGTCTTTCTCATGTGCTCGCACGGGGACATCATCAAGGCGCTCGTCGCGGACGCCCTAGGGATGCATCTAGATCTCTTTCAGCGGATCCATGTCGACCCGTGTTCGGTGACAGCCGTCCGGTACACACGCCTGCGCCCGTTTCTAGTGCGGCTCGGCGACACGGGCGATCTCGGCGGACTGGCGCCGCGTGAGAGCGCGAGCGGCGGGACCGGTGTCGTAGGGGGCGGCGCGGGAGCACCGTGATCGCTCAGCGCAGTAGGGTGGACGCGCCGTCCGCGCGATCCCGGGGAACCTCCCAGGACTCCCGGCCCGCCCTATTTTGTTTCCGCCGATTCCCAAGGGAGACAGGACGTGTCCCGTCAGGTGTACCTCTACGACCCACCGGACCGCTTCGTGGCCGGTACGGTCGGGCTGCCTGGACGCCGTACGTTCTTCCTGCAGGCTTCCGCCGCAGGGCGCGTCACCAGCGTCGCCCTGGAGAAGACCCAGGTGGCCGCGCTCGCCGAGCGGATCGACGAGCTGCTCGACGAAGTCGTACGCCGTACCGGCGGCAATGCCCCGGTCCCGGCCGTGGCGCCCTCCGACAACGGTGACGCCGCCCCGCTCGACGCCCCCGTGGAGGAGGAGTTCCGGGTCGGCACCATGGCGCTCGCCTGGGACGGTGACGAGCAGCGCATGATCGTCGAGGCGCAGGCGCTCGTCGAGCTGGACGCCGACACGGACGAGGATCTCGCCGAGGCCGAGGAGCGGCTGCTCCAGGACGAGGAGAACGGCCCGCCGATGCTCCGCGTCCGGCTGTCCGGGGCCCAGGCCCGTGCCTTCGCCAAGCGCGCCCTGGACGTGGTCAACGCCGGGCGGCCGCCGTGTCCGCTGTGCAGCCTGCCGCTCGATCCGGAAGGACACGTATGCCCGCGCCAGAACGGATACCGCCGGGGAGCGTGAGCGTCGCCGATCTGCTCGCCAAGGGTGAGCTGACCGTGCGCGGACGGATCCGTCAGGCGTCCAACGCGGTGCTCTACTGCTCCGTCTCGTACGAGGGCCTGGAGGCCCACTGCGTCTACAAGCCCGTCGCGGGGGAGCAGCCCCTGTGGGACTTCCCCGACGGGACGCTCGCCCAGCGCGAGGTGGCCGCCTACGAGATCTCCGAGGCGACCGGCTGGGAGCTGGTGCCGCCGACCGTGCTGCGGGACGGTCCGTACGGCCAGGGCATGTGCCAGCTCTGGATCGAGGCGGAGACCGGCGACGACGCGGCCCAACTGCTGGCGCTCGTCGAGGACGAGGAGCCGGGCGAGGGCTGGAAGGCGGTCGGCTTCGCCGAGGTGGGCGAGGGGCGTACGGCGCTGCTGGTGCACGCCGACGACGAGCGGCTGCGCCGCCTCGCCGTACTCGACGCGGTGATCAACAACGGTGACCGCAAGGGCGGCCATCTGCTGCCGGCGCCCGAGGGGCGGTTGTACGCCATTGATCACGGCGTCACCTTCAATGTGGAGGACAAGCTGCGCACCCTGCTCTGGGGGTGGGCGGGTGAACCCCTCAGCGCCGAGGTGCTGGAGGTGCTGGCCCGCCTGGACGGCGCACTGGCGGAGGGCACGCCGCTCGCCACCCGACTGGCCGAACTGATCACCGCGGCCGAGACCGAGGCCGTACGGGCCAGGGTCCGCGCGCTGCGCGGTACGGGGCGCCATCCTGAGCCCTCCGGCCAGTGGCCCGCCATCCCCTGGCCCCCCGTCTGAGAACCGCTCAAGGAGCGTGAACCAGCTCGCGGCCGGTCGCGCAAGAGGGCCCAACCGGCCAGGACCTCCCCTCCGGTTCGTATCCGGAACATCCATCCGGTTACGCTCATGGCATGCATGCCTGGCCCGCTTCCGAGGTCCCCGCCCTGCCTGGCAAAGGCCGCGACCTCAGGATTCACGACACCTCGACCGATGGCCGAGTCACCCTCGAGCCCGGTCCCGTCGC
Organism: Streptomyces sp. NPDC058198; assembly: GCF_042882605.1. Taxonomy (NCBI): domain Bacteria; kingdom Bacillati; phylum Actinomycetota; class Actinomycetes; order Kitasatosporales; family Streptomycetaceae; genus Streptomyces; species Streptomyces sp. NPDC058198. The sequence goes on from NZ_JBHVVP010000006.1 coordinate 148,121, forward strand.
CCGTATCTACGTCTGCGGCATCACGCCGTACGACGCGACCCATATGGGTCACGCGGCGACCTACAACGCGTTCGACCTCGTTCAGCGCGTGTGGCTCGACACGAAGCGGCAGGTTCACTACGTCCAGAACGTGACCGACGTCGACGATCCGCTGCTGGAGCGGGCGCAGCGCGACGGAGAGGACTGGGTCGGGCTCGCGGAGCGCGAGACGGCGCTCTTCCGGGAGGACATGACCGCGCTGCGGATGCTGCCACCCCGGCACTACATCGGCGCCGTCGAGTCGATACCGGGCATCGTGCCGCTGGTGGAGCGGCTGCGCGAGACCGGCGCCGCGTACGACCTCGAGGGCGACGTCTACTTCTCCGTGGCGGCCGATCCGCACTTCGGCGAGGTCTCCCGCCTCGACGCCGAAGCCATGCGGCTGCTCTCGGCCGAGCGCGGCGGCGACCCCGACCGCCCCGGCAAGAAGAACCCGCTCGACCCGATCCTCTGGCTGGCCGCCCGTCCGGGCGAGCCGAGCTGGGACGGCGGCACCCTCGGCCGCGGCCGGCCCGGCTGGCACATCGAGTGTGTCGCCATCGCCCTCGACCATCTGGGCATGGGCTTCGACGTCCAGGGCGGCGGCAGCGATCTGGCCTTCCCGCACCACGAGATGGGCGCCTCGCACGCCCAGGCGCTGACCGGTGAGCATCCGTTCGCCCGGGCCTATGTGCACGCCGGCATGGTCGCCCTGGACGGCGAGAAGATGTCCAAGTCCAAGGGCAATCTGGTCTTCGTGTCCGCGCTGCGCCGCGACGGCGTGGACCCGGCGGCGATCCGTCTCGCGCTGCTCGCGCACCACTACCGCTCCGACTGGGAGTGGACGGACCAGGTGCTCCAGGACGCCGTGGAGCGGCTGGCGCGCTGGCGGGCCGCGGTGTCGCGGCCCGACGGTCCTTCGGCCGACGCGCTCGTGGAGGAGATCCGCGAGGCGCTGTCGGACGATCTGGACGCCCCGGCGGCCCTCGCGGCCGTCGACCGCTGGGCGGCTCTGCAGGACTCCACGGGCGGTACGGACGAGGGGGCGCCGGGCGTGGCGTCGCGCGCGGTCGACGCGCTCCTCGGCGTCGCCCTGTAGCGGCCCCGGCGGCCCGTCAGCGATCCCGGCGGCCCGGCCGGCCGCGGAGTCTGCGGCCCGGCCGGTCACGGACCCACATGTCCGTGACCGGCCGGGCCGCACTCCGTGCTCCGGCCGAACATCGCGCGGCCGCGGGCGGTGTGAGGGAGTGTGAGCGCCGGTGTGCCGTGGGCCGGCGCCGGACACGACGACCCGCGTCGGCCGGACGGACCGCCCGAGCGCGGAAGCGGGGCGGCGCCCGATGGCGTCGCCCCGCTTCCCTTCCGGTCTTCCGGGTCAGTCCTCGGATGAATCTTCCTCGTCGCCCGGGTCGGGGCCTGGACCCTGCTCGGGGTCCGTACCCGCCTCGGGGCCGCGCGGCGGCCGCTGGGGTCTGCCGCGGCCGCCCGAGGCGTCGCGCAGATACGACGGTCCGTCACCGCTCTCCGTGGCATGGCCCCCCGGCGGCTGGCCGGGACCGCCGTCGCGCCGGCGCAGATACCGCTCGAACTCCCGGGCGATGGCCTCGCCGGACGCCTCCGGAAGCTCGGCGGTGTCCCGCGCCTCCTCCAGCGACTGGACGTACTCCGCCACCTCGCTGTCCTCGGCGGCCAGTTGGTCGACCCCCAGCTGCCAGGCCCGCGCGTCCTCCGCCAGCTCACCCAGCGGGATCCGCAGACCGATGAGGTCCTCCAGGCGGTTGAGGAGCGCCAGCGTCGCCTTCGGGTTGGGCGGCTGCGACACATAGTGCGGTACGGCGGCCCACAGGCTCACCGCCGGTACGCCGGCGTGTGTGCACGCCTCCTGGAGGACGCCGACGATGCCGGTCGGCCCCTCGTACCGGGTCTCCTCCAGGTCCATCGTCCTGGCCAGGTCCGCGTCCGAGGTGATCCCGCTGACCGGCACCGGCCGGGTGTGCGGGGTGTCACCGAGCAGCGCGCCCAGGATGACCACCATCTCCACGCCCAGCTCATGGGCGAAGCCCAGGATCTCGTTGCAGAACGAGCGCCAGCGCATGGACGGCTCGATACCGCGGACCAGCACCAGGTCACGGGGCTTCTCCCCGCCGACCCGCACCACGGAGAGCCGGGTGGTCGGCCAGGTGATCTTCCGCGTGCCGCCGTCCAGCCACACCGTGGGCCGGTTGACCTGGAAGTCGTAGTAGTCCTCGGCGTCGAGCGCCGCGAACACCTCGCCCTTCCACTCCCGGTCCAGGTGCGCCACCGCGGTGGAGGCTGCGTCGCCCGCGTCGTTCCAGCCCTCGAACGCGGCCACCATGACCGGGTCGATCAGCTCGGGAACCCCCTCGAGCTCGATCACCCAGTGCCTCCTTCCGAAGTTCCCTTTCGTACGCACCAACCTTACGGCTTTCCCGGTGCCCGCCCGCAGTCGCGTGCCCGCCCGGGTGAACTTCGCCGTAGTGGGGCATAGGTCCGAGAACTGATCCATCTGGAAGCAGATTCATCCGAGCTGTGACCTTGAATTTCGTCTCGGCCCTGGACGATCCGGCGTCAACGGCGCTATACATCGGATGACCGGAAGAGGTCCGATGTTCTTCACAGGGGGGCGTGCATGAGTCAGACCGTCACGGGGTTCGAGGTTCACGACATCCGTTTTCCCACCTCGGAACAGCTCGACGGCTCCGACGCCATGAACCCGGATCCCGACTACTCGGCCGCCTATGTCGTCCTGCGTACCGAGGACGGCGCCGAGGGCCACGGCTTCTGCTTCACCATCGGCCGCGGCAACGAGGTCACCGCCGCCGCCATCGAGGCACTGCGCCCCTATGTCGTCGGGCGCCCGGCCCCGCGCACCGCGGCCGATCTCGCCGCGCTCCACATCGAGCTGACCCACGACTCGCAGCTGCGCTGGCTCGGCCCGGAGAAGGGCGTGATGCACATGGCGGCGGGCGCCGTCATCAACGCCGCCTGGGACCTGGCCGCCAAGAGCGCGTCCCAGCCGGTCTGGGAGTTCCTCGCCGCGATGACACCCGAGGAACTCGTCTCGCTGGTCGACTTCCGCTATCTGACCGACGCCCTCACCCCGGACGAGGCGCTGGCCATCCTGCGCGCCGCACAGCCGGGCCGGGCCGAGCGCGCCGCCCGGCTGCGGGCCGAGGGCTATCCCGCGTACACCACCTCACCCGGCTGGCTCGGCTACGACGACACCAAGCTGGTCACGCTCGCCGAGCAGGCGGTCGCCGACGGTTTCCGGCAGATCAAGCTCAAGGTCGGCGGCGATCTCCACGACGACGTACGGCGGATGAAGCTGGCGCGCGCCGCCGTCGGCCCCGGCATCCGGATCGCCGTCGACGCCAACCAGCGCTGGGACGTGGCCGACGCGCTGCGCTGGATGTCCGCCCTCGCCCCGTACGAACCGCACTGGATCGAGGAGCCGACCAGCCCCGACGACATCCTCGGCCATGCCGCCATCCGGGCCGGCCAGCCGGTCAAGGTGGCCACCGGCGAGCATGTCGCCAACCGGGTCGTCTTCAAGCAGCTGCTCCAGGCCGAAGCCGTCGACTTCGTCCAGATCGACGCGGCCCGGGTGGCCGGCGTCAACGAGAATCTGGCGATCCTGCTGCTCGCGGCCAAGTTCGGCGTGCCCGTCTGCCCGCACGCCGGCGGCGTCGGACTCTGCGAACTCGTCCAGCATCTCTCGATGTTCGACTACGTCGCCGTCTCCGGCAGCTGGGAGGACCGGGTCATCGAGTACGTCGACCACCTCCACGAACACTTCGCCGACCCCGTGGTGATCGACTCCGGACGGTACGTCACCCCGAGCGCGCCGGGCTTCTCCGCCCGGATGCTCCCCGAGTCGATCGCCGAACACAGCTATCCGGACGGGCCCGTCTGGCAGGCCCGCCGCACCACCGAGGAGACCGGCGCATGACGGCACCACAGGTACGGGACTTCGAGGGGCTCGGCGCCCTGGTGACCGGAGGCGCCTCGGGCATCGGCGCGGCCATCGCGACCCTGCTGCTGGAGCGGGGCGCCCGGGTCGCCGTACTGGACCGGGAGACCGCGGGAGCACCCGCCGGGACGCTGGCGCTCACGGCCGACGTCACCGACGACGCGGCGGTACGGGCGGCGGTGGACGCGGCGGCCGCCGAGTTCGGCGGGCTGCACACGGTCGTCTCCAACGCGGGCGTCGGCGCCATCGGCACCGTGCTGGACAACCCCGACGAGGAGTGGCGGCGAGTTCTCGACATCAATGTCCTCGGCATGGTCCGCACCGCCCGCCACGCCCTGCCCCATCTGCGCCGCTCCGCCGCCGACCGGCCGGGCTGTGTCTCGATCACCCAGACCTGTTCCATCGCCGCCACCGCCGGGCTGCCGCAGCGCGCCCTGTACAGCGCGAGCAAGGGCGCGATCCTGTCGCTGACCCTGGCGATGGCCGCCGACCATGTCCGCGAGGGCATCCGCGTCAACTGCGTCAACCCCGGTACCGCCGACACCCCCTGGGTCGGCCGCCTGCTCGACCAGGCCCAGGACCCGGCGGCCGAACGGGCCGCGCTCGAAGCCCGCCAGCCCACGGGACGGCTGGTCGGCGCCGGCGAGGTCGCCGCGGCCGTCGCCTATCTCGCAAGCCCCGCCGCGGCCGCCGTCACGGGAACGGCGCTCGCGGTCGACGGCGGAATGCAGGGACTGCGCCTGCGCCCCGCCACCTGAGAGCACGCTGAGCCGACACTCACCTTTGAAGGACGGGACATCCATGCCGCGACAGACCGTGGGGCGCCCCCCACTCCGCCGACTCCGTACGACGAGCGCCTCGGCCTGTGCCGTGCTGCTGGCCGTCACGGCCCTGGCGGGCTGCAACCGTGAACAGGAGAGCGGGGCCGCGGGCGGCGGCAAGGTCGGTATCGACCTGCCGCGCAGCGACAGCGACTTCTGGAACTCGTACCAGCAGTACGTCGAGAAGGGCGTCAAGGCCGGTGAGGTCGACGCGCTCTCACTGACCAACTCGCAGAACGACATCGGAAAGCTCGTCTCCAATGTCCAGGTCTTCACCGACCAGGGCGCCAAGGCCGTCATCATGGCCCCGCAGGACACCGGGGCGATAGCCGAGACGCTCCAGACGCTGAGCGAGAAGAAGATCCCCGTCATCAGCGTGGACACCCGGCCCGACAAGGGCGACGTCTACATGGTCGTACGGGCCGACAACCGCGCGTACGGCGAGAAGGCCTGCCAGTACCTGGGCGAGCAGCTCAAGGGCAAGGGCAAGGTCGTCGAGTTCCAGGGCGACCTCTCCTCCATCAACGGCCGTGACCGCTCCGAGGCGTTCAAGTCCTGCATGGAGCAGAAGTTCCCCGGCATCAGGGTCTTCGAGCTGGCCACCGACTGGAAGGGTGACGTGGCGTCGGCCAAGCTCCAGTCCACGCTCGCCGCGCACCCCGACATCAACGGCATCTACATGCAGGCGGGCGGCGTCTTCCTGCAGCCGACGCTGGCGCTGCTGGAGCAGAAGAAGCTGCTCAAGGCGCCCGGCACCCCGGGGCACATCACGATCATCTCCAACGACGGCATCCCCGAGGAACTGGACGCCATCCGGGAGGGGAAGATCGACGCCACCGTCTCCCAGCCGGCCGACCTGTACGCCAAGTACGCCCTGTACTGGGCCAAGAAGGCGCTGGCAGGCGAGACCCCCAAGGCCGGTCCGACCGACCACGAGTCCACGATCATCAAGATCCCGAACGGCTTCGAGGACCAGCTCCCCGCGCCCCTGGTGACCAAGGACAACGTGGACGACCCGAAGCTGTGGGCAAACCAGCTGGAGAAGAAGAGCTAGCCATGGAGCCCATGCAGCAGGAGGCGCCGGCCGCGGTCCACGCGGAAGGCATCGTCAAGCGCTTCGGTCCCACCGTGGCGCTCGACGGTGTCCGGCTCACTGTGCGGCCCGGCGAGTCCCACGCGCTCGTCGGGCGCAACGGCGCAGGTAAGTCCACCCTGGTCAGCGTCCTCACCGGGCTGCACAGGCCGGACGCGGGCCAGGTCAGCTTCGGCGGCGTGCCCGCGCCCGGCTTCGGGGACACCGCGGCCTGGCAGTCCAAGGTCGCCTGCGTCTACCAGAAGTCGATGGTCGTCCCCGATCTGACCGTCGCCGAGAATCTGTTCCTCAACAACTACGGCCTGGACAGCTCGGGTCCTGGCAGCCGCTTCATCAGCTGGCGGGGGCTGCGGCAGCGCGCGCGGGATCTGCTCGCGGGGTACGGAGTCGATGTCGACCCGAACGCCCGCGCGAAGGATCTCCCGGTCGAGCAGCGGCAGTTCGTGGAGATCGCGCGGGCGCTGTCCTTCGGCGCCCGGCTCATCATCCTGGACGAGCCCACAGCGCAGCTCGACGCGCGCGGTATCCAGCGGCTCTTCGACAAGCTGCGGGAGCTCCAGAGCCAGGGAGTGGCGTTCCTCTTCATCTCCCACCATCTCCAGGAAGTGTACGAACTGTGCACCGCCGTCACCGTCTACCGCGACGCCCGCCATGTGCTGACCGCCCCGGTCGCCGAGCTGTCCAAGGCGGATCTGGTGACGGCGATGACCGGGGAGTCCGCGGGCACGGCCGCCGCCTGGCACGCCGCGCGCGCGGAGCCGGTGGACGCCGGGACCGAGCCCGTGCTGCGGACCGAAGGGCTCGCCCTCGACGGGGAGTTCGAGCCGCTCGATCTCGCGGTACGGCCGGGTGAGGTGCTCGGCCTCGCGGGCGCCGCGGCCAGCGGCAACACCGCGCTGGGCGAGACCCTGGCCGGGATGCGCGCGGCGACCTCGGGGCGGATCACCGTACAGGGCAGGACGGTGAAGCCCGGCAGTGTCCCGCACGCGCTGGACGCCGGGATCGGCTACATCCCCGAGGACCGGCACCGCCAGGGGCTCGTCCTGGACCGCAGCGTCGCCGAGAACGCCACGCTCACGGTCACCGACCAGCTCGGCCCGTGGGGGACCGTACTGCCCTCCCGTACCCGGGAGTTCGCACGGTCCATGATCGAATCGCTGGACATCAAGACCCAGGGCCCGGAGCAGCCGGTCTCCGGTCTGTCCGGCGGCAATCAGCAGAAGGTCGTCGTCGCCCGCGCCCTGGCGCGCCGGCCCAGCGCGCTGGTGGCGCTGCGGCCCACCGCGGGTGTCGACGTCAAATCGAAGGACTCGCTGCTCGGCGTGGTGCGCAGGGTGGCGGACGAGGGCAGCGCGGCCGTGATCATCTCGGACGAGCTGGACGATCTGCGGGTGTGTGACCGTGTCCTCGCGCTGTTCCACGGGCGCGTGGTGGCTTCGTTCGGGAGTGGGTGGACCGACCGGGAACTGGTCGCCGCCATGGAAGGTGTGGGGGAGCGGGAATGACCGAGACCATACGTCCGCCGGTGGCCGAGGGGACCGGAAGCGCGAGCCCGCGCGGCCGGCTCCGGCTGATCCGGTGGAGCGACTTCTCGCTGGTGCCGGTGATCCTGGTGCTGATGGTGATCGGCTTCATCGTCTCGCCGGTCTTCCTCACCTCCAACAACCTGATCAGCGTCGTCCAGCAGTCCTCCGAGCTGAGCCTGCTCGTCCTCGGCCAGGCGCTGATCCTGATCTGCGGCCGGATGGACCTGTCGCTGGAGTCGACGATCGGGATCGCGCCGGTCGTCGCCATGTGGCTGGTGCTGCCGGCTGAGGGCGGCCGCTTCGCCGGACTCGACCTGCTGCCGGTCTGGCTGGCGATCCCCGCCTGCCTGCTGGTCGGTGTGGTGATCGGGGTGGTCAACGGCTTCCTGATGCTCAAACTGCGGGTCAACGGCTTCATCGCCACCCTCGGCATGCTCACCATGCTCCGCGGTCTCCACATCGGTATCACCGAGGGCAAGTCGATCACCGATGTGCCGGAGTCCTTCCGGTACCTGGGCAAGACCGACTGGCTGGGCGCCCCGGCCGCCGTATGGATCTGCCTGGCGCTGTTCGCCCTCGGCGGCGCGGCCCTCGCCTGGCTGCGGCACGGACGGTCGCTGTACGCCATCGGCGGCAACCCGGAGGCGGCCCGCGCCGCCGGTATCCGGGTGGACCGGATCACCTGGATCGTGCTGGCCGTCGGCGGGCTGCTCGCGGCCTTCGCCGGCATCCTCTACACCGGCCACTACGGTTCGGTCGCGGCCACCCAGGGCAATGGCTGGATCTTCCAGGTCTTCGCCGCCGCCGTCATCGGCGGTATCAGCCTCAAGGGCGGGCGCGGCACGCTCTTCGGGGCGCTGACGGGTGTGCTGACCCTTCAGCTGGTGGTGAATGTGATGACCCTCGGCGGCGTACCCGCGCTCTGGAACCAGTTCCTCAACGGCGCGATCATCATCGTCGCGCTGGTCATCTCGCGCTTCGCGAGCGGCGAGAAGCAGGACTGACCGCGCGCGGCGGGACCGGGACCGTCGGCCCACGGAGCGTGCGAGCTCCGTGGGCCGATCCGTGCCGGAGAGCCGGGCCGATCCGTGCCGGCGAGCCGGTCAGAGGGTCGATCTCAGCCACATCTCCACGCTCGCGATATGGACGGTCGCCCAGGACCTGGCCGCCTCGGCGTCCCGGTCGCGCAGCGCCGCGAGGATCGCCCGGTGCTCGTGGAGCGTACGGCTGACGGCGTCCTCCTGGGTCAGCCCACGCCAGACCCGGGCCCGGGTGGTGGGCCCCGAGAGCCCGTCCAGGAGCGAGCAGAGCACCGAGTTGCCCGAGGACTGCACGATCCCCCGGTGGAACTCCAGATCGGACGCGACCAGCTGCTCCACCGAGGGCTGCGGTCCGAGCGCGTCCAACTGCGCGTCCAGCGCGTCGAGTTGGGACTCGGTTATCCGGGAGCTCGCCATCGCTGTGGCGGCCGGTTCCAGGATGCGGCGTACCGCGAGGAACTCCAGCACGGTGTCGTCCCGGTGGAAGTCCACGACAAAGCTCAGCGCCTCCAGCAGCAGCTGGGGGTCGAGGCTCGTGACATACGTGCCGTCGCCCTGCCGTACGTCGAGAATGCGGATGAGCGACAGGGCGCGCACCGCCTCCCGCAGTGAGTTGCGGGACAGTCCCAGCTCGGCGGCGAGCTCGCTCTCCTTCGGGAGACGGTCGCCCGGGCGCAGCGCGCCGGAGACGATCATTCCCTTGATCTTCTCGATGGCCTCGTCAGTGACAGCCACGGGCGACCTCCAGACATCCGATGTATCGGCCCCCATTATGCGTCCAGGAAGGCCGAAGAGGGGCGCTCCCAGGAAGGAAGCGCCCCTCGGCTCGCACAGATGTGCCGTCGGCCGTGCGGTCAGGCCCGCTTGCCCAGCAGATCCTTGACCTGGGAGCGGATCTCGTCCGTGGCCAGGCCGCGGATCGTCAGGGTCGTACGGCGGCGCAGTACGTCGTCCACCGTCTCGGCCCACTCGTGATCACGGGCGTAGACGACCTGGGCCCAGATCTCCGGGGCGTCCGGATGGATCCGCCGGCCCAGCTCGGGATACTCGTTGGCCAGCCGCACGATGTCGAAGGCCAGCGAGCCGTAGTGCGTGGCCAGATGGCGGGCGGTGTCCGGCGCCATGGACGGGCCGGTCCCGCCGCCGTCGATCAGCAGCCGGTGGGCGACCGCGTTCGGGTTGGAGATCCCCGGCAGCGGGAGCTTCTTCGGCAGATCCGCGATCGGCTCCATATGGTCGGCGAGCGGGTGTCCCGGCAGGGCCGCGAGCTTGTTCATCACCGTACGGCCGATGTGGCGGAAGGTCGTCCACTTGCCGCCGGCCACCGACAGCATGCCGCCGCTGCCCTCGGTCACGACCGTCTCGCGCTTGGCCTTGGAGGTGTCGCCGGGGCCGCCGGGCAGCACCCGCAGCCCGGCGAAGGAGTAGGTGATCAGATCGCGGGACAGCTGCTGGTCACGGACGGAGAGCGAGGCCTCGTCCAGGATCTGGGTGATGTCCCGCTCGGTGACCGCGACGTCCCCGGGGTCACCCTCGTACTCCTCGTCGGTCGTACCGAGCAGCAGCATGTCCTCCCAGGGGAGGGCGAAAGTGATGCGGAACTTGTCGATGGGCGTCGCGAGCGCGGCCTTCCAGGGGGCGGTGCGCTTGAGGACCAGGTGCGCGCCCTTGGACAGGCGGATGGAGGGAGCCGCGGCCGGGTCCTCCATCGTCCGCAGACGATCGACCCAGGGCCCGGTGGCGTTGAGGACCAGCCGCGCGCCGACGCCGAACTCCGTACCGTCCATACGGTCCCGCAGCTCGGCGCCCGTCACCCGGCCGCCTGTGAAGCGCAGCCCGGTGACCTCGGCGTGGTTGAGTACGGTGGCGCCCGACTCGACGGCCGCGCGGACCGTCATCAGCGCCATCCGCGCGTCGTTCATCTGGTCGTCGCCGTACACGGCCACGGCCTTCAGCCGGTCCGTACGCAGCTCGGGCACGGCCCGCCGGGCCCGCGCCGGGCTGATGACATGGCCGACGCCGTCACCGAACGCGGAGAGCGCGGAGTACGCGAACACGCCCGCGCCGAGCTTGGCCGCGCCGTGCGGTCCGCCCTTGTAGACCGGCAGATAGAAGGTGAGCGGATTGGCCAGGTGCGGCGCCACCTGCGTGGACACCGCACGCCGCTCGAAGTGGTTCTCCGCCACCAGCTTCACGGCGCCGGTCTGCAGGTAGCGCAGACCGCCGTGGAGCAGCTTGGAGGAGGCGGAGGAGGTGGCGCCGGCGAAGTCGCCGCCGTCCACCAGAGCCACCCGCAGTCCCGACTGGGAGGCATGCCAGGCGACGGAGATGCCCAGAATGCCGCCGCCTATCACCAGGAGGTCGTACGTCGCCCTGGACAGCTGTTCCCGGGTCTCGGCGCGGCTCGGCAGGGATCCGCCGGCCGGGTGCGTCCCCAGTGCGGGGCCGCTCTGCAGGGTGCTCATTCTCGCTCCTCTTCAGCCCTCGCCGGCTCTTCGGCCGGCCGGCTGTCGCTGGGTCAGCTGTCGGGGTCGTCGAGCCAGCCCATGGTCCGCTCGACGGCCTTCAGCCAGTTCTTGTACTCGCGGTCGCGGGTCGCCGCGTCCATCCGGGGCGTCCACTCGGCGGCCCGGCGCCAGTTGGCGCGCAGCGCGTCGGTGTCCGGCCAGAAGCCCACCGCCAGACCTGCGGCGTAGGCGGCGCCGAGGCAGGTGGTCTCGGCGACCATCGGGCGCACCACCGGTGCGTCGAGGACGTCGGAGAGCGACTGCATCAGCAGGTTGTTGGCGGTCATTCCGCCGTCGACCTTGAGCGCGGTCAGCTCGACGCCGGAGTCCTTGGTCATGGCGTCACTGATCTCGCGGGTCTGCCAGGCCGTCGCCTCCAGCACCGCGCGGGCGATGTGCGCCTTGGTGACATAGCCGGTCAGGCCGGCGATCACGCCACGGGCGTCGGGGCGCCAGTGCGGTGCGAAGAGACCGGAGAAGGCGGGCACGAAGTACGCGCCGCCGTTGTCCTCGACCGAGGACGCCAGGGTCTCGATCTCGGCCGCCGTATTGATCAGGCCCATCTGATCGCGCATCCACTGCACCAGGGAGCCGGTGACCGCGATGGCGCCCTCCAGGGCGTACACCGCCTCCTGGTCGCCGATGCGGTAGCCGACGGTCGTCAGCAGGCCGTTGTAGGAGTTGACGGGCTTGTGCGCGGTGTTCATCAGCATGAAGGTGCCGGTGCCGTACGTCGACTTGGCCTCGCCCTCGGCGAAACAGGTCTGGCCGAACAGCGCGGCCTGCTGGTCGCCGAGCGCCGAGGCGACCGGGATCCCGTCCAGGACGCCGCCCTTGGCGGTGCCGTACACCTCGGCCGAGGAGCGGATCTCCGGCAGGATCGCGGCCGGTACCTTCATCGACGTGAGGATCTTCGGATCCCACTGGAGGTTGTGCAGGTTCATCAGCATCGTGCGGGAGGCGTTGGTGACGTCCGTGACGTGCACACCGCCGTCGGTGCCGCCGGTCAGATTCCAGATGACCCAGGAATCCATGGTGCCGAAGAGGATGTCGCCGCGCTCGGCGCGCTCGCGCAGCCCTTCGACGTTGTCCAGCAGCCAGCGTGCCTTCGGGCCCGCGAAGTAGCTCGCGAGCGGCAGACCCGTCTCGCGGCGGAAGCGGTCCTGGCCGACGTTGCGGCCGAGCTCCCGGCAGAGCGCGTCGGTGCGGGTGTCCTGCCAGACGATGGCGTTGTGGACGGGCTCGCCGGTGTTCTTGTCCCAGAGCAGGGTCGTCTCGCGCTGGTTGGTGATGCCGATCGCCTTGACGTCGGCGGAGGTGATGCCCGCCTTATGGATGGCGCGTTCCACGACTTCCTGGACGTTGGTCCAGATCTCGTTGGCGTTGTGCTCCACCCAGCCCGGCTTCGGGAAGATCTGCTCGTGTTCCTTCTGGTCGACCGCGACGATGCGGCCGTCCCGGTCGAAGACGATGCAGCGGCTGGAGGTGGTGCCCTGGTCGATGGCGGCGATGAACGGTCCCGTCCCGTGGGAGGAGGTGCCGGTGGTGGTTGCGTCGCTCATGGTGTCTGCTCCTGCTCGGTGCGGAGGGAAAGGGCCTCTTACGCGAATACCCAGTTGTAGTAACCGCCGGCCAGCGCGGCGCCGATCAGCGGTGCGACGACCGGTATCCAGGCGTAGCTCCAGTCGGAGCCGCCCTTGTTGGGCAGCGGCAGGAGCGCGTGCACGATGCGCGGGCCCAGGTCACGGGCCGGGTTGATGGCGTACCCGGTGGGGCCGCCCAGCGAGAGACCGATGGCCACCACGACGAACGAGGTGATCAGGACGCCGAGCACGCCGAGGCCGTTGCCCTCGTTGTTCAGGCCCTGGGTGAGGATCGCGATGACCAGGACGAACGTGCCGATGACCTCCGTGAACACGTTCTGCAGCGGGTTACGGATCTCGGGGCCCGTGGAGAAGATGCCCAGGACCGGGCCCGCCTTGGGGGACGCCTTCTGGTCGACGAGTCCCTCGACGGCCGGCTGCGCCGCCAGGACCTCCGGGTCGGTCAGATGGGCCTTGAACTGGCCCAGGTAGGCCACCCAGACCAGGAAGGCGCCGATCATCGCGCCGAGCAGCTGAGAGCCGACATAGAGCGGGACGTCGCCCCACTTGACGCCGCCTTCGATGGCGAGGCCGACCGTGAGCGCGGGGTTGAGCAGGGCGCCGGAGACGCCGGCCGACAGATACGCGCCGACCATGACGGCGAAGCCCCAGCCGAAGCTGATGGCGAGCCAGCCCGCGTTCTGCGCCTTGGAGCGCTTGAGGACCACTCCGGCGACCACGCCGCCGCCGAGCAGGATCAGCAGGGCCGTACCCGTGACCTCACCTATGAAGATGTCGAAGTTGGACACCCGAGACTCCTTCGTCCAGGGAAAGGCAAACCTCCGGCTCACACCAGTGGTCCGAGCCCTCGGGGGTGAGGGCGTTACCGGCCCTTGGCGTTGTCACACTAACTCGTATTGCCGGTAGGTGTTCGACAATGCCGACCGCTGAACGGCAGTTTTGTCCCGCAGCCCGACTGTCGTCAAGGGTGTAGCGGCCGAAACCTCGACCGATACCGATGATCCGGCATCCGGTTCAAAAGCGCCCGGCGCCGATATCCCGGGAGACCGCGCGGGCGCATTGGCGGACGGCCGCGACCAGCTCGGACCGCAGCTCTCCGGCGGGACAGATCCGCTCCACCGCGCCGGTGACGGCTATGGCTCCGACCGGCATCCGCCGCCGGTCGTGGATGGGGGCGGCCACCGCGGCCACGCCCTCCCAGGTCTCCTCGACATCCGCCGCCCAGCCGCGCGCCTTGGTCAGATCGAGTACCGACTCGAACTCGGCCAGACCGGTGACCGTCCGCGGCGTGAAGGCCGTGCGCTCGCTCTCGACGGCCTCGGTGTGCGCCACCGGGTCGTACGCCGAGAGCACCTTCCCCAGCGCGGTGGAGTGCAGGGGCTGCATGGCGCCCACCTCCAGGACCTGCCGGCTGTCGTCCGGGCGGAAGACGTGGTGGACGATCAGGACGCCCTGCTGGTGCACGACCCCCAGATGGACGCTCTCGCCGCTGGAGCGGGCCAGATCGTCCGTCCAGACCAGGGCGCGGGCCCGCAGCTCGTGCACATCCAGATAGCTGTTCCCGAGCCGCAGCAGCTCGGCCCCCAGCTGGTAGCGGCCGGACGCCGCGTCCTGCTCGACGAAGCCCTCCGCCTGGAGGGTGCGCAGAATCCCGTGGGCCGTGCCTTTGGCCAGCCCCACCGAGGCGGCGATGTCGGACAGGCCGAGCCGGCGCTCGCCGCCCGCGAGCAGCCGCAGCATCGCCGCCGCCCGCTCCAGCGACTGGATGTTCTTCGCCATCGGACCCGGACCTCCACTACGTTCGACCATGCTGAACACTATCGGTCGATGTCGACCTATTCCCACTGTGGGAGAGAGCCCGTCAAGGACCACGCGCCCCGGATCTTTCCGTGGACAGGATGCCGTCCGTCCGGCGGTATGCCACACCGCGAAGGGGTCCGCCCGGCTACGCTGGCCGAGTGCGTCTGCCATCAGCAGGCGCAAAGCCGACAGCCGTCGCAGCCCAGGGAGTACTTTCATGGCCTCGTTGCCGACCCCCTCCACCGACAGCCGCACCCGCATCGACGCCCTCCGTGAGGCGCTCGCCACCCGTGTGGTGGTGGCCGACGGCGCGATGGGCACGATGCTCCAGGCCCAGGACCCGACGCTCGAGGACTTCCAGGATCTGGAAGGCTGCAACGAGATCCTGAACGTGACACGCCCGGACATCGTCCGCTCCGTGCACGAGGAGTACTTCGCGGTCGGCGTCGACTGTGTCGAGACCAATACCTTCGGTGCCAACCATTCGGCGGCGAACGAGTACGACATCGCGCACAGGATCGTGGAGCTGTCCGAGGCCGGTGCCCGCATCGCCCGTGAGGTCGCCGACGAGTTCACCGCCGAGGACGGCCGCCAGCGCTGGGTGCTCGGCTCGGTGGGCCCCGGCACCAAGCTGCCCTCGCTCGGCCACATCGCGTACGACGTACTGCGCGACGGCTACCAGCAGAACGCCGAGGGCCTCCTCGCGGGCGGCGCGGACGCCCTGATCGTGGAGACCACGCAGGACCTCCTCCAGACCAAGTCGAGCCTCATCGGTGCCCGCCGCGCGATGGACGCGCTGGGCATGAACGTGCCGCTGATCTGTTCGCTTGCCTTCGAGACGACGGGCGTCATGCTGCTCGGTTCCGAGATCGGCGCGGCGCTCACCGCCCTGGAACCGCTCGGCATTGACCTCATCGGCCTCAACTGCTCCACCGGCCCGGCGGAGATGAGCGAGCACCTGCGCTACCTGGCCCGCCATTCGCGCACGCCGTTGATGTGCATGCCGAACGCGGGCCTGCCCGTACTGACCAAGGACGGCGCCCACTTTCCACTCGGTCCGGAGGGCCTGGCAGACGCCCAGGAAGCGTTCGTCAACGACTACGGACTGTCCCTGATCGGTGGCTGCTGCGGTACGACGCCCGAGCATCTGCGGCAGGTCGTCGAGCGGGCCCGCGAGCTCACCCCCGCTGTCCGCGAGCCGCGCCCCGAGCCGGGCGCCGCCTCCCTCTACCAGACGGTGCCCTTCCGTCAGGACACCTCGTACCTCGCCATCGGTGAGCGGACGAACGCCAACGGGTCGAAGAAGTTCCGCGATGCCATGCTGGAGGGCCGCTGGGACGACTGTGTGGAGATGGCCCGCGACCAGATCCGCGAGGGCGCCCATCTGCTCGACCTCTGCGTCGACTATGTCGGCCGGGACGGCGTCGCCGACATGGCCGAGCTGGCGGGACGGTTCGCCACCGCCTCCACCCTGCCGATCGTGCTGGACTCCACCGAGCTGAACGTCCTGCAGGCCGGACTGGAGAAGCTCGGTGGCCGCGCGGTCATCAACTCCGTCAACTACGAGGACGGCGACGGCCCCGAGTCGCGCTTCGCCAAGGTCACCGAGCTGGCGGTCGAGCACGGCGCCGCGCTGATCGCGCTGACCATCGACGAGGAGGGCCAGGCCCGTACCGTCGAGCACAAGGTCGCCATCGCGGAGCGGCTGATCGACGACCTGACCGGCAACTGGGGCGTGCACGAGTCGGACATCCTCATCGACACCCTGACCTTCACCATCTGCACCGGCCAGGAGGAGTCCCGGAAGGACGGCATCGCCACGATCGGGGCGATCCGCGAACTCAAGCGCCGCCACCCCGACGTCCAGACCACGCTGGGTCTGTCCAACATCTCCTTCGGCCTCAACCCGGCGGCCCGCATCGTCCTCAACTCCGTCTTCCTCGACGAGTGCGTCAAGGCCGGCCTGGACTCCGCGATCGTGCACGCCTCGAAGATCCTGCCGATCGCGCGGCTGGAGGAGGAGCAGGTCAAGGTCGCTCACGACCTCATCTACGACCGGCGCAGCGAGGGCTACGACCCGCTGCAGAAGCTCATGGAGCTCTTCGAGGGCGTCAACACCAAGTCGATGAAGGACGGCCGGGCCGAGGAACTGCGCGCCCTGCCGCTGGACGAGCGCCTCCAGCGCCGCATCATCGACGGCGAGAAGAACGGTCTGGAGGCCGACCTCGACGAGGCGCTGCAGACCCGGCCGGCCCTGGACATCGTCAACGACACGCTGCTGGAGGGCATGAAGGTCGTCGGCGAGCTGTTCGGCTCCGGCCAGATGCAGCTGCCGTTCGTCCTCCAGTCCGCCGAGGTCATGAAGACCGCGGTCGCCCACCTCGAACCGCACATGGAGAAGACCGACGCCGACGGCAAGGGCACCATCGTGCTCGCCACCGTCCGCGGCGACGTCCATGACATCGGCAAGAACCTCGTCGACATCATCCTCTCCAACAACGGCTACAACGTGGTGAATCTGGGCATCAAGCAGCCCGTCTCCGCGATCCTGGAGGCCGCCGAGGAACACCGGGCGGATGTCATCGGCATGTCCGGTCTGCTGGTGAAGTCGACCGTGATCATGAAGGAGAACCTGCAGGAGCTGAACCAGCGCCGGATGGCGGCCGACTACCCGGTGATCCTCGGTGGCGCGGCGCTGACCCGGGCGTATGTCGAGCAGGATCTGCACGAGATCTACGAGGGCGAGGTCCGCTACGCCCGCGACGCGTTCGAGGGCCTGCGCCTGATGGACGCCCTGATCGCCGTCAAGCGCGGTGTCCCCGGAGCCACCCTTCCCGAGCTGAAGCAGCGCCGGGTCAAGGCCACGGCGAACACCGTGGTGGAGGAGCGCCCCGAGGAGGGCGCGGTCCGCTCGGACGTCGCCGTCGACAACCCCGTCCCGACACCGCCGTTCTGGGGCACCCGCGTCGTCAAGGGCATCCAGCTCAAGGAGTACGCCTCCTGGCTGGACGAAGGCGCGCTCTTCAAGGGGCAGTGGGGTCTCAAGGAGGCCCGCAAGGGCGGCCCCAGCTACGAGGAGCTGGTGGAGACCGAGGGCCGCCCCCACCTGCGCGGCTGGCTGGACCAGCTGCACACCCAGAACATGCTGGAAGCCGCCGTGGTCTACGGCTACTTCCCCTGCGTGTCCAAGGGGGACGACCTGATCCTGCTCAACGACGACGGCTCCGAGCGCACCCGCTTCACCTTCCCGCGCCAGCGCCGCGGCCGCCGGCTGTGCCTGGCGGACTTCTTCCGCCCGGAGGAGTCCGGCGACGTGGACGTCGTCGGCCTGCAGGTCGTCACCGTCGGCTCGAAGATCGGCGAGACGACCGCGGAGCTGTTCGAGAGGAACGCCTACCGCGACTACCTCGAACTCCACGGGCTGTCCGTCCAGCTCGCCGAGGCGCTCGCCGAGTACTGGCACGCCCGGGTGCGCTCCGAGCTGGGCTTCGCGGGCGAGGACCCGTCCGACGTCGAGGACATGTTCGCCCTGAAGTACCGGGGCGCCCGCTTCTCGCTCGGCTACGGGGCCTGCCCCGACCTGGAGGACCGGGCGAAGATCTCCGGCCTGCTGGAGCCCGAGCGGATCGGGGTGCGGCTCTCCGAGGAGTTCCAGCTCCACCCCGAGCAGTCCACCGACGCCATCGTCATCCACCATCCGGAAGCGAAGTACTTCAACGCGCGCTGACCCGGCAGCCGGCGCGGCCGGCCCGCTGTGAGGCGGGCCGGACCGCTCCGCGGGAAACCGAGCGGCACGAGAAGCGGACGAGTCGTACACTTATCGGTCCAGTGCAGGCCGGTCGCCTGTCCCGGTGGGGTAACCCTGCGGGAAAGGTGACCGGCCTTCTCGTCCCTCATGGAGGTGTGCCGGATGACCAGTACGGTCCCCGCGTCCCTGACCCGAACGGCCGAAGGCTCCGCTCTTCAGGCCGTCCTTCTCGACATGGACGGCACCCTGGTCGACACCGAGGGATTCTGGTGGGACGCGGAGGTGGAGGTCTTCAAGGACCTCGGATTCGTTCTCGACGAGTCCTGGCGCCATGTGGTGGTCGGCGGGCCCATGACCCGCAGCGCCGGCTTCCTCATCGAGTCCACCGGCGCCGCCGTCACCCTCGCCGAACTGACCGTGCTGCTCAACGACAAGTTCGAGGAGCGCATCGGGCGTGGGGTGCCGCTGATGCCGGGCGCCACCCGGCTGCTCACCGAACTGGCCGCGCACGAGGTGCCCACCGCCCTGGTCTCCGCCTCGCACCGGCGCATCATCGACCGGGTCCTGGACTCGCTCGGCCCCGAGTACTTCGCGCTCACCGTCGCGGGCGACGAGGTGCCCCGTACGAAGCCGCACCCGGACCCGTATCTGCTCGCCGCGCGGGGCCTGGGCGTCGATCCCGCGCGCTGTGCCGTCGTCGAGGACACGGCCACCGGGGTGGCCGCGGCCGAGGCCGCCGGCTGCCGGGTGGTCGCCATCCCCTCCGTCGCCCCGATCGCACCCGCCGACGGGCGCATGATCGTCGGGTCGCTCGAAGAGGTCGATCTGGTATTTCTGCGCGGCATGATGACGCGCGGCCACTGATCCGCTGACTGAGCGTGGCGCAGGAATGTATTCGGAAACTCTCGGCATTGGCCCGGATATTTTCCGTTACCCCCGCGCCCCTCAATCATGATCCTTGCAAACGGCTCCAGGAGTGACCTTTATCACCTGCGGCCTCATCGACAGGGGCGGGCGAGGATGATCCATGCCGGGCGGGCGTGGGCCCACCTGTCACGTTGTGTCCCGATTGGTTAATCGGTGTACGGAAGATTCCATAGCCCGGATATCAACACGCCGCTATTTCCGATCACTGTGTGATTACGTTTCACATCGGGCCCGTTCAGGCATTCCTGATGCCTCCGACTAATCTCATGGCGAGTACTTCGCCGCATCAACGACATGTCCCGACAGCCACCAAGTCGCCATGTACACAGGACCGATCGCCCTGTATCCCGGCCCGATCGCACTGCCCCGAACGGGTGGAAGCGGCGGAGTCTCCCATGTGCCGCCGTAGCTCAGTGCCGGATGAGGGAGTACGTCCAGGATGAACCGCAAGACTTTGGTGCTGTCGGCCGTCGCCGGCCTGCTTGCGCCCGCGCTCGCCGGTTGTGGCGGCTCGGACGGTGGCTCCGGCGGCGGAGATGCCATTGTCGTGGGCACCACGGACCAGTACATCGCCACGAAGGACGGGCCCGCACCGCTGGACCCGGCCTACGCGTACGACACCGGCTCGTGGAACGTCCTGCGCCAGACCATCCAGACCCTGATGCATGTGCCGCGCGGCGGCGGTGCGCCGGTCCCCGACGCCGCCTCCGCGTGCGGGTTCACGGACAACGCGAACGAGAGCTACCGCTGCACCCTGCGCGACGGGCTGAAGTTCTCCGACGGCGACCCGGTCACGCCCGACGATGTGAAGTTCTCCATCCAGCGGGTCCTGGACATCAAGGACCCCAACGGCGCGTCCGGTCTGCTGACCAACATCGACACGATGGAGACCAACGGCGACTCCGAGATCGTCTTCCATCTCAAGACGCCCGACGCGACCTTCCCGTACAAGCTGTCCACCCCGGTGGCCGGCATCCTCAGCCCGAAGTCCTACGAGCCGAAGAAGCTCCGTGCGGGCTTCGAGGTGGAGGGCTCGGGCCCGTACACCTTCAAGGCCGAGGTCAAGGGCGACGCGGTCGTCAAGGCGGTCTTCACCAAGAACCCGGAGTACAAGGGCGACCTCAAGCTGCAGAACGACAAGGTCGAGCTGCGGCCCTTCACCGAGGCCGAGACCATGGGCAAGGCGCTCGACTCGGGCGACATCGATGTGATGACCCGCGCCATGCTGCCCACCCAGGTCCAGTCGATGGTCGAGAATCCCAAGGACGGCATCGAGCTCACCGAGATGCCGGGTCTGGAGATCCGCTACCTCGGCTTCGACACCGACGCCCCGACCGCCAAGGAGAAGGCGGTACGCCAGGCCATGGCGTACACCATCGACCGCGGTCAGATCGTCACCAAGGTGTACGGGGCCATGGCCGAGCCGCTGTACTCGCTCATCCCGTCGAGTGTCACCACGCACACCAACTCGTTCTTCAACAAGTACGGCAACCCCAATCCGGCCAAGGCCGCCCAGATGCTCCAGGACGCGGGCATCAGCACCCCGGTGAAGCTCACGCTGAACTTCACCACGGACCACTACGGCGAGGCCACGGAGAAGGAGTTCGAGACCCTCAAGGACCAGCTCAACGGCAGCGAGCTCTTCGATGTCTCCATCAAGGGAACGCCGTGGAAGTCCTTCCGGCCGAACCAGACCAAGGGTGAGTACGCCGTCTACGGAATGGGCTGGTTCCCGGACTTCCCCGACCCGGACAACTACATCGCGCCCTTCCTCGACAAGGACAACTTCCTCAACACCCCGTACGACAACAACACCCTGCGCAGCAAGCTGATACCGGAGTCGCGCCTCGAGGCCGACCGCAGCGCCGCCACGGAGACCTTCGCCAAGATCCAGGACATCGTCGCCGAGGACGTGCCGGTGCTGCCGCTCTGGCAGGGCAAGCAGTACGTCGCCTCCCGCGACGACATCGCCGGCGTGGAGTGGGCGGTCAACTCGTCCGCGGAACTGCTCCTGTGGGAGCTCCGCCGCGGCACCGGCGCCCCCTGATGACCCGTCCGGCCGCGTGGGCACTGCCCGCGCGGCCGGAGACGGACCCCGCTCGCGCGGCGCCGCTGACGGGCCGTGGCGGGTTACTGGGCCCCGGGGCGCACCAGCCCGCTCTCGTACGCGTACACCGCGGCCTGCACCCGGTCGCGAATGCCCAGCTTCGTCAGCACATGGCCCACATGCGTCTTGACCGTGGTCTCACTGACGAAGAGATCCGCGGCGATCTCCGCGTTGGACAGCCCGCGGGCGACCAGCTTCAGCACCTCGACCTCACGCTCGGTCAGGGTGTTCAGGGTGTCGGGCACCTGCTCGTCGCCGGAGGGCAGATGATCCGCGTACTTGTCGAGCAGCCGGCGCGTGATGCTCGGAGCCAGCATCGCCTCGCCGGCCGCGACCACGCGGATGGCCTGCACCAGCTCATTGGCGGGCGCGTCCTTGAGCAGAAAGCCACTGGCCCCCGCCCGCAGCGCCTCCACCACGTACTCGTCGAGGTCGAAGGTGGTCAGAACCAGCACCTTCGCCGGACCGTCCCGGCCCGGACCGGTGATCTGGCGGGTCGCCTCGACCCCGTCCATCCGGGGCATCCGGATGTCCATCAGCACCACATCGGGCTGCAGCGCGCGGACCTGGTCGATGGCCTGGAGGCCGTCCCCGGCCTCGCCGACGACCGCGATGTCGTGCTCCGCCTCCAGGATCATCCGGAAGCCGGTGCGCAGCAGCGGCTGGTCGTCGACCAGTAGGACGCGGATCGCCACGGGGAAACTCCTTCGCTAGACCCGCCCCATTCTGCCCTGACCGCCCCGCCCCGATCCCTCCGGGCACGGTGGCCCTACGCGGTCTCCGGCCCTACGCCGTCTCCGGCACGCTCTGCCCGACCGGTGCGACGCTCAGCGGATACACCGGAGGTGTGCCGCCGAATTCCGGACAGACCGCCTGGTGGTCGCACCAGCCGCACAGCTTGGTGGGCCGCGGCCGCCAGTCACCCGACTCGGTGGCGAGCCTGATCGCCTCCCACAGCGCCAGCAGCTTGCGCTCCACCCGCTCGAGATCCGCCTCCACCGGGTCGTACGACACCACCTCGCCGCTGCCCAGATACACCAGCTGCAGCCGGCGGGGCACCACACGCTTCAGCCGCCAGATCACCAGGGCGTAGAACTTCATCTGGAACAGCGCCCCCTCCGCGTACTCGGGGCGGGGGGCCTTGCCCGTCTTGTAGTCGACGATCCGGACCTCGCCGGTGGGCGCCACATCGACGCGGTCGATCACCCCGCGCAGCCGCAGACCCGAGTCGAGCTCCGTCTCGACGAACAGCTCCCGCTCCGCGGGCTCCAGACGCGTCGGATCCTCCAGCGAGAACCACCGCTCCACCAGCCGCTCCGCCTCACCCAGCCAGCGCGTCAGCCGCTCGCCCTCCGGGTCCTGCGCGAACAGCTCGCCCAGCTCGGGCCTGGCCTCCAGCAGCCGGTCCCACTGGCCGGGGATCAGCGCCTTCGCCCGCGGCGCTGTGCGCTCGGCCGCCGGGGCGTCGAAGAGCCGCTCCAGCACCGCGTGCACCAGCGTGCCCCGGGTCGCCGCCTCGCTCGGCTTCTCCGGCAGCTTGTCGATCACCCGGAACCGGTACAGCAGGGGGCACTGCATGAAGTCGCCGGCACGCGACGGAGACAGTGAGGAGGGCGGCACGCTCGTACTCATGACGCAGACCCTACGACCCGACACTGACAGCGAGCCGAATACCATCGACCACAGAGCCACTCGCACCGCATGATCGAGCGAGCGACGCTGCCGCGAACGAAGGGAACCCGTGAAAGAGGACGACGAGAGCGGCGAGAACAGGCGGCCGCAGCCCGGCACGGGGAACACGGGCCCCGGCGGGAAGCCGCCGAAGCGCGACAACCCCGGCGGCGGCATTCTCATGGGCCGCCCCTTCGGCGTGCCGGTCTACGTCGCCCCCAGCTGGTTCCTGGTGGCCGCGCTCATCACCTGGATCTTCGGCGGCCAGCTCGACCGGGTGCTGCCCGAGCTCGGGAACCTCCGGTATCTGGTGTCCCTCTTCTTCGCGGTCGCCTTCTACGCCTCCGTACTCGTCCACGAACTGGCCCACACGGTCGCCGCCCTGCGCTTCAAGCTGCCGGTGCGCCGGATCCAGCTCCAGTTCTTCGGCGGGGTCTCCGAGATCGAGAAGGAGTCCGAGACCCCGGGCCGCGAGTTCATCCTCGCCTTCGTGGGCCCGCTGCTCTCGCTGGTGCTCTCCGGCGTCTTCTACCTGGGGCTGCTGGCCGTGGAGCCCGGTACGGTCCCCGGCGTCCTGCTCGCCGGCCTGATGGTCTCGAACCTGATCGTCGCCGCCTTCAACCTGCTGCCCGGCCTTCCGCTGGACGGCGGCCGGATGCTGCGCGCGGTGGTCTGGAAGATCACCGGCAAGCCGATGAGCGGCACCGTCGCCGCCGCCTGGGTCGGCCGGGCGCTCGCCGTCGCCGTCCTCATCGGTCTGCCGCTGCTCACCCGTACCGGAGCCCTCGGCACGTCGGCGGCGAAGGTCAGCGGCATGGAGACCGTCACCGACGCGCTGCTCGCCGCCATCCTCGCGGCGATCATCTGGACCGGCGCGGGCAACAGCCTGCGGATGGCGAGGCTCCGCGAACACCTCCCCGAGCTGCAGGCCCGGGCGCTCACCCGGCGTGCGGTGCCGGTCGAGTCCAGCACGCCGCTCTCCGAGGCCCTGCGCCGGGCCAACGAGGCGGGCGCCCGCGCCCTGGTCGTGGTGGACGGCCACGGTGACCCGATGGCGATCGTCAGGGAGGCCGCGATCGTCGGCGTCCCGCAGCACCGCCGCCCCTGGGTCGCGGTGAGCGGCCTCGCCCAGGACCTCACGGACGGCATGAAGGTCCCCGCGGACCTGGCGGGAGAGGCCCTCCTGGACCGCCTCCGGGCGAGCCCGGCGACGGAGTACCTGGTGCTGGAGGAGACCGGCGAGATCTATGGCGTCCTGTCCACGGCGGACGTGGAACGGGCCTTCGTCTCCGCGATGGCGCGTCCGCGGTAGGTGGTTGCGGGGTTGTTCGTCGTGGTGCGGGTGCGTTTTGCCGTCCGGCGGGGGGTGGGGGTGCGGGCCGTTCGTCGTGGTGCGGGTGCCGGGGGTTCCGGAGGTGTGTGTCCGGACTGCATGATTTACGGCGCCGTGCGGGCCGGACGTTTGGTGCGGCTTGGTGTGCGCCACAAATCACGCTCTACGTCCGGACACACGCCTCCTGCACCCCCGACCCCCTCCCGCCGCCGGCCCGCCACCCCGCTCGGCACGAGGGCCGCTGCCTCCGTGTGACGACCGCCCGTCTCCACGACCGCCGGCGAGTGAGCCGAAGGGGCGCGCCGCTGTCGAAAGGGAGAGCGCGCGGAGATTTGCGAGGTACGAGCGAATTGAGCACGGTCGACCGTCGACAGCGGCATAAAGCGCCCCGGAGGCGAACCGAGCCCTTAAAAAGTGCGGCTAGGCTGGTCGCATGTCCGAACCGACCGGTGCCGCCCGTCGTCGCGGCCCCTTCAAGGTCGGGGACCAGGTCCAGCTCACCGACCCCAAGGGACGCCACTACACCTTCACGCTCGAAGCCGGGAAGAATTTCCACACCCACAAAGGGTCCTTCCCGCACGACGAGCTGATTGGTGCTCCCGAGGGCAGTGTTGTCCGTACCACGGGAAACGTCGCCTACCTCGCGCTGCGCCCCCTGCTCCCCGACTATGTCCTGTCCATGCCCCGCGGCGCCGCCGTGGTCTATCCGAAGGACGCCGGCCAGATCCTGGCCTTCGCCGACATCTTCCCCGGCGCACGCGTCGTCGAGGCGGGTGTGGGCTCCGGCTCGCTCAGCAGTTTCCTGCTGCGTGTCATCGGCGACCAGGGCATGCTGCACTCCTACGAGCGCCGCCAGGACTTCGCCGATATCGCACAGCAGAATGTGGAGCGCTATTTCGGCGAACCGCATCCCGCCTGGCAGCTGACGGTCGGTGACCTTCAGGACAATCTGTCGGACACGGACGTCGACCGCGTGATCCTGGACATGCTCGCCCCCTGGGAGTGCATCGAGGCCGTTTCCAAGGCGCTCGTCCCCGGCGGCATCCTCTGTGCCTACGTCGCGACGACCACTCAGCTGGCCCGTACCGTGGAGACGATCAGGGAGTTCGGCACGTTCAACGAGCCGGCCGCCTGGGAGTCGATGATCCGTAACTGGCATGTCGAGGGCCTGGCCGTGCGTCCGGACCACCGGATGATCGGTCACACCGGCTTCCTGGTGACCGCTCGTCGTCTCGCGGACGGTGTCGAGCCGCCGCTGCGCCGTCGTCGGCCCGCCAAGGGCGCGTACGGCGACGACTACGACGGCCCCGGAAGCGGTTCACGCGGCTGAGCCGGCCCTGTCCAGACCGCCCATCAACACGACGGCACCGCCGCCGAGTTCCCGTTCACCCACGGGAAGTCGGCGGCGGTGTCTTTATGTTGGACTTACGGACCCCGCTGTTCCGCCTTGCTGTGACCTGTGGCACGATGCTGACTCCCTCCCCCCATTGGCTAATTCGTCACAGGAGACACTCCGCGTGCAGATCTCCGACGTCCCGGACCTCGCGCATACCCGGCCCCGCCCGGTGCACTGGCTCGCGACAGCCACCGCGATGGCGTCCGTGGTGGCCCTGGCGGGTCTGTTGCAGCCCGGCGCCGCCACCGCGTCCCAGTCGGGCTCGGGCCGCGAGGCGGCCGGGAGCCCCGACCGGGCCCCGCTTCCCGCTCCCGATCCTGCCGCTGTGGACTTTCCGCTGGAGTGCGCGGGAGCGGGCACGGTTGTCACGCGGAAGGCCTCCGGCGACCTGGACGGGGACGGCAGCCCCGAGACCGTGGCGGCGGTCAGGTGCCGGACGAACTCGGGCACCCCGCCGACCGGCGTGTATGTGCTGACCAGGACGGGCGAATCCGAGCCACGGATCGTGGCGACGCTGGTGGACCCGGAGGACAAGCAGAGCGTGACCGGCGACTTCGCGATACGGGACGGGGTGGTCCTGGCGACCCTGCTCGGCTACTCCGGTCCCGAGGTGCCGAGCTGCTGTCCTGACCAGGAGGAGCGGGTCTCCTGGCAGTGGAAGAACGGCGCGTTCGCACGCAGTGAGCAGCCCGAAGCACGGAGTGTGTGACCCGTCACTCCGGGTGGCTCACGGCCAGGTGGCTCTATTCCGCGTCCGGCCCGTACACCTCGACCCTGTCCGAAACACGACGTACGTGGATGCAGTCGCCAGGGCACTCCTTGGCCGAATCGACGACGTCCCGCAGCAGCGGCAGCGGTACCCGCGTCGTCGCGCCGGGGGCCTGGAGCAGCTCGTCGTCGGAGCTCTTCACATAGGCCAGTCCGTCGATGTCCAGCTCGAAGACGTCGGGGGCATACTGGGCACAGATCCCGTCGCCGGTGCAGAGGTCCTGGTCGATCCAGACCTCCAGCGGTTCACCGGTCCCGGTGACGCCCTCGGTGGGGGCCTCCTGCTGCACGGTCATCTCTCCTGCCGTTTGCTGCGCCGGATGGCGCGATCTGGCGTAAGTCGCGCCAGCCCTGACGGGTGTTGAACAGTTCGACGATACAACCGGCCGCTTTCCGATGTTGATCGGTGGGTATTCCCCTGGCGTAAGGGAGAGCGCAAGGGTGAAGATCGGTCACAGCCCGACAGTCTTTGTGATCTAGGGGTTTCAATCATCACCCACCCAGGTAGGGTCAGGAAGCGTCCAGCTCCCCTTGGAGGAGGTGAGGACCGTGGCAGCCCACGACGACGACATCAACCGCGGCATCCGGCCGGGGCGGGGGTCTGAAGACCCAGCCGGCCAGGTTGCCTATCTCGAGCAGGAGATCGCCGTCCTGCGACGTAAGCTCGCCGACTCTCCGCGGCACACGAGGATTCTCGAAGAGCGGATCGTCGAGTTGCAGACGAGCCTGGCAGGCGTGTCCGCACAGAATGAGCGGCTCGCCAATACGCTGCGTGAGGCCCGCGACCAGATCGTGGCCCTCAAGGAAGAGGTCGACCGGCTCGCGCAGCCGCCGGCCGGCTTCGGTGTGTTTCTGCAGTCGAATGAGGACGGTACGGCCGATATTTTCACCGGGGGCCGCAAGCTCCGGGTGAATGTCAGCCCCGGCGTCGAGCTCGAAGAGCTCAGGCGTGGCCAGGAAGTCATGCTCAATGAGGCGCTCAATGTGGTCGAGGCCATGGAGTACGAGCGCGCCGGGGACATCGTCACCCTCAAGGAGATCCTTGAGGACGGCGAGCGCGCCCTGGTGGTCGGGCACACCGACGAGGAACGGGTGGTGCGGCTCGCCGAGCCGCTGCTGGACATCACCATCCGCCCCGGCGACGCCCTCCTGCTCGAACCCCGCTCCGGCTATGTCTACGAAGTGGTTCCCAAGAGCGAGGTCGAGGAGCTGGTCCTCGAAGAGGTCCCGGACGTCGACTACGAGAAGATCGGCGGTCTGGGCGGCCAGATCGAGATGATCCGCGACGCGGTCGAGCTTCCGTACCTCCACCCGGACCTCTTCAAGGAGCACGAACTGCGGCCGCCGAAGGGCATCCTGCTCTACGGCCCGCCCGGCTGCGGCAAGACACTGATCGCCAAGGCCGTGGCGAATTCGCTTGCCAAGAAGGTCGCCGAGGTGACCGGCCAGCCCGCGGGGAAGAGCTACTTCCTCAACATCAAGGGCCCCGAGCTCCTCAACAAGTACGTCGGTGAGACCGAGCGGCATATCCGCCTGGTCTTCCAGCGTGCCCGGGAGAAGGCGAGCGAGGGTACCCCCGTCATCGTCTTCTTCGACGAGATGGAATCCCTCTTCCGCACCCGCGGATCCGGTGTCAGCTCGGACGTGGAGAACACCATCGTCCCCCAGCTGCTCGCCGAGATCGACGGGGTGGAGGGCCTGGAGAACGTCATCGTCATCGGCGCCTCCAACCGCGAGGACATGATCGACCCCGCGATCCTGCGGCCCGGCCGGCTCGATGTGAAGATCAAGATCGAGCGTCCGGACGCGGAGGCAGCGAAGGACATCTTCGCGAAGTACCTGACGGCGACCCTGCCGCTGCACGTGGACGACGTCTCCGAGCACAAGGGCTCGAAGGAAGCCGCGGCGCACGGAATGATCCAGTCCGTCGTGGAGCAGATGTACGCGGAGTCCGAGGAGAACCGCTTCCTCGAGGTCACGTACGCCAACGGCGACAAGGAAGTCCTGTATTTCAAGGACTTCAACTCCGGCGCGATGATCCAGAACATCGTCGACCGGGCCAAGAAGATGGCCATCAAGGCCTTCCTCGACCACAACCAGAAGGGCCTCAGGGTCTCCCATCTCCTCCAGGCGTGTGTGGACGAGTTCAAGGAGAACGAGGACCTGCCGAACACCACCAACCCGGACGACTGGGCCAGGATCTCCGGTAAGAAGGGCGAGCGGATCGTGTTCATCCGCACCCTGGTGACCGGAAAGCAGGGCGCGGACACCGGACGCTCCATCGACACGGTGGCGAACACCGGTCAGTACCTGTAGATCGCAGACCGGCTGCGGATGCCCGGAAGGGCATCCGCAGCCGGTTGTTTTCCCCCGCACCGTCCACCACACCAGGCAATGATGGAAATGATCTCCCCACCGGCGCAGAGGCGTTTAGGCTCTTTCGTACCGCCACGTCGCGCAGTGCGGGGACGGGCACCGCACACGCACCGGAGAGACAGCGGTACTTGAGCGCCGCTCCCGAGGGGAGCGCCGCCGGGCAAGGAGGGCCGCATGACCGTACGGCGAGTAATGGGCATCGAGACGGAGTACGGCATCTCCGTCCCGGGTCACCCGAACGCCAATGCCATGCTCACCTCGTCCCAGATCGTCAACGCCTACGCGGCGGCGATGCACCGGGCGCGCCGCGCCCGCTGGGACTTCGAGGAGGAGAATCCGCTGCGGGACGCCCGTGGCTTCGACCTCGCCCGAGAGACGGCCGACTCCAGCCAGCTCACCGACGAGGACATCGGCCTGGCCAATGTGATCCTCACGAACGGTGCGCGGCTGTACGTCGACCACGCCCACCCCGAGTACAGCTCTCCCGAGATCACCAACCCGCGCGACGCCGTCCTCTGGGACAAGGCCGGCGAGCGCATCATGGCCGAGGCGGCCGAGCGCGCCGCCCAGCTTCCCGGCGCCCAGCCGATCCATCTGTACAAGAACAACACCGACAACAAGGGCGCGTCCTACGGCACGCACGAGAACTACCTGATGAAGCGGGAGACCCCCTTCTCGGACATCGTGCGCCATCTGACGCCGTTCTTCGTCTCGCGCCAGGTCGTCACCGGTGCGGGCCGGGTCGGTATCGGCCAGGACGGGCATGAGCACGGCTTCCAGATCAGCCAGCGCGCGGACTATTTCGAGGTCGAGGTGGGTCTTGAGACCACTCTCAAGCGCCCCATCATCAACACCCGCGACGAACCGCATTCGGACGCGGAGAAGTACCGCCGGCTGCATGTGATCATCGGCGACGCGAATCTGTCGGAGATCTCCACCTATCTCAAGCTCGGTACGACCTCGCTCGTCCTGTCCATGATCGAGGACGGCTTCATCAATGTCGACCTGGCCGTCGACCAGCCGGTCCGTACGCTCCACCAGGTCTCGCACGACCCGACCCTCGCCCGTCTGGTCACGCTCCGCAGCGGCCGGACACTCACCGCTGTCCAGCTCCAGATGGAGTACTTCGAGCTGGCGAGAAAGTATGTCGAGGAGCGGTACGGCGCCGACGCCGACGAGCAGACCAGGGATGTCCTGGGCCGCTGGGAGGACACGCTCAACCGGCTGGAGAACGATCCGATGAGCCTGTCGGGCGAGCTCGACTGGATCACCAAGCGGGAGGTCCTGGAGGGCTACCGCCGCAGGGACGGCCTGGACTGGGACGCCGCCCGGCTGCACCTCGTGGACCTGCAGTACGCCGACGTACGGCCCGACAAGGGCCTCTACAACCGTCTGGTGGCCCGCGGCAAGATGCGGCGGCTGCTGGACGAGCAGGACGTCGAGCGGGCCAGGACGAAGCCTCCGGAGGACACCAGGGCGTACTTCCGGGGCCGCTGTCTGGAGCAGTACGCCGACGATGTGGCCGCCGCCTCGTGGGATTCGGTCATCTTCGATCTGCCGGGCCGTGACTCGCTGCAGCGGGTGCCCACCCTGGAGCCGCTGCGGGGCACCCGTAACCACGTCAAGGAGCTGCTCGACCGGTGCCGCACCGCGGAGGAGCTGGTCCGGGTGCTGTCCGGAGGCTGAAATGGTCCCCGTCCGGGAATCATGGAGATGGCCCCCGGACGTTGTACGAAGTGCGGGGCCGATGTCGGACCCTGCTTGTAGGGTCTGATCTTGAAGGTCACATCGAGCGGGGCGAACCGAGCGGGGTGAGGGATATGGCGACCAAGGACACCGGCGGCGGACAGCAGAAGGCAACGCGTTCCACGGAGGAGACCGAGGAGCAGGCGCAGGACGCGCAGGCATCCGAGGACCTCAAGGAGCGCCAGGAGAAGCTGTCCGACGATGTCGACTCCGTCCTGGACGAGATCGACGACGTGCTCGAGGAGAATGCCGAGGACTTCGTGCGGTCCTTCGTCCAAAAGGGCGGCCAGTAGCAGCCGTTGTCCGTCCCGGGGCCACCGGTGAAAGCCGGTCGCACCGGGGCGGATGACCGGCGACGGCGCGGGTAAGGTCCGTGCACAGCTCTAAAGACCGGCCCGGCCCGAGCGGCGGGCCGCCGCCCATCCGGAAGGAAACGTGTGGAAGCCAACCCTCGTAGCACCGGGCGTCTGCCGGCAGCCTTCCTGACGCCTGGCTCGTCCTCGTTCATGGATTTCCTGGCGCACCAGTCGCCGGACATGCTGCCCGGCAAGCGTTCGCTGCCGCCCCTCCAGGGCGCGATCGAGGCACCGCACGGCACGACGATCGTCGCGGTGACGTTCCCCGGCGGCGTGGTGCTCGCCGGTGACCGGCGCGCGACCATGGGCAACATGATCGCGCAGCGCGACATCGAGAAGGTCTTCCCCGCCGACGAGTACTCGGCCGTGGGCATCGCCGGCACCGCGGGACTCGCCGTGGAGATGGTCAAGCTCTTCCAGCTGGAGCTGGAGCACTTCGAGAAGGTCGAAGGAGCGCAGCTCTCCCTGGAGGGCAAGGCCAACCGGCTCTCCACGATGATCCGCAGCAATCTGGCCATGGCCATGCAGGGCCTGGCCGTCGTCCCGCTCTTCGCGGGCTGGGACGTGGACCGCGGGAGGGGCCGCATCTTCTCGTACGACGTGACGGGCGGCCGCTCCGAGGAGCTCGGCTACGCGTCCACCGGTTCCGGCTCGATCTTCGCCCGTGGCGCGATGAAGAAGCTCTACCGCGAGGACCTGACGGAGCAGCAGGCCACCACCCTGGTCATCCAGGCGCTGTACGACGCCGCGGACGACGACTCGGCGACGGGCGGCCCCGATGTGGCCCGCCGTATCTATCCGATCGTCACCGTCATCACCGAGGACGGCTTCCGGCGGCTGACCGAGCCCGAATCCTCGGAGATCGCCCGCTCGATCCTCGAGCGCCGGCTGGAACAGCCCGACGGCCCGCGCGCCGCGCTGCTCTGACGCCTTTCCCGTCCGAACCGACATGCCACTGACAGAAAGGGACGGATAGCCGGTGTCGACGCCGTTCTATGTCTCACCCCAGCAGGCCATGGCCGACCGGGCGGAATACGCCCGCAAGGGCATCGCCCGCGGTCGCAGCCTGGTTGTGCTGCAGTACGCCGACGGCATTGTCTTCGTCGGCGAGAACCCGTCCCGCGCGCTGCACAAGTTCAGCGAGATCTACGACCGGATCGGTTTCGCGGCCGCCGGCAAGTACAACGAGTACGAGAATCTGCGGATCGGCGGTGTCCGCTATGCCGATCTGCGCGGATATACCTACGACCGCGACGACGTGACCGCCCGCGGCCTCGCCAATGTCTATGCCCAGACCCTCGGCACCATTTTCTCCAGCGCCGGTGAGAAGCCCTACGAGGTGGAGCTGGTCGTCGCGGAAGTGGGCGCCACCCCGGACGGCGACCAGATCTACCGGCTGCCCCACGACGGCTCGATCGTGGACGAGCACGGCTCGGTCGCGGTCGGCGGCCAGTCGGAGCAGATCAGCACCTTCCTCGACCAGCAGCACCGCGAGGGCATGTCGCTCGCCGAGGCGCTGAAGCTGGCCGTCCAGGCGCTGTCCAGGGACACCAACGGCGGCGAGCGGGAGATTCCCGCGGAGCGGCTCGAAGTGGCCGTCCTGGACCGTACGCGGCCGCAGCAGCGCAAATTCAAGCGGATCGTCAACCGCCAGCTTGCCCGCCTGCTGGAGGCGGACGGCGCCGCCTCCACCCCGACGGACGCCCCCTCGGACATCGAGGAGGCGGAGGACACCGACGACTGACCGGTGATCTCCGCCCGTGCCCCGGCCCGCCTCCGCGAGCCGGGGCACAGCGATGTGTGGGGCCGCCGAGGCGCTCGGCGGCCCCAGGGTGCTAGTGCTGTGACCGGAAAGGTTCACCGGCTCGCGACGCCCGGCACGGCACCTCGCCGCGTTGTCGGAGTCGCGCAAGTACGTCCAGTACGAGCGCGATCCTCCGCCTTGCGATGTACCGCACCGGCCGCCGCGAGCCCCCGGCAAACCTTTCCGGCCACAGCACTAGCGGCCCCCGGAGAGGGACACCGGCGCCGTGGAGCCCCGGGCCACCAGGGATACCGGGAGGTCGCCTTCCTCGGGGTGGCGGCCGTCCAGGACCGCCAGCAGCGCCGACATGCCGCGCTCGCCCACCCGCTCGGCCGGCAGCCGCACCGTGGTCAGTTCCGGCTCCACCGCCGTGGCCAGCGCCAGATCGTCGAAGCCGCTGACGGAGACGTCCTCGGGCACCCGCAGGCCGAGCCGCCGTACCGCCTTGCAGGCCCCCGCGGCCAGGATGTCGTCGTCGCAGACCAGCGCCGTGGGCCGGGGCCCCGGGCCGGTCAGGGCGCGCTCCGCGGCCTCCCGCGCCGCGTCCACGTCCAGCGGCGCCGACACCGTTGTGACGACCGCGTCCGGCACTCCCCGTACCGTCTCGGCCAGCGCCTCGGCCCGTACGGCGAAGGTCCAGGAGTCGATGGCGCAGGCGAGATGGACGAGGCGCCGGTGGCCGAGGCCCAGCAGATGCCCGGTCACCTGCCGCATTCCGTCGGCGATGTCGAGATTCACCCGGGCGGCGGCGCCCGGCGCCGCGGGATCGCTGTCGAGCATCACCAGGGGCAGATCCGCGCCGTCCACCCCGCGGATCTCGTCCAGCGCGTCGGCCGCCATCGAGGAGGCGATCACCCCGTCCAGCGCGGCCCGCGCCGAGGCGAAGGGATCCCTGGCGGGCCCCACCCCGGCGGGGGAGGGGTAGATGACCACCCCGAAGCCGTGCCGGGCGGCCACCTCGGCCGCGCCCGTGTAGACCCGGGCGAAGAACTCGTTGGTGAGCGCGGGCACGACCAGGAGGGCCGTCCTGGTCGTGCCGAGGCGCAGATTGCGGGCCGCGAGATTGGGCCGGTAGCCGAGGTCCCGCGCCGCGTCCCGTACGAGCCCGGCCGTCCGCTCCGAGACCCGTCCGCGCCATTTGTCGCCGAGGACGAGGGAGACCGTGGCCTGGGACACGCCCGCGGCCCGTGCCACGTCCTTGCTGGTGGGCCTGGCGGACTGCTCAGTCATGGCTGCCGTTCTCCGTCGCGCGGTGAGAGATCGCGGTGGACCCGCGGACTGGGCTCATGGTACGTATGACGTCGGACGTTATACGTAAAACCCCAACCCGCTCGGGCCGGGGGAAGAGCTCACGAAGATGGGGGGCGGGACATGGCCGCCGGGTACGCGGACATTCTCAAGGCACCGCACGCCGCACGGCTGCTCGCCGGCACGCTCGTGGGCCGGCTGCCGAGCGCCACCGGCCATATCGCGATCGTCCTGTTCACCCGCGCCGAGGGCGGCAGCTACACGCTCGCCGGCGCGCTGGCGGCGGTCTACGGCATCGCCACGGCCGTCGGCCAGCCGCTGCTCGGCCGGGCCGTGGACCTGTTCGGACAGCCCCGGGTGCAGCTCCCCGCCGCCCTTGTCTCCGCCCTCGGCATGGTGGTCTTCGCGGCGGTCGGAACGGGCTTCCTGCTCCCCGCCTACGGCGCCGTGGCGGTCGCGGGCCTCTTCACCCCGCCGCTGGAAGGCGGACTGCGGGCGCTGTGGCCGAGCGTCCTGGGCGGTGAGGACCGGGTGCACCGGGCGTACGCCATGGACGCCGTGGCCCAGGAAGTCATGTTCACGGTCGGCCCGCTGTTCGTCACCCTGCTGGTCTCGCTCTGGTCGCCGGCCGCCGCGCTCCTCGTCATCAACGCGATCGGTGTGCTCGGCGCGCTCTCCGTCGTCCTGTCCGGGCCCTCCCGCGCCTGGCGCTCCGCACCCCGCGAGGCGCACTGGCTCGGCGCCCTGCGCTCACCCGGGCTGCTCGCCCTGCTGGCCGCGTTCCTGTTCATCGGTATGGCCCTCGGCTCGATCACCGTCGCGGGGGTCGCCTACGCGGACGACCACGGCCGCGAGTCCGTGTACGGCTGGCTGATGGCGGCCCTCGGCCTCGGCGCGCTGATCGGCGGCGTGGTCTACGGGGCCAGACAGTGGGCCGGCGCCCCCGAGCGCAGGCTCCGGGGCATTGTCGCCCTGCTGGCTCTCTGTTACCTGCCGCTGACGCTCACTCCGGGTGTGGTCGCGATGACCGCGCTCTGCGCCGTCGCCGGAATCTTCCTGGCGCCCGCCATCGCCTGCGCCTTCATCGTCGTCGACCGGCACGCCCCCCGAGGCACCGTCACCGAGGCGTTCTCCTGGCTCGTCACCACCTTCGGCGTCGGCGCCGCGCTGGGAACGGCCGTGGCGGGCCCGGCCGTCGAGATCGGCTCCACCGCGGCGAGCTTCGGTGTCGCGGGGGCCGGCGGGATCGCCGCGCTGCTGGTGCTGGTGGTCACTCAGCGGGTCCTCGCAGTTCCCGGCGCTCCTCCGGATGCCACCATCCGGACGGAAAATGATCCAAGCGCTACGGCCGAACCCGGTTTCAGCTCTGGTCATCAGGCGTAATGTTCAGACATGGACCGCCGCATTTTCGGGCTGGAGAACGAGTACGGCGTCACGTGCACGTTCAGGGGACAGCGCCGACTGTCACCTGACGAAGTGGCGCGCTACCTCTTCCGCCGTGTTGTCTCATGGGGCCGCAGCAGCAATGTCTTCCTGCGGAACGGCGCCCGTCTCTACCTCGACGTGGGTTCGCATCCGGAATACGCAACTCCCGAATGCGACAACGTGACCGAACTGGTCACGCACGACAAGGCGGGCGAGCGCATTCTCGAAGGCCTGCTCGTCGACGCCGAACGCCGCCTGCACGAGGAGGGAATCGCGGGCGACGTCTATCTCTTCAAGAACAACACCGACTCGGCGGGAAACTCCTACGGCTGCCACGAGAACTATCTCGTCGCCCGCCATGGAGAGTTCTCCCGGCTCGCGGACATCCTCATCCCCTTCCTCGTCACCCGGCAGCTGCTCTGTGGCGCCGGCAAGGTGCTGCAGACCCCGCGAGGCGCGGTCTACTGCGTCAGCCAGCGCGCCGAGCACATCTGGGAAGGCGTCAGCTCCGCCACCACCCGATCCCGTCCGATCATCAACACCCGTGACGAGCCGCACGCCGACGCGGAGCGCTACCGCCGTCTCCATGTCATCGTCGGCGACTCGAACATGTCCGAGACGACCATGCTGCTCAAGGTCGGTGCCACCGACCTCGTACTGCGCATGATCGAAGCGGGCACGGTGATGCGCGATCTCACCCTGGAGAACCCCATCCGGGCGATCCGCGAGGTCAGCCATGACCTCACCGGCCAGCGCAAGGTGCGCCTGGCGAGCGGCCGTGAGGCCTCCGCCCTGGAGGTCCAGCGGGAGTACTACGAGAAGGCCGTGGACTTCGTGGAGCGCCGGGGCATCCGCACCGGCGTCGTCGATCAGGTCCTGGAGCTCTGGGGCCGTACGCTCGACGCGATCGACGCGGAGGACCTCGACCGGATCGGCACCGAGATCGACTGGGTCATGAAGTACAAGCTGATCGAGCGGTACCGGGCCAAGCACAATATGACCATGTCGCATCCGCGGGTCGCCCAGATAGACCTCGCCTACCACGACATCCACCGCCGTCGCGGCCTCTACTACCTGCTGGAGAAGCGGGGTCAGGCCGCCCGGATCTGCAACGACCTGAAGATCTTCGAGGGCAAATCCGTGCCCCCGCAGACCACCAGGGCGCGGCTGCGCGGCGATTTCATCCGCCGGGCCCAGGAGCAGCGCAGGGACTTCACCGTCGACTGGGTGCATCTCAAGCTCAATGACCAGGCACAGCGCACCGTGCTCTGCAAGGACCCGTTCCGTTCCGTCGACGACCGAGTGGAAAAGCTGATCGCCGGTATGTGACCACGCACTGACTGAACGCCACCCGGGCCCCGTACGTATCTCGTACGGGGCCCTTGGCACGCCCTAGAGTGTCGGGCAACTACTGTGCCGTCTGAGATCTGAGGAACACGTGCGCCGACTTGCCGGCCTGATCGTCGTCCCCTTGCTGCTGCTGTCGACAGCGGCGTGCGGCAACGACGGAGGCTCCGACTCAACCCCGTCCAAGAACGGACTTCCCGCGATCAGCGCGGGTGTCAAGTTCGGTCAGAAGCCGACCCTTGAAAAGGGTAAGGGCACCCCGCCCAAGGAGCTGAAGGTCGACGTCCTCAGCGAGGGTGACGGCGCGACAGTCAAAAAGGGCGACGCGATCCAGGTCAACTACCTGGGGCAGAGCTGGGATTCGGACAAGCCGTTCGACAACAGTTTTGACCGGAAGCAGCCGTTCGATCTGACCCTCGGTGCCGGCATGGTCATCCAGGGCTGGGACAAGGGCCTCGAAGGCCAGAAGGTCGGCAGCCGCGTCGAGCTGGGCATCCCGCCGGAGCTCGGATACGGCGCCCAGGGCCAGGGCGACATCAAGCCCAACTCCACGCTGGTCTTCGTCGTCGACATCCTGAAGGCGACCCAGGTCCCCACCACGGCCAAGGGCACCAAGGTCGCGCAGGACAACATCGCCCTGCCCAAGGTGGGGACCAACGAGGACGGCAAGGAACCGAAGGTCACGATTCCGAAGACCGACCCGCCCAAGAAGCTGGTCTCCTCCTATGTGCTGGAGAGCGACGGCGAGGTCATCAAGGACTCGGACACGGTCGTGCTGAACTACGCCGCGTACCTCTGGAAGGGCCAGAAGCAGTTCGACAGCACGTACAAGACCGGCAAGACCCAGACCTTCCCGCTGCCGCAGCTCACGCTGAAGGGCCTCAAGACAGGCATCGTCGGCAAGAAGGTGGGCAGCCGGATCCTGATCGTGATCCCGCCGGACCAGGCATTCGGCGCCCAGGAGCAGCAGGGCATCCCCAAGAACTCCACCCTGGTGTTCGCCGTGGACGTCCTGGCGAAGGTGTAAGACTGTCCCGGTTGCCCCGTTCATCATTTAGAGGAGCAGTTCAGTGAGCATCGAGAAGCCCGAGATCGATTTCCCGGGTGGCGAGCCGCCGGCCGATCTGGAGATCAAGGAAATCTGGGAAGGTGACGGCGAGGTGGCCAAGGCGGGCGACACCGTCAAGGTCCACTACGTGGGTGTGGCCTTCTCCACCGGCGAGGAGTTCGACGCCTCCTGGAACCGTGGCACCCCGCTTCAGTTCCAGCTCGGTGTCGGCCAGGTCATCTCCGGCTGGGACCAGGGCGTTCAGGGCATGAAGGTCGGCGGCCGCCGTCAGCTGACCATCCCCTCGCACCTCGCGTACGGCGAGCGCGGCGCCGGTGGCGGCGCCATCGCGCCGGGCGAGACGCTGATCTTCGTCTGCGATCTGGTCGCTGTCTGATCACATCAGGACACCCCGAGGGCCCATGCTGTCCGGCGTGGGCCCTCGGCTTTGGCCGCGACACCCCGGGGCGGTACGGTCAACGAGCGGACCCGGCACGATCAAAGGGGTAGGGCGTCGATGGCGATTGCCAAGGCCGAGCGATTGATGAATCTGGCGCTGTGCCTGCTCGGTACCCGGCGGCCGCTCAGCAAGCGTGAGCTGCGCGGCTCCATCGAGGCGTATCTGGAAGCGGGCTCCGACGACTCGTTCAACCGGATGTTCGAGCGGGACAAGGACGATCTGCGCGAACTCGGCCTGGTCATCGAGACGGTGGAGAACCTCGACGGCGAGACCGGCTATCTCGCCCGCCGCGACAGCAACCGGCTGCCCGCCATCACGCTCGACGCCGAGGAGGCCGCCGCTCTCGGCCTCGCCGCCAAGGTCTGGCAGCAGGCCCGGCTGGCCGGCGCGGCGAGCGGTGCCCTGCAGAAGCTGCGTGCCGCCGGGATGCCGGAGGCGGAGGACAGCTACGAAGCCCACCACAGCGCCCTCGAACCCCGCATCCCCGTCCACGAGGCCGCCTTCGAACCGCTGATGCTCGCCTGCCGCGACCGGCGCCCCGTCATCTTCGACTACCGCAAGGCCAACGCCGCCCGCCCCGAGCAGCGCCAGGTCGAGCCCTGGACACTGGAGTGCTGGCGCGGCCACTGGTATCTGGCCGGCTGGGACCGCGACCGCGGGGCCGAGCGGGTCTTCCGGCTCTCCCGGATCACCGGCAGGGTCCGCTCCCGCGCCGGGGCCTTCAGCGCCCCCGTGCCCGATGTGGTCACGGTGCGGGAGACCGTGGAGAGCTGGGCGGGGGAGACCGCGACCCGCTCCGCGCTGATCAAACTGCGCTCGGGGAGCGGCTATCCGCTGCGCTCCAGGGCGCTGTCGTCGAGGGAGCTGGGCGACGGCTGGGACGAGCTGGAGATCCCGTACGGGCACGGCCTCGACGCCTGGCTGGTGGAGTTCGGCCCGGACGTGGTCGTACTGGAGCCCGCGGATCTGCGGGCCGATGTCCTGGAGCGGCTGCGCGCCGTGGCCAAGGGCTGAGGGGGACTCGTACAACCATGGCTGCCAACGCCATCGACCAGACCCGGCGGATGCTCTCCCTGGTGACCTATCTGCGGGAGCGCCCCGGCGCGCACGTCAGCGATGTCGCCCGGGCCTTCGGCATCACCGAGGACGAGCTGATCTCCGACCTCGATGTCCTTCCCATGTGCGGGACCAGCTTCCGCGGCGGCGATCTGCTCGACATCGACACCGACGGCGACCGCATCTGGTGGCACAACGCGGACGATGTCGCCGAGCCGCTGCGGCTCGCCGCCGACGAGGCGACGGCGCTGCTCGTCGCGGCCCGCGCGGTCGCCACCCTGCCGGGGCTGCGTGAGGGCGACCGGCAGGCGCTGCTGCGCGCCACCGCCAAGCTGGAGACCGCGGCCGGGGAGGCCGCGGGGGCCAGCTCCCGGCTGTCGGTGACCTTCGAGTCCGAGGGCGGGGTCTTCGCCGAGGTCGACCGGGCCATCTCCGAGCGTCGCAGGCTGTGGCTGCGCTACTACTCCCCGGCACGGGACGAGCTGACCGAGCGCGAGGTCGACCCGATCCGGCTGTTCGCCGTGGGCCACACCTATATGGAGGCCTGGTGCCGGCTCTCCGAGGCGCGGCGTACGTTCCGGCTCGACCGGGTGGCCGAGGTCAGGCTGCTGGACGCACCGGCCGCACCGCCGGAGCTGGAGCTGCGGGATCTGTCGGAAGGGCTGGTGCAGCCGTCCGCGGAGGATCCCGAGGTGGTGGTCGAGGTCGGTCCCGGCGGCCGGTGGGTCGCGGAGTACTACCCGCACGACAGCGCGGACGAACTTCCCGACGGCGGGCTGCGTATTACGCTGCGCACGCCGGCGCCCGCGTCGCTCAGACGGCTGGCGCTGAGACTCGGCGGGGACGGGCGGATCGTCTCCCCCCGGGATCTGGCCGACAGCGCGCGGCTGGCGGCGAGTGAGGCCCTCGCGGCCTACGACGGCTGAGCGGGGAGCGGCCGGCGACGAACGGCCGGCAAGGCACAGAAGATGACCAGCAGAGGACAAGGAGAACCAAGGAATATGTCGACGATGTCTGGGCTGTCTGGATTCTCGACCGTGGTCCCGGTCCTCTTCAAGGCGGCCTGTCCGGAGTGCCGTGCCCGCTTCGAGCTGTCCGCGGGCGCGCTGCGGCTGGCGATCGGGGCCAGCCGGCGCACCACCTTCTACTCCTTCACCTGCCCTGAGTGCGAGGCCATGGTGCGCAAGCCGGCCGGTGAGCGCATCGTCGAACTCCTCACGGGCGGCGGGGTGCGGACGCTGCGCCTCCACTCCACTCTCTAGACCACTCCCCTCTCTAGAACGGTCGAGGCGCTGCCCATGTTCTGGCCCATGCTCGCCATCGCCCTGGGCTTCTGCGGTATCGCGGTGCTCGGTGTCCTGGCGATCCGTGTCTTTCTCGAAGCCCAGCGGCTCGGGCGCCAGGTCGCCGCCACCACGGAGACGATCAACCGGGCCGCCGAGGATCTGGAGCGGGCGGCCACCCGACTGGCCGCGACGGGCGACGCGCTCCGGTAGCTGCGCACCGCGGCGAATACGGCCGCCGACGCACCCTCCTGCTTCAACCGCCCGGACGGTACGCTGATGATCGCGGCCCCGACACAGAGGCGCGGGCCGCCGTCGGGAGTATGCGCAGGCATTGCCCCTCGTTTACTCCAGCGGGTTACGATCGCTGCCAGCACCACGGCCGGACACCGGTTCGGTTGTACGGGCAGCCCCGACGCCAGCCGCCTCAGTGAGAAGGAAGTCGTACATGATCGGCAATCTGAAGCCCCTCGAGATCGTTCTGATCATCGCTGTCGTCCTGTTGCTGTTCGGTGCCAAGAAGCTTCCCGACATGGCGCGTTCGCTCGGCAAGTCGGCCCGCATCCTCAAGAGCGAGGCCAAGGCCATGAAGAAGGACGACGAGCCGACGGCGCCCGCTGCCGACCCGGTCGCCGACGCCACCGCCCCGCAGCAGGCCGCTCCGCGGACGATCCAGGCCGCGCCCGGCGATGTCACCAGCTCCCGTCCGGTCAGCGAGCCGAACCGCACCACCCAGAGCTGACGCTCTCCACCGACGGTCGCTGTAACGAGACGAGGGACGTGGGTTGCTCAAGTCTGCCCGCAAGCAGGAGAAAGACGTCGAGGGGCGCATGCCCCTCGCGGAGCACCTGCGAGAGTTGCGAAACCGCCTGCTGAAATCGGTCCTGGCGATCATGGTCATCACGATCATCGCCGCGTTCTACTACAAGGATCTGATCGACTTCATGCTGAAGCCGATCCTCGACTCGGTGGGCTGTGTCGACGGCGCCGTGAAGCAGAAGAACGGCGCACCGTGCGCGGACATGACCGTGAACGGTCTGATCGCGCCCTTCTCCATCGCGCTGAAGGTCTCCCTCGTATCGGGTGTGGTGCTCTCCACGCCGGTCTGGCTGTACCAGCTCTGGGGTTTCCTGGCACCGGGCCTGCACAGCCATGAGAAGAAGTACGCGCTGTCGTTCGTGGCCGTCGGTGTACCGCTCTTCCTCGGTGGCGCCGTCCTCGCGTACAAGATCCTTCCCCAGACGGCCACGATCCTGCTCGACTTCACTCCGGAGAACGCCCGCAACCTGCTGCCGGTCGACGAGTACCTCGACCTCGTGGTGCGCATGGTGATCGTCTTCGGTATGGCCTTCGAGCTGCCGCTGCTGCTCGTCCTGCTCAACTTCACCGGAGTGCTGTCGGCGAAGCGCCTCGGCTCCTGGTGGCGCATCATGGTGCTGGGCATCACGCTCTTCTCCGCGTTCGCCACCCCGACCGGCGATCCGCTCACCATGCTGTCGCTGGCGGCCCCCATCGTCGTCCTCTACTTCCTGGCGCTGGGTGTCTGTCTGCTGAACGACCGGCGGCGCAGGCGCAATGACCCGGACGCCGGGCTCGACGACGACGAGGCCTCGGAGCTGGATCTGACCCCCGAGGGCGTCGGGGAGATCGAGCCCGTCTCCTCGTCGGGCTCTCTTCCCGAGCAGTCCGACGGCAGCCGCGCGAACCGGCTGAACGGTTACGACGACATCACCTGACCTTGTAGGGTCCGCCGGGTGACCAGCGAGATCACCCTCTTCGTGAATCCCACCGCGGGGCGCGGCCGGGGCGCGCACGCCGCGCAGCCGGCCGCCGCCGCCCTGCGGGACGCGGGATTCTCCGTCCGTACGGTCCTCGGCTCCGACGCGGGCGACGCGCTGCGCCGGGCCCGCGAGGCGGTCGACGGCGGCACCGGCGCGCTGATCGCCGTGGGCGGGGACGGCATGATCTCCCTCGCCCTGCAGGCGGTCGCCGGCACCTCGACCCCGCTGGGCGTCATAGCCGCAGGGACCG
Source organism: Streptomyces sp. NPDC058198 (assembly GCF_042882605.1). Taxonomy (NCBI): domain Bacteria; kingdom Bacillati; phylum Actinomycetota; class Actinomycetes; order Kitasatosporales; family Streptomycetaceae; genus Streptomyces; species Streptomyces sp. NPDC058198. The sequence continues at coordinate 190,651 of NZ_JBHVVP010000006.1, forward strand.
GCAACGACTTCGCCCGCGCGCTCGGCCTGCCCGTCCGCGACCCGGCCGCCGCCGGACGGCTCGCCGCCCGGGCGCTCAAGGGTGACGGCATCCGCCCGGTGGACCTGGGCCGGGTCGGCGGGACCTGGTTCGGGACCGTCCTGGCCTCCGGATTCGACTCGCGCGTCAATGACCGGGGCAACCGGATGCGCTGGCCCTCCGGGCGTTTCAAGTACGACCTGGCGATGGTGGCGGAACTGGCCGCCTTCAAGCCCGTCCCGTACCGGATGACCCTCGACGACGGCACCGAGCGGGAGATCGAGGCGACCCTCGTCGCGGTCGGCAACGGATCCTCGTACGGCGGCGGGATGCGGATCTGCGCGGGCGCCGCGCTGGACGACGGGCTCTTCGATGTGACCGTCGTGGGGGAGTGTTCCCGTACGGAGCTGCTGAAGGTCTTCCCGAAGGTCTACCGGGGAACGCATCTGAGCCATCCGGCGGTGACGGTCCATCGCGCGTCCAGGATCACCCTGGCCGCACCGGGCCTCACCGGCTACGCCGACGGCGAGCCGCTGGGCCCGCTGCCGCTCACCGCCGTGTGCGTACCGGCCGCCGTGCGGGTGCTCCGTACCGCGGATTAAAGATCGGGCTGACTGTCAGAGGTGACGGGTAGGCTCGACTGCAAGATGACAGAGGACCTCTCCCCAGCCGAGCGATACGCCGCTGCCCGGATCCGCGCCGCCGAGCAGGCCACCGCCCTCGCCCCCTTCCGCGAGATGTACGACTTCGGCCTGGACCCCTTCCAGATCGAGGCCTGCCAGGCCCTGGAAGCCGGAAAGGGCGTGCTGGTCGCGGCGCCCACCGGCTCCGGCAAGACGATCGTCGGCGAATTCGCCGTGCACCTGGCCCTGGCCGAGGGCCGCAAGTGCTTCTACACCACGCCCATCAAGGCGCTGTCCAACCAGAAGTACGCCGACCTGGCCAAGCGCTACGGCGCCGACAAGGTCGGCCTGCTCACCGGCGACAACAGCGTCAACTCCGACGCTCCGGTGGTGGTCATGACCACCGAAGTCCTGCGGAACATGCTCTACGCGGGCTCCCGGTCGCTGCTCGGGCTCGGCTATGTGGTGATGGACGAGGTGCACTACCTCTCCGACCGCTTCCGGGGCGCCGTCTGGGAAGAGGTGATCATCCATCTCCCCGAGTCGGTCACGCTCGTCTCGCTCTCGGCGACCGTCTCCAACGCCGAGGAGTTCGGTGACTGGCTGGACACCGTCCGTGGCGACACCGAAGTGATCGTCTCCGAGCACCGGCCCGTGCCGCTCTGGCAGCATGTGATGGCCGGACGCCGGATGTACGACCTCTTCGAGGAGGAGACCGACCACGGCGGCCGCGGCGTCGCCAAGAGGGAGGTCAACCCCGATCTCGTCCGGCTGGCCCGGATGGAGAACCAGCGCACGTACAACCCGCGCGAGCGCCGGCGCGGGAAGATGGTCCGCGAGGCGGACCGGGAGCGCGAGCGCCGGCAGCGCAGCCGGATCTGGACGCCCTCCCGGCCCGAGGTCATCGAGCGTCTCGACTCCGAGGGCCTGCTGCCCGCGATCACCTTCATCTTCAGCCGGGCCGCCTGCGAGGCGGCCGTCCAGCAGTGCATGTACGCGGGACTGCGGCTCAACGACGACGACGCGCGCCGGCGGGTCCGCGAGATCGTCGAGGAGCGTACGGCCTCCATCCCCGGCGAGGACCTCCATGTCCTCGGCTACTACGAATGGCTGGAAGGCCTGGAGCGGGGCATCGCCGCGCACCACGCCGGGATGCTGCCGACCTTCAAGGAGGTCGTCGAGGAGCTGTTCGTCCGCGGTCTGGTCAAGGCGGTCTTCGCCACGGAGACCCTGGCGCTCGGCATCAACATGCCGGCCAGGTCCGTGGTGCTGGAGAAGCTCGTCAAGTGGAACGGCGAGCAGCACGCCGACATCACCCCCGGTGAGTACACCCAGCTGACCGGCCGGGCGGGACGCCGGGGCATCGATGTCGAGGGCCACGCGGTGGTGCTCTGGCAGCGCGGCATGGACCCGGGCGCCCTTGCCGGGCTCGCCGGAACCCGGACGTATCCGCTGCGCTCCAGCTTCCGGCCGTCGTACAACATGGCCGTCAATCTCGTGCAGCAGTTCGGCCGGCACCGCTCGCGCGAGCTGCTGGAGACCTCCTTCGCCCAGTTCCAGGCCGACAAGTCGGTCGTCGGGATCTCCCGGCAGGTGCAGAAGAACGAAGAGGGGCTCGACGGCTACCGCGAGGGCATGACCTGCCATCTGGGGGACTTCGAGGAGTACGCGCGACTGCGCCGCGACCTCAAGGACCGCGAGACCGACCTGGCCAAACAGGGGGTGGCGCAGCGCAGGTCCGCCGCCGCCTCCTCGCTGGAGAAGCTCAAGCCGGGCGATGTCATCCATGTGCCGACCGGGAAGTTCGCCGGTCTCGCGCTGGTCCTCGACCCGGGCCTGCCGGCCGGACGTGCCAACGGACACCGCGGATTCGAGTATCAGGACGGGCCGCGCCCGCTCGTGCTGACCGCCGAGCGGCAGGTCAAGCGGCTGGCCTCGATGGACTTCCCGGTGCCGGTCGAGGCGCTGGAGCGGATGCGGATCCCCAAGTCCTTCAACGCGCGCTCGCCGCAGTCGCGCCGCGATCTGGCCTCCGCCCTGCGCACGAAGGCCGGCCACATCGTGCCCGAGCGGCACCGCAAGGAGCGGGCGCCCGCCGCCGACGACCGGGAGATCGCCCGGCTGCGGGCGGATCTGCGGGCCCACCCCTGCCACGGCTGCGACGAGCGCGAGGACCACGCCCGCTGGGCCGAGCGCTACCACCGGCTGCAGCGGGACACCCGGCAGCTGGAGCGGCGGATCGAGGGCCGGACGAACACCATCGCCCGTACCTTCGACCGGATTGTCGCGCTCCTCACCGAGCTGGACTATCTGCGCGGCGACGAGGTCACCGAGCACGGCAGGCGGCTGGCCCGTCTCTACGGCGAGCTGGATCTGCTCGCCAGCGAGTGCCTGCGCGACGGGGTGTGGGAAGGACTCTCCCCGGCCGAGCTGGCCGCCTGCGTCTCGGCCCTGGTGTACGAGGCCCGGCAGTCCGACGACGCGGTGGCGCCCAAGGTCCCCTCGGGCACGGCGAAGGCCGCGCTGGGCGAGATGGTCCGTATCTGGGGCCGGCTCGACGCCCTGGAGGAGGACCTGAAGATCAGTCAGACGGAGGGGGTCGGCCAGCGCGAGCCCGATCTCGGCTTCGCCTGGGCGGTCTACATGTGGGCCTCGGGCAAGGGGCTCGACGAGGTGCTGCGCGAGGCGGAGATGCCGGCGGGTGACTTCGTACGCTGGTGCAAGCAGGTCATCGATGTCCTCGGCCAGATCGCCGCGGCCGCGCCCCGCGAGGGCAGCACGGTCGCGAAGAACGCCCGCAAGGCGGTCGAGGCGGTGCTGCGCGGAGTGGTGGCGTACAGCTCGGTCGGCTGACGACGCGACGATCGGCCCCCGCCGGACGCTCCGGCGGGGGCCGATAGCTGTCATGACCCGGGGTTACATCTTCGGCATCAGGACGGAGTCGATGATGTAGACCGTGGCGTTGGCGGTGGGGACGTTGCCGCAGACGACCTTCGCGGAGTCGTTGACCGTGAACGCCTCGCCCGAGCCCTTCGTGGCCAGCGTGCTCTTCTCCAGGGTCGGGAAGGTGCCGCTCTCCAGCTGCGCGGGGGCCAGCTTCTCACCGACCACGTGGTAGGTGAGGATCTTGGTCAGCATGGCCTTGTCGTTGAGGACCTTGTCCAGGTCGGCCTTCGGGATCTTGGCGAAGGCGTCGTTGGTCGGCGCGAAGACCGTGATGTTCTGGGCGTTGTTGAGGGTGTCGACCAGACCGGCCTTCTTCACCGCGGTGACCAGCGTGGAGAGGTCGGGGTTGTTGGACGCGGCGGTCGCGACCGGGTCCTTGGACATGCCGTCGAAGCTGCCGGCGCCGCTCTTGGGCACCGACGCGCACGCCGAGCCGAACGGCTGGTCCGACGAGCCGGCCGCGTCGTCCGCCATGCTCTCGGACTCCTGCGGCGCGACCGAGGACGCCGAGTCCTTGGTGTCCTTGCCGTCGTCACTGGAGCAGGCGCTGAGGGCGAGCGGCAGGACAGCGGCGCCGACGACGGCGACAGCGGCACGGTGGAAACGGGTGGCGTTCATGCGGAATCTCCTTGAAGGGTCATGCACGGAAAGTCGTGCACAGGGGGGGTGCTGATGGCTGGTGTGGCGCTCGCTCATGAGGCGAGGCGGCGGCGGTGGCTGATGGCCGGTCAGGTCACGGCGACCACCACCGAGTGCCGGCCGGTGGCGCCGTTGGGCACGGTCCCGACGCGCTCGTCCGTCTGCGTGGAGCCGTCCCGGTCGGTGGCCCGGACCTCGAGCGTGTGGCTGCCGCTGGTGGCCGGCCACTCCCACATCCACTGGCGCCAGGTGTCGTGGGTGTCCTCGGCCGCCAGCCGGGCCGTCTGCCAGGCGCCGCCGTCGACCCGTACCTCGACCCTGGCGATACCGCGGTGCTGGGCCCAGGCGACCCCGGCGACCTGAACCGCGCCCGCCTTGGGGCTCGCGAACGGGCGCGGGGTGTCGATCCGCGACTGGGTCTTGATGGGTGCCCGCGGGGACCAGGACCGCTTCACCCAGTACGCGTCGTAGTCGGCGAACGTGGTGAGTTCGAGGTCCTGGAGCCACTTGCAGGCCGATACATAGCCGTACAGTCCCGGCACCAGCATCCGGACCGGGAAGCCGTGGTCGAACGGGAGCGGCTCGCCGTTCATGCCCAGCGCCAGCAGGGCGTCGCGGCCGTCCATGACCGTCTCGACCGGTGAGCCGATGGTCATACCGTCCACCGAGCGGGCCACGATCTGGTCGGCGGGTCCGCCCTTCGAGGGGGGCCTCACCCCGGCCTCGCGCAGCAGATCCGCCAGCCGCACACCGATCCAGCGGGCGTTGCCCACATACGGGCCGCCGACCTCGTTCGACACGCACGTCAGGGTGATGTCCCGCTCGATCAGCTCCCGTTGGAGCAGATCGTCGAAGCTCACCGTCAGCGGCCGGGAGACGCCCTTGCCATGGATCTTCAGCCGCCAGCTCGTGGCGTCGATCCGCGGCACCACCAGCGCGGTGTCCACCCGGTAGAAGTCCTTGTTGGGCGTCGTGAACGGGCCGAGACCGCGGATGCGCAGGTCCGCCCCGGCCGGCACCGGACGGGCCGGTGAGGCCGGCGCCGGCAGGACGATGTCCTCGCGGGTCGCGGCGATCTCGGCCGCCCCGGACGCGTTGAGCCGGCGCCCCAGGACCCCCGCTCCCGCCGATGCCGCGACCGCGGCTGTCGCGGCGATCACGAAGCCGCGCCGGTCGAAGCTTCCGTCCGTCCCGCCGGCCGCGGGGGACGGACGGAAGGCGAGCCGGCCGGCCAGCAGATACAGCACACCGCAGGCCACCAGGGCGCCCACGGCCGAGGGCCAGGCGTCGGTCGGGCTGCCGTCGGGCCGCCCGACCGCCGCCACCGCCCCGACCACGCCGAAGACCAGAACCGCCGCAGAACCGACCAGCCGGTGCCGGGCCGCGACCACTCCGACCGCCATGGCGAAGACCGCCAGGAGGGCCAGGATGCCGAGCTGCAGCACGAGCTTGTCGTTGGTCCCGAAGTTCCGTACGGCGAAGTCCTTCAGCCACGGAGGGGTCCGGTCGACGACCGCCCCGCCGACCGCGGTGACCGGACCGGCCTCGGGCCGCACCGCGGCCGCGACCAGTTCCGCCACGGCCAGGGCCGAGAGCCCCGTGATCAGCCCGCTCAGCGCGGCGAGCGGAGCCCGCACCGGGCGCGGCGTCCGGACGGGACGCCCGGCCTCCGGCGTTGAGACTTTCTGATCTTCACTCACACCGGCCATTCGGCACGGGAAGCGAGGCGGATTGGTCGTTCACCCGAAGGAATTAAAAGTCGCACCGCCGGAAGAAAGATCGCTCCGGACACCAATCCCCGGTCCCCGCCGCCTCGAATACCCACCGAGAGGCACAGCCCGGAGCAGGACGTGAGGGAGCGCGATGAGTGGCGGACGCCGGCGTACGGCCGTGGTGGGCGGGGGAGTCGCGGGGCTGACCGCCGCGTACGTACTGCGGCGCTCGCACGAAGTGGCGCTGTACGAGGCGGAGGAACGGCTCGGCGGCCACGCGCACACCCACGACATGGCGTCGGCCGACGGCCGCGTGCACCGCGTCGACTCCGGATTCATCGTGCACAACGAGCGAACCTATCCGCGCCTGCTGAGGCTCTTCGAGGAACTGGGAGTCGCCACCCAGGAGTCGGAGATGAGCATGTCCGTGCGGTGCGAGGGCTGCGGACTCGAATACGCGGGAGCGCGCGGCGCGGCCGGCCTGTTCGCCCAGCCGCGCAACGCGCTGCGCCCCCGCTATCTGCGCATGCTCACCGAGGTTCCGGTCTTCCACCGGCGGGCCCGCGCGCTGCTGGCGTCCGACGACGGCAGGGAGCCGGAGCGGACCGTGGGGGAGTTCATCGCCGAGGGCCGCTTCTCGCCGTACTTCACCTCCCACTTCATGACCCCACTGGTCTCGGCTGTCTGGTCCTGCGACGCGCGGACGGCGCTGCGCTACCCCGCCCGCTATCTGTTCCGCTTCATGGCGCACCACGGCATGCTGGCGATCAGCGGCTCGCCCGTCTGGCGGACCGTCAGCGGCGGCTCGCGCTCCTATGTGGAGCAGGTCGCCAAGCGCCTGGACGCCGTGCACACCTCTACCGCCGTACGGGCCGTGCACCGGCACGCGGACGGTGTGGAGATCGTCGCCGCCGACGGCACCGCCCAGCGGTACGACTCCGTGGTCATCGCGGTCCATCCCGACCAGGCACTGCGGCTGCTGGCCGACGCCACCGAGGAGGAGCGGCGGGTGCTCGGCGCGTTCCGGTACTCCCGCAACCCCACCCAGCTGCACACCGACACGCGTCTGCTGCCGCGCAGCGCGGGCGCCCGCGCCTCCTGGAACTATCTGATGCCCTCCTGCGACGCGGGCGCCGAGGCCGTACGGGTCAGCTACGACATGAGCAGGCTCCAGCGGCTCGACGCCCCGGAGACCTATGTGGTCACCCTGAACGGCGCCGACCGCGTCGACGAGGAGCGGGTCCTCGCCCGCATGGTGTACGAACACCCCGTCTACACCCCGGAATCGGTCGCCGCCCAGGAGGGGCTGCCCGCGCTCAGCGGCCCGGTCACCGCCTACGCGGGGGCGTATCACGGCTGGGGGTTCCACGAGGACGGCTGCCGCTCGGGCGTCGAGGCGGCCGCGGCCCTGGGAGTGACGTGGTGAGCACCACCGTCCCGTCCGCGCGGAGCACCACCCCGTCCGTGATCACCGTCCCGGCCCTCTACACCTGCACGGTCAGCCATGTGCGGACCGCGCCCCGCCGCTACGCCCTGCGCCACCGCACCTATATGTGGCTGATCGACCCCGACCGGCCGCCACGGCTGCCCCGGCCGCTGCGCCCGCTCGCCCGCTTCGACGCCCGCGACCACTTCGGCGGCGCACAGCCGACGATCCGGGCGGGCCTGGAATCCTTCCTCGCCGCCCGGGGGATCGAGCTGGCCGGCGGCCGGGTGACGATGCTCGCCCACGCCCGGGTGTTCGGCCATGTGTTCAATCCGCTGACCCTCTACTGGTGCCACGGACCCGACGGCGAGCCGCTCTGCGTCGTCGCGGAGGTCCACAACACGTACGGCGAACGGCACTGCTATCTGCTGAAGCCCGACGGCGCCGGCCGGGCCACGGTGGACAAGGAGTTCTACGTCTCGCCGTTCTTCCCGGTCGACGGCGGCTACACCATGCGGCTGCCGGAAGCGGACGAGCGGCTCAGCCTGACGGTCCATCTGGAGCGGCCCGGCGGCCGTTCGTTCACCGCGACCGTACGGGGCGAGCGGCGCCCCGCCACGACCCGGACCCTGGTGCGCACCGCTCTGCGCCACCCGTGGTCCACCGCCGTCGTCTCCGCCTCCATCCGGCTGCACGGCATCCGGCTCTGGCTGCGCGGACTTCCCGTGCGGCCCCGTCCCCGTCATCGCCCCCAGGAAGGTGTCAAGTGAGCGTGTCCGTATCCCCGGCGTCGCCCGGATCCCCGGGGGCCGCCCCGCCGCCCGCGTCCCAGGCACCGGCGCGGCCCGCCGTGGTCGACGAGCTGCGCTGGCCCGATGTGGCGCGACAGCCGCGCGCCTCCTGGCTCCGTACGGCCATAGCCGAGCGGGTCGTGCGGCACGCGCTCGGCAGGCTTCCGCTGCGGGTCAGGCTCGGCGGCGCCGAGACGCTCGGGCTCGGCGGACCGCTGCTGGAGGTACGGGAGCCGAAGGCGTTCTTCCGCCGGATCGGGGCCGGCGGGCTGATCGGCTTCGGCGAGTCCTACATGGCCGGTGAGTGGCAGGCCCCGGACCTGGTCGGCGTCCTGACCGTGCTGGCCGAGCGGGCCGCGCACCTGGTCCCGGCGCCGCTGCAGACCCTGCGCGCGGTATGGGCGCCGAAGCAGCCGGCCGCCCAGCGCAACACCCCCGAGGGCTCGCGCGACAACATCAGCCGCCACTACGACCTCTCCAACGAGCTGTTCGCGCTGTTCCTCGACGAGACGCTGTCGTACTCCTCGGCCCTCTTCCGCGGCTTCCCCGCCGACCGGTCCCTGCTGGCCGCCGCCCAGCACCGCAAGATCGACCGGCTGCTCGACGAGGCACGGGTCGGGCCGGGCACCCGGCTGCTGGAGATCGGCACCGGCTGGGGCGAACTGGCCATCCGCGCGGCGGCGCGCGGCGCGCGGGTGCTCACCGTGACGCTCTCCCAGGAGCAGCGGGAGCTGGCGCGCGAACGTGTCCGCGCGGCGGGAGCCGAGGGCCGCGTCACCGTCGAACTGCGCGACTACCGCCGGGTGGAGGGCACCTTCGACGCCATCGTCAGCGTCGAGATGATCGAGGCCGTCGGCGCGGAGTTCTGGCCGGAGTACTTCCTGACGCTGGACCGGCTCCTCGTGCCCGGCGGCCGGATCGCCCTCCAGGCGATCACCATGCCGCACGACCGCATGCTCGCCTCCAAGGACACCTTCACCTGGATCCAGAAGTACGTCTTCCCCGGCGGGCTGCTGCCGTCGACCGAGGCGATCGAGCGGATCACCGCCGAGCGCACCACGCTGCGGATGGCCGGCCGTGACGGCTTCGGACCGCACTACGCCGAAACGCTCCGCCTGTGGCGCGAACGCTTCACCGAACAGGCTCCGCGGGTCGACGCCCTCGGCTTCGACGAGACCTTCCGGCGCCTGTGGACCTTCTATCTCGCCTACTCCGAGGCGGGTTTCCGCTCCGGCTACCTGGATGTGCAGCAGATGCTGCTGACCAAGGAGGAGACCTCCCGATGACGGGCCCTCAGACGCTGAGCGGCTACCCGTGGGCGGCGTTCGGGCAGGGGGTCGGCCCCGCCGCGGCCGCCGCCCTCGCCGTCATGCTCATCACCTTCGCCGTCGCCGTCGTCAGGGGGCCGCACCGGATCGTCGACATCGCCTGGGGCCTCGGGTTCACGGCGGTCGCGCTCGTCTCGTACGGCGCCTCGGCGGGACAGGGGGACGACGGACGGCGGCTCCTGGTCACCGTGCTGACAGCGGTGTGGGGGCTGCGTCTGGCGGGCCATATCGCCGCGCGGGGGCGTGGGCACGGCGAGGATCCGCGGTACGAGGCGATGCTCGCCAAGGCGCCGGGCCACCGGAATCTCTACGCCCTGCGCATGGTCTATCTGCTCCAGGGCCTGCTGGTGCTGCTGGTCTCGCTGCCCGTACAGGCGGCGCAGTACATCCCCGGAAGGACCGGCCCCGTCGCGTACGCCGGCTGCGCGCTCTGGCTGACCGGACTGTTCTTCGAGGCGGTGGGGGATTGGCAGCTCGCCCGCTTCAGGGCGGATCCCGCGAACAAGGGCCGCCTCATGGACCGCGGGCTGTGGAGCTGGACCCGGCACCCCAACTACTTCGGTGACTTCTGTATCTGGTGGGGGCTGTTCCTCATCGTCTGCGACGCCCCGGTGGTGGCCGCGGCGACCGTGGTGAGCCCGCTGGTGATGAGTTACCTGCTGATCAACGGCAGCGGGAAGCGCCTGCTGGAACGGCATATGGCGGACCGCCCCGGCTTCGCCGAGTACACCGCCCGCACCAGCGGCTTCTTCCCGCGCCCGCCACGCGAAAGCTAGGTCCTGTCCGACCGGACAGGACCTAGACGGTGTCGTCGCCGGGGCCGCGGGCCCGCGCGAACCGGTCCCGTCCCTCGGCGAGAGCCACGATCGGGTCCGGATAGTCGATCCTGGCCCGGTCCTGGCCCGCCAGGAGCCATGGCTGGTGGACGGCCGGCCCCTCCAGGCCGGCCAGTTCCGGCACCCAGCGCCGTACGTAGTCGCCCAGGGGGTCGAACCGCTTGGCCTGGGTGAGCGGATTCAGGACGCGGTTGGGCCGGGTGTCCGTGCCGGTGCCCGCCACCCACTGCCAGTTGAGCTGGTTGTTGGCGAGGTCCCCGTCCACCAGCAGATCCAGGAAGTGGCGCGCGCCGACGCGCCAGTCCACGTACAGCGTCTTGGTGAGGAAGCTCGCCACCAGCAGCCGGCCGCGGTTGTGCATCCAGCCCTCGTACAGCAGCTGGCGCATGGCCGCGTCGACGACGGGGTATCCGGTACGCCCCGCCCGCCAGGCGGAGGCCTCCTTCTCGTCCGTACGCCAGCGGTCGCCGCGCTCCCGGTAGTCCGCCCACGCCGCCTGCGGGCGGGCCGCCAGCACCTGGTGATGGAAGTCCCGCCAGGCCAGCTGGCGCTCGAACGCCGCCGCCCCCGCACTACGCCTGCGCCGCGCCCGGTGGACCAGCTCCACCGGCGAGAGACAGCCGAAGTGGAGGTAGGGGGAGAGCCGGGAGGTGGCATCGCCCGGAAGGTCGTCGTGCCGGTCCTCGTACGACCCGATCCCGCCGGCGAGCCACGACGTCAGCAGCGTGCGGCCCACCTCCTCGCCGCCCTGGGCGAGGCCGGGTGACACCCCCTCGACCGCGCCCCACTCCGGCAGCGGGCCGCCGCAGATCGCGGGGGGCACCCGTACCGTCCGGGGCGCGTCCAGCACCTCGCGCGTCCTGGTCCCCTCCCAGCGGCGGAAGTACGGGGTGAAGACCGCGAAGTGGTCCTTGCCCGAGGGGACGATCTGCCCCGGGGGCACAGCGGTGATCACCGCGTCGTGCACCACCAGCCGGACCCCCGCGCTCCCCAGCTCCGTACGCAGCCGTTCCTCCCTGCGCACCGCGTACCCGCTCACCCCGCCCGCCACATGGACCTGACCCGCTCCGCTCTCGCGCACCATCCGGCAGACCTGTTCGACGACCTCACCCGTACGGACCACCAGCCGGCCGCCGCGCGCCCGCAGCCCGGCGTCCAGCGAGGCCAGGCAGTCGGCCAGGAAGGCCAGGCGGTTGGGGGCGTCGAAGCCCGCCGCCCCGATCCCCCGGTCGCGCACGAACAGCGGTACCACCTCATCGGCGGCGCGCAGGGCGGCGCGCAGCACCGGCTGGTCGTGGACCCGCAGATCCGAGGTGAAGAGCACCACCGCAACGCTCATGGACCTGTCCTTACGCGGTCGGGAAGTTCATCAGGGCCAGCGGGTCGGAGGTGGGCTGCGCCGAGCCGCCCGCCGGTTCCACCGTGATGCCCATACCCGAGGCCGCGCCAACGGGGCCGGCCATCAGTACGGCATCCGAGCCGTTCGCGGGGTCCATCAGGCCCGCGGCGCGCATCTTCCCGCCGTCGTTGTACCAGAGCTGATAGACCTTGCCGCTGGGCGGTTTCGGCATCCCCGACGCGATGAACGCGGCCTTGTCCCGGTCACGCGAGACCACGACCGTACCGGTCGCGCCGTCCGTCAGCTTTCCGGTGGTGATCTTGGCGTCCGGCGCGGCGAGCACCGTGGCCAGCGCCTCGGCCCGCTGCTGCGACGCCTGTGCCTGCCGCTGCGCGTCCCGCGCCTCCTGGTGCTGCCACACCGCGACCCCGCCGAACGCGGCCGCCGCTGCCAGGCACGCGGCCAGGGCGAGGCGGGACAGCGCGCGTCCCCGGGCCGCGCCGCCGCCGGGGCGGGACTGCGGGGTGACCCTCGGCGGGTCCTGCCGCTCGGTGGCGATCCGGCGGAGCACCACCTCCTTCAGGGCGGGAGGCGGTGTCACGGTCACGGCCTGCCCCAGCCGGGCCGCGGTGGCGGCCAGTTCGCGTACCTCCTGGGAACAGGCCGGGCATGCCTCCAGATGCCGTTCGAAGTCGGCGCGCTCCTGCGGCGCCAGCGCGTGCAGTGCGTACGCGCCGGTCAGCGTGTGCAGATCCGCGGTGATCATGCGGTCACCCCCAAGCAGTCGCGCAGCCGGATCAGACCGTCGCGCAGGCGAGTTTTGACCGTGCCCAGCGGGACCGAGAGCAGCTCGGCCACTTCCCGGTAGGCCAGCCCCTGGTAGTACGCCATCGTCACGGACTGGCGCTGAAGCTCGGTGAGGGTACGCAGACAGCGCCGCACCTGCTCCCGTTCGAGGCGTGCCTCCACCTGTTCGGTGACCTCGTCGAAGGCCGGGGTCCGGTCCAGCAGCGCGGCTCTGTGCTCCCGGTCGCTGGAGGCCTGGGCCGAACGCACCCGGTCCACCGCCCGGCGGTGGGCGAGGGTGAGCACCCAGGTCATGGCGCTGCCACGGGTGGGCTGGAAGCGGGTGGCGGTACGCCAGACCTCCAGCAGCACCTCCTGGGCCACCTCCTCCGACTGGGCCGGGTCGCGCAGGACGGAGCGCACCAGTCCCAGGACGGGGCCGCAGACCACGTCGTACACGCGCGCGAAGGCCTCCTGGTCGCCCCGGGCGACCTCGCCCATCAGTTCCTGCAGATCGGGCCCCGCCGAAGCGGGTCCGCCGATGTGTACGGCTTCTTTCACGCGGCTTTCCTCCACGGTACGAACGCGTCCTTCGAGCAATCCGAGCAGACTCCACCAGGGATTCGGAGCCGCGGCCCCGATGGATTGGTCGTGGGGGCCGGCTATTTTCCGGGAGTTCCGCGATGCCGGCCCGTCCCGGCCGGTTCCGGCCGGGGGAGGTCGGAGAAACGACGGAACCCCGGCGCGGACCTGCTGTCCGCGCCGGGGTTCCGTCGTCGTCGGGCCGTCAGTTCAGGCCGCGCTCTCCTGCTCGCGCTCCACCTGCTCGTTCCACTCGCGCTTGACGGCCCGCCATGCCTCGTCGGTCTGGCCGAGCCGCCAGTAGCCCGAGATCGACAGCCGCTCGCGCGGGATGCTCCGCTCCATCCGCAGATGACGGCGCAGCTCCTTCACGAAACCGGCCTCGCCGTGCACGAAGGCGTGCACGTCACCGTCGGGGAAGTCCAGTCCGCGCACGGCGGCGACCAGGGCCTCGCCCACCGGACGGCTGCCGCGGTGCAGCCAGGTGATCTCGATCCCGTCCGGAGTCGTGATCTTCTGCTCCTCCGCGGGGCCGGGGATCTCGACGAAGGCACGCACGACGGCGCCCGCCGGGGCCCGCTCCAGCGACGCGGCGATGGCGGGCAGCGCGCTCTCGTCACCGACCAGCAGATGCCAGTCGGCGGCCGGGTCCGGCGCGTATCCGCCGCCGGGGCCGAGGAAGCGCATCGTGTCGCCCGGCTTCGCGCGCGCCGCCCACGGTCCGGCCAGGCCCTCGTCGCCGTGCACCACGAAATCGACGGTCATCTCCCCGGCCGCCGGATCCCAGGCCCGCACGGTGTACGTACGGGTGGTGGGCCACTGGTCGCGAGAGAACTCCGCGCGGATCCGCTCCATGTCGAACGGTTCGGGGTAGGTCACACCCTCGGGCGCGAACAGCACCTTGATGTAGTGATCGGTGAACTCACCGGCTCCCAGCTCCGCCGGCCCTTCACCGCCCAGGACGAGACGCACCATGTGCGGGGTGATCCACTCGGTGCGCACGACCTGCGCCTCACGTGCCTGCGGTGCCTTGCGGGCCGGCTGTTCTGCCACGATGGTCTCCCCTGACTCTCGCGCTGCTTAGGCTTGCCTAACCTAGCACTTCAGCGCTGGAGGGTGACGAGGAGCCGTTGCAGTGCCCCACCGAGTCCCCACCGCTCGGCGAGGGCGTCGAGGGCGGCGGGATCACGCGGTGCGGCCGGCAGCGCCGGGTCGAAATCCGGCAGGGGTACGTCACCGGCGACCCGCACCACCGTCGGCGCGACCGCCACATAGGCCCGGGCCTCGTCGAGCCGCTTGCGCTGCGAGGGGGTGAGCTTCGAGCGCGGATCGTCCACCGCCGCCATGATCCCCGCCAGGTCGCCGAAGGCGTCGAGCAGCTTGGCCGCGGTCTTCTCGCCGATCCCGGGCACGCCGGGCAGCCCGTCGCTCGGGTCGCCGCGCAGCAGGGCCAGATCGACATAGCCGGGGCCGTCCACGCCGTACTTCTCGCGCAGCGCCGCCTCGTCCGTGAGCTGGAGCGTCCCGACCCCCTTGAGCGGATACAGCACCCGCACGCCCCGGGCGTCGTCGACCAGCTGATAGAGATCGCGGTCGCCGGTGACGATGTCCACCGGGCCCGTCGCCCGGCCGGCCAGCGTGCCGATCACGTCGTCCGCCTCGTACCCCGCGACACCGACCCGGGCGATGCCGAGCGCGTCGAGTACCGCCTCGATGACCGGGACCTGCGGCGCCAGCGTGTCCGGCGTCTCCTCCTCGTCCGGCCCCTCCGCACGCGCCTGCGCCACCCGGTGGGCCTTGTAGGAGGGAATCAGGTCCACCCGCCACTGCGGCCGCCAGTCGGCGTCCATGCACGCCACCAGCTCGTCCGGGTGGTGGTCCTGCACCAGTCGTGCGATGAAGTCGAGGAGGCCCCGCACCGCGTTGACCGGGGTGCCGTCCGGGGCCCGTACGGAATCGGGAACCCCGAAATAGGCGCGGAAGTAGAGGGAAGCGGTGTCGAGGAGCATCAGGCGTCGCGTCACATCCCCGATGATGCCGCAGCCCACTGACAGTCGCCGACCGCCACCGGCCGGCCCGCGCGAGCGGTCTCCCGCGAGGGCGAAGCCGCGCCCACTGTGGCCTGGATCACTTATTTGTTTGGCATGTGCAAGTGAGGGCAGGCGCGCACCCGGAGCGGACCGGGCCGCGGTGTTCTACATCGCTGCCCGGCGAGCGGGCCGAACCCGTCCCGCTCCACGGCCCGCCCGCGGGGGTGGCGGGACGTTTTCCGTTCAACGCGCGAGGTGTATGTGTCCAGGCTGCAAGCCGAACACCTGTACAAGGTATTCGGCAGACGACCCGATGAAGCCGTGACGAAGCTCGAAAGCGGTACCGACCGTGACGAGCTCCGCACCGACGGTACAACCGCGGCGGTGATCGACGCCACCTTCTCGGTCGAGCCCGGCCAGATATTCGTCGTGATGGGCCTGTCGGGATCCGGCAAGTCCACCCTGCTGCGCATGCTCAACGGGCTGCTCGAACCGACCTCGGGACGGGTGCTCTTCGACGGCGAGGACCTGACCGCCCTGAGCCCGCAGGCGCTCCGCGACGTCCGCTCCACCAAGATCAGCATGGTGTTCCAGCACTTCGCCCTCTTCCCGCACCGCAGCGTTCTGGAGAACGCCGGGTACGGGCTCGAGGTCCAGGGTGTGCCCCGCCAGGAGCGGGAGAAGCGCGCTGCGGAGGCGCTGGAGCTGACCGGCCTGGGCGGCTGGGAGGCGTCCTGGCCCGACGAGCTCTCGGGCGGCATGCAGCAGCGTGTCGGCCTGGCCCGCGCGCTCGCCACCGACGCCGACCTGCTGCTGATGGACGAGTCCTTCAGCGCGCTCGACCCGCTGATCCGCCGCGATATGCAGGATCAGCTGCTCCAGCTGCAGAAGCGGCTCAAGAAGACCATCGTGTTCATCACCCACGACCTCAACGAGGCCATGCGCCTCGGTGACCGGATCGCGGTCATGCGCGACGGCGAGATCGTCCAGATGGGCAGCGCCGAGGATATTCTCGTCACCCCGGCCAACGACTACGTCGCCTCCTTCACCCAGGACGTCGACCGCTCCCGGGTGCTCACCGCCGGTGCGATCATGGCCGACCCGGAGACCGCCTTCGGCGCCCGGACGGACAACGGCCAGGAGCTGCGTACCGCCGCGGACGTGCTCGCCGCCGCGCCCGCCAGCGTGGCCGAGTCCACCCCGATCATCGAGCTGTTCACCCCCTGCTCCACCAGCGGGGTTCCCGTCGCCGTCACCGACTCCGACGGCGAGCTCGTCGGAGTCGTACCACGGGCCAGGCTGCTGGCCGTCCTCGGTGAGCCGATGAAGCCCGCGGCCGTGGCCGACGCCCCGGTCAGGCCGCCGGTCTCCGTCGACAAGGCGGTGGCCCGTGCCTAGGCTCCCGCTCGGTGACTGGGTCGACAGTGCCGTCGACTTCCTCCAGAACCATCTCGCCTGGCTGTTCGACGCGATCGGCTCGATCGTCTCCGGCATGTACGACGGCATCAACGCGGTGCTCTCCGCTCCTGAGCCGCTGCTCCTCGCCGGTATCCTCGCCGTTCTCGCCTGGTGGCTGCGCGGCCTCTCCGCGGGTGTGCTCACCTTCGTCGGCTTCGCCCTGATCGACTCCATCGAGTTGTGGGACGAGTCGATGGAGACCCTCTCGCTGGTGCTGGTCGCGACCATCGTGGTGCTGGTCATCGCGATACCGCTCGGCATCTGGGCCGCGCGCTCCAAGACAGTCAGCTCCCTCATCCGGCCGGTGCTCGACCTGATGCAGACCATGCCCGCCATGGTCTATCTGATCCCGGGCGTCGTCTTCTTCGGTATCGGCGCCGTGCCCGGCATCATCGCCACGATCATCTTCGCCCTGCCGCCCGGGGTCCGGATGACCGAGCTCGGCATCCGCCAGGTCGACGGCGAGCTCGTCGAGGCCGCCGAGGCGTTCGGTACGAGCCCCCGCAACACCCTGCTGCGGGTCCAGCTGCCGCTGGCCCTCCAGACGATCATGGCCGGTATCAACCAGGTCATCATGCTGGGTCTCTCCATGGTGGTCATCGCCGGCATGGTCGGCGGCGGCGGCCTCGGCGGCGCCGTCTACCGCGCGCTCGGCAACATCGACATCGGCCTCGGCTTCGAGGCGGGCCTCTCCGTCGTCATCCTGGCGGTGTACCTGGACCGGATCACCGGTGCGCTCAGCCTTCAGGTGTCCCCGGTCGGCCGCCGCGCACTGGCCAAGGCGAAGGAACTGACCGGCGGACTGAAGATCTGGAACCACCGTCCGCAGCCCGTCGTCGCCGTCGCCGGTGTGGTCGTCCTCGCGCTCGTCGCGGGAGGCCTCGGCCTGTTCGGCGGCTCCCCGGCCGGCAACACCGCCTCCGGCTCCGGCAATGTCGGCCAGGGCAAGAAGATCAGCATGGGATACATCCCCTGGGACGAGGGCATCGCCTCCACCTTCCTCTGGAAGGAGCTGCTGGAGCGGCGCGGCTACGAGGTCGACGCCAGGCAGTACGAGGCCGGCTCGCTCTACACCGGACAGGCGAGCGGCCAGATCGACCTCCAGACCGACTCCTGGCTGCCGGTCACCCACGCCACGTACTGGGCCAAGTACAAGGACAAGCTGGAGGACATGGGGGCCTGGTACGACAAGACCTCCCTGGAGATCTCCGTGCCCTCGTACGTGAAGGGCGTCAAGTCCCTGGCCGACCTGAAGGGCAAGAGCTCCACTTTCAAGGGCCGGATCGTCGGTATCGAGCCCAGCGCGGGCGAGATGGGCCTCCTCAAGGACAAGGTCCTCAAGGCGTACGGCCTCGACAGTGAGTACAAGCTCATCGACGGCTCCACGTCCGGCATGCTCGCCGAGCTGAAGCGCGCGTACGCGAAGAAGGAACCCATCGCCGTCGTGCTCTGGTCGCCGCACTGGGCCTACAACGATTACGACCTGACGAAGCTGGCGGACCCCAAGAAGTCCTTCGGCGCGGAGAGCGACGGCGTCCACACGCTGGCCCGCAAGGGCTTCTCCTCAGACAACCCGCAGGTCGCCTCGTGGCTCAAGAACTTCAAAATGACCGAGAAGCAGCTCACCAGCCTTGAGGCCACGATCCAGACGTCCGGCAAGGGCAAGGAGCAGGAGGCGGTCCGCGCCTGGCTCAAGAAGAACCCCGGCGTCGCCGAGAAGTGGACCCCGGTCGCCAAGGCCGGCAAGGCCGCGAACGGCAAGGACGAGCGCGAGCGGCCGATCGAGGTCGCGTGGTTCCCGTGGGAGGAGGACATCGCCGCCACCTATCTGTGGAAGGCCGTCCTGGAGGAGCGCGGGTACACGATGAACCTCAAGCAGTTCGAGGTCGGTCCGATGTACGCCGCGATGTCCCGTGGTCAGATCGATGTCCAGTTCGACGGCTGGCTGCCCAATACCCAGAAGCGGTACTGGGACCGCTACCGCGACAGCCTGACCGATCTCGGGTCCTGGTACGGCCCGACCTCGCTGGAGATCGCCGTCCCCTCGTACGTGAAGGGCGTCGACTCCCTCGACGACCTTAAGGGGCGCGGGGACGAGTTCAAGGGCCGCGTGGTCGGGATCGAGCCCGGCACCGAGACCATGAACATCCTCAAGGACACGGTCCTGCCGGGCTACGGGCTCGACAAGGAGTACAAGGCCGTCGACAGCTCCACACCCGGCATGCTCGCCGAGCTGAAGCGGGCGTACGCGAAGAAGGAACCGATCGCGGTCATGCTGTGGACCCCGCACTGGGCCTACAGCGAGTACGACCTGACCAAGCTGAAGGACCCCAAGAAGGGCTTCGGGGAGGGCGACAGGATCACCACCGTCGCGCACAAGGACTTCCCGGAGAACTACCCGCGGCTGACCGAATGGTTCAAGAACTTCACACTGAGCGAGGAACAGCTCGCCGGGCTGGAGAACGAGATCCAGAAGCGCGGCGCGGGCCATGAGGAAGAGGCCGTGAAGGCCTGGATGGACGAGAATCCGGGCATCGCGGACACGATGGCCCCGCAGTAGCGGGAAGCGTCCCTGGAAGGGGTGGGCGTCGCCGGCGGCGAGGCCCACCCCTTCCACGCGTTCCGCTCCGGCGCCGCGGCGCGCATCATTGACCCGAGGGCCGCACCGCCCTCCTCGACCGTGTGTTCGTACCGACGGAGGGTTCGGCACCGGGTGAGGCAGGACAGCTCTTGTACCGGCGTCAACTCTGAGAAGATGACGATCCGGTCGGGAGGGAGCCCAGTCATGGACGACAAGGAAGCGCTCAGGGTGGGCGCGGCCGTCCGCAGACGGCGCAGGTCCCTGGGCCTGACCCTGGCGGCGGTCGCCGCCCGCAGCGGACTGTCCGTGCCCTTCCTCAGCCAGATCGAGAACGAACGGGCCCGGCCGAGCGTCCGCTCGCTGGAGCGGGTGGCCGACGCCCTGGAAACCACCCCCGCCACGCTGCACGCGGCCGCCGACTCGGCGCGCACCGTCGATGTCGTACGGGCCGACGACGCCGGTCCCGGGGTCCGCCGGGTGGTGCGCGGCGGGCATCAGCTGAACGCCAAGGAGTTCACCGGCGAGCAGGACACCGGCCGGGAGTACCAGCACCGCAACGACGAGGTGATGTACATCGCCGACGGCGCCGTGGAGGTGGAGGCCGAGGGGCGGGCGTACCGCCTGGAGCGCGGCGACACCCTGTATCTGTCCGGTGGCGTACGGCACCGCTGGCGGGCCACCGAGCCGGGCACCCGCATCCTGGTCGTCGCCGTCGCCGAACACATCGACGCGACCGTCGACCCCCGGCGCTGACCGGCTGTCCCGCGGCCCGTCCGGCGTAACCCCGCACGGACGTTTTCTCAGGCGGTACGGGCCATCGCCGGCCGGGGCACCCGCGGCGCCGGGAGCAGCGCTCCGCCGAACAGTCCGCGCAGCGTGCACCACCCGGCCACCGCCCAGGCCGTCACCAGTAGTACGAACAGGCCCACCGCGAGCCATTCCAGCGCGACCAGACCGGTGTGGCGCCCCAGCGTCTCCGCCCCCGTGACGCAGGTACCGACCGGGAAGGTGAAGGCCCACCACGTCATCGTGAACCGCATCCCTCGCCGGACGGCACGCACCACCAGGGCCGTCGCGAACGCCAGCCACAGCAGCGCGAACCCCATCACCGGCACCCCGTACACCACGGCGAAGGCCGTCAGGGCGGGCGCGTACGGACCACCGACCGCCGTGGGCGCCGCGTCGGCCAGCTGGTTGACCGCGGTGGTCGACTGCCCCAGCGGGCCGAGGACCAGAAAGACCGCCGGGGTCAGCGCGAGCGGCAGCGGGCCGTGCACCACCAGCCGGCCGAAGACCAGCGGCAGCATCATCAGCGTGGCGAGCAGGCTCACCCCGAACAGCGCATAGCAGCCGAAGACCAGCGCCGCGCGGCCCTGGCCCGCCGGCAGATGCGGCGCCAGCAGCGGTCCTGTCGCCGCCGAGACCATCGGCGTCACCACCGGCAGCAGCCAGACCGGCGACACGTCCGCCGGTTCCAGCCGGTGGCGTACGACCATCAGATACGGAATCGTCACGGCGACCGCGAGCCCGAGGAGCGTTCCCGCGCCGAACAGCACCGCGTCCACGGCCACCGCGGCCCGCACACCGAGGACGTCCCGGCCCACGGTGAGGGTGGCGGCTCCGACGGCCAGCAGCGCCATCGCCATACATCCGTAGAAGGGCGCCACCGCCGGGTCGAGCAGCTGGGCGCGCGCCTGGTCGCGGTGGTGCAGCCAGTGTCCGGCGCGCGCGGTCAGCACGACGGCGAGCAGCACCGCCGACAGGCCCCACACCACCACCCAGGCCAGCCGCAGCGCGGGGACGTCCAGGGGGAGCCCGGCCCCCGCGCTCGCCACGATCGCGGTCCCCATCACCGTCGCGTACCAGTTGGGTCCGAGCTGCCGGAGCCGGGGCAGCCGTACCCCGGGGACGGCGCCCGGAGCGCGTGCGAAGGAGTCCACGGAGGAGTGCGCGAGGGCGGCCATGCGTCCACTGTCGTGGCCCCGCACGACCCCCACCAGCCCCATTGTTCCTATGAGGTCATAACCTGAGCTTATGACTGACGTGCCTGTCGATGCCCCCCTCGCCCACCGGGTGCCCGACCTCGGCGCGCTGGAGCTGCTGCTCGCCGTCGCCCGCCTCGGCAGCCTCGGCCGGGCCGCCCGGGAGACCGGCATCACGCAGCCCGCCGCCAGCAGCCGTATCCGGGCCATGGAACGCCAGCTCGGGGTGGCCCTGGTGGACCGCTCGCCCCGCGGCTCCCGGCTCACCGAGGCCGGAACCCTGGTCACCGACTGGGCCCGGCGCGTCGTGGAGGCCGCCGAGGCGTTCGACGCGGGAGCGCAGGCGCTGCGCGACCGCAGGGACTCCCGGCTGCGCGTCGTGGCCAGCATGACGATCGCCGAATACCTGCTGCCCGGCTGGCTGATAGCGCTCCGCCGGGCCCGTCCCGGCACCGCCGTCTCGCTGCGGGCGGGCAACTCCGCCGCCGTCGCGGAGCGGCTCCTCACCCATGAGGCGGACCTCGGCTTCGTCGAGGGCCTGGCCGCGCCCGGCGGACTCGACTCCGCCGTCATCGGGCACGACCGGCTGGTCCTCGTCGCCGCTCCCGGCCATCCCTGGGCCCGCCGTGGCACGCCGCTCGATCCCGCGGAGCTGGCCAGGACCCCGCTGATCCTGCGCGAGCCCGGGTCCGGCACGCGTCAGGTGCTGGACGCGGGGCTCGCCGCGTACGGCGGTCTCGCCGAGCCGCTGCTCGAACTGGCCTCCACCACCGCGCTGAAGGCCGCCGCGGTCAGCGGGGCCGGGCCCTGTGTGCTCAGCGAGCTCGCGGTCGGCGAGGAGCTGGCGGCCCGCCGGCTCGTCAGGGTGCCGGTGGAGGGCGTACGGCTGCGCCGCGACCTGCGCGCGGTCTGGCCGGCCGGCACCCGCCCGGCGGGCCCGGCCCGCGACCTGCTGGCCCTGACGCGCGGGGCGGCCCTCGGCTGACGGCGACCGGCCCTCCGTACGGCCCGGGCAGCAGGGATCAGGGCCGTACGCACCTCAGAGCCGTATGCACCTCAGGGCCGTACACGCCTACGCGGCGCCGACCGGAGCGGCCCGGAGCTGCGTGGCCCGGACCAGCGCGGCCATCACCCGGGTGTCCTCGCCCATCTCCGGATGCCACTGGACGCCCAGCGCCCATCGCGGGTCAGGCAGTTCGACCGCCTCGACCGTGCCGTCCGCCGCGAACGCGGACACGGTCAGCCCCGTACCGAGCCGGTCGACCGTCTGATGGTGGTGCGTCGGCACCGCGGACTCCTCCGGCACCAGATCGCCGTAGCGGGTGCCCGGCACCGGTTTCACCGGATGCTCGCCGAAGGTGCCGGTGACCGGCG
Source organism: Streptomyces sp. NPDC058198 (assembly GCF_042882605.1). NCBI lineage: Bacteria > Bacillati > Actinomycetota > Actinomycetes > Kitasatosporales > Streptomycetaceae > Streptomyces > Streptomyces sp. NPDC058198. Next base: position 213,102 of record NZ_JBHVVP010000006.1, read on the forward strand.
AGGTGTGCCCCTCCACATGCTGGAGGAGCGTCCCGCCCAACGCCACATTGAGCAGCTGCATCCCCCGGCAGATCCCCAGCAGCGGGGTGCCGGACGCCAGGGCGGCCTCGATCAGGGCGAGTTCCCAGGCGTCCCGCTCCCGGGCCGGCGGTCCGGTGCGGGGGTGCGGCTCGGCTCCGTACCGTACGGGCTCCACGTCCGGGCCGCCCGCGATCACCACCCCGTCGAGCCGCGCCACCACCGCGGCCGCCGAGGCCGGGTCGTCCGGCGGGAGCATCACGGCCAGCCCGCCGGCCCGCTGGACCAGCCGGGGATAGCCGGCCGGCAGCAGCGCCGCGGGCAGATTCCAGACACCCCAGGCGGCGGACGCCTCCAGATAGGTGCTGACGCCGATGAGCGGCTTCACAGATCGGTCCTCCGTCGTTCTCGTGCGGGCTTCGGCTTCGGTCAGTCGCGTTCGAGTTCGGCCTCGGCCGCGGCCAGCGCCGCGAACTCCTCCTCGGGGGCGGCCGCGACCAGCCGGTGCCGACTGTAGAAGGTGAAGTACGCGAGTGCGACGACATAGACGCCGAGTGCGATGAATGCCGCGTCCTTGTCCACCAGGAAGGTCGCGACCAGCGCGGACAGGGCCAGCACGAACGCCACGCCGGAGGTGAGCATGCCGCCGGGCGTGCGGTAGGGGCGGGGCAGCCCCGGCTCGCGGCGGCGCAGCACGAGATGGGACAGGGCCATCAGGGCGTACGAGATGGTGGCGCCGAACACCGCGACATTCAGCATCCGTCCGCCGTCGCCGCTGCCCGCCGCGAGGGCGAAGCCGATCGCGCCCGGGATCAGCAGACCCAGATAGGGGGCTTTGCGGCCGCTGGTCAGGGAGAGGAAGCGGGGCAGATAGCCGGCGCGGGAGAGCGCGAACAGCTGCCGGGATCCGGCGTAGATGAGGGAGAAGAAGGAGGCGACGAGACCGGCCAGACCCGCGTAGTTCACGAACCGGCTCAGCGGTGTCGGATCGCCGTCCCCCTGGAGCGCGACCACCAGCGGATTGCCCGCGTCCTGCACGGCGGCCGAGCCGCGCGCGCCGGTCGCCGCGAAGAAGGTGATCAGCGCGAGCAGCACCAGCACGCCCATGGAGATGGACAGCGCCCTGGGCATCGACCGCACCGGGTCCTTGGCCTCCTCGGCGGCCAGCGGCACACCCTCCACACCGAGGAAGAACCACATGCCGAACGGGAAGGCCGCCCAGATGCCCAGCACGCCGTACGGCAGCCAGGAGCCCGAGCCGAACGCGTCCTGGTCGACGGGGATGTCGTTGAGGCCGCTCGCGTCGAACTCGGTGAAGGCGCCGACCGCGAAGATCAGCAGTGCCGCCACCGCGACGGCCGTCACCACCAGACTGAAGCGCAGCGCCTCGCCGACGCCCCAGAGATGGATCCCGATGAAGATCGCGAAGCAGGCCAGATAGACCGGCCAGCCGGCCGTCAGCCCGAAGAGGTTGAGCGACTCGACATAGTCGCCGATGAAGATGGAGATCGCGGCCGGCGCGAGGATGTACTCGATGAGGATGGCCGTACCGGTGAGGAAGCCGCCCCAGGTGCCGAGAGCGCGCCGGGCGAAGCCATAACCACCGCCCGCGGTGGGCAGGATGGCGGACAGCTCGGCGAGCGAGAAGACCAGACAGGCGTACATCACGCCCATGAGCAGCGTGGCGATGGCGAGGCCGCCGAAGCCGCCCTCGGAGAGACCGATGTTCCAGCCCGAGAAGTCCCCGGAGACGACATAGGCGACGCCGAGACCGGTGAGCAGCAGCCAGCCGGCGCTGCCACGGCGCAGCGTGCGCCGCTTCAGATAGTCGGCGTCCGGCGGAGCGGCGCCTTCGGCCGCCGCGGGGGGTGGGACGCGCGAGTCGGTGCCGTCGGACATGAGCAGCTCCTGCCTCGGGGTAATGGAGTGAGGCCATACCATTGCCGCCGGAACAGCTGTGCGCAAGCCCCCTGCGTTAAACGGCTGTTACGGATGGGCGCCGCGGCCCGCCCCGCCCTCAGAGGTCATCCGACCGGCTCTCAGGTGAGAAAGCCCCGCAGCAGCGCGGCCGTGCCGCCGCAGTGTTCGCGCGCTATCTCCCGCGCCCCGTCCGCGTCCCCGTCCAGCACCGCCCCGACCAGCGCGGTGTGCTGCCGCTGTGAGTGCTCCAGATTCCGTACGAGCAGCGGGATGCAGTCCAGCAGGTCGTTCGCCGTCGCCCGCACGGCCGCGTACTGCGCGGCCAGGGTCGCGGAGCCGGACAGCTCGGCGAGCGTGAGATGCAGCAGCGTGTCCAGCCTGCGGTACTCCGTCAGCGGTGCGTCGTGCGTCGCGGCCAGCGCCGACCGCAGCCGCTCCGACTGCTCACCGGTCAGCCCGTGCGCCGCGCACAGCCCCGCCGCGCCGACCTCCAGCACCTCCCGGAAGCGCAGGATGTCCTCCATGTCCACGCCCGCCACCCGGCGCCGCAGCTCCTCCCCGGCGCCCTGGGCCGGGGCGCCGGGCCGTGGCCGTACGAACGTCCCGCCGTATCTGCCGCGCCGGCTCTCCACCAGTCCCTGGTCCTGGAGGACCTTGAGCACCTCGCGGAGCGTCACCCGGCTGATCCGCAGCCGGTCGGACAACTCCCGCTCGGCGGGCAGCCGTTCGCCACCGGCCACCAGACCGAGCCGTACCACCTGGAGGATCTGCTCCAGGGCCTCCTCGAAACCGTTTCCCGCCCGCACGGGCCGAAGCACCGGAGTCAGCGGGTCCATCGGCAGGTTCTTCTTCACCATGTCGCCGTTTCCCCTTCCCAACCAAAGGTCTCCAGGAATACCTTATGACCTCCGGCTGACCGAAGGAGGAGTAATCCCGTGGCAGACCGCACACCCCCGCTCGGCGTCGAGGAACTTCGCATCCTCGTGGAGAGCGGCGAGATCGACACGGTCGTCCTGGCCTTCCCCGACATGCAGGGCCGGCTCCAGGGCAAGCGGTTCGCCGCGCCCTTCTTCCTCGAAGACGTCCTGGAACACGGCAGCGAGGGATGCAACTACCTCCTCGCCGTCGACACCGAGATGAACACCGTCGACGGCTACGCGATGTCCTCCTGGGACCGCGGCTACGGCGACTTCGCCATGCGCCCCGACCTCTCCACCCTGCGCCGGATCCCCTGGAACGAGGGTACGGCGCTGCTCATCGCCGACCTCGCGTGGAGCGACGGCTCGCCCGTCGTCGCGGCGCCCCGCCAGATCCTGCGCCGCCAGCTGGAGCGTCTCGCCGAGCACGGCTACACCGCGCACGTGGGCACGGAGCTGGAGTTCATCGTCTTCAGGGACACCTTCGAGCAGGCCTGGGACAGCCACTACCGCGGCCTGACCCCCGCCAACCAGTACAACGTCGACTACTCCGTCCTCGGCACCGGCCGTATCGAGCCCCTGCTGCGCCGGATCCGCAACGAGATGGCCGCCGCGGGACTGACCGTCGAGTCCGCCAAGGGCGAGTGCAACCCCGGCCAGCACGAGATCGCCTTCAAGTACGACGAAGCGCTCGTCACCTGCGACCAGCACGCCGTCTACAAGACCGGCGCGAAGGAGATCGCCTCCCAGGAGGGGGTCTCGCTCACCTTCATGGCCAAGTACAACGAGCGGGAGGGCAACTCCTGCCACATCCATCTCTCGCTCCAGGACGAGGACGGCACCAACGTCATGGCCGGGGACGGCCCCGGCGGAATGTCCCCCGTCATGCGCCACTTCCTGGCGGGCCAGCTCGCCGCGCTGCGCGACTTCTCCCTGCTGTACGCGCCCACCATCAACTCGTACAAGCGCTTCCAGCCCGGCTCCTTCGCCCCCACCGCCGTCGCCTGGGGCTACGACAACCGCACCTGCTCGCTGCGGGTCGTCGGCCACGGCCGGTCCATGCGCTTCGAGAACCGGCTGCCCGGCGGGGACGTCAATCCGCACCTCGCCGTCGCGGGCCTGGTCGCCGCGGGGCTGTACGGCATAGAAAACGAACTGGAACTCCCCGAGGCATGCGCGGGGAACGCCTACAGCGCCGGGTACGAGCAGGTCCCCACCACCCTGCGCGAAGCCGCCGAGCTCTGGGAGAACAGCCCCATCGCCCGCGCGGCCTTCGGCGACGAAGTCGTCGCCCACTACCGCAATATGGCGCGCGTCGAGGTGGAGGCCTTCGACGCCGCGGTGACCGACTGGGAGCTTCGCCGCTCCTTCGAACGCCTGTGAGGAACGACGTGCACGAGCACCGCACAGCCGGACATCAGATCCTCAACCCCGCCACCGGCGAGGTCATCGCGACGATCGCGGCGACCACTACGGAGCAGGTCGACGCCGCGGTCGTACGGGCCGCGGCGGCCCAGCGCGGCTGGGCGGCCGCCGCCCCCGCCGACCGCGCACGGCTGCTGCGCCGCTTCGCCTCCGTGGTCGACGGGCACACCGAGGAACTGGCGGGACTGGAGGTCCGCGAGGCGGGCCACACGATCGGCAACGCCCGCTGGGAGGCCGGCAATGTCCGCGATCTCCTGGACTACTCCGCCGGGGGAGTGGAGCGGCTGAGCGGCCGGCAGATCCCGGTCGCCGGCGGACTCGACATCACCCTCCTGGAACCGCTCGGCGTCGTCGGGGTGATCGCGCCCTGGAACTTCCCCATGCCGATCGCCGCCTGGGGCACCGCCCCCGCCCTCGCGGCCGGCAACGCGGTCATCCTCAAGCCCGCGGAGACCACCCCGCTCACCGCCCTCCGACTGGCCGAACTCGCCCTGGAGGCAGGGCTTCCCGAGCATCTCTTCCAGGTCCTGCCCGGCGCCGGCGAGGTGGCGGGCAACGCCCTGGTCGAGCACCCGGGCGTCGCCAAGATCGTGTTCACCGGATCCACCCTGGTCGGCAAGCGGATCATGGCGAAGAGCGCCGCGCTGGTGAAGCGCGTGACCCTCGAACTCGGCGGCAAGAGCCCCAACATTGTCTTCGCCGACTCCGATCTCGAACAGGCCGCCGCCACGGCGCCGATGGCCTTCCTCGACAACTCCGGCCAGGACTGCTGCGCCCGTACCCGCATCCTCGTCCAGCGGGAGGTCCACGACCGGTTCCTGGAACTGCTCGCCCCCGCCGTCGAGTCGGTCGTCGTCGGCGACCCGTCCGACGAGCGGACCCAGATGGGCCCGCTGATCTCGGCCGTCCAGCTGGAGCGCGTACGGTCCTACGTCCCCCAGGGCGCGAAGGGCATCCGCGGCGTCGCCCCCCGGGGCCCCGGCTTCTGGTTCCCGCCGACCGTCCTCACCGACGCCGCCGCCGACTCCCCGGCCGCCACCGAGGAGATCTTCGGACCGGTCGCCGTCGTCCTCCCCTTCGACGACGAGGAGGACGCGGTCCGGCTCGCCAACGCCACCGACTACGGCCTCGCCGGGTCGATCTGGACCCGCGACGTGGGCCGCGCCCTGCGGGTCTCGCGCGCCGTCGCCGCGGGCAATCTGTCCGTCAACTCCCACAGCAGCGTCCGCTACGGGACACCGTTCGGCGGCTACAAACAGTCCGGACTCGGCCGCGAACTGGGCCCCGACGCCCTCGCCGCCTTCACCGAAACCAAGAACGTCTTCATCAGCACGGAGGCCTGAGCGACCATGACCGCCCCCCTGACCGACCCCTTCGTCTGCCGCCGGCTGGCCGGCCGCACCGCCGTCATCACCGGAGCCGGCAGCGGCATCGGCCTGGCCACCGCGCGCCGGCTCGCCTCCGAGGGCGCGCACGTCGTCTGCGGCGACATCGACGAGACCGCGGGCAAGGCCGCGGCCGAACAGGCCGGCGGCACCTTCGTACGCGTCGACGTCACCGACGCCGACGAGGTCGACGCGCTGTTCAGGACCGCGTACGAGACCTACGGCAGCGTCGACATCGCCTTCAACAACGCGGGTATCTCACCGCCCGACGACGACTCGATCCTCACCACCGGCCTTGAGGCATGGCAGCGGGTCCAGGAGGTCAACCTCACCTCGGTCTACCTCTGCTGCAAGGCTGCCATCCCCTACATGCAGCGCCAGGGCCGGGGCTCGATCATCAACACCGCGTCCTTCGTGGCCAGGATGGGGGCGGCGACCTCGCAGATCTCGTACACCGCGTCCAAGGGCGGGGTGCTCGCGATGTCCCGTGAACTGGGGGTGCAGTTCGCCCGGGAGGGGATCCGGGTGAACGCGCTGTGCCCGGGGCCGGTCAACACCCCGCTGCTGCGGGAGCTGTTCGCCAAGGACCCGGAGCGGGCCGCGCGCCGGCTGGTGCACATCCCGGTGGGACGGTTCGCCGAGGCGGACGAGATCGCGGCGGCCGTCGCCTTCCTCGCGAGCGACGACTCGTCCTTCGTGAACGCATCGGACTTCCTGGTCGACGGCGGCATCTCGGGGGCGTACGTCACCCCCATGTAGGTGCATTGGCCTGCCCATTAGGGTGGGCTGATGAGCATGACAACACCGCCAGGCTGGTATCCCGATCCGGGCGCCCCGGCCACCGAACGCTGGTGGGACGGGACCGCCTGGACCGGGCACACCCGGGCGCCGGGCGGTCGCCGTCGGCGGCGCGGTCCGCTCGTGGTCGTCGCCGCCGGTGTCGTCCTCGCCGCGGCGACAGCCGCCGGAGTCGTCGTGCTCGGTGACGACGATCCCGGAACCCGGCCGCCGGCCCGGCAGAGCGGCGCGCCCCTGCCCTCCACGCCGGAGGACAGCGACAGCGCGACAGCCGACCCGGAACCCAGCGAGGACCCGACCGTCCTCACCGATCAGCTGAACGGCATCACCCTGCCGATCCCGGACGGCTGGGAGCGGCCGGTCGGCGGCTTCGGCGGCGGCGTCACCATGTCGGTGGCGGACACCTACGAGTGCCCGGGCGACGCCGGGATGCGCTGCCACGCGGGCACGGTGACGACCCGTAGCGCCGGCGGGACCGACGCGGCCTCCGCCGAGGCGCTGGCCAAGGAGGACATCTCCCTCGCGGCCGACGCCGCGTACGAGGAGGACAGCGTCGGCAACAACTTCTACGGCGGCATCGAGTCCCACAAGGAGCTCAGGTCCGAGCCAGCCGTGGTCGCGGGCCGCACCGGGTATCTGGTGCGGTGGCAGGTCACCACGGGGGTCGGGCCCGGCGGCTATGTCCAGTCGCTGGTCTTTCCCTCGACCATCGGCACGGAGTCGCTGGTCATCGTGCGCTTCGCCTTCGACGCGGGCCCCGCGGGGCCGCCGGTCGGCGGGATGGACAAGATCACCAAGGGGATCCGTCCGATCGGCGACGTCTCGGGCGGCGTCGGCAGCTCCATCGGCCCCTGACCCTGCTGGGCTCGACCCGGCGGGGCCAGGACCTCAGAGGAACGTACGGCCCTCGCCCCGGTAGGTCGGTACGGACGCCACCACGCGGTCGCCCTCCACCAGCCGCAAGGTGTCGAAGCGCTCGCACATCTCACCGGCCTTGGCATGCCGGAACCACACCTTGTCGCCGATCAGCAGATCGTCGGCGGCTGAGCCCAGCAGCGGGGTCTGCACCTCGCCGGGGCCCTCCTGCCCGTCGTAGCGCAGCCCCTCCGGCAGATATGGAACGGGCAGCCGGTCCCGGCCCGCCGCCCCCGACGCCGGATAGCCGCCCCCGAGCACCGTCACCACCCCGACGCCCGGCCTGCGCACCACGGGCTGGGCGAACAGCGCCGCCGGACGGCCCGTGAAGGACGTGTAGTTGTCGAACAGCCGCGGCACATACAGCCCCGAGCCCGCGGCGATCTCCGTCACCGCCTCCTCGGCGGCCGTGTGCTGCACGCTGCCCGTACCGCCGCCGTTGACGAACTCCAGTTCCGGCGCCACGGCCCGTACCGCCCGCACCACCGCCGCTCGCCGCTCGGCCAGCTCCCGGCGGGCGGCGGACTGCATCAGCCGGATCGCCCGCGACCGCAGCGGCCGGCCGGCCAGGGCGTCCCCGACACCCGCCACATGGCCTTCGTACGCCATCAGCCCGACCAGCCGGAAGCCGGGGCGCCGGGCGACCGACCTGGCCAGCTCGGCCAGCTGGGCGGGCTCGCGCAACGGGGAGCGCAGGGCGCCGACCCGTACCCGCCCGCCGAACAGCCGCAAGGACGTGTCGAGTTCAAGACAGACCCGGATCTCCTCGCGGCCGCCGGCGCGCGACGCGTCGATGAGATCGAGCTGCGCCGGGTCGTCGGCCATCACGGTGACGGCGGCGGCGAGCTCGGGGTCGGCGGCGAGCTCCGCGTAGGCGGCGCGGTCCGCCGACGGATAGGCGAGGAGTACGTCGTCGAACCCGGCCCGCGCCAGCCACAGCGACTCCGCCAGCGTGAACGACATGATCCCCGCGAAGCCCTCGCGCGCCAGCACCCGCTCCAGCAGGGTCCGGCAGCGCACCGACTTGCTCGCCACCCGGACCGGTTTGCCCGCGGCCCGCCGGACGAGATCGTCGGCGTTGGCGTCGAACGCGTCGAGATCGACGAGGGCGAGCGGGGCGTCGAGATGAGCGGTGGCCCGGTCGTACCGGGCCCGGTCAGTGGCGCGCGGAGTCATGGCCAGAGCCTGCCAGACACGATTACCGAACGGTAGGGGGGATGATCTGGGCAGATCCACCCGGGCCTCCGGTCTCGTTCCCGCCGGGCCCGCTCCAGCCCGTAGAGTGACCACACGCGGCGACGAACGGGCCTGTCCCGTACGGCGGATCGGCGTGCGATGGATCGGCGTGCGTGGATCGGTCTGTACAGGCGGGACAGGGGGACGGATGAGCACCGAAGCACGACGCGCTCCCGTACCGCCCCGCCCCACAACACCCCCTTCCGTGCCCGCCGCGACGGGGCCTGACGCCTCGAAGGACGCCTCGGCCGACCGGCCGGGAGACGCCTCGACGGGCGCCCCGCGCGCGACCGCGTCCCGCGATACCGGGCCCCCGCTTCCTTCGCCCGGACGCCCGCGGATACCTCCGCCACCGCCCGGCCCTCCGCCGGCCGGTCCTCCACCGGCGGCCGAGACCACCATGCGGCTGCGCCCTGTGCCGCCGGGGCCGTCCGTGCCGCCGGCACGATCCGCGGAGCCGTCGCCCGCCGAGACCACCACGCGGCTGCGGCCCGTGCCCCCGGGGCCCGTGCTGCCGCCCGCGCCCCCCGTACGACCGGCCCACCCTGGACACCCGGCCGGTCCCGTACATCCGGCCGGTCCTGGACGCCCGGCGCCGGGGTACTCCTGGGGCGGGGTGCCTCCCGAGACCCCCGCGGAGACCACCACCCGGCTGCGGCCCGTGCCCGCCCGGCGCCCCGCCAGGACGGTCGCCGCCCTGGCCTGCGCCGTACTCGGACTCGGCCTGATCGGCGGCGCCGCCACCGGCAGCTGGCTGACCGGGAACTCCGCCGCCGAGCCCGCCGTCCGCGACGGATACACCACGGCACGCACCCTCTGGCACAGCGTCCCCGTCGACACGCTCTTTCCGCGCACCCTCACGGGGGACGGCGCGGGGCCCGGCGGCGCGGACCGTGAATGGACCCGGATAGGCGTGGCGCCCGACAGCGGCTGCGCCGGCGCCCTCGACCCCCTGCTGCTGGGCACGCTGCGCCCGGTCGGCTGCGGGCGGGTGCTGCGCGCGACGTACGCCGACGCCACCTCCAGCAGCGTCACCACGGTCGGGCTCGTCTTCACCCGGGGCGACGCCACCGGGATGGACGCCCTGCGCACCCGCTTCCGGGACGAGAAGCTCGCAGAACGCGCCGATCTCATGCCCCGCACCTTTCCCGTCAAGGGCACGGTCGCCGCCGGATTCGGTGACGCCCAGCGCGCGAGCTGGACGGTGAACGTCCTCACCGAGGCGCCCGTCGTCGTGTACGCCGTCTCCGGCTTCGCCGACGGACGTGCCGTCACCACTCCCCAGCCCGTCGGCAAGGCCACCGCCGCCCGGGCCACGACCGCACCCGCGCAGGCCGGCCTCGGCCATGACGCGAAGGGCGTGGCGGACCGTATCGAGCGAGGGCTGCGCACGACCATCAGCGCGCGCACGGTGGTGCCGCGATGACGTCGAGGGCCCCCATGAGCCCGAGTGCACCGAGTGCACCGAGTGCACCGAGTACGCCGAGGGCCTCGCGGCGCGCTCACCGCATCGCCGTCGCGCTCGCCGCCACGTCCTTCCTGCTCGTGCCCGCCACCCCCGCGCACGCCGACGCGATCCGTGCCCAGCAGTGGGCCCTCGAAGCCCTGCACACCGAACAGGCCTGGCGCACCGCGCAGGGCACCGGCGTCACGGTCGCGGTCCTCGACACCGGCGTCGACGACACTCATCCCGACCTCGCGGGCCAGGTGCTGCCCGGCAAGGACCTCATAGGCTTCGGCGCCGCCGGCGGCGACCGGGCCTGGGCCCGGCACGGCACCGCCATGGCCGGCATCATCGCGGGCCACGGTCACGGGTCCGACCGCTCCGAGGGAGTCCTCGGTATCGCGCCCGAGGCGAAGATCCTCCCCGTCCGGGTCATCCTCGAAGGCACCGACCCGGCCCGCTCCAAGGCCCGTACCTCCCGGGGCGGCGCCCTCGCCGAAGGCATCCGCTGGGCCGCCGACAACGGCGCCGACGTCATCAATCTCTCCCTCGGCGACGACAGCGAGTCGGCCCATCCGGAACCGGGCGAGGACGCGGCCGTCCAGTACGCCCTGGCCAAGGGCGCCGTCGTCGTCGCCTCGGCCGGCAACGGCGGCGAGAAGGGCGACCACATCTCGTACCCCGCGGCCTACCCCGGGGTGATCGCGGTGACGGCCGTCGACCGCTACGGCACCCACGCCGCCTTCTCCACCCGTCGCTGGTACGCCACCGTCAGCGCCCCCGGCGTCGATGTCGTCATCGCCGACCCCGACCGCGGCTACTACGAGGGCTGGGGGACCAGCGCCGCCGCCGCGTTCGTCTCCGGCGCCGTCGCCCTCGTACGCTCCGCCCACCCCGACCTCACCCCCGCGCAGATCAAGAAGCTCCTCGCGGACACCGCGCGCGACGCCCCGAAGGACGGCCACGACGACGCCAAGGGCTACGGCCTGGTCGACCCGGCCGCCGCGATCGAGGCAGGGGGGAAACTGCGCCGTACGGACGCGACGAGCGAAGCCGCCGGATCCGGCTACGGCAAGAAGTACTTCGGCAGCGGTCCCGACGTCCCGCGCGAGGAGCCGGAACCGGCCGCCTGGCTCGCCCCGGCGGCGGGCGGGGCCGGCGCCCTGCTGCTGGCGGGCGCGGTGGCGCTGTGGCGCGGCGGCGTCAGACGATCCGGCGTACGGCGCTGACCGCGGCCTCCTCGACCCGCGCGATCCCCTCCTCCCGCGACGCATGCCCGTCGGACAGCACCGCGACCAGACAGCCACGCACCCGCCCCACCGAATGCACCACCCACAGCCCGCTCCCGTCTCTCGGCAGCCATCCGTTCTTCAGCGCCCAGCCGTCGCCCGCCGCGGACACGCCCCAGTCCTGCCCCGGCACCACCCGCCCCATCAGCCCCGCCAGATAGCGGCGCGCCCGCCCGTCCAGCGCGGAACGCGCGCCGAACACCGCCTTCAGCAGGGTCAGTTGATCGCGCGCGGTGGTCCGGGTCAGCCCCCAGGCGGGCGCCGCCGACGTGTGGGTCATCCCCAGCCGCGCATGCGCCTCGTCCAGCCCCGCCACGCCGCCTGCCGTGGCCCGCAGCGCGGTGGCGGCGTCGTTGTCGCTGCGCTCGATCATGGCCGCCGAGAGCCGCTCCTCCTCGGCCGTCAGCCACCGTCCGGCGTCCCGCGCCCGCAGCAGCACCGCCGCCAGGACGGCGACCTTCACGATGCTGGCGGTGACATACGTCCGGTCCTCGCCGTACGCCACCTCGCGCCGGCCGGTCATGTCGCACGCCGCGACCGAGAGATCCACCCCACGACCGTACGTCCACAGCCCAGGCCCTGTCTGAGCCCCGCCCCAGGGGCGGACGGCGCTCTGTACAGGACAGGCCCTAGGCTCGACCCGTGGCCCTCAAGAACATCCCCGACTCCGGCTTCTCCGACGACGACGGCACCGCCGATCCCGAGCTGACGGCGGCCCTCGCCGCCTGGGCCGAGGACCGGTCGGCCGAGCGGCAGGTCCTGGCGGCGCTCAAGGGCGCCCGGCTGCTGGTCCCCGTCGTCGCCGTCCTCGGCGAGACGGAGGAGGACGAGAACGGTCTGCGCCGTGAGAAGACCAGCGACATGGCCGTGCCGACCCTCCGGGCCGGCGACCGGCGCGCGCTGCCCGCCTTCACGTCCGTCGCGGCGCTGGCCCGCTGGGATCCCGAGGCCCGCCCCGTCGCCGTACCGCTGCACCAGGCGCTCCAGGCGGCCGCTCACGAGCAGGCGGACACCGTCGTGCTCGACCTCGCGGGACCTGTCCCGTACCAGCTCACCGGGGCCGCTCTGCTCGCCGCCGCCGAGGGCCGCACCAGCACCGATCCGCTCGACGATCCCGCCGTCGTCGCGGCCGTACGGTCCGCCGTCGCGGCCGAGCCCGCGGTGCGCCGCGCCCATCTCGGTCCCGGCAGCGCGGACGGCACTCTCGCGCTCGTCCTGGCGCCGGACACGAGCCCCGCCGAGGCGGCCCGCAGGCTCGCCGGGTCGCTCGCGGCCGATGACGTACTGCGGGCCCGCCTGGTGCGCGGACTCGACCTGGCGCTGCTGCCGGCCGGGACCACGCCGCCCGGCGAGCCCCTTTTCGTCCGCGAGTAGAGTCCGCGAGTAAAGCGCCGGTGGAACGGCCGTGCGCCGCGGTCAGCCGTAGACCGGGCCCGTGTACTTCTCGCCAGGACCCTGCCCCGGCTCGTCCGGTACGACCGACGCCTCTCGGAACGCCAGCTGCAGCGACTTCAGCCCGTCGCGCAGCGGCGCCGCGTGGAACGAGCTGATCTCCGTCACGCTCGCGTCCAGCAGCCCGGCCAGCGCCTGGACCAGCTTGCGCGCCTCGTCCAGGTCCTTGTGGTCGTCGCCGTCCTCGGTCAGGCCGAGCTTCACGGCGGCCGCGCTCATCAGATTCACCGCGACCGTGACGATCACCTCGACGGCGGGGACTTCCGCGATGTCACGGGTCATGGAGTCGAAGTCGGGGGAGTCCTGGGGGGAGGTCGCGTCACTCATGCCCCACACGATAGGCCCCGGGTGGCTGGGGCCCGCTCCCGCCGTCGGTTAGCTCCTTCGGGCGGTAGCTGCTAACCTGGAGTGACGACCGGCTGGACATGAGCGTGTCCGGCCCACAAGTGGAGGCTCCGATCTCCCACCTGGCTGCCCTCTTTCGGGCGGCGGGTCACCGGTCAGGTGGTCCCCATCGTTCCGTACGGACGATGGAGCCGCCCGATGCGCCCCGTGGCACGTACACGGCGGTGCTCCGGTATTCGAGGAGCTCCTGCCTGTGTTCCGTCCGGGGCATTTTTCTTGTTCCGCCACGGTTGGTCTGAAAACAGACGTTACGCGGCTGTCTGCCAGACAGTCGTGTGGTGCTACCGAGGAGGATCCATCAGCGCCGAGCCCCGCATTAACGACCGGATTCGCGTTCCCGAGGTCCGACTCGTCGGCCCCAGCGGCGAGCAGGTCGGCATCGTGCCGCTTGCGAAGGCCCTGGAGTTGGCGCAGGAGTACGACCTTGACCTGGTCGAGGTCGCGGCGACCGCACGTCCGCCCGTGTGCAAGCTCATGGACTACGGGAAGTTCAAGTACGAGTCGGCCATGAAGGCCCGTGAGGCGCGTAAGAACCAGGCGCACACGGTCATCAAGGAGATGAAGCTCCGGCCGAAGATCGACCCGCACGACTATGACACCAAGAAGGGTCATGTCGTCCGGTTCCTCAAGCAGGGCGACAAGGTCAAGATCACGATCATGTTCCGTGGTCGTGAGCAGTCCCGCCCCGAACTCGGCTTCCGACTGCTCCAGCGTCTCGCTTCGGATGTCGAGGAGCTCGGCTTCATCGAGTCGAACCCGAAGCAGGACGGCCGGAACATGATCATGGTTCTTGGCCCGCACAAGAAGAAGACCGAAGCCATGGCCGAGGCCCGCGAGGCGCAGGCCGCCCGCAAGGCGGAGCGTCAGGGTTACGCGACCGAGGAGTCGGCGGACACCGAGGCTGAGGCTCCGGCCGAGGCCGCTGCCGAAGCCCCGGCCGAGGCATCTTCCGAAGCGTGATCCGAGGGGGTGCCAGCCAGGCGCCCTCGGCTCCGGTCCGGAACCACACACCAGAGATCTGACGCTCCCGCGCGCCGGCCCCACCGCCGGCAGGGAGCGCCACTGACGAGGAGAGAACGGCGCTATGCCGAAGAACAAGACGCACAGCGGTGCCAGCAAGCGCTTCAAGATCACCGGCTCCGGCAAGGTGCTGCGCGAGCGGGCCGGCAAGCGCCACCTGCTCGAGCACAAGTCGTCCAAGCTGACGCGTCGCCTCACCGGCAACGCCGAGATGGCCCCGGGCGACGCCAAGAAGATCAAGAAGCTTCTCGGCAAGTGATGTCGGCGCCCCCGGTGACCGGGGGCACGGCATCAGGACCGGGACCATATTCGTTTCCGGGCCGTGTGAGTACAGACCACGGCCCCGCTACAAGGAGTTAACACGTGGCACGCGTCAAGCGGGCAGTCAACGCCCACAAGAAGCGCCGGGCAATCCTCGAGGCGGCCAGCGGTTACCGCGGCCAGCGCTCGCGCCTGTACCGGAAGGCGAAGGAGCAGGTCACCCACTCCCTCGTTTACAACTACAACGACCGCAAGAAGCGCAAGGGCGACTTCCGTCAGCTGTGGATCCAGCGGATCAACGCCGCTGCCCGCGCCAACGGCATCACCTACAACCGCTTCATCCAGGGTCTGAAGGCCGCCAACGTCGAGGTGGACCGCAAGATCCTCGCCGAGCTGGCCGTCAATGACGCGAACGCGTTCGCCGCGCTCGTCGAGGTCGCCCAGAAGGCCCTCCCCAGCGACGTCAACGCCCCGAAGGCCGCTGCCTGACCTCCGTCAGGACCGCATCCTTTCCCGCCGGACCCGCAGGCACCACGCCTGCGGGTCCGGTGCGTTCCGCCCCGCACCCGCCCGCCCCGCACCCCGCCCGGCCCGTTCCCCCGCGCCCCGCGCCCCGTCCCACCCGTTCCTCCCCCGTACGAGAAGTGAGAGCCGCAGCCCATGGGCACCCCCGAGCTGATCTCCCCGCGCTCCCCGCGCGTCACGGCCGCGCGAAGGCTCGCCAAGCGTGCCTTCCGCGGCAAGGAACGCCGGTTCATCGCCGAGGGTCCGCAGGCCGTACGCGAAGCGGTGGCCCACCGCGGCCACGACGGGGAGCCCACGCTGATCGAGCTGTTCACCACCGCCGACGCCGCCGAGCGGTACGCCGGCATCGTCGACGCGGCCCGCGCCACCGGGGCCCGGGTGCACTTCGCGCCCGACGCGGTGCTCGCCGAGGTGTCCCAGACCGTCACCCCTCAGGGACTGCTGGGCGTCTGCCGCTTCCTCGACTCGCCGTTCGAGGACATCCTGCGGGCCCGCCCCCGGCTCGTCGCCGTCCTGGCGCATGTCCGCGACCCGGGGAACGCCGGTACGGTGCTGCGCTGCGCGGACGCCGCGGGCGCCGACGCCGTCGTCCTCACCGATGCCTCCGTCGACCTCTACAACCCCAAGTCGGTCCGGGCGTCGGTCGGTTCGCTCTTCCATCTGCCGGTCGCCGTCGGTGTCCCCGTCGAACAGGCCGTCCAGGGGCTCCAGGACGCGGGCGTCCGTATCCTCGCCGCCGACGGCGCGGGCGACAACGACCTGGACGACGAGCTGGACGCGGGCACCATGGGCGGCCCCACCGCCTGGATCTTCGGCAACGAGGCATGGGGGCTGCCGGCCGAGACCCGCGCCCTCGCGGACGCCGTGGTGCGGGTGCCGATCCACGGAAAGGCCGAGAGCCTGAACCTCGCGACCGCCGCAGCCGTATGTCTCTACGCCTCGGCGCGCGCCCAGCGCGTCCGCGCTACGAGCTGAGGGGGTCCGCTCCGTCACGTTCAGCTAGTAGTGTTGCGCTTTCGGGGGCCCACTGAGCGACGCGGAAGAGGTGGGATACGGGGATGTCTGTCGGTACGAGCAGGCCCGCCGCGGTCCAGGGGTCCGGTCCTGCTGCCTCCGGTGAGTCCGGGATCGACCCCGACGACCTCCCCGACGGGCTGGTCGTCGCCGACGAGACCGGCCGGGTGATCTGCTTCAACGCGGCCGCCGTCCGTATCACCGCCGTACCGCTCTCCGACGCCCTCGGCCGGCCGCTCGACCTGGCGCTGCCGCTGGAGGACCTGAAGGGCCGCCGCTGGTGGACGCTGACCGATCCGTACGGCGGGCTCGCCACCCGGGTCGGCCAGCCCGAGCGCAATCTGCTCCTGCCCGGCGGCCGTGAGGTCCTGGTCTCCGCCCGTTATGTGCGCGCGTATCCGACCGGGCCCGTCAGCCGGCTGGTCATCTGCATCCGCGGCACCGAGGCGCGGCGCCGCACCGAGCGCAGTCACGCGGAGCTGATCGCGACCGTCGCCCATGAGCTGCGCTCCCCGCTGACCTCGGTGAAGGGGTTCACGGCGACGCTGCTCGCCAAGTGGGAGCGGTTCACCGACGACCAGAAGAAGCTGATGCTGGAGACGGTCGACGCCGACGCCAACCGCGTGACCCGGCTGATCGCCGAGCTGCTGGACATCTCCCGGATCGACTCGGGCCGGCTGGAGGTGCGCCGCCAGCCGGTCGACATCGCCACGGCCGTCGGCCGCCACATCCAGTCGCACACCGCCTCGGGGCAGTCGCCGGACCGTTTCCTCGTACGGATCAGGCGGCCGCTGCCCGATCTCTGGGCGGACCCCGACAAGATCGACCAGATCCTGAGCAACCTGCTGGAAAACGCGGTGCGCCACGGAGAGGGAACCGTCACCATTGAGGTGGCACCCGCCCCCGCCAAGAACGACGAGAAGGGAACGGCCGTCACCGTGTGCGACGAAGGCCCCGGCATCCCCGAGGAGTCGATGGGCCGTGTCTTCACCCGCTTCTGGCGGGGGAGCAAGCGCGGCGGGACCGGCCTCGGCCTCTATATCGTCAAGGGCATCGTCGAGGCGCACGGCGGGACGATCACCGTGGACCGCGGACCCGGCGGCGGTGCCCGGTTCCGGTTTATCCTGCCCGTCGGCGCTCCGGCCTATCTGACCTGAGCGGCCCGCGGGCTACTTCACCTCCGTACGACCTTTAGACTCGACCTTTGGCACCTTTGCGTCCTCGGTGATCGCACTGATCGTGAGTGACCGAAGTGATCGAGCAGGGTCGTTTCGCCAGCCAATCGGAAGTACGGGAAGAGATGTCGGCACCCAACAAGTCGTACGACCCAGTCGAGGTCGAGGCGCTGAAACCGGAAGAGATCGAGCGGATGCGGGACGAGGCGCTCGCCGCCTTCGCCGCCGCCGGGGATCTCGACGCGCTCGTCCACGAGAAGACCGCACACACCGGTGGCACCTCGCCGCTCGCCCTCGCCAACCGGGAGATCGGCGCGCTGCCGCCGCAGGCCAAGGCCGAGGCGGGCAAGCGCGTGGGCCAGGCCCGCGGCGCCGTCAGCAAGGCCCTCGCCGCCCGTCAGGCGGAGCTGGAGGCCGAGCGTGACGCCCGGGTGCTGGTGGAGGAGGCGGTGGATGTCACGCTGCCGTACGACCGCGTCCCGGCCGGCGCCCGCCACCCGCTGACCACGTTCATGGAGCGGGTCGCGGATGTCTTCGTGGCCATGGGCTACGAGGTCGCGGAAGGCCCCGAGGCCGAGGCGGAGTGGTTCAACTTCGACGCGCTCAACTTCGTGCCCGACCACCCGGCACGCCAGATGCAGGACACCTTCTTCGTCCAGGGCCCGGCGGGGACCGAAGGCGACGAGTCCGGTGTCGTGCTCCGTACGCACACCTCGCCGGTCCAGGCCCGCACCCTGATCGACCGCGAGCCGCCCGTCTACGTCGTCTGTCCCGGGCGGGTCTACCGCACCGACGAGCTGGACGCCACGCACACCCCGGTCTTCCACCAGATCGAGCTGCTCGCCGTCGACGAGGGCCTCACCATGGCCGACCTCAAGGGCACGCTCGACCATATGGTCCAGGCGCTCTTCGGCCCGGACATGACGACCCGGCTCCGCCCGAACTTCTTCCCCTTCACCGAGCCGTCCGCCGAGATGGACATGGTCTGCTACGTGTGCCGCGGCGCCTCGGTCGGCAACCCCGACCGGCCCTGCCGTACCTGCGGCAGCGAGGGCTGGATCGAGCTGGGCGGCTGCGGCATGGTCAACCCCAAGGTGCTCGTCGCCTGTGGTGTCGACCCCGAGAAGTACAGCGGATTCGCCTTCGGGTTCGGCATCGAACGGATGCTGATGTTCCGCCACAACGTCGAAGACATGCGAGACATGGTCGAGGGTGACGTCCGGTTCACCCGGCCGTTCGGGATGGAGATCTGATGCGCGTCCCGCTTTCCTGGCTGCGGGAGTACGTCGACCTGCCGGCGACGGAGACCGGCCGTGACGTCCAGGCCAAGCTCGTCTCCGCGGGTCTGGAGGTCGAGGCGGTCGAGCAGCTCGGCGCCGGCCTCAAGGGCCCCCTCGTCGTCGGCAAGGTACTCACCGTCGAGGAGCTGGAGGGCTTCAAGAAGCCCATCCGCTTCTGCACCGTCGACGTCGGCACCGCCAACGGCACCGGCGAGCCGCAGGAGGTCGTCTGCGGCGCGCGGAACTTCGTCGCGGGCGACAAGGTCGTCGTGGTCCTCCCCGGCGCGGTCCTCCCCGGCGGCTTCGCGATCTCCGCGCGCACGACGTACGGCAGGACCTCGCACGGCATGATCTGCTCCGGCGACGAGCTGGGCATGGGCGACGACGGCTCGGGCGGCATCATCGTGCTGCCGCCGGAGCACGAGGCCGGCACCGACGCCATCGAGCTGCTGGAACTGGTCGACGAGGTCCTCGACATCGCCGTCACGCCCGACCGCGGCTACTGCCTCTCGCTGCGCGGGGTCGCCCGCGAGACCGCCATCGCCTACGGCCTGCCGCTGCGCGACCCGGCCCTCCTCGACGTCCCCGCCCCGAACTCCTTCGGCTACCCGGTGAAGATCGCCGACCCGAGCGGGTGCGACCGCTTCACCGCCCGTACGGTCACCGGCCTCGACCCCGAGGCCCACAGCCCCATCTGGCTGCGGCGCCGGCTGCAGAAGGCCGGGATGCGGCCCATCTCGCTCGCCGTCGACATCACCAACTACGTGATGCTGGAGCTGGGCCAGCCGCTGCACGCCTACGACCGCTCCCGGCTGGAGGGGCCGATCGGCGTCCGCCGCGCCACGGCCGGCGAGAAGATCACCACGCTCGACGGTGCCAAGCGGGTCCTGGACGCCCAGGACCTGGTCATCACCGACGACCGCGGGCCCATCGGCCTCGCGGGCGTGATGGGCGGCGCGAACACCGAGATCGCCGATGTCACCACGCACCCCGGGACGGGGGAGGTGCACGGCACCACCGAGGTGGTCATCGAGGCCGCGCACTTCGACGCGATCTCCATCGCCCGTACCGCACGCCGCCACAAGCTGGCCTCCGAGGCGTCCAAGCGCTTCGAGCGCGGAGTCGACCCGCGGGCCGCGGCCGCCGCCGCGCAGCGGACCGTCGATCTGCTGGTGCTGCTCGCGGGCGGTTCCGCCGGGGCCGGCGTCACGGAGATCGTCGCGCCCTCCGCGCCGCGGACCATCACCATGCCCGCCGACCACCCCGACCGGGTCGCGGGTGTCGGTTACGGCCGGGAGACCGTCGTACGGCGGCTCCAGGAGATCGGCTGCGACGTCTCGGGAGTGGACGAGCTGCTCGTCACCGTCCCGTCCTGGCGGCCCGACCTCGACGCGCCCAACGACCTCGCCGAGGAGGTCATCCGTCTGGAGGGGTACGAGAACCTCCCCTCCACGCTGCCCACCCCGCCGTCCGGCCGCGGTCTCACCGAGCGGCAGCGGCTGCACCGCCGGGTCGGCCGCGCCCTGGCCGGCGCCGGCTATGTCGAGGCGCTGAACTACCCGTTCATCGGCGACGCCGTGCTCGACGCCTTCGGGCTGCCGGCCGACGACGCCCGCCGCCGTACGGTCACGCTCGTCAACCCGCTCTCCGACGAGGAGCCGGCGCTGCGCACCACGCTGCTGCCCGGCCTCCTCACGGCGCTGCGCCGCAACGACGGCCGCGGCTCGCACGATCTGGCGCTCTTCGAGACCGGCCTGGTCTTCCGGCCCACGGGCGACGAGACCGTGCCGGTACGGCTGCCCGTCGACCGGCGGCCCACCGACGAGGAGGTGGCCCGGCTCGACACCGCGCTGCCGCGCCAGCCGCGCCGCGCCGCGGTCGTCCTGGCCGGCGCGCGCGAACAGGCCGGCTGGTGGGGCAAGGGCCGCCCGGCCGAGTGGGCGGACGCCGTCGAGGCGGCCCGTACCGTCGCCCGGGAGGCGGGCGTCGAGCTCGTCGTACGGGCCGGCCGGCACGAGCCGTGGCACCCCGGCCGCTGCGCGGCGCTGCTCGCCACGGTGAACGGCGAGGAGACGCTCGTCGGCCACGCGGGAGAGCTGCACCCGCGCGTCGTCAAGGCGCTCGGACTGCCGGACCGCACCTGCGCCATGGAGATCGAGCTCGACCTCCTGGAGCAGGCGGGGGCCGGCGCGCTCCAGGCCCCGCGGATCTCCACCTATCCGGTGGCCACCCAGGATGTCGCGCTGGTCGTCCCGCGCGACGTGCCGGCCGCCGAGGTGGAGCGGGCGCTGCACGAGGGCGCGGGTGAACTGCTGGAGTCCCTGCGGCTGTTCGACGTCTTCGCCGGTGAGCAGATCGGCGAGGGGCACAAGTCGCTCGCGTACGCCCTGCGCTTCCGCGCGGCGGACCGCACGCTGACGGTCGAGGAGGCCACGGCCGCGCGTGACGCCGCGGTCGCCCTCGCCGCCGAGCGGACCGGAGCCGTCCTGCGCGGCGCATAAGGGCTGTCCGGTTATGTGAGCAGCGCGGTCGGACAGATGGTCGACCACTGAGGGGCGTGTCCGGATCTCCGGACGCGCCCCTCACTCGTTCGAGTGGCAAGTACGGGCGGGATACGCCAACTGACCCAAGTGATCGACACAATCGATCCGGCCATGGCGGTCATCGACACAATCGATCCGGCCACAACGGTCATCGACACCATCGATACGGCCATGACGGTCGACGTACGCCAGGCGGCCAGGCGGCCGAGAGGGGCCGACCGCATGATCCGTAGCAGGGCAGAGGAAGACGCGCCCGTGGACTCGCTGTCCTCGCGGTCCGTCGTCGAATTCGCGGTCCCGGGGACCTGGCTCACGATGGTGGTCACCTGGGAGCTGACCTGCCCGCTGGCCGTGCACGACAGCGTGGCGGCGCGCATCGCGACCTGCGTGGCCTTCCTCCTGGTGGTGGCGTATCTGCTCGCCGGCGTACAGCGCGGTCCCCTCCGGGAGCTACGGCGCGTCCGCGCGGTGGCGCGGGCCGCCCAGGAGGCGCTGATCCGGCCGCTGCCGCCGTTGCTCGACGGGCTGACGCTCTCCGCCCGCCAGCTCTCCGCCTCCCGGGGCGCCGACATCGGCGGAGATCTGTACGAGGCGGTGGCCACCGAGCACGGCGTCCGTGTCGTCATCGGTGATGTGCGCGGCCACGGCCTGCCCGCCGTCGGGGCGGTGGCCGCGGTCCTCGGCAGCTTCCGGGAAGCCGCCCATGACGAGGCCGGGCTCGACGGCGTCCTGCGCAGGCTGGACCGGGCGCACCAGCGCCATCTGCGGCAGCGGGTGGGGGCGTCGGCGGACTGCCCCTCGGCGGAGGAGTTCGTCACCGTACTGCTGCTGGAGATCGGGGCCGACGCGGACGTACGGGCCCTCAACTGCGGCCATCCGTGGCCCTACCGGCTCGGGGAGGGCGCGGTGCCACTGGCCACCGGGGAGCCGCTGCCGCCGCTGGGCGCCTTTCCGCTGCCGGCCGACCTGCCGCCGCGCCGCTGCGGTCCGCTGCTGCCCGGCGAGGCCCTGTTCCTGCACACCGACGGGGCGACGGACGCCAGGGACTCCGCGGGACGGTACTTCGGCCTGCGGGAAGCGCTCGTGGACGTCGTGTCCGGTACGCCGCTGCCGCCCGCGGCCGTGGTGCGGCAGGTGCACACGGCGCTGCTGCGGCACACCGGCGGGCGGATCACCGACGACATGGCGCTGCTGGTCCTGCGCAACGACCGCCCGCGGGTGGCGGCGCAGTGCGGCTGACCGGCCGCGCGCGTACCCCCGGCCCCGGGCCCGCGCTGCACGCGTCGCCCGTCCCGCCGCGGAGTGTCGGGCAGGTCGACGGGACGGACGACGCGGTTGGGGGCCACCGCACTGTACGAGGGGGAGCCGGCGGCCCGGCCGCCTCTTTTGCGAGGCGCTTCAGTCAATCGGCCCCGCGGTCCCGGCGGGAGAGTGCACAAGGTGCGGATACGGGCATTCCGTTCACACCCCGTGCGTTTGCCGCTTTACTGGTCCTGGCGTGCCGAGCCACCGGAGGGGCACATGCAGCCCAACACCCTGCTCGATTCCCTGCTCGACGAGGCGGGGATCTCCCATGCCGGCCTCGCCGCGCGGGTCAACCAGGCGGGCCGGGCCAGGGGCCTCGCCCTGCGATACGAACACACCGCCGTGTCACGGTGGCTGAAGGGCCAGCGGCCGCGCGGCCAGGTGCCCGACCTGATCTGCGGAGTCCTGAGCGACCGGCTGCGCCGCTCACTCACCCTGGACGACATCGGGCTCGGTGTGCCCGGGGAGCCGTTCGTGCCCGGCTGTACACCGCTCTCCGGTTTCGTCGAGCGGGCCACCGCCCTGTGGCGCCACGACGAACAGCAGCGGCCGCACATAGTGGGCGCCCCCGCCCTCACCGGCACCCCGGCCGTGATGCCCGTGTGGGAGTGGGAGAACCCCCCGGAGGACTCCGATGTCTCGCGCGGCGGCCGCACCAGGGTCGGGCCCGCCGACATCGAGCTGCTCCGGGCGGCCAGGTCACACTACGAACTGATGTACCGGAGAACGGGCGGGGTCGCCACCCGCGCCCGGATCGTCGGCTTCCTCAACGCCGAGACCGCCCCGCTGCTGCGCGGCGGGTACAGCGACGCCCTGGGCCGCCAGCTGCACCGCGCCACGGGCGGTCTGGTCGCGGTGGCCGGCATCTGCGCGTACGACTCCGACGCCCAGGGACTCGCCCAGCGCTACTTCCATCAGGCGCTGCGCCTGGCCAAGGCCAGCGGTGACCGGGGGCTCGGCGCCTATGTGATCGCGCTGCTGGTCAACCAGTCGCTGTTCATGGGGGAGTACCGCCTCGCCGTCGCCTTCGCCGAGGCGGCGCTGCGGACCGCCGGCCGCCGGATCACCCCGGCGCTGGCCGCGGACCTGTACGCGATGCAGGCCAAGTCGTACGCCCATCTCGGCGACGGCGGCGGCGCGCTCGGCTGTATCCGGCGCGCGGAGACGGAGGCGGAGCGCATCCGGCCCGGACGGGAGCCGGACGAGACGGGCTATGTCCAGCCCGGCCTGGTGAACGTACAGGTGGCGGAGGCGCTGCTCAGCCTCGGTGATCCGGCGGCCGCGCGGGTGCACGCGGCGGCGGCCGTCAACACCCCGGCGCACGACCGCGGCAGGGTCCACCGGCTCGCCATGCTCTGCCATATCGAGCTCCGGCAGGGCGAGCCCGACCGGGCCGCGGTGACGGCGCGGGAGATGGCCGAGCGGGCGAGGGGCATGGAGTCCCAGCGGCTGCGGGACCGGCTGCGGGCGGTGCGTGAGCAGCTGGTGGCCAGCGGATCCACCGTTGCCGGGGAAGCTGCCGATGTCATCGAGGGGGCGCTGCGCGTCCCCCTGTGAGGCTCCCGCCGAGTGAGGTGCTGCTGCGATATTGCCATCAACTTGTCGGAAGGTGGCAAAAACGTGCAGTGGACGAAGTTAAGCGAACAGCCTGTGTATGAAAACCGCTGGCTCCGCGTCAATCTGGCGGATGTCGAACTCCCCGACGGCCGGCACCTGGACCACTACCTCATCCGGCTCCGCCCGGTCGCCGTCGCGACCGCGGTCAACGCCGCCAACGAGGTGCTGATGCTCTGGCGGCACCGCTTCATCACCGACAGCTGGGGCTGGGAGCTGGCCGCGGGCGTCGTCGAGGACGGCGAGGACATCGAGAGCGCGGCCGCGCGGGAGATGGAGGAGGAGACCGGGTGGCGCCCCGGCCCCCTCCGCCATCTGCTCACGGTTGAGCCGTCCAACGGCCTGACCGACGCCCGGCACCATCTCTACTGGGCGCAGGACGCCACGTACACCGGGCCTCCCGAGGACGACTTCGAGTCCTCGCGCCGCGAGTGGATCCCGCTCAAGCTGGTGCCCGACCTGGTCGCCCGGGGTGAGGTCCCGGCCGCCGGCATGGCGGCGGGGCTGCTGATGCTGCATCACCTACGGCTGGGCCAGGACACCCCGTAGGCGGTGTCCGCGCCGGGGGCGGGTCCGGTGCCACGGCCCTGCCCGCCGGTCCGGGTGCGTCAGGAGTACGGGTAGAAGCCCGCCCCCGACTTACGGCCGAGGCGGCCCGCGTCCACCATTCGCTGGAGCAGCGGGGGAGCGGCGTACAGCGGCTCCTTGAACTCCATGTACATCGAGTCGGCCACCGAGGCCACGGTGTCCAGGCCGATCAGGTCGGAGAGCTTGAGCGGGCCCATCGGATGGGCGCAGCCCAGCTCCATGCCGTTGTCGATGTCCTCGCGGCTCGCTATGCCCGACTCGAACATCCGGATCGCGGAGAGCAGATACGGGATGAGCAGGGCGTTCACCACGAAGCCCGAGCGGTCCTGAGCCCGGATCGCGTGCTTGCCGAGCACCTTCTCGACCACGGTCTCGGCCCGCCTGACCGTCTCGTCGGAGGTCGTCAGCGCGGGGATCAGCTCGACGAGCTGCTGCACGGGGGCCGGGTTGAAGAAGTGGATGCCGATGACCTGGTCGGGGCGGGAGGTCGCGACGGCCAGCTTGACCAGCGGAATGGAGGAGGTGTTGGAGGCCAGGATCGCGTCGGGGCGGGTCACCACCTGGTCGAGCACCTGGAAGATCTCCGTCTTGACCTGCTCGTTCTCCACGACGGCCTCGATGACCAGGTCGCGGTCGGCGAACTCCCCGAGGTCGGTGGTGAAGCTGAGCCGGCCGAGCGCCGCGTCGCGCTCCGCCTCGGTGATCTTGCCGCGCTCCGCGGCCTTCGACAGCGAGTTGTGGAGGCGGGTACGGCCGATCTCCAGGGCCTCGCCGGTGGTCTCGGCGACCCTCACCTCCAGGCCGCTGCGTGCGGCGACCTCGGCGATGCCTGCGCCCATCTGGCCGCAGCCCACCACACCGACGCGGGTGATATCGGTCAGGGAGTCGGTCACATCGTGCCTTTCGCTGGTCCGTTTCCCGGCAGGTCCCCCGTGTGGTTCCGGCGCCCGCCTGGGACAGGACGTTACTCCGCCAGGGTGACAGCACGTTACTCCGCCGGGGTGGTGCGCCACGGGGCCGGGGCGGGCATGCTCAGCGGGAACGGCGGACCGTGATCGTCCAGCGGTCCGCACGGACCGGACAAGGGACATCGCATGGGACAGATCGGCAGAAGAGCGTTCGTGGCGGCCGCGACAGGACTGGTGGCCTCGGTCCTGGCCTCGGGGGACGCGGTCGCCACGGAAGCGGTGGGGCGCCATCACACTCCGCGCGCGCAGTTGCGGGGGATGTGGCTCGCGAGCGTCGCCAACCGTGACTGGCCTTCGGTACCGGGGCTGACGGCGGATCAGCAACGGGCCGAGCTGATCGGGCATCTGGACACGGCCGTGGCCCGCAAGCTGAACGCCGTCATCTTCCAGGTCAGACCGACCGCGGACGCCCTGTGGCCGTCGCCGTACGAGCCATGGGCCGAGTGTCTGACCGGCGTCCAGGGCAAGGACCCGGGCTGGGATCCGCTGGGTACGGCGGTGCGTGAGGCCCACGCGCGCGGTCTGGAACTGCACGCCTGGTTCAACCCGTACCGCGTCGCGAACCACACCGACCCGTCGCGGCTGTCGGAGCGGCACCCCGCCAGGCTCCACCCGGACTGGATCCTTCCGTACGGCGGGAAGCTCTACTACAACCCGGGGCTGCCCGAGGTCAGGAGCTTTGTCCAGGACGCGATGCTGGACGCCGTCCGGCGCTACGACATCGACGCCGTGCACTGGGACGACTACTTCTATCCGTATCCGGTCGCCGGTCAGGTCTTCGAGGACGACGAGACCTACGCGCGCTACGGCGCGGGCTTCCCGGACAAGGCGGCCTGGCGGCGGGACAACACCGACCGGCTGGTGCGGGAGATGTCCGCGAAGATCAAGAAGGTCAAGAAGCACGTGCGCTTCGGGATCAGCCCGTTCGGGGTGTGGCGCAACGTCGCCACCGATCCGCGCGGCTCCGACACCCAGGCCGGCGTGCAGACCTACGACCATCTGCACGCCGACACCCTCAAGTGGGTCAGGCAGGGCTGGATCGACTACATCGTCCCGCAGCTGTACTGGAACATCGGCTTCGCCGTGGCCGACTACGCGAAGCTGGTGCACTGGTGGGACGGGGTCGTACGGGGGACGGGCGTCGATCTGTACATCGGTGAGGCCCTCTACAAGGTGGCCGACCCGGCGCAGCCCGCCCCCTGGCAGGACCCGGCCGAGCTGTCCCGGCATCTCACCCTGGCCAAGGAGTACGCGGGGGTGCGTGGCCACTGCTTCTTCTCGGCGAAGGAGGTCGGCGCGGACCCGATCGGGGCGATGACCAGGGTGGTGGCCGACCACTACGGCACCCGGGCGCGGCTGCGGGGGTGAGTCACGCGGGCTCGCCCCGCGGAAGCTGTCAGGCGCTGGACCGCTGAGTGACCGCGATACAGACCAGCACGGCCACGGCCGCCACCGGAGCGGCCGGCGTGAGGTGCTCGCCCAGCAGGAGCACGGACCAGACGAGGGTCAGCACCGGCTGGGCGAGCTGGAGCTGACTCGCCCTGGCGATACCGATGGACGCCATGCCGCGGTACCAGACGTACAGGCCGAAGAAGGTCGAGCCCGCCGCGACCCACAGGAGCCCGATCATCCCGTGGGCCGTCAGGCGCACCGGTTCGAAGGGCAGGGCCAGCGCCGCGCCCGCCACCGAGAGCGGCAGGCACCCGATCAGCGCCCAGCCGATCACCTGCCAGCCGGGCATCACCCGGGCCAGCCTGCCGCCCTCCGTATAGCCCGCCGCGCACACCAGCAGCGCGCCGAAGAGATACAGATCGCCGGCGGAGAGCGCCCCGCCGCTCTGCTGCACCGCGAAACCGATCACCACGGCCGCGCCGGCGAGCGCGGCGCACCAGAAGGTACGGGAGGGCCGGCGGCCCGTACGGACGGCGGCGAACGCGGCCGTGGTGAGCGGCAGCAGCCCGACCACCACGGCCGCGTGCGAGGTGGTGGAGGTCTCCAGAGCCAGCGTCGTCAGCAGCGGGAAGCCCACCACGACCCCGCCGCCCACCACCGCGAGCGCGCCCCAGTGCCGGCGGTCGGGGACCGGGACGCGCAGCGTCAGCAGAAAGCACCCCGCGATGAGCGCGGCGAGCCCGCTCCGTACGGCGACCAGGGACCAGGGGCCGAAGCTCTCCAGGCCCCACACGGTGGAGGGGAAGGTGAGCGAGAAGGCGACGACGCCCAGCGAGGCGAGCAGGGTGCCGCCGCCGGCGCCGCTGACCGCTATCGCAGGGGTGGGAGTAGCGCTATCCTGTACTGTCATGCATGAGCGTAGCAGTGTGGCAGAGCTGGCGAATTCCCTGAAGAGTGAGCTGCACCGCTACTCACCCGGTGAGAAACTGCCATCGAGCAGGGCGCTGGTCGAGCGCTACCGGGTCTCCCCGGTGACCGTCTCCCGCGCGCTCGCCCGGCTCGCCTCCGAAGGTCTTGTCGTCACCCGCCCCGGCGCGGGAGCCTTCCGCGCCGCCGCCAGGGCCGGGACGCCGCCGCCCGGCGACACCTCCTGGCAGGAGGTCACCCTCAGCGCCGACGCCGCCACCGAGCTCGTACCGCGCGCGGTCGACGCCTCCGGCGTCCTGGTCACCCTCGCCGCCCCGCCGCCCGGCGTCATCGAGTTCAACGGCGGCTATCTGCACCCCTCGCTCCAGCCGGAACAAGCGATGGCCGCCGCCCTGGCACGGGCGGGCCGCCGGCCGGGTGCCTGGGGCCGGCCGCCCACGGAAGGACTCCCCGAACTGCGCGAATGGTTCGCCCGGGGCATCGCCGACACCTGCACGGCCGCGGAAGTCCTGGTCACGGCCGGCGGCCAGAGCGCGCTGACCACCGCGCTGCGGGCGCTCGCGCCGCCCGGTGCGCCCGTCCTCGTCGAATCACCCACCTATCCGGGAATGCTGGCCATCGCCCGCGCCGCCGGACTGCGGCCGGTGCCGGTGCCGGTGGACCCCGACGGCGTACGCCCCGACCTGCTCGCCGCCGCCTTCCGGGCCACCGGAGCCCGGGTCTTCGTCTGTCAGCCGCTCTTCCAGAACCCCACCGGCGCCGTACTGTCCCCGGCCCGCAGGCCCGAGGTGCTGCGGATCGCCCGGGAGGCCGGCGCCTTCGTCGTCGAGGACGACTTCGCGCGGCGGATGGTGCACGCGGACGCGGGCCCGCTGCCCGCACCGCTCGCCGCCGACGACCCGGACGGCGTCGTCGTCCATGTCTGCTCCCTCACCAAGGCCACCTCACCGAGCCTGCGGGTCGGGGTGCTCGCGGCGCGCGGCCCGGTGCTCGAACGGCTGCGCGCCATCCATGTCGTCGACACCTTCTTCGTGCCGCGCCCGCTCCAGGAAGCGGCCCTGGAGCTGGTGGGATCCGCCGCCTGGAACCGCCATCTGCGCTCCGTCTCCACGGAGCTGAAGACCCGCAGGGACACCCTGACCGCCGCGCTGCGCACCGACCTGCCGGAGCTGGCGCTCCCGCACATCCCGTCCGGCGGCTACCACCTCTGGGCCCGTCTCCCGGACGGCACCGACGAACAGGCTGTCGTCTCCGCCGCCCTGCGCGCCGGCGTCGCGGTCGCCCCCGGCCGCCCGTATTTCAGCGCCGAACCGCCGGCCGCCCAGCTGCGGCTGAGCTTCGCGGCGGTGGCGGGCCCGGCCGAGATCACCGAAGGCGTACGGCGGTTGCGTACCGCCTGCGACGAGGCGCTCGGCTGAACACCCGGCGGCTGCTGCGGCCCCGGAACGGCCGGAGCATGCTGAACCGTTTCACCGCCAGGGCCGAGTGCCTCTTGACCCACCGGCCTTCCGGCCCCACGATCACGCCCATGAGTGTTCGGGTCACGTTGGTCGCCGCCGCGCGCAGCTCGGACCTGTTCGACGAGCGCTTCGACGACGACCGCCCCCTCGACCAGGCCGGCTGGCACGAGATGCAGCTCGTCGCCCACGCGCTGATCCCGCTGGCCGCCGCCGATCTCCGCTACTGCTCGCCGACGCTGCGCAGCCGCGCCACCGGCGATGCCCTGGGCTACGCGCCGCTCGTCCAGCCCGCCCTGCGGGACTGCGACATGGGCCGCTGGCGCGGCTTCACCCTCGCCGAGGTGGCGGCCCGCGAACCTGCCGCCCTCGACGCCTGGCTGGCCGACCCGCGCTCGGCCCCGCACGGCGGAGAGCCCCTGCTCGCCTTCATCTCCCGGATAGGTGGCTGGCTGGACACCCGCCCCGCCGAGGACATCGCCGCCATCGTCGCGGTCGCCGAACCGGCCGTCGTACGAGCCGCCCTGATCTACGCGCTGAAGGCCCCGCCCCGCGCCTACTGGTCCGTGGACATCCGCCCCCTCTCCACCGTCACCCTGAGCGGCGCCCCCGGCCGCTGGACCCTCCGCCTGGACGCCAGATCCTGAGCGAGCGCCCGGGAGCGCCGGGGGCTCAGCCTTCGGGGAGGTGTCCTGGGGCGAGGAGTGGTGGGGATGTGGCGGTGTCGGGTGGGGGCGGGAAGCCCGCGACGGTGAGTCTGACGTCTTCCTCGCAGCCGGCCTTTCCGCATTCGCAGGCGAAGGCGAGGGCGGTCGTCCCGGCGTCGTCCGGGGACCACGGGCGGGCGAAGAACGCCTCGTACTGCGAGACCGTGGCCCGGTTGGCGTACCGCAGCAGACGGCCGCGCTCGGTCGCCGTGGCCGCCACCGGGCCCGCCCTCAGCGCGTCGGCGAAGATCTCCTCGACCGCCGCGACCGTCCGCGCCACGCTGCTTCGCCCGTCGAGGACGAGCTTCCTGGCGCCGTACTCCGCCACCTCCGACGCGATCTCCCCGGCCAGCGACCGGTAGAGCGTGTGCGTGCCCGGCGGCAGGCCGAGGTCGCGTTCATGGAGCCGGGCCCGCTGGACCTCGACCGACGGCAGCAGCCATACGGCGCGGCCGCCGGTGCCCGTATCCGCGCCCGCGACCGCGTCGACCACCGCCGGGGTGACCGGGGTGCCCTCCGCGACGGTCAGCGGGGTCGCGGGCAGCATACGGAGATCGTCGACGATCATCCGCCCGCGCTCGTGGTGCAGGGACATGGCGAGCAGCTCCGCCGGGGGAGCGGACCAGCGTTCCTCGCGCGGCAGCGCCTCCCACCGGACCGCACCCGGATGACCGGCGGCGATGGCCCGGTCGCGGTGCTCCCAGGTGTGGGCGTCGGCGTTGTACCAGCGCAGTCCGTGCCGCCGGGCGAGCAGCCGGGCCACGGTCGTCTTGCCGGCGCCGGGCGGGCCGCCGATCCACAGGACATGGGGCAGCGGGGACTCGGGCAGCGGGGACGCGGGCGTCGGTGCGGGGCGCGGCGGCATGCCGGTCATTCTCACGCGTGTGCCACCGTGCCCCGCCATCACGCTTCCGCCATCACGCTTCCGCGAGGGCGGTCCCGCGATCACGCCGTACCGAGCGTCTCCAGGATCTGCTCCCCGTACTTCGCCAGCTTGTTCTCGCCGACGCCGTTCACCGTGCCGAGCTCCGCCAGCGTCGACGGGGCCAGGACCGCGATCTCGCGCAGCGTCGCGTCATGGAAGACGACATACGCGGGCACGCCCTGCTCCTTCGCCGTGGCGCCACGCCAGGCGCGCAGCGTCTCGAACACCGGCACCGCCGCTTCCGGCAGATCGACGGGCGCCGAACGCTGCTTGGCCGTCTTCTCCGCCCGCGCCGGCCTGGCCGCCTGCTCGGGCTCGCGCCGCAGCATGACCGGACGCCGCCCGCCCAGCACCTCGCCGCTGTCGTCCGTGAGGACCAGCGTCCCGTAGTCGCCCTCGACGGCGATCAGGCCCTGAGCCAGCAGTTGCCGTGCCACGCTGCGCCACTCCGCCTCGCGCAGCTCCGTACCGATACCGAACACGCTGAGCGCGTCATGGTCGAACTGGATGACCTTGGCCGTCTTCTTGCCCAGCAGGATGTCGGTGATCTGCCCCGCCCCGAACTTCTGGTTGCGCTCGCGCTTCAGCCTGACCACGGTCGACAGCAGCTTCTGCGCGGGGACCGTGCCGTCCCAGGACTCCGCGGGTGTCAGACACGTATCGCAGTTGCCGCACGCGGTGCTGTCCTGGCCGAAGTACGCGAGCAGCCGGACGCGACGGCACTCGACCGTCTCGCACAGCGCGAGCATCGCGTCGACATGCGCGCTCAGCCGCCGCCGGTGCGCGTCGTCGCCCTCCGAGGTCTCGATCATCTTCCGCTGCTGTACGACGTCCTGCAGTCCGTACGCCAGCCAGGCCGTGGACGGCTGCCCGTCACGCCCGGCGCGCCCGGTCTCCTGGTAGTACCCCTCGACGGACTTCGGCAGATCCAGATGGGCGACGAACCGCACGTCGGGCTTGTCGATGCCCATCCCGAACGCGATCGTCGCGACCATGACCATCCCGTCCTCCCGCAGGAAGCGCGCCTGGTGGTCGGCCCTCATCCGGGCGTCGAGCCCCGCGTGGTACGGGAGCGCGTCGACCCCGTTCTTCACGAGGAATTCGGCGGTCTTCTCCACGGAGGCGCGGGAGAGGCAGTAGACGATGCCCGCGTCGCCGGGATGCTCGGCGCGCAGCAGCTGCAGCAGCTGCCGCTTGGGGTCGTTCTTCGGCGCGATGCGGTACTGGATGTTGGGCCGGTCGAAGCTCGCCACGAAGTGCCGGGCGTCCTGGAGCTTGAGCCGGGAGGCGATCTCCGTGTGCGTGGCCTCGGTGGCCGTCGCGGTCAGCGCGATACGCGGCACATCGGGCCAGCGCTCGTGCAGCGCGGACAGGGCCAGGTAGTCCGGCCGGAAGTCGTGGCCCCACTGGGCCACGCAGTGCGCCTCGTCGATGGCGAAGAGGGAGACCGTGCCGCGCTCCAGCAGCCGTACCGTCGACTCGACGCGCAGCCGCTCCGGCGCCAGATAGAGCAGATCCAGCTCACCCGCGAGGAACTCGGCCTCCACCAGGCGCCGTTCGTCCAGATCCTGCGTGGAGTTGAGGAACCCGGCGCGCACGCCGAGCGCCCGCAGCGCGTCGACCTGGTCCTGCATGAGCGCGATCAGCGGCGATACGACGACCCCGACGCCCTTCCGTACCAGCGCGGGGATCTGGTAGCAGAGCGACTTGCCCCCGCCGGTCGGCATGAGTACCAGGGCATCGCCACCGGCGACCACATGATCGATGATCTCCTGCTGGCTCCCGCGGAAGGAGTCGTATCCGAAGACGCGGTGCAGCACGCGCTGCGCCTCACTCGCCTCGGGACGGCCCTCGGGATGGCTCTCGGGAGGTGTCTCCGGGCGGGTGTCTTGATCGGAAGCGCTCATCCGGCGATTCTACGAGGCTCCCGCCGCCCCGATCCGTTCGATCCGGAATGCGGAACCCGCGGGCGCCGGAACCCGCGCCGCACCGCGCCGCCGCGACTCGGGCTCTCAGGCGTGCTGCGGCATCTCGTCCTTCAGCGCGGACCTGAGCTGCTGCCGAAGCTCCGGGCTGTCCGTGTGCCCGTGCATGGACACGGCATGTTCACTGGCGGCCTGGACGACTTCGTCCTCCTCACCGGATATGGCAAGGGTGCAATTCGTTTCACTGGGAAAATCCCGGCAGTCGGCTGTTTTGCGCATGATGCACCTCCTCATACCAGTGTCAACCCGTATGTCTGCTCGGCGCCATACGGAGAACCCGGAGTCCGGACCGCTACCCGGAGTCCGGACCGCTACCCGGAGTCCGGACCGCTACCCGCAGTCCGGACCGCTACCCGCAGTCCGGACCGCTACCCGCAGTCCGGACCGCTACCCGTAGTACTTCGGAGCTATGGCGAAGGTGCACTCCCCGGGGGGACGCCGACCACACGACGTGATTCATACCTTCGGTACCGGAAACCCCGCACACCTCCGGTACGGAAGGACCACCCTCCATGGTGTCCCGCCCGCACGACAGCCGCCTTCGCCGCACCCTGCTCGCCACGCTCGTCACCGCCTCGGTGGCCGTACCGGTGTCGGGCGCTGCCCGCCCGGCCGCTGTCCCGGCGCCCGCCCCCGCCGTGCTCGCCCCGCTGCGGGCCACGACCCCCGCCGCCCTCGACGAGCGGTACGCCGCCCGCCGCGACGGCATCCGGGCGGCCGAGCGGATGGCGGCGGGCCACGGCGACCGGAGGCGGGCCGCCGTGCTGCGCGCCATGGCGGACCCGGCACGCCACTTCCTGGCCTTCGACGGCCGCGACGGCGGCCGCACCGCCGAGGTCTTCGGTGACCTGTCGCAGGCCGAGCGGATCGCCGTGCTGGTGCCGGGCTCGGACACCGGCCTCGACCGGTACGAGCGGTTCAGGACCGGCGCCAGGGCGCTCCAGCAGGCGCTGGGCGGCGGGGCCGCCGTCGTCGCCTGGCTCGGTTACCCGACACCGGGCACGGTGAGCCCCGAGGTGCTGACGCCCGCGCTCGCCGACGATGCGGCCCCTCGACTCCGCACGTTCGTACGTGAGTTGAGTGCGGCCAAGCCCGCTGCCCGGACCTCGCTGCTCTGCCACTCCTACGGCTCGGTCGTCTGCGCCCGGGCCGCCCCGGGCCTGCGGGTCGCCGACATCGTCCTGTACGGCAGCCCCGGCACCGGTGTCGACCACGTCGGCCGGTTTCACACCCGGGCCACCGTCTGGGCGGGCCGGGGCGCCGACGACTGGATCGCGGACGTGCCGCATGTGCGGCTCCAACTGCCCTTCGCCACGCTCGGGTTCGGGGCCGACCCGGTGTCGAAGGGGTTCGGTGCCCGCGTCTTCGACGCGGGCGCAGGCGGCCACAGCGACTACCTGAAGCCCGGTTCCGTATCCCTGCGGAACATCGCCCTGATCGTCTTCGGAGAGACAGGTTCCGAGGAGGGCCGTCATGCGTGAGCTCGTCCGGCGGATCGAGTCCGCCACCCCGCCCGACCGGGACCGTGCCGTCGACGCCCTGCGCGCCTTTGCCATCCTCGGCGTGGTGCTCGGTCACTGGCTGGTGACCGCCCTGGTCGCGGACAGCGGCACGGTGCGCGCGGCGAGCCCGCTCCAGTACCTGCCCCAACTGGCCTTCATATCGTGGGTGTTACAGACCCTCGCCGTCTTCTTCCTGGTGGGCGGGCACATGGGCGCCAAGAGTTACGCGTCGGCCCGCGCCCGGGGTACGACGTACGGGCAGTGGCTCGGCGCCAGGATGGCCCGGCTGTTCAGGCCGGTCGCCGCGGTGCTGGTGGTGTGGACCGTGACGGCGGGCGCGATGCTGGCGTCGGGGGCCGGCTTCGAGACCGTACACACCCTCGGCAAGCTGGTCCTCTCGCCGCTCTGGTTCCTGCTGGTCTTCGCGGCGCTGACGGCGGCGACCCCGCTGGTCACGAGGGTGCACCCGCTGTGGGCGCTCGCGGTGGTCCTGCACGTGGACCTGTTCCGGTTCGGCCTCGGCGGCCCCTCCTGGCTCGGCTGGATCAATGTGGCGGCCGGCTGGCTGGTGCCGTACTGCCTGGGCGCGGTCTGGGCCCGGGGCGGCCTGCCGGGCCGAACCGCCGGATGGGCGCTGCTGCTGGGCGGCGCGGCCGCCACCGCCGGGCTGGTCCTGTGGGCCGGCTACCCCGCCGCCATGGTCGGGGTGCCCGGCGCCGGGATCTCCAACCTCAACCCGCCCACCCTCGCGGCGGTCACCTTCGGCCTCGCCCAGTGCGGAGCGGCCCTGCTGCTGCTCGGCCCGCTGCGGCGGGTGCTCGCGCGGCCCGCCGCCTGGGCGGCGGTGGCACTGGTCAACCTCTCCGCGATGACCATTTTCCTCTGGCACCAGACCGCGATGATGGCGGTCACCGCGACCGGCCTGCTCGCGGGCGAGGCTCTGCCAGGACTGCACACCGTGCCCGACTCCGTGGGCTGGGTGCTCGGCCGGCTGGCCTGGCTGCCCGTCTTCGCCGTGGCGCTGTTGATCTGCTGGGCCGCGTTCCGTACGTACGAACAGGGGCGGCCGCGAAAGAACGGCCGGATCGTGCGCGAGGGACGTCCTGCCCTGGAGACGGCGGTGCGGCGTGCCTAAGGTGCAGCGTGTGAAGGGGCACGGTGTGGTGAAGCGGCTGGTGGAGGTCGCGCGGGTGGTGCCGCGCACCCTGCGCGAGGACCTGTGGACGGCGGCTGCCGATCCGCTGCCGCGCGTGGGGCGGCCGCGCTGGCTGGACTGGCTGCCGGCGTTCGTGGTGCCGCTGGTGCTGTGCGCGGCGTTCCTGGTCGTCGCCAACGCGGATCAGTACGTGGGTGACTTCGGGTTGGACGTACGGGTCGCCCTGCTGCTTGCCGGGATCCAGTCGGCGGCGGTCGTCGTCGCACTGTTCCGCCCGATCCTGGCCTGGTGGGCGTCGACGGTCGTGCTGGCCGTGATCGCGCTGTCCGTGGACGCGGACGCCGCCGTCGGCACGGTGTTCCCCTGGACCGGCGGTGAACTCGCCGTGCTGGCCTGGGTCCTGTTCCTGGTCGCGCTGCGGGCCCGCCCCCGGGTCGCGGCCGAGGTGCTGGTGATCAGCGTGCTGACGGGCCAGGTCTGCGGCGCGCTCGTCGCAGGCCCCCGCGTCGCCGGCCCCCTCTTCTCCGGCCCTCTCTTCTCCGGCCGCGACAACGGTGCCTACCTGGCCATCGCGGTCCTCGCGATCACCGTGGTGGTCGGCGCCTCACTGCGCGGCGTCCAGGTGGCCCGTACGAAACTGGTCGTACAGGAAGAGATCACCACCGAGGAGCGGGCCCGGCGCACTCTCCTGGAGGAGCGCAACCGGATCGCCCGCGAGCTGCACGACGTGGTCGCCCACCACATGTCGGTGATCTCCATCCAGGCGCAGGTCGCCCCGCACCTGGTCGAGAATCCGTCCGAGGAGCTGAAGGAGAACCTCGCGGGCATACGGGAGAACGCCGTCGAGGCGCTCACCGAACTGCGCCGGGTGCTCGGCGTCCTGCGCTCGGAGGACGCCATGGCGGAGGGCGCTCGGCACGCCCCGCAGCCCACCCTCGGCCGGCTGGACGAGCTGGTCGGCAATGTGCGCGGGGCGGGACTCAGGGTCACCACCGAGATCGCCGGGGAGCCGCACGCGCTGCCGCCGGGCCTCGATCTCTCGGCGTTCCGTATCGTTCAGGAGGCGCTCAGCAACGCGATGCGGCACGCGCCGGGAGCGGAGGTGCGGGTGGAGATCGGCTACCACGCGTCCGGGGTCACGGTCCGGGTCACCAACACCGCGCCGGACCGCCCCGCCGCGCCCTCGCCGGGCGCCGGCCACGGTCTGCTCGGCATGCGCGAGCGCACTGCGATGCTGGGGGGCGAGCTGGCTACCGGGGCCACACGGGACGGCGGCTACGAGGTGACCGCGATGCTGCCCACGAAGCCCTTTGCCGTGCCAGATGTGCCCGCCGCCCCTGCCGCTTCTGTTGAGGACACCCCATGACGACCATCCGCGTGCTGATCGCCGACGACCAGATGATGGTCCGCCAGGGCTTTACGGTGCTGCTCAACGCCGAACCGGGCATCGAGGTCGTCGGCCAGGCCGTGGACGGCCTCGACGCCCTCGCCAAGGTCGCCGAACTCGCCCCCGACGTCGTCCTGATGGACATACGGATGCCCGAACTCGGCGGTATCGAGGCGACGCGCCGCATCACCCAACCGCCCGGCGCCACCGTCAAGGTCCTCGTCCTGACCACCTTCGATCTCGACGAGTACGTGTACGAGGCGCTGCGCGCGGGCGCGTCCGGGTTTCTGCTGAAGGACGCCTCGGCCGCCGAACTCGCCCAGGCGGTACGGGTGGTGGCGGCCGGCGACGCCCTGCTCGCCCCGAACATCACCAAGCGCCTCATTGCCGAGTTCTCCCGTATGACCGGAGCCCCCCGGCCGCCGCTCAAGGACCGTGTCGGCGACCTGACGGAACGCGAGACCGAGGTCCTCTCACTGATCGCGCAGGGCCTGTCGAACGCGGAGATCGCCGTGCGTCTGGTGGTGGCGGAACAGACCGTGAAGACCCATGTGAGCCGGATCCTGGTGAAGCTGGGCCTCCGCGACCGCACCCAGGTCGCGGTCTTCGCCTACGAATCGGGCCTGGTCCGCCCGGCCGGCTACTGAGCCCGGCCGGCGACTGAGCCCGGCCGGTTACTGAAACGTCCGGAAGGCGTCGAGCGCGGGGCGGGACTTCTGGACACGGGACTTCTGGGACACGCACGGGCCACCACCGGTGGGCATGAAGGTGGCCCGTACGATGCGCTCGCCGACCGGATTCATGGTTTCGGCCTTGGCATCGAGCGCGTTGACCGAGTAGACCAGGGTCCTCGACAGGTCCCTGGTCGCCGCGAGGAGGGTGCTGTAGCCCGGCCGGGATCCTGACTTGAGCCAGAGAATCTGTCCGTCGCCCGCGTCGAAGCACTGCAGTCCCGCGCTCATCTCGGCGCCCTCGACATCCGGCAGGGTGAACATCTCCCTCTCCAGGAGTGGTTGAGGGACGAGCTCTCCCTTGAACAGCGCGAAGAGGAACTTCTCCAGGTCGGCGGTGGTGGAGATCATGTCACCCGCCGCCCATCGGTCCGACATGTTCCACTCCGTCGCGTCCACGACCCTGCCGTCCGCCAGTTTCTGGTAGCCCCGATTGTGCGGGCCGTGGATGCGCGGGTCGGGGCCGCCGGGGAACGACGTGTCCCGCATGCCGGCCGGCCGGAAGATACGCGCCTGCGCCTGGTGCTCGTAAGAGTCGCCGGTGATCTTCTCGATCAGCAGGCCGAGGACGGTGTAGTCGATATTCGCATAACGCTGCTTCTTGCCCGGGCCCTCGCCCGGTCCCCGGTAGGGGCCCTTGGCGACGGACGCCGCGACAACGTCCTCGGGGGTCAGGGTCGCGAAGCGGTTCTCGTACCCCTCGGCGTTCTCCGGGCCGAGGGAAGCACCCGGCTGGAGCCCACTGGTGAACGTGAGCAACTGCCGTACGGTGATCGGTTCGAAGGCGTCCGACAACAGATCCGGCAGATACCTCTGGACGGTGCCGTCGAGATCTACTCTTCGCTCCGCGGCGAGTTGCAGCACGATGGCCGAGGTGACCACTTTGGTGGTGGATCCCGCCCGGAAGCGAGCCCCTTCGACAGCCTTGCGGTCTCCCCCCAGATGGTGCACCCCCGCGCTTCCGCGCCAGCTTCCGTGGCCGCCGACGCGTACGAGGGCCGCGGTCGCGTTCGTGTCGGGGAGCCCGAGAAGGGCTGCCTGCAAAGCCTCCCGGTCCGGGCCGTGCGACGGACTCACTGCCACCTGGGCGGCTGCCACCCGGGCGCCGGGTTCTGCGGCCACGGCGGGCGCCGCGGCCGACGTGCCCACACCGAGGCCCAGCGCGAGCGCGGCGGCCAGGGCGGTATGTGTGCGGATCCTCAAGAGATACTCCGTGGTGTGAACCGGCTTGTCCGTACGGAGTTCCGTACGCGGTTCATCCTGCCGAGCGCACCGACGCCCCGGATCATCGCAAAGGACGGCGCCGACCCCGGTGAGTCCCCGGCCAACTGGGCTGCTCGAACGGCGAGTTGTCAGGGTTGCCCCCTAGGGTCGCCCTCTGGGGTCGCCCCGCCGGCCGTGCTTACGCCGCGGGCCGCACGGGCGCCAACGCGGGCTTGCGCCAGACGAAGACCTCGGTGCTCGGCTGACGTTCGGAGAACCGGCCCGCAGGGGAGACCTCCCGGAGCAGCCGGCCGAGGTCTGCCTCGAAGTCGTCGCGACGCCCGCCGAACAGGTGCGGTGCGGAGAACGACGTCGAGAACACCCATGCGACGACATCCGCGCAAGAACGTTCCAGAGCCTGCCCGCCGGGCACGGCATGCCGCTCAAAACCGACGAACCCGGCGCGAGCGAGCACGGCGGCCTCACCACCGGGTGTGCCGTGGAGCAGCACCCCACGGCCGGCCCGGCGGACCGGTCCGAGGTACCGCTCGGTCAGCTCCTTGATGGCCGCGTAGGGCACCGCCGGATACGGGAGACCCTCGACGGACAGGGTCTCCGTTTGCAGATCCGAGATGTGTACGAAGGCCCCGCCGGGCCCGAGCATGCCCTTCACGGTCGCCGCCACCGCGTCACGGTCCATCCAGTGGAAGGACTGGCCGAAGGTCGCGACGGTGAACGTCCCGAGGTCCGCGGGCAGGTCCTCGGCTCGGGCCCGGACCCAGCGGGTTCTGCCGGATACGCCTGCCTCGGTGGCCCGGCGCTCGGCCTCGGCGATCATCCCGGTGTCCGCGTCCACGCCGACGATGTCGCCGAACAAGTGCGTCAGGCTCAGCGCCAGGGTGCCCGGTCCGCACCCCACGTCGAGCAGGCGTCCCCGGCCGTCGAGCGGGAGAGCCTCGGCCAGTACGTCCGGAAGGCCCGGAGCGTACGGAAGCCTCCCGCGCCGGTAGTAGCGGGCCGAACCCAGAAACAGCGTTTCGTCCCACTCCCAGCCCTCGGGCATGCCGACTTCCGCTCCTTCTTCCGCTTCTTCTCGCGCGGACGCACCGTACGCGCCGTGCGCGCCAGGCCGATCATTCCATGGCGAGCCACCGTGACCACGCGCTCGACCGGTCCGGCCGGGCTCCGCCAGATACGCCGACGGCGGTGTCGTGTCGGGCGGCGCGTGCGAGGGAGGCGGCAGCGTGCTGGTGACGATGTACTCCCCACCGCAGGACGAAGTGGCCGCGTTCCCGGTCGACTGCCCTGCCGGGGCTGTGGGGTTGGGCTCGGTCGCCATGGATCCCGGCGTGGTCCGTCCGGGTTCTTTCTCTGTGACTGTTGACGCCTCGGCAGAGACGATTCGGTGGGCGCTGACTGTGACACAGCCGGAGTAGCGGCCTGTTGTCGTACGGCCCACCCGCGCCCCGCTTCTAGTGGCGCGTTCGGGCTGCGGCGACGGCGGCGGGCTTGGGTGCCTGGCGTGCTGCGAGGGTGAGGACGAGCCTCTTGGGCAGCGTGCGCATGAGGCCGGCGAGGAGGGCGTTGGCCCGGCCCGACACGATGGTGGGGCGCCGGCTGGTGTCCAGTGCGTGGAAGGCCGTGTCGACGACCTGACGGGGGGTCTGGAAACGGATGCCTTCGGTGGAGGTGCCCGAGGTGGTGTAGAACTCGCTGCTGGTTGCTCCCGGTGAGAGGCACAGGACGCGCAGCCGGCTGCCGCGGGCCTCGACCCACAAGGCTTCGGTGAAGGAGATCACGAATGCCTTCGCCGCCGCGTAGACGGCCATCCCGGGGATGGGCGCGTAGCCCGTCATGCTGGCCACGTTGATGAGGAGACCCGCCTCGGCGTCCTGCAGGTCGGCGTAGAAGGCTTTCGTCAGATCGACCAGGGCGGTGACGCCGACCGCGAGCTGGTCCGCGATGTCGCTGTCATCGGCGTCCGAGAACAGTTCGGTTCTGCCGAATCCCGCGCAGTTCACCAGCGCGCTCGCGACGATTCCGTGTTCCGCGAGCCGAGCGTGCAGCTCCGCACCCGGGCGGGGTGCGGTGAGGTCGAGCGGGACGGGTGTCACCGTCACCGCGTAGCGCTCGCGCAGCTCCACACTCAGGCTTTCGAGCCGCTCCAGGCGCCGGGCCACGAGCACCACGTCATCGCCGCGCTGCGCGAAGCGGCGCGCGAACTCCTTGCCTATCCCCGAACTCGCTCCGGTGACGACTGTGGTCCGTGTCATGAGACTCCTCATCAAGTTGACGGGTGTTAACTACGCTACATTGACACCTGTTAACCGGCAACCGGGCAGCAGTTAGGGGAGGGCGGCGCATGACCGCTGACACATCGGGCGGAGGCCGCCGCGATCTGCGCCAGGCCCTGATCGACGCCGCTTCGGCGATGCTCCAGGAGACCCCCCGGGCTCCCGCCCCTTCGCTGCGTGCCGTGGCCCGCGCGTGCAACGTCTCGGCGACCGCCGTGTACCTGCACTTCGACTCGTGGACCGCACTCATCGAGGCCGTACTCGAACAGCACTTCACCGATGCCCGTACCCAGATCGAGGCCGCGACGGCCGCCGCCGGGCCGTCGCGCGAGCGGCTCGACGCGTTCGCGCTGGCCTTTGTGAACTGGGGACTCGCACACCAGGGCCCGTACCAGCTGCTTTTCGAGAGCATCGACTGGCTCAAGGGAACCGATGCGGTCCGTGCGTCACTGGAGGAGCACGTCGCGGCCATGGCGGACGACTTGCTGGCCGCCGGTGCGGTCGACGACAAGGCGGGTGCCCTGGAGCGGGCCGAGCAGTTGTGGACTGCTCTCCACGGCATTGTCGCGGGCCGCCGCCGCCAGGGCCGCTACGTATGGCATCGCAGCGTCGCCGATGAAGTCACCGGCATGGTCGCGATCTTCGCGGGAGCCAGTCATGGTGGGCCGTCTGCCTCGTGACCGTTTCCGGGCCGGCGGGTGGTTCCGTCGCGACCGATTTCCGCGGCTCAGGCGTTGTCGGGCCAGGGGAAGCCGAGTTCCTCGGCGCGTTCGCGGCTGCCGCCGCATACCTGTGCGTACGTTTTCGGGTCCTCCTCGGCCAGTCGGCGCAGCGCGGCGCCGGCCTGTGCCTCGGGCGGGGTGCTATCGTCCGGTACGACCCAGCGGAACTGGAGGGGGATGCCGTCCTGCTTCCCGGCGGCGAGTCCCGGCGCGTACGAGAAGGTCACCACGGTGGTGTCCGGGTCCTCGAAGCCGCTGCTGATCCAGCCCCGGCGCGCATCCCATCGGCTCAGCAGGTCCGGCCGTTCCATCAGCCCCGTTTTGATCAGGCGGGCCACGGTGCGGGCCGGCCACGACCAGGAGGTGTCGCTCTCCGCCCGGGTGATCTCCGCGTCGTAGGCGGCGGCGTCGAACCTGTAAGTGGGCAGCTCGGGCGCGGGCTCCCGGGAACCTGGCAGGACCTGCGGCCGCCGCCAGTCCTCCCACACCACTTGGTCTCCGTCGCGACGGATGGTGACGTAGAGCGCGCCACAGCACCCCTCGGTGCAGTATGCCTCCGCGAGTTGTACCTCCCGGGGCTCGGGCCCGGCCCGGAGCCGGCCGTCGTCCAGCAGGTAGTCGGGGCTGCGGGCGGGACCGAGGGCGAAGAACTCCGGGACCACGGGACGCCCGTCGAGGAGGATGCGGGTCTCGACGGGTTCACGATCCACGAGGTCGCCCGCCACCACCTCTACGCGCAGCCTGCCGGGGGCGGCCTGACGCGTGAAGGGCCGCCGCCCGGTGCGCCGGATCCAGCCGGCCCGCAGCCGCTGGTCCGCCTCACCTCCGTCGGTGTCCGCCGACGAGGCCCATCGGGGCCCGGCCAGCTGCCGCCCGAGTGATTCCAGCAGCGTCGCGCGCCGGCCCGGAGGCCAGTCCAGCAGTACGCCGGTGCCGCTGCTCAGGTCCAGGGCGAGCGAGAGCAGGGTGGCGTGGTGGTCGAGGGTGGGCGGCAGCTGGCCGGCCCGGGTGACGACGCTCTCGTACAGGATGAGCGCGTCGTCGTAGGTGAGGAGGTCGGTCCGGTAGTCGCGCGTGGATCCCATCCGGACGAGGAGCCTGCCCGCCCGGGCGAGCAGGGCCGTGTCGGAGGGGTGTTGGCCGAGCAGCTCGGGCAGCCGGGCGGCCTCCGCGATCCGGCGGGCGACCGTGGTACTGACAAACCGCGGCGTGGCGGGGAACGTGACCAGCTCCGTACGGACGGCCTGTCGGTCTCCCGTCCACAGGGCGCGGACGAGCGGCCGCAGCTCATCGCGGCGGGTGTGGGTGGCGAGCCAGACGGCGGCGGCGCACGGGCGGTCGAGGGTGTCGAGGGCGTCGACGGCCGGGCGTACGAACTCCCGGAACAGGCCGAGAACGGAGAGATACGGGACGTCCTCGGGCTCGCCGAGGCGGATGAGCAGAGCGAGACCCGCGGTGACGGCGGGCGCGGTGGTGCCGGTCCGGGTCAGCTGCCGGCCCAGGGAGCGGGCCGCGTCCCGCTGCCCGGCCGGCAGCGGCAGCCCGGCGACGGCGGACCGGATCAGGTGGGTGTGGCTGTCCCGGATGCCGCGGCGGGCGAAGCGGCGGTGCAGGGTCGCGGAGTTGTCCGGCAGCGGGTTCAGCGCGTCGCGGATGGCGTTCGCCGCCTCTTCGTGGGACAGCGGGGCCTCGCCCGGTTCGGGTTTCTGGGGGAGGGGGTAGCCGCGCCGGGGCGGGATCCCGTCGGGGGCCTCGCGCAGCAGGTGCAGAGCGTGCTCGTACAGGCTGGGCGGGAGGGTGAGCGCGTCGCGCTCTTCCTGGGCGCTCACCGGGCGCGATGGGACTCGATTCCGTAGGTCATGTGCGTAGCCTGCCAGCCCGGTTCGCGCTCTGTCGAAGGAATTGCGCGTCTGCGACGACGAAGGTGACCGGTCAAGAGGACAGCCGGGGCTCACCCGCCGTCAGATCCGAGGGTGCCGGTGACGCGGACCGTGTCCCGGCTGTGCGGGCCGAGGCGGGCCGCCCAGGTCAGGGCATCGTCGAGGGTGACGTCGTCGTCGGCCAGGCGGGCCGCGGCGAGGGTGGGCGGTGCCGCGCCCGCGTCCAGCAGGGTGGTCCACTGCTGAGCGGTGAGGGCCAGGTAGCGCAGGTCGGGCACGTCGGTCAGGACGGTCAGGTCGCGGACGGTGGCCCGGGAGAGGTCCAGGCCGCGCAGGTTCGGGACGGTGCGCAG
This sequence comes from Streptomyces sp. NPDC058198, assembly GCF_042882605.1. NCBI lineage: Bacteria > Bacillati > Actinomycetota > Actinomycetes > Kitasatosporales > Streptomycetaceae > Streptomyces > Streptomyces sp. NPDC058198. The sequence goes on from NZ_JBHVVP010000006.1 coordinate 257,220, forward strand.
CGGGGTGATGTCGATCGGAGCGGTGGTCCCCAGGTCCAGGGAGGTGGCGGTGGTCCCCAGGTCCAGGGAGGTGAGGGTGCGGTGCCCTTCCAACGGGGTCAGGTCGCCGCCGTCCAGGGTGACGCGCACAGCCTCGACCGGCATCGTACGAATCGGTGCCAGGGAGGCGGTGGCGCAGCGGTTGAGGTGCAGCAGCCGCAGGTGCGGGCCGGCGGTGAGCGGGGCGAGATCGACCGGGCCGGCGGCGTCGTTGATGTGGATGGCCTGAAGGGTGGCCGGGACCTCGTCGGGGATCCCGCCGATGATCCTCCGGGTGCCGGGGCTGCCGGCGGCCTCCAGCAGAAAGAGGTGGTCGCCGTCCTTCTCGTAGGCTCCTTGCTCCAGCTCGTAGGCTCCCTGCTCCAGCTGATCCAGGTGGTGGCCGAGCAGAGAGGTTATCGAGTCGGCGACGTAGGCGGGGCCGTCGCCGTAGTCGCGGCCGATGGCGATCACCTGGCCGGGGCGGCCGTTGCGGGCCGGGGACAGGTCCACCGCGAGGTAGTTGCCGTCCTCGCCGGTGGCGAAGGGCAGCCACGCCGGGTGCCCGTCGCAACGCCGGACGCTCTCGTGCGGTTCGGCGTCGAAGACGACCGAGTGCCAGCCCAGTTCCCAGCTGTGCCAGGCCGGTTCGCGCTGGTCGCTGTGGACGGCGACCAGACGTTCCAGCGCCATCCAGACGTTGCCCCCGAGCAGGTAGAGGTGGTCGTGGTCGACGCCGTCGCCGTCAGCGATCAGGTACAGCGCCCGCAGATCGGCGGGCAGGGGCCGGCCGATGCGGCGTTCGGCCTCGTCGAGTGCGGCGGCGGACACGGGCGGCGGCAGTCGCTCGGGCCGCCCCAGGATCGCGGCGCGCCGCTCCATGTACGTACGGAACCGCGCCACCGCCAACGCCGGGTCGCCTCCCGGTGCGGCTGTCCCCTCCTCCTGCTCAACACCGGGCTGGGGCAGCCGGTAGCCGGGGTCCAGGACGGCCTGGAAACCGCCGTCCCGTCCGCGCAGGCTGCTGATCGCGTCCGTGGTCGCGACCAGTCCGTACGCTCCGGACGGCCGGCACTCGATCTCCAGGCTGGTGCGCTCCCAGCCCCGTACCTTCCGCAACGCGTCCGCCAGCCTGCCCAGTTCCTCGAAGAGGCTGGGTACCCGGTTGCGCCACAGGGGCGCGCCGGGGACGGCGTAGCCGCCGGCCACCGAGATGCTGCCCCGGCCCGCGGTGCTGGCCAGTAGCGCCCGCGTCCAGCCCGCCGGCGCACTCGCGACGGTCTCCTCGACGATCCGCCGCGCAGCCTGCTCAACCATGTCCCGCCCCCATGTCTCGCTCCTGTCCTGCCTGCGAACCGGTCATGATCGCAGAGCCGTCCAGATGAAGCCGAGCGGTATAGCTGAGCGTTGTGGATGGCCCGGCGGGCCGGCGAGCGTGGGCCTGCCGCCGGCGTTGATCTGCTCGGCGGTGCGGCCGCGCGCTCCGCTCGTCGAGGCCGAGACGCCCACGACGCCTCAGTGCTCTCGGTAGTACTCGGCAAGTGCGGTGAACGCGGCCTTGGGCTCCCACGGCATGTCGGGGTAGGTGTCGCCGTGGCCGTTGTCGAAGACCTTGACGATGCCGTAGCTGGCCAGGTCCAGGTCGTCGCGGGGATCGCCGCCGGGCCGGTGCACATGGTCGTAGAGCGCGAAGATGAACACGAACGCACTGTCGACGCCTTCGGTGTCGAAGACCTCGAGCAACTCGCGCAGATACGCGGCCTGTCCGGGCTCGTCGCGGTCGTACGCGCCGTTCAGGCGGACCGGTCCGGCGTCCTTGTCGTACTCGACGATCTCCAGACCGCGAGCGCCCACATCGCCCGCGCCGCGGTAGCTGGCGGCGCCGAACTCGGTGATCGCGACCGGCTTCCCCTGCGCGACGAGGCCGCGGACGCCCTCGGCGAACTGGCCGGCGGTCCCGGCCGTCCGGTAGAGATCCAGGGAGACGATGTCGAAGGGGGCCCAGTCGACACGCTCCAGCGGTACGGCGGCGTAGGTGATCTTGCCGCCGAACCGCTCGCGGACGAGGGCCGCGGCCGTGCCGAGGAAGTCGTTGACACGCGCACCGACCTCGGCGATCTGCTCGCGCAGGCGGTCCGGCCCGGTCAGCCGTTCGACCCGCTCGTCGAGGGTGTCGCCGGGCAGGAACCCTTTGTTCATCAGGCTCAGCTCGGCACCGGTGACGAACACGACCTCGCCGCCGCGCTGTCGGAGCCGTTCGGCCCGCTCGGCGCAGTCGGCGAACAGCGACAGCATTTCGTCGGTGGTCAGCTCGAGCGGGTACGGCGAGAACCAGACCTCCAGGCCCAGGTCGGCGGCGAATCCCGCGATCAGCTCCAACCGTTCGGGGTCACCGCCGGTGACGCGGACCGTGTTGCAGTGCAGGTCGTCACGGATGACGCGTAGCTCACGCTCGACCAGCTTCGGGTCGAAACGCTCGCGGGAGTTCACGCCGTAGCGGACGAAGCCGGTGTCGTAGGTGATGCCTTTGGCACGCACGTGTCATGCCCCTTTCCATCGGACCGGATTAGGTACGAGTAGTACCTTACTTGCGTGTGGTCTGGGATCAAGCCCAAAGTGAGGAGGAACCTTCGGTACCGCAGTGCAGGGGAGAGGCCATGGCGGACGATGACGATCCGACGAAGCAGCCAGGCGCCGGACAGACGCGGCGCCGCGGCGCCGCCCTGGAAGAGGCAATCCTGCGCGCCGCAGCCGACGAACTCACCGAGTCCGGATACGCCGGGCTGACCATGGACCGGGTCGCCCGACGCGCCGGCACCAACAAGAACGCGATCTACCGCCGCTGGCCCAACCGCCTCGCGCTCGGAATCGCCGCCTACCGGCGACTGGCCACGACGGTCCACCCCCCCGACACCGGCGATCTGCGCGGCGACGTCCTCGAACTGCTCCGCCGGGCGAACCGTCACTGGAGTTCCCCGCTCGGCAAGGTCCTGCGCGACCTCATGTCCGCGGCCGGCGGCGCGTCGGAGTTCGTGGCGCAGCTGCCCGAGCAGTCCACCGACGCCGTAGCCGCCACCTGGCTGACCATCCTGGGACGCGCGGTCGCCCGCGGCGAGGCCCCCCCTGAAGCGCTCCATCCCCGGGTCGCCACGGTGGCCATGGTTCTGCTCCGCAACGAGTTCGTCGTACGCGGAGTCCCCACCGCACCCGACGAGGTCCTCATCGAGATCGTCGACGAGGTCTACCTACCGCTGATCCGCCAACGCGCCACGACACCGGACTGAGCCCCCTGCGGGCACTCGCGGGGGTGTGACGAAGGCCGATCGTTGGTGCTCTGTGTCAGACCTGAGTGCGACACTGCGGCCCATGTCTTTCGCTGATCTCAGTCTCGACCAGTGGCGGTCCTTCGAGCTGTCTGCCGCACGTCGCGTCGCCCAGGAGGTGGCCCGCCTGGTGGATGGCCGCGTGACCGTCGTGGAGACGGTTGAGCACCTCGGCGCTCCGCTGCACCGCGTTCGGATCGAGCGGGACGGGCAGGAATTCGCCCTGATACCCGGCGGCGCGGTGACGCTCGGATTCGACCTAGACGCCTGGCAGCCGACGCCCGGGCAGGTCGCCGACTATGCGGAGAGCCTGGATCAGGGCTTTGGCTACGGCTCCGATCTCCGGGCCCACCTCGCGCAGCTACTCAGCCCCCGCCGGAGTGCCGTCCTGGCCACTGTGCTCATGGCTGTGGAGGACGAGAACCTCACCGAACCGCCTGCCGACATGCCGGCCGTCCTTGCGGCTCGTGGCCTGCGGATGCCGAGCTCGGACGAGTGGGAGCACGCCTGTGGAGCGGGCGCGGACACTCTGTTCCGGTGGGGCAACGACTGTCCCCTCGACCGCATCCCCTACGGGGACCGCACCGGCCCGCATGAGCAGCCAAGCGGGTTCGGCCTGCACATCGCCTACGACACCTACCGGACGGAGCTGACGAGCGACGTCACCGCGGTCCACGGTGGTGACGGCGGCGAGTCGGTGTGCGGGGGATATGGCTACATGCTGGCGTGGCTGCCCCTGGCCACCGCCAACCGCAACCCTTATATGGCCGAGTTCGCCTACGGCCCGGACGGTGAAGGCCTCTACGAGGACTTCTCCACCCGGCCGGTACTCCCGCTCTGATCCTGCGGCACTCCTCATCGCACAGGCCGACCCGGCCCGCTGACGGCGCGCGAGCCTGCCGGCCGAGCGGCCCCGCCCGGTCGAGACCTACGACCGCTACGGGCGCAGCCTCCACGCGGAACGGCTCGCGGCACACCCCTTCACCGCCCACGTCGACCTCGGCCTGCGGGCCACCGGCACCGGCTCCGGGGTCCGCGTCATCGCGACGTCGACTCGGACGTCGTCGATCCCGACGACACGGTCCACCCAACGTCCGGTGACCGGCGCCGATGAGACGCCGAGGCCGTACGGTCTTCTGCCGTGCCTGTTCTGTGACGTGATGGGCACCGGCCCGCGGTCCGCACACCGCTAGCGTCGGGCCCATGATCGTATGGCTCAACGGCACCCACGGCGCAGGCAAGACGACGACCAGTGCACTCGTGCAGCAGCTGATCCCGGATTCACGGGTGTTCGACGCCGAGAAGGTCGGCGAGACGCTCATGGACGTCACGCCGGGGCTGCCCTGGACGGGCAACTTCCAGGACTGGCCGCCGTGGCGGCAGCTGGTCGTAGAGACCGCCCGCCGCGTACTCGACTACACCGGCGGCACCCTGGTGATGCCCATGACTGTCCTGGTCGAGCAGTACTGGCGCGAGATCAGCACGGGCCTCGCCCAACATGCCATCCCGGTAAGGCACTTCGTCCTCCACGCTGACCAGGACACCCTTCGCGGGCGCATCGAGGGGGACGCTGTTCTTGGCCCCTCCCCATTCCGCCTCACATACCTTGAGCCCTACGCCGAGGCGGCCCGCACGTGGCTGCACGGCGAGGCAGAGGTCGTCGACACCACGCACCTCACGCCCGCCCAGGCCGCCCTGCAGATCGCGGAGGCCGTCAAGACGGAGAGGGGCGGGGAGTCGTAGGTACCGGGCGGGCGGGGCGAAGTCATGCCAAGGTGACGTGCATGCCGCCCTCGGCCAGGACGTCGAGGACCTCGGAGAACAGGTCGTAGGGCCGGCCGTCCGCTTTCAGGGTCTGGGACAGGTGCTCGCGTGCGGTGGCGGCGTTCCGCCAGAGCAGGGTGGCGGGGGCGGTGTAGCCGAATGTGCCGCGCAGGCAGTCGTCCAGGGCGGCCAGGCAACCGCCGAAGTAGCCGCCGGGCCCGTTCACCGCCTCGCCGAGCGCCAGGTAAAGGCCCGCCTCATCGGTGATGCGGCGGCCGTCGAGTTCGTATGCGTGCCCGGCCGGCCGGGCATGGTGGGCGCGTCGGCAGGCCCGCTCCCGTACGAGTTCGAGCCAGGCCCTGCGGAGTCGGGTGTCGAGGCTGCTCCAGGCGCCCAGGGTGTCCGGCGGCCCGGCGAGCCATCGCTCCCAGACGGGCCGGGCGTATTCGGGAACGGGCGTGAAGAGCTCTCCGTCGAGCTCCAGGTCGATCAGATCCGTCCCGTAGGAGGAGGGGCGCCAGGCGCTGACTCGGCTCCACAGCAGGCATTGGGTGAGCGGCTCGCCCTGGTCATCCCGTATCTCAAGGGCGGCCTCCGCCAGATCCAGCGCCCGCCGGGTGCCCTTCATCAGCGCCGCCCGCAGCTGATCACCCGGGGCGAGTCCTCGCAGGACGAGCGGAGGCGCCGCCTGCTCGTGCGGCAGGACACGGGCGAATTCCTGGCACGAGCCCAGCCACCGGTGCCCGTCGTGTACGCGGACGGGGCCCGTGTGTCCCTCCGGCTGGCCTTCGTAGTCGTCCAGGCCGGTGAGCACGAGACTGTCCGCCCCGGCGAGCTGCCCCAGGCTCTCCGCGTCCTCCAGCAGCCAGGGCTCAAGTGCCTCGTCGTCCGGCACCAGCCACACCCGGCTGCCGACCCAGCCGTGCACCTCAGCTCTGTCCGGCACCCAGCCGAGCATCTCGTACGTCCCACGCCGGGGGTTCCCGAACAGACCCTCCGCCTCGACGCAGATGCCCCAGGCATGGCCGTGCTCTGTCTCGGTCAGCGTGTACCGCGTGTGCCCGCCATGGTTCTCATCCTCATACACGGTGCGAATCATGCTCCGACCACGCTTCGACCACGCTCCGACGCCGAAGCCGGGCGCTCCCGCCGGGCACACAGTCAGGGGCTGCCCTTGGCCGGCGGCGCTTGCTCGGTGTCGGCGGGCTACGGGGCCGCCGCTCGGAAGAGGGCCAAAAGGGTCTGGGCCGGCGTGGTGTCCACGTCGAAGAACTGCGTGGCCAGCGCGGGTGGCACGGCCGTTCCGTGCATGCGGACCTCGTGGCAGCTGAAACAGAACGCTGCCTCGAACAGCGCCAGATCGAGAGAGTCCTCGTACGCCCGGACGCCCCAGCCCGGCGAGAAGCCGCAGCGGTGCTGTTCGCTGCCGGGCAGGTTCTCGATCAAGGTCAGGACGTCGGTGGCCTCGCTCCCGATCCAGTGGGCGACCGCCCTGCCGGGGTAGGGAACGCCCCGCTTGGCCGGCAGGCCGGAGATCCTGACGACCTCGATCAGATCGGTGGCGGCAACGGCTTCGGCGGGGAGCTGCATGTGCGCAGTCTGCCCGCCGGGCCGCCCGACAGCTACGGCATATCGCGAGCGGAAAACCTGCTGCGCGAAAAGCGCGGAGTACAGAGACCCAACAGTCCAACCCCCCGCTCACGGACCAACTCAAGCGCCAAAGGGCCAACTCAGCCGCTCAGTCTCCGCGAAAGCGGCGGGCAGTCTGCCGGGCGATTCGCGGTGGCAGGCGGCTCGGATGAAGCCGTTGGCACGATGTTCAGGAGAGCCAGCTCTCGCTCTCACGGTGCTGGTCAAGTCCAGCTACGGCGAACTCGTCGCTTGAACCGGCGGGCTGGATGCCGAGCTCGCGAAGCGCCCGCGCGACCGGTGACCCCTGGGCGGAGACGGGATCTCCTTCAAGGAGATGCAACGGGCCAAGGGCCAGGCGTCCGTCCCGCCAGACGGCGGTGTTCTCCTCGCCCGTTCCGCCGAAGTACTCGGATTCGACATAGGCCGACCAGGCGCTCAGTCTCACCGTTGTGACTGAGCGGTTGAGTTGGCCTTTTAGCGCTTGAGTTGGCCCCGCTGAGCGCGGGAAATGCCATCCACTCCGGAATGACATACTGCAGTCTCGTCACTCAAAGCGACCAAGCAAGCACAGAATGTGAGACTCGCATGATCACTGAACAGGCCGTCAGGCCGACCTGCCGCTCCCTCGTCCGGCGCCTGGCCGTGGCGGCTGCCGCGTTCGGCGCCCTCGCCCTCCCCTTGGCCACCGCCGGCCCGGCGCAGGCTGCGACAAAGGACGTGCATGTCTTCTACTACGACAGCGACGACCTCGGGAACGCGCAGTACCACGTCGAGTTCAGAGGCACGGTCAGCCCGGATGGCGGCAGCGGCTACATCGTCCGGGGCGAGCTGGACGCTTCTTGCGCCTCGGGCGCCGCAACCCGCCAGTCCGTCTCCCTCGGATACGGTTCCAACCACGGTGCCTGGGAGTACAAGAGCTTCTGGTGCGACGACACGCCCCAGCAACTCAACTTCCGGGCCAACCGCAAGTCCTGGGACTACGTGGACTTCAAGGTCGGAGCGACCAGCAGGGTTTTCAACCTGTATGCATACGGCGACAAGGCCACCTACGTGATCGACGACTACCCGGGAAAGTGACGGCTCGTCAGGTGTTAGATGGCAATGACTAGACCGGCGGCCTGGCTCCGCCCCGCCCCCGGGCCGTGGGGCTCTACCGCGTGAAGCGCCGCCGCGGCAGCGTCGTGCTCGCGGGGGTGCGGGCGACCGCCCCGGTCGTACCTGGTTAGCCATCGGTGCAGGTCGAAGGGCCGCAGCTTCCCGCCGGTCTGCGGGAAGCTGCGGCTACAGAGCGCTACTCACCAACCGCCGCCAACTCAAGCGCTAAAGGGCCAACTCAGCCGCTCAGTCACATCAGTCTCACGTCGCGATCATGGAGTCGTGAGCTCATTGCATAAAGCTGCGGGGGGACGTATAGTCATGCCATTACCGAGGAGGGTTTCGATGGCTGTACGTGCGGCAGTGGCAGGGGCGAGTGGATATGCGGGCGGGGAAGTGCTCCGGCTGCTCCTCGCCCACCCCCGCATCGACATCGGCGCCCTGACCGGGAACTCGAACGCGGGGCAGCGGCTCGGTGGGTTGCAGCCGCATTTGCTGCCGTTGGCCGAGCGGGTTCTGGGGGAGACCACGGCCGAGGTGCTTGCCGGGCATGACGTCGTGTTTCTCGCGCTGCCGCACGGGCAGTCCGCGGCCGTGGCCGAGCAGCTCGGGGACGAGGTGCTCGTCATCGACATGGGCGCCGACTTCCGGCTGAAGGACGCGGCCGACTGGGAGCGGTTCTACGGCTCCGCACACGCCGGGACCTGGCCGTACGGCCTCCCCGAGCTGCCGGGTGCCCGCGCCGCGCTGGAGGGGTCCAAGCGTGTCGCGGTGCCCGGCTGCTATCCCACGGCCGTCTCGCTCGCACTCTTCCCGGCGTACGCGGCGGGCCTGGCCGAGCCCGAGGCGGTGATCACCGCGGCGTCCGGGAGCTCCGGGGCGGGCAAGGCGGCCAAGCCGCATCTGCTCGGCTCCGAGGTCATGGGCTCCATGACGCCGTACGGCGTCGGCGGCGGCCACCGGCACACCCCCGAGATGATCCAGAACCTCAGCGAGGCGGCCGGGGAGCGGGTCACCGTCTCCTTCACCCCGACCCTCGCCCCGATGCCGCGCGGCATCCTCGCCACCTGCTCCGCCAAGGCGAAGCCCGGCACCACGGCCCAGGACGTACGGGCCGCGTACGAGAAGGCCTTCGCCGACGAGCCGTTCGTCCATCTCCTTCCCGAGGGCCGGTGGCCCGCGACCGCGTCCGTCTACGGCTCGAACGCCGCGCAGATCCAGGTCGCGTACGACGAGGCCGCAGGGCGCGTCATCGCGATCAGCGCCATCGACAACCTCACCAAGGGCACCGCAGGCGGCGCGGTGCAGAGCATGAACATCGCCCTCGGACTCCCCGAGGACACCGGACTTTCCACGATCGGAGTCGCACCGTGAGTGTCACGGCAGCCAAGGGATTCACGGCGGCGGGCATCGCCGCCGGGATCAAGGAGAACGGCAACCCGGACCTGGCCCTCGTGGTCAACAACGGGCCGCGCCGAGCCGCCGCGGGCGTCTTCACCTCCAACCGTGTCAAGGCCGCGCCCGTCCTCTGGTCCGAGCAGGTCCTCAAGGGCGGTGAGGTCACGGCCGTCGTCCTCAACTCCGGCGGCGCCAACGCCTGTACCGGCCCGCGAGGCTTCCAGGACACCCACGCCACCGCCGAGAAGACCGCCGAGGTCCTCGAAGGACACAGCGCGGGCGAGATCGCGGTCGCCTCGACCGGGCTGATCGGCCTGCTGCTCCCGATGGACAAGCTGCTGCCGGGAATCGAGAAGGCCGCGGCCGAACTCTCCGCGCACGGCGGCGAGAAGGCCGCCCTGGCCATCAAGACCACCGACACCGTCCACAAGACCGCCGTCGCGGGCGGCGAGAACAGCGCCGGCGAGCGCTGGACCGTCGGCGGCATGGCCAAGGGCGCGGGCATGCTCGCACCCGGCCTCGCCACCATGCTCGTCGTCCTCACCACCGACGCCGACATCGAGGCACCGGCGCTGGACACCGCGCTGCGCGCCGCAACCCGTACCACCTTCGACCGGGTCGACTCCGACGGCTGCATGTCCACCAACGACACCGTGCTGCTGCTCGCCTCCGGCGCGTCCGGCGTGACGCCCGCGTACGACGCGTTCGCCGAGGCCGTCCGTACGGTCTGCGCCGACCTCGCACGTCAGCTGATCGGGGACGCCGAGGGCGCCTCCAAGGACATCCGTATCGAAGTGATCAACGCCGCGACCGAGGACGACGCCGTCGAGGTGGGCCGTTCCATCGCCCGGAACAACCTCCTCAAGTGCGCCATCCACGGCGAGGACCCCAACTGGGGCCGGGTGCTCTCCGCGATCGGTACGACGCACGCCGCCTTCGAGCCCGACCAGCTCAATGTCGCCATCAACGACGTCTGGGTCTGCAAGAACGGCTCCGTCGGCGAGGACCGCGACCTCATCGACATGCGCTACCGCGAGGTGCGTATCACCGCCGACCTGGCCGCCGGTACGGACACCGCCGTCATCTGGGCCAACGACCTCACCGCCGAGTACGTCCACGAGAACAGCGCGTACAGCTCGTGAGCGCCCGGAAGCACACCGCGCTGCCCAAAGCGCAGATCCTCATCGAGGCGCTGCCCTGGCTCACCCGGCACAACGGCAAGACCGTCGTCATCAAGTTCGGCGGCAACGCCATGGTGGACGAGGAGCTCAAGGCCGCCTTCGCCCAGGATGTCGTCTTCCTGCGGCAGGCCGGCCTCAAACCGGTCGTCGTGCACGGCGGCGGCCCGCAGATCAGCGCCCAGCTCGACCGGCACGGCCTGGTCAGCGAGTTCAAGGCCGGGCTGCGCGTCACCACGCCCGAGGCGATGGACGTCGTACGGATGGTGCTGGCCGGACAGGTCCAGCGCGAGCTGGTCGGGCTGCTCAACCAGCACGGCCCGCTCGCCGTCGGCATGACCGGCGAGGACGCGCACACCATCTCCGCGACCCAGCACCGGCCGCTGATCGACGGAGAGCTGGTCGACATCGGCCGGGTCGGCGAGATCACCGCGATCGACACGGGCGCCATCGAAGCGCTGCTGGGGGACGGCCGGATCCCGGTCATCTCCTCCATCGCGCGCAGCACCGACGACGGGCATGTCTACAACGTCAACGCCGACACGGCGGCCGCCGCCCTCGCCGCGGCGCTGGGCGCCGAGACGCTGATGGTCCTCACCGACGTCGAGGGACTGTACGAGGACTGGCCCAACAGCGACGACGTGATCAGCCGGCTGACCGCCACCGAGCTGGAGAAGCTGCTGCCCGAGCTGTCCAGCGGCATGGTGCCGAAGATGGAGGGCTGCCTGTTCGCCGTACGCAACGGGGTCATCACCGCCCGCGTGATCGACGGCCGGGTTCCGCACTCGATCCTGCTGGAGATCTTCACCGACGAGGGCATCGGCACGATGGTCGTGCCCGACGCCCCCGGTGACCCGGGCGTACCGGACGCACCGCAGGCACCGCACCCATCCGAAGGGGGAGCAGCACAGTGACCGGCAACCAGGAGCTCGTACAGCGCTGGCAGGGCGTGATGACGGACAACTACGGCACGCCGCAGCTCTCCCTCGTCCGTGGCGCCGGCGCCACCGTCTGGGACGCGGACGGCAATCCGTACACCGACTTCGTCGGCGGTATCGCGGTGAACGCGCTCGGCCACGCACATCCCGCCGTCGTCGAGGCCGTCTCCCGGCAGATCGCCTCCCTCGGCCATGTCTCCAACCTCTTCGTCGCCGAGCCGCCCGTCGCCCTCGCCGAACGGCTGATCCAGCTCTTCGGCCGTCCCGGCCGGGTGTTCTTCTGCAACTCGGGCGCCGAGGCCAACGAGGCCGCGTTCAAGATCGGCCGGCTGACCGGCCGTTCGCACATGGTCGCCACCGACGGCGGCTTCCACGGCCGCACCATGGGCGCGCTCGCCCTCACCGGCCAGCCCCCGAAGCGGCAGTCCTTCCTGCCGCTGCCCGGGGAGGTCACCCATGTCCCGTACGGGGACGCCGAGGCGCTGCGGGCCGCGGTCACCGAAGAGACGGCCTTCGTGATCATCGAGCCGATCCAGGGTGAGAACGGCGTGGTCGTCCCGCCCAAGGGCTATCTGGAGGCGGCCAGGGAGATCACCCGCGCCACCGGCACCCTGCTCGTCCTCGACGAGGTCCAGACGGGCGTCGGCAGGACCGGCCACTGGTTCGAGCACCAGGCCCACCAGGGCGTCGAGCCCGATGTCGTCACCCTCGCCAAGGGGCTCGGCGGCGGGCTGCCGCTGGGCGCGGCCATCGCTTTCGGCGAGGCCGCCGATCTGCTCCTGCCGGGCCAGCACGGCACGACGTTCGGCGGCAATCCGGTCGCCTGCGCCGCCGGACTCGCCGTCCTCGACACGCTCGCGGCCGAGGGACTCCTCGACCAGGTGAAGCGTCTCGGCGAGAAGCTGCGGGACGGCATCGAGGCCCTCGGCCACCCATTGGTCTCCCACGTCCGTGGCTCGGGCCTGCTCCTGGGTATCGTGCTCACCGAGCCGCTCGCGCCTCAGGTGCAACAGGCGGCTCAGGGTGCCGGATTCCTGGTGAACGTGCCCGCCCCCGACGTCGTACGGCTCATGCCCCCGCTGATCATCGGCGACGACGAGGTGGACACGCTGCTGAGGGCGCTGCCCGGCATCCTCGGCAGCGCACACGGGGACGGACGATCCGGGGAATGAGACGACGATGACCGAGGCCCAGGAAACCGAGCACGGCGGGCCGTCCGTGCCGCAGACCAGAACCGCCCGCCACCGCCGGATCGTCGACATCCTCAACCGGCAGCCGGTGCGCTCCCAGAGCCAGCTGGCGAAACTCCTCGCGGACGACGGGCTGAGCGTCACCCAGGCGACGCTCTCCCGGGACCTGGACGAACTGGGCGCGGTGAAGATCCGAAACACCGGCGGCGAGCTGATCTACGCGGTCCCCAGCGAGGGCGGCTACCGCACGCCGCACGCCCCGCTGGGGGAGTCGGCGAAGGAGGAGCGGATGCGCAGGCTCTCCGGCGAACTGCTGATCTCCGCCGAGGCCTCGGCCAATCTCGTCGTCCTGCGCACGCCCCCGGGCGCGGCCCAGTTCCTCGCCTCGGCCATCGACCAGGCCGAACTGAACGACGTCCTCGGGACCATCGCGGGCGACGACACCCTGATGCTGATCAGCCGCGACCCGGCGGGCGGCCAGGCGCTCGCGGACCATCTGCTGAAGCTGGCCCAGAACGACCGCTGACCGTCCGGCGGGGCCTAGACGTTCGCGGCGGGGGCCAGGTCGGTGCGCGGCGGAAGCGGGAGGGGCAGCGCCGGCAGGCCGTCCAGGCTCACCCCGACGTGATCCTTCTTCTCGCAGTACGCGGCGAACTCCTCGTCCGACTTCCGGCCGAAGTGTTCGGCGTGCTGCGTGCGCTCCTCGCGGTAGTCCAGGAAGGGGACGGCGAACCCGCAGGCGTCACTGACGCGCTGGGCGCGGATCAGGATGATGGCGCGGGCGGAGGGCCCATCCGTCTCCTTGAAGTGAGTGATGTACTGCGCCCAGCGGGGGTCGTCACGGAAGACCGGCTCGCCCCGGCCGTGCACCCGCAGCACCTTGGGCGGTCCGGTGAACGCGCACCACATCAGGGTGATGCGGCCGTTCTCGCGCAGATGCGCGATGGTCTCGGCGCCGCTGCCGCCGAAGTCGAGATAGGCCAGGTTCATCTCGTCGAGCACGACGAGGGTTCCCGCCCGCCCCTTGGGCGAGAGATTGAGATGGCCGTCGTCCGCGAGTGGCGCGGTGGCGGTGAAGAAGACGGGCTGTTCCTCGATGAAGGTGCGAATCCGGCCGTCGATCCGTTCGTAGAGCTTTCCCATGCCATGAATTATCCGCGCCGGCGATCGGACGGGAAGGCGGTTTTCGGCAGGTGGGACGGTCCCGGCGGTCGCACCATGGAGCGATGACGAAGAAGGCGCAGCAGACACAGAAGCCGCAGCAGACCCAGAGGCCGCAGCAGACACAGAAGGCGCGGCCGGCGCACGAGGTGCGGGTCCGCCGGGTGTACGAAGCGCCGGAGCCGGCCGACGGGGCCCGGGTGCTGGTGGACCGGCTCTGGCCGCGCGGCCTGGCGAAGAGCGCGGCCGCGCTGGACGAGTGGCTGAAGGGCGCCGCGCCCTCGGACGAGCTGCGGAAGTGGTACGGACACGATCCGGAGCGGTTCGAGGAGTTCTCCCGGCGGTACGCAGCCGAACTGGCCGGACCCGGCCCCGAGCACGACCTCGCCCGGCTGGGTGAACTGGCGGGCGAGGACACCCTCACCCTGCTCACGGCCACCAAGGAGCTGCGCTACAGCCACGCTCCGCTGCTGGCGGCGGAGGTGCGCAAGAGGGCGCGTTGACAAAACCATACGGTGCACTGCATAGTTATACCCATCAGTGAATGCACCGTAAGGAGATACCCGTGACCGAGCGCGTCGTACTCGCCTACTCGGGAGGCCTGGACACCTCCGTCGCCATCGGCTGGATCGCCGAGGAGACGGGCGCCGAGGTCATCGCCGTCGCCGTGGACGTCGGCCAGGGTGGCGAGGACCTGGACGTCATCCGCAAGCGCGCGCTCGCCTGCGGCGCCGTCGAGGCCGAGGTCGCGGACGCGAAGGACGAGTTCGCCGAGGAGTACTGCCTCCCGGCGATCAAGGCCAACGCCCTCTACATGGACCGCTACCCGCTGGTCTCCGCCCTCTCCCGGCCGACGATCGTCAAGCACCTGGTCGCCGCCGCGAACAAGCACAACGCGGGCATCGTCGCCCACGGCTGCACCGGCAAGGGCAACGACCAGGTGCGGTTCGAGGCCGGTATCTCCGCGCTCGGCCCCGACCTGAAGTGCATCGCCCCGGTCCGCGACTACGCGATGACCCGTGACAAGGCGATTGCCTTCTGCGAGGAGAAGAACCTCCCGATCGCGACCACCAAGAAGTCCCCGTACTCCATCGACCAGAACGTCTTCGGACGCGCCGTCGAGACGGGCTTCCTGGAGGACATCTGGAACGCGCCGATCGAGGACATCTACGAGTACACGCAGAACCCCGCCGTCGCCCGCGAGGCCGACGAGGTCGTCATCTCCTTCAAGGAAGGCGTCCCGGTCGCCATCGACGGCAGGCCCGTGACCGTCCTCCAGGCCATCCAGCAGCTCAACGAGCGCGCCGGCGCCCAGGGCATCGGCCGGATCGACATGGTCGAGGACCGGCTCGTGGGCATCAAGTCCCGTGAGGTGTACGAGGCCCCGGGCGCCATCGCGCTGATCACCGCGCACCAGGAGCTGGAGAACGTCACCGTCGAGCGCGAGCTGGCCCGCTACAAGCGGCAGGTCGAGCAGCGCTGGGGCGAGATGGTCTACGACGGCCTGTGGTTCTCCCCGCTCAAGCGCGCCCTGGACGGCTTCATCAACGAGGCCAACCAGCATGTCACCGGCGACATCCGGATGACCCTGAGCGGCGGCCGGGCCGTGGTCACCGGCCGTAAGTCGGACGAGTCGCTGTACGACTTCAACCTCGCCACCTACGACTCGGGCGACACCTTCGACCAGTCCAAGGCGCAGGGCTTCATCGAGATCTTCGGCCTGTCGTCGAAGATCGCCGCACGGCGCGATCTGGCCTGACCCGGCCTGGCCCGGCCTCAGGACCTGGCCCGGCCTCACGTCAGGCTCTGCCTGGTCCCCCGTACGACTGCCGCCTCCCCGTTCCTCCGCGCCGGGGAGGCGGTCGCACTTCCCGACCCCTCTGAGGAGCAGTAGTGAGCAGCAACAACGGTGATGTCCGGCTCTGGGGCGGCCGTTTCGCCGACGGTCCTTCCGACGCGCTGGCGGCCCTGTCCGCGTCCGTCCACTTCGACTGGCGGCTCGCGCCGTACGACATCGCCGGTTCCCGGGCCCACGCCCGCGCGCTCCACAAGGCCGGGCTGCTCACCGCCGACGAACTGACCCGCATGCTGGCCGGTCTCGACCAGCTCGAAGCCGATGTGGCCGACGGCTCGTTCACCGGCACCATCGCCGACGAGGACGTCCACACCGCCCTGGAGCGCGGTCTCCTGGAGCGTCTCGGCGCCGACCTCGGCGGCAAGCTGCGCGCGGGCCGCTCCCGTAACGACCAGGTCGCCACGCTCTTCCGGATGTACCTCCGCGACCACGCCCGGATCATCGGCGGGCTCATCGCCGGGCTCCAGGACGCGCTGGTCGGTCTCGCCGAGGCGCACGCGGACGTCGCGATGCCGGGCCGTACGCATCTCCAGCACGCGCAGCCCGTCCTCTTCGCCCACCATGTGCTGGCCCATGTGCAGTCGCTGTCCCGGGACGCGGAGCGGCTGCGGCAGTGGGACAAGCGCACGGCGGTCTCCCCGTACGGCTCCGGCGCGCTGGCCGGTTCCTCGCTCGGGCTCGACCCCGAGGCGGTCGCCGCGGACCTCGGCTTCGAGCGGGGCTCGGTGGGGAACTCGATCGACGGCACGGCCTCGCGCGACTTCGTCGCCGAGTTCGCGTTCATCACCGCGATGATCGGCGTCAACCTGTCCCGGATCGCCGAGGAGGTCATCCTCTGGAACACGAAGGAGTTCTCCTTCGTCACCCTGCACGACGCCTTCTCCACCGGCTCGTCGATCATGCCGCAGAAGAAGAACCCGGACATCGCGGAGCTGGCGCGCGGCAAGTCGGGCCGGCTCATCGGCAATCTGACCGGGCTGCTGGCCACGCTGAAGGCCCTGCCGCTCGCGTACAACCGCGACCTCCAGGAGGACAAGGAGCCGGTCTTCGACTCCTGCGACCAGCTGGAGGTCCTGCTGCCGGCCTTCACCGGCATGATGGCGACGCTGACCGTCCACCGGGAGCGGATGGAGGAGCTGGCCCCGGCCGGCTTCTCGCTCGCCACGGACATCGCGGAATGGCTGGTCAGGCAGGGTGTGCCGTTCCGGGTGGCGCACGAGGTCGCGGGGGAGTGCGTCAAGGAGTGCGAGACGCTGGGCATCGAGCTGGACGAGCTGACCGACGAGCAGTTCGCGAAGATCTCCGCGCACCTCACCCCGGAGGTGCGGTCGGTGCTCAATGTGCCGGGCTCGCTGGCCTCCCGTAACGGCCGGGGCGGTACGGCTCCCTCGGCGGTGGCCGTCCAGCTCTCCGAGGTCAAGGCCGACCTGGTGATCCAGCGCGCCTGGGCCACCGCCAGGAAGTAGCCGCCGCGGCGACCGTGGTCTACAGCGCCGCCGCCCAGTCCGCGAGCGCGTCGAAGTCCGGCCGGGTCAGTCCGGTCCCCGGATCGATGCGCAGCAGCAGGGCGGCGGCGAGGTGTCGCTGCTCCACCCATTCGTGGTCGTACAACGCTATGTCGTCGTCGACCCAGGCGAACGGCCGCCCGGCCGCGTACTCCAGGATGTACCGCGTCTTCCAGAAGGTCCCGCGAGGGGCCTTTCCGTGCATCTGGGGCCAGTCGATGTACGGCAGCTCCGGCAGCCCGAGACGCGGGCCGATCCACTCATTCGCGTCACCCTTCCAGGTGGTGGCCCAGACCAGCTCGTACCGGTCGGTGAGCGCGAGCAGTTCCTCGCCGTGCCCGGGATTGAGCAGCACGGGCAGGGACTGCACCTCCGTCCAGGCCGAGGGCCGCATGCGGTACCTGACGTAACCGTCCGGCGCCCCTGGTTCCGACAGGGCGAGGTACGGATTGAGCGGACCGTCGACGTCGATCAGCAGCAGTGGCTTCATATGGGTGTTCCTTTCCAGCGCGGTGGGCGCGTACGTATCCGTGGTGCGACAGGCCGAGGCGACCGGCCCAGGCGGCCCGCCGTCCGCAGAATGAGACATCTGTGTCTCATGTGGGTTATGGTTGTCTCATGGCTGTTAATCGTGATCAGGTGCTGCGCACCGCCGCCGCCCTCCTCACCCGCAAGGCGACCGCCACCATGGACGAGGTCGCCAGGGCCGCGGGCATCGGGCGGGCGACGCTCCACCGGCACTTCGCCGGGCGCGGCGCGCTGATCAGGGCGCTGGAGGAGCTGGGCATCCAGGAGCTGGAGACGGCGCTCGACGCCGCCCGGCTCGACGAGGGCCCCGCGGGCGAGGCGCTGCGCCGGGTCGTCGCGGAGATCGAGCCCGCCGCCGGGCTCCTCGCCTTCCTCGTCACCGAGAACGAGCTCTTCGAGGGCGAGGTCAACGAGGGCTGGAACCGGATCGACGCCCGCTTCTCCGCGCTCTTCCGGCGCGGGCAGGAACGGGGCGAGTTCCGGATCGACCTCAGCGCCGCGTGGCTGACCGAGGCCCTCTACGGGCTCATCGGCTCCTGCGCCTGGGCGGTCCAGGACGGCCGGGTCGCCACCAAGGACTTCCAATACATGATCGTCGAGTTGCTGCTCGGCGGAGCACGACGGAGCGTGAGGACATGACCAGCACCTACAGGACCGTGGCGAAGAGCGAGCTCAACCCCCGCCCCGGGCGGTGGATCGCGCTGGCCGTGCTCGTCCTGGCCGTGCTGCTGGTGGCCGTCGACGCGACCGTGCTGGGCCTCGCCACCCCGTTCCTCAGCGAGGACCTCAAGCCGTCCGGCACCCAGCTCCTCTGGATCGGCGACATCTACTCCTTCGTCATCGCCGGCCTGCTGGTCTCCATGGGCAGCCTCGGTGACCGGATCGGCCGTAAGAAGCTCCTGCTGACGGGCGCGGTCGCCTTCGGCGGGATCTCCGTACTCAACGCCTACGCCACCACCCCGGACATGATGATCCTGGCCCGGGCGCTGCTGGGTGTCGCCGGCGCGACCCTGATGCCGGCCACCCTCGCCCTGATCCGCA
Source organism: Streptomyces sp. NPDC058198 (assembly GCF_042882605.1). Lineage (NCBI taxonomy): Bacteria > Bacillati > Actinomycetota > Actinomycetes > Kitasatosporales > Streptomycetaceae > Streptomyces > Streptomyces sp. NPDC058198. The sequence continues at coordinate 275,846 of NZ_JBHVVP010000006.1, forward strand.
ATATCTTCCACGACCCCAAGGAGCGCAGCCTCGCCATCGGCATCTGGGGCGCGATGGCCTCCGCGGGCGCGGCGGTCGGCCCGGTCGTCGGCGGCTTCCTGCTGGAGCACTTCTGGTGGGGCTCGGTCTTCCTGATCAATCTGCCCGTAATGGCGGTGCTGGTGATCGTGGGTGTCAGGACGCTGCCCGAGTCGAAGAACCCCGCGCCCGGCCCCTGGGACGTGCCGAGCGTGCTGCTGTCGCTCATCGGCATCGTCGGGGTCGTATACGCCGTCAAGGAGATGGCGGCGCACGGGCCGCGCTGGGACGCCGCCGTGGTGGGAGTGGTCGGCGCGGTCGCACTGTACCGGTTCGTCCGCAGACAGCTCACGCTGCCCGCCCCGCTGCTGGACATGCGGCTGTTCCACAGCCGGGGCTTCTCCGGCGCCGTGCTGGCCGACCTGCTGACCATCCTCGGCCTGTCGGGACTGGTCTTCTTCCTGTCGCAGTTCCTGCAACTGGTCCAGGGAATGCGCCCGCTGGAGGCGGGTCTGGCCGAACTTCCGGCGGCCGTGGGCGCGGTGACGGCGGGCCTGATCGCCGGGGCCACCGCCCGCCGCTTCACCGTACGGTCGGTGGTGGCCGGCGGTCTCGCGGCGATCGGCCTGGCCCTCGCGGTGCTGACCGGACTCAGCCAGTCCACCGGCTATCCGCTGCTGGGCGCGGTGCTGCTCGTCGTCGGGGTCGGCGCGGGCTTCTCCTTCACCGTGACCGCGGACGTGATCCTCTCCAACGTCCCCAAGGAGCAGGCGGGCTCGGCCTCCGCGGTGTCGGAGACGGCCTACGAACTGGGCGCTGCGCTCGGCATCGCCGTACTGGGCTCGATCGTCACCGGCGTCTACCGGGACTTCCCCACCCCGCCCGGTGTCCCCGTGGGAGCGGCCTCGGCCGCCCACGAGTCCCTGGGCGGCGCGGTCGACGTGGCGTCCGGCCTATCGGGACACGCCGGTACGGCCCTGGTCACCGCGGCCCAGGACGCCTTCGTGGACGGCCTGCGCCTCGCGTCGGGCGTGGGCGCGGCGGTCCTGCTGGCGACGGCGGTGGCGGCGTGGTTCCTGCTGCGCGGCCAGAAGCTGGAAGACACCGTGGAGCACTGAGGAACAGCGGCCGGCGGGGGCGCTGCGGTACGCCGGGAGGGCGCGGCGGTCGGCGCAGGACACCGCAGTCGGCAGGGGGCCGGGCGGCCGGTTCCGGGCCCGGCCGCCGCGCCGTCAGGCGTCGCGGGCCCGCGAAGACCCGCCGGACAGGGCCTACGCGGCCTTCGCCTTCGTGGCGTACATGTCCACGTACTCCTGGCCGGACAGCCGCATGACCTCGGCCATCACCGAGTCCGTCACCGCCCGCAGCACATAGCGGTCGCGGTCCATACCCTCGTACCGCGAGAACTCCATCGGCTTGCCGAAGCGCACCGTCACCTTGCCGCTGCGCGGCATGCCGGAGCCGTTCGGCTGGAGCTTGTCCGTACCGATCATCGCGAAGGGCACCACCGGCGCCCCCGTCATCATCGTCAGCCGCGCGATGCCGGTGCGCCCCCGGTACAGGCGGCCGTCGGGTGAACGGGTGCCCTCCGGGTAGATGCCGAAGACATTGCCCTCCTCCAGCACCCGACGGCCCGTCATCAGCGCCGCGACCCCGCCGCGCCCACCGTCGCGGTCCACCGGGATCATCCCGACGCCGGTGAAGAACCAGGCCATCAGCCGGCCCTTGAGGCCCTTGCCCGTGACGTACTCGTCCTTGCCGATGAAGAAGACCTGACGGTCACAGACCAGGGGCAGGATCATCGAGTCGATGAAGGTCAGATGGTTGCCGGCGAGGATGACCGGTCCGCTCCCCGGAATATGCTCGGCGCCTTCCACTCGGGTGCGGAACATCAGGCGCACGAGCGGTCCGAGCACTGCCTTGATGAGCGCGAAGCGGGACAACGGGTCCTCCGGTGTCGTGGGACGGTCGTGGATGGCCGGCGAAATCCTTGCAGGTGAGGACGATACTCGCGGCCCAAGGGGATCGCACATCGGGTTCACCCGCTGGATACACGGTGTTGACGTGTGTTTCCGTCACGTTCTCCCAGGGTCTCCCACCTGGCAGGCATAGCCGCCTACGCTCGGGCCTCGCTTGACAGGTGCGGGACATCACATCAAGGAGCGTTCATGACACAGGGTGCGCGGAACACGCCCGGACGGCGGACCGTACTGGGAGCGGCGGTGCTCGGCTCGGCGGCCATGGCACTGCCCGCCACGGCGCAGGCCGCGGAGCAGGAGCGGGGCGGTGGCCACGGACCGTCGCACACCCGCCTGCCCGTGCCCACGATCGTCGGCCACCGCGGGGCCAGCGGCTACCGCCCCGAGCACACCCTCGGCTCGTACCAGCTCGCCCTCGACCTCGGCGCGCATGTGATCGAGCAGGACCTGGTGCCCACCAAGGACGGACATCTGGTGTGCCGTCACGAGAACGACATCACCGCGACGACGGATGTCGCGGACCACCCGGAGTTCGCCGGCCGCAAGACCACCAAGACCGTCGACGGGGTCAGCCTCACCGGCTGGTTCACCGAGGACTTCACGCTCGCCGAGCTGAAGACGCTCCGCGCCAAGGAGCGCATCCCGGGCACCCGCCAGCGCAACACCCTGTACGACGGCCGCTGGGAGATCCCCACCTTCGAGGAGGTCCTGCGCTGGGCCGACGACGAGGGCCGCCGCCGGGGCCGCCCGGTCTGGCTGTACACCGAGACCAAGCACCCCACCTACTTCCGCGGCCTCGGCCTCGGCCTGGAGGAGCGGCTGGCGAAGCTGCTGCGCCGGTACGGGCGCGACCGCAAGGACTCCGCGATCTTCCTCCAGTCCTTCGAGCCGAGCAGCATGCAGCGGATGGCGAAGCTGGTCTCCTCGCCGCGCGTCGTCCTGCTCGACGCGGCGGGCACCCGGCCGTGGGACTTCAGGGTGGCGGGCGACCCGCGCACGGTCGCCGATCTGGTCAAGCCCGAGGGCCTGAAGTGGATCGCGTCCTTCGCGCAGGGCATCGGGCCGACGCTCGACCTGATCATCCCGAAGGACACCTCGGGCAAGCTGGGCACGCCCACGACGCTGGTACGGGACGCCCACGCGAAGGGCCTGATCCTCCACCCGTTCACGCTGCGCGACGAGAACAGCTTCCTGCCCGCGGACTTCCGGCGCGGTACGGACCCGAACGCGTACGGCGACGCGTTCGGCGCGTTCAAGGTCTACTTCGAGCAGGGCATCGACGGGATCTTCACCGACAACCCGGACACGGGTCTGCTGGCGCGAGCCGACTTCGTCAGCCGCTGACGACGGGTGCCCCGGTCGGGTGACTGCCCGGCCGGGGAGCAACCGGCCGTCGCCGCCGGAACGTCCCGCCGGACATGACCCTCGCCGAAGCCACCCCGTCCCGCCGCGCACCGCGCCCGTCCGCCCCGGCACCGCGGCGCGCTCGCCCCGGCCGGGAGGATCTCGTACAGGCGCTGCTCCCGCTCGTGCGCGCGGAGGCGGCCGCGGAGGCGCCGGCGGCCGGGGCGGAGCCGGGCGACCTCGAACAGGCCGTATGGCTAAGGCTGTTGGAGCGCATGGACGGCGAGGGGCCGCCGGACGACGCCGCGCGCTGGGTGCGGGGCGTCGTCCGGGCCCAAGCGCGCCGCGCCCGGCGCACCGCCGCCCGTGAACACCCGTACCGCGACGAGCCCGCCGCGGGCCCGGAGTCCGGCCCCGGGGCCGACCCCGAACGAGCCGCGCTGCGCGCCGAACGGCGGCGCACGCTCCGCGCGGCGGTCCGCCGCACGCCCGGCCGCTGCCCCCGGGTGCTCACCGCGATGCTGTCGCCGAAGGACCCCACCTATCGCGAGATCGCGGGGGAGTTGGGTATGTCACAGGGCAGTTTGGGACCATTGCGTGCCAGATGCCTGGGATACCTGCGCAGAATGCTCGCAGCGGAGGTTGCCGCTCCAGAACTCGGGGGAAAGGAGCGGTAGACCATTGGCGAGCAGGTGAGCGGGAGGCATGCACACATGGGCATGAGCGTGACCATCTCAGCGGCGAGTGCGCAGGACGCGGAGCACATCCTGAAGCTGCAGTACCTGTGTTACCAGAACGAGGCCGAGCTCTACGGCGACTACACCATCGAGCCCCTCACCCAGACCCTCGACGACCTGCGGGCCGAACTCGACCATGGCCACGGCCTGGTGGCGCGCCTCGGCGACGAAGTGGTGGCCTCGGTACGGGGCAGTATCGACGCGACCGGCACCGCCCGGATCGCCAAACTCATCGTCCACCCGCGGATGCGGCGCCACGGTCTCGGCGGCCGACTGCTCGACGCCATCGAGGTGCATTTCGCGGGAGAGCCGGCCGCCCAGCGCTTCCAGCTCTTCACCGGCCATCGCAGCGAGGGCAATCTGCGGCTCTACCGCAGTCGCGGCTACGCGCCCGTGTCGACGGAGCAGACCGGTCCCCGGCTGCGACTCGTCACCCTGGAGAAGCAGGCGTCGGCCGGGGCGTACGTGGCCAGTGCCTGATCCGGCCGGACCTCGCGGACCGCGCCGCCCGTTCGGTGAGCGGTGGAATCCTCCCCGGCACGAGGGGGATTCCGCTCCTCACCGCCGTGAGCGGCGCAGCCACAGGATGCCGGTGACCGGCAGCAGTACGGGGATGAACAGATACCCCATGCCGTAGTCCGACCAGACCGTGGCGTCCGGGAAGGCGGCGGCCTCGGCCAGCGTCCAGGTCCCGACGGTCAGTACGCCCGCGAGCTCGGCGGCGCAGCACACCAGCGCCGCCTTCCGCGCCGCCTCCCCGCCGCGTACGAGGGTGTACGTGATGAACGCGTACACCACGGCGGCGACCGCGGAGAGAGCGTAGGCCAGCGGCGCCCGGTCGAACTCGGTGGCGATCTGGTAGACCGACCGGGACACGGCGCCGACCGACATCACGCCGTACAGCCAGACCAGCAGCAGACCGGGCCCCTGGACCAGCCTGGCCCGGGACGCCCCCTCGGCTGCCCCGTTCCCCGTCTCGTTCCCCGTCTTCTTGTGCGTCTTCGCGGCGCCGCTGGACCCGTCCATCGTCAGCCTCCCCAGATGTCGTGGAGCCGTACTTCCAGCACGGCCAGGACGACCGCCCCCGCCGAGACCGTCACCGAGCCCCAGCGGGTCCGCTCGCTCAGCGACAGAAAACCGGCCGCGGGCACCGCGAGCAGGGCACCGAGCAGATACGAGATGAAGATCACCGAGCCCTGGTCGGCCTTCTCACCGCGCGCCAGCTGCACGATCCCCACCACCAGCTGGGCCAGCGCCAGCACCGACACCACGGCCATGCCGATGAAGTGCCAGTCCTTGGTGGGCTGGTCGCGGTAGGCGGCGAAACCGCACCAGGCGGCGAGGGCGAGCGCGGCCACGGAGACCGTGACCGTCAGGGCGACAAGCATGGGCCCGAGAGTATTACGGCGCAAAAGGCCCGACACGCGCGCCCCCGCGTCAGCCGAAGGGCGCGGCAGCGACGGCCGGGCATGCGAACCGTGGCGTTGACCACACGGCGGGGCCGTACGGAGCTGATCGCGCAGGCGGCCGTGATCCCTCTTCCCGCCGTGTCGGCGCAGGTCACAGCCCGGAGAGCGGAGGCCGGAACGGTGCGACAGGTCTGTCCGCTATGCGGACGCGCCTCCTTCGTCAATAAGGACGTCTGTTTTACTTACCGCATGACCACGACGAGCAACCGCGCCCCCGCGACCGAGGCGATCACGACGCCCGGTGCTCGTTGTCTGTGTCGAATGTGCGCCAACTGAGGGCCCCTGCCTGAGTCTCGCGCCCCGAAGCGAGACCCGACAAAGTCCACGCGGCCGCGCCGAGTCCGTACGCCATGACAGCCCTGCCCTCAGGGCCGTAGAGCCGGACTGTGCCCGCCCGCCCCTCGCGCACGCCGCCCCCCGGTCACCCACCGACTCGGCCGTGCCGCGACGGAATGACGAATGCCCCGTGCCCGGCGGACATTTCGCCGCGCACTCGACAGTGACGGATACCCCTGTGATCACTACTACGGGCCTGACGAAGATCTACCGGCCCGCCCGGTCGCGAGGCCGTGAAGTCACCGCTCTCGACGGCGTCGACCTGCATGTCCGCGAGGGCGAGGTCTTCGGAGTCGTCGGACAGAGCGGCGCCGGAAAGTCCTCGCTCATCCGCTGCGTCAACCTCCTCGAACGCCCCACCGCCGGCAGCGTGCGCGTCGACGGCCAGGACCTCACCGCACTCGCCGGCCGCGGCCGGCGGGCCGGCAAGGAGCTGCGCCGGGCGCGCAGTTCGATCGGCATGGTCTTCCAGCACTTCAATCTGCTGTCCTCGCGCACGGTCAAGGACAACGTCGAACTGCCGCTGGAGATCCTCGGCGTCTCCGGCCAGGAGCGGGCACGCCGCGCGCTGGAGCTGCTGGACCTCGTCGGTCTCGCCGACAAGGCCAAGGTCTACCCCGCCCAGCTCTCCGGCGGCCAGAAGCAGCGCGTCGGTATCGCCCGCGCGCTGGCCGGCGACCCCAAGGTGCTGCTCTCCGACGAGGCGACCAGCGCCCTCGACCCCGAGACCACCCGCTCGATCCTCCAGCTGCTGCGCGACCTCAACCAGCAGCTCGGTCTGACGGTCCTGCTCATCACGCACGAGATGGAGGTCGTGAAGACGATCTGCGACTCGGCCGCGCTGATGGAGAAGGGCAGGATCGTCGAGTCCGGCACGGTCGGCGAACTGCTCGCCACCCCCGGCTCGCGGCTGGCCCAGGAGCTGTTCCCGGTGGGCGGGGCCCCGACGGGACCTGACCGTACGGTCGTCGATGTCACCTTCCACGGCGAGGCCGCCACCCAGCCGGTGATCTCGCAGCTCTCCCGGACGTACAACATCGACATATCGATCCTGGGCGCCGCGATGGACACCGTCGGCGGACGCCAGATCGGCCGGATGCGGATCGAACTGCCCGGCCGCTACGAGGACAACGTCGTGCCGGTCGGCTTCCTGCGCGAGCAGGGACTCCAGGTCGAGACCGTCGACGAACCCCATTCCGAACTGGTGAAGGAAAGTGCCACGTGACCTGGTCGGAAATGCAGCCGCTGCTGTCCCAGGGGACCATCGACACCCTCTACATGGTGCTGTGGTCCGCGCTCGTCACCCTCGCCGGCGGACTGCCGCTCGGCATCCTGCTCGTCCTCACCGACCAGGGCGGACTGCTGCAGAACGCCCCGGTGAACAAGGCCGTCGGCGTGGTCGTGAACATCGGCCGCTCGCTGCCGTTCATGATCCTGCTGATCGCGCTGATCCCGTTCACCACCCTGGTCATCGGCACCTTCATCGGCCCCACCGCGATGATCGTGCCGCTGGCGATCGGCGCCATCCCGTTCTTCGCGCGTCTCGTCGAGACGGCGATCCGCGAGGTCGACCACGGGCTGGTCGAGGCCGTCCAGGCGATGGGCGGCTCGATCCCCACCATCGTCCGCAAGGTGCTGCTGCCGCAGGCGCTGCCCTCACTGGTCTCCGCCGTCACCACCACCGTCATCGTGCTCATCGGCTACTCGGCCATGGCGGGAGCGGTGGGCGGCGAGGGCCTGGGATCCAAGGCCGTCACCTATGGCTTCCAGCGCTTCGAGAACGGCTTCATGATCGCCACGGTCGTGATCCTGATCGCCATCGTCACGGTGATCCAGCTGCTCGGTGACGGCGCCGTACGGCTGCTGGCGCGTCGCGGCCGTACCACTTCCTGAACCCCACTTCCTGAACCCCTGAGTTTCCCCCTACGGCCCGCACTCCTTGTCCGGGCTATCACCACCGCACCACCGGAAAGAGGCACTCTTCGTGCGCACCACCGTCAAGCTCACCGCGGCTGCCGCCGCCACCGCTGCCCTCGGCCTCAGCGCCTGCGGCACCGCCTCCGACCCGGGCGCCACCTCTGCGTCCGGCGCCGCCGACACGTCAAAGCCGCTGGTCGTCGCCGCGTCCCCGACGCCGCACGCCGACATCCTGAACTTCGTGAAGAAGAACCTGGCGGAGAAGGCCGGCCTCAATCTGGAGGTCAAGGAATTCACCGACTACGTCCTGCCGAACACCGCCACCGAGAGCGGTGAGGTCGGCGCCAACTTCTTCCAGCACAAGCCGTACCTGGACGACTTCAACAAGAAGAAGGGCACCCACATCGTGCCCGTCGTCAACGTCGAGCTGGAGCCCCTCGGCCTGTACTCCTCGAAGGCCAAGGACCTCAAGGACATCAGGTCCGGCCAGAGCATCGCGATCCCGAACGACACCACCAACGAGGGCCGTGCGCTCAAGCTGCTCGCGGACAACGGTCTGATCACGCTGAAGGACGGCGCCGGCACCGACGCCAACCTCTCCGACATCAAGGACGCGAAGGGCCTCACGTTCAAGGAGCTGGAGGCCGCCACGCTGCCGCGCGCCCTGAACGACGTCGACGCCGCCGTCATCAACGGCAACTACGCCATCGAGGCCGACCTCAAGCCCGCCCAGGACGCCCTGGCCCTGGAGAAGGCCGACGGCAACCCGTACGCCAACTTCCTCGCCGTCAAGAAGGGCAACGAGAGCGACCCGCGCGTGCTGAAGCTCGCGAAGCTCCTCAACTCGCCCGAGGTCAAGGAGTACATCGAGGACACCTACGACGGCTCGATCGTGCCCGCGTTCGGCGCGGCCGGCTAACCCCGTCGGGCAACCCCGCAAGTAGGCGCAGCAGTAACGTTCTTGTCAGCGAGGGCCCCGCACACGCCGGTCGTGCGCGGGGCCCACGCAGCCGTACGGACCCGGCCATGCGCGTCCCCGACCGGATGCTGCATGCTGTGCATTTACGACGGACTGAGGCATGGAGCTGCGCATGACTACCACCTTTCCGGACGTCTCCATCAGCACGGAGCGATTGGTGCTCCGCCCCTTCGAGCCGTCGGACATTCCGGCGCACATCGAGATGATGAACGACGAAATGGTCACCGCGTGGACCTCCGTGCCGCACCCGTACACCGCGGCGGACGCCGAGGAATGGGTCAGCCGGATCGCCCCCGCCGAACGCACCGAGGGGCGCGGCATCGTCTTCGCCGTCAACGAGTTCCTCACCCAGCGCCTCGTCGGCCTCGTTCATTTCCACAGCACCAACTGGCACATCCTCGCCACCGAGGCGGCCTATGTCACCGCCCCCTGGGCCCGCGGCGAGGGATACGCCACCGAATCGGTGCTCGCGGCAGCCCAGTGGCTCTTCCGCGACCAGAAGTTCGAGCGCATCGAGGTGCGCACGGCCGCCGACAACACCGCCTCCCAGCAGGTCGCGCAGAAGATCGGCTGTATCAGCGAAGGCGTCCTGCGCAACGCCTGGATAGCGCGTACGCAGACCGAGGACGGCGGCTGGACCGACATCCGCACCGATCTGATCGTCTGGAGCCTGCTGCCCGAGGACCTCGAAGGCGTCGCCGAACAGATGGCCGACGCGGGCGGCTACGCGTCCTTCACCGACTGGAACTGACGGCCGGACCCCCACCGCCCGGCCGCCCTCGTCCCGGGCCAGGTACTCTCACCGTGCTCACCCTGCCAGCTGTGACGACTTCGGGAGACTGACGACGATGGCCGACCGCGTCACGGTGATCGGCTGGGACGGTTCGCCCCTCACCGCCGCGGCCACGTCCGCCCTCTCCGCTGCCACGCTGGTGGCCGGGGCCGCCCACCATTTGGCACTCCCCGAGGTGCCGGCCGACGCCGAGCGCATCCGGCTCGGCAGCATCGAACTGGCGGCCCGCCGTATCGCCGGGCACCGCGGCAGCGCGGTGGTCCTCGCCGACGGCGACCCCGGCTTCTTCGGAGTCGTACGCACCCTGCGCGCGCCCGAACACGGCCTGGAGGTCGAAGTCGTCCCCGCGGTCTCCGCCGTGGCCAGCGCCTTCGCCCGCGCCGGGATGGCCTGGGACGACGCCCAGATCGTCGTCGCCCACCGCCGTACGCTGCGCCGCGCCATCAACGTCTGCCGGGCGCACACCAAGGTCGCCGTCCTCACCTCCCCGGGCGCAGGACCCGCCGAACTCGCGCTGCTCCTCGAAGGGGTCCACCGCACCTTCGTCATCTGCGAGGAACTCGGCACCGAGCGGGAACAGGTCACCGTCCTCACCTCCGAGAAGGCCGCCGACCATGTCTGGCGCGACCCCAATGTCGTGATCGTCGTCGGTGGGACCGGCACCGCGGCCTCGCCGTCCGGCGGTTGGATCGCCGGCCGTGACCCCGGATATCCGCCGGCTGTGCGGGGCTGGGCGCTGCCCACCGAGGAGTACGGCATCGACCTCGACGAGGGCGAGTCGACCTGGCTGCGCGCCGCCCAGCTGTCCCGCCTCGGCGCCAGGACCGGCGACCTGATCTGGGACATCGGCTCGGGCAGCGGCGCGCTCGCCGCCGAGGCGGCCCGCTTCGGCGCGGCCGTGATCGCCGTCGACGACGAGCCCGGAGCCTGTGCCAGCACGACAGCGGCCGCCCGGCGTGCGGGCGTTCAGCTCCAGGTCGTCCAGGGGCGAGCGCCGCACGTGCTGGAGCGGCTGCCCGAGCCCGATGTCGTACGGATCGGCGGCGGTGGCATCGACGTGGTCATCGCCTGCGCCGACCGCAGGCCCGAGCGGATCGTCACTCACGCGGCCACGCGCGACGAGGCCGAGGCGGTCGGAACGGCCTTGCGGGAAGGCGGATATGAGGTGGAGTGCGCCCTGCTCCAGTCCGTCGACCTGGACACCGGCGCCTGGTCCGAGCGCGAGCGATCCGTCGTCTTCCTGCTCTCCGGGCAGCGCCCCGACAGCGCCCCCTGACCCTGTTGCCGGACGGCGCGAGGTAGGCTGGCCGATCGTTGTACCGCTGCCGGGCGTTCGTCACTTCGTTGGTCAATGTCCGGAAAAGGGGCCCGTTTTGGACTCTCATGTGGTACGGCGGCAACCGGGGGACGCGCGACGTGGCGCAGCCCACAGCGGACCGTGGCGGAACTCCTGTCACGGCTGTGAATGGCCGCGAGAATGCTGGATGACCGCGCGCTGTTCGTGCCGCGCGGCGCCCACGCTCGTTGTAGTGGACGGGGGCCGGGAGCGCCGAAGATCGGGCGCCCCGGTGAAGGGCTGAAGGAGCACAACCAATGGGCGAGGGGTACGCATGACTGACACCGGCCAGGTCCCGGGCGAGGGACTGCCGGAGAACGCAGGCATGGTGGAGCAGCCGGGCATCCCCGCTCATGGCGCGTACACCTACCTCGACCCCTCCGCCCCCGCCACCGAGGACGAAGACCTGCTGCTGATGCCGAGCGCGCAGGGGGGGTGGAACGACCCCCAGGTGGTGCCCGCCGACTATGCCGTCCCCGAGGGGTACGCGGTCGAGGGGTATGCGGCCCCCGAGGGGTACGCGGCTCCGGAGGGGTACGTGGCTCCCGAAGGCTATGCCGTCGCCGAGGGGTACGCGGTCGCCGAGGGATACGCCACGCCTGAGGGGTACCCGGTCCCCGAGCAGACGCAGATCCAGCAGCAGGTGCCGCCCATAGAACAGGCGGAGCCGGTGTCACAGACGCAGACGCAGACGCAGACACAGGCGCAGGACGCGTACCGGACGCAGCAGGAATTTACCGCCGAGCAGCAGTTCCAGGCCCAGCCCGAGTACCAGGCCCAGGCTCAGTACCAGGAGCAGCCCGAGTACCAGGCCCAGGCCGAGTATCAGGCGCAGATGGGGCAGGCGCCGGTGGCGGTGGCCGTGGCCGAGGCGCCGGCTCAGGCGACCGCTCCCGCGGAGCCCGAAGAGGCCGTCGCTCAGCCCGCGCACGAGGCCGCCGCGCAGGGATCCATCGGGCGGGGACAGAACCTGCACCGGCCCGGCGCGCATGAAGCCGGTGGCCGGGATTCCGGTTCGGTGGACCTCAGGGGCGTGCGCTTCCCGTCGACCGTCTCGAACCCCACCCCGCCCCCCGTGCGCCGCCCGCTGCACCTGGGCCCTTCGGTGCCCGACCCGACCGGCGGTGTGGTCCGTTCGCTCGCCGACCGCGGACCGGCGGGCACGTCGGCGCACGCCGTCCGCGTACGGGCGAAGACCCAGGGGCCGCCCACCACGGGACCTGAGTACCTCGACGTCCCCCGTGAGGACCCGGACGTACTGCCAGGACCGCAGCTCAGCGAGGCTCTGCCGCAGGCCGGGGCCCCTTGGGTGGCCGAGCCGCCGCAGTCCGAGGCCGGGCCCGCGCCGGTGGAGGCGGAGGTGGCGGCAGAAACGGTCGTCCCGGAGCCGGTACCGGTCCAGGAGGTCGCGGAGCTGCCCGAGCCCACCCCTGAAGCCGCGCAGGAGCCCGAGCCGGTCCCCGTACAGGACGCCGCACAGGACCCGGCCGCCGCGGCCGAGTTCGTGCCGGTCGCCCCGGAGCCGGTCGAGCCTGCTCCGCCGGCCGAGCCCGTCGTCGCGGAGGCGCCGCCGGAGCCCGAGGCCGAAGCGGCCGAAGAGATCGCAGCAGAAGCGGAGGTCGAGATTCCGGTTGTCCCCGAGCCGGTCGCCGCCGAGCCGCTTACCCCCGAGCCGCTTACCCCCGAGTTGCTTACCCCCGAGCCGGTCGCCGCCGAGCAGGCCGCCGAGGAAGTACCCACCCCCGCCGTGGAGTTGCCCGCGCCCGAAGAGCCGGCCGAACAGGTCGCGGACCCGGTCCTGGCCCCGGAGCCGATCGCCCAGGCAGCGGAAGAGCCCGCGCCCGAATCGGAGCCCGTACCCGAGCCCGAGCCCGTATACGAGTCCGAGCCGGTATACGCACCCGAGCCCGTGTACGAGGCCGCACCGGAGCCCGCACCGGCACCGGAACTCCTCGGTGAGCCCGAGCCCGAGCCCGGCCTTCCGGAAGCCCCGGAACTCCCGGAAGTCCAGCCCGTACCGGCCGTCCAAGCCGTCCAGACCGTCGAAGAAGGCTCCCCCGCCGCGTCCGGGTACGACGACGCCGACCGCGAGGCCGTGCTCCGGGTGATGCGCGAGCGCCGTGACATCCGTAACGGCTTCCGTTCCGACCCCATCCCGCACGAGGTGCTGCTGCGCGTCCTGGAGGCCGCGCACACCGCGCCCAGCGTGGGCCACTCCCAGCCCTGGGACTTCGTCGTCATCCGCTCTGCCGAGACCCGGCGGTCCATGCACGAGCTGGCGCAGCGTCAGCGTGACGCGTACGCCAAGTCGCTGCCCAAGGGCAGGGCCAAGCAGTTCAAGGAACTGAAGATCGAGGCCATCCTCGACACCCCGGTGAACATCGTCGTCACCGCCGACCCGACGCGCGGTGGCCGGCACACCCTCGGCCGGCACACCCAGCCGCAGATGGCCCCGTACTCCTCCGCCCTCGCGGTGGAGAACCTCTGGCTCGCCTCCCGCGCCGAGGGTCTCGGCGTCGGCTGGGTCAGCTTCTTCGATGAGCGCGAGATGGTCCGTGCGCTGGGCCTTCCCGAGCACCTCGAAGTCGTGGCGTATCTGTGCGTCGGATACGTCGACGAGTTCCCCGAGGAGCCCGAGCTGATGCAGGCGGGCTGGTCCAAGCGCCGGCCGCTGTCGTGGGTCGTCCACGAGGAGACGTACGGCCGCCGCGCCCTGCCCGGCGAGGAACCGCACGATCTGCTCCAGGAGACCATCGCCGGGATCCGCCCGCTGGACGCCAAGGCGCTGGGGGAGGCGTGGGACCGGCAGAAGCGGATGACGAAGCCGGCCGGCGCGCTCGGCATGCTGGAGATCATCTCGGCGCAGCTGAGCGGGTTGTCCCGGCTCTGCCCGCCGCCGATTCCGGAGCCAGCCGCTGTCGCGATCTTCGCGGGTGACCACGGCGTGCATGCCCAGGGCGTGACCCCGTGGCCGCAGGAGGTCACGGGCCAGATGGTCGCCAACTTCCTGAGCGGCGGCGCGGTGTGCAACGCGTTCGCGACCCAGGTGGGGGCGGAGGTCTGTGTCGTGGACGTGGGCGTCGCGGGTGAGCTTCCGGCCTCGCCGGGGCTGCTGCCCCGTAAGGTCCGCGCCGGTACGGCCGACTTCACGACGGGCCCCGCGCTGAGCCGCGAGGAGGTCCTTTCGGCGATCGAGGTCGGTATCGAGACGGCCCGCGACCTGGTGTCCGCCGGTAACAAGGCGCTGCTCACCGGTGAGATGGGCATCGCCAACACAACGGTGTCGGCCGCCCTGATCTGCGTCTACACGGGCCAGGACCCGGCGGAGGTCACCGGGCGCGGCACCGGGATCAACGACGAGATGCACGCACGCAAGGTCGATGTCGTCCGGCGCGGCCTGGAACTGCACCGGCCGGACCCGGCCGACCCGGTGGGCGTCCTGGCGGCGGTCGGCGGCCTGGAGCACGCGGCGCTGGTCGGATTCCTGCTGGGCGGCGCGTCGATGCGTACGCCGGTGATTCTGGACGGCGTGAGCGCGGGAGCTGCGGCGCTGGTCGCGCGGGCCATCGCGCCGGAGGCGCTGGCGGCCTGCATCGCGGGCCACCGCAGCGCGGAGCCGGGCCATGTGGCAGCCCTGAACAAACTGGGCCTGCGCCCCCTGGTCGACCTGGACCTGCGACTCGGCGAGGGCACGGGCGCGCTGCTGGCCCTCCCGGTGATCCAGAGCGCGGCCAGGGCGATGCACGACGTGGCGACGTTCGACTCGGCGGGAGTGACGGAGAAGTAGGCCGTACGCGGCGGGCCCACCGGCCTGCACGCGCTGTACATCACGCCGTCCGGGCACGCGCCTGCGGAGCCCCCGGCCGTGTGCCGGCGCCGGCGCCCGTACCCGTACCGCGCCGGCGTTCGCACCCGCCCGCCCATGCCCGAGCCCCGCTCACCCACCCACGCCCGCCCACGCCCGGACCCCGCCCACACCGCGCAACGTAAGCTGGGCGCCGGGGCCGTCCCCCGCCCCCACCAGCCGCTTCGCCCTCGCAGCGGCCCCGCACCGATCGCCGCCCCCGAGGAGCCCGTAGCGACATGGCCGAGCACGCCGAGCACCCCGCCTACCCCGTCGGACTCCGCCTGTCCGGGCGGCGTGTTGTCGTCGTCGGCGGCGGTCAGGTCGCGCAGCGCAGGCTTCCCGCGCTCATCGCGGCCGGTGCCGACATCGTGCTCGTCTCGCCGTCCGCGAAGCCCTCCGTCGAGGCCATGGCGGAGGCCGGCGAGATCCGCTGGGAGCGCCGGCGGTACGCCGAGGGCGACCTCACCGACGCCTGGTACGCCCTGATCGCGTCCAGCGACCCCGCCGCCAACCACACCGCCTCCGCCGAGGCCGAGCGGAACCGGATCTGGTGCGTACGCAGCGACGACGCGGAGGCCGCCACCGCCTGGACCCCCGCCACCGGCCGCAGTGAGGGCGTCACTGTCGCCGTGCTCACCGGGCGTGACCCGCGCCGCTCCGCCGCCGTGCGGGACGCCATCGTCGAGGGCCTGCGCGACGGCACCCTCGCCGCGCCCCACCATCGCACCCGTACCCCCGGTGTGGCCCTGGTCGGGGGCGGCCCCGGCGACCCGGACCTGATCACCGTGCGCGGCCGGCGGCTCCTCGCCGAGGCGGATGTCGTCATCGCGGACCGCCTCGGCCCGCGCGACCTGCTCGCCGAGCTGCCGCCGCACGTCGAGGTGATCGACGCCGCGAAGATCCCGTACGGCCGCGCCATGGCCCAGGAGGCGATCAACGACGCGCTGATCGAGCACGCCAAGGCGGGCAAGGCCGTGGTCCGTCTCAAGGGCGGTGACCCCTTCGTCTTCGGACGCGGTATGGAGGAGGCGCACGCCCTCGCCGCGGCCGGCATCCCCTGCACGGTGGTGCCCGGTATCTCCAGCTCCATCAGCGTGCCGGGCGCCGCCGGAATCCCCGTCACCCACCGGGGCGTCGCCCATGAGTTCACCGTGGTCAGCGGCCATGTCACCCCCGACGACGACCGCTCACTCGTCGACTGGGCCGCGCTCGCGCGCCTGCGCGGCACGCTCGTCCTGCTGATGGCCGTCGACAAGATCGGCGCCATCGCCCAGGCGCTGATAGAACACGGCAAGGCCCCCGAGACGCCCGTCGCCCTCGTCCAGGAGGGCACCACCGCCGCCCAGCGGCGGGTGGACGCCACGCTCGCGACCGTGGGGGAGACCGTACGCACCGAGCGGGTACGGCCCCCGGCCGTCATCGTCATCGGCGATGTCGTCGCCCTCGGTGACGGGCAGTAACCATGCCCTCGGTGACGGGCAGTAACCAATCTTCCGCCCCCGCGTGGGCGCGCCATCCCGGACAAGGCAGTATCACCCTGTGGCTGAACTCATCACCGTCAACGACCCCGACGACCCGCGCCTTCGCGACTACACCGGCTTGACCGACGTCGAGTTGCGGCGCAGGCGCGAGCCCGCGGAAGGCCTGTTCATCGCCGAGGGCGAGAAGGTCATCCGGCGGGCCGGGCAGGCCGGCTACGCGATGCGGTCGATGCTGCTCTCGGCCAAGTGGGTCGACACCATGCGGGACATCATCGACGAGGTCCCGGCCCCGGTGTACGCGGTGAGCCCCGAGCTGGCCGAGCGGGTCACCGGCTACCACGTGCACCGCGGCGCCCTCGCCTCCATGCAGCGCAAACCGCTGCCGACGACCGCTGAGGTGCTCCGTACGGCCCGCCGCGTCGCCGTCATGGAGGCGGTCAACGACCACACCAACATCGGCGCGATCTTCCGTAGCGCGGCGGCCCTCGGGATGGACGCCGTCCTGCTCTCCCCGGACTGCGCCGACCCGCTCTACCGCCGCTCGGTGAAGGTCTCCATGGGCGCGGTGTTCTCCGTTCCGTACGCCCGGCTCGACGGCTGGCCCACGGCGCTGGACGCCGTACGGGAAGCGGGCTTCAGGCTGCTCGCGCTCACGCCCGACGAGAAGGCCTCCCCCATGGACGCGGCCGCCCCGCACCGGCTGGAGCGCGTCGCGCTGATGCTCGGCGCGGAGGGTGACGGACTGTCACGGCGGGCGCTCGACGCCGCCGACGAGTGGGTCCGTATCCCCATGGCGCACGGCGTGGACTCACTGAATGTCGGCGCCGCCGCGGCGGTCGCCTTCTACGCGGTCACCACGGGCCGGCCCGAGAACTGACCCGGCGGCATACGGTTCCCGCTCAGAGCTGCTGGGCCGCCGCGATCCCCAGGGCGACGATCAGCGTCACGACGACGAAGACGATCAGCCGCTGCCGCAGCAGACGGGGGTTGGCGGGCCGCCGTCCGGCCGATGTCGTGCGTGGGCCGGTGCCCTGACGGCCCGTAGTGCCCGCGCTGCCCGTACGCGAGGCGCCGCGGGGGCGCGGGGGGCGCGAGCCGCCGGTACGGGGCGACGAGCCGGTGCGCGACGACGAGCCGGCGCCCCGGGGGGCGGAAGGACGAGACGAGTGGGTGCCGGACGCGCCCGGCGTACGGCCCTGGGCGCCGCGCTCGACGACGCGCTCCGTGTACCGCTCCGTCAGCCGCCCCGTCGGCACCTCCGCGCCGCGCTCCCGCTGCACGGGCGGCCGGCCCTCCGAGAGCCCCTGGGCCTCCCTGGCCGCGATCTCCTTGAGCCGCATCGACAGTTGGAGCGTGCTGGGGCGCTCCTCCGGATCCTTGGCGAGACACGCCCGCACCAGCGGCGCGAGGGCGTCGGGCATCCCGTACAGCTGTGCCTCCTCATGCACCACCCGGTAGAGCATGACCTCGGAACTGCCGTGCCCGAAGGGGGAATCGGCGGTCGCGGCATAGGCGAGCGTCGCCCCCAGCGAGAACACGTCCGTGGCCGGGGTCACCGCCGCGCCCCGCACCTGCTCGGGGGCGAGGAAGCCGGGCGACCCGACCGCCGTACCGACATGCGTCAGCGTGCTCGCGCCGGTGGCCCAGGCGATGCCGAAGTCGATGATGCGCGGGCCCTTGGGGGACAGAAGAATGTTCGAAGGCTTGAGATCGCGATGGACGACCCCGGCCTCGTGCACGGCCACCAGGCCCTCGGACAGCGCCGCACCCACCGAGGCCACCTCGGCCGCGGAGAGAGGACCGTCCTCGGCGACCTTGTCGTGCAGTGAGGGCCCCGGCACGTACTGGGTGGCGAACCACGGCCGGTCCGCGTCGAGATCCGCGGCCACCAGCCGGGCCGTACAGCCGCCCCGGATCCGCCGCGCGGCGGAGACCTCGCGGGCGAACCGCGACCGGAATTCCTGGTCCTCGGCCAGATCGGGCCGGATCACCTTCAGCGCGACCCGCTGGCCGCGCCGGTCGGAACCCAGATAGACGACACCCATGCCGCCTGCGCCCAGCCGCCGGTGGAGCCTGAACGAACCGACGACACGCGGGTCCTCGCGCCGGAGCCGCATCATCGCCATGTCCATCCCCGCTGCCCGGTCGTCCGTGTGACGTGGCACAGCTTACGTACCCGCGCCCCGGTGTGCTCATAGGCCGCGCCCTCGCGGGCCGTCCGATTGTCAGTGCCGGGTGGGAAACTTGAAGAGTGGCCGGGGGATGGCGGATTCCACGTCCTCAGGCCCGTGCGAGATCTCAATGGTCCGTCGCAGAAGGGGGATTGGATCGTGAAGGGTGACCGTGTGGAGATAGTCGTGGACGCGGGAGACACGACTCGGACGTACGAAGTAGTGGCAAGCCGGGCAGGCCGCCGGGTGGAGACGGCGGTGCGCCGGGGCGTGGTGGAAGTGAGCGAAGTCACCCGCAATGGATCAGTGGTGCGGACGGCGCGTTTCATGGCCACCCGGGTGCTCGCGCTGGTCGAGCAGCCGGTGCCCCGGGAGGACTCCTCGGAGCGTCCCCTCAGGGAAGACCCCAAGGCGTAGGCCCGCCTCTCCACCCAGGGGAGTACACCACCGGTACGCGGCTCATCCTCCGGGAGGCCCGGCAATCGGTACGCGGGCATGACGCCCGGGTCCTGTCGCGTCCCTAATGTTGAAGTCAAGCGGCGAGTGCGGCACTCGTCCCCCGAGGTAAGACACTCGCCGCTGTCGGCAGAACAGGAGAGGGACCATGGCGGACACGGCATCGCGGGCAATGATCCGCACGCAGGGACGCAGGGCGTTCGCCGCGTTCGGCGGACGCCGGTCCGGCACGCGTCACCCGTTGGTGGCGACGGCCATGGTCCTTCCTCTGGCGACACTGCTCGTGGTCGTCTTCGGCGGCTGGGAAGCGGTGGTCACACAAGCGTCGTCCGTGGGAGTGATGCTGGGGCGCTGAGCGGCGCCCCAGACCCGGGAGAGCGGCCCGGGTCGGGGACATCCGACCAACAACCCCGTGGGGACGGGGGTGCGGCGGACGGCAGCGTTTGGCCGGTCAGCTGGGGAGCTGACCGGCCATCGCGCTGCCCACGATCGTCGGGGTCGGGGGCGTGAGCTCCGGGCTCGTGCTCCTGCGACGGCACTAGGGCCTGTCCGGTCGATCTTCGTGGGTCAGCCCGCGGCGTCCGGTGCGGTGCATCGCAAGGCGGAGGATCGTCCTCGTACTGGACGTACTTGGACGACTCCGACAACGCGGCGAGGTGCCGTGCCGGGCGTCGCGGGCCCGCGAAGATCGACCGGACAGGGCCTAGGCTCCGGGCATGTCTCCTGACAACGTGACGGTTCGTACCCTCGACGGTCTGTCCCTGGCGGCCACGCTCGTAACGCCCTCGGCGCCCAGCTCGCAATCCGTCGTACTCGTTCATGGCGGAGGGGTCACCCGTGAGGAAGGCGGCTTCTTCGCACGTCTCGCCGACGGTCTGGCGGAGGCCGGCGTGGCGTCCTTGCGCTTCGATCTGCGCGGCCACGGTGAGAGTGAAGGCCGACAGGAGGAATTGACGCTGTCGGCTGTCCTCAATGACATTCGCGTGAGCATTGAGGAGGTCCGAGAGCGAACCGGTGCACGGAATGTCACCTTGCTCGGCGCCAGCTTCGGCGGCGGTATCTGTGCCTACTATGCCGCCAAGCACCCCGACGAGCTCACGCGCCTGGTGCTGTTCAACCCGCAATTCGACTACAAAAAGCGCACCATTGACAGCCGTTCGTACTGGACGAGCGACCGTCTGGACGACGAGGCGGCGCAGCAACTCTCGGAACAAGGTTTTATCCAGTTCACACCGACGCTCAAGCACGGTCGCCCCATCTTCAACGAGGTCTTCTGGCTCAAACCTCACGAAGCGCTCGGTGAAGTGCGGACGCCGACACTCATCGTGCATGGCACGAAAGACACATTCGTGCCTATCGAATCATCGCGGTCCGCCGTCGAGCAATTTGCCGGTCCCTGTAAATTGGTGGAGATCGAGGGCTCTCAGCACGGCTTTGCGGTACACGACGATCCGCAATACCGAGAGCCCCAAAGTCGGGAGTGGCAAGCCTTCGTCATTCGTGTCGTGGCCGACTGGCTGAGCAGCGTATAGAGCTTACGCCACACAGAGAGACTTTCGGAATGCGCGCACCGCGGGTCGGCCGCTCCAACGGCTCAGCGTGTGCAATACCTCGCTCAAAACCCGTATGGTCCGTTCTGATTTCATTTCGAGCGCGACGTCCGCCGACGATTTTCCGACCCTCGCCGCTTCATCCGGTTCACCACTGAGCGCCAATGCGGCCGCACGCCGAGCATTGAAAAAACCGGCGTCGCGGTTGGACAGTGAACCGGAGGCGATCACATCGCTGAACAGATCAGAGGCAAGGCTCGGCTTGCCGGCCTCGGTGTACGTCACCGCATTGCGGAGAAGTAGCGTGTTCACAGCGAAGTACGAGCCAAGCGTGTCCGGTTGTCCGTCCGGGAGACCGGTCAGCATGCTGTGCGCGTCATCGAGTTTTTGTTGTACGGCATGCAGCGGTTCGCCGAGCATCGCGTACCCGAGTGCTTCCTGCTGCGTGGCTTCGGCCTGTACACGGACCGGTAGGTTCCAGCGGTCATGCCGGGCAGCTTGAGCCAGCGTAAGAAGCCGCAACGCGTCGCGTTCGTCGTAGGCCATCTGGGACTTCTTGAGGAGCACATAGCCCTGCATGGCGGGGTCGTTGGCTTCCTGTGCCCACTCCATGGCGCGGTCGTACCAGAAACCGGCGATGGTCGGCTGGTGTATATCCCGGTACAGCCAACCAACGAACTCTGCGCCATCGGCACCGACAGACAGCAGTTCCTGCCGCACGGCCGGCTTCACATCTCGAGCGCTCTGTTCAATGGCACCGAGGAGACCGAGCATCGCAGGCAGTGTTTTCTTGGGTCCGCGTGCACCGTCCGCGCGCTTTGCCTGTTCCAGCTGTGTGCGGAAGTATGCGATGACCGGCCCGTCAAGGTAACGGCGGGCGTCTTGCAGTGCGGCGGCAATATGATGTAGGTCGTCCAAACCGAGTCCTGGCAGGGCTGCGGCGGCGATTCCGCTCTTGAGGACAGTGCGACGATTCAGCGGACTCATGGTGTCTCGTTCCGTGGCGCTTCGGGCATCAGCCGACTCTGCCCATGGGTCAAGAAGTCCGCCAAGACCGTTTGCTTCCACCGTACGAGCATCCAACGGCAGAAATACGGAGCGGCCATTGATGACAACCGGCAAAAGCATGCCGGCCGCAGGCGTATCCGGCGCCGATTGGAGTGTTTCCACGGACTCATGAACTGATGCGGTGGTGGAGGATTTACTGTGCGGCAGCTTGAACCACAGTAAGTCAGCCAGAATGCCCAAGCTGTGCGCCCAGCTCATGAGTTTGCCGAGGTCTTGAGGTGGAGCGCCGTTCTCAATGCGGCTCAGTTGGGCCTGATTCAAGCCGAGCCATCCGGCTACGGATTCCTGCGAGAGGGCGCGGCCGTGGTGAGGATGCGTCCGGTAGGCATAGAAGACCTTGCCCATGTGCCAGCTCGCCAGGGCTTCGCGCATCCGCTCGGCTCGCCAGAACTCATCCGGCACTGTCGGGGCCCGGGTGAGGGCACGCGACTGTGTCTGCCGCTGGCAGGCGGTGCAGAGCCGGCTCTGGTTGTCGTGGGCCAGCCGAGTACCGCAAGAGCAGTGGCGAACCTGTTGTGCCATATGCCGTACTCCGACCACCCGGTTCCCGCTTGCCGTGTGCCAAGCCTAGAGAACGTAGGCCCCTGCCGTCCGCCCGTCTATGCGTCTGATGCATATCCGCTCATGCGGCACCGCCATGACATCCGACGGCGGACACCAACCAGGCTCAGGCCGTGCCTCACCCCCGAGCACGCCAAGGAGCAGCTGTATGACCATCTCGAACAACCGGCCACCCCTACTCGGCTACATCCGTCTATGTACGGGGATGGATGTTGAAGGCGCAATCGGGCTACGGAGGTCGCTGTTTGCCTTCGCCGAGCATGCAGGATTTGAACTGGATGACGTGTATATCGAGGACGGCCCTGGACAACGCCTCGGCGTCTGGAGTGCGTTGATTTCTGATTGCCGGTCGGGAGACGTACGTGACGTCGTCGTTCCGTCGTCGGATCACTTTCACCACACCCTCGAATTGGCCGAATTCATGCGAGGCGAACTCGCAAACGCCATTAATGGCACGGTCTGGGTGGCGCATCGGCACGCAAACGAGGTGGCGAGCCGCGATGCCTAAGCCGCCGCAGACCGTCAGCCGTATTACGTTTGCAGCCACGGTGACCGCGGTGAGCTGTGCGCGAATGTTCGCCGGCCATGTCTTGGATTCGTGGCATCTCGCCCAGCTCATCGATGATGTGCAGCTTATCGCCTCGGAGCTTGTCACCAACGCCGTAAAGGCCACCGGTGTTCTCGACCCGGAACCCAGCTGTGCCGACCTCGGCGCTGTGGCGATCATCGGCGTGCAAATCAGAATCGATGGTGACCGGCTTTACATCGAAGTATGGGACAGCAGCTCACAGCGGCCGGTCATGCGGCCCAGCAGTTCGGAGGAAGAGTCCGGACGCGGCTTGCTACTGGTGGAAATGCTCAGTAACCGGTGGGGCGTTTACCGGCCGGAGAGTGGCGGGAAAATTGTCTGGGCCGAACTATGGCTGACCAATGCGATGAAAGTGCCATCCATCGCCGCTCCCGAAATTATTCCACTCCCAAAGCGCGTACAGCGTGCAATGGCTACTGGAATTACTGCGGCGTACGTCAGCTCGGACAGGGCGCTTATGGAGCGGCTACTCGTTGACGTGCATGATGCGCGTGCGGCCGCGGGTGGCCCGTAGGCTCCGGGGGACACGTCGCATCCCGGGGGGTCAGCATGGCCGTATCCGTCATACGCGCGCTCGGCCTCGTCGCGCGGGAGGCCGCTCATCCCTCCTCGGGCTCGCGGGGCTGTTCCGCCTGCGGGGAGGGGGAGGCCGTGTTGGCGGACCGGGTCGATGGGGTTGTCGTACGGCACGGCGGGGCCGTCGCCAAGGCTCATGCTGACGGTACGGACGCCGCCGGGCACCGTGCCAGGCTGGCCGTCGCCGGGCATGCGTGTCTCGCCGGGATCCTGCTGCCGCCGCTTCCGACGGCCGGTGAGCATCTGCAGGGGCGGCCCGTCACCACCTGGCCCTACGGCGTGCCCGTCGATCCCGCCGACCCGGACGCCGCCCCCTGGGAGGAAGCCGGGGCGCTCGTCGCACGGCTGCACGCCGTCCCTCTCACCGCCCTCACCACCGCCATCGGCACCCTGCCGCCCATGCGAGGCCCGGCCAAGGCCGCTCGCGCCGTCGCCCGGATGCGCGCCGTCGGACACCGTTCCGCCGCCGTTCCCGTGCGGCGCGCCTGGGAGCTGCTGCCCGCCTGGGCCCGCGACGAGGCGCGCTCGCCGGGGCCGCGCGCCCTGTGCCACGGCGACCTGCACCTCGGCCAGCTCGTGCGCCACCCCGCGCCCGACGGCCCCTGGCTGCTCATCGACGTGGACGACCTCGGAACCGGCGATCCCGCCTGGGACTTGGCCCGCCCAGCTGCCTGGTACGCCGCGGGACTGCTGCCGCCGGAGGCCTGGCAGCGTTTCCTGGGCGCCTACCGCTCCGCACAGGGCCCCGCCGTGCCCGCCGACGGCGATCCCTGGCCCCAACTGGACGTCGCCGCCCGCGCCCTCACCGTGCAGACCGCCGCGCTCGCCATCGCCAAATCCGCCGCCGAGGGCCGTGATCTCGACGAGGCCGAGCGGTTGATGATCGACGCCTGCGCCCGAATGACGGTCGGCGCAACCGAGTTGCCGTCGGGGACGTCGTCGTAGGGTGAACGGACTGTCGCCGGGTACGCATTCCGGTGATGCCAGACGAACGGCGAGGAGCTGAGCCGATCATGCAGTGTCCCAAGTGCCATGCAGCGATGCATACGTACAACCGCAATGGCGTCCAGATAGAACAGTGCAGCGGCTGCCGGGGGATCTTCCTCGACTACGGCGAGCTGGAGTCCCTGACCCGCCTGGAGTCGCAGTGGGGGCAGCAGGCCCCGCCCGTGCCGCCTGCCCCGCAGGCATACCCGGCCGCCCCCGCCTGGGGCGCCCCGCAGCACGGCGGTCAGCACGGTGGCCATCATGGTGGCCACCACGGCAAGCAGCACCGCCAGAGCTTCGGACGGATGCTCTTCTCTTCCTGACAGCCGCAGAGGGCCTTCCGGCGGCCGCGCCGACGACGAAGCCCCCGGTCGTGGTGACGACCGGGGGCTTCTGGCGGTGCGCGATACTGGGATTGAACCAGTGACCTCTTCCGTGTCAGGGAAGCGCTCTCCCGCTGAGCTAATCGCGCAGGTGACCCTGCGTGTGCTGCTGTGCGTACTGCGTGCGCGATACTGGGATTGAACCAGTGACCTCTTCCGTGTCAGGGAAGCGCTCTCCCGCTGAGCTAATCGCGCGGGAATCCTTGCGGATCCAGTGGACGATACTGGGATTGAACCAGTGACCTCTTCCGTGTCAGGGAAGCGCTCTCCCGCTGAGCTAATCGTCCTTGGAGGTGGAGACGGGATTTGAACCCGTGTAGACGGCTTTGCAGGCCGTTGCCTCGCCTCTCGGCCACTCCACCAGGAGTGTGGGGGTTCGGGAAAAATCCCCCACAGTCGAGCGGACGACCAGGTTCGAACTGGCGACCTCAACCTTGGCAAGGTTGCGCTCTACCAACTGAGCTACGTCCGCGTGCCGTTTCCCGGCCCGTCTGCACGGCCCGGCGACGTGTTGAACTCTAGCGGATTCCGGAGCCAGCACAAAAACGCGTTTCCGCAGCGTGCTGCGGTGCGTTCGCCGTGCGTTCAGGCCGGAGCGGGCCAACAGAGCCTGTTCTAGACTCGCAACCGTGCACGACCTCGCTCCTTTGGCCCGCTTCGGCGCCCTTGTCGCCTCCGATCTACGAGATGTCACCCATGATCCCGAGGCGCTCGACTCCGCCGGCTTCTGGGCCGTCGCCGCGGACTTCGAAGGCCGCCTCACCTGCGCCCGCTTCGGCGACGTGCGGGCCGAAGCGGTACCCATGCCGGTACCGGGCGGGTGGCGTGGCCCCGCCGCCGGTGACTGGACGTCGTCGCTCGACCGTGCCACGTACACCGCCGGGGTACGCCGCATCCGCGAGCACATCGCGGCCGGCGACGTCTATCAGGTCAACCTCTGCCGCGTACTGTCCGCGCCGCTGCCCGATCCGGCCGCGGCCGACGTCGACGCGCTGACGTCCCTGCTCGCGCGCGACAATCCGGCCCCGTACGCCGGGACCATCCGGCTGCCCGCGCACGGCGTGGAGATCGCCACCGCCTCGCCCGAGCTGTTTCTGAGCCGTGCCGACCGCGTCGTGGAGTCCGGCCCGATCAAGGGCACCGGCCGCACCGCCGCCGACCTGCTGGAGAAGGACCACGCCGAGAACGTGATGATCGTGGACCTCGTCCGTAACGACCTGGGCCGCGTCTGCGCCACCGGAACCGTGACCGTCCCGGCGCTCTGCGCGATCGAACCCCACCCCGGACTGGTCCATCTCGTCTCGACGGTACGGGGCGAACTCACCGAGAAGGCGGGCTGGCCCGAACTGCTGCCCGCCACCTTCCCGCCCGGCTCGGTCAGCGGCGCCCCCAAGTCCAGCGCGCTGAAGATCATCGAGGAGCTGGAGACGGCCCCGCGCGGCCCCTACTGCGGAGGCATCGGCTGGGTCGACGCCGACCGCGGTACCGCCGCGCTGGCCGTCGGAATCCGCACCTTCTGGATCGACAGGACCGCCACGCCGCGCCCGGTGCTCCGGTTCGGCTCAGGTGCCGGGATCACCTGGGG
This sequence comes from Streptomyces sp. NPDC058198, assembly GCF_042882605.1. Lineage (NCBI taxonomy): Bacteria > Bacillati > Actinomycetota > Actinomycetes > Kitasatosporales > Streptomycetaceae > Streptomyces > Streptomyces sp. NPDC058198. The sequence goes on from NZ_JBHVVP010000006.1 coordinate 302,008, forward strand.
CTCCGACCCGGAGCGCGAGTGGGAGGAGACCGAGCTCAAAGCCTCCCGGCTGCTCGCGATAGCGTCGGGTGCGTACGAGGCGAGCGGAAGGACCGTGTGATGAAGATCTGGGTCAACGGCGGGCTGCGAACGGCCGAGGGCGCCCGGGTGTCCGTGTTCGACCACGGGCTGACCGTGGGCGACGGCATCTTCGAGACGGCCAAGACCGTCCAGGGACGGCCCTTCGCCCTCACCCGCCATCTCGACCGGCTGAGCCGCTCGGCCCGTGGCCTCGGCCTGCCGGAGCCCGACCTCGACGAGGTGCGCCGCGCCTGTACGGCCGTCCTCGACGCCAACCCGATGGAACTGGGGCGGCTGCGGATCACGTACACCGGCGGACTCTCCCCCCTCGGCTCCGACCGCGGCGACGAGGGCCCCACCCTGATCGTCGCCGTCGGCGAGACGAAGCGCCGCCCCGACACCACCGCCGTCATCACCGTCCCCTGGACGCGGAACGAACGCGGCGCGCTGACCGGGCTCAAGACCACCTCGTACGCGGAGAACGTCGTCGCCCTGGCCCGCGCCCACGAGCAGGGCGCCTCCGAGGCGCTCTTCGCCAACACGGTCGGACAGCTCTGCGAGGGCACGGGCTCCAATGTCTTCGTCGTCCTCGACGGTGAGCTGCACACCCCGCCCCTCGCCTCCGGCTGCCTCGCCGGCATCACTCGCGCGCTGGCCGCCGAGTGGAGCGGCGCCCGCGAGACGGACCTGCCGCTGGACGTCCTGGAGCGTGCCGACGAGATCTTCGTGACCTCGTCGCTGCGCGATGTGCAGGCCGTCCACCGCGTCGACGGCCGTGAACTGCCGGGCGCCCCTGGGCCGGTGACCAGTAAGGCGATGCGCGTCTTCGAGGAGCGGTCCGGCGCCGACATGGATCCGTAGCGCGGCCGGCCGGCACCGTAAACCGGCCAGCACCTGAACCGGCCAGCACCTGAACCGGCCAGTGCCATAAACCGGCCAGTGCCGTAAAAGCGACGGGTCCATACCGTAAACAGGATGACGCGGCGCCGCCCGGCGGGTACAACTCCCCTGATGACCACCACCCTGCGACCTACCGGGCCGCTCCAGCAGGCCGCCGACGGCGGGAAGTCACGCTCCTACGAGGTGTGCGTGAACAGCCGTTCCGTCGGAACGATCGAGATCAGTACGAGCCCCGGCTTCGGCCACGCGGCCGGGGTCGTGCGCTCGCTGCGGATAGATGAGCCCGACCGGCGGCGCGGCCGGGGCACGGTCGCCGTGCTCGCCGCGGAAGAGGTGCTGCGCGGCTGGGGGTGCGGCCAGGTGCTGGCCTCCGTACCGCCGGAAGCCGCCCCCGCGCTGGGCATGCTGGCCTCCCTCGGCTACACCGAGCGCAGCCGCAACATGCTCATGGAGCTGCCGGACAAGCCACCGGCGCTCCCGGCGGACGTCGAGGGCCGGCCCATGAACGAGGCCGAGTACCAGGACTGGCTGGCACGGTCGGTCGACGGCTACGCCCAGAGCTGGATCGACCGGGGCGCTCCGCCGCGCGAGGCCCGCGCCAAGTCGGTGACCACGCACCGCGAGACCCTGCCCGAGGGCCTCGCCACCCCGGGCGTCTCATTGAATGTGCTGGTCCATGAGGGAAACGTTGTCGGGCATCTCTGGGTCGGGCGGCGCGAGGTTCGCCCCGGTGAGGAGGGGGCGTACGTGTACGACATCGCCGTCACCGAGGACCAGCGCGGCAAGGGCTACGGCCGGGCGCTGATGCGGCTCGCCGAGCGCGTCGCCCGGGAGTCCGGGATGACGCTGCTGGGACTGCATGTCTTCGCGGACAACACCCCGGCGGTCCGGCTGTACGAATCGCTCCAGTACGTCACGACCGACCGCAACTTCTACAAGCAGCTGGTCTGAGAATGCCTACGCCTCGTCCGCCAGCAGCCGGTCGGCGATCGTCTCGATGCGCTCGCGCAGCCCTTCCTGGCTCTGGCCGCCGTCGAGACGCTCGCCGTCGATGACATACGTGGGCGTCCCGGTCACCCCGATCGCCTTCCCCTCGGCCTGGTCGGCGTCGACGATCAAGAGGTGCCGTCCGTCGATCAGGGCGGTGTCGAACTCCTCGTCGTCCAGGCCCAGGTCGCGGGCGACCTCCAGCAGAAGGGGCTCGCCCTTCGCCGCGAGCTCTTCGGTACGGGCCAGCACCGCTTCCACGTACGCCCAGCCCTGCCCCTGCTCGACGGCCTCCTCGGCGGCCTGCGCGGCGGCGTACGCGTGCTTGTGCTTGTCGAGGGGGAAGTGCCGCAGCCGCGGCTCCAGTCGGCTCCCGTAGCGGGCGCGCAGCGCGCGCAGATCCTCCAGGGCGCTGTGGCAGTCGGGGCACTGGAGCTCGCACCAGACGTCGAGGACGACCGGTCGGGCGGTGGTGGAGTCGCTCATGGGGCCAGTCTTCCAGTACGCGGGGGTCCGGACCGACCGGGACCTGGGGAGGACGGTGTCCCGGAGATCTCCCTGAGGTCGGCCCTGACCGTGGCCCCGACCCCACCGCCAGGTGCACGATGGAGGGACGGACGTGCCCGACCGATGATGCGCTCTGCCTGGAGGACCTGATGATTGCCGAGACCATTTGTTCCGCGGTGTCAGCAGCGGGCCTGGGCGTCGCCGCGATCACGGCGTACCGCAAGCGCTTCCTCGCCGCGGCCCGGATCCTCGCCTACGCGCTGGTCCCGGTCGCACTGGTGATGACGGGCGTGGTGAAGTGGGCCGCCAGTACGGCCTTCAGCCCGGTGGCCTGGGTGGGCTTCGGGGTGCTCGCGGTGGCGTGGCTGCTCTTCATGACGACCCGCGCGGTGGAGCGGCGCCGGGGCGGCACCCGCAAGGAACGCAGGGCGGCGGCCAGGGCGGCGCGGAGCGAGGCGGTCGAGCCCGCCGCGTCCGTCCCCTCGCTCGGCCCCGGCAGCAAGCCCGCGGCCCGGCCCAAGGCCACGCCCACGGCGGCGCGGCCCGGTGACGACTTCAGCGATATCGAGGCCATTCTCAAGAAACACGGCATCTGACCCGAGGCGGCACGGCGTCCGGCCCGGGGCGCGCGTACGGGAGCGTGCGCACGGGAGTCGCCCGTACGGGATCCGGCGGGTATCGCAGGTGAGCGGGGTCGCGACGGGATTCCGGACCGGTTTCCACGGAATATGATGAACTCCCTCGCCGATCATGCGTGTTGGTCATCAGCCGGGTGCGGCGTACGTCATGATCGCCCCGAGATGCTCGATACCTCCCGGGATGAACCCCCCGCACCCACCGATGAGCGGCGCGGCTGTCTTTACGCGCTCTCCCAGCCGCCGTTGATGATCTTCCTGGCGGTGGTCGGCGTCCTGTTTCTGCTGGCAGCGGTGCATGACTTGTTTCTGCCGTGAGGGTCAGCGGGCCGCTTCCTTGCGGCGTGCCCGGTACGCGGCCACATGGAGCCGGTTGCCGCAGGTGCGGCTGTCGCAGTAGCGGCGGGAGCGGTTGCGCGACAGGTCGACGAACGCGCGCCCGCAGTCCGGGGCCTCGCAGCGCCGCAGCCGCTCCTGCTCGCCCGCCACGACCATGAAGGCCAGCGCCATACCGCAGTCGGCGGCGAGGTGATCGGCGACCGAGGCGCCGGGCGCGAAGTAGTGGACGTGCCAGTCGTAGCCGTCATGGTCGGTCAGCTGCGGCGTCGTCCCCGCGGCGGCCACCAGCTGATTGATCAGGTCGGCGGCGGCCTTCGCGTCCGGCGCCGCGAACACCTCCGTGAAACGCGTCCGTACGTCCAGGACGGCCCGCAGATCCCGGCTGCCGAGGTCGCCCACTCCGCTGACGTTGTGGCCCCGTACGAAGTCGTACAGCGCCGCGACGTCCGCGAGCCCGTCGGCGGCGCCGCTGCCCGCGTCGTCCTCCGGCTCGGTGTTGACCAGATCGACCACGGTGTTGAGGGCGATCCGGGTGTCGTGGGGAATCAGCACGATCCGCTCCCTGGCCTGCTGCGGGCCGGTGCCCGCCGAATCCCGCCGACTTTAGCGGCTGCCTCCGGCGGCTGTGGCGGGGAACGCAACGGCGCCGTCTCCGCGGTGGTTTCCGCGGCGACGGCGCCGGTGTCCTCCGTATGCGGTTGTCCGCACGGCGCCGTCTCCCCGAGTCGGACGGCGCCGAGCAGCCCTCGGCCTGGCTCAGCTCTCGGCCAGGATGTGTGAGAGTTCGGTGTCGAGATCGAAGTGACGATGCTCGGTGCCGGGTGGCACCGCGGCGTCGGTCCGCTTGAGGAACGACTCCAGGGCCCGCGCCGGGGCCTCGAGCAGGGCCTCGCCCTCCGGGGAGCTCAGAGCGATGCAGACGACGCCCTGACCGTGACTGCGGGACGGCCAGACACGGACGTCGCCGGTGCCGGTGGGCCGATGCAGCCCCTCGGCGAGAAGGTCGCGGGCGAAGACCCACTCGACCGTCTCTTCGGCTCCGGTGTGGAAGGTGGCGTGCACGGCATAAGGATCGGCCGTGTCATACCGGAGGCCCGCGGGTACAGGCAGTGAGGACTCGCTCGATACAACGAGGCGCAGGTGCAGCTCGCAGCTGACCGTGGTGTTCATAAGCGCCAGGGCCTTTCGCTCAGTGTGCGCTCGGGGATTCGCACGTCGGCGAAATCGACATGCCACCTACGGTGCCGTTGTAAACCCCTCTGTCTGTTTTGTGCGTCTTCAGGTAGCTCGTACGGCGGTGTGTGACTTCGGGTCATACGGCCATTCCAGTGACGCGGGTGATTCCGGTAGGTTGGGCCTCATGCATGCGGAGAGTGACGAGCGGGGGCACGTCGTCGTCCCGGTGGCCATGGAGCCGGCGACGGGGGACGTGACGGGAGACGTGCCGGCGGCGCCGGAGCGGGAGCTCGGCTCGCGCGCGCCGAAATTCATCAAGGCGTCGCGGACGCTCCATCTGAGCTGGCAGGTCGGCATCTTCGTCGTGGGCCTCGCCGTGGTGGTCGCGGGCATCATCATGCTCCCGCTGCCGGGGCCCGGCTGGTTTGTGATCTTCGGGGGGATGGCGATCTGGGCGACCGAGTTCGTCTGGGCCCAGCTGGTGCTGCGCTGGACCAGGCGCAAGGTCACGGAAGCGGCCCACGCGGCCCTCGATCCCAAGGTCCGGCGACGCAACATCATCCTCACCACCATCGGCCTGGTGATCATCGCCGTGCTGGTCGGGATCTACGTCTGGAAGTTCGGGATCGTCATGCCCTGGAAGATCGATCAGTGACCCGGTACGCGGCGGGGGACGCCGCTGACTTGGGGTAATGTGTGCGGTGCGCCCGGGCGATTAGCTCAGTGGGAGAGCGCTTCGTTCACACCGAAGAGGTCACTGGTTCGAACCCAGTATCGCCCACCCGGAGCCGAGGCCCCGAAGACCGCACAGGTCTTCGGGGCCTCGGCCGTTCCCGGCCCGTCTCCCGCGCTCAGCGCATCCGGCCCAGGGTCCTGCGGAGCCTGCGGGCGTCCCGCAGACGCTGTTCGTACGTCGCGCCCACCGCGAGGAGCAGCAGTCCGGCGAGGGCCGGCGGCAGCCAGCGCGGCAGCGCGCCCGCGACCTGCACCACATACGGCGCCAGCTCGTGCAGCGCGTCCAGGGCGAGGACCGCGCCGCCCAGCACCAGCGGTGCCTGGAGCCTCAGCCGGGCCCCGGCGAGGGTGACGGCGAGGGCGGCCAGCCCCAGCAGCAGCGGCCGCGGCCAGTGCGCGTCGCCCCACGCCGCCAGCAGGCTCGGCAGCAGCGTCGCGGCGAGACCAGGGCCGTACGCCGTCCACGACGAGGCCTCGGGGTCGCGCCGGCGCCGCAGCAGCCCTACGGCGAGCGCCGGGACCGTCACCGGCAGCGTGTACGCCTCCGGGGCCGACACATCGGAAGCGGCGAGCCGGACCCAGGTGGCCAGGACGAAGAGCGCCGTCGCGGCGTATCCGGCCACCGGACGCCGCTCGGCGCGGACCGCGGTACCCGCCGCGATCACCCCGCACAGCGCGAGCGCCAGCGCCAGCACGGACGCCCCGCCCGAGGCGGCCAGGACCACCGCGAGCAGACCCGCGCCGGCGGCGGTGATCTCGACCGGCGGGGCCACCGGGTGATTGCGCAGCCGGGCGCCGAGCAGCGCCACGGCCGCGGGGACGGCGAGGACGGCCAGGGCCGTACCCCCGGCGGACAGCCCGGCCGCCGCGCCCGCGGCCGCCGCCAGAGCGGTCGCGTACCCGACGGCGGTACAGGCGAGAATCGTCCGCACCGGCTCCGGGGCGGGGCGCCCGGGCGCCGTCGCGCTCCGGGCCCATACCGTCTCCGCGATGACGGCCGCAGCGGCGAACAGGGCCGACAGCGCCGCGAGCACCGTCACCGTCGTGGTCCGCGTGGCGAGGGACAGCAGCGAGACACCGGCCGAGCCCGTGAGGGCGCAGACCAGTGCGGTGACCGCCACCGCCGGGCCCGCGGGACCGCGCGGCCGCACGGCGAGTGCCAGGACCCCCGCCGTCAGGAGCAGCGGCAGCGCCACCGCGGCCGGATAGCCCAGATCCAGCATGGGCGGCAGCACCAGGACAGCGGCCCAGCCGAGGGCGACGGCCGCGCAGAGCGCGGCGACGCGCCAGGACCGCGCGCCGGCGGCGGGCGTACGGGCCTCCGGTGTACCGGACAGCTCGCGGTACGCCATCACCGCGGCCCCGGCCGCCGTCAGCAGCACCAGCGGCGCGGCCGTCTGCTCCGCCCACGGCAGATCCTGACCGAGCGCCTCGCGTGCGCCGCTCGGCGCACCCGTCCAGATCCCGGCGACCCGTGTCACGGCGCCCAGCAGGACGACGAGCACCGCCGGCAGCGCCCAGAGGACCGACAGGGCCACCGCCGCCCCTGCCGCGCGGGACAGACCCCGCACGGCCGGGCGAGGCCAGGGTGCCCGTACCACCGTCAACAGCGCGACACCGCAGAGCAGATACCCGGCGACGGCCCAGCCGTCCGGCACGTCCGCGCGCACCACACCGCCGGCCGCCGTGACCGCCGCCAGTCCGGCCACCGCCGCGCAGACGGTGGCCGCGTCGGCCGTATCGGTCGCGTGCCACGCCGCGAAGAGGCCGAGTGCCGCCGCCGCGAGCAGCAGAGCGGCGGGCCCGGCGGCGGCGAGCGGCGTCTCGGCTGCCACGGACAGCCGGCCTCCCGTCAGCAGCGCCCCGCCCGCGGTCGCCCACGCGGCGGCCACCCCGACGGTCCGTACGGCGCCCGGCTTGGTCCACAGCACGAGCGCCGTGTCCAGCGCGGCGGTCAGCAGCAGCGCCCACGCCGTCGTCAGGGCCGACGCCCCGGCGGACAGCGCCCAGAGCGGCAGCGGGAGTTGGGCCGTCACCACCGCCGCAGGCAGCGGAATACGCAGCCGGCCGAGCACCGAGCCGTACCCGGCCCAGAGCGCGGCGAGCACGGCTGCGGCAGCCGCCGTATAGGCCACGCTGTCCGTCCCCGGCAGCGCCACCTGGTACACCGCGTAGGCATCGAGCACCATCAGCACCAGCCCGAACGCGGCGACCGTCTCCGCGGTCGACGCGAGGCCCCGGCGCAGGAGCAGCGCGGGGGCGGTCAGCGCCAGCAGGGTCACGGTGGTCAGCACCGCCGAGCGGCCGCCGATGCCCAGCTCGCCCCAGCTGACCAGCGTGAAAGCGACCGCGGCGATCGTCAACAGGATCCCGCCGAGCGTGAGCAGGACATTCTGCGCACTGGGCGGCGAGGTCTCCGCGACGGGCGCGAAAGGCCGGGCGACGGCGTGGGCGAAGGGCGGAACCGGTCGTGCCGGTGGTGGGACGGGCCGGCTCAGCAGACTCACCAGATAGGCCCTGCGCGCCAGCAACCTGGCCCTGCGCGCGTCGAGTCCGGCCAGCTCCTGGTCGAGGACCGCCAGTTCCTGAGCGGGGTGCGGAACGTTCTCCATGGAAGGTGAGTGTGGTCGGCGCCACCCGTCCCGCCATCGGCTCCCGTACTCAGATCCAGGAGTGAGTACGCCGCATTCGGTTTGAAGGAAGCCCGCGGAAACCTGTATGGTTCAGTCCGTTCCCGGGCGATTAGCTCAGTGGGAGAGCGCTTCGTTCACACCGAAGAGGTCACTGGTTCGAACCCAGTATCGCCCACCGGGAGAGGCCGGTCCGTCAGCGACGGACCGGCTTCCGTGCGTTCCGGGCGGTTCTTCCCCGCTCCGTGAGCTTCCGGCCCGGTGGGACGCGCGGGTGGTCAGGCGGCGGCGGGGAGGCCGGGGCGCAGGGGCCATGCCGTACTCACCGACTCCTCCGCGCCGTTGCGCGCGAACCAGGCCTGCAGGCCGCGGGCCTGCGCCGCGTGCCAGACGGACTGGAGCGTATGCAGCTCCGCGGCGGTGAGCCGCTCCATCCGTGCCGCGAAGCGGCGGCCGACCGCGCGCACCACCTCCAGCGCCGCCACCGCGTCGACGGCCGCGTCGTGCGCCCCGTCCAGCTCGACCTCGTAGTGGGCACACAGATCGGTCAGCGTGCGGCGGCCCTTGCGGTAGCGGTCCAGGTGCTTGTCGAGGACCCGGGGGTCCAGCACGCACAGCGGGGCGCCCTCCAGGGAAACGGCGAGGGACGACGCCCGGTGGCGGCGCAGTTCACGGTCCAGGATCGTCAGATCGAACGGCGCGTTCATCACCACGAGCGGCCGGCCCGCCGCGGACTGCTCGGCCAGCGCTCTGGCCATCTCCTCCACCGCCGGCGCCGGCCAGCGGCCGTTGCGGTGCAGGAAGTCGTCGGTGAGACCGTGCACCTCGGTGGCGGCGGCGGGCACCGGCACCCCGGGATCTATCAGCCACCTGGTCACCCGCGGCCGCCCACCGGGCACGTCCTGGACGACCAGGGCGGCCGAGACTATCCGGTCCTCCTCGACGTCCACCCCCGTCGTCTCGGTGTCGAATGCGGCCAGCGGACCCTCGTACCAACACGTCATTGCCGAACTCCTCGCGCATACGCGGCAGATGGCGCTCATCCACTGCCCGAATCGGTGATACCCGGACAGGTCGTGCGGTACGCGCCGTTTACGACGGGCGCGGCACGGTGACAACACAGGGGACGGGTACGGAACTTGACGGCCCGTCGCCGCAACTGAATCGGTACGGCCCGGAAGGCACCCAGAGCCATGGCGCTCGCGCAGCCCGAACCGGGCGGGCTGTTGCCGGAGCGGATAGCACCGCTGCGCGGAGCACTCGCCACCACCGCCTGCATGGAGACACTCCAGGTGGGCTATCTCCACGCCGTAGCGGCCGCCGCGGGCTGCTCCCTCAGCCAGCCCTTTCCCGACAACGGCATCGACTGGCACCTCAGTCACAGCGCGCCAGGACATGTCGTCGACGACGAAGTCACCATCAAGGTGCAGCTCAAATCGACCTATCAGCTCGCCCCGCACCCGCCGGGCCCCGCCTTCTCCTTCACCCTCGACAACGCGCATCTGGTGAAACTCGCCCGCACCCCGGTCTCGGTGCACAAGATCCTGGTCGTGATGCTGGTGCCCCGTACCCAGGACGAATGGCTGCGCGCCGGACACGACCGGCTCGACCTCAGACACTGCTGCTACTGGATCAATCTGGCCGGGCATCCGGTGACCGGCCGGCACAGGACCACCGTGCGGATCCCTACCGCGCGGATCTTCGACGACCGGGCGCTCTGCGAGATCATGACCCGGGTCGGCTCGGGAGGAAGACCGTGATGCACCCGCCGTCCGACGAGCCCGTCCACGACGTCACACCGTCAGGCGCCCGCCCCCACCCGGCGATCGACCTTCCCGCCCCCTGGACCGGCGGACCGGCAATGGACCCCGATCCCGCCCGCACCGACCCCGCAGTCCTCGGCGCGCTGCTCGCCCGGCACGGCTGGCGGCGGCGCGGCGGAGTCCCCGGGCGCTACGCCCGCTGGACACCGCCGGGACCGGCCGGCGGCGGGACCAGCCTGCTCGTCCCGGAGAGCCGCGCCTTCCCGGACTGCGAGGACCTGCTCGCCGAGGCCCTGACCGCGCTCGCCCGCAGCGGGGCCCCGACGGCGCGAGAGGTACTGATCGGGCTCGCCGTGCCCAGCGACGAGATCCGCTGGTGGCGCGACGTACCGCCGGGGCCCTCGGGCGCGGCGGCCTGGACCGTACAGGAACAGCTCCGCACGGCGGCCAGGCAGCTGCTGCTCGCCGGTGCGCTCGCGCAGCGAGGCCGGGCCGGGTACTACGGAGCGCGTCACCGCAGACAGGCCCTGGCCTCGCTGGACGGGGTGCTGACAGGACCCGCGCCCGGCGGACGCGAGCTGACCGCCTTCCTGCCGGTGACCTCGGGCCGGGCCGTCGCGGTGCGGCTCCACCACGCGCTGTACGCCGCCCGCGAGGCCACCGACTACCGGCGGGCCACCGGCGGCATGGAGGCGTTCGACGCGGCCGTGGCGGCCGGTGTGAGCCGGGAGCTCACGGAAGCGGTCGTGGCGCTCGTACGCGGCACCGAAGGCGCCCGGATCGCCCTGGCCTGGGCGCCGGGCGCGGGCGTCCCCGAAGGGTGCGCGGCGCGTCCTGAGCCGGTGGAGTTCTCGCCCGGCGATCTGCCCGCCCTGCGCGAGGCGGGCAAGCGCTATCTGCGGGAGGAGCCGTCCGTGCCGGTACGGATCACCGGGGCGGTGATCAGGATGCGCCGGGCGGGGCCGCGCGGCGACGGTTCCGTACGGCTGCGGGTCCTGGCCGGGGCGGAGATCCCGCATATCCGGGTGGCGCTCGACGAGGAGTCGTACCGCATCGCAGGACACGCGCATCTGCTCGGCCTGCCGATCCGGGTGGCGGGCCGGCTGGAGAGCCGCGGCGGGTTCCGCAGGCTCACCGACGCGAGCGGCGTGGCGCCCGTCCAGGTCGACGAGGCCGAGCGGGACCGGCTGATGAAGTCGCTCCAGGAGAACCTGGACTTCTTCGAAGAGGCGTGCGGCGGGGGCGACTGACGGCGGCGGGGGACCGCTGCCCGGGTAAAGCGTTTCGCGGCCGACCCCCCGGGCTCGGTACGATTCAGGCGCGCAGCGTCCGCTGTCGCGCCCCGTGAGTCAGGAGAGACCGGTGTCAGACGTCCGTGTGATCATCCAACGCGATTCCGAGCGGGAAGAGCGCGTGGTGACGACGGGCACTACGGCTGCCGAGCTCTTCCCCGGTGAGCGCACCATCGTCGCCGCGCGCGTGGCCGGCGAGCTGAAGGACCTCAGCTACGAGCTGGGCGAGGGCGAGGTCGTCGAGCCCGTCGAGATCTCCTCCGAGGACGGCCTCAACATCCTGCGCCACTCCACCGCGCATGTCATGGCACAGGCCGTGCAGGAGCTGCACCCCGAGGCCAAGCTCGGCATCGGCCCGCCGGTCAAGGACGGCTTCTACTACGACTTCGACGTCGAGAAGCCGTTCACCCCCGATGACCTCAAGGCCATCGAGAAGAAGATGCAGGAGATCCAGAAGCGGGGGCAGCGCTTCTCCCGCCGTGTGGTCACCGACGAGGCCGCCCGCGAGGAGCTGGCCGCCGAGCCGTACAAGCTGGAGCTCATCGGCATCAAGGGCGCCGCCTCGACCGACGACGGCGCGAATGTCGAGGTGGGCGGCGGCGAGCTGACCATCTACGACAACCTGGACCCCAAGACCGGCGAGCTGTGCTGGCGCGACCTCTGCCGCGGCCCGCATCTGCCCACCACCCGGAACATCCCGGCGTTCAAGCTGATGCGCAATGCCGCCGCGTACTGGCGGGGCAGCGAGAAGAACCCGATGCTCCAGCGCATCTACGGCACCGCGTGGCCGTCGAAGGAAGAGCTGAAGGCGCACCTGGAGTTCCTGGCCGAGGCCGAGAAGCGCGACCACCGCAAGCTCGGCAGCGAGCTGGACCTCTTCTCCTTCCCCGACGAGGTCGGCTCGGGGCTCGCGGTCTTCCACCCCAAGGGCGGCGTCATCCGCCGCGCCATGGAGGACTACTCGCGCCGCCGGCACGAGGAGGAGGGGTACGAGTTCGTCTACACGCCCCACGCCACCAAGGGGAAGCTCTTCGAGAAGTCCGGTCACCTGGACTGGTACGCGGACGGCATGTACCCGCCCATGCAGCTCGACGAGGGCGTGGACTACTACCTCAAGCCCATGAACTGCCCGATGCACAACCTGATCTTCGACGCGCGGGGCCGGTCCTACCGTGAACTGCCCCTGCGGCTCTTCGAGTTCGGGACCGTGTACCGGTACGAGAAGTCGGGCGTCGTGCACGGCCTGACCCGGGCCCGCGGCTTCACCCAGGACGACGCGCACATCTACTGCACCCGCGAGCAGATGGCGGACGAGCTCGACTCGACGCTGACCTTCGTACTGAACCTGCTGCGCGACTACGGTCTGACCGACTTCTATCTGGAGCTCTCCACCAAGGACCCCGAGAAGTTCGTGGGGTCGGACGAGGCCTGGGAAGAAGCGACGGAGACGCTGCGCAAGGTTGCCGAGAAGCAGGGCCTGCCACTGACCCCCGACCCGGGCGGCGCCGCGTTCTACGGCCCGAAGATCTCGGTCCAGGCGCGGGACGCCATCGGGCGTACGTGGCAGATGTCCACCATCCAGCTGGACTTCAACCTGCCGGCCAGGTTCGATCTCGAGTACACCTCGCCGGACGGCTCCAAGCAGCAGCCGGTCATGATCCACCGCGCGCTGTTCGGGAGCATCGAACGGTTCTTCGCGGTGCTCCTGGAGCACTACGCGGGCGCGTTCCCGGCCTGGCTGGCGCCGGTGCAGGCGACGGGTATCCCGATCGGCGACGCACACATCCCGTACCTCCAGGAGTTCGCCGCCGAGGCGAAGAAGAAGGGGCTGCGGGTCGAGGTGGACTCGTCGTCCGACCGCATGCAGAAGAAGATCCGCAATGCCCAGCGCAGCAAGGTTCCTTTCATGATCATCGTCGGTGACGACGACATGAACGCGGGCACGGTGTCGTTCCGCTACCGCGACGGTTCGCAGGAGAACGGCGTTCCGCGCGATGAGGCGCTGGCCAAGCTCGTCGATGTGGTGGAGCGTCGAGTACAGGTGTGACGCCTGTATCGCGTACAGGTGTGACGCCTGTATGACGACTGCTCCCCGCGCAAGCGGGGACGGCCCCCGGGAGGCGTCAGCTCCCCGGGGGCTTCTCCTTGTCCTCCCGGGCGAAGACCTGGATCAGCCAGGAGGAGAACGAACCGGTCACCGCGCCCAGTAGGGCCACCCCGCAGGCCATCAGGCACACCGCGAACAGCCGGCCGAGCGGCGTCACCGGTGTGACATCGCCGTAGCCGACGGTGGTGATCGCCGAGCAGGCCCACCACACGGCGTCGCCGAAGGTCACGATCGTGGCCCCAGGCGCCCCGTGTTCCTGCTGGTAGACGGCGAGCGCGGCGGCGAAGCTGAGCAGGCCGGCGGTCAGCGCGGCGTACGCCATCACCCGGCCGTACAGACTGAGCCGGGGGCGGTCCCGCCGCCGCTGGACCGTCGAATACGTGTTCACGATCCGCAGCGGACGCAGCAGAGGCAGTACCAGGACCACCGTGTCCAGCCAGTGCGTCCGCACGAACCGCACGCCCTCGCCGCTGAGCACCAGCCGCACCGCGTAGTCCACCACGAAGACCGCCCAGATCAGCAGGGCGAGGGCCAGGGTGAGGTCGCGCCAGAGCGGGTCGGCGCTTCCGTTCAGGACGCGTACCGCGTAGCAGGCCAGGAACAGCGGCGAGGCCAGGAGCAGCGGCAACTCCGTGCGCCGCTCCCAGCCGCGCTGCCGGCCGGGCCCATTTCGGACATGCATCGTCCCAGCATCGCCGGGGGCTGCCCGGCCGAGCCCGGCGACACGCTTCGCGGGGCCGAAGTCATATGCTGCACAGCATGACGAGTGAGCCGGAGCAGCAGATCGGAGTGGGTACCCAGGACGCGTTCCAGCGCCTGTGGACGCCCCATCGGATGGCCTACATCCAGGGTGAGAACAAGCCCACCGGACCGGGCGCCGACGACGGCTGTCCCTTCTGCTCCATCCCGGCCAAGTCCGACGAGGACGGGCTGGTCATCGCCCGCGGCGAGCGGGTGTACGCGGTGCTGAACCTCTACCCGTACAACGGCGGCCATCTGATGGTGGTGCCCTTCCGGCATGTCGCCGACTACACGGAACTGGACGAGGCCGAGACCGCCGAGCTGGGCCTGTTCACCAAGCGCGCGATGACCGCGCTCCGTACGGCCTCCGGTGCGCACGGCTTCAACATCGGGATGAACCAGGGCGCGGCCGCCGGCGCCGGGATCGCCGCCCATCTGCACCAGCATGTGGTGCCGCGCTGGGGCGGCGACACCAACTTCATGCCGGTCGTCGGCCATACGAAGGTGCTCCCGCAGCTGCTCGCCGACACCCGCACGATGCTCGCGGACGCCTGGCCCATACAGCCGTAACGACCTGGTGCACGATAGCCAGTGGATCAGCGAGCGGCGTCATGCGGCTTCGCATCCAAGGCGGAGGAGGGAGGCGACGCGGAGCGTCGTCGACTGACGACAACGTCGGAGGCGGAGTCGCAGGGCGTCGGGAGCCCGCTGGCTATCGTGCACCAGGTCGTAAGACGCTTTACGAGCCCCCGGGCGCTGTGACGGCGCCCGGGGGCTCATGGCTGTTACGCGTCGTACGCGTCGACCTTCTTGGGCGACGGGTCCTGCACCGCGCCGATGAGGGAGGACGAGCGGCTGCCGAAGCGCTCGGTGTCCACGCCGTGCTCGGCCAGGACCCGCATCGCGGCGTTGTGCGCCACCCGCAGGACCGGGGTGGCCGCCCGCATCGCGTCGTCGGCCATGAAGCGGTGGCGCCAGGGCTGATCGGCCCAGGCGTGCCGCAGACCGAAGGGCTCCGGGAGGCCCAGACTGCCGCCGAGGTAGTCGAGGATCGGCGGATACCAGGTGAAGGGGGCGCGCACCGCGAGACGGACCGCCTCGCGCGGCTCGACCAGGGGCAGGCTCCGCTTGGTCGTCTCCCAGAACCGGACCGTCTTGGCGACCGTGACGGTCTTGGGCGAGGGCTTCGAGGAGAAGAGGGAGTGCACCGGACCCAGCGCGTAGCCGGAGACCTCGATGCGCAGCGTCTCATGGAGGACGGTGACCGTGATCATCATGGTGATGACCAACTGGCCGTCCCAGAGCGTGAACTGCACCCCGAGATAGTGGCGGTTGCCGCTGCCGAACTGCTGGTGATTGCAGATCCGCTGTATCTCGTGACTCTTGACCTGGAAGGCTTCCACGTCCTGGCCGTCGGGCCTGGACACCGAGCCGGCGCCCTCACCGACCGGCGACACGATCCAGTGCTTGACCGAAGGGGTCGGGAAACCACCGGAGTTGAGCGGGCCGCGCTCCAGCATCTTCAGCTGGTCGTGGATCGCGCGTATGACGTCATAGCTGCGGAACTGGTGGATCTCCTTGGCCGAGTCCTTGGGGACCAGCTCCTCGGCGAGCTGCCAGCTGCCCCAGCGGGTGCCCATGCCCAATATCCCCTTGGGCCCCGCGTAGAAGACGACGTTGGACCGCTGCTCGGCGGTGAGCTTCTCCAGGTTGTGGCGCAGCTCCTCCCGGGGGCCGTCGCCGGGGTTCCCGGGCACCGCCTCGGGGATCTTGGCGCCGGTGCCGCCGCCGGACAGGATCCCCTCCCAGCGGCCGCGCAGATCCTTCGCGGTCGACTCGCAGATCCGCTTGGCCAGCCACCAGCCGATGACCGGGGCGATGATCATGCCGCGCAGATACCAGCCCAGCACGCCGTTGAACGGCAGCCGGATCAGGAAGATCACGGCGAGGACGGCCACGGCGAGCAGCAGGGCGGTGCCCATGGCGCCGGTACGCCGGTCCTTCGCTCCCGCCAGGGTGCGGCGCAGCTGGAACACGCCCAGCCAGACCAGCAGTCCGGGCAGGAAGACCAGCCCGGACAGCACGGTCACCGCGGTGAGCTTGACGTCCCGCTCCTTGCGGATGTGATTCGCGGCGAGGCAGTGCTCCACCACGGACCGCGGTTCCATGCCGAAGGACTGGATGAGCGCGCCACGGCCGCCACCGAGTGTCCGGAGCTGCACGGCGCGGGAGAATGCCTCGCCCAGATTCGGCTCGAAGAGCGAGAATCTGCCCTTCTTCACTTGGGACTTGTGCCAGTCGTTGTCGGCCTTGAGGATTTCCTCGACCGGGCTGTCCCGGTACGCCGCCGAGGCGAGGGCCTGCGTCGCCGCGGTCTGCCCGGCCGAACCCTGGAGCGGGATCTGTGCCCCCGGGCTGAAGTCGAATCCGTCGCTCGCCACTGCCGCCCCCTCGCCGCAAGTTCCGCTGCCGCGGTCTGTTCCCGTTCCGCGGGCCCCGCACACTCGCTGGGCTGGGCACCACAGAGTAACCGGGGTGCGCCGTCCGCGTCATGGGACCTGGCGCTCTTTCGCCACTCGCGGACAATTGATTTCCGAGAACGCCTGCGTGATCGCCAAGAACCGCCCGCATGGTCCCCAAGAACCGCCCGCAGCAAGGACTCCGGGCGGCCCGCCCCCTCAACTAGACCCCGGCCCCCTCCTGTTCGCGGAGCCTGTCCGCCAGGCCCGGTGGCATGGCCTCGTGGCGGGCGTACGAGCGGCTGAACCGCCCGGTGCCGTGCGAGACCGAGCGCAGGTCCACCGCGTACCGTCCGATCTCCAGCTCCGGCACCTCGGCCCTGACCAAGGTCCTTCCAGGCCCCGCCTGTTCGGTGCCGACCACCCGGCCGCGCCGTCCCGACAGATCGCTCATCACCGGCCCCACGTACTCGTCGGGGACCAGGACCTCCACCTGCGCGACCGGCTCCAGCAGATGGATGGGTGCCTCGCCGGCCGCCTCCCGCAGCGCCAGGGCGCCCGCCGTCTGGAACGCCGCGTCGGAGGAGTCCACCGAGTGGGCCTTTCCGTCGAGCAGGGTGATCCTGATGTCCACGAGGGGATGGCCCGCCGCGACCCCCCGCGCCGCTTGCGCCCGTATGCCCTTCTCGACGGAGGGGATGAACTGGCGTGGCACCGCCCCGCCCACCACCTTGTCGACGAACTCGACACCGGACCCGGGCGGCAGCGGATCCACCTCGATCTCGCAGATCGCGAACTGGCCGTGGCCGCCGGACTGCTTCACATGCCGGCCGCGCCCCGCCGACCTCTCGCCGAAGGTCTCCCGCAGGGCGACCCGGTACGGTACGGCGTCCAGCTGGACGCCGTACCGGCTGCGCAGCCGGTCCAGCGCGACGTCCATATGGGCCTCGCCCAGGCACCAGAGCACCACCTGATGCGTGTCCGGATTCTGTTCCAGACGCATCGTCGGATCCTCGGCCACCAGCCGGGCGAGCCCCTGGGACAGCTTGTCCTCGTCCGCCTTGCTGTGCGCCTCGACGGCGAGCGGCAGCAGCGGGTCGGGCATGGTCCAGGGCTCGATCAGGAGCGGATCGTCCATGGCGGACAGGGTGTCCCCGGTCTCGGCGCGCGACAGCTTCCCGACGCAGGCGAGATCTCCGGCGATGCAGTGCGCGAGGACGCGCTGCTGTTTGCCGAAGGGGGAGGAGAGCGAGCCGATCCGTTCGTCGACGTCGTGGTCCTCGTGCCCACGGTCGGTGAGGCCGTGGCCCGACACATGCACGGTCTCGTCCGGTCGCAGCGTGCCCGAGAAGACCCGTACGAGAGAGATCCTTCCGACATAGGGGTCGGAGGCGGTCTTGACGACCTCGGCGACGAGCGGACCCCGCGGATCACAGCTGATTCCCGGGCGCGGGGTGCCCTGCGGGGTGGTGACCGCGGGGGCCGGGCGCTCCAGCGGGCTGGGGAAACCGCGGATGATCAGGTCGAGCAGCTCGACGGTCCCCAGGCCGTGCCGGGCGCCGGGAGGCGCGGGCGCGGCCGCCAGCACCGGATGGAAGACGCCGCGCGTGACCGCCTTCTCCAGGTCCTCGATCAGCGTCTCGAGCTCGATCCCGCCGCCGCCGAGATAGTGGTCCATGAGGGTCTCGTCCTCGCTCTCGGAGATGATCCCCTCGATCAGCCGGTTGCGGGCCTCCTCGATCAGTGGCAGCTGGCCGGGGTCGGGCGGATTCTCCCGGCGCTCCCCGGAGGAGTAGTCGAAGATCTTCTGGGTGAGCAGTCCGACCAGACCGGTGGCCGGGGCGTGCCCGTCGGGGCCCTCCGGGCCGTGCACCGGCAGATACAGCGGCAGTACGGCGTCGGGGTCGTCCGCGCCGAAGATCCGCGCGCAGACCCGGGTCATCTCGTCGAAACCGGTCCGTGCCGTGTCCAGGTGCGTGACGACGATCGCGCGCGGCATGCCGACCGCCGCGCACTCGTCCCACACCGTGCGGGTCGCGCCGGCCACGGCCTCCGCCTCCTGGGCGGCCGACACAACGAAGAGGGCCGCGTCCGCTGCCCGCAGACCGGCCCTCAGCTCCCCGACGAAATCGGCATAGCCGGGGGTGTCCAGCACATTGATCTTGTATCCGCCCCATTCCAGGGGGACGAGGGAGAGCTGTACGGAACGCTGCTGGCGGTGCTCGATCACGTCGTAGTCGGAGACCGTCCCGCCGTCCTCGACCCGGCCCGCCCGGTTGACGGCTCCCGCGGTGAGCGCGAGAGCCTCGACGAGGGTGGTCTTTCCCGAGCCGCTGTGGCCGACCAGCACCACGTTCCGTACGGACGCGGGCCGGTCGGCCGTCGCTGCCCTGCCGGCGGCCCCGGGGTGGGTACGCGCTTTGTCGCCCATGGTTCATGCCTCC
The DNA here is from genome assembly GCF_042882605.1 of Streptomyces sp. NPDC058198. Classification (NCBI taxonomy): domain Bacteria; kingdom Bacillati; phylum Actinomycetota; class Actinomycetes; order Kitasatosporales; family Streptomycetaceae; genus Streptomyces; species Streptomyces sp. NPDC058198. The sequence goes on from NZ_JBHVVP010000006.1 coordinate 320,783, forward strand.
CGATCGATCTCACGGTGAGGAGAGGAGTCAGGAGCGGGCCGGGGGAGCCGCGGGGCAGCTCCGGCGATGCCCGCGGTGGTCTTTCGAGCTTCGCACTCCGCTCACGGCGCGTCCATACGTCGTACGCGAGGGCCTGGTCCGGGTGCCCGGCGGTGCGGCGCGGAGGTCGTGACTACGATGGGCCAGCCGGTGGCCGTAGGGGCCGCTCGGCCAACCGAACCTCGGGAAGGCCATGCTGAACAAGTACGCGCGTGCATTCTTCACGCGTGTCCTCACACCGTTCGCCGCATTTCTGCTCCGGCGGGGAGTCAGCCCGGATGCGGTCACGCTCATCGGTACGGCCGGAGTGATGGCGGGTGCGCTGGTCTTCTTCCCTCGCGGGGAGTTCTTCTGGGGCACCATCGTGATCACGGTCTTCGTCTTCTCCGATCTCGTCGACGGCAATATGGCGCGGCAGGCGGGGATCTCCAGCCGCTGGGGCGCCTTCCTCGACTCGACCCTCGACCGGGTCGCGGACGGCGCGATCTTCGCCGGCTTCGCGCTCTGGTACGCGGGCACGGGCGACAACAATGGGCTCTGCGCCGTCGCGATCTTCTGTCTGGCCAGCGGCCAGGTCGTCTCGTACACCAAGGCGCGTGGCGAGTCCATCGGGCTGCCGGTGGCCGTCAACGGGCTGGTCGAGCGCGCGGAGCGGCTGGTCATCTCGCTCGTCGCGGCCGGTCTCGCCGGGCTGCACGCCTTCGGAGTCCCCGGGATCGACATCCTGCTGCCGATCGCGCTGTGGATCGTGGCCGCGGGCAGTGTGGTGACGCTGGGCCAGCGGGTCGTCACGGTACGGCGGGAATCCGCGGAGGCGGACGCCGCCGACGCGCGGGCGGACGCCGGGCGGGGGAGTGGGGCCACGTCATGAGCGGGGCGAGCGAGCGGGTGACCGACGCGCTGTACGGGCTCGGCTGGAGCACGGTCAAGACGCTCCCCGAGCCGGTGGCCGCCGCCCTCGGCCGGACCATCGCGGACACCACCTGGAAGCGGCGGGGCAAGAGCGTCCTGCGCCTGGAGTCCAATCTGGCGCGCGTCGTGCCCGATGCCGGACCCGAGCGGCTGGCCGCGCTGTCCAGGGCCGGGATGCGCTCGTACATGCGCTACTGGATGGAATCGTTCCGGCTGCCCTCCTGGAGCGCGGAGCGCGTGCGCGCCTCGGTCGAGATCAAGGACATCCACCATCTGCAGAACGGCCTCGCGTCGGGGCGGGGCGTCGTGCTGGCGCTGCCGCATCTGGCCAACTGGGACCTGGCCGGGGTCTGGGCCACCCGGGCGCTCGGCGTGCCGTTCACGACGGTCGCCGAGCGGCTGAAGCCGGAGACGCTGTACGACCGTTTCGTCGCCTACCGCGAGAGCCTGGGCATGGAGGTGCTGCCGCACACCGGCGGTTCCGCCTTCGGCACGCTGGCACGGCGGCTGCGGGCGGGCGGGCTGGTCTGTCTGGTCGCCGACCGCGATCTCTCGTCGTCCGGTGTCGAGGTCGACTTCTTCGGGGCCACGGCCCGGATGCCCGCAGGGCCTGCGCTGCTGGCCCAGCAGACCGGGGCGCTGCTGCTGCCGGTGACGCTGTGGTACGAGGACGCGCCGCTGATGCGCGGGCGGGTGTATCCGCCCGTCGAGGTGCCGCAGACAGGCAGCCGCGCCGAAAAGACGTCTGTCATGGCACAGGCGGTGGCCGATGTCTTCGCCACCGGAATCGCGGAGCACCCGGAGGACTGGCACATGCTGCAGCGGCTCTGGCTCGCGGATCTCGAACCTGAGCGCGAACGTGGGCGGACGAGCCCCGGCGGGAGTCCTCAGTGAAGATCGGCATCGTCTGCCCGTACTCGTGGGATGTGCCGGGCGGCGTCCAGTTCCACATCAGGGACCTGGCGGAGCATCTGATCCGGCTGGGACACGAGGTGTCCGTACTGGCGCCGGCGGACGACGAGACACCGCTGCCGCCGTACGTCGTCTCGGCGGGCCGCGCCGTGCCCGTCCCGTACAACGGGTCGGTCGCCCGGCTGAACTTCGGCTTCCTGTCGGCGGCGCGGGTGCGGCGGTGGCTGCACGACGGCACGTTCGACGTGATCCACATCCATGAGCCGACCTCACCGTCGCTGGGGCTGCTCGCCTGCTGGGCCGCGCAGGGGCCGATCGTCGCGACGTTCCACACCTCGAACCCGCGGTCGCGGGCGATGATCGCGGCCTATCCGATCCTGCAGCCCGCGCTGGAGAAGATCAGCGCGCGGATCGCGGTGAGCGAGTACGCGCGGCGGACGCTCGTGGAGCATCTGGGCGGTGACGCCGTGGTCATTCCGAACGGGGTCGACGTCGACTTCTTCGCGAAGGCCGAGGTCAATCCGGCGTGGCAGGGCGGCACGATCGGCTTCATCGGGCGGATCGACGAGCCGCGCAAGGGGCTGCCGGTGCTGATGAAGGCCCTGCCGAAGATCCTCGCCGCGTACCCGGAGACCCGGCTGCTGGTGGCGGGGCGGGGGGACGAGAAGGAAGCGGTCGAGACCCTTCCGAAGGCGATGCGGGCCCGGGTCGAGTTCCTCGGGATGGTGAGCGACGAGGACAAGGCACGGCTGCTGCGCAGCGTCGACCTGTACGTCGCGCCCAACACGGGCGGCGAGAGCTTCGGCATCATCCTCGTGGAGGCGATGTCGGCGGGCGCGGCGGTGCTGGCGAGCGACCTGGACGCGTTCGCGCAGGTCCTGGCGCACGGGGCGGCGGGCGAACTCTTCACGAACGAGGACGCGGACGCGCTGGCGGGGGCGGCGGTCCGGCTGCTGGGCGACGGCGAGCGGCGCGCGGAACTGCGCGAGCGGGGGAGCGCGCATGTGCGGCGCTTCGACTGGTCGACGGTGGGCGCGGACATCCTGGCGGTGTACGAGACGGTGACGGACGGCGCGGCGTCGGTGGCGACGGACGAACGGTCCGGGTTGTGGGCGAGATTCGGCCTGGCACGGGACTAGGTCCTGTCCGCCTGGCGCGGGACTGAGGCCGCGCGCCGGTGGCGGGGGCATCTCGTGGGCGGCCCCGGTAGCCTTGCCGTCCGTGACCGAAACCCTTATCTGGATCGTCGTCGGCGTCTTCGCGATCGGGCTCTACCTCAGCTGGACCGCCGGACGGCTCGACCGGCTGCACACCCGTATCGACGCCGCCCGCGCCGCTCTCGACGCGCAGCTGCTGCGACGCGCCTCGGTCACGCAGGAGCTGGCCACCTCCGGTGTGCTCGATCCGGCCGCGTCCCTCGTGCTGTACCAGGCCGCGCACGCCGCCCGGCAGGCCGAGGAGGAGCAGCGGGAGGTCGCCGAGAGCGAGCTGAGCCAGTCACTGCGGGCCGTGTTCGGGGAGACCGCGCAGGTCGAGGCCGTACAGGCCGCTCCCGGGGGCGAGGACGCCGCGGGTGAACTCGCCGCTTCCGTACGGCGCGTACCGATGGCCCGGCGGTTCCACAACGACGCCGTACGCGCGGCCCGCGCCCTGCGCCGGCACCGCAAGGTCCGCTGGTTCCGGCTCGCCGGGCACGCGCCGTTTCCGCTCGCCTTCGAGATGGACGACGAGCCGCCCGTGGCGCTGGCCGACCGCCCCGGTTCGTAGAGAACGATCCACCGGCCTGCCATTGGCCCTTGCTGTGGACCGCTCCCGAGGCGTTTTCTGGCGGTGCCGTACTCCATCACTTTCAGCCAGTGAGGTCGATCCGTGTCCACCACGCTCCCCACCACCCCCCAGCCCGCCGAGAACTCCGCGACCGGCACCGCACGCGTCAAGCGCGGCATGGCCGAGCAGCTCAAGGGCGGCGTGATCATGGACGTCGTCACGCCGGAGCAGGCGAAGATCGCCGAAGACGCCGGCGCGGTCGCCGTGATGGCCCTGGAGCGGGTCCCCGCCGACATCCGCAAGGACGGCGGCGTCGCCCGGATGTCCGACCCGGACATGATCGAGGGCATCATCGACGCCGTCTCGATCCCGGTCATGGCCAAGTCCAGGATCGGCCACTTCGTCGAGGCCCAGGTCCTCCAGTCCCTCGGCGTCGACTACATCGACGAGTCCGAGGTGCTGACCCCGGCCGACGAGGTCAACCACGCCGACAAGTGGGCCTTCACCACGCCCTTCGTCTGTGGCGCCACCAACCTGGGTGAGGCCCTGCGCCGGATCGCCGAGGGCGCGGCCATGATCCGCTCCAAGGGCGAGGCCGGCACCGGCAATGTCGTCGAGGCGGTCCGGCATCTGCGCCAGATCAAGAACGAGATCGCCAAGCTCCGCGGCTTCGACAACAACGAGCTGTACGCCGCGGCCAAGGAGCTGCGCGCCCCGTACGAGATCGTCAAGGAGGTCGCCGCGCTCGGCAAGCTGCCGGTGGTGCTGTTCTCCGCCGGCGGTGTCGCCACCCCGGCCGACGCCGCGCTGATGCGCCAGCTCGGCGCCGAGGGCGTCTTCGTCGGCTCCGGCATCTTCAAGTCGGGCGACCCGGCCAAGCGCGCCGCCGCCATCGTGAAGGCCACCACCTTCTACGACGACCCGAAGATCATCGCGGAGGCGTCCCGCAACCTGGGCGAGGCGATGGTCGGCATCAACTGCGACACCCTCCCCGAGACCGAGCGCTACGCGAACCGTGGCTGGTAACGACTCATGAGCACCCCTGTGATCGGAGTCCTGGCCCTCCAGGGCGACGTCCGGGAGCATCTGGCCGCCCTGGCCGCGGCGGACGCCGTGGCCAGGACCGTCAGGCGCCCCGAGGAGCTCGCCGAGGTCGACGGGCTGGTGATCCCGGGCGGCGAGTCCACCACCATGTCCAAGCTGGCCGCGCTCTTCGGGATGCTGGAGCCGCTGCGTACGCGCGTACGGGCCGGGATGCCGGTGTACGGCACCTGCGCCGGGCTGATCATGCTGGCCGAGAAGATCCTCGATCCCCGTTCCGGCCAGGAGACCATCGGCGGCATCGACATGATCGTCCGCCGGAACGCCTTCGGCCGCCAGAACGAGTCCTTCGAGGCGGCCGTGGAGGTCGCGGGCATCGAGGGCGGCCCCGTGGAGGGCGTCTTCATCCGCGCCCCCTGGGTCGAGTCCGTGGGCGCCGAAGTGCGGGTCCTCGCCGAGTACGGGGGCCATGTCGTCGCCGTACGCCAGGGCAACGCCCTCGCGACGTCGTTCCACCCGGAGCTCACCGGCGACCACCGTCTGCACCGGTTCTTCACCGACATGGTGCGCACCGCGGGGTGACCCCGTCCCGGTAGGATCTCTGCCGAACGGAGCAGAACCGGTTACGCGAAGGAGACAGGCAGATGTCCGGCCACTCTAAATGGGCTACGACGAAGCACAAGAAGGCCGTGATCGATGCCAAGCGCGGCAAGCTCTTCGCGAAGCTGATCAAGAACGTCGAGGTCGCCGCCCGTACCGGCGGCGCCGACGTCGAAGGCAACCCGACCCTCTTCGACGCCATCCAGAAGGCGAAGAAGAGCTCGGTGCCGAACAAGAACATCGACTCGGCCGTCAAGCGCGGCGCCGGCCTGGAGGCCGGTGGCGCCGACTACGAGACGATCATGTACGAGGGTTACGGTCCGAACGGCGTCGCGGTGCTCATCGAGTGCCTCACCGACAACCGCAACCGCGCGGCCTCGGACGTGCGCGTCGCGATGACCCGCAACGGCGGTTCGATGGCCGACCCGGGCTCCGTCTCGTACCTCTTCAACCGCAAGGGCGTCGTGATCGTCCCCAAGGGTGAGCTGGGCGAGGACGATGTCCTGGGCGCCGTCCTGGACGCGGGCGCCGAGGAGGTCAACGACCTCGGTGAGTCCTTCGAGGTGCTCAGCGAGGCCACCGACCTGGTCGCGGTGCGCAGTGCGCTCCAGGAGGCCGGCATCGACTACGACTCCGCCGACGCCAACTTCGTCCCGACCATGCAGGTCGAACTGGACGAGGAAGGCGCTCGCAGGATCTTCAAGCTGATCGACGCGCTCGAGGACAGCGACGACGTGCAGAACGTCTTCGCCAACTTCGACGTCTCGGACGAAGTGATGGAGAAGGTCGACGCCTGAGCCGCGTCTGACATGGCTTCACCTGACGGGCCGACGGGGACACACCTCCGTCGGCCCGTCGCGTTGTCAGTGGTGCCCGATACTGTGCTGACCGGACGTTGCTGATCAGGGGTTCTGCCGCATAAGTAGAACGCGTGGCCGAAAGACTGGGCCCAGAAGCGGGGCCGAGAAGCGGGGCCGAAGAGTGGGGGGAGTGGCGAGATGCGGGTTCTGGGTGTTGACCCCGGACTGACCCGGTGCGGTGTGGGCGTCGTCGAGGGCGTCGCGGGTCGTCCGTTGACGATGCTCGGCGTCGGCGTGGTCCGCACGTCCCCGGACGCGGAGATCGGCATGCGTCTGGTCGCCATCGAGCAGGGCATAGAGACCTGGCTCGACGAGCACCGGCCCGAACTCGTCGCGGTGGAGCGGGTGTTCGCCCAGCACAATGTCCGTACGGTGATGGGCACCGCCCAGGCCAGCGCGGTCGCCATGCTCTGCGCCTCGCGCCGCGGGATCCCCGTCGCCCTGCACACCCCCAGTGAGGTGAAGGCCGCCGTCACCGGCAGCGGCCGGGCGGACAAGGCGCAGGTCGGCGCGATGGTGACCCGGCTGCTGCGGCTGGCCGCCCCGCCCAAGCCGGCCGACGCCGCGGACGCCCTCGCGCTCGCCATCTGCCACATCTGGCGTGCCCCCGCCATGAACCGCCTGCAGCAGGCACACGCGGCGGCCCGCCCCTCCCGTATCCCCACCACCGCACCCGTCCGGAAGGTCACGCGATGATCGCCTTCGTCAGCGGCCCGGTCGCCGCCCTCGCCCCGACCACCGCCGTGATCGAGGTCGGTGGCATCGGCATGGCCGTCCAGTGCAGCCCGGGCACACTCGCCGCGCTGCGGATCGGCCAGCAGGCCAAGCTCGCCACCTCCCTCGTCGTACGGGAGGACTCGCTCACCCTGTACGGCTTCGCGGACGACGACGAACGCCAGGTGTTCGAGCTGTTGCAGACCGCCAGCGGGGTCGGGCCCCGGCTGGCTCAGGCGATGCTCGCCGTGCACGCCCCGGACACCCTGCGTATCGCCGTCGCCACCGGGGATGAGAAGGCCCTGACGGCTGTCCCCGGTATCGGCAAGAAGGGCGCCCAGAAGCTGCTGCTGGAGTTGAAGGACCGGCTCGGCGAGCCGGTCGGCGCGGCCGCAGGACGACAGGGCATCGGCGCCGCGGCCGCCGCCTCCTGGAGCGATCAGCTGCACGCCGCCCTGATCGGCCTCGGCTACGCCACCCGCGAGGCGGACGACGCGGTCGCCCTGGTCACACCCCAGGCCGAGGCCGCGGTGGCCGCGGGGGATCAGCCCCCCGTGCCGCGGCTGCTGCGCGCGGCGCTGCAGAGCCTGAACAGAACGCGTTGAGCCGACACCGGCCGGCATCCGTGCCGTACTCCATGGGGCCGTCCTGGGACGCGCCGACTCCCCGAGGTGAAACAGAGTGAACTGGGACGACACCACCAGCGAGACCGAGGCGGCGGCCGACGCGGCCGAGCGGCTCGTCGGCGCGTCCGCGGACGGCGAGGACCAGGCCGTCGAGGCGGCCCTGCGGCCCAAGTCACTGGACGAGTTCGTGGGGCAGGAGCGCGTCCGTGAACAGCTGGACCTGGTGCTCAAGGCGGCGCTGGCGCGCGGCGCCACCGCCGACCATGTGCTGCTCTCCGGGGCGCCCGGACTCGGCAAGACCACCCTCTCCATGATCATCGCGGCCGAGATGAACGCCCCGATCCGCATCACCTCGGGCCCCGCCATCCAGCACGCGGGCGATCTCGCCGCGATTCTCTCCTCCCTCCAGGAGGGGGAGGTCCTCTTCCTCGACGAGATCCACCGGATGTCCCGGCCCGCCGAGGAGATGCTGTACATGGCGATGGAGGACTTCCGGGTCGACGTGATCGTCGGCAAGGGCCCCGGCGCCACCGCGATCCCCCTGGAGTTGCCGCCGTTCACGCTGGTGGGGGCCACCACCCGGGCCGGACTGCTGCCGCCCCCGCTGCGCGACCGCTTCGGGTTCACCGGCCATATGGAGTTCTACGAGAGCGCCGAGCTGGAGCGCGTGATCCACCGCTCCGCGCAGCTCCTCGATCTGGAGATCGACGCCGACGGCGCTGCCGAGATCGCCGGCCGCTCCCGTGGCACGCCCCGGATCGCCAACCGCCTGCTGCGGCGCGTACGCGACTACGCCCAGGTCAAGGCGGACGGACACATCACCCGTGCGGTGGCCGAGGTGGCCCTCGGGGTGTACGAGGTTGACGCCCGCGGACTCGACCGGCTCGACCGGGCCGTGCTCCGGGCGCTGCTCAAGCTCTTCGGCGGCGGGCCCGTGGGCCTGTCGACCCTGGCGGTGGCCGTGGGGGAGGAGCGCGAGACGGTCGAGGAGGTCGCGGAGCCCTTCCTCGTACGGGAGGGACTGCTCGCCCGCACGCCGCGCGGCCGGGTCGCCACCCCCGCGGCCTGGGCACACCTCGGACTCGTCCCCCCGCAGCAGGGCCCCGGCACAAGCGGACAACAGGGCCTGTTCGGGACGTGACGGCAAGGACACGGGTGCACTCAGGAACCCCGGTGCGATGCTGGGCGTTGTTCCAACGATGCGGACTCGCTTAGACTCCGCCGATGCCGCCCTTCCAGGTCGGCATGCCCACCCCCGTATATCAGGCCGCTCGACAGCGCGGTCGTGTGAAGGAAGTTCCCTCCCGTGAGTCTCGTCACCCTCCTCCCCTTCATCGTGCTCATCGGGGCCATGTTCCTGATGACCCGGTCCGCCAAGAAGAAGCAGCAGGCGGCTGCGCAGATGCGCAACGACATGCAGCCGGGCACCGGCGTCCGGACGATCGGCGGCATGTACGCCACCGTCAAGGAGGTGCACGACGACATGGTCCTCCTGGAGGTCGCTCCCGGCATCCACGCCGTCTACGCCAAGAACGCCATTGGTGCGGTGCTGGACGACGACGAGTACAACCGGATCGTGCACGGCGACGACGACGCCTTCAAGACCGACGACGCGGTCGTGCCGGACGACGCTTCCTCACTGACCGAGACCGACGACACCCCGGACACGGCCAAGATCGACCTGGGCAAGAAGCCCGAGGCCGAGGAGGCCGAGCCCAAGGACGGCAAGGCTGACGGCGAGGCCGGCGCGAAGTAGTCACGACCGTGACGGAGGGCCGCCCAGCGGCCCTCCGCGGCTACGGCCGGTGCTGATTTCTGCGGGGGCAGGTCCCCACAACACTTCGTGGCCGCTCCGGCGCACACCCGGCGTGGGGCGGTTGGACAGGGAGAAACGAGAAGGTGGCAGCACCTAATAAGGGCCGAAGGCAAGCGGGGTCCCCAGGCAGGCCGGGGCGCACCCTGGCACTGTTCCTGATTGCCATGGTCGCCCTCACCGGCGGGATGTTCTGGTCCGGTCATGTCACGCCACGTCTGGGGATCGACCTGGCGGGCGGCACGAGCATCACGCTCCAGGCGAAGAACACGCCGGGCAAGCCGAACGCGATCAACAAGACCAACATGGACACCGCGGTCAGCATCATCGACCGCCGTGTCAACGGTCTTGGTGTCTCGGAGGCCGAGGTTCAGACCCAGGGCGCCGAGAACATCATCGTCAACATCCCCCGGGGCACGAACGAGAAGCAGGCGCGCGACCAGGTCGGTACGACCGCGCAGCTGTACTTCCGGCCCGTGCTGACGGTCGCGGCAGGCGGCCCGACCGCCCCGCCTCCCCCGAGTGGTTCACCGAGCGGCTCTCCCAGTCCCTCGTCGAGCGCCTCGCCGGACACGGCCGACAAGCCGGCCGCGTCGACGACGCCCTCCGCGAGCGCGACCACCCAGGGCCGGGCCGTCACGGACGCTCTGAAGAAGGACGCGACACCCACTCCCAGCGCCTCCGGTTCGGACAAGCCCAGCACCTCGCCGAGCCCCAAGCCCTCGGGCACCCCCTCCAGCGACCCGGCCGCCGCCGCCCTGGAGAAGAAGTTCACCGATCTGGACTGCACGAAGCAGGGCCAGCGCACCACGGTCAACCAGGACTCGACGCCCAAGGACACGATCGTGGCCTGCGGCAAGAACTCCGGCGGCCAGTGGGAGAAGTACGTCCTCGGCCCCTCCGAGCTGCAGGGCACGGACGTCGACGAGGCCAAGGGCGTTCTCGACCCGCAGCGCGGCATGTGGATCGTCACGATGGACTTCACCGGCGGTGGCACGAAGAAGTTCCAGTCCATCACCGGCAAGCTGTCGCAGCAGCAGGCGCCGATGAACCAGTTCGCCATCGTGCTCGACGGCAACGTCGTCTCGGCGCCCTCGGTGAGCCAGACCCTCGGCGGCAGCGCCGAGATCTCCGGCAGCTTCACCCAGCAGTCGGCCCAGGACCTGGCCAACATCCTGTCCTACGGTGCGCTGCCCCTCAGCTTCGAGGAGCAGAGCGTCACCACGGTCACCGCCGCGCTCGGCGGTGAGCAGCTCGACGCGGGCCTGATCGCCGGCGCCATCGGCCTCGCCCTGGTGATCATCTACCTGGTGTCGTACTACCGCGGCCTCTCGCTGATCGCGATCCTCAGCCTCGGCGCCTCGGCGGTCATGACGTACACGATCATGTCCCTGCTCGGACCCGGTATCGGCTTCGCGCTGAACCTGCCCGCGGTCTGTGGCGCGATCGTCGCCATCGGTATCACCGCGGACTCGTTCATCGTCTACTTCGAACGGATCCGGGACGAGATCCGCGAGGGCCGTACGCTCCGCCCGGCCGTCGAGCGGGCCTGGCCGCGCGCCCGGCGCACCATCCTGGTCTCCGACTTCGTGTCGTTCCTCGCCGCCGCGGTGCTCTTCGTCGTCACGGTCGGCAAGGTCCAGGGCTTCGCCTTCACCCTCGGCCTCACCACGCTCCTCGATGTGGTCGTGGTGTTCTTCTTCACCAAGCCGGTGATGACGATCCTGGCCCGCAAGAAGTTCTTCTCCAGCGGTCACCCCTGGTCCGGACTGGACCCGAAGCGGCTCGGCGCCAAGCCGCCGCTGCGCCGCACCCGCCGTGTCAGCGCCCCCACCGACCCGAAGGAGGCGTGAGATGTCGCGACTCGGCGCACTCGGCGCCCGGCTCTACCGCGGCGAAGTCGGCTACGACTTCGTCGGGAAGCGCAAGTTCTGGTACGCGATCTCGATCCTGATCACCATCACGGCCATCGTCGGCCTGGCGGTGCGCGGCCTCAACATGGGCATCGAGTTCAAGGGCGGTGCGGTCTTCACCACCCCGAGCACGAGCGTCTCCGTGACCCAGGCCAGGACGGCCGCCCAGGAAGCGTCGGGACACGACGCGATCGTCCAGAAGCTCGGCAACGGCGGGCTGCGGATCCAGGTCACCGAACTGGGCACCAAGCAGGCCGGCGTCGTGAAGACCGAGCTCGCCCAGGACCTGAAGGTCGACGAGGAGAAGATCAACGCCGACCTGGTCGGGCCGAGCTGGGGCGAGACGATCGCCAACAAGGCCTGGACCGGTCTCGCGATCTTCATGATCCTGGTGGTGATCTATCTCGCCATCGCCTTCGAATGGCGTATGGCGGTCGCGGCGCTGATCGCCCTGATCCACGACCTCACGATCACCGTCGGTGTGTACGCACTCGTCGGCTTCGAGGTCACCCCGGGCACGGTGATCGGTCTGCTCACCATCCTCGGTTACTCCCTCTACGACACCGTCGTCGTCTTCGACAGTCTCAAGGAGGGGTCGGCGGGCATCACGAAACAGACCCGCTGGACCTACAGCGAGATCGCCAACCGCTCCATCAACGGGACCTTGGTGCGCTCCATCAACACCACCGTGGTCGCGCTGCTGCCGGTCGCCGGTCTGCTCTTCATCGGCGGCGGTTTCCTCGGCGCCGGCATGCTGAACGACATCTCGCTCTCGCTCTTCGTCGGCCTCGCCGCCGGCGCGTACTCCTCGATCTTCATCGCCACCCCGCTCGTCGCCGACCTCAAGGAACGCGACCCGCAGATCAAGGCGCTGAAGAAGCGGGTACTCGCCAAGCGGGCCGCCGCTGCCGCCAAGGGTGAAGCGGCCGACTTCGACACCGACAGCGATGCCGGCTTCGAGGACGGCCCGGAGGACGGACTCGTCGATGACGCGGCGCCCGCCGCCGCTGTCGCCGGCCCGCGTGGCCGCGGTGGCCGCGGCCGCCCGTCGAGCAGGCGCCGATGACGGACGCCAGCACCCGCGAGCTGCTGCTCAGCCGCATCCGTGATGTCGCCGACCATCCCAAGCCCGGTGTGGTCTTCAAGGACATCACTCCGCTGCTCGCGGACCCGAAGGCATTCACGGCGCTGACCGACGCGCTCGCCGAGCTCACTACCCGGCTCGGCGCGACGAAGGTCGTCGGCCTGGAGGCGCGGGGCTTCATCCTGGCCGCCCCCGTGGCGATCAGGGCGGGGCTCGGCTTCATCCCCGTACGCAAGGCGGGCAAGCTGCCCGGCGCGACGCTGTCGCAGGCGTACGAGCTGGAGTACGGCTCCGCCGAGATCGAGGTCCATGCCGAGGACCTGGACCAGGGCGACCGCGTCATCGTCATCGACGATGTCCTCGCCACCGGCGGTACGGCCGAGGCGTCGCTGGAGCTCGTCCGGCGAGCCGGAGCCGAGGTCGTGGGCGTCGCGGTCCTGATGGAGCTCGGCTTCCTGGGCGGCCGGGCCCGGCTGGAACCGGCGCTGCGCGGGGCCCCGCTGGAGGCCCTGATCACGCTCTGAGCGGCCTTTCGATACGCGCGGACGGGCACCCGGGAACAACCGGGTGCCCGTCCCGCGTTGTGCGGTGCCCACGGTCCCGGGGCGAGAGGGACGCCCGGGGTCGATACCATGGAACCTCCGGGCCTGACCGGGGGACCTGGATCCGCACGAGGAGCGCCCTTGCCAGAAGAGGTCCAGCCACTGGCCGCCGCAACGCCCGATCACCACGCCGACCAGGCCGCGGCGGCGCCGGCCACACCGCAGGACAAGGCCGCGGTCGCGGCCGCGGAGAAGTCTGCGCGGACGCCATCGGAGACCTCTGACGCACGGCCCGCGCAGACTCCCGCCGCACAGCCCCCGGCGAAGCCCGCGTCCGAGCGCCCCCCGACGCCGGTCACCGCACCCAAGCCCGGACCCGCCACCCCGTCCCGTTCCGGCGGCTCCTCCAACCGGGTAAGGGCCCGCCTCGCCCGGCTCGGTGTGCAGCGCTCCTCGCCGTACAACCCGGTCCTGGAGCCGCTTCTGCGGACCGTGCGCGGCAACGACCCGAAGATCGAGAGCTCGACGCTCCGCCAGATCGAGAGCGCCTACCAGGTGGCCGAACGCTGGCACCGTGGCCAGAAGCGCAAGAGCGGCGATCCGTACATCACCCACCCCCTCGCGGTGACCACGATCCTCGCCGAGCTGGGTATGGACCCGGCCACCCTGATGGCGGGCCTGCTGCACGACACCGTCGAGGACACCGAATACGGCCTGGACACCCTGCGCCGCGACTTCGGCGACCAGGTCGCGCTGCTCGTCGACGGCGTCACCAAGCTGGACAAGGTCAAGTTCGGCGAGGCCGCGCAGGCCGAGACCGTACGCAAAATGGTCGTCGCCATGGCCAAGGACCCACGCGTCCTGGTCATCAAGCTCGCCGACCGGCTGCACAACATGCGCACCATGCGCTATCTCAAGCGGGAGAAGCAGGAGAAGAAGGCCCGCGAGACGCTGGAGATCTACGCGCCCCTGGCCCACCGGCTGGGCATGAACACCATCAAGTGGGAGCTGGAGGACCTCGCCTTCGCGATCCTCTACCCGAAGATGTACGACGAGATCGTCCGCCTCGTCGCCGAGCGGGCTCCCAAGCGCGACGAATATCTGGCCATAGTGACCGACGAGGTCCAGTCGGATCTGCGCGCCGCCCGGATCAAGGCCACCGTCACCGGCCGGCCGAAGCACTACTACAGCGTCTACCAGAAGATGATCGTCCGCGGCCGTGACTTCGCGGAGATCTACGACCTGGTGGGTATCCGTGTCCTCGTCGACACCGTCCGTGACTGTTACGCGGCGCTCGGCACCGTCCACGCCCGGTGGAATCCGGTCCCCGGACGGTTCAAGGACTACATCGCGATGCCCAAGTTCAACATGTACCAGTCGCTGCACACGACGGTCATCGGGCCCAACGGCAAGCCCGTCGAGCTGCAGATCCGTACGTTCGACATGCACCGCCGCGCCGAGTACGGCATCGCCGCGCACTGGAAGTACAAGCAGGAGGCCGTGGCGGGCGCCTCCAAGGTGCGTACCGATGTGCCGAAGAACGTGGGCAAGGGCGCCGGCCAGGACACCGTCAATGACATGGCGTGGCTGCGCCAGCTGCTGGACTGGCAGAAGGAGACCGAGGACCCCAGCGAATTCCTGGAGTCGCTCCGCTTCGACCTGTCCCGCAACGAGGTCTTCGTCTTCACACCCAAGGGCGATGTCATAGCGCTGCCGGCCGGGGCCACCCCCGTCGACTTCGCGTACGCCGTCCACACCGAGGTCGGCCACCGCACCATAGGGGCGCGGGTCAACGGACGGCTCGTACCGCTCGAATCGACGCTCGACAACGGCGACCTCGTGGAGGTCTTCACCTCCAAGGCGACCGGGGCAGGTCCCTCGCGGGACTGGCTGGGGTTCGTCAAGTCGCCGCGGGCCAGGAACAAGATCCGCGCGTGGTTCTCCAAGGAGCGCCGCGACGAGGCCATCGAACAGGGCAAGGACGCCATCGCGCGGGCCATGCGCAAGCAGAACCTGCCGATCCAGCGCATCCTCACCGGAGACTCGCTGGTCACGCTGGCGCACGAGATGCGCTACCCCGACATCTCATCCCTGTACGCGGCGATCGGCGAGGGCCATGTGGCCGCGCAGGGCGTCGTACAGAAGCTGGTGCAGGCCCTCGGCGGCGAGGACGCCGCCAACGAGGACATCGCCGAGAGCGCCCCGCCCTCGCACGGCCGCAACAAGCGCCGCTCCAGCGCCGACCCCGGTGTGGTGGTCAAGGGCGTCGAGGACGTCTGGGTGAAGCTCGCCCGCTGCTGTACGCCGGTCCCGGGCGACCCGATCATCGGCTTCGTCACCCGGGGCAGCGGCGTCTCGGTGCACCGCGCCGACTGCGTCAATGTGGA
Organism: Streptomyces sp. NPDC058198; assembly: GCF_042882605.1. NCBI lineage: Bacteria > Bacillati > Actinomycetota > Actinomycetes > Kitasatosporales > Streptomycetaceae > Streptomyces > Streptomyces sp. NPDC058198. The sequence continues at coordinate 335,993 of NZ_JBHVVP010000006.1, forward strand.
CTCGCTGTCACAACAGCCCGAACGGATCCTCGAAGTCGAGTGGGCGCCGACCCAGTCCTCGGTCTTCCTGGTCGCCATCCAGGTCGAGGCGCTGGACCGGTCCCGGCTGCTGTCGGACGTCACCCGCGTGCTGTCCGACCAGCATGTGAACATCCTGTCCGCGGCCGTCCAGACCTCCCGCGACCGGGTCGCCACCTCGCGCTTCACCTTCGAGATGGGCGACCCGAAGCACCTCGGGCACGTACTGAAGGCGGTACGCGGCGTGGAGGGCGTCTACGACGTCTACCGCGTCACCTCGGCCCGCAGGCCGTAGTTCACCGGGACCGACACCGGGACCGACGCCGGAACCACGGCACACGCGAAGGGGCTCCCCGTACACCAGGTACGGAGAGCCCCTTCGCGTCGCGATACCGCCCGCGGTCTAGCCGCCGAACTCCTGGAGGCCCTTCAGCGCCTGGTCGAGCAGTGCCTGGCGGCCCTCCAGCTCCTTGGCGAGCTTGTCCGCCCTGGCGTTGTTGCCGCTCGCACGCGCCGCGTCGATCTGCGTACGCAGCTTGTCGACGGCCGCCTGCAGCTGCCCCGTCAGACCCGCGGCGCGCGCCCGCGCCTCCGGGTTCGTACGGCGCCACTCGTTCTCCTCGGACTCCTGCAGAGCCCGCTCCACCGCCTGCATCCGGCCCTCGACCTTCGGCCTGGCGTCGCGCGGCACATGGCCGACGGCCTCCCAGCGCTCGTTGAGGGACCGGAAGGCCGCCCTGGCCGCCTTGAGGTCCCTCACCGGCACCAGTCGCTCGGCCTCGACCGCCAGCTCTTCCTTGAGCTTCAGGTTCTCGGTCTGTTCGGCGTCACGCTCGGCGAAGACCTCACCGCGCGCGGCGAAGAAGACGTCCTGGGCGCCGCGGAAGCGGTTCCACAGATCGTCCTCGGCCTCGCGCTGCGCGCGGCCCGCCGCCTTCCAGTCCGTCATCAGCTCCCGGTAGCGGGCGGCCGTCGTCCCCCAGTCGGTGGAGCCGGAGAGTGCCTCGGCCTCCGCGACCAGCTTCTCCTTGGCCTTACGGGCGTCCTCGCGCTGCGCGTCGAGCGCGGCGAAGTGGGCCTTGCGGCGCTTGGAGAACGCCGAGCGGGCGTGCGAGAAGCGGTGCCACAGCTCGTCGTCGGACTTCCGGTCCAGCCTCGGCAGGCCCTTCCAGGTGTCCACCAGCGCCCGCAGCCGCTCGCCGGCCGACCGCCACTGGTCGCTCTGCGCCAGCTCCTCCGCCTCGACGACCAGCGCCTCCTTGGCGTGGCGCGCCTCGTCGGTCTGCTTCGCCCGCTGCGCCTTGCGCTCCTCACGGCGCGAGTCGACCGTCGCGACCAGCCCGTCGAGCCGCTTGCGCAGCGCGTCGAGATCACCCACGGCGTGGTGCTCGTCGACCTGCCCGCGAAGATGCTCGATGGCCGTGGCCGCATCCTTCGAGGACAGATCGGTGGTCTTCACCCGCCGTTCGAGGAGGCCGATCTCGACGACCAAGCCCTCGTACTTGCGCTCGAAATAGGCCAGAGCCTCCTCCGGAGAGCCTGCCTGCCACGATCCGACGACCTGCTCGCCCTCGGCCGTCCGCACGTACACGGTGCCCGTCTCATCGACGCGGCCCCACGGGTCGCTGCTCACAGCGCCTCCTCCACCTGATGCCCGCGAGGGATGTGACCCCCCGGGCATCGTCCACAGTTTCCTGGGACGGGCTGCGCCCGCCCTGCACAACGCCAATCTAGGCGACCGGCCGCCCGGCTGTCCGCACTCAGCACGGCCGAATTCAGAGGGTCACGCCTTGTCGACCGTCCCCTTCTTCACGGTGACCGCCTTCTTGGGCGCACCGTCGCCCGCTCCGCCGTCCACCCCGGCCTTCGCCACCGCGTCCACGGCCTTCAGACCGTCGGCGTCCATCGTCCCGAACGGGGTGTAGCTGGGCGGGAGCTTGGTGTCCTTGTAGACGAGGAAGAACTGGCTTCCCCCGGTGTGCGGCTGGCCGGTATTGGCCATCGCCACCGTCCCGGCCTTGTACGTGACGGAGCCGTCCGCGCCGGCCTTGCCGAGGGCGGTCAGATTCTCGTCCGGGATCGTGTAGCCGGGGCCGCCGGTCCCGTCCCCCTTGGGGTCGCCGCACTGCAGCACGAAGATCCCCTCGGTGGTCAGCCGGTGGCACTTCGTTTTGTCGAAGTAGCCCTTGTCCGCGAGGGACTTGAAGGAGTTCACGGTGTGCGGCGTCTTCTTGGCGTCCATCGTGATGGAGATGTCGCCCTGGCTCGTCGAAAGCGCCATCGTGTACTTCGCCGTCTTGTCGACCGTCATCTTCGGCTCGGGGGCGCTGCTCTCGGTCGGCGACGGCGACGCCGACGCCGAGGGGGTCGCCTCGGGCGAGGCGGCGTCGCTCTTGCTGTCACCGCCCGTCAGGCCTCCTGAGGCGTACGCCGCGGCGCCCGCGGCCACCACCACGGCCAGCGCGGAGGCGATGACGACGTTGCGGCGCTTCGCCCTCTTCCGGGCTGTGGCCCGGCGCTGCTGCTGCCGCTCGAACTTCTCCCGGGCGAGCTGGCGCCGACGCTGATCGCTGTTGACCACCGGGTCTTCTCCTCGACTTGTCGTGTGATCCTGTCCGGCCTGACCAGGTCCTGTCCGGTCGATCTTCGTGAGCCCGCGAAGATCCGCCCGACAGGACCCAGGCCCTGTCCGGCGGATCGTCGCGGGCTGATCCGCGACGATCCGCCGCACAGGACCTAGCCCCGTACGGTATATGGGTTCGCTGTGTAATGAGCAGCGCCGGTAGGCTCTGATCTGCCGCATTCTCCCGACGGACGACATATAAGGACGATCGTGCTCATTGCCGGGTTCCCCGCCGGGGCCTGGGCGACCAACTGCTACCTGGTCGCCCCCGCCGCAGGCGAGGAGTGCGTGATCATCGACCCGGGCCACCAGGCCACGCGAGGAGTCGAGGACGCTCTCAGGAAGCATCGGCTCAAGCCCGTCGCCGTCATCCTCACCCATGGCCACATCGACCATGTCGCCTCGGTCGTCCCGGTGTGCGGAGCACATGACGTACCGGCGTGGATCCACCCCGCGGACCGGTACATGATGAGTGACCCGGAGAAGGCCCTCGGCCGCTCGATCGGGATGCCGCTGATGGGCGAGCTGACCGTGGGGGAGCCCGACGACGTCAAGGAGCTGACCGACGGCGCCGCGCTGACGCTGGCGGGCCTGGAGTTCACCGTCGCGCACGCGCCCGGCCATACCAAGGGGTCGGTGACCTTCGGAATGCCCGAGGCGGTCGGCGGTGGGGATGTCCCGCCGGTCCTCTTCTCGGGCGATCTGCTGTTCGCCGGCTCCGTCGGACGCACCGACCTGCCGGGCGGCGACCACGCCGAGATGATCGAGTCACTGGGCCGTGTGTGCCTGCCGCTCGACGACTCGACCGTGGTGCTGTCCGGCCACGGCCCCCAGACGACCATCGGCCGGGAGCGCGCCACCAACCCCTATCTGAGGGACGTGGCCGCCGGCTACGGAAGCGGCCCGAGCGCCGCTCCGCGACGAGGAATGTGACGCACCGATCTCCATGAACACCTTCCAGGCCCCCAAAGGCACCTACGACCTGCTTCCGCCCGACTCCGCGGTCTTTCTCGCGGTGCGCGAGGCGATCTCCACGCCGCTGAAGAACTCCGGCTACGGCTATGTCGAGACGCCCGGCTTCGAGAACGTCGAGCTGTTCGCCCGCGGCGTCGGCGAATCCACCGACATCGTCTCCAAGGAGATGTACGCCTTCGAGACCAAGGGCGGCGACAAGCTCGCCCTGCGCCCCGAAGGCACCGCCTCCGTCCTGCGCGCCGCACTGGAAGCCAACCTGCACAAGGCCGGCAACCTGCCGGTCAAGCTCTGGTACTCCGGCTCGTACTACCGCTACGAGCGCCCGCAGAAGGGCAGGTACCGGCACTTCTCGCAGGTCGGCGCCGAGGCGATCGGCGCGGAGGACCCCGCGCTGGACGCCGAGCTGATCATCCTGGCCGACCAGGCGTACCGCTCGCTGGGCCTGCGGAACTTCCGCATCCTGCTCAACTCGCTGGGCGACCAGGAGTGCCGCCCCGTCTACCGCGAGGCGCTCCAGGGCTTTCTGCGCGGTCTCGACCTGGACGGGGAGACCCGCCGCCGTATCGAGATCAACCCGCTGCGGGTCCTCGACGACAAGCGCGCGGACGTGCAGCGGCAGCTGGCCGGGGCACCGATGCTGCGCGACTATCTGTGCGACGCGTGCAAGGCGTACCACGAAGAGGTCCGCGAGCTGCTGACCGCGGCGGGGGTGGTGTACGAGGACGACGAGAAGCTCGTACGCGGCCTCGACTACTACACACGCACCACCTTCGAGTTCGTCCACGACGGTCTCGGTTCGCAGTCGGCGGTGGGCGGCGGCGGCCGCTACGACGGTCTCTCCGAGATGATCGGCGGCCCGGCGCTCCCGTCGGTCGGCTGGGCGCTCGGCGTCGACCGTACGGTGCTGGCGCTGGAGGCCGAGGGCATCACGCTCGACCTCCCCGGCGCCACCAGCGTCTTCGCGGTGCCGCTGGGCGAGGAGGCGCGGCGGGTCCTGTTCGGTGTCGTCACCGAACTGCGCAGGGCCGGGGTCGCCGCCGACTTCTCCTACGGCGGGAAGGGCCTCAAGGGCGCGATGAAGAACGCCAACAGGTCCGGCGCGCGGTACACGATCGTCGCCGGCGAGCGGGACCTCGCGGAGGGTCTGGCGCAGCTCAAGGACATGGAGACCGGCGAGCAGACCCCGGTCGCGCTCGACGCGCTCGTGTCGGAGCTCACAGAGCGGCTCGGCTGAGCATTTCAGGCGTGCGGGGCCCGGACGGTCACCGTCCGGGCCCCTCCGTCTTTATCTCCGGCGAACGGTGGACGACGGGGAGCGTGCGGCACAATGAGGCTGCCCCCACAGGCCACTGAGTGATGGAACGGCGATATGACGAGTGCGGCACTGGACGACGTCTCCTCCAAGCGGGAGGAGGGGCGCGCCGCGCGCACGGTCGGCGGCGGCCGGGCGCTCGCGCTGCTGCTGGTGATCACGGGCGCGGCCGGGCTGCTGGCCGCCTGGGTCATCACCATCGACAAGTTCAAGCTGCTGGAGGACCCGAATTTCACCCCCGGCTGCAGCCTGAACCCGGTGGTCTCCTGCGGCAACATCATGAAGAGCGAGCAGGCCTCGGTCTTCGGGTTCCCCAACCCGATGCTCGGCCTCGTCACCTATGCCGTGGTGATCGGCGTCGGGATGGCGCTGCTGGCCGGGGCGCGCTACCGGCGCTGGTTCTGGCTCGGGCTCAACGCCGGCACGCTCTTCGGCGTCGGGTTCTGCACCTGGCTCCAGTACCAGTCGCTCTACAACATCAACTCGCTGTGCCTGTGGTGCTCCCTGGCCTGGGCCGCCACGATCATCATGTTCTGGTACGTGACGTCCCACAACATCCGCACCGGAGTGCTGCCCGCGCCCAGCTGGCTGCGCGGCTTCCTGAGCGAGTTCACCTGGGTGCTCCCCGCGCTGCACATCGGCGTCATCGGCATGCTCATCCTGACCCGCTGGTGGGACTTCTGGACCAGCTGAGCGGCCGGGTCCGCGCTGACGGTGTTGTCAGTGGCCTGGCATAGGCTTCACGCGTGGAGCCCGACCTCTTTACCGCCGCGGCGGAAGACCGCCAGGAGAAGGACCCGTCCAGCAGCCCCCTGGCCGTCCGGATGCGCCCCCGCGTCCTCGACGAAGTCGTCGGCCAGCAGCATCTGCTGAAGCCGGGATCTCCGCTGCGCCGGCTCGTCGGCGAAGGCAGCGGCGGCCCCGCCGGGCCCTCGTCCGTGATCCTCTGGGGCCCGCCGGGCACCGGCAAGACGACGCTCGCGTATGTCGTCTCCAAGGCGACCAACAAGCGCTTCGTGGAGCTGTCCGCCATCACCGCGGGCGTCAAGGAGGTGCGGGCCGTCATCGACGGAGCCCGCCGGGCCTCCGGCGGCTTCGGCAAGGACACCGTCCTCTTCCTGGACGAGATCCATCGCTTCAGCAAGGCCCAGCAGGATTCCCTGCTGCCCGCGGTGGAGAACCGCTGGGTCACCCTCATCGCCGCCACCACCGAGAATCCGTACTTCTCGGTGATCTCCCCGCTGCTCTCCCGCTCCCTGCTGCTCACGCTGGAGCCGCTCACCGACGAGGACCTGCGCAGTCTGCTGCGACGGGCGCTCACCGAGGAGCGCGGCCTCGGCGGCGCGGTCACCCTCCCCGAGGACGCCGAGGCGCATCTGCTGCGGATCGCGGGCGGTGACGCCCGGCGCGCGCTGACCGCGCTGGAGGCGGCGGCCGGCGCCGCGCTCGCCAAGAGCGAGAAGGAGATCACCCTCCAGACCGTGGAGGAGACCGTCGACCGCGCGGCGGTGATGTACGACCGCGACGGCGACCAGCACTACGACGTGGCGAGCGCGCTCATCAAGTCGATCCGCGGGTCCGACGTGGACGCGGCGCTGCACTACCTGGCCCGGATGATCGACGCGGGGGAGGACCCCCGGTTCATCGCCAGGCGGCTGATGATCTCCGCGAGCGAGGACATCGGTCTCGCCGATCCGACGGCCCTGCCGATCGCGGTCGCCGCCGCCCAGGCCGTCGCCATGATCGGCTTCCCCGAGGCCGCGCTCACCCTCAGCCACGCCACCATCGCGCTGGCGCTCGCCCCCAAGTCCAACGCGGCCACGACGGCGATCTCGGCCGCGCTGGAAGACGTGAAGAAGGGGCTGGCGGGATCGGTGCCGGCCCATCTGCGCGACGGGCACTACAAGGGCGCGGCCAAGCTGGGCCATGCCCAGGGCTATGTCTATCCGCACGACGTGCCGGGCGGGATCGCCGCCCAGCAGTACGCCCCCGACGCGGTGCGGGGCAAGCGCTACTACCAGCCCACGCGGTACGGAGCGGAAGCGCGCTACGCCGATGTCGTCGACAAGGTGCGCGAGCGGCTGCGCGGGGACGGCGCCTGAGCCGTTACGACGCGGCCGCGTCGAAGAGCGTGTGCATGGCCCGGCGCAGCTCGTTCATGTCCCGCACCGGCTCCGGGAAGTCGAAGCGGGCGTCGAAGCACTGGACGCCGGTGAAGCGCACCCGCAGCCCGAAGCGGTCGAGGGCGACCGGCACGGCCGCGGTCCCGCCGGTCCGCTCGCCGAGCAGCCCGCGCAGCCGCTGGACCTCCGCGCTGTGCGCGGAGTGCAGATGCTGGAGCAGCTCCGCCTCGTGTTCCATCAGCGGGTCCGGCGCGGCCCTGGCGAAGTCCTCGGGCTCCACCGGGTCGGCGCCCCAGAGGTCGTCCACGCACGCTTCGCCGACCTCCAGGCGCAGCATCACGCGACCGGGTTCCGTGAGGTCGGGTTCGCGGGTGAGCCAGCCGGAGAGCCAGGCACGGCCCCGGATCCGGTGGGGTACGGAGACGGGTGCGACGTCCGTGACCTCGAGCACCGCGGTCAGCTCGTCGTCCTGCGCGTGCGCCGCGGCGCGTACGGCGGGGGAGTCGGCGGGGAACACCAGGAACACCTCGCCGTCGGGCCCGACGGCACGCGCGTCCGGCATCAGCTGGTAGGGCCTGGCCCCGTCCAGACCCGGGATGAGCAGCACCGCCGAGCATGTACTCTGTACGAGAGTTCGTGTGCGTTCGGCTGCTGACGGCATCCGATCGATTTCAAGCCCGCTGGGACGCGGCTGACCATGAGCTGATCGGACCTCCGTCGATTCGGTGCCCTGTGCGTCGAGGCTGTCTGTGATGCGCGTGGTGTTCCCAGGGCGAGACATGCGATCTCCTTTGAGTAAGGTGAGCCTAACCTAACCTACAACGGAGGTCTGGAGAACGTGCCTAACCAGTCGCGTCCCAAGGTCAAGAAGTCGCGTGCGCTCGGTATCGCGCTGACGCCGAAGGCTGTCAAGTACTTCGAGGCCCGTCCCTACCCGCCGGGTGAGCACGGTCGTGGACGCAAGCAGAACAGTGACTACAAGGTCCGTCTGCTGGAGAAGCAGCGCCTGCGTGCCCAGTACGACATCAGCGAGCGCCAGATGGCCCGCGCCTACGACCGCGCCCGCAAGGCCGAGGGCAAGACGGGCGAGGCCCTGGTCGTCGAGCTCGAGCGCCGCCTCGACGCGCTGGTCCTGCGGTCGGGCATCGCCCGCACCATCTACCAGGCCCGCCAGATGGTCGTCCACGGCCACATCGAGGTCAACGGTGGCAAGGTCGACAAGCCGTCGTTCCGCGTCCGTCCCGACGATGTCGTGATGGTCCGCGAGCGCAGCCGCGAGAAGGTCCCCTTCCAGGTCGCGCGTGAGGGTGGCTACGACACCGACGGCGAGACCCCGCGCTACCTGCAGGTCAACCTGAAGGCCCTGGCGTTCCGCCTGGACCGTGACCCGCAGCGCAAGGAGATCCCGGTCATCTGCGACGAGCAGCTGGTCGTCGAGTACTACGCCCGCTGACCCGGACGTAGCTCACAGCGCTTCGGCCCGCCGCTTCCCCGCCCTTTCGCGGGGAGGCCGGCGGGCTTCCGCGTCTCCCCGGCAACTGCCGCTCCGCGCACGACTAATCCGGTACGGGGCGCGACCGTCGGCGCGATAAGGTCGGAGAACGACTTTCCAGTCGCTTTCCAGATGACCGTCAACGATCAGGGAGCGGTGCGGCGTGACCGGTGGAGAGGTTGCCGGGATCCTGGTGGCCGTGTTCTGGGCGATTCTGGTCTCCTTCCTGGCCGTGGTGCTGGTGAGGCTGGCCCAGACACTCAAGGCGACCACCAGACTCGTGGCGGACGTGACCGAACAGGCCGTACCCCTGCTGGCGGACGCCTCCGCGACCGTCCGCTCCGCGCAGACCCAGCTCGACCGGGTCGACGCCATCGCCACGGACGTCCAGGAAGTCACCTCCAACGCCTCGGCGCTCTCCACCACGGTCGCCTCGACCTTCGGCGGGCCCCTGGTCAAGGTCGCGGCGTTCGGCTACGGCGTACGGCAGGCCATCGGGCGCAAGGGAGCGCCGGCCGCCGGGAGCGGGACCACCGAGCCGGCCTCCCGCCGCACGGTCGTCGGCCGCACGGTGCCCACCGCCCGGCGCAGGAAGAAGAAGGGCTGACGCAGCGATGTTCCGCCGTACGTTCTGGTTCACCGCGGGCGCGGCCGCCGGCGTCTGGGCCACCACCAAGGTCACTCGCAAGCTCAAGCAGCTGACCCCGGAGAGCCTCGCCGCCCAGGCGGCGGACAAGGCGATCGACGCCGGGCACAAGCTCAGGGAATTCGCCGTTGACGTCAGGGCCGGCATGGTGCGACGCGAGGCCGAGCTGGGCGAGGCACTGGGCCTGGAGGCACCGGCCGACCCCGCGCTTCCCGCGCCGCGGCGCGTCGCCGCCATCGAGCACACCGAATACCCCCGAACCACGTACTCCTACAAACCGCACAACCGGAATGAGGACCACTGATGGAGTCGGCTGAAATCCGCCGCCGCTGGCTGAGCTTCTTCGAGGAGCGCGGGCACACCGTCGTGCCTTCGGCGTCGCTCATCGCGGACGACCCGACTCTGCTGCTGGTCCCGGCGGGCATGGTGCCCTTCAAGCCGTACTTCCTCGGCGAGGTCAAGCCGCCGTCCCCGCGCGCCACCAGCGTGCAGAAGTGCGTCCGCACGCCGGACATCGAAGAGGTCGGCAAGACCACCCGGCACGGCACCTTCTTCCAGATGTGCGGCAACTTCTCCTTCGGCGACTACTTCAAGGAAGGCGCCATCCAGTACGCCTGGGAGCTGCTCACCAGCTCCGTGGCGGACGGCGGCTACGGGCTCGACCCGGAGCGCCTGTGGATCACCGTCTATCTCGACGACGACGAGGCCGAGACGATCTGGCGGGAGAAGGTCGGCGTACCGGCCGAGCGCATCCAGCGGCTGGGCAAGAAGGACAACTTCTGGTCCATGGGCGTGCCAGGACCCTGCGGACCGTGCTCCGAGATCAACTACGACCGCGGCCCCGAGTTCGGCGTCGAGGGCGGCCCCGCCGTCAACGACGAGCGCTATGTGGAGATCTGGAACCTGGTCTTCATGCAGTACGAGCGCGGCGCCGGCGAGGGCAAGGACGACTTCCCGATCCTCGGTGACCTGCCGTCGAAGAACATCGACACGGGCCTCGGCCTGGAGCGCCTCGCCATGATTCTGCAGGACGTGCAGAACATGTACGAGATCGACACCTCCATGGCCGTCATCGAGAAGGCCACCGAGCTGACCGGCGTGCGCTACGGAGCCGACCACACCTCGGACGTCTCCCTGCGCGTCGTCACGGACCACATGCGGACGTCCGTGATGCTCATCGGCGACGGGGTCAGCCCCGGCAACGAGGGCCGTGGCTATGTGCTGCGCCGCATCATGCGCCGCGCCATCCGCAACATGCGTCTCCTCGGCGCCACCGGGCCGGTCGTCGCCGACCTGGTCGACGTGGTCATCTCGACCATGAGCGAGCAGTACCCGGAGCTGGAGAGCGACCGCAAGCGCATCGAGACCGTGGCCCTCGCCGAGGAGGCCGCCTTCCTCAAGGCCCTCAAGGGCGGCACGAACATCCTCGACACCGCCGTCACCGACACCAAGGCCGCCGGCGGACAGGTCCTCTCCGGCGACAAGGCGTTCCTGCTCCACGACACCTGGGGCTTCCCGATCGACCTCACCCTGGAGATGGCCGCGGAACAGGGCCTCTCCGTGGACGAGGACGGGTTCCGCCGTCTGATGAAGGAGCAGCGGGAGCGGGCCAAGGCCGACGCCAAGGCCAAGAAGTCCGGCCACGCCGACCTCTCCGCCTACCGCGCCGTCGCCGACGACAGCGGCTCCACCGAGTTCACCGGCTACACCTCCACCGAGGGCGAGTCGACCATCGTCGGCCTGCTCGTGGACGGGGTGCCGTCGCCCGCCGCCACCGAGGGCGACGAGGTCGAGATCGTGCTCGACCGCACCCCCTTCTATGCCGAGGGCGGCGGCCAGCTCGCCGACCAGGGCCGGATCAAGCTCGACTCCGGGGCCGTCATCCAGGTCCGCGACGTCCAGCAGCCGGTCCCCGGTGTCTCCGTGCACAAGGGATCCGTACAGGTCGGCGAGGTGACGGTGGGCGCCTCCGCCTACGCCGCCATCGACCTCACGCGCCGCCGGGCCATCGCCCGCGCCCACAGCGCCACGCACCTCACGCACCAGGCGCTGCGCGACGCCCTCGGCCCGACGGCCGCCCAGGCCGGTTCCGAGAACTCGCCGGGACGCTTCCGCTTCGACTTCGGCTCGCCCGCCGCCGTACCCGGCACGGTCCTCACCGACGTCGAGCAGAAGATCAACGAAGTGCTCACCCGTGAACTGGACGTCCAGGCCGAGGTCATGTCCATCGACGAGGCCAAGAAGCAGGGCGCCATCGCCGAGTTCGGCGAGAAGTACGGCGAGCGGGTCCGCGTCGTCACCATCGGCGACTTCTCCAAGGAGCTGTGCGGCGGTACGCATGTCCGCAACACCGCCCAGCTGGGCCTGGTGAAGCTGCTCGGTGAGTCGTCCATCGGCTCCGGCGTGCGGCGTATCGAGGCCCTGGTCGGCGTGGACGCGTACAACTTCCTCGCCAAGGAGCACACCGTCGTCGCCCAGCTCCAGGAGCTGGTCAAGGGCCGCTCCGAGGAGCTGCCCGAGAAGATCTCCGGCATGCTCGCCAAGCTGAAGGACGCCGAGAAGGAGATCGAGAAGTTCCGCGCCGAGAAGGTCCTCGCGGCCGCCGCCGGTCTCGCCGACAGCGCCAAGGACGTACGCGGCACCGCTCTGGTCACCGGACAGGTCCCGGACGGCACCTCGGCCGACGATCTGCGCAAGCTGGTCCTCGACGTGCGCGGGCGCATCCAGGGCGGCCGCCCGGCCGTCGTCGCGCTGTTCACCACGGCCAACGGGCGTCCGCTGACGGTCATCGCCACCAACGAGGCCGCCCGTGAGCGCGGGCTCAAGGCCGGTGACCTGGTCCGTACCGCCGCCAAGACCCTCGGCGGCGGCGGGGGCGGCAAGCCGGACGTCGCCCAGGGCGGCGGCCAGAACCCGGACGCCATCGGGGACGCCGTGGCCGCCGTCGAACGCCTTGTCGCCGAGACGGCCTGATCCCGGATGAGACGCGGACGCCGTCTCGCGATCGATGTCGGGGACGCCCGGATCGGGGTCGCCTCGTGCGACCCCGACGGGATCCTCGCCACGCCGGTGGAGACCGTGCCGGGACGTGATGTCCCGGCCGCCCACCGGCGGCTGCGGCAGATCGTCGAGGAGTACGAGCCGATCGAGGTGCTGGTCGGCCTTCCCCGCTCCCTCAACGGGGGCGAAGGACCGGCCGCGGCAAAGGTACGTGTGTTCGCACAGGAGGTGGCGCGAGGCATCGCGCCCCTGCCGGTACGACTGGTCGACGAGCGGATGAGCACGGTGACCGCCAGTCAGGGACTGCGCGCTTCGGGCGTCAAGTCCAAGAAAGGCCGGTCCGTTATCGACCAAGTGGCGGCAGTTATCATCCTCCAGAGCGCGCTTGAGGCCGAACGGGGCTCCGGTACTGCTCCAGGCGAGGGCGTCGAAGTGGTCATCTGATCGCGATACGGTAACGTTCCGCGCGATGCGGTGGTGTTCGAACAGTCACCGCACAAGAAGAGACGAAACGGACGCCGGGCGCACTCGCCGGCGGACACCGCCTCGCGGCTCTAGGGGATCGATGACTGACTATGGCCGGGGCCCCGGCTCCGAACCGTGGCACCCAGAGGACCCTCTGTACGGGGACCAAGGGTGGGGAGCACAGCAGGCCGACGACGGCCGCGCTCCCTACGGCGGGCAGCCGCAGCAGCAGTATCCGCAGCAGGCGCAGCCCCAGACCCAGGCGCCGTACGGGGTCGGCCAGGACCCGTACCAGCAGCAGTACCACCCGCAGCAGTACGACGGGCACCAGCACGCCGGACCGCAGCACGCGGGACCGCAGCACGCGGGACCGCAGCACGCCGGACCGCAGCACGCCGGACCGCAGCACGGTGGGCAGCAGCAGTACGACCCGCAGCAGTACGGCGGCAACCCCCAGTACGGCGGGCAGCAGCACGCGCAGCACCCGCAGCAGTCTCACCCCCAGCAGCCGCAGCAGCCGCAGTACAACGATCCGCAGTACAACGGCGGCTGGGACACCGGCCAGCAGGCCACGATGCCGTATGCCGCGAACCCCGCGACCCCGTATGAGGGCCAGCAGGGCGGCGGCTACGGCGACAACCAGGACTACTACGGCACCCCCGAGGCATACCCGCCGCCGCAGCCGCCGGCCCAGCGCCAGGCCGAGCCCGAGCCGGAGAACAACTGGGACGCCGAGCCCCAGAAGGAGACGCATCCCTTCTTCACGGGTGACGAGGACCGCGACGACGACGCCGAGTCCGACGACGACCCGGGTGAGAAGCGCCGGGGCAACGGCCGGGAGCGCCGCGGCAAGACGAAGAAGAAGAGCCGCAACGGCTGTGCCTGTCTGTTCCTGACCGTGGTGCTCGCGGGCGGGGTCGGGGGCGTCGGCTATGTCGGCTACAACTTCCTGCAGGACAAGTTCGGTCCCGCGCCGGACTACGCGGGCACGGGCTCCGGCTCCGTCCAGGTCGAGATCCCGCCGGGCTCGGGCGGTTACGCGATTGCCGCGATCCTGGTGAAGAGCGGGGTGGTGAAGAGCCAGGACGCGTTCGTCGCCGCCCAGAAGGGCAACCCCAAGGGCATGACGATCCAGGCGGGCGCCTACACGCTCAACAAGGGCATGTCCGCGGCGAACGCTGTCAAGATGCTGCTCCTGCCGAGCAGCCGCAACGCGCTGACCATTCCCGAGGGCAAGCGCAACGCCTGGGTCTACGAGCAGATCGACAACCGGCTCAAGATCAAGCGTGGCGACACCGCCGCCGCGGCGAAGGCCGAGGCGAAGAACCTGGGTCTGCCGGAGTGGGCCAACGACGCCAAGGGCATCAAGGACCCGCTGGAAGGCTTCCTCTATCCCGCGACCTATCCGGTCGCGAAGGGAATGAAGCCGGAGGACATCCTCAAGAAGATGGTCGCCCGCGCCAGCGCCGAGTACAGCAAGGAAGACCTCAAGGGCGAGGCCGAAAGGCTCGGGCTCGACTCGCCGCTCCAGCTGATCACTGTCGCGAGCCTCATCCAGGCCGAAGGCAAGTACAAGCACGACTTCGACAAGGTCTCCCGTGTCGTCTACAACCGTCTGAAGCCGGACAACACGGAGACCGTCGGCCGTCTGGAGTTCGACTCCACGGTCAACTACATCAAGACGCAGAGCAGGCTGGATCTCGGCGCGGTCGACAACCTGCGCAAGATCAAGGATCCGTACAACACGTACGACATCAAGGGTCTTCCTCCCGGTCCCATCGGAAACCCGGGCGCTGATGCCCTGGCCTCGGCGCTCGAGCCGGAAGACGGTCCCTGGTACTACTTCGTCTCGGTGACCGCGGACCGGACACTCTTCGCCGTCACCAACGAGGAGCACGAGAAGAACCGCCAGGAGTACGAGAAGGAAAACAGCAAACCGTGAGTTCACGTCGGCGAGCGGCGGTCCTCGGATCGCCGATCGCTCATTCCCTCTCCCCGGTGCTGCACCGCGCCGCCTACGGGGAACTCGGCCTCGGTCACTGGTCGTACGACCGCTTCGAACTGGTGGAGGCCGGGCTCCCCGGCTTCTTCGAGGGTCTGCGCGGCGACGAGTCGTGGGCCGGGCTGTCGCTGACCATGCCGCTCAAGCGGGCCGTCATTCCGCTGCTGGACGAGATCACCGACACCGCGGCCTCCGTGGAGGCGGTCAACACGGTCGTCTTCGGCGACGACGGCCGGCGCATCGGCGACAACACCGACATCCCCGGCATGATCGCCGCGCTGCGGGAGCGCGGGGTCGAGAAGGTGGAGTCGGCGGCGATCCTCGGCGCGGGCGCGACCGCGTCGTCCGCCGTCGCCGCGCTGTCCCGTATCTGTACGGGCCCGGTCACCGCGTACGTACGCAGCCAGGCCCGCGCGGCCGAGATGCGCGGCTGGGGCGACCGGCTCGGCGTCGACGTCCGGATCGCCGACTGGGCGGAGGCGGAGCAGGCGCTGCACGCGCCTCTCGTGATCGCCACCACCCCCGCCGGCACCACCGACGCTCTCGCCACCGCCGTCCCGAAGGCGGCCGGAACGCTGTTCGACGTGCTGTACGACCCCTGGCCGACGCCGCTCGCGGCGGCCTGGGCGGCGCGGAACGGCGCGGTGATCGGCGGGCTCGACCTGCTGGTGCACCAAGCGGTGCTCCAGGTGGAACGGATGACGGGCCACTCACCCGCACCTCTCGCGGTGATGCGGAATGCCGGGGAGCGGGCGCTCGGCGGACGCTGAGGGCTGTCCGGTTCCTGGACCGGCGGCCGGGTCGGGGCGCCGGTCGTGGGAGGATCGGACATGGCGGGCCAGGGCCGCGCACCCGGTCGCGCCGCTGCAGTTCCAGGCGCGAGTATGAGGAGCACCGTTGAGCAGGTTGCGCTGGCTGACCGCGGGGGAGTCCCACGGACCCGCACTCGTGGCGACGCTGGAGGGTCTACCCGCCGGTGTGCCCATCACCACGGAGATCGTGGCGGACCACCTGGCCCGGCGGCGTCTCGGCTACGGGCGCGGCGCGCGGATGAAGTTCGAGCGTGACGAGGTCACCTTCCTCGGCGGTGTACGGCACGGGCTGACCATGGGATCGCCGGTCGCGATCATGGTGGGGAACACCGAGTGGCCCAAGTGGGAGCAGGTCATGGCGGCCGACCCGGTCGATCCCGCCGTGCTGGCCGAGCTGGCCCGTAACGCCCCGCTGACCCGGCCGAGGCCCGGCCACGCGGACCTCGCGGGGATGCAGAAGTACGGCTTCGACGAGGCCCGGCCGATCCTGGAGCGCGCCAGCGCCCGGGAGACCGCGGCGCGGGTCGCGCTCGGCGCCGTGGCCCGTTCGTACCTGAAGGAGACGGCGGGGATCGAGATCGTCTCCCATGTCGTCGAGCTGGCCGGGGCCAAGGCTCCGTACGGCGTCTACCCGACCCCGTCCGATGTGGCGAAGCTGGACGCGGACCCGGTGCGCTGCCTGGACGCGGACGCGAGCAAGGCGATGGTCGCGGAGATCGACCAGGCCCACAAGGACGGCGACACGCTCGGCGGAGTCGTCGAGGTGCTGGCGTACGGCGTGCCGGTCGGACTCGGCTCGCACGTCCACTGGGACCGCCGGCTCGACGCGCGGCTCGCCGCCGCCCTGATGGGCATTCAGGCCATCAAGGGCGTCGAGGTCGGTGACGGCTTCGGACTGGCCAGGGTGCCCGGTTCGCAGGCGCACGACGAGATCCTGGCGACCGACGAGGGCATCAGGCGCGCGTCCGGCCGCTCCGGGGGCACCGAGGGCGGGCTGACGACCGGTGAGCTGCTGCGCGTACGGGCCGCGATGAAGCCCATCGCGACCGTGCCCCGCGCGCTGGCCACCATCGATGTGGCCACCGGCGAGGCCGCGAAGGCGCACCACCAGCGCTCCGACGTGTGCGCCGTGCCGGCCGCCGGCATCGTCGCCGAGGCCATGGTCGCGCTGACCCTGGCGGACGCGGTCGCCGAGAAGTTCGGCGGCGACAGCGTCCCGGAGACGCGCCGCAATGTCCGTTCGTTCCTCGACCACCTGCAGATCCGATGAACGGGGCGGACGCGATGAGCGGGCCGGACGCGACGCGCGCACCACTGATCGTGCTGATCGGTCCGATGGGGGTCGGCAAGTCCACCGTCGGCGAGCTCCTCGCCGAGCGTCTCGGTACGGGCTTCCGCGACAGCGACGCCGATATCGTCAGCGCCCAGGCCATGTCGGTCTCGGACATCTTCGTCAACGAGGGCGAGCCGCGCTTCCGCGAGCTGGAGCGGGAAGCGGTCCGGCTGGCGGTCGCCGAGCACCCGGGCGTCCTGGCGCTCGGCGGCGGCGCGATCCTCGACGCGGACACCCGCGAACTGCTCACCGGGCTGCCCGTCGTCTATCTCTCGATGGAGGTCGGCGAGGCGATCAAGCGCGTGGGGCTGAACACCGCCCGCCCGCTGCTGGCCGTCAACCCCCGTCAGCAGTGGAAGCTGCTGATGGAGGCCCGCCGCCATCACTACACCGATGTGGCCCGGGTGGTGGTCGCGACCGACGACCGCACCCCCGAAGAGGTCGCTGAAGCCGTGCTCGACGCACTGGAGCTGAAGCACCTCCCTGACGAAGATCCCGGGAATCCGGGCAAGGAGAACCTCGTATGACGGACCAGGCAGTCACCCGTATCCAGGTCGGCGGCACAGCCGGGCACGACCCGTACGAGGTGCTGGTCGGCCGGCAGCTGCTGGGGGAGCTGCCCGCGCTCATCGGTCCGAAGGCCAAGCGGGTCGCGGTCCTGCACCCGGAGGCGCTCGAAGGGACCGGCGAGGCGCTGCGCCAGGACCTCGCCGGCCAGGGGTACGAGGCCGTCGCGATCCAGGTGCCCAACGCCGAGGAGGCCAAGACCGCCGAAGTCGCGGCGTACTGCTGGAAGGCGCTCGGCCAGACCGGCTTCACCCGTACCGATGTGATCATCGGCGTCGGCGGCGGAGCCACCACCGACCTGGCCGGATTCGTGGCGGCGACCTGGCTGCGCGGAGTGCGCTGGATCGCCGTACCGACGACCGTGCTCGGCATGGTCGACGCGGCGGTGGGCGGCAAGACCGGCATCAACACCGCCGAGGGCAAGAACCTCGTCGGCGCCTTCCACCCGCCGGCCGGGGTCCTCTGCGACCTCGCCGCGCTGGACTCGCTGGGCGTCCACGACTACGTCAGCGGCATGGCCGAGATCATCAAGGCGGGGTTCATCGCGGACCCGGCCATCCTCGATCTGGTCGAGGCCGACCCCCAGGGTGCCCGTACGCCCGCGGGTCCGCACACCGCCGAGCTGATCGAGCGCTCCATCCGGGTCAAGGCGGAGGTCGTCTCCAACGACCTCAAGGAGTCCGGTCTGCGCGAGATCCTCAACTACGGCCACACCCTCGCGCACGCCATCGAGAAGAACGAGCGGTACAAGTGGCGGCACGGCGCCGCCGTCTCCGTCGGCATGGTCTTCGCCGCCGAACTGGGCCGTCTCGCCGGGCGTCTCGACGACGCGACCGCCGACCGGCACCGCTCCGTGCTGGAGTCCGTCGGGCTGCCGCTGACCTACCGCGGCGACCAGTGGGCCAAGCTGCTGGAGACCATGAAGGTCGACAAGAAGTCCCGCGGTGACCTGCTGCGCTTCATCGTGCTGGACGGTCTGGCCAAGCCGACCGTGCTGGAGGGCCCGGACCCGGCCGTGCTGCTCGCGGCGTACGGGGAGGTGTCGGCGTGACCCGGCGGGTCTTCGTCCTCAACGGACCCAACCTCGGCAGGCTGGGCTCGCGCGAGCCCGACGTCTACGGCGCGACGTCGTACGCGGGTCTGGTGGACGCCTGCCGGGTGCTCGGCAAGGAGCTCGGCTTCGATGTCGACGTACGCGAGACGAACGACGAGGGCGAGCTGATCCGCTGGCTCCACGAGGCCGCGGACGGTTCGATTCCGGTCGTTCTCAACCCGGGCGCGTTCACCCACTACTCGTACGGAATGCGTGACGCGGCCGCTCAGCGCACCGCGCCGCTCATCGAGGTGCACATCTCCAATCCGTACGCGCGCGAGGAGTTCCGGCACACCTCGGTGGTCGCGGCGGTCGCCAGCGGTACGGTCGCGGGCTTCGGAATCGGCTCGTACCGGCTCGCGCTGCGCGCCCTCGCCGAGGAACTGACCGGCTGACCGCCGGCGGCCCTGTCCGGTCGTGAACCCCGGCCGTTGCCACGGCGGCGGCCGGGGGCGGTACCGTTCGGTAGCGCGCGGCCCGCGGGGCCGCCGACCAGCGTCAGTCGCACGAGACGGAGTGGCACCGGATGCAGCACGCAGTGGGGGCTCCGCTGCCGCCTCCCCAGGGGCCGGGGCACGGACCCGGCGGATGGGCGCACCAGCCGCCCGGAGCGCACCAGGCGCCCGGTCCTCAGCCCCACCACCCGCCGCACCAGGCTCCCGGCCCCCCGGGGCCCGCGCACCATCCGGGGCCCGCGGCCCGGCAGGCTCCACTGCCGCCCCCGGGACCGCCGGCCGGGCCGCCGCCCCCGGATTCCACCGGGCACATCCAGCTGCCGCCCGGCGGCCCCGTGCCCATACCCGCCCCGCCCCCCGCGGACAGCGGCACCGGTGCGGCGACCCTCGCCGTCCTGCTGATCGGCCCGGCCGGCGCCGGCAAGACGACCGTGGCCCGGCACTGGGCGCTGACCCGCCGCGTGCCCACCGCGCACATCAGCCTGGACGACGTCCGTGAATGGGTCTGCTCCGGTTTCGCCGACCCCCAGTCCGGCTGGAACGACCACTCCGAGGCGCAGTACCGGCTGGCCCGCCGCACCTGCGGCTTCGCCGCCCGCAACTTCCTCGCCAACGGCATCTCCTGCATCCTGGACGACGCGGTCTTCCCCGACCGCCCGGTCGTCGGACTCGGCGGCTGGAAGCGCCATGTCGGCCCCGGCCTGCTCCCCGTCGTCCTGCTCCCCGGGCTGGAGATCGTGCTGGAGCGCAACGCCGAGCGCAGCGGAAACCGCCGTCTCTCCGACGAGGAGGTGGCCGGCATCCATGGCCGGATGGCCGGCTGGTACGGCTCGGGACTGCCCATCATCGACAACTCCAAGTACGACGTGGAGACCACCGCCCGGGTCCTCGACGACGTCCTCGCCCGCTCCCTGGCCAGCCCGCCGGCCTGGTGACCGCCGCCCGGCCCGCCGGTGCGCGGCCCCCCGGTCGGACGCGCTGAACCGGCCGGTCCTGCCACTCGCTCATACGCTCGGGTCATGTCAGACGTGTACGCCGCCCGCCGCGCGCGGCTGCGCGACCGGTGCTCCGCCGCGGGCAACGCGGCGGCCCTGGTCTCCCGCCCCGCCAACGTCCGTTATCTCGCGGGCGGGGCGCCGCCGGGCGCCGTCCTGCTGCTCGGCCCCGGCGAGGACATGCTGCTCTGTCCCCGTACCCCCACCGGCGACTCCGTCGACGGACACCTCGACGAACAGCTGCGGCTGACCGTCCTGCCCACCCCCTCGGGCGATCCGGCGGTCGCCGCCGCCGGCATCCTCGCCGCGTCGCCCGCCGAGTCGCTCGCCGTCGAGGAGCACCATCTGACCGTCGCCAGACACCGGGCGATCGGCTCCGTCGCCCCTCGGCTGCGCCTCGCCGACCTGGGCGGCGCCGTCGAGCAGCAGCGGATCGTCAAGGACGAGGAGGAGATCGCCTGTCTGCGGATCGCTGCCGAGATCGCCGACCAGGCGCTGGGCGAACTGCTGGAGTCGATCCTCGTCGGCCGTACCGAACGCCATCTCGCGCTGGAGCTGGAGCGGCGGCTCGTCGACCACGGCGCCGACGGCCCCGCCTTCCCGACCAGCGTCGCCACCGGCGCCAACTCCGGCCGCTGCGGGCACCATCCGTCGGACCGGCGGGTCGAAGAGGGTGATTTCCTCTCCGTCTGCCTCGGCGCCGAATATCGCGGATACCGGTGTCTGATCGGCCGCACCTTCGTCATCGGGACGTCCCCGGCCGCCTGGCAGATCGAGCTGTACGAACTGGTCTTCGCGGCACAACGGGCAGGTCGGCAGGGACTTGTCCCGAGCGCCGGCTACCGCGACGTGGACCGCGCGGCCCGGCAGCCGCTGGAGGCGGCGGGGTACGGCGAAGGGCTCCCGCCCCGTACGGGACACGGGGTCGGGCTCGAAATCGACGAGGACCCGCAGCTGGCCCCCGCGGCCATGGGTAAACTGGACGCTTGTGTGCCGGTCACCGTCGGACCGGGGGTCCACCTCCCGGGCCGGGGCGGTGTCCGGATCGATGACACGCTCGTCGTCCGCCCCGAGGCGGACGGCGGACCCGAGCTACTCACCATCACGACCAAGGAGCTGCTCGCGCTCTAGTGCACCTCCCGGTAACGTTTGCCCGTCCCGACGGGCAGACAGTGCCGGTCGCGGCACCGCGCGCACCCCCGGTCGTCCACCAGCTTTCAGTCCAGGAGATTCCGCAACCGTGGCTTCCACGAACGACCTCAAGAACGGCCTGGTGCTCAAGCTCGACGGAGGCCAGCTCTGGTCCGTCGTCGAGTTCCAGCACGTCAAGCCCGGCAAGGGCCCGGCCTTCGTGCGTACCAAGCTGAAGAACGTGCTCTCCGGCAAGGTCGTCGACAAGACCTTCAACGCCGGCGTGAAGGTCGAAACGGCCACCGTTGACCGCCGCGACATGCAGTTCTCGTACATGGACGGCGAGTACTACGTCTTCATGGACATGCAGACCTACGACCAGCTGATGGTCGACCGCAAGGCGGTCGGTGACGCCGCCAACTACCTCATCGAGGGCTTCACGGCCAGCGTCGCCACCCACGAGGGCGAGGTGCTCTACGTGGAGCTGCCCGCCGCCGTCGAGCTGGTCATCCAGCACACGGACCCGGGCGTCCAGGGCGACCGCTCGACCGGTGGCAGCAAGCCGGCCACGCTGGAGACCGGTTACGAGATCGGTGTCCCGCTCTTCATCACCACCGGCGAGAAGATCAAGGTCGACACCCGCTCCGGCGAGTACCTCGGCCGGGTGAACAGCTAACCGTGGCTGCCCGGAACAAGGCCCGCAAGCGCGCCTTCCAGATCCTTTTCGAGGCCGACCAGCGCGGGGCGTCCGTGCAGACGGTCCTCGCGGACTGGATTCGGCACGCCCGGACCGAC
This sequence comes from Streptomyces sp. NPDC058198, assembly GCF_042882605.1. Classification (NCBI taxonomy): domain Bacteria; kingdom Bacillati; phylum Actinomycetota; class Actinomycetes; order Kitasatosporales; family Streptomycetaceae; genus Streptomyces; species Streptomyces sp. NPDC058198. The sequence goes on from NZ_JBHVVP010000006.1 coordinate 357,830, forward strand.
GACCGCCAGCCGCCGGTCGGCGAGTACACGATGGAACTGGTCGAGGGGTACGCGGAGTACGCGGACCGTATCGACGACCTCATCGCCACCTACTCGGTGGGCTGGACGCTCGACCGCATGCCGGTCGTCGACCGGAACATCGTGCGGCTCGGCGCGTACGAGCTGGTGTGGGTGGACGGCACCCCGGACGCGGTGGTGATCGACGAGGCGGTACAGCTCGCCAAGGAGTTCTCCACCGACGACTCCCCGTCCTTCGTGAACGGCCTGCTCGGCCGCTTCAAGGAGCTCAAGCCGAACCTGCGCCGCGCCTGATCCGGCCGAGTCCTCAGGGCTCGGCTCCGGCTTCGGCGGCCGTTCGGCTCACCAGGCCCGAAGCAGAAGATGAACAATCTTCTGCTTCGGGCCTGGTGCATGTTCTGACCTGTGCTTTAGGTTGCGGCGCATGTCCGCACCCCTTCTGGGCGCCCGGGTCCGTATCGGTTACGGGCTCGGCTCGTTCGCCACCGGCACCTTCGGGACCGTCCCGGGACTGCTGCTGCTCTACTACCTGACCGACATCCTCGGCGTCGCCGCGGGCCTGGCGGGCCTGCTGGTCTTCCTCCCCAAGGCGTGGGACGTCCTGCTCAACCCCTGGATCGGCAGCCTCTCCGACCGCACGGAGCACCGCTGGGGGCCGCGCAGGCCCTGGATGCTGCTGGGCGCGCTCACCATGCCGCTCTGCTTCGCCGCGATGTTCGCCGCCCCCGGGCTGGAACGCGGCTGGGCCGCCGGGTACGTCGCCGTACTCTTCCTGCTCGCCGCCAGCGGCTACGCCTGCTTCCAGGTCCCGTACGTCGCGCTGCCCGCCGAACTCACCGCCGACCCCGACGAGCGGGCCAGGATCATGTCCTGGCGGGTGGCCTTCCTCGGCGCCGCGATCCTGCTCTCCGGCGCCGTCGCGCCGCTGCTGGCCGGGGCCACGGACGACGGGAGCGGCACCCGGGGCGGCTACCGGCTGATGGGCGTCGTCGTCGGGGCGCTGCTCTGCGCGGGCATGCTGGCCGCCTTCGCCGCCACCGCACGCGTGCACGGCGTGCTGCGGACCACCGGGGCGCCCGGGGGCCTGGTGGTCCAGCTGAGGGCCGCCAGGTCCCACCGGCCCTTCCTGTGGCTGCTGGGGGCCTTTGTCGTCCAGGCCGCCGCGACCGGGCTGATGCTCGCGGGCACCCAGTACTTCGCCACGTACATCCTCGGCCGCCCGAGCGCGACCACCCTGCTCTTCGCCTGCCTGATCGTGCCCTCGCTGCTCGCCATGCCGCTGTGGCTGGCCGCCGGACGCCGTACGGGCAAACGCGCCGCAGCGCTCACCGCCTCGGTCTGCTTCCTGGCCGGCGCGCTGGTCGCGGCGGCGGCCAGGGAGCTGCCCGCGGCGGCGGTCTACGGCGGCGTGGCCCTGGCCGGTGTCGGCTACGCGGGCATGCAGATGCTCCCGATGGCGATGCTCGGGGACACCATCGCCGCCGACGCCTTCACCCACGGCCGGCGCAGGGCGGGGCTCTTCACCGGACTGTGGACGGCGGGGGAGACCCTGGGGCTCGCCCTCGGGCCCGGGCTGTTCGGTCTGGTGCTGTCCCTGGGCGGGTTCGTCTCGTCCGACGCGGCCCACCGGGTCGCCCAGCCGGGGTCCGCCCTCACCGCGATCGTCGTCGGCTTCGGCGCGCTGCCCGCCGCGCTGCTGCTCGTCAGCCTGCCGCTGCTCGCCCGCTACCGGCTGTCCGAATCCGAGCTGGTACGGCTGCGCGACGCGTCAGCGGGCCGTCCGCACGACCCTTCCGCAGCGACCGTGGAGCGCCCGTGAGCACTGACCGCACCGATGCCCAGGCCCAGGCCGATGTCCATGCCGATGCCGCTATGGGTACGGAGGCCGCCGACCGGCGGATCCTCGGCCGGCTCTCCGCCCTGCGCGCGGGCGACCTGCCCGTACGGGGCGGCAGGACCATGGCGTACGTGTACGACTCCGGCCTCGACGGGGTCGAGGAGCTCGCCTCCGAGGCCGCCGCCCGGTTCGCGGGCGTCAACGGGCTGGACATGACCGCCTTCCCCAGCGTGGTCACCCTGGAGAACGACATCGTGGCGCGGGCCGCCCGGCTGCTCGGCGGTGACGGGCACACAGCGGGGACCTTCACCAGCGGCGGTACCGAGAGCTGTCTGCTGGCCGTGCTCACCGCCCGCGAGCAGGCCCGGCGCACCCGTGGGGTCACCGCGCCGGAACTGGTGCTGCCCAGCACCGCCCACGCCGCGTTCCACAAGGCGGCGAAGCTCTTCGGGCTCACTACCGCCGTGGTGCCGGTCGACCCCGCCACGTACCAGGTCTCCGCCGAGGCGATGGCCGCGGCGATCACCGAGGACACCGCGCTGGTCGTCGTCTCCGCGCCGTCGTACGCCCACGGGGTCATCGACCCGGTCGCGGAGGTGGCCGGGGAGGCCGCCCGCCGGGGGGTGCTGTGTCATGTGGACGCCTGTATCGGCGGCTGGTATCTGGGGCATCTGCGGCTCGCGGGCCCGGAGGTGCGACCGTTCGATCTCGCCGTGCCCGGCGTGACCTCGCTCTCGGTCGATCTCCACAAGTACGGCTACACCGCCAAGGGCGCGTCCGTGCTGCTGTTCCGGGACGCGGAGCTGCGCCGGCACGGCTGGTTCGCGTACGCCTCCTGGCCCGGCTATCCGGTCGTCAACGCCACCCTTCAGGGCACCAAGCCGGCGGGTCCGCTCGCCGCGGCCTGGGCCGTGCTGGAGCGGATCGGCACGGACGGCTACATCGCGCTGTCCGCCCGGGTCCACCGGGCGACGACGGCGCTCGCCGAGGGCATCGGCCGGATCGACGGCCTGCGCGTCCTGGCCCGGCCCGAGGCCTCACTGCTGGCCGTCGCCTCCGACGATCCGGACGTCGATCCGTTCGTGGTCGCCGACGAGATCCGCAGCGAGGGCTGGTATCTGCAACCGCAGCCCGCCGTCGCCGGGTCGCCCGCGAATCTGCATCTGACCGTGACCGCGGCGGTGGCGGACGAGGAGACCGTACGGCTGCTGCTCGACGCGCTGGGCAGGGCGGTGGCGCGGGCCAGGGAGCTGGGCCCCGCGCGCGTCGATCCGGCGCTCGCCGAAGCGGCGGCGCTGCTCGATCCCGAGCTGCTCGGGCCCGAGGAGATCGCGCTCGCCCTGGAGCTCGCGGGCATCGGCGCGGACGGCGCGCTCCCGGAGCGGATGGCGCCCGTGCTGGCCGTGCTCCAGTCGCTCCCGCCGCGCCTGACGGAACGCCTGCTGCCGGAGGTCATCGGCCGGCTCTACCGCACCGGCGCTTCCTGAGAGGAACCGGTGCTCCCTGAAGGCACCGGCGCTCCCTGAGACGCACCGACGCTCCCTGAACGCACCGACGTTCCGACCCCGCTCGCGCACGCTCCGAACGCACGGAAGGGCGGACCCGTGGCCACGGGCCCACCCTCCGGAGGTGACGTTTCTGCTGATTTGCGCCAGGCGCGATCAGCCCTCCTCGTGGGCGACCGCGCGACGGGCGTCCGCGTCCAGGACGCCCCAGCTGATGAGCTGTTCGGTCAGGACCGAAGGCGACTGGTCGTAGATCACGGCCAGGGTGCGCAGGTCGTCCTGGCGGATCGACAGCACCTTGCCGTTGTAGTCGCCGCGCTGGCTCTGGATCGTCGCCGCGTAGCGCTGGAGCGGGCCCGCCTTCTCCTGCGGCACATGGGCCAGTCGCTCCAGGTCAAGGACGAGCTTCGGCGGCGGCTCGGCGGCTCCGCCGGGCGTGGTGCCGGGAAGGAGCTCCTGTACCGGGACACCGTAGAAATCCGCCAGCTCGGCGAGACGCTGCACCGTGACGGCACGGTCGCCGCGCTCGTACGAACCGACCACGACGGCCTTCCACCGGCCCTGGGACTTCTCCTCCACACCGTGGAGGGAAAGGCCCTGCTGGGTGCGGATGGCGCGGAGTTTGGCCCCGAGCTGCTTTGCGTATTCGCTGGACATATAGCTCCCCGGACGAAGTCTGGTAACTCACTGTGAGGTTACGCAGCGTTACTTGGATGCGTCAAGCCGAGGGAGTGGCACCGCGGTCCTCACCGCCTCCCGACAGGGGCCGCCACCAGGTGATCCGTCGGCTCCTGGTAGCGTGGGTGGCGTAATTTCGACGTCCTTTAAGGTCCGTCCCGTGAGGCGGAGAAGGAGGTCCGTTTCGTATGGACACTGTCAACACTGGCACCACGGCAGACAGCTCCGGCGCGGCCCGCCCGGTTCTGGAAGCCCCCGACATCGCGCGGGTCCTGACCCGCATCGCCCACGAGATCGTCGAACGCGCCAAGGGCGCCGACGATGTGGTGCTGCTCGGCATTCCGACCCGAGGCGTTTTCCTGGCCCGCCGGCTGGCCGCGAAACTCGCGGAGATCACCGGCCGCACGATCCCGGTGGGCTCCCTCGACATCACCATGTACCGCGACGACCTGCGCCTGCGGCCCGCCCGGGCGCTGGCCCGCACCGACATCCCCGCCGACGGTGTCGACGGGCGTCTCGTGGTCCTCGTCGATGATGTGCTCTTCTCCGGCCGTACGATCCGCGCCGCGCTCGACGCGCTCGGCGACATCGGCCGCCCCCGGGCCGTACAGCTCGCGGTCCTCGTCGACCGAGGCCACCGCGAGCTGCCGATCCGCGCCGACTACGTCGGCAAGAACCTCCCCACGTCGCTGCGGGAGACGGTCAAGGTCCAGCTCTCCGAGGAGGACGGGCGCGACACCGTGCTGCTCGGTCTCCAGCAGCCCGCCGCGTCCGGCGAGCAGTAGCCCGCACAGAGCTCCGTACGCCACCGATCCCGTACGGATTCCGCCTGCGCGCCCGCACGCCCGCACACCTCCACACACCGGAGCACACTCCAGATGCTGCGCCTCCCAGGGGCAAGCCCCCGTACCCCCGGCCATCTCATCTCCGCCGCCGATCTCAGCCGCGACGACGCCGTCCTGATCCTCGACACCGCGGAAGAGATGGCCCGGGTCGCCGACCGGCCCATCAAGAAGCTGCCGACGCTGCGCGGACGTACCGTCGTCAATCTCTTCTTCGAGGACTCGACCCGCACCCGGATCTCCTTCGAGGCCGCCGCCAAACGCCTCTCGGCCGATGTCATCAACTTCTCCGCCAAGGGCTCGTCCGTCTCCAAGGGCGAGTCGCTCAAGGACACCGCGCTGACGCTGGAGGCGATGGGCGCGGACGCCGTCGTCATCCGTCACCCCGCCTCCGGCGCCCCCTACCGGCTCGCCACCTCCGGCTGGATCGACGGCGCGGTCGTCAACGCCGGCGACGGCACCCATGAACACCCCACGCAGGCGCTGCTCGACGCCTTCACACTGCGCCGCCGGCTGGTCGGCGCGGACGCCGGCATCGGGCGCGACCTGGACGGGCAGCGGGTCACCATCGTCGGCGACGTGCTGCACAGCCGGGTCGCCCGCTCCAATGTCCTGCTGCTCCACACCCTCGGCGCGCAGGTCACGGTGGTCGCCCCGCCGACCCTCGTCCCCATCGGCGTCGAGCACTGGCCCTGCGAGGTGTCGTACGACCTGGACCGGGTGCTGCCCGCGTCGGATGCCGTGATGATGCTGCGGGTGCAGCGCGAGCGGATGAACGCCGCCTTCTTCCCGACCGAGCGCGAGTACTCCCGCCGCTACGGCCTGAACGGCGAGCGGATGGGCCGGATGCCCGAGCACTCCGTCGTGATGCACCCCGGCCCGATGAACCGCGGCATGGAGATCACCGCCGAGGTCGCCGACTCCGGCCGCTGCACGGCCGTCGAGCAGGTCGCCAACGGTGTCTCGATCCGGATGGCCGTGTTGTACCTGCTGCTGGGCGGCAACGAGCCTGCCGTCACCCACGCCCGTACCGAGGAGAACAAGTAATCATGAGCAAGATCCTTATCCGGGGCGCGAAGGTTCTCGGCGGCGAGGTGCGGGACGTCCTGATCGACGGCGGGACCATCGAGGCGGTGGGCACCGGCCTCGACGCGGGTGACGCCACCGTCGTCGAGGCCGGCGGACAGGTCCTGCTGCCCGGTCTCGTCGATCTGCACACCCATCTGCGTGAGCCGGGCCGCGAGGACTCCGAGACCGTCCTCACCGGCACGAAGGCCGCCGCGGTCGGCGGCTTCACCGCGGTCCACGCCATGGCCAACACCTTCCCGGTCGCCGACACGGCCGGTGTGGTCGAGCAGGTCTGGCGGCTGGGCAGGGAGTCCGGCTACTGCGACGTACAGCCCGTCGGGGCCGTCACGGTCGGCCTGGAGGGCAAGCACCTTGCCGAGCTGGGCGCCATGCACGACTCGGCGGCGAACGTCCGGGTCTTCTCCGACGACGGCAAGTGCGTCGACGACGCCGTGATCATGCGGCGGGCGCTGGAGTACGTGAAGGCCTTCGACGGCGTGATCGCCCAGCACGCCCAGGAGCCGCGGCTCACCGAGGGCGCGCAGATGAACGAGGGCGTCGTCTCCGCCGAGCTGGGGCTCGGCGGCTGGCCGGCCGTGGCCGAGGAGTCGATCATCGCCCGCGATGTCCTCCTCGCCGCCCATGTCGGCTCCCGCGTCCACATCTGCCATCTCTCCACGGCCGGCTCGGTCGAGCTGGTCCGCTGGGCGAAATCCAAGGGCTGGAACGTCACCGCCGAGGTCACCCCGCACCACCTGCTCCTCACCGACGAACTCGTACGGTCCTACAACCCCGTCTACAAGGTGAACCCGCCGCTGCGCACCGAGGCCGATGTGATGGCACTGCGCGAGGCACTGGCCGACGGCACGATCGACTGCGTCGCCACCGACCACGCGCCCCACCCGCACGAGGACAAGGACTGCGAGTGGGCCGCGGCCGCCATGGGCATGGTGGGCCTGGAGACCGCGCTCTCCGTCGTCCAGCAGACGATGGTCGACACCGGCCTGCTCGACTGGGCGGGGGTCGCCGACCGGATGTCGTTCCGACCGGCGCGTATCGGCCGCCTGGAGGGCCACGGCCGTCCCGTCTCGGCAGGTGAGCCCGCCAACCTGACACTGGTCGATCCGGCTTACCGTGGTGTCGTGGACCCCGCGGGCTTCGCCTCCCGCAGCCGCAACACCCCCTACGAGGGGCGTGAGCTGCCGGGACGCGTGACCCACACCTTCCTGCGGGGCCGGGCCACGGTCGTCGACGGGAATCTGGCGTGACAAGTGTGAAGCTCCTCCTGCCCCTGGCCGCCGAGCAGAAATCGGCGGACGTGACCGACTGGGCCGCCCGCATCGGCTGGGTCGTCGGTCTGCTGCTCTTCATCGCGTTCGTGTACTGGCTGATGCGCCAGGGCTGGAAATGGCGCGGCAGCCTGCAGTCCGGTCTGCCCGCACTGCCCACCGCGCCGGAGACACCCGGTGAGGCGAGGCTCTCCATGGCCGGCCGCTACCACGGGTCCACCACCGCCGGGCAGTGGCTCGACCGCATCGTGGCCCACGGCCTGGGCGCCCGCAGCCGCGTGGAGCTGACCCTCACCGACGCGGGCCTGGAGGTCGTACGCCCCGGGGCGAACGACTTCTTCGTCCCGGCCGGGTGCCTGCGCGAGGCCCGGCTCGACAAGGGCATCGCCGGCAAGGTCCTCGCCGAGGGCGGGCTGCTGATCGTCACCTGGCAGCACGGCGACACGCTGATCGACTCCGGATTCCGCTCCGACCGCTCCGCCGAGCACCCCGCATGGGTCGAGGCGGTCAACGCCATGAACCCATCCATCACGACGGAAGGCCCCGCACGATGACCACCTCCACCCGGGGAACCGCCCAGCCAAAGGCGCTTCCCGCCGTACTCGTCCTGGAGGACGGCCGCAGCTTCCGCGGCCGCGCCTACGGGGCCGTGGGGGAGACCTTCGGCGAGGCGGTGTTCTCCACCGGCATGACCGGCTATCAGGAGACCCTCACCGACCCCTCGTACCACCGCCAGGTCGTCGTGATGACCGCCCCGCACATCGGCAACACCGGCGTCAACGACGAAGACCCCGAGTCGCGGCGGATCTGGGTCTCCGGCTATGTCGTCCGCGACCCCGCGCGCGTGCCGTCCAACTGGCGCTCGCGGCGCTCCCTCGACGAGGAGCTGGTCGCGCAGGGCGTCGTCGGCATCAGCGGCATCGACACCCGCGCGCTCACCCGCCATCTGCGCGAGCGCGGCGCCATGCGCGTCGGTATCTTCTCCGGCGCGTCCCTGTCCGACGAGGCGACGCTGCTCGCCCGCGTCCAGCAGGCCCCGGAGATGACCGGCGCGGACCTCTCCGCCGAGGTCGCCACGGAACAGGCGTACGTCGTCCCCGCGATCGGCACCAAGCGCTTCACCGTCGCCGCCCTCGACCTGGGCATCAAGGGCATGACCCCGCACCGGATGGCCGAGCGCGGCATCGAGGTGCATGTCCTGCCGGCCACCGCCACCCTCGACGAGGTGTACGCGACCGGGCCCGACGGAGTCTTCCTCTCCAACGGCCCCGGCGACCCGGCCACCGCCGACCTGACGGTCGTCAAGGGCGTGCTGGAACGCGGCACACCGCTCTTCGGCATCTGCTTCGGCAACCAGCTGCTCGGCCGCGCGCTCGGCTTCGGCACGTACAAGCTGAAGTACGGCCACCGGGGCATCAACCAGCCCGTGCAGGACCGGACGACCGGCAAGGTCGAGGTCACCGCGCACAACCACGGATTCGCCGTCGACGCCCCGCTCGACCAGGTCACCGACACCCCCTACGGCCGCGCCGAGGTCTCCCACGTCTGCCTCAACGACAACGTGGTGGAGGGCCTCAGGCTGCTCGACCGGCCGGTCTTCAGCGTCCAGTACCACCCCGAGGCGGCAGCGGGTCCGCACGACGCCGCGTACCTCTTCGACCGCTTCGTATCCCTGATGGAGGACCAGCGTGCCTAAGCGCACCGATATCCAGTCCGTCCTGGTCATCGGTTCAGGACCGATCGTCATCGGCCAGGCCGCCGAGTTCGACTACTCGGGCACCCAGGCCTGCCGGGTCCTCAAGGCCGAGGGCCTGCGCGTCATCCTGGTCAACTCCAACCCGGCCACGATCATGACGGACCCGGAGATCGCCGACGCGACGTATGTCGAGCCGATCACCCCCGAGTTCGTCGAGAAGATCATCGCCAAGGAGCGCCCCGACGCGCTGCTGCCCACCCTCGGCGGGCAGACCGCGCTCAACACCGCGATCTCGCTCCATGAGGCGGGCATCCTCGACACCTACGGCGTCGAGCTGATCGGCGCCAATGTCGAGGCGATCAACAAGGGCGAGGACCGCGACCTCTTCAAGGAGGTCGTCGCGGCCGTCCACGCGAAGATCGGCCACGGCGAGTCCGCGCGCTCGGTCATCTGCCACTCCATGGACGACGTCCTGGGCGGCGTCGAGACGCTCGGCGGCTACCCCGTCGTCGTACGCCCCTCCTTCACCATGGGCGGCGCGGGGTCCGGCTTCGCGCACAACGAGGACGACCTGCGCCGGATCGCCGGACAGGGCCTGATGCTCTCCCCGACCACCGAGGTGCTCCTCGAGGAGTCCATCCTCGGCTGGAAGGAGTACGAGCTGGAGCTGATGCGCGACAAGAACGACAACGTCGTGGTCGTGTGCTCCATCGAGAACTTCGACCCGATGGGCGTGCACACCGGGGACTCGATCACCGTCGCGCCCGCGATGACCCTCACCGACCGCGAGTACCAGACCCTGCGGGACGTCGGCATCGCCGTGATCCGCGAGGTCGGGGTCGACACCGGCGGCTGCAACATCCAGTTCGCGGTCAACCCCGAGGACGGCCGGGTCATCGTCATCGAGATGAACCCGCGTGTCTCCCGCTCCTCCGCGCTCGCCTCCAAGGCCACCGGCTTCCCGATCGCGAAGATCGCGGCCAGGCTCGCCGTCGGCTACACGCTGGACGAGATCCCCAACGACATCACCGAGAAGACCCCGGCGTCCTTCGAGCCCACGCTCGACTACGTCGTCGTCAAGGTGCCGCGCTTCGCCTTCGAGAAGTTCCCGGCCGCCGACGCCAGCCTCACCACCACCATGAAGTCGGTCGGCGAGGCCATGGCCATCGGCCGTAACTTCACCGAGGCGCTGCAGAAGGCGCTGCGCTCGCTGGAGAAGAAGGGCAGCCAGTTCTCCTTCACCGGCGAACCGGGCGAGAAGGGCGCGCTGCTGGAGACCGCCAAGGTCCCCACCGACGGCCGGATCAACACCGTCATGCAGGCCATCAGGGCCGGCGCCACCCCCGAGGAGATCTTCGACGCGACGAAGATCGACCCGTGGTTCGTCGACCAGCTGTTCCTGATCAAGGAGTACGCGGACGAGCTGGCCACCGCCGCCGAGCTCTTTCCCGAGCTGCTCGCCGAGGCCAAGCGGCACGGCTTCTCCGACGCCCAGATCGCCGGGATACGCGGTCTGCGCGAGGACGTGGTCCGCGAGGTCAGGCACGCTCTCGGGGTCCGCCCCGTCTACAAGACGGTCGACACCTGCGCGGCCGAGTTCGCCGCTAAGACCCCGTACTTCTACTCCTCGTACGACGAGGAGAACGAGGTCGCCCCGCGCGAGAAGCCCGCCGTGATCATTCTCGGCTCGGGCCCCAACCGCATCGGCCAGGGCATCGAGTTCGACTACTCCTGCGTCCACGCCTCCTTCGCGCTGAGCGAGGCCGGCTACGAGACCGTGATGGTCAACTGCAACCCGGAGACCGTCTCCACCGACTACGACACCTCCGACCGGCTCTACTTCGAGCCGCTCACCCTGGAGGACGTCCTGGAGATCGTGCACGCCGAGTCGCTGGCGGGACCGATCGCGGGCGTCATCGTGCAGCTCGGCGGCCAGACCCCGCTCGGCCTCGCCCAGGACCTCAAGGACAACGGCGTCCCCGTCGTCGGCACACCCCCCGAGGCGATCCACGCCGCCGAGGACCGCGGAGCCTTCGGCCGGGTCCTCGCGGAGGCCGGGCTGCCCGCGCCCAAGCACGGCACCGCCACCACCTTCGCCGAGGCCAAGGCCATCGCCGACGAGATCGGCTACCCCGTCCTCGTACGGCCGTCGTACGTCCTCGGCGGACGAGGCATGGAGATCGTGTACGACGAGACCAGGCTCTCCTCGTACATCGCCGAATCCACCGAGATCAGTCCCACCCGGCCGGTCCTGGTGGACCGTTTCCTCGACGACGCCATCGAGATCGACGTCGACGCGCTCTACGACGGCACGGAGCTGTACCTCGGCGGCGTCATGGAGCACATCGAGGAGGCCGGCATCCACTCCGGCGACTCGGCGTGCGCCCTGCCCCCCATCACGCTGGGCGGCTTCGACATCAAGCGGCTGCGCGCCTCGACCGAAGCCATCGCGAAGGGGGTCGGGGTCCGCGGACTGATCAACATCCAGTTCGCGATGGCCGGCGACATCCTCTACGTCCTGGAGGCCAACCCGCGCGCCTCCCGTACGGTCCCCTTCACCTCGAAGGCGACCGCCGTACCGCTCGCCAAGGCCGCGGCCCGTATCTCGCTGGGCGCCACCATCGCGGAACTGCGCGCCGAAGGCATGCTGCCGGCCCACGGCGACGGCGGCACGCTGCCGCTGGACGCGCCCATCTCCGTCAAGGAGGCCGTGATGCCGTGGTCGCGCTTCCGCGACATCCACGGCCGCGGGGTGGACACCATCCTCGGCCCGGAGATGCGCTCCACCGGCGAGGTCATGGGCATCGACTCGGCCTTCGGCACCGCGTACGCCAAATCGCAGGCCGGCGCGTACGGCCCGCTGCCCACCAAGGGCCGTGCCTTCATCTCCGTGGCCAACCGCGACAAGCGCTCGATGATCTTCCCGGCGCGCGAGCTGGTCGCCCATGGCTTCGAGCTGCTCGCCACGTCCGGCACGGCCGAGGTCCTCAGGCGCAACGGCATCAGCGCCACCGTCGTACGCAAGCAGAGCGAGGGCGAGGGCCCGGACGGCGAGAAGACCGTCGTCCAGCTGATCCACGACGGCGCGGTCGACCTCATCGTCAACACGCCGTACGGCACCGGTGGCCGCCTCGACGGCTACGACATCCGTACGGCCGCCGTGGCGCGCGGCGTCCCCTGCCTGACGACGGTCCAGGCGCTGGCCGCGGCCGTCCAGGGCATCGACGCCCTCAAGCAGGGCGACGTCGGAGTCCGCTCCCTCCAGGAACACGCGCGACATCTGATCGCGGCACGCGAGGAGTAGCCACCAGCCCGAAGCGGGGGACACCGGATCCGGTGTCCCCCGCTTCATGAGGCCATCTCATGAGGTCAGCTCATGAGGTCTCCTTCATGCAGTCATCGAGCTTCATGAGGTCATCGAGGAGAGACCCACTCCATGTACAGATTCTTCTTCCGGCTGGTCTTCCGGCGGATGGACCCGGAACAGGCCCACCGGCTGGCCTTCCGGTGGATCCGGTTCGCCGCCCGTATCCCCGTGCTGCGTACCGTCGTCGCCGCTGTCCTCGCGCCCCGCTTCCCGGAGCTGCGCACCGAGGCGTTCGGCCTGCGGATGCACGGCCCCTTCGGCCTCGCCGCGGGCTTCGACAAGAACGCCGTCGCCATCGACGGCATGGCGATGCTCGGCTTCGACCACATCGAGATCGGTACGGTCACCGGCGAGCCGCAGCCGGGCAACCCCGGGAAGCGGCTCTTCCGGCTCGTGGCCGACCGCGCGCTGATCAACCGCATGGGCTTCAACAACGAGGGCTCGGCGGCCGTGGCGGCGCGGCTGGCAGCCCGCACGCCGGTCTTCAGAACCACCGTCGGCGTCAACATCGGCAAGACCAAGGTCGTCCCCGAGGGTGAGGCGATCGGCGACTACGTCACCTCGGCGGAGCGACTGGCCGGCCACGCCGACTATCTCGTGGTCAACGTCAGCTCGCCCAACACCCCGGGACTGCGCAGCCTCCAGGCCGTCGACCAGCTGCGGCCGCTGCTGACCGCCGTACGCGAGGCGGCCGACCGGACCGTCACGGACCGCCGGGTTCCACTCCTGGTCAAGATCGCGCCCGACCTCGCGGACGCGGACATCGACGCCGTCGCCGATCTCGCCGTCGACCTCGGGCTGGACGGCATCATCGCCACCAACACCACCATCGCTCGGGACGGACTCGGCCTGACCTCCGGCACGGCCCTGACCGCGGAGACCGGCGGACTGTCCGGTGCGCCCCTCAAGGCGCGCTCGCTGGAGGTCCTGCGCCGGCTGTACGCGCGCGTGGGCGACCGGATCACCCTGGTCGGAGTCGGCGGCGTGGAGAACGCCGACGACGTCTGGCAGCGCATCCTCGCGGGCGCCACGCTGGTCCAGGGCTACAGCGCCTTCATCTACGAGGGCCCGTTCTGGAGCCGTGCGATCCACCGGGGGCTCGCCGCGCGCCTGGCCGCCGGCCCGTACTCCACGCTCGCCGACGCGGTCGGCGCCGACACCCGGAAGGTGATCGCATGACTCCTCAGGCGACCCCTCAGGCGACCCCTCAAGACCTCGAACGGCCGTTCGGAGCCCGGCTGCGGCACGCCATGGACACCCGGGGACCGCTCTGCGTCGGCATCGACCCGCACGGCTCGCTGCTCACGGACTGGGGCCTCAACGACGACATCGCGGGCCTGGAGCGCTTCACCCGTACGACCGTGGAGGCCCTGGCCGGCCGGGTCGCCGTCCTCAAGCCCCAGTCGGCGTTCTTCGAGCGCTTCGGGTCGCGCGGCATCGCCGTACTGGAAAAGGCCGTCGAGGAAGCACGGGCGGCCGGCGCGCTGGTCCTGATGGACGCCAAGCGCGGTGACATCGGCTCGACGATGGGCGCGTACGCGGCGACCTATCTGGACAAGGACTCGCCGCTCTTCTCGGACGCGGTCACGGTCTCGCCGTACCTCGGCTTCGAATCCCTGCGCCCGGCGCTGGACGCGGCCGCCGTCTCCGGCGCGGGAGTCTTCGTCCTGGCCCTCACCTCCAACCCGGAGGGCGCCGAGGTGCAGCGGGCCACCACCGCCGACGGCCGGTCGCTCGCGCAGCTGATGCTCGACCACATGGCCGCCGAGAACGCGGGTGCGACGCCCCTCGGCTCGGTCGGCGCGGTCGTCGGCGCCACCCTCGGCGACGCGGGCGTGGATCTCGCGATCAACGGGCCACTGCTCGCCCCCGGGATCGGCGCGCAGGGCGCGACCCCGGCGGATCTGCCCGCGGTGTTCGGCTCGGCGGTCGGCAATGTGGTCCCGAGCATCAGCAGGGGCGTCCTGCGGCACGGTCCGGACGTCGTCGCACTGCGGGACGCCGCGGAGCGCTTCGCCGACGAGGTACGGGCGGCCGTCGGCGGCGCGTGAGGAGTCCGGCGAGAGCCCGGCGAGAGCGGTCGGGGTGTCCGCGGACGTCGCTCGGCGCGACCTCGGACGCCGCTCGGGAAGTCCGATCACGGGGCTCGGGACAGAAAAGCAGGGCAAAATGACCGATATGTCGGCCCCGATCGATGCTGACCAGGACTTTTCGTCTGTTCTCGCTGACTCAGGCGGCCTTGGCCGCTAGTCTCCGTCGAGAGCCAACGTGCAGTCCGTTGCCCGTTGCTCGCCTGGTGTGGGGCGATCAGGTCCCGCACCGGTCCTCATCCGACAGTTCGACATCCGAGGTGACGTAGGCGTGGCTCTTCCGCCCCTTACCCCTGAACAGCGCGCAGCCGCGCTCGAAAAGGCCGCCGCGGCTCGCCGGGAGCGGGCCGAGGTCAAGAATCGACTCAAGCACTCCGGCGCATCCCTCCATGACGTCATCAAGCAGGGTCAGGAGAACGACGTCATCGGGAAGATGAAGGTCTCCGCCCTGCTCGAGTCCCTGCCCGGCGTCGGCAAGGTCCGCGCCAAGCAGCTCATGGAGCGGCTCGGTATCTCCGAGAGCCGTCGCGTGCGCGGTCTCGGCTCCAACCAGATCGCCTCCCTGGAGCGCGAGTTCGGCGGCAGCGGCGCCTGACGTTCCCGGGCACTCCCGGGAACCTGGATAATCGCTGCATGGCAGCAGAGGTACGACCGCGGCTGACCGTGCTCTCCGGCCCCTCCGGGGTCGGCAAGAGCACGGTCGTCGCGCATATGCGCAAGGTCCACCCCGAGGTATGGCTCTCGGTGTCGGCCACCACGAGAAAGCCCCGCCCCGGCGAGCGCCACGGCGTCCAGTATTTCTTCGTCTCCGACGAGGAATTCGACAAGCTGGTCGCCAATGGCGAGCTGCTGGAATGGGCGGAGTTCGCGGGCAACCGCTACGGCACGCCCCGCCGGGCGGTCCTCGACCGCCTGGAGGCGGGCGAGCCCGTGCTCCTGGAGATCGATCTCCAGGGTGCCCGGCAGGTCAAGGAGTCGATGTCCGATTCCCTGCTGGTCTTCCTGGCGCCGCCGAGCTGGGACGAGCTGGTGCGCCGGCTCACCGGCCGGGGCACCGAATCACCCCAGGTGATCGAGCGCCGGCTGGCGGCCGCCAAGGTCGAGCTGGCCGCGGAGTCGGAGTTCGATACGACGCTGGTCAACACCTCCGTCGAGGACGTCGCGCGCGAGCTGCTAGCCTTGATGGAAGTTGCATGATCTTTTGTGGGCTTTTCCTGAATGGTGAATCCCACGATTACCGGTTTCTCCCTGAATTTTCTTCGGAAGGCTAGAGAGTGTCCTCTTCCATCACCACGCCCGAGGGCATCATCAACCCGCCGATCGATGAGCTGCTCGAGGCCACGGACTCGAAGTACAGCCTCGTGATCTACGCGGCCAAGCGCGCGCGCCAGATCAACGCGTACTACTCGCAGCTCGGTGAGGGCCTGCTCGAGTACGTCGGTCCGCTGGTGGACACCCACGTCCACGAGAAGCCGCTCTCGATCGCCCTGCGCGAGATCAACGCGGGCCTGCTGACCTCCGAGGCCATCGAGGGCCCGGCTCAGTAGGCGGTACAGGCTCTTCATCCAGGCCCGGCAGCGCGACTGCCGGGCCTGTGGTGTGTCATAGGTGCTGTCATAGGTGCGGGACCGTAGGTGTTCGAGAGCGGGGAGACACGGTGGACAAGCCGAAGGTCGTTCTGGGGGTCGCCGGCGGGATCGCCGCCTACAAGGCGTGCGAGCTGCTGCGACGGCTGACCGAGTCCGGCCATGACGTACGGGTCGTACCGACCGAGTCCGCGCTTCATTTCGTGGGTGCCGCGACCTGGTCGGCGCTCTCCGGCCATCCCGTCTCCACCGGCGTCTGGTCCGATGTCCACGAGGTGCCCCACGTACGGATCGGGCAGTCCGCCGATCTGGTCGTCGTCGCTCCGGCCACCGCCGACCTGCTCGCCAGGGCGGCGCACGGGCTCGCCGACGACCTGCTCACGAACACGCTTCTCACCGCCCGCTGTCCGGTCGTCTTCGCCCCGGCCATGCACACCGAGATGTGGGAGCACCCCGCCACCCAGGAGAACGTCGCGACGCTGCGCCGCCGCGGCGCCGTCGTCATCGAACCCGCCGTCGGCCGGCTCACCGGCGTCGACACCGGCAAGGGCCGGCTGCCCGATCCGGGGGAGATCTTCGAGATCTGCCGCCGCGTACTGGCGCGCGGCGCCGTGGAGCCCGACCTCGCCGGCCGTCATGTCGTGGTCAGCGCGGGCGGTACGCGCGAGCCGCTCGACCCCGTGCGCTATCTCGGGAACCGCTCCTCGGGGAAGCAGGGGTACGCCCTGGCCCGTACGGCGGCGGCCCGGGGCGCGCGGGTGACCCTCATCGAGGCCAACACGGGGATGGCCGATCCCGCCGGTGTGGACATGGTCCATGTCGGGACGGCCGTACAGCTGCGCGAGGCCGTGCTGAAGGCGGCGGCGCGGGCCGACGCCGTGGTCATGGCGGCCGCCGTCGCGGACTTCCGGCCCGCGTCCTACGCCGAGGGCAAGATCAAGAAGAAGGACGGCGAGGAGCCCGCGCCCGTCGTGCTGGTCCGTAACCCGGACATACTCGCCGAGATCTCGGCCGAACGGGCGCACGCCGAACAGGTGGTTGTCGGCTTCGCCGCGGAGACGGACGACGTCCTCGCCAACGGCCGGCAGAAGCTGCTGCGCAAGCGATGCGACCTGCTGGTCGTCAACGAGGTCGGGGAGCGCAAGACCTTCGGCGCCGAGGAGAACGAGGCGGTCGTGCTCGCGGCGGACGGCACCGAGACCCCGGTGCCGTACGGGCCCAAGGAGGCCCTCGCGGATGTCGTCTGGGATCTGGTGGTGCCGAGGCTGGGACCGGAACACCGGGACACGGGAACACCGGGACACCGGAACACCTGAACGCGACACGTTGCTCGGATGAATTCTTTGTTTCGCCTCTTTCGGGGCGCCCCTTCGGATCCGTCGCCCCGGCGCTCGAGAACCGCTCAAATCCGGCGTAGCGGCCCCTGGCCAGGGTTGTTCGGCGTATCGCATAATGCAGTGCCGCGGGCGTCGGGACTCCCACAGATCGAGACACTTCGCCCCGTGGCCTCATACGACCGATAAAGTGGTCGTGGACCGTCGCGGGGCTGCAGCCCCCCGCCGGTCCGCCAATGATCAGCCAGCAGCCGCTGCAACCTCAGGGAGCGATGTGTCCCGCCGTCTGTTCACCTCGGAGTCAGTGACCGAAGGTCACCCCGACAAGATCGCTGACCAGATCAGCGACACCATTCTTGACGCGCTCCTGCAGGAGGACCCGTCCTCCCGGGTCGCCGTGGAGACCTTGATCACCACCGGCCTGGTGCATGTGGCCGGCGAAGTGACCACCAAGGCCTACGCCCCGATCGCGCAGCTCGTGCGGAACAAGATTCTGGAGATCGGCTACGACTCCTCGAAGAAGGGCTTCGACGGCGCCTCCTGCGGCGTTTCGGTGTCCATCGGCGCCCAGTCGCCCGACATCGCGCAGGGCGTCGACACGGCGTACGAGCAGCGCGTCGAGGGCGACGAGGACGAGCTGGACAAGCAGGGCGCCGGCGACCAGGGCCTGATGTTCGGCTACGCCTGCGACGAGACGCCCGAGCTGATGCCGCTCCCGATCCACCTCGCGCACCGGCTCTCGCGCCGCCTCTCCGAGGTCCGCAAGAACGGGACCATCCCGTACCTGCGCCCCGACGGCAAGACGCAGGTCACCATCGAGTACGACGGCGACAAGGCCGTCCGCCTCGACACGGTCGTCGTCTCCTCGCAGCACGCGTCGGACATCGACCTGGACTCGCTGCTCGCCCCCGACGTCCGTGAGTTCGTCGTGGAGCACGTCCTCAAGGAGCTCGTCGACGACGGCATCAAGCTGGAGACCGACGGCTACCGCCTGCTGGTCAACCCGACCGGCCGCTTCGAGATCGGCGGCCCGATGGGCGACGCCGGTCTGACCGGCCGCAAGATCATCATCGACACCTACGGCGGCATGGCCCGCCACGGCGGCGGCGCCTTCTCCGGCAAGGACCCGTCCAAGGTCGACCGCTCCGCCGCGTACGCCATGCGCTGGGTCGCCAAGAACGTCGTGGCCGCCGGCCTCGCCTCGCGCTGCGAGGTCCAGGTCGCGTACGCGATCGGCAAGGCCGAGCCGGTCGGTCTCTTCGTCGAGACCTTCGGCACCGCCAAGGTCGACACCGACAAGATCGAGCAGGCCATCGCCTCGGTCTTCGACCTCCGCCCGGCCGCGATCATCCGCGACCTCGACCTGCTCCGCCCGATCTACGCCCAGACGGCGGCATACGGCCACTTCGGCCGCGAACTCCCGGACTTCACCTGGGAGCGCACCGACCGCGTAGACGCCCTCCGCAAGGCCGCAGGCGTCTGACCCACCCCGTTTCGCGATGAGGCCCCGAACACCTGATGGTGTCCGGGGCCTCATCGCATGGGGGCCGCAAGGTCTCGCTTGCTACTCCTCCTGATCCGGCGCTTCCTCCGTATCGTCCGAGTCCGTGCCATCCGAGTCCGGGGCATCGAAACGTGCCCTGATCCTGTCCGCCGCTTCGGCTTTCCCGTGGATCAGAGCGAGCTGGGCGAGCCGTTCGGAGAAGAGAGCGAGATCCATGTCCTCAAGGCCAAAGCCGAACCACTCCAGCAAAGTGTCCAGAGAAGGCTCCGGACCGGAAGGCCGATGCGGTCCAGACATGTCGGCGGCTTCCGCGTACGGTGCTCCCGCAGCTTCGCCGCCCGCTGAGAGGAACGCGGGGTCGAAGGCAGCAGGAGACACGAGGTGCTGGAACGTCGGAGCGACCGTGTCGTTGTTGGCGGCGGCGGAGAGACTGGCCAGCATCCCGATGCGATCCACCGCTCCCTCCACCTGATCGTCGTTCTTGGACAGCCACCACACGACAGCGCTTCCGGTGTCCTTCAACACGTCGTCGCCCAAGTACGCGCGCTTGTTGCGTTCGTAGTTCCGTTCGTGCTCCCAGAGATCTTCGTCCTTGCGGACGTCGGAGAGTCTGGTGAGTCGTTCGCGGTCGGGATCCGGGAGGACGAGCGAGACGTTCTGCGCCATGGCGAGGACGCGGTCCGTCGGGTCGGGTCGCATGGTGCCCAGAGCGGCGTCGAGCTGGTGCTGCAGAAGTGCGCTGCGCGTCGGCGGTTGGTTCGCTGTCACCGCACGGGCACGCTGGAGTACGGCATCGATCGCCAGCCCGCCGGGGTTGATGAGCGGGGCGTCATGTCCGGTCTCCACCAGAATCCAGCGCACCGTTGCGGAGAACGAGAAATCGTAGTCGGCCTCGGCGCTCGGCAGTGCCACGCCGGTGACACGCTGCTCCTGACGTTGAACCGGTGGCGCCGGGACATCCGGGTCCAGCGTGAACTCACGGGGAAACTCGTCGGGCCGGCGGGTGAGCACCCTGTTGGTCACCATGGGGATGACCACGAGGAGGGCCACGGTCGCGGGCCAGGCCCAAAGGGGCCAGTCCGAGCAGAGGCCGAATATGACGAGGATCAGCCCCAGGATGACGGTGACGAAGACCGTCACGGTCTTCTGGCCTGAACTCATGAATACCCTCGATTTCTGTCAGGCACCGACACTGAAGGGTTCGAGTCCCTGCGCGCTATTGATCTTCCGGAGAAGGCAAGCAGTGGTTTCGGCCCGAAGGGAGGAGTCATCGGCGCCGGCGCGCGCCCAGTCGTGGGCCACGCGGTAGACGCAGCCCAGCGTGGAACCGTCACCCGCGCACGCGGCGACCAGTACATCAAGGCCGGGGGCGCGGTAGCGGTCGTCCTGGCATACGGTCAGCCAGCGATCGGCGTCCGGTCGCCAGCGTTCCACCGGCCATCGCCGCATGACCCCGGCCCAGCCGGAGGTGAGTGCGGCACGTACGCTCGCGGACCTGATCAAACGGGCCGCGTCGGCCAGCGCCAGAAACAGAACGGCGTCGGCCTCGCTGTGGCTGTCCGCCATTCCCGTCTCGATCCGACCGAGCAACAGGCGATAGAGCCGGCTGTCGGCGCGCGCCAGACGGAGCAGCGACTCCTGTGCCGCCCGCCCCGCCGGACCGGCCGCGCGCCTCGCCAGATGGTGCAAGCGAACCATCGCCTGGTCAGGATGGGTTTCGGCCATCACCTGCGAACACACCAGGACCAGCACTTGTTTGAGCCTCGGACTCAGCTCGGCGGTCTTGGACCATTCATAGATCTGCTGGCGGAACGATCTGCCGTGCCGATCATCGGCCAGGCCGTGCGTCAGGACCTGCGCCGCGTCAGACATCAGACGCGCGGGAGCGTTGTGCCCCGTCCACTGGGTCACCAGCCAGGACAGATCGTCAGGTCGCCCCGCACGCAGACCCTGTTCGGCGAACCGCGCGATGACACGCTCCCGCTCCTTCGGGCTGAGCCACGCCCACTCCATGCACTCCCTGACCCAGTCGCACAGCTGCCGACGCAGGTCCGGGAGATACGTCCAGAAATGGTCCCGTACGGCGCGGTCGTAGCCGACTCGGCTGAATCGGACGCGACCGGAGGACTGGGTCTCCGCGCCAATCGCTTTGAACTCAGCGGTGAGGTCGCTGTGCTCCAGCCGGGGGCGCTCATCGGGTGGGTGTTCCAGGACCTTGAGCAGAGCGGTGGTGGCGCTGAAGACCGTAGCGGGCGTGGTGTCGTGAAACATGGCCAGTGCGAGTAACAAGGCGCGGCGCCGGCCCGTGTGGAGTGTGGACAGATCGCCCGCCACCCGGGCGGTCTGATCCGTCAGCACGGCGAGGGCATCGCGCAGCCAGTGCGGAAATCCTCGTTCGGCACCCGCGGCGTCGCGCAGACGCCGGATGCGGTCGGCCAGATCGGCGACGTCACGCAGAGGGGCCTTGGCCAAGTAGGACGTGAGCTCGGGGGTGTCCAACTCGGCTGCCGCTGGGCGGATGCCGTCGCGGCGCAGATGGACGGCGAGAACTCTGCGTGCCGACGGGCGCTCGATATCCGTGGTGAGAGGCCGCAGATCGCTGCGCAGCAGATAGCCGAGACGATGCGGCAGGACCACGGTCAGGTGGGCTCCCCGTTCGATGAGCTGGTGC
Source organism: Streptomyces sp. NPDC058198 (assembly GCF_042882605.1). Taxonomy (NCBI): domain Bacteria; kingdom Bacillati; phylum Actinomycetota; class Actinomycetes; order Kitasatosporales; family Streptomycetaceae; genus Streptomyces; species Streptomyces sp. NPDC058198. Next base: position 379,315 of record NZ_JBHVVP010000006.1, read on the forward strand.
CGGAAGTCGGAGAGTTGACTCTGAACTTCCAGATAGCGGGTCTCCTCCGCACCTGAGAGATCGAGAAGCAGCCGGTCGCCGCTGTTGATGTCCCCACTGTCGAACGGGGATGAGGAGGAGTCGTCGTCCCGGGTATCGGGCAGCTCGTGAAAACTTCCCCCGGCTTCGGGGAGCTCATGCAGCAGCATCAGGGCGGCCGCGCGCAGACCGCTGCCCGGCTGGCCGGAGAGCAGTGCCGCATGATGCGTGTGCAGCGCCTGGCGTGCCTGCTGAAAGCGGGGCGGTGGGACAAAGCGCTGATAGAGCCGGTCGCGGTCACCCTTCGCGACGGTGCGCGGACGACTGCGTGCCTGTCCCCGTATCCGTGACGAGGCCGCTTCCAGGTAGTAGTTGTTCACCTGCGTCCCGTCACCGCTGTGCACTGCGCTCCGTGCTTCGTTGATGTAGGAACTGGGGCTCCAGGTCACCGCTCGTCGTCCTTCCGGGGGGTGCGCGGGCCGAACTCCTGACGGATCCCACCGTGATTGCTCCCGGCGACGTAGTTGGTGCCGTCCCCTGTGATCTTCGGCTGATGTACCTGATTGCCGTTCCCCGTGTGGAGAGGCCCGTGTGCCTCGTTCACGAAGGTGCCTACAGAGCCGCCGACCTGGCCGATCCCGCCGCTCTGGCTGTTGTTGTGCACGCCGCCTTCAGCGACGGCGGTGGGCGCGGTCTGCGGAGCGGGGCGACGATCCAGAGCGGCCAGCTCCGGGACCTGGCGGATGAGCCGGTCACCCAGCCGGGCCATGTCGGTGTCGATCGCACGCAGGGAGAGCCGTTCGTACTGGCATTCGGCCAGTTCAGCCAGCGACTTGGGGAGCCGGCGGGCGTCCAGCTGTTCCACCTGGTGCCCGATCATGAGCGGAACCACCAGGGTGCCGGAGGTGAGAGCTTCCTCGATCTCGCGTCGAACCCAGTCCTGCCGATTGACCAGCGCCCTTCTGCTGGGCTGATTCCGGTCAGGTACGTCGAGCCAGTCTTTGTCTATCAGCGCCAGCAGAACACAACTGCGTCGTACGCCGTCGATGAGAGCGTCCCTGTAGTTGGTGCCCGGCGCGATGGATTTCGCGGCGAGGAAGACGCTGTTCGCACCGAATCTGCCGGACAGCCGCTCGTGGCAGATGTACGCGGTTTCCTTACCGCCCTGAGTCCGGTAGTTGATGAAGATTTCATGCATGGTCAAGTCCTCTCTGAAAACCTGTGGTGCGCGCCAGTGCCGAGGAGAGATCCGGGCTGATCTCTCTCACCGAGGCGTTGCGCGGGTGACGCCTCAGCGTGCGTGCGAGTCGGCGCAGATCCGCGAAGATCGTCGCGGAGTGGGTGAGCCGCACCGAAGGAAGTACGTCCCTCGTGAGGTGACAGGCGTGGTCGATTTCCCCGGCGGCGGCATGGGCGAGGGCACGTCTGACGCCGTACCGCGCCCGCGTCCGCATCGCGTGCTCGGGGATGCGTGCGTGCTCCCGGTCGAGCACTTCGGCGGCCAGGCGTGGCCGGCCCAGGTCGTACAGGCACCAGCCGTGAAACATGGACACCACATCGGGTACGTGGGACGCGCCGAGGATGGGCGCTGCCGGGTCAGCGGCATCCTCGGCGAGCAAGTCGCGGGCCCGGTCGAGGTTGCGCATGCAGGTGTCGTACTGACCGTCGGACGCGACGCTCTGCGCGAGATGTTGTGCCGCGAGCCCCCGTATGCGGGGTGACGCTTCACTGCCAAGGGCCCGCTCGGACAGTTCGACCGCCTGTCGCACATCACCCCGGTACAGGCAGACGAGAGCGCGCCGGACCAAGGCGTAGGCGGCGAGCCCGGCGTCGTCGCCCGCTCGGGCGAGCAGTACGGCGCGGTCGGTCCACCACAGGGCCGAGCTGTCGTCTCCGGACTCCTGGGCCATCCATCCGGTGTACTCGGCATATCGGGAGGCGAGTACCAGAAGAGCCCGGCGGGAGTGCGGTCCTGTGCGCTTCGAGAGCTGCTCAAGGGTGTGTGTCTGCGCGATGAGCGGTGGGAGGACGCCGGCGGGGCCGGATGCCTGGCCGATCCGCCGGAACTGGTCGAACAACATGCGGGACGCGTCCACCACTGTCTCGGCGCCCATGCCCGCCGGGTCCTGCGTGCCGAGTCCGTCTGTTTGCATCGCGAGTACCGAAGCGGCACCGGCGGCAATGACGCTGCGGCGCCGCACCGGCTGGAACGAACTCGATCCGTCCTTGCCCAAGTGCATTGACCACACCTCACCTTCGTGACCGGAATCGGGCAGGGGGGCGTTCGCCTCCTGCCGGGGTACCAGCTCGGAGAGTGCTCCTCCGGCCGACAGCTGGACGTCGCAGAGCCGGGCCAGCTCGGTGGTAGGGGGCTTGAGGCCTCTCTCCACCTTGCTGAGCTGACCCTTGCTGTAGTGCACGAGCTTTCCCAGCTGCTCAAGAGACAGCGGCGCCGCCAAGCGCCGTCGTCGCAGTTCTCGCCCGAAGTCGTTCGTCTGATCAAGCACTTCAACCTCCGTCACTCCGCGGCCGGGCTGCCGACGAATGACGTGCATCAGCGTGCGGCAGCCGGTAATGCGGGACAAGGCGAACAGGGACGTTTCCCGTTTCCTCTTCGGGAGGGAACCCGAGCCTGCGGTGTGTGTCGAGACGGCCACAGGGCGTGATGTCCGAATCGCCACCGCGTCTGCCGCTGTCAGAGGTGTCTGGTAGGTATGAAGCTGTGAGCAGCGATGACAGGCGGTCTGAGGATCCCGGGGGTGGGGGGCCTGAGCAGCTTGCGCTTATTCGGGAGAGTGTGCGGAAGGCCACGGTGCCGCGGGCGAAGCCGCGGACGTGGCGGGGGGCCGCGTTGGCCGGGGAGTTGCCGGTTGCGCGGGTGGTGGTCAACAAGGGGGTGCTGCATCTTGATCAGTTCTTCGACTACGCCGTGCCGGAGGAGCTGGACGAGGTGGCGCAGCCGGGGGTGCGGGTGCGGGTGCGGTTCGGGGCCGGGGCGCATCAGGTGCGGGGCGGGCGGCGCGAGGGCGGGCGGCTGATCGACGGGTTCGTCGTCGAGCGGCGGGCCGATTCCGACTACTCCGGGCCGCTTGCGGCGCTCGCCGATGTGGTGTCGCCGGAGCCCGTGCTCAGCGCCGAGCTGCTCGGGCTCGCGCGGGCTGTCGCCGACCGCTATGCCGGGAGCCTCGCGGACGTCCTGCAGCTCGCGGTCCCGCCGAGGAACGCGCGCGCCGAGTCGAAGCCCTCCCCGGAGCCGCTGCCGTCGCCGGCCGCGCCGGAGGCGGGGACGTGGGAGCGGTACGTGAAGGGGGCCGCGTTCCTGGACGCGCTGGCCGGGGGTGGTGCGCCGCGGGCCGTATGGACCGCGCTGCCCGGACCCCACTGGGCGCAGGAGCTGGCGCGGGCGGTGGCGGCGACGCTGGCATCGGGCCGGGGCGCGCTCGTCGTCGTACCGGACGGGCGGGTCGCGGCGCGGGTCGACACCGCGCTCACGGCGCTGCTCGGCGAGGGCCGGCACGCGCTGCTCACGGCGGAGGCGGGGCCGGAGAAGCGGTACCGGGAGTGGCTCGCCGTACGGCGCGGTTCGGTGCGGGCGGTGGTCGGTACCCGCGCGGCCATGTTCGCGCCGGTACAGGACCTGGGACTCGTCGCCATCTGGGACGACGGGGACGGCAGCCACAGCGAACAGCACGCCCCCCAGCCGCACGCGCGCGAGGTGCTGCTGCTGCGTGCCGCCCACGACAAGTGCGGCTTCCTGCTGGGCAGTACGGGATGCACGGTCGAGGCGGCCCAGCTGGTGGAGACGGGGTGGGCGTTGCCCCTGGCGGCGGGCCGCGAGCAGGTGCGTACGGCCGCGCCGCTGGTCCGTACCGTCGGCGACGGTGAGCTGGCCCGGGACGAGGCGGCGCGCGTGGCCCGGCTGCCCAGCCTCGCCTGGCAGGCCGTCAGGGAAGGGCTGAAGACCGGTCCGGTGCTGGTGCAGGTGCCCCGGCGCGGCTATGTGCCCAAGCTGGCCTGCGAACGCTGCCGTACGCCGGCCCGGTGCCGCCACTGCGCGGGCCCGCTGGAGGCTCCGCGGGAACGTGAGCTGCACTGCGCGTGGTGCGGCCGTGATGAGCCGGGCTGGCAGTGCGTGGAGTGCGGGAACACCCGGCTGCGCGCGCAGATCGTCGGAGCGCGGCGGACGGCGGAGGAGCTGGGCCGGGCGTTCCCGGCCGTCCCGGTCCGTACCTCGGGCCGGGACCATGTGCTCGATTCCGTGCCGGGGCGCCCGGCGCTCGTGGTCAGCACCCCCGGGGCCGAGCCGGTGGCGGAGGGAGGTTACGCGGCCGCCCTGCTGCTGGACGGCTGGGCGATGCTCGGGCGGCCGGATCTGCGGGCGGGCGAGGAGGCCCTGCGGCGCTGGATGCAGGCCAGCTCCCTGGTGCGCGGGCAGAGCGAGGGCGGCACGGTGGTCGTGGTGGCCGAGCCGACACTGCGGCCGGTGCAGGCACTGGTGCGCTGGGATCCGGTGGGCCACGCGCAGCGCGAGCTGGCGGAGCGGGCCGAGCTGGGGTTCCCGCCGGTGTCACGGATGGCGGCGGTGACCGGCCGGGCGGAGGCGGTGGGCGTGTTCCTTGCGGCCGCCGAACTGCCGGGCGACGCCGAGGTGCTGGGCCCCGTACCGCTGCCGCTCACGGACCCGGGCAGACCGCGCAGACCCGGCGACCCCCCGCCGGGGGAGCGTTGGGAGCGCGCCTTGCTGCGGGTGCCACCGGGCAGTGGCGCCGCGCTGGCCGGCGCGCTGAAGGCGGCGCAGGCAGCACGGCTGGCCCGGGGCGGCGGCGATCCGGTACGGGTCAGGATCGATCCACCGGACATCGGCTGACGGCGCGGCGAACCCGGCTGTTTGCGTACCGGGCGGGGGCAGGGGGTTCCGCCCTTCGGGCTCAAGTGGCCCAAGCATGGCCCGGGGGCGGTGCGGCCGTGCGGCTGCCGGCCACACCGCCCCGTCCTTCGTCCGCACGAGCGGCGCCGGGCGGGGCCGGTGTGTGGAGCCCCGAGGCCCTCGCCGCGCGTACGGCCGGTCATCTCCCGGACAGGGCCCGGCCCCGGCCCGGCTCCTCCCAAGATCAGCCGCCACGTGGGCCGGGGAAGGCGCCCGGGCGGGTTTCCTCGCGGAGGGAGTGGGTGCTCGCGGTCGGCTGCGGGGGCATCGACCGCGCGGCGGGGACCGCGGGTACGGCGCCCGGTACGGCCTGCAAGGGCGGGCGGGGTGCGGTGGGGTCCTGCGGCGGGCGGTCCGCCTCGACCGCGGCGGGCTGCTGCTGTGCCGCGGCCCGCCGGGTGCCGTAACGGCGGTGCACCGCCTGCTTGGTGACACCCAGCGCCGAACCCACCGCGTCCCACGAGAAGCCCAGCGAGCGGTCGAAGTCCACGGCCGCGGTCACCAGGGTCTCGACGCTGTCCCTCAGCTCCTGCGCGAGACGGACGGTCGGAGCGGGGGCCCTGCCGTAGACGACGAAGCCCGTGGACGGGCCTGAGCGGCGCGGGCGGTAGACATTGCCCAGCTGGGCGGTGAGGGTGCGCAACGCGTCCACCTGCCGTCGGACCCGCTCGATGTCCCGCACCAACAGGTGCAGACTTGCCCGGGCTTGTGCGTCGTGGGTTGCGTGGTCGGCCATGAACAAGCCTCTCGAACCGGCGTTGAAAAGGATCCGGGCCGCACCGGTGCGGCCCGTGTTGGTCAATCTCCCTTGACAACGCGCCACCCGGTGTTGTGGTCACGCTGTGGGGGCGTATCCGCATATGTGCGGGGGCGCGCGGGCCGTCGTACGCCCCCCGTGGCGCGGGCCCATAGACTGGTGCGCTGCTCGATCACCGCGCGCACCGGCCCGAGATCACGCACCGGATCACGCACCGGTCCTCACCAGTCCGAGAGGCAGTCAGCCACCGATGAAGCTCGTCTTCGCCGGCACCCCCGAGGTCGCCGTACCCGCCCTGGACGCACTCATCGCCTCCGACCGGCATGACGTCGTCGCCGTCGTGACCAGGCCCGACGCGCCCGCGGGACGCGGCCGCAGGCTGGTCGCCAGCCCCGTCGCCCAGCGCGCGGAGGAGGCCGGCATCGAGGTGCTCAAGCCGGCCAAGCCGCGTGACGAGGACTTTCTCGCGCGGCTGCGGGAGATCGGTCCCGACTGCTGCCCGGTCGTCGCGTACGGCGCCCTGCTGCCCAAGGTCGCCCTCGGCGTACCGGTCCACGGCTGGGTGAATCTGCACTTCTCGCTGTTGCCGGCCTGGCGCGGCGCGGCGCCCGTCCAGCACGCGGTCATGGCGGGCGACGAGATGACCGGCGCGGCCACCTTCCAGATCGAGGAGGGACTCGACTCCGGGCCGGTGTACGGCGTGATCACCGAGCATGTACGGCCCACCGACACCAGCGGTGATCTGCTGACCCGGCTCGCCTTCGCCGGCGCCGGCCTGCTCTCCGCGACCATGGACGGGATCGAGGACGGCTCCCTCAAGCCCGTACCGCAGCCCGCCGAGGGCATCTCCCTCGCCCCCAAGATCTCCGTCGAGGACGCACAGGTGGAGTGGGCGGCGCCGGCGCTGCGCGTCGACCGCGTGGTCCGCGCATGCACACCCGCGCCCGGCGCCTGGACCGTCTTCCGCGGCGAGCGGCTCAAGCTGGTGCATCTGGGGCTGCTGCCCGGCCGTACGGAACTGGCGCCCGGGGAGCTGGCCGTCGGCAAGAACAATGTCTACGCGGGCACCGGTTCGCACGACGTCGAGCTGCTCTGGGTCCAGCCGCAGGGCAAGAAGCCGATGCGCGCCGCCGACTGGGCGCGCGGAGTGCGGATCGCCCCGGGCGAACGGCTCGGCGCGGCGCACGTAGGCTGAGAGGGTTCGACTCTTCTCACCGCGGAGCACCTTTGAACGAGCAGGCCCATCGCCGTCCCCCCAAGCCGTACCGCCGCCCCAAGAAGGATCCCGTGCGGATCCTCGCCTTCGAGGCGCTCAGGGCCGTCGACGAGCGGGACGCGTACGCGAACCTCGTCCTGCCCCCGCTGCTGAAGAAGGCCCGCGAGGACAGCGCCTTCGAGGCGCGGGACGCCGCGCTCGCCACCGAGCTGGTGTACGGGACGCTGCGCCGCCAGGGCACGTACGACGCGATCATCTCGGCGTGCATCGACCGCCCGCTGCGCGAGGTCGACCCGCCGGTGCTGGATGTGCTCGCGCTCGGCGCGCACCAGCTGCTCGGGACGCGGATCCCGACCCACGCGGCGGTCTCCGCGAGTGTGGAGCTGGCCCGGGTGGTGCTCGGCGACGGCCGCGCCAGGTTCGTCAACGCCGTGCTGCGGAAGATCGCGCAGGACGATCTGGACACCTGGCTGGAGCGGGTCGCTCCGCCGTACGACGAGGACGCCGAGGACCATCTCGCGGTCGTCCACTCGCATCCCCGCTGGGTGGTCTCCGCCCTCTGGGACGCGCTGGGCGGCGGCCGCGCCGGTATCGAGGATCTCCTCGAAGCCGACAACGAACGGCCCGAGGTGACGCTGGTCGCCCGTCCTGGCCGCTCGACCACCGATGAGCTGATGGAGGTGCTGGGCGAGGACTCCGGGATGCCGGGCCGCTGGTCGCCCTATGCCGTACGGCTCACCGAGGGCGGCGAACCGGGCGCGCTCGACGCCGTACGCGACGGGCGGGCCGGTGTCCAGGACGAGGGCAGTCAGCTGGTCGCGGTCGCCGTCGCCAACGCACCGGTGGACGGCTCCGACGCCCGCTGGCTCGACGGCTGCGCGGGGCCCGGCGGCAAGGCGGCGCTGATGGCCGCGCTGGCCGCCGAACGCGGCGCGTTCCTGCTCGCCGCGGAGAAGCAGCCGCACCGGGCGCGGCTCGTCGAACGCGCGCTCGCCGGGAACCCCGGCCCGTACCAGGTGATCACTGCGGACGGTACCCGGCCGCCGTGGGTTCCCGGCTCCTTCGACCGCGTCCTGGTCGATGTCCCCTGCTCGGGCCTCGGCGCGCTGCGGCGCAGGCCGGAGGCGCGCTGGCGACGGCGCGCGGAGGACCTGGAGGGTTTCGCCCCCCTCCAGCGCGCCCTGCTGCGCGAGGCGTTCGGCGCGGTACGGGTCGGCGGCGTCGTCGGGTACGCGACCTGCTCCCCGCATCTCGCCGAGACCCGGGTGGTCGTGGAGGACGTCCTCAAGGGGCGCGGCGGCCCCGCCGTCGAGGCGGAATGGATCGACGCCAGGCCGCTGATGCCGGGCGTACCGGCGCTGGGGGACGGCCCGGACGTCCAGCTGTGGCCGCATCTGCACGGCACGGACGCCATGTACCTGGCCCTGCTGCGCCGTACCGCCTGAGAAGCGCCGACCGACCGACGGCCGTGGCGAGCAGCACGGGGTACGGCCGACGGCCGCGTGCCGCCGGCCTCGCTGAAACGCGAGGATTGCGCGGACTGTGCCGTTCCCGTCCGGCACCGGCTCGTACAGAGGTCCGTATCCAGGCCCGGAAGAGGTCGGGAACACGTCCGGAGCATGGCAGGCTTGGCACATGGCCCAGATCAACCCCAGCATCCTGTCCGCCGACTTCTCCCGACTCGCCGAGGAGGCGAAGGCCGTCCAAGGCGCCGACTGGCTCCATGTCGATGTCATGGACAACCACTTCGTGCCCAATCTGACCCTGGGCGTGCCCGTGGTCGAAGCGCTCGGCCGGGCGACGGACATCCCGCTGGACTGCCATCTGATGATCGAGGAACCCGATCGCTGGGCCCCGCAGTTCGTCGAGGCGGGCGCCGGTTCCGTGACCTTCCACGCGGAGGCCGCGGCCGCCCCCGTACGGCTGGCGCGCGAGATCCGAGCCAAGGGCGCCAGGGCGTCCATGGCGCTGAAGCCCGCGACGCCCATCGAGCCGTACGAGGATCTGCTCCCCGAGCTCGACATGCTGCTGATCATGACGGTGGAGCCGGGCTTCGGTGGCCAGGCATTCCTGGACATCATGCTGCCCAAGATCCGACGCACCCGGGAGCTGATCTCCAAGCACGGCCTCGAGCTGTGGCTCCAGGTCGACGGCGGGGTCTCGGCCGCCACCATCGAGCGGTGCGCCGAGGCCGGCGCCGATGTCTTCGTCGCGGGATCCGCGGTGTACGGGACGGACGATCCGGCGGCGGCGGTGCGGATGCTGCGCAACCAGGCGACCGAGGCGACCGCCTCCGCCCCCTGGGCGTGCGGCCACTGACACGGCCCCCGAGCCGGTCACCACACGGCCCCGGAACCGGTCGCTGAACCGACCCCGGGCCGGCCACCGAGCCACAGGAACATGAACGGGCCCATCAGGGCTGATCGAGGACCGTTGCATCTGACAGGATGAACAGCGAGTCCAGAGTGTGAACAGCAGTGAGGAGATCGCGGTGTCTGGTATGTCGGCAGGTCGGCCAGCCCTGCGGATGGGACCCGCGGAACTGGTGCAGGCGGCGGCCATGGCACGCCGCTTCTACCTGGAGGGCAAGTCCAAGATCCAGATCGCCGAGGAGTTCGGCGTCAGCCGCTTCAAGGTGGCCCGGGTCCTGGAGACGGCTCTCGAACGTGATCTTGTACGGATCGAGATCCGCGTCCCCGCCGAACTGGACGCGGAGCGCTCCGACGCTCTGCGCGCCCGCTACGGCCTGCGCCACGCGGTGGTCGTCGAGTCGCCCGCGGAGGGCGCGGACGAGTCGCCCGACCCGGAGAATCTGGGCGAGGTCGCCGCCGATCTGCTCGGTGAGCTGGTGGTCGAGGGCGATGTGCTGGGGCTGGCCTGGGGCCGGTCCACCATCCATATGGCGGCCGCGCTCGACCGGCTGCCGCCTTGTACGGTCGTCCAGCTCACCGGTGTGTACGACGCGGGGACCGCCGAGCGCGGCTCGGTCGAGGCGGTACGGCGTGCCGCCCAGGTGTCCGGGGGGGAGGCACACCCCATCTACGCCCCGATGCTGCTGCCCGACCCGGCGACCGCCGCCGCGCTGCGCAGCCAGACCGGTATCGCGCGCGCCTTCGAGTACTTCGACAAGGTCACCGTCGCGGCCGTCTCCATCGGTTCGTGGGAGCCGGGCATCTCCACGGTGCACGACATGCTCACCGACGAGGAGAGGGCCCACTACGCCTCGCTCGGCGTCGCCGCCGAGATGTCCGCGCATCTCTTCGACGCCGACGGCCGTCGCGTCGGCCGCGATCTGGGCGAGCGGTGCATCACGGTCGAGGCCGACCGGCTGCGCCGTATCCCGGAGGTCGTGGCCATCGCGGGCGGGCTGCGCAAGGCAGTGGCGATCGGCGCCGTCCTGCGCTCGGGCCTGGTGACCAGCCTGGTCACCGACACCGCGGCGGCGGACTTCCTGCTCACCGAGTTCACGCCCGCGCCACGGCCCGCGCTGGAGCGGTCCGACCCGGACGGGGAATGACCCGGTCGGGGAATGACCCGTTCGGGGAATGGCCCGGACGGGGAGCGTCCCGCCCGGCCGTTTGGCGGCGGGACCGCCGGGGCAGCCATGGGAGCATCGCACCAGGACACCCCTCCTGAACTGGACGTTTATCCCCGGTGGGGTACGCGGTCCGGCATGGGAGAATGAAGTACGTGCGCTTTCCCCGGCTCCACCGACCGGGGTCCGACTCCGATCGACTGGGATGTTCAGCACGTGCGTTTCCTCAATGACTTGCAGCCGCCGTACGACCTGACGTACGACGACGTCTTCATGGTGCCGAGCCGTTCGGCCGTGGGCTCCCGCCAGGCCGTGGACCTCTCCTCGCCGGACGGCACCGGGACCACCATCCCCCTGGTCGTCGCCAACATGACCGCCATCGCCGGCCGCCGGATGGCCGAGACCGTCGCCCGGCGCGGTGGCCTCGTCGTCATCCCGCAGGACATCCCGATCGAGGTCGTCACCGACGTCATCTCCTGGGTCAAGACGCGCCATCTCGTGCTCGACACCCCGATCGTCCTGGCCCCGGCCCAGACCGTCGGCGACGCGCTGTCGCTGCTGCCCAAGCGGGCGCATGGCGCGGGTGTCGTGGTGGACGAGGAGGAGCGGCCCGTCGGGATCGTCACCGATCACGATCTGACCGGCGTCGACCGCTTCACCCAGCTGTCCGAGGTCATGTCCAAGGACTTGCTGCTGATCGCCGCGGACATGGACCCGCGCGAGGCGTTCACCACCCTCGACAACGCCAACCGCAAGCTCGCGCCTGCCATCGACGCCGACGGCAGGCTGGTCGGCATCCTCACCAGGAAGGGCGCGCTGCGCGCGACCCTCTACACGCCCGCCACCGACGCCCGGGGCAAGCTGCGGATCGCCGCCGCCGTCGGCATCAACGGCGATGTCGCGGGCAAGGCCAAGCAGCTCCTCGACGCGGGCGTCGACACACTCGTCGTCGACACGGCGCACGGCCACCAGGAGTCGATGATCGCCGCCATCAGGGCCGTACGGGCGCTCAGCCCGGAGGTGCCGATCGTGGCGGGCAACATCGTCGGCGCGGAGGGCGTACGCGATCTGATCGAGGCCGGCGCGGACATCATCAAGGTCGGTGTCGGGCCCGGCGCGATGTGCACCACCCGCATGATGACCGGCGTGGGCCGGCCGCAGTTCTCGGCCGTGCGGGAATGCGCCGCCGAGGCGGGGAAGTTCGGCAAGCACGTGTGGGCCGACGGCGGAGTCCGGCACCCGCGCGATGTCGCCATGGCGCTCGCCGCGGGCGCCTCCAATGTCATGATCGGCTCCTGGTTCGCCGGTACGTACGAGTCCCCGGGCGACCTTCAGGAGGCCGCCGACGGACGGCTGTACAAGGAGTCGTTCGGCATGGCCTCCGCGCGCGCCGTACGGAACCGTACGAGCGAGGAGTCGGCGTACGACCGGGCCCGCAAGGGGCTGTTCGAGGAGGGCATCTCGACATCGCGGATGTTCCTCGACCCGTCGCGTCCCGGCGTCGAGGATCTGATCGACTCGATCATCGCGGGGGTGCGCTCCTCCTGCACCTACGCCGGTGCGAACTCCCTGGAGGAGTTCGCGGAGAAGGCGATCGTCGGCGTCCAGAGCGCCGCCGGCTACGCCGAGGGCAAGCCGCTGCACGCCAGTTGGAGCTAGTGCTGTGGCCGGAAAGGTTTGCCGGGGGCTCGCGGCGGCCGGTGCGGTACATCGCAAGGCGGAGGATCGCGCTCGTACTGGACGTACTTGCGCGACTCCGACAACGCGGCGAGGTGCCGTGCCGGGCGTCGCGAGCCGGTGAACCTTTCCGGTCACAGCACTAGAGCTCCTCCCGGCTACCCTGCGGCATATCTCAATCTGGAATCAACAGGCATGAGTGCGTCAGGACGGGGTATCCGGGTCCTGCACTGATCACGGAGCAGGGGAGGACGAAGTGTCCATCGCGAGCACGGTCCCGACCGAACGTACGCGGTACGGAATCCGGTGGCGGGCCGACGCGGCCGAGCTGGACCTTCCGTACGTGGAGAGCCCCGGGGATGTGGCACCCAAGGACGCACGGGAAATCTCGAAGCTCTTCTTCGTCCGGCTGACCCAGCTGGACGAAGGCACACACGAGTACCAGTACGTGCGCAACACGCTGATCGAGCTGAATGTCGCGCTGGTCCGCTACGCGGCCACGCGCTTCCGGAACCGCGCGGACCAGATGGAGGACATCGTCCAGGTCGGCACCATCGGCCTGATCAAGGCGATCGACCGCTTCGAACTCAGCCGCGAGGTGGAGTTCGCGACCTTCGCCGTCCCGTACATCGTCGGCGAGATCAAGCGGTTCTTCCGGGACACCAGCTGGGCCGTGCACGTACCGCGCCGGCTCCAGGAGCTGCGGATCGACCTGGCCAAGGCGACCGACGAGCTGTCCCAGTGCCTCGACCGCGCGCCGACCACGGCCGAACTGGCCGGGCATCTCGGTCTGGACGAGGACGAGATCATCGAGGGGATCGTCGCGAGCAACGGCTACACGGCCGGCTCGATCGACATGCCGACCGACGACGCGGCGGAAGCCTCCGCCCCGCTCTCCGACCGGCTCGGCGCGCCCGACGCGGGTCTGGAGACGGCGGAGAACGTCCAGGCGCTCAAGCCGCTCATCGAGGAACTCGACGAGCGGGAGCGACAGATCCTGCGGATGCGCTTCGGCGACGAGATGACCCAGTCGGAGATCGGCGCCGAACTGGGCGTCTCTCAGATGCATGTGTCCCGGCTGCTGTCGCGGATCACCGGACGGCTGCGCGAAGGGCTGCTGGTGGTGGAGTAGGGCGGGGAGTACGGCGTACGGAGGGGGCGGCCCGCGTCTGGGGGCCGCCCCCTCCGTACGGCGTACCCCTTCAGCAGACCGGGGCGGGGACCGTGACCGCCGACCGGTGCCAGACCGCCTTCACCCGCTTGCCGTCCGGCAGCGGCGTGATCTCGACATGACCCGCGAGCCTCAGCACCATGTGCCAGCCGAATCCGCCGCCGCCCGCGAAGTCGGGCCGGCGGGCGACCGGCGGCAGTGGACTGGAGTCGTCCATCTCCACCGTCAAGGTCTCGTCCGCCGCGGTGAGATGGAGCCGCCACCACCCCGAGGTGTGCCGGATGGCGTTCGTGGCGAGTTCCGAGACGACCAGCAGCACCGCGTCCAGGTCGGCCCAGGGACAGTGCTGCTTCAGGAATTCGGCGGCTGTTCCCCGGGCCGCCGCACTGTCCCGGTGCGGCGAGTCCACAACCACCACATGGGGCTCGGTACTCATCACAGGCCCGCCTACCCCATTATCCGACTTCCACCGCCACCCGGGTGGTCAGGCTCGTGTTCTACTTCCGTTACGGCCCCCCGCCGCCCCCGGACCCGCCGCCCCGAGCGGCCACCGCAGAGAAGTGAACCACCAGCAGTGCGACTCAACGATCTCGACGAACGCATCGTCCACGCCCTCGCCGAGGACGCCCGCCGCTCCTATGCCGACATCGGCTCGCTCGTCGGCCTGTCCGCGCCCGCCGTGAAGCGGCGTGTCGACCGGCTGCGCGCCGAGGGAGCGATCACCGGCTTCACGGTACGGGTGGACCCGGCGGCGCTCGGCTGGGAGACCGAGGGATTCATCGAGATCTACTGCAGCCGCAGAACCTCGCCCGAGGCCATTCAGCGCGGTCTGGAGCGCTATCCGGAGGTCGTGTCCGCGTCCACCGTCACCGGAGACGCGGACGCGCTCGTCCAGGTCTTCGCCGCGGACATGCGCCACTTCGAGCAGGTACTGGAACGGATCGCGGGCGAGCCCTACGTGGAGCGCACGAAGTCGGTGCTCGTGCTGTCGCCCCTGTTCAGGCGCTACTCCTCGGGCTCGCCCGGCTAGGCCCTGTCCGACCTAGGACCAGCCCGGGGGGCGCGTCCTGGGTACGGGATGCCCCGCCGCCCCGGCGCCCGCACGGGACCTAGAGTGGACCGAACAGTCCAGTGAGGGGAGCGGGTCGTGTCACGTGCTCTGACGCCCAAGGGGCAGGCCACGCGGGAGCGGATCGTCGTCGGGGCCGCCCAGGTCCTGCGGGAGGCGGGGCTCACCGCCACGCTGGACGACATCCGGGAGCGGACGGGTACGAGCAAGAGCCAGCTGTTCCACTACTTCCCGGAGGGCAAGGATCAGCTGTTGCTGGCGGTCGCCCAGTACGAGGCGGACCGGGTCCTGGACGATCAGCAGCCGTATCTGGGGTGTCTGGACACGTGGGAGGCGTGGCACCGATGGCGGGACGTGGTTGTCCGGCGGTACACGGAACAGGGAGACACCTGTCCGCTCGGGTCGCTGCTCCAGCAGGTCGGCCGTACCTCCCCGGGAACCCGGGCCATCGTCAGCGCGCTGATGCGGGAGTGGCAGGACCATCTCGCCGGCGGAATCCGGGCTCTGCAGAGCAATGGGCGGCTGCCTCATTCGTTCGATGTGGACAGGACGGCCGCCGCGTTGCTGGCCGGTGTGCAGGGCGGGGTGGCGATCCTGCTCTCGACGGGGAGCACCACACATCTGGAAGCCGCTCTCGACTGGGGGATCGCGCGGCTCGAGGAGGCCGCGGAGTCAGCGGCCGGGTGAGAAGCGCCGCCGGCCGCCGCCACCGGTATCGGCCCCGCCGGGCCGTACCAGCCCTCCGCCAGGGGGTCGAAAACACCCTCCTGACCAGGGGAGACGCCCCCGCGCAATAAATCGCCGGTCGCGCGGCCGATCGCGCAACGGATCGATGGTCGGAACGCAACGGTCGCGTCTTGCCCGGGCCGACGGCCGGACCGTACCGTCATTGCGTCCCCCCGGAACCCCCTTCGCACCGTCCGAGGTCAGCCATGCCGCCGTTGCGCACCGCCCTGCTCCAGAGCTCCGGCCGACCCGGTTCGGTCGCCGGGAATCTCAAGGTGCTCGACGAGGCGGCGGGCGACGCGGCGGCCGCCGGCGCCGGGCTGCTGGTCTGCCCCGAGATGTTCCTGACCGGGTACGCCATCGGCGACGACATGCCCCGGCTGGCCGAGCCCGCCGACGGCCCCTCGGCCGGGGCCGTCGCCGAGATCGCCGTACGCCATGGACTCGCGGTGCTGTACGGCTACCCCGAGCGCGACGGCGAGCGGATCTTCAACGCCGCACAGCTCATCGGTCCCGGGGGCGCGCGGCTGGCGAACTACCGCAAGACCCATCTCTTCGGCGGCTTCGAGCGTGAGTGGTTCACGTCGGGGGAGCAGCCCGTCGTCCAGGCCGAACTGGCCGGGCTGCGGCTGGGCATCATGATCTGTTACGACGTCGAATTCCCGGAGAACGTCCGGGGCCATGCCCTGGCCGGCACCGATCTGCTGCTGGTGCCCACCGCCCAGATGCATCCGTTCCAGTTCGTCGCCGAGTCGCTGGTGCCGGTGCGGGCCTTCGAGAGCCAGATGTACGTCGCGTACGTGAACAGGACCGGCCAGGAGGGCGACTTCGAGTTCGTCGGGCTGAGCTGTCTCGCCGGCCCCGACGGCGCCACCCGGGCACGGGCCGGACGCGGTGAGGAACTGCTCCTCGGCGAGGTCGACCGCGAACTCCTGAACGCTTCCCGGGCGGCCAATCCGTATCTGCGGGACCGCCGCCCCGGCCTGTACACCTCCCTCGTCTGAGCCGCCCGCACCGCCCGCACTGCCCGTACCGCCCGCACCGCCCGAGCCGAGCCGCCCGAGCCCGCCCAGCCGTCCCAGCGCCTGCCCGTGTCCTTCTCCGCCTCCGTGCAAGGAGTCCCGTACCCCATGACGTCCACGCTGCCCACCGCCGTCCAGCACACCGACGCGCAGCCGCCGATCACCATGTTCGGGCCGGACTTCCCCTACGCGTACGACGACTTCCTCGCGCACCCCGCCGGGCTCGGCCAGATCCCCGCGACCGAGCACGGCGCCGAGGTCGCCGTCATCGGTGGCGGGCT
This sequence comes from Streptomyces sp. NPDC058198, assembly GCF_042882605.1. Classification (NCBI taxonomy): domain Bacteria; kingdom Bacillati; phylum Actinomycetota; class Actinomycetes; order Kitasatosporales; family Streptomycetaceae; genus Streptomyces; species Streptomyces sp. NPDC058198. The sequence goes on from NZ_JBHVVP010000006.1 coordinate 395,714, forward strand.
CTCCGGCATCATCGCGGCGTACGAGCTGATGAAGATGGGCCTGAAGCCTGTCGTGTACGAGGCCGACAAGATCGGCGGACGGCTCCGCACCGTCGGGTTCCAGGGCTGCGACCCCGAGCTGACCGCCGAGATGGGCGCGATGCGCTTCCCGCCCTCGTCGACCGCGCTCCAGCACTACATCGATCTGGTGGGCCTGCGGACCCGCCCGTTCCCCAATCCGCTGGCCGCCGGAACCCCGTCGACCGTGGTCGACCTCAAGGGCCGGTCCCACTACGCCGAGACCATCGGCGATCTGCCGCAGGTCTACCGCGACGTGATGGACGCCTGGAACACCTGTCTGGAGGAGGGCGCGGACTTCTCCGACATGAACCAGGCCCTGCGCGAGCGCGATGTCCCGCGGATCCGGGAGATCTGGGCGCGGCTGGTCGAGAAGCTCGACAACCAGACCTTCTACGGTTTCCTCTGCGACTCCCCGGCCTTCAAGTCCTTCCGGCACCGGGAGATCTTCGGCCAGGTCGGCTTCGGCACCGGTGGCTGGGACACCGACTTCCCCAACTCCATCCTGGAGATCCTGCGGGTCGTCTACACCGAGGCCGACGACCACCACCGCTCCATCGACGGGGGCAGCCAGCAACTGCCGCTGCGGCTGTGGCAGCGCGAGCCGCGGAAGATCACACACTGGCCCGCCGGGACCTCGCTGTCCTCGCTGCACGGCGGCGAGCCGCGGCCCGCGGTGACCAGACTGCACCGCACGGCGGGCAACCGGATCACCGTCACGGACTCCTCGGGCCATATCCGTACCTACCGCGCGGCGATCTTCACCGCCCAGTCCTGGCTGCTGCTCGCCAAGATCGCCTGCGACGACTCGCTCTTTCCGATCGACCACTGGACTGCGATGGAGCGCACCCACTACATGGAGTCCTCCAAGCTGTTCGTCCCGGTCGACCGGCCGTTCTGGCTGGACGAGGCCGTCGACGACACCGGGCGCCCCACCGGGCGTGACGTGATGTCGATGACGCTCACCGACCGGATGACGCGCGGCACGTATCTGCTGGACAACGGCCCCGACAAGCCGGCCGTCATCTGCCTCTCGTACACCTGGTGCGACGACAGCCTCAAATGGCTGCCGCTGTCCGCCGAGGAGAGGATGGAGGTCATGCTCAACTCGCTGCGCGAGATCTATCCCAAGGTCGACATCCGCCGTCACATCATCGGCAGCCCCGTGACCGTCTCCTGGGAGAACGAGCCGTACTTCATGGGCGCGTTCAAGGCCAATCTGCCGGGTCACTACCGCTACCAGCGGCGGCTGTTCACGCACTTCATGCAGGACCGGCTGCCCGCGGACAAGCGGGGGATCTTCCTGGCGGGGGACGACATCTCCTGGACGGCGGGCTGGGCCGAGGGCGCCGTTCAGACCGCGCTCAACGCGGTGTGGGGTGTGATGCACCACTTCGGCGGCGCCACGGACGCCACGAACCCCGGGCCGGGTGACCTGTACGACGACATCGCGCCCGTCGAACTGCCCGAGGACTGACGGGGATCCGGGATCGGCCGGGCCGGCCGCCGTCGGGCGGCGAGCTCCGGCGCGATCACCGTACGGTCAGTGGCCGGCGGGCGGCCGGACCCCGGTCAGACGCCGGCCGGATCCCCGGTCAGACGCCGGCCGCGCGCGCCGCCGCGTACACCTCCGCCGCCACATCGCTCAGCTCCGCGGCGTCCCGCGTCGAGTTCTGGAGGTCCAGCAGGATTTCCGGTACGCCCACCTCGGCGTGCGCCGCCAGATCCTCCACGATCTGCGCCACGCTGCCCTGGAAGGGGTGGCGGTCCTTGCCCTCGAACGGCTTCGCGCTGTACTGCGCGTTGGCGCGGGCGCAGGCGTCGATCGGCCGCTCCCGGCCGCGCTCGGCGGCCACGTCCCGTACCCGCTGCCACTGTTCTGCCAGCTGCGCGACGCCCATGGCCACGGGCATCCAGCCGTCCGCACGGTCCACCAGCCGGCGGGTGGCGCGCGGGCTGTTCGCGGGCAGATAGACCGGGATGGGCCGGACCGGCTTCGGCCCGACCTCGGACGGCGCGATGGTGGTCAGTTCACCCTCGTACGAGACGGGGTCGGGGCCCCAGACGGCCGCGCACACGTCCAGCAGCTCGTCCAGGACCGCGCCGCGCTTCTCGAACGGCGCGACGGAGGCGGCTGCGAACTCGTCCAGCGACCACCCCGTACCGATCCCCGCGACCACCCGGCCGCCGCTCGCGACATCCAGCGAGGCGAGCGAACGGGCCAGCTGGAACGGCATATGCAGCGGTGCGACCAGGACGCTCGTGCCGAGCCGTGGCCGCTCGGTGGCCGCGGCCGCCAGCGCGAGCGTCACCAGCGGTTCGGCGACCGAGCGGTAGTGGTCGGGCCAGGGCAGCCCCGGGATGTTGTACAGCCCCTGGGTGGCGGGCTCGGGGAAGAGAACGCGCTCGAAAACCCACAGACTCTCGTAGCCGGCCTCCTCCGCGGCCCGCGCCACGGTCGCCACATCGCGGCCGATGTCGTACTGCTTCGTCTGCGGAAGACCGAGACCGAGCTTGACCGGCATACGTGTACTCCTTCGTGCGGACGCTGAAGGTAATCACCGTATGGCAGAAGGTTATTGATTCCTCGAACTGACATCCCGGCCGCGCCTGACCCATTGTCAGTGTTATCCGCCGCCCCTACGCTCGCACGGTCTCGTTCATGAACTTCGTTCATATACATGATGGGAGTGCTTGATGAACGGAAGCCCCCGACGGCGTCTGGGCGCCCTGATCGCCGCCGCTGTCACCGTCGCCGCCGTCCTCGTCCCGACCGTGTCCTCCGCCGCGGGGCCGCACCGCGGCCACCCTCATGGAGCGCCCGTGGCTCCCGCGACCCCGGTGATCGACGGCGACCGGATGCGGGAGGCCCGTACCGCCCTCGACGAGGGCGACCCCGCCCTCCGCGCGGCGGTCGATTCCCTGACCGCGAAGGCGGACTCCTGGCTCGGCCAGGGCCCCTGGACCGTCACCGACAAGCCCCGGCCGGCACCCAGCGGGGATCCGCACGACTATCTGAGCCAGGCTCCGTACTGGTGGCCCTCCCAGCCGAAGACCACCGAGAACCCGTGGGGCTGTCCGTACGTCCAGCGCGACGGGGAGCGCAATCCCGAGGTCGACACCGGCACCGACCGCCCCGACATCGGCAAGGTCTTCAACTCCACCACCACCCTCAGCCTGGCCTGGTACTACACGGGCAAGAAGGAGTACGCCGAACACGCCGCGGAGATTCTGCGCACCTGGTTCGTCGACCCCGCGACCCGGATGAACCCGAACCTGAACCACGGGCAGTTCATTCCCTGCAAGTACGACGGCCGGGCCATCGGCATCATCGACTTCTCGCAGCAGTACACCAGCGTCCTCGACGCCCTCGCGGTCCTGGACACCGGAGCGCCGGGCTGGACCGCGAGCGACCGTGCCGGAATGCGGGCGTGGAACGAGGACTTCCTGGACTGGCTGGTCACTTCCCCCTTCGGCAAGGAGGAGTCGGCGGCTCAGAACAACCACGGCACCTTCATGGACATGCAGGTCGCGGGACTCGCGCTGGCCACCGGGGACAAGGACCTCGCGCGCACGGTGGTCCGCGCCGCGCGTACGAAGCGGATCGACGCCCAGATCGCGGCCGACGGCACCCAGCCGCAGGAGCTGGCCCGCACCCGCAGCTGGCACTACTCGACCTTCGACCTGGTCGCCTACACCCGCCTCGCCGCGATCGGCGAGCAGGTCGGCGTGGACCTCTGGGCGCATCGAGGGCCGCAGGGCCAGAGCCTGTTCAAGGCGGTCGGCTATCTGCTGCCCGCCGCGACCGGGGCTGCCCCCTGGCCGCATCCGGAGCTGGAGTTCTACCGCTACGCCGCGAGCGACATCGTGCACGCGGCGGCCGACGCCGGTGATCCGAACGCCCGCGCGGCCGTCCCGCGCCTCCAGGCACCGCCCGGCGGTGACCTCTGGGCCCTGCGGCCCGCCGCCGAACAGCTCGACTCGATAGCGGGCTGAGGCCGCCGGGGGCCGGCCGGTTCAGATCCGTGGACCGGGGGCTGTCGCGTCCGGGACGACGGCCTCGGCCGGCCGCCGGTCGCCGGTGCGCAGCACCCCGGCCCCCACCACCAGACCGCAGGCGAGCAGTGTCACCAGGCCGAAGGACACCACCAGTGAGGTCGCGTCGGCGACCGCGCCGATCGCCGAGGGGGCGATCAGGCCCGAGGTGTAGGTGATGGTCGCCACGCCCGCGATGGCCTGGCTGGGGTTCGGCCCGCTGCGGCCCGCCGCCGCGAAGGCGAGCGGTACGACCACGGCCACGCCGAGCCCGAGCAGCGCGAACCCGCCCATGGCGATCACCGGGTGAGGCGCCGTCACCACGAGCACGCCGCCCGCCGCCGCCAGCACACCGCCCGTCCGTACGGTCCGTACGGCGCCGAACCGGTCGACCACCTTGTCGCCCGCGAGCCGGGCGACGGCCATGGTGAGCGCGAAGGCCGTGGTCGACGCCGCGGCGACACCGGGCGAGGTGTCCAGGATGTCCCTGAGGTAGACCGCGGACCAGTCGAGGCTGGCGCCCTCCGCGAAGACCGCGCAGAACCCGACGGCCCCGATGAGCAGCGCGGACTTCGGCGGCAGCGCGAACCGCGGCGGCGGGTCCTCGTCGGGGGCGCTGCGCAGGTCCAGTACGCCCTGGCAGGCGAGCAGGCCCAGCACGGTGAGGACGGCGGCCGCCAGCAGATGGTGCAGCCGCGCGTCAGTGCCCAGATGCGCGGCTAGAGTGCCGGCGGCGGATCCGATCAGCGCGCCCGTGCTCCACATGCCGTGCAGGCTGGACATGATCGACTTGTTGAGACGGTTCTCGACCTCGACCCCGAGGGCGTTCATCGCCACATCCGACATGCCCGAGGTCGCGCCGTACACGAACAGGGTGACGCACAGGGTGACGAGATTCGGCGCCAGGGCCGGCAGGGTCAGCGAGAGGGTCCACAGGGCGAGCAGTCCGCGCAGCGCGTTGCGGGCGCCGAAGCGATGACTGACCGCGCCGGCCAGCGGCATCGCGACCGAGGCGCCGATCGCGGGGAAGGCGAGCGCCAGCCCGAGCTGTCCCGCGCTGATCCCGGTGTGGTCCTGGATCCAGGGGATACGGGTGGCGAAGCTGCCGGTGACCGCGCCGTGCACACAGAAGACGGTGGCCACGGCGAACCTCGCACGCCGCAACCTCTGTTTGTCGAAGACCGCTTCAGCCGACATCCCGCCTCTTCCTCCCCTGAGAGGTGGCCGTACCCCGGCACACCGTGGACACGCCGGTCCACGGCGCTGGAGTAAATTATCAGGAACCCTGCCTGATAAATAGAGAGTTTCCCGACGCGATCTGGAAGGATCCCGGCATGGCCGCATCCCCGAGCACCGCCCGGGCCATCAACGACCGGCTCGCCCTGCGACTGCTCCAGCAGGAAGGCCCGTTGACGGCAGGACAGCTGAAGACGCTGACCGGACTCTCCCGCCCCACCGTCGCCGATCTGGTGGAACGGCTGCAGGACTCAGGGCTGGTGCAGGTCGTCGGAGAGACCGGCGACCGGCGACGCGGCCCCAACGCCCGGCTGTACGGGATCATCGCGGACCGGGCCCATCTGGCGGCCCTCGACGTACGGACCCACAGCGTCTCCGTCGTCGTCGCGGATCTGCTGGGCGCCACGCTCGCCGAGGCCGTCCTGCCCATCGGCAGCGACACCGCCACGGAAGCCGCCGTGGAACGCGCGGCGGCCCTGCTGGAACGGACGGCCCGTGAGGCCGGCGCGGTGCGGCTGCACAGCGTGGGCATCGGCGCCCCCGGCCTGGTGGACCCGGTCACCGGCGAACTCCGCGACACCAGCGGACTGCCCGCCTGGCACCGGCGGCTCGTCGCCGCGCTCCAGGAACGGCTGCCCGCCACCGTCCTGGTGGAGAACGAGACCAACCTCGCGGCCCTCGCGGAACAGCGCCTCGGCGCGGCCCGCGGCCAGGACACCTTCGTCCTGCTCTGGCTCGGCCACGGCGTGGGCGCGGCCGTCGTGCTCGACGGCAAGCTCCGCCGGGGCGCCTCCGGCGGCGCGGGCGAGATCGGTTTCCTGCCCGTGCCGGGCACCTCGCGGCTGCCCTCGGCGCTCGCCTGCGACGGGGGCTTCCACAGCCTCGCGGGCTCGGCCGCCATCTGCGAACTCGCCGAGCAGTACGGCGTCTCGGCCGTCGCGGCGCCGCAGGAACCGCCGTCCGCCGCGCTCGTGCGCGCCGCCGTCGAAGCGGTGACGAAGGGCGAGGCGGGTGCGAAAGGCGACGACGACAAGGACAGCGATGCCTTTCTCGACGCCCTCGCCGACCGGCTCACCATCGCCGCGGCGGCGGTCAGCGCGGTTCTCGACCCCGGCCGGGTCGTGCTGGCCGGCGAGGTGGGCCACGCGGGCGGCGAGACGCTGGCCGCCCGCGTCGAGGAGCGGCTGGCCGCGATGTCTCCGCTGCGTACGGAGGTCAGAGCCGGAGCCCTCGGCGGCGCGGGCGTCCTGCGGGGCGCCCTGCTGACCGCGCGCGACGCCGCCCAGGACGAGCTGTTCGCCCCCGGAATATGACCGGCCGGGGCACGCGCCGTACCGCGTGAAGTGCCGGCCGCCCCCGCGACGCCGCCTGTGAGCCAGGCCACAGTAGCCACCCATATGGCCGACGATCAGGCGTGGCACACTGGTCGAGTACCAGTAGCAGCGCACTCCGGGGTCGGTGTAATTCCGAACCGGCGGTTACAGTCCGCGACCCGTCCGCAGCCAGCGGCCGGTTGACCAGGTGAAATTCCTGGACCGACGGTGAAAGTCCGGATGGGAGGCAGTGCGCGGCGGGCCGTCATGGGTACGCCGCCGTCGATGGGTCGTTTTCGGACGAGCCAGTTCCTCGGCCTCGGCGTCCTGATGTGCGTTCCGCTTCTCTGTCGTCATCGACAGGCCCCGGAGTCCGTGCCCGAAGAGGCAGGAGGACCCGGTGGCCACCGAAGCCGAAGCCGTGGCTGACACCGACGCCATGCGCCGGGCCGTTGTGCTCGCCGCTCGCGGGCTCGGCTCCACCCGCCCCAATCCGGTCGTCGGATGCGTGATCCTCGACGCCTCGGGACAGCTCGCCGGTGAGGGATTCCACCAGCGGGCCGGCGGCCCGCACGCCGAGATCCACGCCCTGCGCGCCGCCGGCGCGCGGGCCCGCGGCGGCACGGCGTACGTCACCCTCGAACCCTGCGATCACACCGGCCGCACAGGCCCCTGCTCCCAGGCGCTCGTCGACGCCGGTGTCGCGCGGGTCAGTTACGCCGTCGCCGACCCGACCCCGCAGGCCACCGGCGGCGCCGGCACCCTGCGCGCGGCCGGCGTCACGGTCGAGCAGGGACTTCTCGCGGAGGAGGCCGAGGCGGGCAATATCGCCTGGCTCACCTCCGTACGGCGCGGCCGCCCCCATGTCGTGTGGAAGTACGCGGCCACCCTCGACGGCCGGATCGCCGCCGCCGACTCCACCAGCCGCTGGATCACCTCGCCCGAGGCCCGCGCCGATGTCCACCGGCTGCGCGCCGAGGCCGACGCGGTCGTGGTCGGCTCGGGGACCGCCCGCAGCGACGATCCGCATCTCGCGGTGCGCGGCATCAAGGGCGCCGTCCAGCCGCTGCGCGTCGTCGTGGACACCGAGGCCACCGCCGTACGGCCCGGCGCCCGGATCCTGGACGACGCCGCGCCCACTCTGATCGCGGTCGCCGAGGACGCCGACGCGAGTCATCTGCCCGAGGTCGTACGGCTGCCCCGCGCCGCTCACGGGCTGGACATCCCCGCCCTACTGGCCGCCCTGCACGAGCGCGGTGTCCGCTCCGTCCTGCTGGAAGGCGGTCCGGCGCTGGCCGGCTCCTTCGTCGCCGCGGGCGCCGTCGACCTGGTCGTCGGCTATCTCGCGCCGGTCCTGCTCGGCGCAGGACCCACGGCCCTCGCCGACGCCGGAATCACCACCATCGCCGAGGCGTTGCGCCTGCGGATGACGGAGAGCGTCCGGATCGGCACCGATCTGCGGATCACCGCCGTCCCCCTCCCCGCCGCCGCCGATCCCGCCGCCGACCCCGCCACCGCCGACCACGGCACCGTCCGTCCCGTCACCGCCACAAAGGAGCACTGAGTGTTCACCGGAATCGTCGAAGAACTGGGTGAGGTCACCGCCGTCGAAAACCTCGGCGACTCCTCCCGCTTCCGTCTGCGCGGACCCGTCGTCACCGAGAACGCCAAGCACGGCGACTCGATCGCCGTCAACGGGGTCTGTCTCACGGTCGTGGACTTCGGGGACGGCGAGTTCACCGCCGATGTGATGGCGGAAACGCTCAACCGCTCCAGCCTCGGCGCGCTGGAGACCGGCTCCCGGGTCAACCTGGAGCGGCCCATGGCCGTCGGCGGCCGCCTCGGCGGACACATCGTCCAGGGACATGTGGACGGCACCGGCGCCATCGTCGAGCGCACGCCCTCCGAGCACTGGGAGATCGTCAAGATCTCCCTGCCCGCCGCGCTGACCCGCTATGTCGTCGAGAAGGGTTCGATCACCGTGGACGGCGTCAGCCTCACGGTCGTCGACGCGGGGCCCGACTACTTCACCATCAGCCTCATCCCCACCACCCTCGCGCTGACCACCCTCGGCATCAAGGGCCCCGGCGACCCGGTCAACCTGGAAGTCGACGTCATCGCCAAGTACGTCGAGCGGCTGCTCGGCGCCCGATCCGAGGAGCCCGCCCGGTGAGCGCCCTGTCCTGGCTGAACGGCGAGGCCTTCACGGCCTTCGGTCAGCACATCCTGTGGTCCGACATGATCGGCAACACCATCGGTCTGGTCGCCCTCGCGCTCGGCTGGCGGCGCTCGATCCTGACCTGGCCCGCCCAGTTCCTGTCCGGGGTCATCCTGGTCGGTGCCTACGCCTCCGCCCAGCTCAGCGGCGGAGTCGGCAAGCAGCTGCTGGTCATAGGAGTGGCGCTGTGGGGCTGGCGCCAGTGGCAGCGCGGCAGGCAGCGGGCCCAGGACGGCTCGATCGCCGTACGCTTCGCCACCTGGCGCGAGCGCGGAGTGCTCCTCGGCGGTACCGCCCTGGGCACCCTCGCCGTCGGCTCTCTGTTCGTCGCCGTCCCCGAACTGTCCTGGAACCCCTGGCCCGACGCGTACATCTTCGTCGGCACGCTCGCCGCGATGGTCGCCCAGGCCCGCGGTCTCGTCGAGTTCTGGTTCGCCTGGCTGCTCGTCGACATCGTCGGCGTACCGCTCGCGTTCAGCAGTGGGCTCGCCTTCTCCGGCTTCGTGTACGTGATCTACCTCGTCCTCGTTCTGTGGGGGCTGCGCGACTGGTGGCTGCGTACCCGCGCCGCCGCCATGCCTTTGGAAGGAGCAGCAGCATGACCTCCCGCCCCGCGCCCACCACCGCCCTGAACGAGGCGCTCCGCGCCGACCCCTCGACCTTCACCTGGTACTCCGCCGACCGGGTCGAGGGACTCGGCCTCGACCCCGTCGAGCAGGCCATCCGTGACATCGCCGCCGGCCGGCCGGTCGTGGTCGTCGACGACGAGGACCGTGAGAACGAGGGCGATCTCGTCGTCGCGGCCGAGAAGGCCACCCCCGAGATCGTCGCCTTCATGATGAGCGAATGCCGCGGGCTGATCTGCGCCCCGATGGAGAGCGCGGAGCTGGAGCGGCTCGAACTCCCGCAGATGGTCGACCACAACACCGAGTCGATGCGCACCGCCTTCACGGTCTCCGTCGACGCGTCCCCCGCCCATGGCGTCACCACCGGTATCTCCGCCGCGGACCGGGCCACCACGCTCCAGCTGCTCGCCGGCGGCGTCGCGCAGCCCGGCGACTTCGTCAGGCCGGGCCATGTCTTCCCGCTGCGCGCCCAGCCCGGCGGGGTGCTCGTACGCAACGGGCACACCGAGGCCGCCGTCGACCTGGCGCGGCTGGCCGGACTGCGCCCGGCCGGCGCGATCGTGGAGATCGCCGGCGAGGACGGCGTGATGCTGCGGCTGCCCGAGCTGATCCCGTTCGCCCGCAAGCACGGCCTGACGATCATCTCCATCGAGGATCTGATCGCCTACCGCCGCCGCTCGGAGCCGACGGTCCGCCGCGAGGCGGAGGTACGGCTCCCCACCACCTTCGGCGAGTTCACGGCGTACGGCTACCGCTCCACGGTCGACGGCGTCGAACATGTCGCCTTCGTCCACGGCGACATCGGTGACGGCGAGGACCTGCTGGTCCGGATCCACTCCGAATGCCTCACCGGCGACATCTTCAACTCGCTGCGCTGCGACTGCGGCCCCCAGCTCCAGGCATCCCTGGAGCGCATCATCGAGGAGGGCCGCGGCATCGTCGTCTATCTGCGCGGCCACGAGGGCCGCGGCATCGGACTGCTGTCCAAGCTGCGGGCGTACGAGCTCCAGGAGCGCGGCCGCGACACCCTCGACGCCAATCTGGAACTCGGCCTGCCCGCCGACGCCCGCGACTACGCGGCGGGCGCGCAGATCCTGCACGACCTCGGCGTACACGGTCTGCGGCTGATGACCAACAACCCCGACAAGGTCACCGCGCTCGTCCGGCACGGGCTACGGGTCACCGAACGCGAGCCGATGCCGGTCGAGGCGGGCGAGCACAACCTCGGCTATCTGCGCACCAAGCGGGACCGGATGGGACACGACCTGCCCTGGCTCGACCCCGCCGTCGCCCCGTCCGCCTGCGGCAACCAGTAAGAGCAACCAGTAAGAGCCGTCAGCACCATCCGTAAGCATCATCCGTACGGCCGACAAGAACCAGCTTCGAGGAGAGACGTGAGCGGCAAGGGCGCACCCGAACTGAGTGTGAAGAACTGCGGAGACCTCCGGGTCGCCGTGATCGCGGCGCAGTGGCACGAGAAAATCATGGACGGCCTCGTCGACGGCGCCCTGCGCGCCCTGCACGACCTCGGCATCGACGAGCCGACCCTGCTGCGCGTCCCCGGCAGCTTCGAGCTCCCGGTGGTCGCCAAGGTGCTGGCAGGCCGCGGCTATGACGCGGTCGTCGCCCTCGGCGTCGTCATCCGGGGCGGTACCCCGCACTTCGAGTACGTGTGCCAGGGCGTCACCCAGGGCCTCACCAAGGTCTCGGTCGACACCGGAGTGCCGATCGGCTTCGGCGTGCTGACCTGCGACACCGAGCAGCAGGCCCTGGACCGGGCCGGTCTGGAAGGCTCGTACGAGGACAAGGGCCACGAGGCGGTCACCGCCGCCGTCGCCACCGCGGCCACCCTGCGCACCATCGCCGAACCCTGGCGCTGACCGCCCCGCCCCGCCGCGTAAAGTGAGCCTCACCATGTCCAAGAAGACGTTCGAGGAGCTCTTCGCCGAGCTCCAGCAGAAGGCCGCCCACGGCGACCCCGCCACCTCCCGCACCGCCGAGCTGGTGGACAAGGGCGTCCATGCCATCGGCAAGAAGGTCGTCGAAGAGGCGGCCGAGGTGTGGATGGCCGCCGAGTACGAAGGCAAGGAAGCCGCCGCCGAGGAGATCTCCCAGCTCCTCTACCACGTCCAGGTGATGATGGTCGCGCGCGGAATCTCCCTCGACGACGTGTACGCCCATCTCTGAGCCCCACCGCTCCGCACCGCCATCGGCACGCACCACCACCCCTACGCACAAAGGAATCCGACCTCATGCTGCGCATCGCCGTCCCCAACAAGGGTTCACTCTCAGGACCTGCGTCGGCGATGCTCCATGAGGCCGGCTACCAGCAGCGCAAGGAGTCCAAGGAACTCGTCCTGGTCGACCCGGACAACGAGGTCGAGTTCTTCTACCTCCGCCCCCGCGACATCGCGATCTATGTGAGCTCGGGCCGGCTCGACATCGGCATCACCGGTCGCGATCTGCTCCAGGACTCCGGCGCCAGCGCGGAGGAGATCCTGCCGCTCGGCTTCGCCCGCTCCACCTTCCGCTACGCCACCAAGCCGGGCACCGCCGGCGGTGTCGCGGACTTCACCGGCATGACCGTCGCCACCTCGTACGAGGGCATCGTCGCCAAGCACCTCGCGGACCACGGGGTCGACGCCTCCGTGGTCCACCTGGACGGCGCGGTCGAGACCGCCATCGAACTGGGCGTCGCCCAGGTCATCGCCGATGTGGTGGAGACCGGGACCTCGCTGCGCAACGCGGGCCTCGAAGTGATCGGCGAGCCGATCATGACCTCCGAGGCGGTCGTCATCCGCCGCACGGGCGCCGCGGCCGACGAGCCGAAGGTGCAGCAGTTCCTGCGCCGGCTCCAGGGCGTCCTTGTCGCCCGTGCGTACGTGATGATGGACTACGACTGCCGCGCCGAGCACCTGGAGCGGGCCGTCGGCCTCACCCCCGGCCTGGAGTCGCCGACCATCTCCCCGCTGCACAACGAGGGCTGGGTCGCCGTCCGCGCGATGGTCCCGGCCAGGGAAGCGCAGCGGATCATGGACGATCTCTACGAGCTGGGCGCCCGCGCCATCCTCACCACGGCCATTCACGCCTGCCGGCTCTGACACGACCCCTGGAAGACCGAGAACTCATGTCCGTCCCCCCGCCCCCGCCCGGACCGCCCGTGCTTCCTGTCACCTTCCGGCCGACCCGTACCCGGGCCGTCCTGCTGAGCGTCGGCACGGTCATGTTCGCCGTCATCACGGCCATCGGCCTGCTGCTGGAACAGCTGAGCGCGGGGGAGCGGATGAGCTTCATCGTCACGGCCCTGCTGTTCTTCGGCGTCCTGGCCCTGCTCAGCCGGCCCAAGGTCGTCGCCGACGATGCCGGTGTGACAATCATCAACCTCACCCGTACGCGCCGACTGGAATGGGCCGAGATCCTGCGGGTCAATCTGCGTCCCGGCGACCCCTGGGTCTTCCTCGACCTCAGCGACGGAAGCAGCCTGCCCGTGCTGGGCATTCAGCCCGGTATCGCCAAGGAACACGCCATCCGGGACGCCCGCGCGCTGCGCGCGCTGACCGAGGCCCGGGGCACCGGCGCGGACAACGGCTGAGAGCCGGGCTCTCAGCCTCGGCCCGTACGCCACTGCCCTCTCGCGCCCCGTCTTGATTACTCTGGTGGCGGAGGCGCCGAGTGCGCCCCCGCCCCGCATCCGACGGCCGCGACCGGCCCGTGGGGCACCTGCGACCCGAGGAGTGACTCCCTCCAGCAATGGACGGATCGTCCGGTAGTACCTGCGCCGCCCCCTTCGAAGAGGCGGCGGCATGACCATCCCCCTTCTGCTGCTCGCCGCAGCGTTCCTTCTGATCCTCGCCAACGGCTTCTTCGTGGCGGCCGAGTTCGGCCTTGTCACCGTGGACCGTCCTGACGCCGAGCGCGCCGCCGCCGCGGGTGACCGCCGCGCCCGCACCGTCGTCAGGTCACTGCGGGAACTCTCCTTCCAGCTCTCCGGCACCCAGCTGGGCATCACCATCACCTCGCTCGTCGTGGGCATGCTCGCCGAGCCCGCGCTCGCCCAGCTGCTGGACGGGCCGATCTCCGCGACCGGGCTGCCCGAAGGGGCCGTGTCCGGGGTCGCGGTGGTGATCGGAATGCTGCTCGCCGCCGCCGTCCAGATGGTGATCGGCGAACTCGTCCCCAAGAACTGGGCGGTCTCGCGGCCGCTCCAGGTGGCACGGTTCGTCGCGGGCCCGCAGCATCTCTTCTCCACCGTGTTCCGGCCGGTGATCTCCCTGCTCAACACCGTCGCCAACCGTCTCGTCCGGATGCTGGGCGTGGAGCCGACGGACGAACTCGCCTCGGCCCGCACCCCCGGCGAACTCGTCTCCCTGGCCCGTCACTCGGCCCAGGCGGGCACCCTCGAACAGGACACCGCCGATCTGTTCGTCCGGACCCTCTCCCTCGGCCGGCTCACCGCGCAGCACGTCATGACCCCCCGCGTGAAGGTGAGCGCCCTGCAGTCCGACGCGACCGCGGCGGACGTCCTCAACCTCACCCGGGCCACCGGACTGTCCCGCTTCCCGGTCTACCGGGAGCGCATCGACGAGGTCGTGGGCATGGTGCACCTCAAGGACGCGCTCGCGGTGCCCGTACGGGAACGGCTGCGCACCCCGGCCGGACGGATCGCCGTCCCGGCGCTGCTGGTGCCCGAGACCCTGCCCGTGCAGCAGCTGCTGGAGCGGCTCCGCAGTGAGCAGCCCATAGCCGTCGTGGTCGACGAGTACGGCGGTACGGCCGGGGTCGTCACCCTGGAGGACATCATCGAGGAGCTGGTCGGCGAGGTCCTCGACGAGCACGACGCCGAGGGCGACGCGCGGCCGGAGCTGGCCCCCGTCGCACCCGAGGACGGCAGGCCGGCCTGGGAGGCCGAGGGCAGCTGCCGGGTCCTCACCCTGCGGCGGATCGGCCTCGAAGTGCCCGACGGGCCTTACGAGACCCTGGCGGGCCTGGTCGCCGATCTGCTGGGACGTATCCCGGCCCCCGGCGACAAGGCCGAGCTGCCCGGCTGGCGGCTCTCCGTGCGCCAGGTGGACCGCTACCGGGCCGAACGGGTCCGGCTGGTGCGTATCGCCGAGGTCGCGGGTCAGCACGCCGACATACCGGCCTGCGTACCGGCCGACGCCCTGGCAGGCGCCCCGGCCGATGCCCTGGCAGGCGCTCCGGCCGGCGCCCCGGCGATGGCGGAGGGCACCCGATGAGCGCCCTGCAACTCGTCTTCGCTCTCCTCCTGGTCCTGGCCAACGGCTTCTTCGTCGGGGCCGAGTTCGCCCTCGTCTCCGTACGCCGCAGCCAGATCGAGCCGCACGCCGCACGCGGCTCGGCGCGGGCCCGGCAGGCGCTGCACGGGCTGGAGAATCTGCCGCAGATGATGGCGGCGGCGCAGTTCGGCATCACCATCTGCTCCCTGACGCTCGGCGCGGTCGCCGAGCCGACGGTGGCGCATCTGCTGGAGCCCGTCTTCCACGCGGCCCATATGCCCGAGGGCCTGATCCATCCGCTGGGCTATGTCATCGCCCTGGCACTGGTCGTCTTCCTGCATCTGGTCATCGGCGAGATGGTCCCCAAGAACCTCGCCATGGCCGCCCCGGAGAAGACCGCGCTCTGGCTCAGCCCCGGCCTGGTCGGCTTCGCCCGGCTGTGCCGTCCGGTGACCGCCGCGCTCGGCGCCTGCGCCCGGCTGGTGCTGCGGGCCTTCCGCGTCGAGCCCAAGGACGAGGTGGAGGCGGTCTTCACCAGCGAGCAGCTCAACCGGCTCGTCGAGGACTCGGGCCAGGCCGGACTGCTCGAACCGGAAGCGCAGGAACGGCTGGAGGACGCGTTGGAACTGGGCAGCCGCCCGGTCACCGACGTGCTGCTCACCCGCGCCTCCCTCATCACGGTGACCCCGGCCGTCACCCCGCGCGAGATCGAGGAGCTGACGGTACGCACCGGCTACTCCCGCTTCCCGGTGTGCGCGGAGGGCGGCGGCGCCTTCATGGGCTTTCTCCATGTCAAGGACGTCCTCGATCTGGAGGCCGGGGAGCGGGCCGTCCCGCAGCACGTCTGGCGGCCGATGGCGACCCTGCGGGCGGAACTGCCGCTCGACGACGCGCTCACCGTGATGCGCCGCGCCGCCACGCATCTCGCCCAGGTCGCGGACGCGTCCGGGCGGGTGCTCGGCCTGGTGGCGCTGGAGGACGTACTGGAAATGCTGGTCGGTGAGGTACGGGATCCGTCCCACAGGACCAGTGCGCCGAAGGCGGCCCTCGTCGGTGAGCAGCGCGCCGACCAGGCCGGTCAGGTCCTGGCGCGCTGAGTCCTGCCGTGCGGTGAAGCACCCAGGACCCGGCGGGGTTCACTGCCCCGTCGGGTCCTGGGGGCCGCGGTTCACCGGACCGCGTCCCGAGAGCACCTCGCCGTACGCCTGCATCAGGTCGGGCAGCCGCAGCGTGGCCAGATCGTCGCGGGTGGGCGTACCGATGTACCCGGAGAGCCGCAGATCGCGGTACGCGCAGCTCTTCTCGTACAGCGTGCGGACGAAGCGTCCGTTGCCCAGCTCGTCGAGCCACCCCTGATCGACGACATGCCCGCTGATCGAGCGCAGCTCGTCCACCGCTTCCTCGTCCCAGACATCGCCGTTCTCCGCGGCGAGTACGCCGCCGATGGCGGTCAGTTCGAGCGGCCGGTAGCTGGGGAAGTCGACGCGGCTGGTGAAGCGGGAGGAGAGGCCGGGATTGGTGGCGAGCAGCCGGTCCATGCCTTCCGGGTAGCCGGCCAGGATGACCACGAGATGGTCGCGGTTGTCCTCGGCGCGCTTGAGCAGCACCTGAAGGGCCTCGTCGCCGTAGGCGTCGCCCTTGCTGTATCCGGAGTTGGAGAGGCTGTACGCCTCGTCGACGAAGAGCACCCCGCCGATCGCCGAGTCGATCAGCTCATTCGCCTTGACGGCGGTCTGGCCGAGGAACTCGCCCACCAGATCGGCCCGCTGGGCCTCCACCAGATGGTCGCCGCCGAGCAGTCCGAGGGCGTAGAAGATCCGGCCGAGAATACGGGCGACGGTCGTCTTGCCGGTGCCGGAGGGGCCCGAGAAGACAAAGTGACGTTTCGGCGGCTGGACGGGCAGGCCCTCGCCGGCCCGCAGCCGGGCCATGTTCAGCTGCGCGGAGACCGCCCTGACCTGCCGTTTCACCGGCTCCAGGCCGACCATCCGCTCCAGCTCGGCCAGGGCCTGCGCGAGCAGGGCGGGATCGGTCGGGCCCTCGGGGAAGCGCGGCGGTGCGGGCTGGGCGGGAGCCGGGACCTTCTCGCGCACGTCGTCGCGCGCGGCGGCCGGGACACCGCCGGCCGGCTGGGGCCCCGTCTCACCGCCGAGCAGTCGGTCGGACGCGGGCGGGCCCTCCACCTCACCCCGTGTCTCCACGGTGTCCACCGCGTCCTGGCCGAAGCCGGCCAGCGCGACCGAGGCGAGGCCCACCGGATCGTCCGGTCCCTCGTACCCGTCGGAGTCGGTGATCGCGGCGAGCCGGGCCGCGGTGTCCATGAACGCCGGATCGAGCCGGTGCACGGCCCGGTAGAGCGGTAAGGCGGCCGCGCTGCGGCCCTTGCCCTCATGGGCGCGCGCCAGCCAGTACCGCAGCTCCTTGCGCTGCGGCTGCTCGCTGCGGCAGCGCATCAGAGCGGTGGACAGCAGCGGCTCCGCCTGTCCGTACATCTCCAGCCTGACGCGGCCCATGCCGCCGAAGAGTCCCGCCTCGATGCCCAGCAGCGGATCGTCCACGAGCGGCTCGGTGTGCCGGACCAACTGGTCCCAGTCCTTGACCAGATAGGCGCGGCAGGCGTGCAGGAAGCGCACCTGCGGATCGGCGTCCACGGGCGGCAGGCCCGCGAGCGCCCGGTCCAGCTCGGGCACATGCCGGCCGTCGAGCCAGTGCGAGGCGTGGGCGAGCAGCAGGTCCCGCCCGCTCTCCAGCACCGGCTGGACCCACCAGCCGAGCCAGTACCAGGAGTTCAGCGTGCGGCGGTGGCGGGAGCGCTGTTCGCCGAACCGGTCGCGGTGGCGGTACATGTGCAGCAGGGCGGTGGTGGTGTCGACGCGCAGCGCGTGCAGCCCGAGCCAGCCGTCGGCCATCCCGGGATCGAGCCGTACGGCAGCCTTGAACTCCTCCTCCGCCTGGGGATAGGCGCCCATCGTGTAGGCGTCCACGCCGCGCACCCAGGCGAGATCGGCCGGGGCTTGTGTGCCCTGCGTGCCGGTGTCCATGAGGTCCCCCACAAACCGTGCCCCCGTGATGTCCCGCCGGGCGGGCGCCCGTCGGCAGTGTGCTGAACCACCTTGTCGCGGACGGGAATTGACCGCACCGAGGGGCATCGTACCTGCGCGGAGAGTGCGCGACTAAGGGCACCGCACAGCGGCCGCGGCGGTGACCCACGGTGAGCGGAGGAGGGGGTCGCGGGGGCGCGGGAGGGGGCGAAGAGGGCAGAACGAAGCCCCCGATCACGGGGGAACAACCGGGGGCTTCGCGTCCGCGGCGGCTCCGAAAAGCCGCACAATGAGAACGTAAGACCTGTCCCGCTCCCCGGTCAAGCCGAGCCGGAGCACTCACGGTGCCGATTTCCGACTGTTCAGTATGGTGGCGGAATTCGATCACCGTGGGTGAGGGTGCGGTTCGGCCGTGCTGTCGCACGGGGCCCCGGGCGCACCACGTACCCCTCCCGTCCCTCACGTACCAGAGCATCGGCGAAGGGGCGGGACGGGTCCGCCGCGAAATGGCGGATCTCCGCCGGTGTCCAGCCGTCCCAGAAAGCGGACTGCGCGGGGCCGTCCCGCCGGCGTCCCCGCTCCCAGGACTCCGCCGCGCCCCGGTCCATCCAGAGCAGCCGGGCGAGAGACGGCCGCAGCGCCCGCCGCCCGGCCCCCACGCCTTCGATGATCACGGCGGGCGCCGGGTCCAGGGAGCGCGGCGCGGTGAAGCGCCGCAGTGTCCAGTCGTACGGCGCGTAGTGCGCGGTACGGCCCCGCGAGAGCGGTTCGAGCACCTGCGCGGCCAGCCGCTCCGTCCACGCGAAGAGCTCCTCGTGCGTCGCCATGTCGTCGAGACGCAGCACGGGCGCGCCGTCCAGCGCCGCCGCGAGCCGCGCCGCGAAGGTGCTCTTGCCGGAGCCCGCGTGGCCGTCGACGGCGATCAGCCGGACGGGGCCGCAGGAGGGCGGCAGGGCGCGCAGCCGCGCCACCACGGCGTCATCGATGGCGCGGTCAGGGGGCCCCACGGCTTCGGTCGGCTCTTCCACCCGGCCCACCCTACGAGTCGCCCGCGCGCGTGTCGGCCGCGGTCCGCCGTACCACCGCAGGTCACGCCACTGGTAGAGACCAATATTGTTCGGCCGACGCGACGCGAATCGCTGGCAGAAGCCCGCCACGAACCGCAATAGTGGGCGACTGCCGAGCAGCTGTCGTCTCTCCGCCTTCGACCGGAGGTCCCCATGACCAGTCCCACTTCGCGCAGAACCGTGCTCGCCGCCGCTCTCGCGGCCGCGGCGGGAGCCGGCGCGGTGTCCGCCGCTCCGGCAGCCGCCGCCCCGTCGGCGCCCGCCCGCGCCACGCCTCTCGTGGACAACGCCTTCTGGGCCTCGTACGCCGACTGGCGCTCCGGTACGGCCCGGGGCACCCTGGCCGTGTCCGGCGCCCGGCCCGCGCTGGTCATCGGCACCCCGGCGGGCCGTACCGACTACGCAGATCCGCACACCGGCAAGAGCGCCACCTGGGAGTACGCGACCTGGACCTCGCCGCTCCACCGCTCGGCCGTCCCCGCCACCGAGGTGATCGCCTCCTGGAACGCCGAGACCCCGGCCGGCACCTGGCTCCAGATCGAACTGAGCGGCCGCTACTCGGACAACACCGCCACGCCGTGGTACGTCATGGGCCGCTGGACCTCGGGGGACGGCGACGGTGACATCAGGCGCACCTCCGTCGACGACCAGACCGACGGGCGCAGCAGCATCTGGACCGACACCTTCTCGGTGGACGACGCGGCCAGCGGGCTCCGCCTCGCCTCGTACCAGCTGCGGCTGACCCTCTACCGCAAGCCGGGCACCCGGCTCACACCGGTGGTCCACCGGGCCGGCGCGATGGCCTCGGACATCCCCGACCGGTTCACCGTCCCGGCCTCCACGCCGGGGCTCGCCCGCGAGCTGACCGTGCCGCGCTACTCGCAGAACGTCCACGCCGGGCAGTACCCGGAGTACGACAACGGCGGCGAGGCCTGGTGCAGCCCCACCTCCTCGCAGATGATCATCGAATACTGGGGGCGCAAGCCCACCGCCGCGGATCTCGCCTGGGTGAATCCGGCCTTCGCCGACCCCCAGGTCTGCCACGCCGCCCGGTTCACCTTCGACTACCAGTACGACGGCTGCGGCAACTGGCCCTTCAACGCCGCGTACGCCGCCACCTACCGGGACATGAGCGCCGCCGTCACCCGGCTCGGCTCGCTCACCGACGTGGAGACCCTCATCCGCGCGGGCATCCCCGTCATCACCTCGCAGTCCTTCCTCAAGGAGGAGCTGACGGGGGCCGGCTACGGGACCTCCGGCCATCTGATGACCGTGATCGGCTTCACCGCCGGCGGCGACGTGATCGCCAACGACCCGGCCTCGCCCGACAACCCAGCGGTGCGCCGGGTCTACCGTCGCTCCGAGTGGGAGACGATCTGGCTGCGGACCAAGCGGCACAACGCGGCCGGCACGGTGGTCTCCGGCACCGGCGGTGTCTGTTACGTCTACTGGCCGGCGCAGCCGACCTCGGCCCAGCGCCGCGCCCTCACGTCGGTGGGCCTGCTCTGACGGGCCCGCGGCAGGCCCCGGGAGTTGAGAGATCATCTCCCGGGCCGGCCGCGGCTCACCGCCCTGCGGGCGTCACACACGGCTCTGCCATACTGCGGAATCTGTGCCGGCCGGAGAGCAGGACCCGAACGTGAACCGTAGGCAGCAGCGTGGCGCGACCGAACGGTCGGAGATACGGCGCTCCGAACTCATCACCACCGGGCGGAAGTTGTTCGCCAACACCTCGTACGACGCACTGTCGATGGATGACATCGCGCAGCACGCGGGGGTGGCGAAGGGGCTGATCTACTACTACTTCAACAACAAGCGCGGCTACTACCTCGCCATCGTCGAGGACTCGGTCGCGGAGCTGGTCACGCTCGCCGCCACCGGCGCCGATCTGCCGCGCACCCAACGCGTGCAGCGCACGGTCGAGGCCTATCTCTCGTTCGCCCAGCACAACGAGGCGGCGTACCGCACCATCGTCACGGGCGGCGTCGGCTTCGACACAGAGGTGCAGGCGATCCGCGACGCCGTACGCACCGGGCTGGTCGCCACGATCGCCGAAGGCGCCTACGGCCGCCAGGACATCCCGCCGATCGCCCGGCTCGCGCTGCTCGGCTGGCTCAGCAGCGTCGAGTGGCTCACGCTGGAATGGCTGGGCCACCAGGAACTGACGCTGGAGATCCCGCGCGATCTGCTGGTACGGATGCTGCGTCATACGCTGGACACCATCGAGGAGTTCGCCCCGGAGTGCCCGGCGCCGCCGCGTGATCCCGACTGGCGCCCGTTCACGGGCATCGCCCCGCCCCAGGACTCGCCGGAGACATGACGCCGGGGGCGGGGGCCGAACAGGCACCCCGCCCCCGACGAGTCTCGCACGCGGCAATAGCGCGACTAGCTGATGGACTTGATCAGTTCACCGTTGGCGGTGTCCCCGCTCAGCTCCCAGAAGAACGTGCCGCCCAGGCCCTGCTGGTTCTTGTACGCCATCTTCCCGGCGATGGTGGCGGGGGTGTCGTAGCTCCACCACTGGTTGCCGCAGAAGGCGTACGCGGTGCCCGCGACCGTCCCGTTGGCCGGGCAGCTGTTCTTGAGGACCTTGTAGTCCTCGATGCCCGCCTCGTACGTACCCGGAGCGGCGCCCGTCGCGGTGCCGCCCGGCTCCGCCTGGGTGACGCCGGTCCAGCCGCGTCCGTAGAAGCCGATGCCGAGCAGCAGCTTCTCGGACGGGATGCCGAGGCCCTTGAGCTTGCTGATGGCCGCGTCGGAGTTGAAGCCCTCCGTCGGAATGCCCTCGTAGGAGGTGAGCGGCGAGTGCGGGGCGGTGGGGCCCTGCGCCGCGAAGGCACCGAAGAAGTCGTACGTCATCGGGTTGTACCAGTCGAGGTACTGCGCCGCGCCGGCGTAGTCGGTGGCGTCGATCTTCCCGCCGTCCGAGCCGTCGGCCGTGATGGCCGCCGTCACCAGGTCGGAACCGAACTGGCCGCGCAGCGCGGACGCGACGTTCCTGAACGCGTCGGGCCCGCTGGTGTCGCAGGTCAGACCGCAGGCGTTGGGGTACTCCCAGTCGATGTCGATGCCGTCGAAGACATCGGCCCAGCGCGGGTCCTCGACCAGGGCGCGGCAGGACTCCGCGAAGGCGGCCGGGTTCTTCGCCGCCTCGGTGAAGCCGCCGGACCAGGACCAGCCGCCGAACGACCAGATGACCTTGAGACCGGGGTGGAGTGCCTTGAGCTTGCGCAGCTGGTTGAAGTTGCCGCGCAGCGGCTGGTCCCAGGTGTCGGCGGCGCCGTCCACGCTCTGGTCGGCGGTGTATGCCTTCTCGTAGTCCGCGTACGAGTCGCCGATCACGCACTTTCCGCCGGTGACATTGCCGAAGGCGTAGTTGATGTGCGTGAGCTTGTCGGCGGAGCCCGAGGTCTCGATGTTCTTGACGTGGTAATTCCGGTCGTACACACCCCAGTTGGTGAAGTATCCGACCACCTTGTCGCCCGCGGCGGCAGGCGCGGCAGCGGCGGCGGGGGCGGTGGTCCCCCCGGCCGAGGCGCTGCCCGCTCCGGCGAGCAGGGTCACACCGAGAGCGGCGGTACAGGCGGCGGCGACCAGCGCCCGCAAGCGGGGGCGGTGAAGTCCGAGCATGGTGTCTCCTCGTGGGGGAGGAAGAGTGAGTGGGGGAAATCGGTCGGCGATGACGTCGACTTGGCATGAACGCGAAATACGTTCAGGGGGACGTTAGAAGGACTAGACCACTGGGGTCAATGGTTCGGACCAAGTTCCGCCGCGCCGGAGGGACACTTTGCACCCGTGACGGAAGCCCGCCGATCGGGCATACTCAACGCGCCACAGCCGCTGGTCAGCCGCTTCCGTGATCCGGGAGGGCAGCATCGGCTGGGCAGAATTGCCGTCCGGGGATACCCCCGGACCCCAGCCGGCGGCGCCGCCACACCCTGCGCGCGCGACCGCCGTAGCGCCCCGACAGGGAGGAGAGCGCCGCCATGCCCGACCGCGCCCCGCAGCCGGTGGAACGTCAACTGCCCACCGAGGAGTCCACGCACCTCGTCGCCCTCGTACGCGACATCATCCAGCGGGAGATCGCCCCCAGGGCGGCCGAGGAGGAAGAGGCGAGCCACTTCCCGCGCGAACTCTTCAGACTTCTCTCCGCCTCGGGCCTGCTCGGCCTTCCCTACGACGCCGCCCTCGGCGGCGGGGACCAGCCGTACGAGGTCTATCTCCAGGTACTCGAAGAGCTGGCCGCCGCCCGGCTCACCGTCGGTCTCGGCGCCAGCGTGCACACCCTCGCCTGCCACGCCCTCGCCGGCTACGGCAGCAAGGAGCAGCAGGCGGAGCATCTCCCCGCCATGCTGAGCGGCGGCCTCCTCGGCGCCTACTGCCTCTCCGAGCCCGCCTCGGGCTCGGACGCCGCCTCGCTGCGTACGAAGGCCGTACGGGACGGCGACGACTGGGTCATCACCGGCACCAAGGCCTGGATCACCCATGGCGGTATCGCGGACTTCTACACCGTGCTGGCCCGCACGGGCGGCGAGGGCGCACGGGGCATCACGGCGTTCCTGGTGCCCGGCGACGCGCCCGGCCTGCACGCGGCCGCCCCCGAGAAGAAGATGGGCATGAAGGGCTCGCCCACCGCCCAACTCCACTTCGACGGCGTACGGGTGGCCGGTGACCGCCGGCTCGGCGACGAGGGACAGGGCTTCGCCATCGCGCTGTCGGCGCTCGACTCGGGCCGGCTCGGCATCGCCGCCTGCGCCATCGGTCTGGCCCAGGCGGCCCTGGACGAGGCCGTCGGATACGCCACGGGACGACGGCAGTTCGGCAGGCCCATCGCGGACTTCCAGGGGCTGCGCTTCCTGCTCGCCGACATGGCAACCCGGATCGAGGCCGGACGGTCGCTCTATCTCGCCGCCGCGCGGCTGCGGGACGCGGGCCGCCCGTTCTCCCAACAGGCCGCCATGGCCAAGCTGTTCTGCACGGACGCGGCGATGGCGGTCACCGTCGACGCCGTTCAGGTGCTGGGCGGCTACGGCTACACCACGGACTTCCCGGCGGAGCGCTACCTGCGCGAGGCGAAGGTCCTGCAGATCGTGGAAGGCACCAACCAGATCCAGCGCTTGGTGATCGCGCGGCATCTCGCGGGCCCCGAGACGCGCTGACGGACAGTCGGCAGGTTCCCCGGCACGCTTTCTGACCTGCGGTCAGCGGTCGCGCCGGGGTCTTGCGGGTCCTACGCGGCGTCGCGCATCTGCTTGAACGGACGCGAGCCCGGACCGCCCATGTGCGAGAAGGGCTGCGTCCTCCAGTCAAGGCCCTGAGGCAGCGTCAGCAGCAGTGCGGTGACCTGCTCCTGAGCCTCGGGCGACGCGTCAGCGGGCCGCGCGTCCGCCGCCGAACGGCCCGTACCGGCACACACCGAGAGCACGAACGGGTTCCACGGCGTGGGGCACAGCGCGTGCTCCGGCAGGACGTCCTCGTCCGCCAGCAGCGCGATCGGCTGCACACAGTCCGGGCAGACGACCCGGTACATCTCGAAGGTGTCGTAGAAGTCGAACTCGTCGGCCTCGACAAGATCAACGGGCTCCGGTTCTGTGCGTCCGGTGCGCTTCAGGTTCTGCATGGAGACATTCCCCCTCGGGTGGGCCGACCAGGCACTTGTGGTCTCGACCACACCAAGCAATTCCCTTCGCGCGAGCCGCGTAACCGTGACGTCTCGAACGACCGTCCCACAAATCTGTGGTCTTCGTCACATGCCCCCCGCAGGTACCTCCCGGAGCCGCCTCCGACTGTGCCGGAAGCGACCCGGGGCAATAGGTTGATCCGTATGGAGGAGCTGGATCGTCAGATCGTGGAGTTGCTCGTCAAGGACGGCCGGATGAGCTACACCGACCTGGGCAAGGCCACCGGCCTGTCCACCTCGGCGGTGCATCAGCGGGTACGCCGCCTGGAACAGCGCGGCGTCATCCGCGGCTACGCCGCGGTCGTCGACCCGGAGGCCGTCGGCCTGCCACTCACCGCGTTCATCTCGGTGAAACCGTTCGACCCCAGCGCCCCCGACGACATCGCGGAACGCCTCGCGGAAATCGCCGAGATCGAGGCGTGTCACAGCGTGGCGGGCGACGAGAACTACATCCTGAAGGTACGGGTCTCCACCCCACTGGAACTGGAACACCTGCTCACCCGCATCCGCTCCCTGGCCGGCGTCTCCACCCGAACCACGGTGGTCCTCTCCACCCCCTATGAATCCCGAGCGCCAGCCCTCCTCTTTTAAGGGCTCGGTTCGCCTCCGGGGCGCTCTATGCCCCTGTCGACAGTCGACCGTGCTCGATTCGCTCGTTCCTCGCGAACCTCCGCGCGCTCTCCCTTTCGACAGCGGCGCGCCCCTTCGGCTCACTCGCCGGCGGTCGTGGAGACGGGCGGTCGTTACACGGAGGCAGCGGCCCTCGTGCCACGGGCGCGCGTGTCCCCACCTTCCCCAGCGGGGCCGAGCGGATTGGTGGCCCACCGGCGGGAGGGGGGTGGGGGCGCAGGAGATGTGTGTCCGGACGTAAAGCGTGATTTGTCGGCGCACACAAGCCGCACCCGACAAACGAGCCGCACGGCGCCGTAAATCATGCAGTCCGGACACGCACCTCCGGAGCCCGCGACCCCCGCACCCCAGCCGGACCGGCCCCCACCCCCGCCGGAGGCGCACCGCACCCCCACCGGACCGGCCCCCACCCCCGCACGCCGGAACACACCCGCCAGACTGGTCACCATGACCGACCGCACCGCCCCCCAGAACCACCACCGCACCGTCCTCCTGCGCGGTGGAGAAGTCCACAGCCCCGCTGACCCCTTCGCCACCGCCATGGTCGTCGAACGCGGCCATGTCGCCTGGGTCGGCTCCGAAGGCGCGGCCGACGCCTTCGCCTCCGGCGTGGACGAGGTCATCGACCTCGAAGGCGCGCTCGTCACCCCGGCGTTCACCGACGCCCACGTCCACACCACAGCGACCGGCCTCGCCCTCACCGGACTCGACCTGTCCGGCGCCCGGAGCCTGACGGAGGCGCTAGCCCTGATCCGCGCCCACCGCGCCGACCACAACGCCGACCACGGCCACCGCGCCGCAGACCCAGACGTGCTCCTGGGCCACGGCTGGGACTCCACCCGCTGGCCAGAACAGCGCCCACCCTCCCGCGCCGAACTGGACGACGCCGCCGGCGCCCGGCCGCTCTATCTGCCGCGCGTCGACGTTCACTCGGCCGTGGTCACCACCGCGCTGCTCGACCTCGTCCCCGGCGTCACCTCGCTCACCGGCTACCACCCGGACGCCCCGCTGACCGGCGCCGCCCACCACGCCGTGCGCGCCGCGGCCCACGCGGCCATCACCCCGCGCCAGCGCACCGAGGCGCAGCGGGCCGCCCGCCACCGGGCCGCCTCGCTCGGTATCGGCGCGCTCCACGAGTGCGCGGGGCCGGAGATCTCCGACGAGGAGGACTTCACCTCCCTGCTGGCGCTCGCAGACGAGGAGCCGGGACCGCGGGTCCACGGCTACTGGGCCGAACACATCACCGACGAGAAGGGCGCCCGCCGCGTCCGCGAGCTGGGCGCCGTCGGCGCCGCCGGCGATCTCTTCGTCGACGGATCCCTCGGTTCCCACACCGCCGCCCTGCACGCCCCGTACGCCGATGCCCCGCACACCGGCACCGCCCATCTCGACGCCGCGGCCGTCGCGGTCCATGTCGTCACCTGCACCGAGGCCGGGCTCCAGGCCGGCTTCCACGCCATCGGTGACGCCGCTATCAGCACGGTCGTCGCGGGGGTACGGGCCGCGGCCGAGCGCCTCGGCCTGGCGCGTATCCGGGCCGCCAGGCACCGCGTCGAGCATGCCGAGATGCTCACCCCCGAGACGATCGCCGCCTTCGCGGAGCTGGGACTCACCGCCTCCGTCCAGCCCGCCTTCGACGCGTTCTGGGGCGGCGAGGACGGGATGTACGCGCGCCGGCTCGGCGCCGAGCGCGCCCGCACGCTCAATCCGTACGCGGCGCTGCTGCGCGCCGGCGTCCCGCTGGCCTTCGGGTCCGACAGCCCCGTCACCCCGCTGGACCCGTGGGGCACCGTCAGGGCCGCCGCCTTCCACCGCACCCCCGAACACAGGATCTCGGTCAGGGCCGCGTTCACCGCCCATACCCGCGGCGGCCGGCGGGCCGTCGGCCGCGACGACGCCGGTACGCTCGTGCCGGGCGCCCCCGCCGACTACGCCGTCTGGCGCACCGGCGAACTGGTCGTCCAGGCCCCCGACGACCGGGTGTCGCGCTGGTCCACCGATCCGCGCTCCGGGACGCCCGGACTGCCGGATCTCACGCCGGGCCGGCCGCTGCCCGAGTGCCTGCGGACCGTCGTCGCGGGACAAACGGTATTCGTGCGCCCGAACGAGTGACGTGCGGACATTTCGTACCGCCGACCGATGCCCGCCACCCTCTGCCGCGACCTGCGGATCTTCCCCACTGACCTGCTGATTTAGGCAAACGCCGCAGGTCAAACGGCTATTGACAGTAAGCAGCCACCGCCGGGTAGGTTCGGCCGAGTCCACCACAGGACGTCCGTCCGGCAACCTCCACGCAGTCGTCGAACGCCCGCTGGGCCATGGGGCGGTGTGCCGCACCGGCGCACCACCACTGGGAGCCAGGTCCAGCACCCACGTCTCGGGGGCGAGGGAAGGATCGAGCCGGCCGGCAGGTGCGACCCGGGTGGGGCCCGGCGTTCAGTAGACAACGGCTTTCGGTCGACCCGCAGCCAGCGGGTTCCAGGTCGGCCCGAAGGACGCCGGGCCCCGATCCGCAGTTCATGAGTGCGTACGGGGTGCAACATCTCCGGTTCTGTCCGCCATCTCCGGACATCGCCTCTCGTCTCCCACCGACACCCCACGACCACCGTGGTCGTGGGGTGTCGCGTGCTCGCTAAGGTGGGCATCCGCGTACGGCGACTAAGGGGCAGCAGTGAACGACGGCGGTCAGAGGCGGTACGGCCCGCTGGGCACAACGTTGGTGATCATCCCGACCTTCAACGAGGCCGAGAACATCAAGCCGATCGTCTCCCGGGTGCGCGCCGCGGTGCCGGCGGCCGACATCCTCATCGCCGACGACAACAGCCCCGACGGCACCGGCAAGATCGCCGACGAACTGGCCGTCCAGGACAGCCAGGTCAAGGTGTTGCACCGGAAGGGCAAGGAAGGGCTCGGCGCCGCCTACCTGGCCGGCTTCCGCTGGGGCATCGAGCACGGCTACGGCGTCCTCGTCGAGATGGACGCCGACGGCTCCCATCAGCCCGAGGAGCTGCCCCGCCTGCTGACCGCGCTCAAGGGCGCCGATCTCGTCCTCGGCTCGCGCTGGATGCCGGGCGGACGGGTCGTCAACTGGCCCACGACCCGCAAGCTGCTCTCACGCGGCGGCAGCACCTACTCACGGGTCCTGCTCGGCGTCCCGCTCCGCGACATCACCGGCGGCTTCCGGGCCTTTCGCGCGGAGACCCTGGAGGGGCTCGGCCTGGACGCCGTCGCCTCCCAGGGCTACTGCTTCCAGGTCGACCTCGCCCGGCGCGCGGTCGAGGGGGGCTTTCATGTGGTCGAGGTGCCCATCACCTTCGTCGAGCGCGAGCGCGGCGACTCGAAGATGAGCCGGGACATCGTCGTCGAGGCGCTCTGGAGGGTCACCGCCTGGGGCGTCGAGTCCCGGGCGAACCGGCTGCTCGGCCGGAAGTCCCCCTGACCGGACGGGTCGCCCCGCTCGCCTTGATCGCCCCCCGGACGCCGTCCTGGCCCGTGCCCAGGCACACTGGGGGTATGACGACCGCGCAATCGCCCCGGCCCGTTCCCAAGCGCTCACGCGCCCGCAGCTTCATTCCCCTGGGCATCGCCGTCTGGCTGGTGCTGGAGATCTGGCTGCTGGTCCTGGTGGCCGATGTGGCGGGCGGGTTCACCATCCTGTTGCTGCTGGTCGGCGCGGCCGTGCTCGGAGCGGTGGTCATCAAGAGGGCCGGCCGCCGGGCCTTCCGCAATCTGACCGAGACTCTGCAACGCCAGCAGCGGCAGCAAGAGCAGCACCCCGGGGAGGCCGTCGCGCCGGAGGCCGGCACCGGGAGCACCGGCAACGGCTTCCTCATGCTGGGCGGCCTGCTGATCATGCTGCCGGGACTGATCACCGATGTGCTGGGCCTGCTGCTGCTCGTACCGCCCCTCCGGATGGCGCTCGGCCGGTACACGGAACGGTCCCTGGAGCGGCGGATGAGTGCGGCGGCCCCTCCCGGCAGCCTGGGTGACGCCTTCCAGCAGGCCCGGATGCGTCAGCCGGACGGCAAGGTGGTCCAGGGCGAGGTCATCAAGGAGGACGGCCCCGGGCGCCCGAACCATCCCGAGGACAAGGGCCCGCGCCCGCCGCTGACCCCCTGACGGGGCGCCCAGCACAGAAAGCCGCAGGGCACAGAAAGCCGGAGAGCACAGAAAGCCGGAGAGCACAGAAAGCCGCGGGCTGTGGCACACACTCGGTGTGCCACAGCCCGCGGCTTTGTTCGGTTATCGCTTGTTGTGTGCGGTGGTTACGCGGTCAGGCGGACTTCCGGCTGTCCCGCGGATGCACGGCGATGTTCATGGCGCCGGAGCGCAGGACGGCCAGCCTCTCGGCCAGCACCTCCTCCAGCTCCTCGCGTGTGCGCCGCTCCATGAGCATGTCCCAGTGCGTACGCGCAGGCTTGCCCTTCTTCTCTTCGGGGCCATCCCCGTCCACCAGGAGTGCCTGGGCGCCACACGCCTTGCACTCCCACTCCGGCGGAATTTCCGCCTCTACCGAGAACGGCATCTCAAATCGATGTCCGTTCTGGCATGCGTACTCCACCGCCTGGCGCGGGGCCAGATCGATGCCGCGGTCCGTCTCGTAGCTGGTAACCACGAGTCGCGTGCCGCGGAGAGCTCGCTCACTCATGAATCGTGCCTCCCGGGCTTGTCGCCCACAGGACAGGTGTCGCTGTCGTCGTCATCCGGTCAACGTCCGGTCGGCGGTAAAGATTCCCGTTCCGGGTCGTGCGTCGCCCGTCGTGCCGCCCCTTGTTGTACCCACCGGCGCCCGGTTTGTCACATCTATCAGGAGATGTCACCCGGCGATTCCATTTCCGCGGTTCGCAGTAACGGTCCGCCTGGCAGGCCAAACGCGTACACTACCGCCCTTTGACTGCCACGTCTAAATCCGCTCGGGAACGGGGTTGCCCGCGGCCGCGATGGCCTGTCTGATCGGCACCCGTGCCAGCAGGCCGAACCCGAGCGCGAAGAAGACCACCAGCGAGATGATCGCATCCCGGTAGCTCCCCGTGACCTGATAAGCGAGCCCGAACACCAGTGGCCCCAGCCAGCTGAGCCCCCGGTCGCTCATCTCGTACGCCGAGAAGTACTCGGCCTCCTTCCCGCTCGGCACCAGATGCGAGAAGAGCGAGCGGGACAGCGCCTGGCTGCCGCCCAGCACCAGACCGATCGCCGCGGCCAGCGCGAAGAACGCGCCCGGTGCGCCGGACGGCAGGAAATAGCCCGCCGCGAGGATCAGCGTCCAGACGGCCAACGAGCCCAGAATGGTGCGCTTGGCGCCGTACGACCTGGCCATCCTGCCCATGCCCAGCGCGCCCGCGACCGCCAGGATCTGCACCAGCAGGACGGCGGTGATCAGCGTCGTCTGGTCCAGGTCCAGTTCCTCGGAGCCGTAGATCGAGGCCTGCGAGATCACCGTCTGTACCCCGTCGTTGTACACGAGGTAGGCGAGCAGGAAGGACAGCGTCAGCGGATGGCGCCGCATGTCCCGCAGGGTGTTCATCAGCTGCCGCCATCCGGTGCCCACCGCCCCCTCGCCGTTCCGCGGGACCTTCCGGTCGCGCAGCCGCCGCAGCGGGACGAGCGTGAAGGCCCCCCACCAGACGCCGGCCGACGCCAGACAGATCCGTACCGCCGTCGACTCGGAGACACCGAACGACTCATGGCCGGTGTAGAGCACGAGATTGAGGACCAGCACGAAGGCGCCCGAGGTGTAGCCGAAGGCCCAGCCCCGGGAGGAGACGGCGTCCCGCTCCTCGGGCCCGGCGATCTGCGGCAGATACGCGTTGTAGAGCACCATCGAGACGGACAGTGAGGCGTTCGCCACGATCAGCAGCAGCGCGCCCAGCAGATAGCGGTCGCCGTCCAGGAAGAACATGGCCGTCGTGGCGGCCGCCCCCAGATACGCGGCGGCGGCCAGCAGCGGCTTCTTGCGTCCCGTACGGTCCGCCGCCGCGCCCGCCAGCGGCATCACCAGCACCGCCACCACGACCGACACGGACACCGCGTACGCGAAGACCGAGCCCGCGCGCACGGGGATGCCCAGCGGATGGACGAAGCCCTCGGCGTCGGCGGCCGCCTTCGCCACCGAGGTCAGATACGGGCCGAGGAAGACCGTGAGCACACTCGTCGAATAGACGGAGCACGCGAAATCGTAGAAGTACCAGCCACGCTGCTCGCGTCTGCGGTCCGTCGCCTCATCGGCCCGGTCCACCGTCCCGGCGGTCACCTCGCGCTCCCTCGCTCTCCTGTGCGGGCACCCTGCCCGGTCATCGCCAGACTCCCCGCGCGGTGAACACCGTGCGCAGCGTCTCCAGTTGATCGGTCATGATGCCATCCACGCCCAGATCGAGCAGCGCCTCCATCCGGTCCGCCTCATTGACCGTCCAGACATGGACCTGAAGGCCGCGCGCGTGCGCCATCCGTACGAAGCGCTCGTCCACCACCCGGATGCCGCTCCGCGTCTCGGGCACCTGCGCGCACACGGCGCCCGGCCGGACCGGGGCCGGTATGCCGTACGAGCGCAGCCGCAGGCCCAGCACTCCCCGCACCCCGTACGAGGTGGCGAGCCGGGGGCCCGCGAGACGTACCGCGCGCGTCAGCCTGGCCTCGGAGAAGGAGCCGACACACACCCGGTCCCAGCTGTCGGTCCTGCGGATCAGATCGATCAACGGGACCACGGCGGGCGCGGCCTTCACGTCCACGTTCCAGCGGGCCTCGGGGAACTCTTCGAGCAGGTCCTCGAAGAGCGGCAGCGGCTCGCTCCCCGCCACCCTGGCCCGGCGCACCTCGTCCCACGGGAGGTCGTGGATCCGGCCCCGTGCGTCGGTCACCCGGTCCAGGGTCGCGTCGTGGAAGGCGACGAGCCGGCCGTCCGCGGTGGTGTGCACATCGGTCTCGAAGTAGCGGTATCCGAGTCCGGCCGCGCGGCGGAACGCCGCCGCGGTGTTCTCGAGGCCGTCCGCCGCGCCGCCGCGATGGGCGAACGGGATCGGGGCCGGCCGGTCCAGGTAGGGGTGGGGTACGCGAGTCACCGCCGCAGTATGGCGTGCTCCGGTGACCCGGCGGCGACGGCCGTGCTGCCGGTGGTCGCCGGCGGGATGTCGAAGACGCGCAGGAAGAGCTGGGCGAGCGGTCCGATGGCGAGGGCGTAGGCCACCGTGCCGATCCCCACCGAGCCGCCGAGTGCGAAGCCGGTGGCGACGACGGCGACCTCGATCGCCGTACGGACCAGCCGGACCGAGCGGCCGGTCCGCCGGTGCAGTCCTGTCATCAGACCGTCCCGTGGCCCCGGGCCGAAGCGGGCGGCTATGTACAGCCCTGTGGCCATGCCGTTGAGGACGATGCCGCAGGTCAGCAGCGTGATCCGGACAGCCCACCCATGGCCGTCGGGGACGAGGGCGAGCGTGGCGTCCATGGCGATGCCGACCACGAACACATTGGAGACGGTGCCCAGCCCCGGCCGCTGCCCGAGCGGTATCCAGAGCAGCAGTACGACGGCGCCCACGATGATGGAGACGACCCCCATGGTCAGCCCGGTCAGCTCGGCCATCCCCTGGTGCAGGACGCCCCACGGCTCCAGCCCCAGGCCGCCGCGGACCAGCAGCGCCGAACTCGCCCCGTACAGCGCCAGCCCGAGATAGAGCTGCGACAGCCGGCGGGTGAGCCGCTTTCCCCGGCGGCCTGAGGTGATGGACACGATGCTGCCCCCTGGTGCGATGGTGGACTGATACACGACACTCTGTGGCGGGCCGGAAGATGCCAACCATGGCCAATTCGGGGAAGGTGGACTGATTTCAGTGGCGCAGTGGACCTCGGCGGTCGGGGCGGCTCAGCTCGCCCGGCAGCTCAACGCCCAGCAGCCCCGGCCCGCCGGGCCCGGCACCCGCAGGCCGCCGGCCTACCGGGCGCTCGCCGACGGCATCCGGCTGCTCGTCCTGGAGGGCCGCGTCCCCGTTGCCGCCCGGCTCCCCGCAGAACGCGAACTGGCGCTCTCGCTGTCCGTGAGCCGGACGACCGTGGCGGCCGCGTACGAGGCGCTGCGCGCCGAGGGGTTCCTCGAGTCGCGCCGGGGAGCGGGCAGCTGGACCGCCGTACCGGCGGGGAATCCGCTGCCGGCGCGCGGTCTGGAGCCGCTGCCGCCGGAGTCGCTCGGCTCGATGATCGACCTCGGCACCGCCGCCCTGCCCGCCCCCGAGCCCTGGCTGACCCGGGGGGTGCGAGGGGCGCTGGAGGAGCTGACGCCGTACGCGCACACCCACGGCGACTACCCGGCCGGAGTTCCCGCGCTGCGGCAGATGCTCGCCGACCGCTACACCGAGCGCGGCATTCCGACCATGCCGGAACAGATCATGGTCACCACCGGCGCGATGGGCGCGATGGACGCGATCTGCCATCTCTTCGCGGGCCGGGGCGAGCGGATCGCGGTGGAGTCGCCCTCGTACGCGAACATCCTCCAGCTGATGCGGGAAGCGGGCGCCCGGCTGGTGCCGGTCGCCATGGCGGAGGGACTGACCGGCTGGGATCTGGGGCGCTGGCGCCAGGTGCTCAGGGACGCCGCCCCCCGGCTCGCCTATGTCGTCGCCGACTTCCACAACCCGACGGGCGCGCTGGCCGACGAGGACCAGCGGCGGCAGCTGGTCGACGCCGCCCGCTCGGCGGGGACGGTGCTCGTCGTCGACGAGACCATGTCCGAACTGCATCTGGAAGCGGACATCGACATGCCGCGGCGGGTCTGCGCCTTCGACCCGGCGGGCAGCACGGTGCTCACGGTCGGCTCGGCCAGCAAGGCCTTCTGGGCGGGGATGCGGATCGGATGGGTGCGCGCGGCGCCGGACGTGATCAGGTCGCTGGTCGCCGCTCGCGCGTACGCCGATCTCGGCACCCCGGTGCTGGAACAGCTCGCCGTCAACTGGCTGATGCGGACCGGCGGCTGGGAGGAGGCGGTGGCCCTGCGGCGCGCCCAGGCGCGTGAGAACCGGGACGCGCTGGTGGCGGCGGTGCGCGAGCAGCTGCCCAGCTGGGAGTTCGAGGTACCGCGCGGCGGGCTGACGCTCTGGGTGCGGACCGGCGGACTGTCCGGTTCACGCCTCGCCGAGGTCGGCGAACGGGTCGGTGTACGGGTGCCCTCGGGGCCCCGCTTCGGGGTCGACGGGGCGTTCGAGGGGTACGTACGGCTGCCGTTCACCGTCGGCGGCCCGGTCGCCGTCGAGGCGGCGGCCCGGCTGGCGGCGGCCGCGCGCCTCGTGGAGACCGGGGCGAGCACCGGCACGGACGCGCCGCGCACCTTCGTCGCCTGAGGGGCGGGGCGTCGGGCGGGGCGCCGGGAAGCCGGCGGGCGGCCGCGCGCCCGCCGGTGGTCAGCCCTCGGCCGGGACCGGACCAGCCGCGATCGGCGCCGGGGCGGCTGCCTGCCCGATGGCACGGTCCGATTCCTGTCCCGGTACCCGGTCCTGAGCCGACGCAGGACCGGGAGCGGGCGCCGCCACCTCGTCGAACGAGGGATGACGCGCCGGAAGGAGCTCCAGGACGGCCCGGCGGTGCGCCTCACTCGCCATGTCGTCGTACGGATCGGGCGTCGCCGGAACCTGCAGGCGGAGCACCGGGCCCGTGCCGAGCCGCGCGTAGCCCCGGCCGGGCGGGACGTCCCTGGCGGGCGTGGTGCGCGGTGGCGCCCCGAGCACCGACTCCACCTGCGAGGGCGTGGCGGACCCCAGGACGACCCGGGCGCGGGTGTGGGTCCGTACGGTCTCGCCGAGCGCCTCCAGGCTGTCGAGCTGGTCGGCCACGACGACCGTCACATGGGCGGCCCTGCCGTGGCGCAGCGGCACCCGCAGCAGCTCCTGCGGATCGGGCCGCCCGTCGGCCGCCGCCAGATGCGCGAAGACGCTCGGCCGGTCCACCAGGATCCAGAGCGGCCGCCGGGTGTCCTCGGGCGCGGGACGGCCCGACTGCCGGGCGCCGTTGGCGGCGATCAGCCGCCGTTCCGTCTCCTGCGCGGCCCATTCGAGGCCGGCCAGCGCGCCGTCCAGTGCGCTTTCCACGGCGAGCACGCCCGTGCGCCCGGTCATACAGGTGAATTCGCCGGTCCCGCTGCCCTCCACGATCAGTACCTCGCCGTGCTGGAGGGCCTGGAGGGCGAGGGAGCGCAGCAGGCTCGTCGAGCCGCTTCCCGGCAGGCCGACGACCAGCAGATGCGGCTCGGTGGAGCGGGGGCCTGTCCGCCAGACCACCGGGGGCGCGTCGCGGCTCTCGTCGCCCGCCCTGACCGGCACGGTGCGCTGCACCGCGCCGTCGTCGGTGAAGCCGAGGACGGTCTCGCCCGGGACGGTGACGAAGCGCTGGGCGGCGATCGAGGTGGCCAGCGCCGGCAGCACGCTCAGCACGAGCTGGTTGATCTCCTCGTCCCAGTCGAAGAGATATTCGCGGCCGCGGCCGGACTTGGCGTGCAGCAGATGCTCGATCCGGCCGCGCGCGCCGGGCTCACCGTCCGGGAAGTACGGGGGGTAGGCCAGCCGCAGCCGGGTGAGCCGCCCTTCACCGTCGAATTCCTGCTCGCTGAACGCCGCGTCCCACGAGCCGCCGTGGGCGAAGAGCGGACGTGGGTCCTCCGGCACGGAGAAGTACGGCACCAGCGCCTCGTAGAGGGACTGGAGCCGCCGCGCCTGCGCGTCGGCGGGCCCGGTCCGCGCGGTCGTGGGGGCACGCCCCTTCCAGGCGGCCGCGGCCATCACCGAGATCAGGGCCAGCAGCGGCCCGTACGGCAAGAGCGCGGCCACCATCACGCAGACCGCGACCAGGAACAGCGCGGGGCCGCGCCGGTCCCTGGGCGTGGCCGCCCACCGCTGGCGCCCCGCGGCGCTCAGCAGCCGCAGACCACGGCCGACGGTGATCAGCGGCTGGAGGACGTCGGTGGCGCTGCCGGCGGCCGTGCGGGCCAGATCGCGACTGCGTGCGATCCGGTCGCTGCCGCTGCTGCCGGTGCCGCTGCGCAGAATGCGGGGGAGTGGTCGCCGGGCCACGTCGGTCTCCTGACGGTGCGTGCGGAAGGGACGGTCGGGCGTCAGAACTTGATCCCGCCCAGGAGGCCGGCGAGGCTGGCGCTCCCGGCCGTGATGCTCGGGGCGATGGCGGTGCCCGCGAGATAGAAGCCGAAGAGGGCGCACACCATCGCGTGCGACGCCTTGAGTCCGTCCTTCCTGAAGAAGAGGAAGACGATGATTCCGAGCAGCACGACGCCTGACATGGACAGAATCATGAGATTTCTCCTGGTCGAGGGGACAGTCACCATGAGTTCTTCCAGGATCACCTAAAGTATCTATGCGATAAAAGGTGCATATGAGTGAAATGTTGTGCATTTCACTGCATTGGCTCAGGTCGGAGCACCGCCGGGAGGCGGACCGCCCCGCCTCACCCGGTGAATGTCGCTCGCGATCATCCTTGCCGCGGGGGCGCGGGGCGGGGCGGCGTACGGGCAGTACCCTGTCGGTTCACTCGTACGGCGCCGCTGCCGTACGTACCAGGTCAACGGCGTGAAAGGCGGTCCACCGATGAGCGAAGCACCGGATCCCGAAGTGGTCGGGCTGGCGACGAAGATCTTCGATCTGGCCCGGCGCGGAGAGGCCGAGGCGCTCGCCGCGTATGTCGACGCCGGTGTGCCCGCGAACCTCACCAACGACAGGGGTGACTCCCTGGTGATGCTCGCCGCCTATCACGGCCACGCCCCGGCGGTGGAGGCGCTGCTCGTGCGCGGCGCCGACGCGGACCGGGCCAACGACCGCGGTCAGACCCCGCTCGCCGGCGCGGTCTTCAAGGGGGAGGACGCGGTGATCCGGGCGCTGCTCGCCGGCGGGGCCGATCCGACCGGAGGCACCCCCTCCGCCGTGGATACCGCGCGGATGTTTGGGAAGACGGATCTCCTGGAGCTCTTCGGAGCCCAGTGAACAGAGACGTCGTAAATGTGGTCGCGGTGGCGAAATGGCTGGGTCATCATGACGTCGGGCCCGCAAGGGGCCACCGACGAGAGGCAGGGAAGATGGTCTGCACCAAGCGCACGACGACGATCGGCCAACCATGTTGCCGCGCGGCCTAGGCATCCACACCCCCCGGTTGCGTCGACAGCTTGATGTGAGGCTTTTCCGATGTTTGATCCAGTCATAGCGCCGAGCGGCACTCTGCTCGGCCTGTTGCAGAGGGGCCGTGGCGACGGCACGCTGCACGCGCTCGCCGCGCCCAGGGCGGAGGCGCTCGCCGCCCTCAACCACTGCGTCATGAACGACCCACGCCACGACTGGCAGGTCGAGAACCGCTCGCTGTACTACGCACGCCTGTATCTGGATCTGCACGGCGGTCTCGACGCCATCGACCACCATCTCTTCCGGTCCGAGGACCACTTCGACACCGAGGAGTCGAGGACCGGGCTCTCGCTCGCCGTGCTCGGCCATCTCGCCTCGTACGGCAGGCGCGACGCCCTCGACCTGCTCCGGCGCTACGCCGCGGCGGGCACCAACTGGGCCTGGGCGCTGGACGAGCTCGCGCTGCGCGACGACGACGCGGGCCTGCGCTCGCTGGCCGTGCCGGTCCTCGCCAGATTCCCCGCCACCCCGGAGGGCGACGCCGAGCTGGCGGCCGCCGTACGGGACGCCTT
Source organism: Streptomyces sp. NPDC058198 (assembly GCF_042882605.1). Taxonomy (NCBI): domain Bacteria; kingdom Bacillati; phylum Actinomycetota; class Actinomycetes; order Kitasatosporales; family Streptomycetaceae; genus Streptomyces; species Streptomyces sp. NPDC058198. Next base: position 433,521 of record NZ_JBHVVP010000006.1, read on the forward strand.
CGAGCCCCGGCCCTGGCGGCTCTGGGCCGAGGACCCGCGGCAAGCGGTCGGCGCGCGGATCAGGGCGGCCGGTGAACAGGGCTCGTTCGACCGCTGGCAGCGACAGATGCGGCCGAGCGGCCCCCGCCCCGGCTGGAGCGTGCAGGCCGTCTTCGACTGGGCGCAGCAGGCCCTCGAACGCGGTAGCGTGCTGCACGTGCCCGCGGCCCGCTGCCTCTCCGCCGTCGCGGGGCCCGACGACCGCCCGCTGATCGTCGAGGCCGCCCGCAACGGTCCCGACGGGGCGCGCTGCGCGGCGCTCCACTATCTCGCCGAGGTCCGCGACCCCGTCGTGCTCGATCTGATCGAGGCGGCGGCGCTCAGCGCCGACCGCACCGTCGCCGACGCCGCGGTCTCCGCGTTCGAGCGGATGTGCGGCGAGGAAGCCGTCGACCGGGCCCGTGGCTGGGTGCACCGGCCCGACGCCCTCGGGGCGTCCGCCGCGGGCGTGCTCGCCTGCCGGGGTGGCACCCAGGACACCCAGCTGGTGCTCGGCGCCCTGCGCGAGACCGTACGGGCCGAAGGACCCGACGCCCCGCCGCTGTGGACCCTCGTCGACGGCGCGGGACGCCTCGGCATCGTCTGCGCCGCTCCCGTACTGCGCCATGTCTACCGCGAGACCGCCTCCTCGCAGCTGCGCGGCCGCGCGGCCCGCGCGCTCGCGGCCACCGATCCCTCCTACGCCACCGGGTTCGCCGTCGAATGCCTGTGGGACTGCGAGGAGACCACCAGAGAGGTCGCCGCGCTGCACGCGGAGACCGGTGACGTACGGGTGGTGGACCGGCTGCGGCGACTGGCCGCGGATCCGGCCGAGGAAGCCGAGGTGCAGACCGCCGTACGCAGCCGGATGGGCCCGGACGCCGCCGCGCTCTGAGGCCGGAATCTCTCGCTCCGTAAGAGCGCGCGCACGGCCTGTGCACCCTGCCGTCCCCGGGGAACGTCCCCGCGTCCAATGCTCACGGGACGTTCCCCGCGCGGAAAGATCCACGTTGGCGGGGACACGCTCGGTGCGACGACAACACGGGTATGCGTGTCGTCATCGTCACCGAATCCTTCCCGCCCGACGTCAACGGCGTAGCTCATTGCGCCTTGCAGACCGCGCGGCATCTCGCCGCCCGTGGTCATGATCCGCTCGTCATCGCCCCGGCGGTCGCCGGCGATTCCGAGACCGACGCACCGTGCCCCGTGGTACGTGTGCCCTCGCTTCCCCTTCCCGGCTATCCGCAGGTGCGGGTGGCGCTCCCCAGCCGGCGGGTGGCGGCGACGATCGCCGCGCACCGGGCCGAGCTCGTCCATCTCGCCGGGCCCTTCGTGCTCGGCGTGCGCGGCATGACCGCCGCCGCGCGGCTCCGGGTGCCCGCCGTCGCCGTCTACCAGACCGACCTGGCCGGCTACGCCCGTACCTACGTCGGCGCGGGCGAGGCCGCGGCCTGGCGGCGGATCCGCGCCGTGCACACCGCCGCCGACCGCACCCTCGCACCGTCCAGCGCCGCCGTCCGGGATCTCGCCGAGCACGGCGTACCGCGGGTACGGCTCTGGCCGCGGGGCGTGGACACCGTACGGTTCCGGCCCGCACTGCGGGACGAGGCGCTGCGTCGGCGCCTCGCGCCCAACGGGGAGCTGATCGTCGGATACGTCGGCCGGCTGGCGCCCGAGAAGCATGTCGAGCTCCTCGCCGGTGTCTGCGCGCTGCCGGGCGTCCGGGTGGTGATCGTCGGAGACGGCCCCAGCGAGACGTCGCTGCGCGGGGCGCTCCCCGGCGCGGTCTTCCTCGGCCGTACGACCGGGGACGAACTGGCACGGACCTTCGCCTCGTTCGACGTGTTCGCGCACACCGGCCCGTACGAGACCTTCTGCCAGACCGTGCAGGAGGCCATGGCGAGCGGGGTGCCGGTGATCGCGCCCGCCGCCGGCGGCCCGCTCGACCTCGTCGACCACGGGCGTACCGGACTGCTGGTGACGCCGCACGACGCCGGCGCCGTCACCGCGGCGGTGACGGACCTCATCTGCGCCCCCGCGCTCCGCGCCGCCTACGGGCGCGCGGGACGGGCCATGGTGGAGGACAGGACCTGGGCCGTGGTGGGGGACCAGCTGCTCGGCCACTACGACGAGGTGCTCGGCGCGCGTACGGCGGTGGTCGCGTGAGCGCCCTGCGGATCGTACGGCTGGCGAACTTCGTCACCCCGTCCTCCGGCGGCCTGCGTACCGCGCTGCGGGAGCTGGGCAGCGGCTATCTGGCCGCGGGGCATCACCCCGTGCTGATCGTGCCCGGGGAGCGGGAGACCGACGAGGAGACCGCGCAGGGCCGGGTGATCACCCTTCCGGGGCCCGTGCTGCCCGGCACCGGCGGCTACCGGGTGCTGACCGCCCGGCGCCGGCTCAGGGAGGTCCTCGAAGGGATCGGGACCGACCGGCTCGAAGTGTCCGACCGGACCACCCTGCGCTGGACGGGGGAGTGGGCACGGCGCCACCGGATCCCCTCCGTGATGGTCTCCCACGAGACGGCGGACGGGGTCCTGCGTACCTGGGGCGTGCCCGCGGTCGCCGCGGGGCGGGCGGCCGACCGGATCAACCTGCGCAGCGCGTGGGCGTATTCGCGGATCGTGTGCACCACCGAGTGGGCGGAGCGTGAATTCCTGCGTGTGGGTGCGCGCAACGTGGTGCGCGCACCGCTCGGGGTCGATCTGAGCCGGTGCAGGCCGGGACGGCGTGACACGGCCCTGCGCGAGCGGTACACGCGCGGGGCGGACGTGCTGCTGGTGCTCGGCTCGCGGCTGTCGGTGGAGAAGCGGCCCGGTACGGCGCTCGACGCGCTCGCCGAGCTGCGGAACCGGGGCGTACGGGCGGTGCTGGTCGTCGCCGGCGAGGGACCGCTGCGGAGTAGCCTGGTCCGCAGGGCCCGCGCGCAGCGGCTGCCCGCGCTGTTCCTCGGACACGTCGCCGACCGGGAGGCGATGGCCGATCTGCAGGCCGCCGCGGACATCTGTCTGGCGCCCGGCCCCGCCGAGACCTTCGGACTCTCGGCCCTGGAGGCGCTCGCCTGCGGCACCCCGGTCGTCGCGAGCGCGTCCTCGGCGCTGCCCGAGGTGATCGGTGACGCGGGCGCGGCCGCCGCGGACCACGCGACGTCCTTCGCCGACGCGGTCCAGACCCTGCTGGCCCGCCCGGAACAGGACCGCCGCGCCGCGGCCCGCGCCCGCGCGGAACTCTTCAGCTGGGAGAACTCGGTGGCCGCGTTCCTGTCGGCCCACGACGCCCCGTTGGCGAAGATCCCGGCCCCACGACGCCCGGACGGAGCGCCGAGATGACGATCCGTACGGAGACGGAGACACAGGCCCAGACGGAGACGGAGCAGACCCAGACGGAGGCCGCCGCCCCGCTGCGGGTCCTGCGGTTCGCCGCGCTCGGTGACTCCCTCACCGCCGGGGTCGGCGATCCCGTGCCCGGCGGATGGCGCGGATGGGCCGCGCTGCTCGGCGGGGGCTCCGCCGAGCCCCAGGCGGGCGTCCTGTTCCACAACTTCGCCATCAGCGGCGCGCTGACCCGGGATGTCGAGGAGCGGCAGGTCCCGGCCGCCCTCGATTTCGAACCCTCTATCGCCTCCGTCCTCGTCGGCGTCAACGACACCCTGCGCCGCGCCTTCGACATCCAGGACCTCGCCCCACGGCTCGACCGGGCCTGCGGCGCCCTCGCCGCGCGCGGCACCGTCCTGCTCACCGCCTGTCTGCCGGACCCCGGCAGCATGCTCGGCCTGCCCGCGCCCCTTGCCCGGCCGCTCGCCCGCCGCCAGCGCGCCGTCAACGCCGTCGTCCACGCCCTGTCGGCGCGGTACGACGCCATCCACCTCCATATGGCGGACGCCTCCTGGGTGGCGGAGCGGTCCCTGTGGAGCGCCGACCGGCTGCACCCCGGGGAGCGCGGCCACCGGATGATCGCCGCGCGCTTCCACGAGCTGCTCACCGCACGGGGACTCACCCTCGGCCCGCCGCCCGCCCTCGAAGCCGACCAGCCCCCGCCCACCCGTACGGCCGCACTGCGCTGGCTCGCCACCTCGGGCACCGGATGGGTCGCACGCCGCTGCAAGGATCTCCTCCCGGAACTGCTGCGGCTGGCGGGCGACGAGGTACGGCACCGGGCGCGCGGCAGCAGCGCCCGGCTCGATCTCCACGCCGATCACACGCTCTCCTGCGCGCTCGCCGCCCTCTCCCCGGGCGCTCCCGTTGCGAGAATGGGGGAATGACCGGGCGCTGGGAATTCTGGATCGACCGGGGCGGCACCTTCACCGATGTGGTGGGCAGGCGCCCCGACGGGGAGCTCGTCACCCGGAAACTGCTCTCGCACCATCCGGAGCGGTACAAGGACGCGGCGGTGGCCGGCATCCGGCTGCTGCTCGGGATCGGGCCGCACGACCCGATCCCGGCCGACCGGATCGATGTCGTCAAGATGGGGACGACGGTTGCCACCAACGCCCTCCTGGAGCGGCGCGGCGAGCCGACCGTCCTGCTCATCACCGAGGGCTTCCGGGACGCCCTGCGCATCGCCTACCAGAACCGGCCCCGGCTGTTCGACCGCCATATCGTGCTGCCCGAGGCGGTGTACGAGCGTGTCATCGAGGTTCCGGAGCGCGTCGACGCGCACGGCGTCACCGTACGGCCGCTCGAACCGGACACCGTCACCGAGCAGCTGCGCGCGGCCCACGGTGACGGCTTCCGCAGCGCCGCCGTCGTACTGATGCACGGCTACCGTCACCCCGCGCACGAGAGCGCCGTCGCCGAGGCGGCCCGCGCCGCCGGCTTTACCCAGGTCAGCTGCTCCCACGAGGTCAGCCCCCTGATCAAACTGGTGCCGCGCGGCGACACCACCGTCGTGGACGCCTATCTGTCACCGATCCTGCGGCGCTATGTCGACGAGGTCGCCGGGGAGCTCCAGGGCATCCGGCTGATGTTCATGCAGTCCAACGGCGGGCTGCGGGAAGCCGCTCACTTCCGCGGCAAGGACGCCGTGCTGTCGGGACCGGCCGGCGGTGTCGTCGGGATGGCCCGTACGTCGCAGCAGGCGGGCTTCACCCGCGTCATCGGCTTCGACATGGGCGGCACCTCCACCGATGTCTCGCACTACGCGGGCGCGTTCGAGCGCGAGCTCGGCACCCAGGTCGCCGGGGTCCGGATGCGCGCCCCCATGATGAACATCCACACCGTCGCGGCGGGCGGCGGCTCCGTCCTGCACTTCGACGGACAGCGCTACCGCGTCGGCCCCGACTCGGCGGGCGCCGAGCCGGGCCCCGCCTGCTACCGGCGCGGCGGCCCGCTCACCGTGACCGACGCCAATGTGATGCTCGGCCGCGTCCAGCCCGCCCACTTCCCCGCGCTGTTCGGGCCCGGCGGCGACCAGCCCCTGGACGCCGAGGTGGTGCGGGAACGGTTCACCGAACTCGCCGAGGAGGTACGGTGGGCAACCGGCGTACGGCGCACCCCGGAGGAGGTCGCGGCCGGTTATCTGGAGATCGCCGTCCTCAACATGGCCAACGCCGTCAAGAAGATCTCCGTACAGCGCGGACACGACATCACCCGCTACGCGCTCACCAGCTTCGGCGGCGCGGGCGGCCAGCACGCCTGCGCGGTCGCCGACTCCCTCGGGGTCGACACCGTGATCGTCCCGCCGCTCGCCGGGGTTCTCTCCGCGTACGGCATCGGACTCGCCGACGCCACCGCCATGCGGGAACAGTCCGTCGAGGCCGAGCTGACCGACGACACCGTGCGCCGGGTGCGCGAGCTGTGCGACTCCCTCGCGGAGCGCACCCGCGCCGAACTGCGCGCCGACTCCGTCCCGGACAGCGCCATCACCACGCACGCGCGCGTGCTCCTGCGCTACGCCGGTACGGACGCGAGCCTGCCGGTCGCCCTGGACACCCGCTCCGCCATGACCGGGGCCTTCGCCGGCGAACACCGAGCCCGCTACGCCTTCACCATGGACAAGCCCCTGGTCGTCGAGGCGGTCTCCGTCGAAGCCGTCGGGACGGCGGGCGCGCACGGCCCGCACACGCCGCGGCGCTCCGGCGGGCCGGGCGGGACGGAGCCGTACGCGACCGTCAGGATGTTCACCGACGGCCGCACGCGGGACACCTCGCTGCACCGCCGCGAGGACCTGCGGCCGTCCGACACCGTGACCGGACCCGCGGTGATCGCCGAGGCCGACGCCACGACCGTCGTCGAACCGGGCTGGCAGGCGGCCGCCGGCGAGCTGGGCCACCTGCTGCTCACGCGCGTACGGCCCCGCCCCTCACGGGTCGCGGTCGGCACGGACGTCGACCCCGTGCTCCTGGAGGTCTTCAACAGCCTCTTCATGGCCATCGCCGAGCAGATGGGCGTGCGGCTGGAGAACACCGCCCACTCCGTCAACATCAAGGAACGGCTCGACTTCTCCTGCGCGCTCTTCGACGCCGAAGGCAATCTGATCGCCAACGCGCCCCATATCCCCGTCCATCTCGGCTCGATGGGTGAATCCATCAAGGAGGTGCTCCGGCGCAACCGGGGCACACTGCGCCCCGGTGATGTGTACGCCATCAACGACCCGTACCACGGCGGCACCCATCTGCCCGACGTGACCGTGGTGACGCCCGTCTTCGACGAGGACGACGAACAGGGCGGGCGGCCGCGCTTCCTGGTGGCCTCGCGCGGCCACCACGCGGAGATCGGCGGCATCACCCCGGGCTCCATGCCCGCCTTCAGCACGACCGTGCACGAGGAGGGCGTGCTTTTCGACAACTGGTTGCTCGTCAGGGACGGCCGGCTCCGCGAGGCCGAGACCCGGGACCTGCTCACCACCGCGCGGTATCCGTCCCGCGACCCGGACACCAACCTCGCCGACCTGCGGGCCCAGATCGCGGCCAACGAGAAGGGCATCGCCGAACTGCGCCGCACGGTCGAGGAGTTCGGCCTCGACGTCGTCCAGGCCTATATGGGGCACGTACGGCGCAACGCCGAGGAGTCCGTACGCCGGATCGTCGCAGGGCTGCACGACGGCTCGTACCGCTACGAGACCGACGGCGGCGCCGTGATCGAGGTCGCGCTGCGGGTCGACCGGGCGGCGCGCGGCGCCGTCCTGGACTTCACCGGCAGCTCACCCCAGCTGCCCGGCAACTTCAACGCGCCCACCTCCGTGGTGATGGCCGCCGTGCTGTACGTCTTCAGGACGCTCGTCGCCGACGACATCCCTCTCAACAGCGGCTGTCTGGAGCCGCTGGAGGTGCGCGTACCGGACGGCTCGATGCTGGCGCCCCGCTACCCGGCGGCGACCGTCGCGGGCAATGTGGAGACCTCCCAGGCCGTCACCGGGGCGCTGTACGCGGCGCTCGGCGCCCAGGCGGAGGGCTCGGGCACCATGAACAACCTGACCTTCGGCAACGCCCGGGTGCAGTACTACGAGACCATCGCGAGCGGCTCGGGCGCAGGGGACGGCTTCGACGGCGCCGACGCCGTACAGACCCATATGACCAACTCCCGGCTCACCGACCCCGAAGTGCTGGAGTGGCGTTACCCGGTACGGGTCGACGCCTTCGCCATCAGGGACGGCAGCGGCGGAACCGGGCGATGGCACGGCGGCGAGGGGGTGGTACGGCGGCTGCGCTTCCTGGAGCCGATGACGGTGACGCTGCTCACCGGCCACCGCACCGTCCCGCCGTACGGCATGGCGGGCGGCGGACCCGGAGCGCTCGGCAGCAACGAGGTGGAGCGCGCGGACGGTACGGTCACGCCGCTGCGGGGCGTCGACTCGGCGGAGGTGGGACCGGACCATGTGCTGGTCATCAGGACGCCGGGCGGGGGCGGCTACGGGGCACCGGACGGCCGCCGCTGATCAGCGCCCGGCCGGCACGAAACGCACCGGCGTGCCCGGCGCCGCCTGCGCCGCCGCCGGGAGGTCCCGCTCCGCGACCACCGCGACCACCGGATAGCCGCCGGTCGTCGGATGGTCGGCGAGAAACACCAGCGGACGGCCGTCCGGCGGCACCTGCACGGCCCCGGTCACCAAGCCCTCGCTGGGCAGTTCGGTGTGTACGGCGCGCTCCAGGGGCGGACCTTCCGTGCGCAGCCCGATGCGGTTGCTCGCGGGCGACACCCGGTAGGCGCGGGTGACCAGCGTCCGCAGCGCCCCGGCGGTGAACCAGTCGTCGCGCGGCCCGAGCCGTACACGCAGGACCAGTTCGGCGGGCGGGGCCTGCGTCGGAGCCCCGTCGACCGGCGCCGCCCGGCCCACCGTACGGCCCAGCGGCAGCACGGCCCCGTCGCGCAGTGGCCCGGGTCCGAGGCCGGACAGCAGATCGGTGGACCGGCTGCCCAGCACCGGTTCCACCGCGATCCCGCCGCCGAACGCCACATAGCCGCGGACCCCGGAGACCGCCGCCCCGACATCGAGCACCGCGCCCGCCGGAACCCGTACCGGGGCGCCCCAGGCCGCCGGACGCCCGTCGACCGTGACCGGGCACGGCGCCCCGGCGACCGCCACGGTGACCGCGCAACGCGGCCGTACCGCGCATCCGCTGAGCGTCGTCTCCAGGGCCGCGGCGCCCTCCGGATTGCCCACCAGCCGGTTGACGAGCCGCAGGGCCGGCAGGTCGAGCGCGCCGGAACGCGGCACTCCCAGGTGGGCGTGCCCGTACCGGCCCAGATCCTGCACCGTGGTCAGCGCACCGGCCCGGATGACCGAGAGAGCCCGGTCCGTCATCGGCCCGCCGCCACGAACCGCACCCGCGTCCCGGGCGCCAGCAGCGCGGCGGGTTCACGGGCCGGATCCCACAGCACGCTGTCCGTCGTCCCGATCAGCTGCCAGCCGCCGGGTGAGGAGCGCGGGTACACCCCGGTGTACGGGCCGGCGAGACCGACGGATCCTGCCGGTACGGCCGTACGGGGCGTGGACCTGCGGGGTACGGCGTACCGCCGGGGGAGCCCGGTGAGGTAGCCGAAGCCGGGCGCGAACCCGCAGAAGGCGACCCGGAATTCCGCCGCCGAGTGGATCCGTACCACCTCCTCGGCCGGCACCCCCCACAGCGCCGCGACCTCCGCCAGATCGGGACCGTCGTAGCGGACCGGCAGCTCGACCGTGTCCGTGGCGCGCGCGTGCGGCGCGGGGGCCGCCCAGCCGTCCAGCCGCGCGGCGAAGCCCGCCGGATCGTCCAGTCCCTCCAGCAGTACGGTGCGGGCCGCGGGCACGATCTCCCGCACCGGCGGCAGGGTGCCGGCGGCGCGGCGGCGCAGCAGTTCTCCATGGAGCGCCGCGGTCTCCTCGCCGTCGGCCAGCTCCACGAGGAGCGCCCGGTCGCCGACGGGCAGCGCCCTCATACGAAGGCCTCCACGCGGACGCCGGCGGCCTCCAGCTGGCTGCGGACGCGGCGGGCGAGATCGACGGCGCCCGGGGTGTCCCCGTGCAGACAGAGCGAGCGGGCGCGGATGCCGACGGACTGCCCGCACCGGGAGGTCACCACCCCGAACCTGGCCATGGAGACGGACCGTTCCACGACGGCCGACGCGTCGGTGATCACAGCGCCTTCCTGCCCGCGCGGCACGAGCGTGCCCTCCGCGGTGTACGCACGGTCGGCGAACGCCTCCGTGACGACCGGCAGTCCGGCCTTCTCCGCCATCTTGTGCAGCGTGGATCCTGGCAGCCCGAGCAGCGGCAGCCGTTCGCCGGTGAGCTTGACGCCCTCGGCCACGGCCTCGGCCTGCGCCGCGTCGTGGACGACACGGTTGTAGAGCGCGCCATGGGGTTTGACATAGGCGACCCGGGCGCCGGCCGCCTTGGCGAACACCGCCAGCGCGCCGATCTGGTAGGCGATCTCGGCGGCGAGTTCGTCCGGCGGCACATCCATCGAGCGGCGGCCGAAGCCCGCCAGATCGCGGTACGAGACCTGGGCGCCGATCCGTACCCCGCGCTCGGCGGCCCACGCGCAGACCCGCCGCATGGTGGCCGCGTCCCCGGCGTGGAAGCCGCAGGCCACATTGGCACTGGTGACGACGGAGAGCAGCTGCTCGTCGTCGGTCAGCCGCCAGCGGCCGAAGCCCTCGCCGAGGTCGGCGTTGAGATCGATGGACGCCCAGGTCATGGAGTCACCTTCCGATCGGATCGGATCAGTTCGCGGCCGCGCGTCTCGGGCAGACCGATCAGCGCGAGTACCGCGAGACCGTAGCGAAGACCAGGGCGCCGCCCACGCCTCAGCTGCCGGGCTGGGACCGTGAGCTGAGAACAACGTAGAGGATCGTTCAACGATCCGACAAGAGTCGTATTGTTCTACGATGGGTCGCCCAGGCCGACGGAGGAGACGCTGTGGGGACGAGCGGGGCCGGACTCGGCGAACTGGCGGACGACCGACCCCTGCTGGGCCGTACGAGTACGGCGGAGCGGGTCGCCGACATCCTGCGCACCCGTATCGCCGAGGGGTACTTCCAGCCGGGGGAACGGCTCTCCGAGGACACCATCGGCAAGGCCCTCGGTGTCTCGCGCAATACGCTGCGCGAGGCGTTCCGGCTGCTCACGCACGAGCGGCTGCTCGTCCATGAGCTCAACCGGGGCGTCTTCGTACGGGTGCTCGCGGTCGAGGACGTCAAGGACATCTACCGCACCCGCCGGCTGATCGAATGCGCCGTCGTCCGGGGGCTCGACGGGCCGCCCTTCGCGGTGAGCGGTCTGGAGGAGGCGGTCTCTGAGGGCGAGCGGGCCGCGATGGAGCGGGTCTGGACGGGTGTCTCGACGGCGAACATCCATTTCCACCGAGAACTGGTCGCCCTGGCCGGCAGCGCGCGCACCGACGAACTGATGCGCGGGGTGCTGGCCGAACTACGGCTCGCCTTTCATGTGGTGGACGATCCGCGCCGGCTGCACGAGCCGTATCTCGTACGGAACCGGCAGCTCCTGGAATCCCTCAAGTCCGGGGACCGGGACGGCACGGAACGCATGCTCGCCGCGTATCTGGACGACTCGCGCGAGCAACTCGTCGAGGTGTACGCGGCGCTCGTCGCGGACAGCGGCTGAAGGCCCTTCTGCGCCGTTTCGGCCGATGTCGGTGTGAGGACATAATCTGTGCAGCGTGACTTCGCCTGCCTCGACGGAATTCGTTCCGCCCCAGCTCAGCGCGGGGCCGCGGCCCGCACAGGGCCCGGCCGCCGACGAAGGGCTGGCGCGGCGGCTGCGCGCGCTCGCCTGCACCGCGCCGCTGCACGACCTGGACACCCGTAAGGCCAATCTCGCGGGGGAGTACTCCATCTACGCGATGGCCGAGGTCGCGCTCTCCGCCATCGATCTGGTCACGCTCAACATGGACTTCGACACCGGCGCCGACCACGAACAGATAGTGGCCAGACTCCTGCCCCGCGTCGCCGCCCAGGCCCCGGGCCGCCCGGTCGCCGAGCATGAGCGCGTCGCCCGCTGGGTGCTGGAGAACCTGATCAACGTCGGCAGTGTGGACCGCGGATTCCGCGCCGTCTACGGCACGTTCGGCACCGACGGCGTGTACACCCGCAGGGACTACGACTTCAAGCTCATCGAAGAGGTGCCGGGGCACGGCGGCAGCGTCTATCTCCGTACGACCGACGAAGCGGTCAACGTGCTCGTCGGCGCGCTCGACACGGACGTCACCAGCGCCCAGATCGCCGCCGAGGTCAAGCTGGAGGTCCTGATCAACCGGGGCAGGCTCGCCGACGCCCAGCTCGCCGCCGAGCAGGCGCGCTACCGCACCGTCCAGTACGCGGAAACGCTCCGCAGGACGCTGGAGGCGACCCGGCGCAACGTACGCGCGGTCGACTGGCTGAGCGCGGTACCGGACATGATCGACGAGGCGCTCGACCATGTCGCCGACCGCTACCGCCACGAGAACGCGATCCTGACGAACATCCGCAAGGCGCGCGACGAGGCCGAGACCGGCGCCGACCCCAAGACGGCCGAGCGCAAGCGGCGCGCGGCGGAACTGGTCGACATCGTCAAGGACTGCATCCGCCGCCACACCCAGCTCCAGTCCCGGCTGCTGGAGGCGGGTCCGCTGTTCCGCGCGGAGCAGGACCGGCAGGCCTTCGCCAGACCCACCGCCCACGCCGGTCTCGACCTGTACGGACAACTGCTCGCCCCGCTGTTGCCGCTCCCCGTCGAGCAGGCGACCCGGGTGACGGACGCGTACTTCGCCCGTGGCACCGGGCTGCGTACGCCCACGTCCGTCCGGGTCGGCGACCTGATCGGCCTGCTGCTGACGCCGCCGGTGGAGCGGGACCACCTGGGCGCGGAGATGCCCGAGCCGGATCTGATCGCGACACCGGACGACAGCCGCTTCAGCGAGGAGCAACTGGCGAGCGCCAAGGAACTGCTCGACCTGGAACACGACGCCCCGCGCCGCCTCTCCGGCCTCCTCGCGGAGGCCCGCCGCCGCGATCCGGAACTGCCCTACCTGGTCGCCCTCCTGGCCATCCACGCGGCCAGCCCTCCGGTGGGCACGGCCTACCGCCAGGGCGAGGGACGCCTGTTGTTCGCGGTCGACGACGGCACCACGCTCGACGACGAGGAGTTCGGCGGAGCGGACCTCATAGTGGGCACCGCGCTCCTGGACGCGGCGGGCATGACGGCGGACCGCGCGGAGGGCCTGTGACACGCGGTGGCGGCCCACCGACGGGAGGGGGCAGGGGGTGCAGGAGGTGCGTGTCCGGACGTAAAGCGTGATGTGTGGCGCTCTACAACCCGCACCCGGCAACGCACCCGCAGGGCGCCGTAAATCATGCAGTCCGGACACGGACCTCCGGAACCCCCGGCCCCCGCACCCCCCGGCCGGACGCCACCCCCGCACCACCGACCCCCCCCACCAGCCCCACCAGCAAGGAGCACCACCCGTGAGTGACCACCACGCCGAGCACACCGCCGCGTGGAGCGACCCCGGCCGCGGCGAGGCGGCCGAGCCCGCCACGCAAGCCACGCCCGGCGTGGCCACCACCGCCGCCGGAGCCACCGCCGTCACCCCCGCGGACGCCGCCGACGCCGCCCGCCTCGTCTCCTTCGGCCTGCAGCCCAAGCTGCTGCCCGCCCGGGACGCCGAGTACACCGAACTGCTCCGCCGCTACCGCGATGACCCCGCCTTCGCGCGCGTCGCCGACGCCATCGCCACCGGATTCGGTCTGGTCGTCCTGGAGGTGTCCCCGCGCGCCGGCATGGCCGTGACCGCGGGTGAGGACTCGGTCTTCGCGGTCCGGATGGGCGACTACGCCCGCCGCGCCTCCACCGACTCCGCCGACCGCTTCCTGCACGGCCTCGCCCATCTGGCCGTCGCGGCCATGGCGTTCCCCCGGCCCGCCGACCTCGCCGACGACGGATACATCGGCCGGATCACGGTCAACGGCGTCGACACGTTCGTACGCCAGGCCTGCCGCAGGCTGGAAGAGCGCGCCGAGGAGCAGGGCGAGAACACCGACCCGTCGACCGACGCCCCCGGCCTCGAAGCCGCCTGGCGGATCTACGCACGGCGCAGCGCCACCGGCGCCACCAAGGACGCCCGCAGGCTCGCCGGCTCCACCACCGGCATCGTCGGCAAGGCCGTCGCCTTCCTCACCGACTCCGGCTTTCTGCAGCGGACCGGCGACGACGCCGGCGGCGCCTACCGCACCACCGCCCGCTTTCAGCTCCAGGTACGGGACCTGGCCGGCCAGGCGGCCATGGCCGAGCTGCTGGAGCTGGGCGTCGTACCGGTCACCGACGGCTCCGCCACCCTGCTTCCGCCGCCCGACGGCGACGACCTGGAGCTGGCCGCCGACGCGGGCCTGCCCTTCCACGCCTGACCCCGCCCGCATCCGCCGCCCCCGCCAGCATTCCCGCCCCCGTTCCCGCCCCGCCTCCACCGCTTTTCACCAGACGAGAGTCCCCCGCCATGTACGAGCTGTCCCGGGTCCGCCTCTACTCCATCGGGCCTGCCGGTGCGCGCTACGCCGACACCGTGCTCGACCTGCGCGGAGTGGGCGCGCCCGTGCCCCACCCCGCCCCCACACAGGCGGAGTTCTTCGAGGAGGAGCCGGTGGGGCCACCGCGCCGCCCGGCCCCCGCGGGCGTGCTCTTCCTGGAGAACGGCGGCGGCAAGTCCGTACTGCTCAAGCTGATCTTCTCGGTGATGCTGCCGGGCCACCGCAACACGCTCGGCGGCGCCAGCTCCGGTGTGCTGCGGAAGTTCCTGCTCGCCGACGACTGCGGCCATGTCGCCCTGGAGTGGCAGCACACGCTCACCGGCGAACTCGTCGTGGTCGGCAAGGCCAGCGAGTGGCGCGGCCGCCAGGTGTCCAACGACCCCAGGAAGTTCGCCGAGGCATGGTACTCCTTCCGGCCCGGCCCCGGGCTCAGCCTGGACTCCCTGCCGGTCGCCGAGGCCACCGCCGTCCGGCCGCCCGTCGAGGGCGTTTCCGGAGCGCGCGGCCGGCGCCGCACCATGAAGGGGTTCCGGGACGCCATCACCGACGCGGGCAAGGTGTATCCGCATCTCGACATCCACTGGGAGGAGATCCACGACCGCTGGAACGAACACCTCGGCGATCTGGGCCTCGATCCCGAACTGTTCCGCTACCAGCGGGAGATGAACGCAGACGAGGGCGAGGCCGCGGGCCTCTTCGCGGTCAAGAAGGACTCCGACTTCACCGATCTGCTGCTGCGCGCCGTCACCGACACCCGGGACACGGACGGACTCGCCGACCTCGTCGGGGGCTTCGGCAACAAACTGGGCCGCCGCGCCGAACTCACCGCGGAGCGCGACTTCACGGCCGGTTCCGCCGATCTGCTCGGCCGGATCGTCGAGGCCGCGGGCGTCCGCTCCCGGGCCCGTGACATCCACGCAGGCGCCGAGCGCCGCGCCCGTACCCTCGTACGCCGCCTCACGGCCCGCGCCACCGAGGAGCGCGGCCGGGCCGCCGATCTCGCCCAGCAGGTCACCGCCGCCGCGCACACCGTCACCGGGGCCGAGCAGGCGCGCGGCCGCGGTGCGCTGATCGCCGCGGAACTGTCCTACCGGCACGCCTCTCTGGCCCTCACCGTCGCCGAGAAGCGCGCCGCCGCCCAGCGCCGCGAGCTGACCGACGCCCGTACGCTGCACTCCGCGTGGCAGGCGGCCGAGGCCGTACTGCGCCATCGCGCCGCCGCCGACCGTTCGGCGCGTGTGGCCGTCGCGATCCGGGAGGCCGAGCGCGACGCCGCGCCCGCCCTGGCCGCGCGGGCCACGGCGGCGGCCGACCTCGTCCGCGCGCTGCACGCCGCCGCCGAGGACGGCGAGACCGTGGCGAACGAGCAGGAGGAGCGCTCCGCCGCCCTCCAGGAGACGGGCGAGGCCGCCCACCGCGACGCGACCTCCGCCGCCACCGAGGCACAGCGCGCCCGCAGCGAGGCCGGGCATCTGCGCCAGCGACTTGCCGAGGTCGGGCAGGAGACGGCCGAGGCGGTACGGGCCGGCTGGCTCGACGACACGGCGCCCGACGCGGACCCGGCCCGCGCCGCGCTCGCCGCGAGCGACGCGGAGAAGTCGGCCGTCGCGGGCTGGGACACCGCGCGCGAGGCCGCGCGTACGGCCGCCGAGCGGGCCAGGGAGAGCGCCTCGGCCGAGTCCCGCGCCGAACTGGCCGCCGCCCGCGCCGCCGACGCGGCGCTGGCCGCGGAACACGCCTACGACGCGGAGCGCCGCGCCGCGGAGTCGATCGCCGAGGACGAGCGGCTCGCCGAGCTGCTGAGCCTGCCCGCGACGGCCGCCGCCCTGGCCGGAGTCCCGGCGCCGCGCAGCGGCACGGCGGCGCGGGAGCGTACGGGCGACGCGTCCGCGGGCCACGACAGCGCGCCGAACGGCTCGGTGCCGCACCCGGCCCGCAGCCGGCCGGGCGGCGCGGCGTCCCGCGCGCCGCGGCGTTCCGCCGACGGGCCGCTGAGCCCCGAGGATCTTGACCGGTACGCCGACGAGCTGCGCGAGCTGCTGGACCAGGGCATCGCCTCCGCCGAACGGCAGCTCTTCGATCTGCGCACCGCCGCCGCGGACGACTCCCGCATCCTCGGCGCGCTCGGGGACGGCGGGCTCCTGCCGCCGGGCCCCGACGTCCTCGCCACCGTCGAGTACCTGGGCGAGCAGGGCATCCCGGCCCTCCCCGGCTGGCGCTATCTGGCCCAGGCCGTCGACCCCGCCGACCACGCCGCCGTCCTGGCCGCCCGGCCCGAGCTGGTCGACGGGGTCGTGATCACCGACCCCGCCTCGCACGCCCGCGCCCGTACGGCTCTGGCCGGCGCCGCCCTGCTGCCGCGCTCCACCGTCGCCGTGGGCACCGCCGCCGCGCTGCTGGCGCCCGTCCCCGGCCCCGGCTCGGAAGACGCCGACGACAGCGGGGTGTTCCTCGTACCGCCGAACCCCGCCATGCACGACGAACACGCCGCCGACGAGGAGCGGCAGGCGCTGCGTACCCGCGCCGCCGCTCGCGACGAGGAGATCCGCGTGCTTGCGGCCCGGCTCGCCGGTGACCGCTCGCTCGCCGCCCGGCTCGGCTCCTGGCGTACGGACTGCCCGCCCGGCATGCTCACGGAGCTCGCGGGGACGGCCAGGACGGCCAGGGACACGGCGGAGACCGCCGCGACGACGCTCGCCGAGGCCCGTACCGTACGGGCGGAGGCGGACGAAGCCGCCGCCGACACCGCCCGCGTCCGCGACGAGCGCCAGGAAGCCGCCCAGCGCGCCCGCCGGGCCGCCGACGCCCTGGCGGGCCTCGCGTTCCGGCTGCGCGAGCGGGCCGGCTGGCAGTCGAAACTCCGCGAACTGGCCGATGACGCGGCCGAGTCCGAGGCCAGGGCCGCCGTCTGCCTGGAGCGGGCCCGCGCCGCGGACGAGGACCGCAGGGCCGCCCAGCGCGCCGGCGACGACGCCCGCCGCACCGCCCGCGCGCTGCGCGCCGAGCGTGCCGAGATCGCCGGCGCGCCGGAAAGCCTCCCGGAGCCCGACGCGGCTGCCCCGCGCGCCGCGCTGCCCACCCTGCGCGAGGCCTACCGCGCCGCCTCCCAGCTGTACGAGAAGGTCGGCGTCGGCGCCGACCTCCGGGCCGAACAGGCCCGCGCGGAGAGCGACGAGAGCGCCGCCCTCGCCGAACTGGACCGGCTCACCAACAAGGTCCGCGGCCGCGCCGCCCAACTCCTCGAATCCACGGACGGCGCCGACGGCCCGTCCCGGCAGGCGGCCGCCGCGCGCGCCGAGTCGCTCGTCCAGATGCTGGAGTCGCGCGCGTCGGCCGCCAGCGAACAGCTGGGCCGGTTCCGCGGCGAGGCGGAGCGGCTCGCGCCCGCCGACGGCGACGCGCACACCGAACTGCCCGAGGAGCTGGTCCCCGCCGACGCCGAGCAGGCGCAGACCCTGCTCCGTACCGCCACCACCGAACTCGCCGTACGCACCGACGCGCTGGAGACCGCGCGCGCCGCGCACGGCGAGCTGCTGTACGCGCACCGCGCCGCGGAGGACGCGGCGGGTGGCTTCGACGAGACGGCCGCCCTCCTGCGCGACCTGCTGCGTGGCGCGGCGTCCGACGACGAGCAGCGGCGCGGCGGGGACGAGGAGACGCCGCAGGCCCCTGAGCCGTATCCGGGCACCCTGGAGGAAGCGCGGAACTCCGCCGCCGAGGCCCGCCGTTCGCTGCGCGGCTGCGCGTCCGAGCTCTCCACGGCGGAAGCCGCCGTACGGGAAGCCTCCGACGTGCTCGTACGGCACGCCAACTCCACCCGCTACGAGCAGGTGCGCACCCCCGCCCGGCAGCAGATCCGTGAACTGCCCGCGTCGGCGCTGCCCGAGCACGCCGCGCAGTGGGCGCTGGCCTTCGCGCCCCGGCTGCGCGTGCTGACGGACGAGCTGGCGCAGCTGGAGCGCAACCGCGACTCCATCGTCGACCGGCTGCGCGGGCTGGTGGAATCCGCGCTGACGACGCTCCGGTCGGCGCAGCGGCTCTCCCGGCTGCCCGAGGGCCTCGGGGAGTGGTCAGGACAGGAGTTCCTGCGGATCCGCTTCGAGGAACCCGACCGGTCGGTGCTCGCCGAGCGGCTCGGTGAGGTGATCGACGAGGCGACCAGCGCGGCCCTGAAGAAGAACTCCGATCTCCGCCGGGACGGCATGTCCCTGCTGCTGCGGGGTGTGCAGGCGGCGCTGCAGCCCAAGGGCGTCGCCGTGGAGATCCTCAAGCCCGATGCCGTACTGCGGGCCGAGCGCGTCCCGGTCGGGCAGATGGGAGATGTCTTCTCCGGTGGCCAGTTGCTCACCGCGGCCATCGCCCTCTACTGCACCATGGCGGCCCTGCGCAGCAACGACCGCGGCCGGGACAAGCACCGCCACGCCGGCACGCTCTTCCTCGACAATCCGATCGGCCGCGCCAACGCCACGTATCTGCTGGAGCTCCAGCGCGCGGTCTCGGACGCCCTGGGCGTCCAGCTCCTCTACACCACGGGTCTCTTCGACACGACGGCGCTGGCGGAGTTTCCCCTCGTCATCCGGCTGCGCAATGACGCCGACCTGCGCGCGGGACTGAAGTACATCAGCGTGGAGGAGCATCTGCGCCCCGGCCTGCCGCAGCAGGACCCCGACGGGGAGCCCGTGCACGGTGAGATCACCGCGACGCGGATGTTCAAGCGGACCCCCGAGTCCGTCGCGGAGTAACGGCGGAGCGGGCGTACCGGAGCGGACGGACCGGAGCCGGATGCGGCGGACCGGAGCGCACCACCGCCTCCGGTCCGCCTCACGCCTTACGCCTCGCTGAGCCTGTTCGTCCCCCGGCGTCGTATCCGCGCTCCATCCTGTCGCGCGCTCCGTCCCGCGCTCCGCGCCGCTCGCCGGGCCCTGCGCCGCTCCCGGCGCAACTGCCGCGCCGTACTGCTGGGAACGGACACCACTCCGTGCCGCTGGTTCCACACCTGGCGCGTCACCCATACGTCCAGCACGCCCCAGGTCGCCCCCACCGTGGACGCCACGCTGCTGAGCACCATGGGAAACGCCAGCCAGGAGCCGGCGAGCGTACTGAGAAACGCAATCATGGCCTGAATCAGCGTCACCGCCGCTATGATCACCGCCCGGACGGCGGCCTTTCTGACCGGATCCGGCATGCGATACCGCACCGCGGGCTCCTCGATCCAGAGCTCCCGGTAACCTCCCGCGAGCCCGCCCGCCGACGCGGCGTCACGCCGCTCATCCGTCTCCATGGACCGTCACTCCCCACCACTGTCCGTCTCAGGGGTGACTGTCCGGTTTCGGTCGCTTCACGCCGGCCAGGGCACCGAACGTGAGAGGCGAACCGCCCGCAGTGCTCCCAACTTCCCCCTGATCCCCGCACACAAGGACGAACAGCCGCGCGGGAAGATTCCCGGGGCATTCCGCGATCGAATGGATCCAGCCATCCGTTTGAACGAGTCGGACACCGTTCCGCCTGGTGGTGTGCGTCACCGTGGCCGAAGTCATCTCGTTGAATACCGGGACAACTCATGATCAAGGCGCCGGGGGGCGGCTGAAAAACATCCGGACGTGCCTTCGAGTTGCCGCTGTCGCAGTAGTAGGCTCGCGCCGTTTGTTGACGGAGTATCTCCGCACCGGGCGGGGATCGAGCTGGGGGAGGCCATGCGCTTTCGCGGGAAATCCATCCGCCGGAAGATCGTGGCACTGCTGCTCGTGCCGCTCCTCTCGCTCACCGCCCTCTGGGGTTTCGCCACCACACTCACCGGCCGTGAAGCCCTCCAGCTCCTCGATGTCAGCCGGGTCGTCACCAAGGTGGGCACCCCCATCAAGGAGATGGTCCACGACCTCCAGAACGAGCGCCGTCAGACGCTCATCTATCTGGCCGACCCCAGGGACACCGGTTCCCTGAGTGAGCTCCGGGACCTGCGTACCGCCACCGACCTGGCCGTGACCCTGGTCACGACGAACGCCGGGTCCGGCGTCCGGGGCCGGCTGGACCCCGCCACGGCCCAGACGCTCACCTCGCTCGTCGAGGCCCTGGACAACCTCAGATCGCTGCGCCGCTCCGTGGACGAGCACGCCGTGACCCGCGCACAGGCGCTGTCCTCCTACAACCGGCTCGTGGATCCCAGCCACAGTTTCCTGGAGACCCTGCACCGGCAGGAGGACCTGGACAACTGGGGCCGCTCGCTGACCGGACTCGCCCGCGCCAACGAGATGTTCTCCCGTGAGGACGCGCTGATCGCGTCCTCGCTGGTCGCGCGCAGGTTCACCACGGACGAGATCCGCGCCGTCTCCGACCTGGTCGCCAACCGCACGCTGCTCTACCAGACCAACCTGTCCGACCTGCCCGCCGCGGACCGCGCGACACTGGAGCAGTACTGGCGCACCCCGGCCGCGCTGTCCCTGCGCAGCACCGAGGACCGCCTCATCGCGGCGGGCGCCGTCAAGGACCCGAAGACGATCGACGCGGTGCGCTGGCAGGAGATGACCGCCCCGGTCCTGGCGGACCTGACGCGCCAGAGCGCTCGCGCCGAGTCGCTCTACCGGCAGCATGTGGACCCCGTCCGCCGCGACGTGTTCCTCCGCGTCGGCGTCGCGGGCGTGCTCGGCTTCGCCGCGCTCCTCGCCTCCATCATCATTTCCGTACGTGTCGGACGCGACCTGATCCGCGACCTGTCCCAGCTGCGCAAGGAGGCCCACGAGGTCTCCGGTGTGCGCCTCCCCAGCGTCATGCGCCGCCTCGCCGCCGGCGAGCAGGTCGACGTGGAGACCGAGGCCCCGCGGCTCGATTACGAGAAGGACGAGGTCGGCCAGGTCGGCCAGGCGCTCAACACACTCCAGCGCGCGGCGGTCGAGGCAGCCGTGAAACAGGCCGACCTGAGGCGCGGGGTCTCCGAGGTGTTCGTCAACCTCGCCCGCCGTAACCAGGTCCTGCTCCACCGTCAGCTGACGCTCCTCGACACCATGGAGCGCCGTACGGAGGACACCGAGGAACTCGCCGACCTCTTCCGTCTCGACCACCTCACCACGCGTATGCGGCGGCACGCCGAGGGCCTGGTGATCCTCTCCGGAGCCGCGCCGTCCCGGCAGTGGCGCAAGCCGGTCCAGCTGATGGACGTCGTACGCGCCGCCGTCGCCGAGGTCGAGGACTACGAGCGCATCGAGGTCCGCAGGCTGCCGCGGATC
This sequence comes from Streptomyces sp. NPDC058198, assembly GCF_042882605.1. Lineage (NCBI taxonomy): Bacteria > Bacillati > Actinomycetota > Actinomycetes > Kitasatosporales > Streptomycetaceae > Streptomyces > Streptomyces sp. NPDC058198. The sequence continues at coordinate 454,699 of NZ_JBHVVP010000006.1, forward strand.
GGCGTCGGCGGCCCGGCCGTCGCCGACCTCACCCACCTCATCGCCGAACTCCTGGAGAACGCCACGGTGTTCTCGCCCCCGCACACCGCGGTACAGGTGCACGGCGAGCGGGTCGCCAACGGCTTCACCCTGGAGATCCACGACCGCGGTCTCGGCATGGCCCCCGAAATGCTCCTCGACGCCAACCTGCGGCTCGCCGAGACCCCCGAGTTCGAGCTGTCCGACACCGACCGGCTCGGACTGTTCGTGGTCAGCCGGCTCGCCCAGCGGCAGAACGTACGCGTCTCGCTCCAGCCCTCCCCGTACGGCGGGACCACCGCGATCGTCTTCCTGCCGGTCGCGCTGCTCACCGACGCCCCCGAGACCGAGGGCACCGGCTTCCGGCTCGACCGCAAGAGCACCCTGGAGCGCGGCCGCGGCCGCGCCGAGGGCGGCGGCAAGCTGACCGCGCTGGCCCAGGTCCCCGCCGGACTGGGCAGCGGCCCGTCCGCGCTCGACGGCCCGGTCGAGCTCGAACCCCCGGTCGGCGCTCGCGGCAGGCAGAGCGGGCCGGCCCTCGGCGGAGGTGACGGTGTCGCCGACATCGAGGACACGGAGAGCGAGCGCGGAGGAATCTTCCGCGCCCGGGAACACCTGCGCGACGCCGCCCGCGACACCCGGGAGACCGGCCGTACTGCCCGTGACCGGCGCGACGGCCGCGCCGTCCAGGACGCGCGCGGCCGGTACGACCAGCATCAGCAGGCCCCGGACGCCGGGCCGGGCCGTCCCGGTGACCCCGGCAGGCTGCCCCGGCGCAAGCCCCCGACCCTGGTCGCGGACCGCGGCCGGCGGGTGGACGAACAGGGACGTGCCCACCCGGCGTCAGAACCGCCGTCCGACGGGGCGCCCCCCGGCGGAGCGGCCCAGGTGCGGGACCAGCTGCCGCCCGACGTGGCCGAGGCCGCGTTCGGCGGACTGCCCCGCCGCGTCAGGCAGGCCAGTCTCGCCCCCCAGTTGAGGGACGCGGACCAGGTCCCCGCCACTGCCCCGGCGCCCGCCGCGGGCCAGGACACCGAGCGGGACGCGGACGAAGTGCGCAGCCGCATGGCTTCGCTCCAGCGGGGCTGGCAGCGTGGTCGTCGGCAGAACGATGCCGAGGACACCACCGGCCCCGGCGAGACACAAGGAACCACATCGGAGGGGGACGGTCGATGACCGCACCGAACGCCGCAGCACGCAACGTCACCGACCCCAACGGCGCGGGAGAGCTCAACTGGCTCCTGGACGAGCTAGTCGAGCGGGTCGCCAGCATCCGTAAGGCAGTGGTCCTCTCCGGTGACGGCCTCGCCACCGGTACGTCCAAGGACCTCACGCGCGAGGACGGCGAGCACCTCGCTGCCGTCGCCTCCGGATTCCACAGCCTCGCCAAGGGCGTGGGCCGCCACTTCGAGGCGGGCATGGTCCGGCAGACCGTCGTGGAACTCGACGAGGCCTTCCTCTTCGTCACCGCGGCGGGGGACGGCAGCTGTCTGGCCGTGCTCTCCGACGCGGACTCCGACGTCGGCCAGGTCGCCTACGAGATGACGCTCATGGTCAAGCGGGTCGGCGCCCATCTCGGCACGGCGCCACGGACCGGTCTGCCCGCCGGAGGGTGATGGACCGGCATGAGTGACGCAGATCAGGAACAGCAGCACTGGTTCGACGGCGAAGCCGGACCGGTGGTACGCCCGTACGCGATGACGCGCGGCCGCACCAGCAGCGCGACCCGCCACCGGCTCGACCTGATCGCGGTCGTCGTCCCCGAACCGGCGGCCGATGACCCCGGCCGGGACCAGACGCTCTCCCCCGAGCATGTGGAGATCGTCGAACGCTGTTGTGAGACACCGCAGTCGATCGCCGAGCTCGCCGCGGGCCTCGACCTCCCCGTCGGGGTGGTCCGGGTCCTGGTGGGCGATCTCGTCGAGGACGAAATGGTGCACGTAACCCGTCCCGTTCCGCCGGCCGAGCTGCCGGACGTGAACATTCTCCGCGAGGTGATCAATGGTCTTCGGGCGCTCTAGCCACCGGCAGCGTCCGGTCGGTCCGGTAACGCTGAAGATTCTCGTCGCGGGCGGCTTCGGGGTGGGCAAGACCACCCTGGTGGGCGCGGTCAGCGAGATCAAACCGCTCCGTACCGAGGAAGTGCTGAGCGAGGCGGGCCGGCCTGTCGACGACGTCGACGGGGTCGAGGGCAAGACCACCACCACGGTCGCCATGGACTTCGGCCGGATCACGCTCCGCGAGGACCTGGTGCTGTACGTCTTCGGCACCCCGGGCCAGGACCGCTTCTGGTTTCTCTGGGACGAGCTGGCTCAGGGCGCCCTGGGCGCGGTCGTGCTGGCCGACACCCGGCGTCTCGCGGACTCCTTCGCCGCCGTCGACTACTTCGAGCGGCGCGGTATCCCGTTCACGGTCGCCGTCAACTGCTTCGAGGGCGCCGACCGCTTCCCCGGCGAGACCGTGCGCTCGGCGCTCGACCTCGACCCCGAGGTACCGCTGGTGATGTGCGACGCGCGCGAGCGCGAGTCCGTCAAGGAGGTACTGGTGTCGGTCGTCGAGCACGCCATGAACCGCGCGGCGCGCCAACGCGAACACGCGACGACCTGAGCCGGTTCCACCGCCGAACGCACGGAGCACGGCCCGCACCCCCGCGCCGTCGGGGATACGGGCCGTGGATCTCCGTGACCGCCGCGCGGCGGTCACGGAGACGGCTGGGAGCCTGTCGGGTGGCCTCTGATCGGGCGCTCGAAGGTCACCCGACAGGCTCTCAGCGGCCGTCCTCCTCGTGCCAGCCGAAGCTGCGCTCCACCGCCTTGCGCCAGTTGCCGTACTCGCGCTCGCGCACCTCCGCCGCCATCCGCGGCGACCACTCGACATCGCGCTTCCAGTGCGCCTTGAGCTCGTCCAGGTCCGACCAGACCCCGGTCGCGAGCCCCGCCGCGTACGCCGCGCCCAGGCAGGTCGTCTCCGAGACCTTCGGCCGGATCACCGGAACGCCCAGCACATCCGCCTGATGCTGCATCAGCAGATTGTTGGCGGTCATCCCGCCGTCCACCTTGAGCGTGCTGATCCGCACCCCCGAGTCCTGGTACATCGCGTCCACCACCTCGCGCGTCTGCCAGCTGGTCGCCTCCAGCACCGCGCGGGCCAGATGTGCCTTGGTGACATAACCGGTCAGACCGGTGATCACGCCCCGCGCGTCCGAGCGCCAGTACGGGGCGAACAGCCCGGAGAAGGCCGGCACGATGTACGCCCCGCCGTTGTCGTCCACGCTCGCCGCGAGCGTCTCGATCTCGCCGGCGGAGCGGATGAGGCCGAGCTGGTCCCGGAACCACTGCACCAGGGCGCCGGTGATCGCGATCGACCCCTCCAGGCAGTAGACGGGGGCCTCCCCGCCGATTTTGTAGCCGACGGTGGTGATGAGTCCGCTCTTCGACGGCACCGGCCGCTCACCGGTGTTGAGCAGCAGGAAGCTGCCCGTCCCGTACGTGTTCTTGGCGGTCCCCGTGTCGTAACAGGCCTGGCCGAAGATCGCGGCCTGCTGGTCGCCCAGCGCGGAGGCCACCGGCACCCCGGCGAGCCGGCCCACGGCCGTCCCGTACACCTCCGCCGAGGACCTGATCTCCGGCAGCACGGCCTCCGGCACATTCATCGCCGCGAGGATCGAGCGGTCCCACTGAAGGGTCTCCAGGTTCATCAGCATGGTGCGGGACGCGTTGGTCACGTCCGTGACATGCACCCCGCCCTCCGTGCCGCCCGTGAGGTTCCAGATCAGCCAGGAGTCGAGCGTGCCGAAGGCGATCTCACCGCGCTCGGCCCGGCGGCGCAGACCGGGGACGTTGTCCAGCAGCCAGGCCGCCTTGGGCCCGGAGAAGTAGCTGGCGAGCGGCAGCCCCGTGGCGTCACGGAACCGGTCCTGGCCGTCCGTGCCGCCCAGCTCGTGGCAGAGCGCGGAGGTACGGGTGTCCTGCCAGACGATCGCGTTGTGCACCGGCCTGCCGGTCGCCCGGTCCCACAGGACGGTCGTCTCACGCTGGTTGGTGATGCCCAGCGCGCTGAGCTGGTCGGCCCGCAGGCCCGCCTTGGCGAGCGCGCCCGCCACCACGGCCTGGACCTTGGCCCAGATCTCGGTGGCGTCGTGCTCCACCCAGCCCGGCCTGGGGAAGATCTGGCGGTGTTCCCGCTGGTCGACGGCGACGATCGCGCCGTCGTGACCGAAGATGATGCAGCGGCTCGACGTGGTTCCCTGATCGATTGCGGCGACGAACTTGTCTGTCATGACGTCCCCTTGATCGGTCCGGCGATCGGTCTGACGGTCAGTCTGGCGACCGGTCTGGTCAGAAGGCGGCGTTGAAGACGATCCCGGCGAGGACCCCGCCGACGAGCGGCCCGGCCACCGGCACCCAGGCGTAAGCCCAGTCGGAACCGCCCTTGTTGGGGATCGGCAGCAGCGCGTGCACGATGCGCGGGCCCAGGTCCCTGGCCGGGTTGATGGCATAGCCGGTGGGTCCGCCGAGCGAGAGACCGATCCCCACGACCAGCAGGGAGACCAGCAGGACCGAGATACCGGAGCCGTACACACCGGCGCTGCCGGGGATTTCACCGATGCCGATCCCCGCGTTCTTCCCGAAGGCCAGGATCGGCAGCACCAGAGCGGCCGTGGCGATCACCTCGGTGAGCACGTTCGCCACCGGACTGCGGATCTCCGGCGCGGTGGAGAAGATCCCGAGGGTCGGCTGCGCCACGCCGGGGTCGGCGTTCGCGCGGAACTGCGCGTAGTACGCCAGCCAGCAGAGCACCGCGCCGATGATCGCGCCGGTCATCTGCCCGAGGATGTAGAGCGGGACCTTGTCCCACGCGCCGGTGTCGACGGCGATCCCCACGGTCACGGCCGGGTTCAGATGGCCGCCCGACAGCGGCGCCGCGGTGTACGCCCCCGCCAGCACCCCGAAGCCCCAGCCGAAGGCGATGACCACCCAGCCGGCGGCTCTGGCCTTGGAGTGATGCAGAGTGACCGCGGCGCAGACCCCCGCGCCGAAGAGGATGAGTATCGCGGTCCCGATGACCTCACCGACGAATATGTCCCCATTGCTCAAGGCGGCTCCCAGGTCGTGTCCGCAAAGTAGCGCCGTCCGCCCGGAGGGCGGGGTCGGCGGCGTTCGGTGCGTGCGATCGCAAGGCGGAGGATCATTCGTGTACTGGACGTACTCGGATGGTTCCGACAACGCGGCGAGCGTGCGTGCCGAGCGTCGTCGGCCAGGCGAAACTTTGCGGACACGGCCTGGGCCCAGGCCGGGGCCGCTGGCCCCGGATCTCCGTGACGAGCGTGGTGAGCGTGCCGACGTGCGCTGATGTCGGCGGAATGGCAGTGTTCACCGGCCTTGACGGGTCGTCAAGACCGGTGACAGCAAGCCCAGTTCAGGGCAGTACTTGACACGCTCGGACGGAACGTAAGGCGCTCGGACGGGGCCCGGGAAGGTCAGCGGTGCTCGGCGAGCCACTCGGCGGCGATCTTCGCCAGCTCCGCGTCGCGGCCCGCCAGCATCATCCGGATCATCTGCACATCGCCGCGCAGCGACCAGGCCGGATGCCCGAACGAGGCCGGATTGTTCTTCTCGATGAAGAAGTGCGCGGGCCAGGCCGTCCCGTAGCCGATCAGCGGCAGGGCCGCCGCATACCGCTTCCGTCCGCGCGCCAGGCCGTAGACGCTGATCGCGAGCCCCGTGAGCGTCCCGGTCAGATGGACCCAGCGGGTCGCCGCTCTCGAATGCATGGCGACGTAGTAGGGCCAGAATTCCTCGTACGAATCAAACGTCTGCTGCTCACGTGTCTCCTGCGCCATAAGGGCACCGTAATGGCTCGGACAGGAACCGCAAACAGGTGTCAGTGCCCGATGACCGAGCCCCATGCCACCGGGAAGTCGAAGTAGCTGTCCGGGAACGTCTCCGGCTTGTAGGTGAAGTGCCACCACTCCTCCGGCAGGTTGGTGAACCCGGCCTCGGCCAGCGTCCCCTTCAGCAGCTGCCGGTTCGCGCGCTGCGCGCCCTGCACACGCGGATCGTCGGTGTGCGCGAGCGTGTCGAAACAGTCGTAGCCGGTGCCCATGTCCACGGAGTTGTCGGGAAACCGCTCGGCCTTCGGGCCGTAGCAGGGAGCGAGCTGCTCGCCGGGGACGTACGGCCGTGTCGGCAGGGCGGGCAGCTTCACGAGGGTCAGGTCCACCGTGCTGCCCCTGCTGTGCCCGGACTTCTCCGCGATGTAACCGTCCGCGAACAGCCGCGACTTGTCGACGCGCGGATAGAACTCCTGCTTCATCCGCTCGTCCTGGAGATCCTTCGCCCACCGCACGAAGTGATCGACGGCCCGCTGCGGCCGGTAGCAGTCGTACATCTTGAGTGAGTAGCCCTGCCGCAGCAGCCGCGCCTGGGCCCGGCGCAGCGCCTCGGCGGTGGGCCGGGTGACGATACAGACCGGCTGCCGGTAGCCGTCCACCCGCTCGCCCATGAAGGTGTGCGGGGTGACGTAGCGCATCTCCTGAATGATCGTCGGCGCGACCGAGCGGAGGGCCACGAACTCCTTCGGCGCCGCCGGCCCCGGCCCGGCCTGCGCGGCGGGCGCGGTGGCGGTGGCAGTGAGCAGTGCGGCGGCCGAGACGGCCAGGACGCGGAGTACGGACACAAGTCTTGTCATGGGCACTTCGTTTATCAGGTCCGGCGGCCGCGGGGAAGGGAGATCGGATACAGTCCGCGCGTGTCGGAGCCCAAGAAGAAACCCGTGATGAACTCGCACTGCGGCAGCTGCGGCACGCCGTACCCCGCGGCGGCCGGCTGGCCCCGCACCTGCGCGGTCTGCGGCGCCACGGCCTACCGCAACCCGCTGCCCGTCGCCGTCGCCCTGCTGCCGGTGACGGACCACCAGGGCACCGCGCTCGTCGTCATCACCCGCACCATCGAACCCCAGCGCGGCGGTACCGCCCTCCCCGGCGGTTTCATCGACCACACCGAGGACTGGCGGCACGCGGTCGTTCGGGAGCTGCGGGAGGAGACGGGTATCGAGGCGCCGTGGCAGGACGTACGGCTCGCCGACGCCCTCAGCTCGCCCCACGGCCATCTGCTGCTCTTCGGCCTGCTCCCCGAGCGCCCCGCCGCCCAGCTGCCGCCCTCGGCCCCGACGGACGAGACGGAGGGCTGGCACCTGCTGCGCGCGCCGGCGGAGCTGGCGTTCCCGCTGCACACGGAGGCCGTACGGTCCTGGTTCGCCGGCCGCTACGACCGCCGGGACCGCGCCTGACGGAGAGCCGGCGTGGCTAACGAGGAGCTCATCGCTCCGCGTGGGCCATGAGGAGCTCTCATCGCTCTCCTCACCTCACCCGCGCCCGCGGCGTACGGAACCCGCACCCCGGGCCCGTACGGCCCACGCCGGCTCCGCCGTCCCCTCGTCCGTCACCCGCTCCACCAGGACCTCGCCGTCCACCAGCCGTGAGGTGTAGCGCTCCACCTCCGCCTGCCCCCAGCCGTCGCCCGGGTCGCGCACCACCAGCCCACCGCCCGCGCGTCCGGCCGCCGGCGCCCACGCCTCCAGTTCAAGACGGCCGTCCTCCGCCTGTACGGGGATCACCGCACCCGCCCGCGCCAGGACCGGGATACGTGACGGCGGCGCGTCCAGCAGTACCTGCCCGGGGCCCTCGTACGCCTGCTCCGTGGCCGTGTCGTACCACCGCCCGCGCGGCAGACGCACCGCCCGCCGGTCCGTGCCGGGTTCCAGCACCGGTGCGACCAGCAGCGAGTCACCGAGCAGAAACGCGTCCTCGCAGTCGCGCAGCGCCCGGTCCTCTGGAGCGCCCCACCACAGCGGCCGCACATACGGCGCCCCGGTGAGCCGGGCCAGCTGAGCCAGCGTCACGAAGTACGGCCGCAGCCGCTCCCGTTCGGCGAGCGCCGACCGCGCGTGTCCGAGCACCTGAGGACCGAACTCCCACGGCTCCCTGCGGCCCGCGTCGATCGCCGAGTGCGTACGGAACAGCGGCAGATACGCCCCCAGCTGGAACCAGCGCAGATACAGCTCGGGCGACGGAATGCCGTCGAAACCGCCCACATCGGGCCCGGAGTACGGCACCCCGCACAGCCCCATCCCCAGCACCAGCGAGAGCGAGGCCCGCAGCCCCGGCCAGCCCGTCGACACATCGCCCGACCAGGTGCCGCCGTACCGCTGCATCCCGGCCCAGCCGGATCGTGAGAAGAGGAAAGGACGCTCATCGGGCCGCAGCCGCCGCAGACCGTCGAAACCGGCCCGCGCCATGGCCAGCGCGTACACATTGTGGGCCTCGCGGTGGTCGCCGCCCCTGCCCTCCAGCCGGTGCCTGGCCGACCGGGGCAGCGTCGTGTCACCGAACGGGGCGAAGGACACCGGCTCGTTCATGTCGTGCCACACCCCGGCGAACCCCTGCGCGAGCCGCTCCTCATAGAGTCCGCTCCACCAGTCACGCGCCGCCGGATCCGTGAAATCGGGATAGACGCACTCGCCGGGCCAGACGACGCCCCGTACCTCCCGGCCCCGCGCGTCCCGGACGAACGCACCGGCCGCGGAGCCACCGTCGTACACCGCGGTCCCGCGCTCCGCCTTCACCGCGGGGTCGACGATCGAGACCAGCCGGACGCCGTCGGCACGCAGCTCCTTGGCGAACACCGGCAGATCGGGGAAGCGCTCACGGTCGACGGTGAAGACCTGGTGCGCGTCGTAGTGGTCGATGTCGAGATGGATCGCGGACAGCGGCAGATTCCGCTCCCGGTACCCCGCGACGACCCGCCGCACCTCCCGCTCGCTGCCGAAGCCCCAGCGCGCGTGCTGCGGACCGAGCGCCCAGGACGGCGGCGGCACGGGCGCTCCGGTGAGCGCGGTCCAGCCGTGCAGCACGCGCGCGGGCGTGCCGATCACCACCCAGCAGCGCAGCGGCCCGCCGTCCATCCGCAGTTCGCTGGTGCCCGGCCTGTCGTGTCCCGAGCCCGCGCCCTCCTCACCCTCCCTGAGGACGACCCGGCCGTCCCACGAGTTGTCATGGAACGCCAGATGCGTCCCCGCGTCGGCCACCACCAGCTGCACCGGCATCGTCACGTACAGCGGATCGTCGGCCGGGCCGAAGCCACCACCGGGATCGGTGTTCCACAGCCGGTACGTACCGTCCCGCAGCCGCGGCCCCGAGGCCCGCCCGCCCAGGCCGAAGAACCGCGCGTCCGCCGCCACCTCGGTCCGCTGCACCCAGCGCGCGGGACCGCCCGCGCTCCGGTCCCACCAGCGGGGCGGCAGCTCCCGGCGCAGCACGACACCGCCCGGCGTACGGACCTCGATACCGCCGTGGCGGGAGACCGCCACGGTCACCCGCTCCGACACCACCCGCCAGCCGCCGTCCGTATCGGGCTCCAGTTCGGCCCTCGGGTCCGGCTCGGGAGGAAGACCGGCGAGTGCGTACGACGGCAGCGGCTCCGCGCCGTCCCACCCCCAGAAGACGGCGCCGGCCACCGTCACGCACACATGCAGCTCCGCCCGCGCGAACCGTACGGTGCCGCCTCCCGGCAGCGGCTCGGCGCCGGTGACCTGACCCGGCACCCGGGCCCGCTCCGTGCCACGCGACGTCGCCTCTCTGGCATCCGTACGCCGCTGGCGCCAGGCCGACCGCACAGCGCGGAGCCCCTGTACCGAGCCGACCATTTTCATCGAGCGCACCAGTTCACGACCGTCCATGCTGATCAGCCTGCCATCCGGCCGCGTTTTCCGGGGCTTCGTTCAACTCCCGTTCACCCGTGGTGAGAGCACATATCCGCCGTGTCCACCATGGGTGGCGAAACCTGGTGCGAATGACGATCACATGGCATCGTCCCTGTCAGCCGCGTCACGCGCACACCCACGCCGTGCGCGCGACATGCGCACACCACGCGTCGAGCCAGCCCGGGAGCCGCCCCATGACCGCAGTCGCCAGCCCAGCCCCCCTCTGGCAGCCGGACCCCGATCGCATCGCGGCCGCCCGCGTCACCCACTTCCAGAGCTGGGCGGCCGAGCGGTACGGGGCCCCGGCCGAGGGCGGCTACGCGGCGCTGCACCGCTGGTCCGTCGATGAGCTGGAGACGTTCTGGACCGCCGTCGCCGACTGGTTCGACGTACGGTTCTCCACCCCGTACGAACGCGTCCTGGGCGACCGCACCATGCCCGGCGCCGCATGGTTCCCCGGCGCCACCCTCAACTACGCGGAACACGCCCTGCGCACCGCCGAAGACCCGGCCCGCGCCCATGAACCGGCACTCCTGTATGTCGACGAGACACAAGAATCGACGCCGGTCAGCTGGGCCGAGTTGCGCCGCCAGGTGACCGCGCTCGCCGCGGAACTGCGCGCCCTCGGCGTACGCCCCGGAGACCGGGTCAGCGGCTATCTCCCCAACATCCCGCAGGCCGTCACCGCGCTGCTCGCCACCGCGGCCGTCGGCGGAGTCTGGACCTCCTGCGCCCCCGACTTCGGCGCCCGCAGCGTCCTGGACCGCTTCCAGCAGGTCGAACCCGTCGTGCTGTTCACCGTCGACGGCTACCGCTACGGCGGCAAGGAACACGACCGCACCGAGACCGTCGCAGAACTCCGCCGCGAACTGCCCACCCTGCGGGCCGTGGTCCATATCCCCCTGCTGGGCACCCCGGCCCCCGAAGGCGCCCTGGCGTGGTCGGACCTCACCGCCGGCCCGGCGACACCCGGCGACGAAGGACCCGTCTTCGAACAGGTCCCCTTCGACCACCCCCTGTGGGTCCTGTACTCCTCGGGAACCACCGGCCTGCCCAAGGCCATCGTCCAGTCCCAGGGCGGCATCCTCCTGGAGCACTTCAAGCAGCTCGGCCTGCACTGCGACCTCGGCCCCGAGGACCGCTTCTTCTGGTTCACCTCCACCGGCTGGATGATGTGGAACTTCCTCGTCTCCGGGCTGCTCACCGGCACCACGATCGTGCTGTACGACGGGAGCCCCGGCTTCCCCGCCATCGACGCCCAGTGGGGGGTCGCCGAGCGGACCCGCGCCACCGTCTTCGGCACCTCCGCCGCATATGTCATGGCCTGCCGCAAGGCGGAGGCACACCCCGGCCGCGACTACGACCTCTCCCGCGTGAAATGCGTCGCCACCACCGGATCGCCGCTCCCGCCCGACGGATTCCGCTGGCTCCACGACGACGTCGCGGAGGACCTGTGGATCGCCTCCGTCAGCGGCGGCACCGACGTCTGCAGCTGCTTCGCCGGAGCGGTACCCACCCTCCCCGTCCATATCGGGGAGCTTCAGGCGGCCTGCCTGGGCACCGACCTCCAGTCCTGGGATCCGCACGGCAAGCCCGTCATCGGCGAGGTCGGTGAACTCGTCGTCACCAACCCCATGCCGTCCATGCCGATCCGCTTCTGGAACGACCCCGACGGCAGCCGCTACCGCGACAGCTACTTCGAGATGTTCCCCGGCGTCTGGCGCCACGGCGACTGGATCACCATCACGGAGCGTGGCTCGGTGGTCATCCACGGCCGCTCCGACTCCACCCTGAACCGCCAGGGCGTCCGCATGGGCTCCGCCGACATCTACGAAGCCGTCGAACGGCTCCCCGAGATCCGCGAATCCCTCGTCATCGGCCTGGAGGAGCCGGACGGCGGCTACTGGATGCCGCTCTTCGTCCATCTCGCCGAGGGCGCCGTCCTCGACGACGCCCTGCGGACGCGCATCCAGCAGACGATCCGTACGCAGCTCTCCCCGCGCCATGTCCCGGACGAGATCATCGAAGTCCCCGGTGTCCCGCACACCCTGACCGGCAAGCGCATCGAAGTCCCGGTCAAACGCCTCCTCCAGGGCACCGCGCTGGACAAGGCCGTCAACGCGGGATCCGTCGACAACCTCGAACTGCTGCGTTTCTACGAGAACCTCGCCCGCGAACGCCGCTGACCGCCTGACCGCCACCGGCCGCCGACGGCTCACACGGCCGACTGTCAGACCCCCTGGTTACTGTGAGTGAGTAATTATCGACAGCGCTCAGGGGGAGTCATGGCGCACACCGAGCACAGCCGGCCGGCAGGCCGGGCGGAGAGGTCCGGCCAGGAGAGGACGGCCAGGACCATGCGGCGCAGACTGCGCCGCGAAGTCCCCAGCACCGTCGGCCTGCTGGCCGACGAGCGGGACTTCGCCGCGATGCGGTGCTACCGCACCTTCACCTTCGACGACCACGCCACGTATCTGCGGCAGATCGACGGACTGCTGAGATCCCTGGCGGCCCAGGGCGTGCACACCACCGTCGCCCTCTTCGACCCCGAGGAGTTCGCGGAGTACTGCGAAGACGCCGGGCTCGACCCCGACACCGCGGTCAGCCGCAGCCGTTTCACGGCCCGCATCGCCTCCGGCGGCGCCGCCGTCGCCTACACCGGCCAGTCCCTGGACAGCCTTGTCCCCCTCCTCATCAACACCGCGGTCCGCAAGGCCACCTGGGAGTACGCGACGACACTCCTCGCCGACCTCGGAGCGTGCGCCGACTGCGGACTGGACATCGGACGCGCGGCCTTCGAGCGTGCCTCCCACATCCTCTTCCGACTGCTCGAAGCGGCAGAACGAGGCACCCACCACCTCGTCTGCTCCATCCCCGCGGCCGACGAACAACTCCTCGCCGTCCTCCACACCGACCGCCCCGACGGGGAGCCCGGCCAACTCGACTCGTCCGAAGGCGCCGAATTCGTCAGCGTGCTCGCCGTCGGCATCGCCCTGGAGAGCTCCGGGGGAGTGGTGCTCCGTACGACAGCACCCGACACACCGGACCGGCTGCACGGCTGGCGCCTCCACCGCGGCAGCCTCGTCCCGCTCACCGAGGGCGAGGTCTTCAGCGCCTACTGCACCGACGCGGACACCGGAGAGCCGCTCTCCCCGGAGCCAGGGGTGGAGTACCGCGCCGGCTTCGACCTCGGCCTCGACGACACCGGCACCCACCACTGAACGCCGAAGGGGCTTCCCGCCACAGTGCGGCGGGAAGCCCCCTCAGAACCCGGCCGGAATCCGGCCGGCCGGTTCACTCGCCGGACAGCACCGCCTGCGCGGCCTTCCTGGCGCCCTCGGCCGTGTCCGCGGCCCGCGCGGCCGCGGCGGCACGCTCGCACTGCGCCAGCGTGTGCTTCGCCAGGGCCGACCGCACATAGGCGATGGACGCCGCACCCATCGACAACGACGTCACCCCCAGCCCGGTGAGCACACAGGCGAGCAGCGGATCGGAGGCAGCCTCACCACACACACCACAGCTCTTGCCCTCGGCCTTGGCGCCCTCGGCCGACAGCGCCACCAGATCGAGCAGCGCGGGCTGCCACGGATCCTGCAGCCGCGACACCGCACCCACCTGCCGGTCGGCGGCGAAGGTGTACTGCGCCAGATCGTTGGTCCCCAAGGAAAGGAACTCGACCTCCTGAAGAATCGACCGGGACCGCAGAGCGGCGGACGGAATCTCCACCATCGCGCCGACCTTCGCGGTCAGCCCCGCCTCACGGCACGCGTCCGCGAACGCCTTCGCATCCGTACGGTCAGCCACCATCGGCGCCATGACCTCCAGATACACGGGCAGTCCCGCAACGGCCTTCGACAGCGCCGTCAGCTGGGTCCGCAGCACATCCGGGTGATCCAGCAGACTCCGCAGACCACGCACACCGAGCGCCGGGTTCGGCTCGTCGGCGGGGGTCAGGAAGTCCAGCGGCTTGTCGGCGCCGGCGTCCAGCACCCGCACGACCACCCGGCCCTCGGGGAACGCCTCGAGCACCTTGCGGTACGCCTCGACCTGCTTCTCCTCCGACGGCGCCTGCCGGCTGTCGTCCAGGAACAGGAACTCGGTACGGAACAGTCCGACGCCCTCGGCACCCGCCTCGACGGCCGCCGGCACATCCGCGGGTCCGCCGATGTTCGCGAGCAGCGGCACCTTGTGACCGTCCGAGGTCGCACCCGGCCCGGTGGCGGCGGACAGCGCGGCCTTCCGCGCGGCGGCCGCCCGCTCGAGCTCCGACCGCTTCTCGGCGCTCGGCTCGACAAAGACCTCACCGGTACTGCCGTCGACCGCGATCAGGGTGCCCTCGGCCAGCTCCTTGGCACCCGGCAGCGCGACCACGGCCGGCACTCCGAGCGCCCGCGCCAGAATCGCGCTGTGGCTCGTCGGCCCGCCCTCCTCGGTCACAAAACCGAGCACCAGAGCCGGGTCGAGCAACGCCGTGTCCGCGGGGGCGAGATCGCGCGCGATCAGTACATACGGCTCGTCACTGTCCGGCACACCCGGCATCGGAACGCCCAGCAGCCGGGCGACGATACGATTCCGCACGTCGTCCAGGTCCGCGGCCCGTCCCGCCAGATACTCACCGGCATTGGCGAGCAGCGCGCGGTACGAGGCGAACGCGTCGTACACCCCGCGCTCGGCCGTGCTCCCGACGGCGATCCGCCGGTCCACATCGGCCATCAGCTCAGGATCCTGAGCCATCATCGCCTGCGCCTCTAGTACCGCCTGCGCCTCGCCGCCGGCCAGATTGCCCCGGGCCATCAGGTCGGCCGCCACCGCTTCGACGGCCTGGCGGGCGCGCCCCTGCTCGCGCTCGGCCTCCTCCGGCGGAATCTGCTTGGCCGGCGGCTCCAGTACCGCGGTCCCCATATGACGGACTTCGCCGATCGCCACTCCGTGGCTGACCCCGACCCCTCGCAGCGTTGTCTGCATTTCACCGTCTCCGATTGTGCGGCGATCCTGTCGCCGCGATGGATGTGCGACGAGCGCTCAGTGCCCGTCCCCGAGATACGGCGCCGCCGTCACTGCCAGCCGAAGAGAGAGTCGCCGGCCTTCACCTCGCCGTCCTCGCGGAGGTCGGAGAGGGAGCCGGCCGAGGCGTCGAGCGCCACGACCGGACAGACAGGGGACTTGCCGGCCGCTTCGACGGCAGCGGGGTTCCAGCGCACGACGGCCTGTCCGCGCTGGACCGTGTCGCCCTTCTCGACGAGCAGTTCGAAGCCCTCACCGTTGAGTTGCACGGTGTCGATACCCAGGTGGGTCAGTACGCCGTGGTCGGCGGAGTCGACGACGACGAAGGCGTGCGGATGCAGGGAGACCACCACGCCGTCGACCGGAGACACGGCCTCGCCCGGCTCCCGCACCGGATCGATGGCGGTGCCGGGCCCCACCATCGCGCCGGAGAACACCGGATCGGGGACAGCGGCAAGCCCGATGACGTGTCCGGGCAGTGGGGCGGTCACGAGGGTCATGGGGAGCCTCCCAAGAGCGGAGAAAATCGGGTCCGCCGTCACCGCCTGTGAGGGGACGACGTGCTGTTCAGAAGGGTAAGTCATAGGAAGTGACGGTTCCGCATGAGAGCTGACGGTTGACAGATCGGGGGACGCACCGGAATGGATTTGCCTGCGTCGGCCGACCGCATGTAGTGTCGTACTCCTGCCTGACCCCAGCGCGACTTTGAGTCGGGGGTCGGCGGCATCTATCAAGTCTTGATCATTAACTCGATCTCCTTTTGCGTGTCCGCGAAACGGTGGTCGGGGAGAGCGAAAAAGCCTGATAGAGTTTGAAACACGAAATGCCGAAGGGAAGCCCGGAGGAAAGCCCGAGAGGGTGAGTACAAAGGAAGCGTCCGTTCCTTGAGAACTCAACAGCGTGCCAAAAGTCAACGCCAGA